>NZ_JAAALB010000060.1 GCF_009905545.1 Cellulophaga sp. BC115SP | reverse complement strand
TTCGTTCCGCTACGCTACACTCAGCCCAAGAAGGGTTAAAAACATAATCAAAGTAGACAGATTATGTATATTTTTAATCTGTACTAAAAATGGGAAGCCGACAAACCTTCAAGGGATTTTCGGCATAGAAAACAACAATTACTAGGGTCTTTAAAAACTTCTAATTCAGCTTTTTGAGCTAATTGGAACATTTCTGGCCATTTTGAAGCCAAGAATGTAAAGTTTGATTTTGTCATAGGGTGCGTTGTAATGATTACTAAAAAAAGAAATGAAGAGAGGTATTTTTAATACTTAACCACTCTTTCATTTTAGGCGATTTAGATAAAAGATAACTTTTTATAAAACGGTTTAATGATTGTGCACAAAAACAGAGCCGAAATTTTTTATCGCTTTATCATAATTTCATGAGTAATCATTTTAGTTTATGCTAGTACATATTCTTTTATTGTCTAGTCGATGGAAATTTGGTCGAATTGCTTCTGTCAATATCATTGTGATTTCATTACTGGTTACTGTTATATGAAAGCTGTACTCAAGATAGGTTAAGTTGGTTTACTTGGTCTTGATATTGTTTCAATCTCTGCATCTATATTACAGGAGTTTGTATTATCAAACTTAGCAAGGTGTACTTTAATTAAATCTCATTATTGGTATTTATGGCTTGTTCACAAAGGAATGGCAAAACCTTTAGATAGAGCACATGTTCCGAATAATTTCTAATTGTTATTCATCATCAAGTTTTTCATTTTATTATCCAGAGTTCATCTATGTACATCAGAAGTTGTTTTATATTTTATTTTAGGGTTTCAAATAAAATATTAGACTGCAGCTAAGAGATGATAGTAAATAAACTTACTCAAAGGTTAAAATAAATTAATATCGTAATTAGTCTCCATAAAGTTGATTTATAGTTACGTTTTTGTTCAAGCAACTATTTCAATCTGTAGAAAAATAATGTTAAGAGTAAGAACTATTTCATTATATATTCTGTGTTTTGCTGGTAAGAATTCTATCAAATATGTAACAGCCCAAAAACGTAGACCGCAATTTTTGGGTATATTTTTTATTCAAATATTTCCCGTAAACTAATGTTCTAATACGATACGCAATCCATAATCGACTCCATAAGAGGTATTATTGGGGGGCAATACTTCACGATAATAAACACGACTATCATCCTTTAAACCACGCCAACTAGCACCTCGGACAATTCGATGCGTACCTTCATTAGGACCTTTAGGGTTGATGCTTGGACTATTTTTGTAATAATTTTCGTCAAACCAATCATTACACCACTCTGCTTGGCTACCTGTCATATCGTAAATACCTAATTCGTTAGGCTTTTTTTGACCTACAGGATGTGTTTGATGGTTGCTGTTTCCATACCACCAAGCTATATTTTCAATATCATCACCGCCGCTATAAATGAACCCTTTACTTTTACTTCCCCCGCGAGCAGCATACTCCCATTCCGCCTCGGTAGGTAATCGATATATTTTACCCGTAAGTGCATTGAGCTTTTGAAGATATTTTTGTATATCATTCCAATTCACATTGTTTACAGGACAAGTAGGACAGCCTTTAAATTCGCTTGGGTTATTTCCCATGACAGCTTTCCATTGTTCTTGTGTTACTTCGTATTTGCCTATATAGTAGTCACTTAATATAACCTGATGCATGGGTTTAGCCAACAAGTTATCATCATTACTACCCATATTAAAAGTTCCACCTCGCACAAAAACTATTTCTGGTTCATACGGGAATAGTTTTTTGCTTCTCTTGGATATAGGGCTTGGTTCTTCTCTATTTATTATAATGGGTTTTTCTTGTTCTGGTTTAGATTCACCACCTACTAAAAAATAAAAATCTCCTCGTAGCTCATCATAGCGACCAGGTATTTGGCTGTTGCCAGAGCGTTGCGTAACGGTTTCTATCACGTTATCTATCATTGTTCTCAAGCCTACATTGGCTTGTGACAAATTTTGCAATAATGCAGAAGTAAATAGCCCATTCCTTCCACTACTGTTGTCGTCAGCTGTACTTCCAGCTCTTGTCGAAAATACTACAAAGCTCCCTGGTGGGTTGTTGGGTATTGTCAATCCTTGTCCAACTGCTCGACTACTGCTCGGAAAAGGATTATTCCTACAAGCATCTAAAAATGCTAAGGATACTTTCAATTTTGCTCCCTCCATCTTTGCCATAGCTCTACCCAACTTTACACAAGTGTATTCGATATCTTCGACTGTATTGGGTTTGGCATCTATCGGTACCAGATAGTTTTCACCTTGATATTGTATACCATGACCACTGTAATACAGCAATCCAACATTGTATTGCCCCAGTTTTGTCCCAAAGTCATCTATCGATTTCTGGAAATCAATCATACTTAAGTCTTTTTTCAAGATTACATCAAAGCCAAGGTTTTGTAGAACCTTCGCCATGTCGTCGGCATCATTGTGAGTATTGTTTAACCGGCCTGCATACGCATAGTATTTATTGCCAATCACCAATGCCAAACGCCTTTCTGTACCAGCAGGTAATTGTTTACCAGTTGGAATCATGCCCTTATTTTGGGCGTTAAGCTGTTGGCTACACAGTAGTAAAAAAAGGAAAAGATAAAGTGGTTTCATTAGGGTAAAATACAAGTTTAATTCCTATTTCAGTGCTGTCAATTGAGGATAACCTATTGATTTTTAGTGTGTATTGATAAGAGTACCTATTTGCCAAGATTTACCCAAAGGGGTTAGAACTTTTTGAGGAGAGTCATTTTCTTGTTCTAGTAAAGGCACATTGAAGATGACTACTGATTCCTTAGCTGATTCGGCATACATCGATATGAAAATAAATGGACAAAGCCGTTTCATATTACACCTTTCAAATAGTGGATATTCTCTTGCGGTTTTTTCTATTCCACAAGAGAATAACTTACTTTTGTATTTATACCTTAGAGCTTATACCTCGTTTGAATAAATCTTACTAGTTTAGCGATCTGTTCTCTTTAAGAAGACAACCTCATTATATAGATTTTCCCACGAAAATGGAACCTGTTTATTATCAGATAACTCTCTGACTTTATTGCGGGTGTTTATAGCAATTTGTTGAATACGTTGGTTGGGAATTGCTAATTGTTGTAATAATACTGAGGTAAATAATCCATTACGACCTGAATTATAGCCATCCATAGCGACTCCTCCAACAGCAGTGGCAAATAAATAAATACTGTTTTTTATTTGGGGAATGTTAAAATCTGGGGCAGTTTCAACTTTCGATTGTGTACCTAAACAAGAATCCCAAATAATGATTTTGGTTAAATCACGCCTATTGGCATTACTTTCTGCAAAAACCTCCTTGAGTGTTACTTCAGTGTCAAATGCCTCATTTTTAAAATCTGTACTGATAATCGTGGCTTGTCCATCGTAAACCAAGCCAAATCCTGAATAATAAACTAAGGCTTCGGAGTATGATGAAAGCTTATCATTGAATGAAACAATGGCTTTTCTTAGCTCAATTTTACTAAGGTTTTTCATTTTGATAACTTCATAGCCTGATTTTTTAAGCACCACTTCCATTGAATCAGCATCATTGGTTGCATTTATGAGCAGAGGACCACTAGTATAATTAGCATTACCAATGACCAAGGCTATTTTTTTGTAAGAGTTTATTTCGGAGTGTACTGGCACGGGCTTAGGAGCATCTCTGCTTACCAAAAAGTAAAAATCCCCAAGCAATTTTACATGGTCTTCAGGGAGTTGGGTTTTGTTACTTTTTTTATATACTTCTTTACGAGTTCCATTCAAAATTGATGACAAGCTCATATTGGGTATGCTGAGATACTGCAATAGGTTTTCGGTAAATAAACCATTCGTTGAAGCTACGTTGTCATCTGCCGTTGCTCCTGCACTAGTAGCATATACCACACAAGTCCCGGGTGGGTTGCGGGGGATGGCAAAGCCTCGCTGTATCTCACCTTTATTACCCCAACTCTTTTTAAAAGGGTTGTTACGGCAAGCATCCAAAAAAACTAGGTTTGTCTCTGCTTTTGAGCCTTCCATCAAGCCCAACACTCGTCCCATATTTACACAAGTGTAATTGACTACTGCTTCCGTTCCGATAATGTTGGCATCTATTGGTACTAGGTAGTTTTCGCCTTGGGCTTGTATTCCATGCCCAGAGTAATAAAATAAGCCTACGTTATAGTTATTCAGCTTTACTCCAAAATCATCTATTGCTTTTTCAAAAGCGACTCTATCTAAATTATTGTAATACAGTACATCGAAACCAAGCTTTTGTAAAGCATTACGCATAGCGATGGCATCGTTGATAGGGTTTTTAAGTACAGCATCGGGATTTTGGTAGTCTTTGTTACCTACTATCAAGGCTAAACGGCGTTCTGTACCAATAGGTAGCTGATTTCCTACAGGCACCATCCCCTTTTTTTGGGCGATAAGCTGTTGGCATATCAATAAAAGCCATAGAAAAGCGTAAATTTGTTTCATAATTAATTAGTGTAATGTGATTGATTATCCTTGCTCTATCATAATCTCGTCAATTGGGATGATAATTGAGCTGATCATTTAATGAGAGTTTTTGGTACTCTTTTTGGGTTTGCTTTTAGGTGGCTGTGTGTACTTGCTCTTGTCTTCAGGTTTGTGAGTAGAAGGGGGAGACACAGGTTCTATTTTAACTTTTGGAGGACTCAAAACAGCGGACAAATGCTTTTTAAAACTTTGATATTCCTGTTGTTGGGATTGGAACATACTTCGATCATTTTCGAAGTTTTTGTCTCCAAAATTCATAGCAACAAGCATATCTATATTATGTGCTCTTTTGAGTAATTCGGGATGTGATGAATAGATGGAGGCCATTTTTTTCTCTCCAATTCTTGCTATTCTAGTAAATATATCATCGTCCGAAATAACTTCTTCTGAAATTGCGCTTTTTGACATATTGTACCAAATCTCACTAGCTTCGCGTGGGTCATATCCAGCCCTAGTCATGTAGTATAGACCACATCTGTCTGCTTCAGTTTCTAATGTGCGAGAATAACCGGCGCTAAAAGCTGGCGCACCATAGGCTCGCAGGAAAGTATCCATTTCAGATTTGTCGATACCAAGCAATGTAGTATCCTTGATTTGTTTAAAGATTTCAGAAATAAAGTCCATGATATCCCCTATACTTTTTGATGTTTCATAGTTTTTCCTACTATGTTTATTAACAACATGGGCAATTTCATGGCTTAAAACTGTTGCTAATTGTGAAGTATTTTCAACTTTAAGGAGTAATCCTGTATTGATAAAAATATTGCCATCTGAATAGGCACAAGCATTGAAGTCATCATTTTTAATAATGTGGAACTTAAAATTGACGTAATCTGGCGAAGTTGTTGGCAACATTTTCATATATGCAGGTATGAGACTTTGTCCTATTTTGTCAACGTAATTGCTAATATTTCCCTCCTTGATTAAGTCAAACTTTTCCTTACCCATAGACACCGTATTTCCCTTGAACTTGATATATTCTGTAGCGATCTTTTTGAGCTTATCATCATTGGAGTTATAATCTGATGGATATACTTCTCCTGACGAGACTAAAAAAATGCCATCCTCTTGGTATCTCCCTGATAATTCGAGTGACATACCCATATCAAGCTCTGAAAATGATTTGAATATTCTACCTTCATATCCCCCTTTTTTCTTAGTTCGATTTTTACCAGACAAGAATGACCCAGTAGTCAAGCGGACTTTTTTGCCATTTACCACCGCTACATCTCCAGTAGACTCGATAAGACCTTCTATTTTATCTTTTTTAGTAAAGTCATCCATTATAGTGAGTTTTGTCACCACATTTCTATTCTCATGATGAAAGTACTCAAAAGTTAAATTGACAGTCATTCCAGGTTTTAGGTATGTTCGATTGTTGAGATACTGACGTATATCTATGGCTTCAATCTTTATTTTATCATGTTTTTCCTGTAATTTTTGTGCATCTTTAGGTTTTTTAGCTGTTTGGGCGAGTTCTATCTTTTTAATAAGGTCTAATTGGTCTTTGATTAAGTCTTGTCGTTTTTGATAAAGCTTATCATATTCTTTTGCTTCTTTTTCATTTTTAAATACCAGTGAAGTATCCGAAAACTCTTGAATAAAATATAGATCCTTCCAATCATCATCTATCATAAATTTCATTCTCGGAGAGCTACTAGTATTTACAAAACTGACAACATGACCAATTTTGGTGTAAGAATGTCCTACCTTTTGGGCAAACGAAGTAGAGATGATACCAATAGAGATGGCGATAATAGATAAGAGATTTTTCATACATACATCAGTTAGAGATAGAGCGCATAGATTAGTCAATAATAAAAGATTTCGACATACCTTCAAGGTTTTCAGGTAGCTGTAGATTACCAGACATATTCAATACTTCTGTACGCGTATTTCTAAAGGCATCATCAATTCTTATACCTCGGGTGAGGTTCTTAAGTAGAGCTGCCGTGTAAATACCATTTTTTGAGCTTCCGTTACTCGCAGTTTGCCCCGACAAAGTAGCATAAGCTATATAATAGTTACTCGCTGCGTTTGGAGTCACTTTAACATGTTTTACAGTAGTATCGCTTGCTGGAATGGGAACAAAACCTCGGTCATAGGAGCGGCAGGCATCTATGATCATTACTATGTATTTTACATTTTTTTGTTGGAGTCTGTACAAAATATCCTGAATCTTGATGTAGTTCTGATAATCAATCGGAAATTTAGCGTCGGTAGGAATTAAATAGTTAAGCCCATCTTTTTCAAAACCATGACCAGCATAAAATAGGAATACAGCATCCGCATTTTCAACTTCATTACAAAATGAGTTAAGCTTGTTATTAAATCCGTTGAGGTCCAAATCTGTGCTTGTTCTAGTATCTACTCCTAATGTCTTGAAAAGCTTTGCAATATCATTGGCATCATTGATAGGTTTTGACATAAGTCCACTCAAACTAGAATAAGCAGAATTTCCAATCATCAAACCGTATTTTCGTTTGAATTGACTTAATTTAGGAAGACCTGATATATCTCCGCAGTTGTTACATTCATTTTCACTCTTGTCTATTCTGGATATTGCCTCAGAAGCCTTGGTATTTTTGTTATTGATAGCCAGAATTTGAGTGTATGTACTTTTGGCATTAGCCTTATCATTTATTCTCTCATAGTATTTCGCCATTGAGAATAAGGCATCTTGATTGCGGGGCTCTCGTTTTAGCACCTCTCTGACGATACTAAGCCCTTCGTCTACTTTTGAAAGATTTATAAGACAAATAGCTTTACTAGTTAAAGCATTTGTATTCAGAGGTTCTAACTTAAGAATATTGTTTGTAATATTGAGGGCATCTTCAAATTTGGTTAGTTCTATGAGCGTGTTAGCTTTTAGTAGTAGCGTTTTTTTATTATTTGGATTACGTGTCAAAGAAGCATTAAAATCTGTTAAAGCCTTGGGATAATCTTTCAATAAAAATAAAGTTTCAGCTCTTGCATCGTAAAATTCAGCACGCTCTTCAATACTGATAGCAGTAGAGAAAAGTCCCTGTGCTTCTTCGTATTTGAAAGACTTTAAGAATACTAATCCTTTTTGATAGTAAGCCAACGCGAAATTTTCATTCTCTCGAATCGCATTTTCGAAATACCTAATCTTTTGTTTATTGTCTCCTGTGTCGATCCCCAAATCATACCACTCTTGAGCTGTTTGACTATAACTCATGGGAGTACTTATAACACTTAATAGGAAGTACATAGGAATTGTTAAAAAACTCAAATAGAAATGTTTGTAGGTTTTCATAGTGTTGAGTATTAAGAATATGTAGTGACTGTGCTACTGAGAGAGCATTAATAAACACATTCAGTTGAAGATAATTCATAGTAATGCACCTATAAATACAACTTTTGACAAAACCTTAACAGTCTGTAGAGTATGAATTAAAAGACTGACCTAAAATTTAGACTATTTAACTTAGATTTTGGAAGAAAATTTATTTTTCGGTAGGAAGATTTTTTCTTTTGGAGACCACATAACTACTCTATTTGCGCTAAGATTTTTTTTGCCTCTGTTTGAAATGGACTGTCTATATTTTTACTCAACTTGACAAGGTATATTTTAGCTTCTTCTACACGGTTTTCATGCAATAATGCCAATGCTAAGTACCAAGAAGCAAAAGGATGGTTATTAGTGCGTAAAATAATGATAGCGTCGCGATACTTTTTTTGGTCGAGTAGCTCAATGGCGTGATTAAATTCTTTTTCAATATCTGCAGAGGCATTCACAAAAACCTGTGGTGAACTGTAATAGGCTTGATAAATCTGAACACCATCGATTTTATTAGTACTATTTTGCCATAAGAATAATCCTGCTACTATAAACAGACTTGCTGCCACTGCTATATACTGAGTCCATAAATTTTGAACTTTTCCATTTGCATGTATTTCTTGCAGTTTTCTGGAGACATCATATACTTGAAACCCCAAATGAATTCTTTTTAGCGATTCATACTCGGTTTTGTAAGCATTATCAGATGCAATTCTTTGAGAAATCTCTTCATTTTTTTCTAGATTAGTACGATTGATGATAAACTCAATCAATTCTAGTTTTTCCTCGTCTGTTATTTTCATGAAATTTAAAGATTGATACGTTGTCTTAAGGATTTTAAGCAATTACTAAATCTCATTCGAAGTGTAGCTTGTGCTACTGTTGGATATTGTACATATATTTCATCCCAGTCTAGCTCATCAATGAGTTTTAGCATAAGTATTTCAATACAAGACTCTCCAAGAGCTTGAATTTCCCTAATGATTTCTTTGTAGAAAAATGTATCTGAAATATAGGTAGTTTGAAAATCCGAGTGGTTGTCGATATTTTCTTGAAACCTAGAACTTTGTTTTGACTTCCAATAGTCAAGTCTTTTCCACTCCAAATGTTGATTTACCCATTTCAGTATCATTTTTGAGGTGTTTTCTTCCCGTTTTTCTAATGTCCCCAATTTGACTTTTTCAAATAAGTCAATAATTACTTCTTGGAAAATGTCATACGCAACATCTTTTTCTTGGTTCATCTTATTTACGTGTGAGGCATAAGTCCTCTGATAAATGAACGAAAATGCCCAGCTATCTCCGTCCTTGACTCCTTCATACAAGTCTTTTTGAGAATGGTTTCGATTAATAATAGAATAGATCAAGTGATTTGTAAAGTTTAGGATTTGAATAACAGACAGAACATAATACTAAAATAGAATACAATTACTAAAACTTGAAGATTGACAATATGAAATGACAAAAAGTTTAATGAATCTTATATCAATTCAATAAAGGAAAAATCCATCCATCCTTTTTATTATACATTGGTTTAAAAATAGACACCGAAAAATAAAAAAAGAGCCTGTAAATATGCTATGAGGTATATATTTACGAATTTATGTTGCCCTAAATATGTAAATAACTTTTTTACAAGTGATAAGCTTATTCTATTTATGAGTATCAATGGTTAATTAATCTCATTTAAAAATTTTTTCAGATGTATAAACGATTACAAATATGTGTCTTATTGGTATTACTAATACCAACCTTTACACTAGCTAGTGACTTGCGTTTGATCATTATGGCCGATGTTCAGGCAACAGATATCGGCTTTAGTACCATGAAGGATATAAATACCATAGAGTTTGAATTTGAGACAATAGCAAAAGAATTAAATCTCAACTTCAAAAAAACAATTCTTACTTATGATCAATTCACAAGAGGATCTCTCTACAAACAGATAAGTGACCTTACCGTGACTGACACAGATGTGTTAGTATTTTATTATTCAGGACATGGATTTGCTCTACAAAACACTAAGAGTATTTTTCCCAATTTGAAGGTAAAGGATGTCAATAACCTTAATTTGACTGATGTTCACGAACAGTTAAAGAGGAAAAATGCTAGACTTTGTATGTCGTTTGCGGATTGCTGTAATAATACCGTATCAGAAGCTGTCCTAAGTCGTACCCCGGTAAGAAAAGGTATATCCAATCAAAGCGATATTTTAAGAAAACTTTTTTTAGAGTCAAAAGGTGACATCATTCTTGCATCCTCTAGAAGAGAAGAGCAAGCATTGGGAGATGAAAATGGGGGTATTTATACACGGTCTTGGTTAGAATCGCTAACGTTTGCAAAAGCTCAAAACCTAACTATTGAGTGGCAAAGTTTATTGGATGATGCCGAAGTCAGATTACAAAATAAATTAACTCAAATCGAAGGATCTAGACATATACAGCATTCAATATTTGAAATAAATGTAACTGTATATGGTCCAGTTATAGTTAAAGTTGACCCTGTAATAAAGGATTCCGTTATTGTAGAACCTGCACCACCAAAACCCTTACCAAGCGTATCATTCAGTGAGATGAATAAATATCTTAACACTTTAGTAGATGAAAGAATTTCATTACAAAAACGATGGCAAATTTTAGATCTAAATAGAAATAAATTTTTCCCTCCGGTAGCTCAAGTAAAAGAATATATTAATCTTATTGAAAATAAGCTTGAGCCAGTAGATGTAGATATTTTTCTTGCCTCTTTAGTTTCTAGAGCACAAGCTATTAAAGAAATAAATGTTGTAGAGAATCTTTCTACATTTTCCGATCAAGGAAAATATCAAATTATCACTATTCAAGAAATACGCTAATAATAACTACTATGAAAAATTTTCATTTATACCGTGTCATCGCATTATGCTTATTAATATTTGCTAATGTAGCGTGTGTAGCTCAGACAAGGGGTGATATTAAAGATCCTACGAAAGAGCAACTTCAAGAGTTTAAGGATTTGGCCGATAAAAGAACCGAGGACTTGTTGCTTTATATTCAACAGTTGAGTGATAAAGAAATTCCATTAAACCTTCGGAAGCGATCGTTAAATGCAGCTTTATCTCTTTTTGAAAAAACTGATACAACTACCAGTGAAGGGA
Source organism: Cellulophaga sp. BC115SP (assembly GCF_009905545.1). Classification (GTDB taxonomy): domain Bacteria; phylum Bacteroidota; class Bacteroidia; order Cytophagales; family Spirosomataceae; genus Flectobacillus; species Flectobacillus rivi. The sequence goes on along the minus strand of NZ_JAAALB010000060.1, from coordinate 16,195 downwards.
AAAAAACGCTGTATCCAACAATACAAATTTCATCCAAGACAGGCCCTACCAGAGCTATTCCTGTGAATGAATACTTAGAAAACCTTATGGATTTAAAGCATTTTGCAAAAGTAAAAGTAACCTCATATCAAGTAAATTATTCTACCCCTTTTAAAAAAGGACCTGATGGAAGGTACCATTCTACGTCCTACTATTATCAAAACTTTGTTGGCGAGTATAAGGATAAGAAAATGGTTTATCGCTCCAAAGATAGAAAGGCTATAAATGTTATGGTTGGGCAATCTTATAAGAATGATACTTTTATTATGAGCTTTGGCAATATCACCGTAGAAGAAACAGAGAGTTCAATTTCAAACTAGCATGAGAATACAACTTATCATCACAATTATCTCTATAGTATCCATTAATGTATATGGTCAAAAAAGTAAATTAGATACCACAACAATTACTGAATACAAAAGAGAAAAACCTGAGTCCTTTATGCTATGGCAAGTGAAAGGACTTGGGGACTTTATAAGTCGGTTTAACTATCAAACTTTTATAAATGGGAAAAGCTGGACTGATTCTACCAAGCAAATATACCCTAGAGGTTTATATGTAAGAAGTCTCTTTGATGAATACGATGTCAGATTGGGTGGTTTGAATAAAAACCAAGCCTACATCAATGAAGTGGATCAATTTATTAAATATATAGTTGAAGAACACGTAACAATAGGAGAGTTTCCCGAATTAAAGGCTAAAATAGTAGCGATAGCAGAATCAGGGGTAGGTAAGTTTCCTGTAGAAATAGAGCTAGAGACTATTTACAACAAATCTCAAAAGTACTCCTCATGGCAAATTTCGGAGATTCATCTCCCGAAAACAATAGCTTTAGGATCAGAACATGGTAACGAGTTGAGTGAATGCCATCAGGGAAGTCGGTATCTAAACCCAAACGCTCATGATACTTCCTTTATTCAGCTTTTGGATATTGTTAATAATGGTCAATCTATCATACCACTCGTCAGTTCTAAGATACGACTCACTCAAGAAATCTGGACCTTAGAAACATCTATAAACAAAGGTGTAAAGCTGACAAGCATTGGAGATGTGCGTATAATCCTTCAGGTAGATAAATATTATTCTCTTGAATTGAAAGACTTTTTGAGAGAAAAAGAAAACTCGGGATTACTAATAAGTAACATTGCAAAGCATCCATAAACGCGTGCTAATCCTTCATAATATGAAAAAGATTTTTCTTTTCTTTTTGATTTTGAATTTTCCCTCTGATAGACTATTTGCTCAAGATAAGTTCATTGACTCTGCTAAGGTTTGTTTACAGAAATTTTCAATATCTATAGAACAATTAGGTATTCCGAAAGACTCAAGTATCCGAAATAAAGAGATATTAAGTCTTATAAATCAATATCAGCTTTCAAGAAAAATTCCTCTTCCTGACCTAACACTAAATGATAGTCTTTATAGGGTTAAGCGCCAAAAATTACCGTTTGAATTACTCGTTAAAAAACTTCCATACACCTTTTGGCAAGGGTTTACCTTCATTCTAGACCCCTCAAAAGCAATTATAGTCCAAAGGAGTCAATCTCAGCATGAAATATCAATCACCTTTGACGTTCCTGTTAGTCTCTGGGGAACCCAACAAGATAGACTACATACTGAGCGAATAGGAGAACATTGGTTAATTACAATTGCGGCAACAAAAGACAAAGAGCTATTTAAAGATATTCATTTGTCAAAGTTTGAATTTACTAACTGCTGGATCTATGATGAGCCTCCAACCAAGTTAGTGATGACCTCTATTTTAGCACAGCTTTATACAAATATCTTTCTTTTAATGGATAAAAATAAGGATGAAGTCCTTAGGAAAGAAGCATTGGCTTTGCTACAAAAAAAAATTAAATCTGATACAATTTTTTTCGAAACTACTGATAAGGTTCTATTACCGATCAGTATAAATGGTTGTAAAGACAAAGAAAATATTCCTAATGTCTTGGACAAAGGCTTTAAGATTCGAAATATAAATCTGTCATACATGACAAGTTTTGGCAGAAATATTAATGGCTTACATCTTTCCAAAAAAATGATAATCAAGGAGATAAATTTAAGTTCTCCAAAGTGGTTCAAATCTTGGGAAGAAAAATCTATCCAGCTAGAAAGTTCACTAATCGAAGGCCAACTTAGTATCTGGTCCGTAGACAAAATAATCATTCAACCTTTAAATACGCACAAATGAACAGATTCTTTTTAGTACACTCCCCGAAGATGTTATCAATGTTATTTATCGTACTAACACTGACAGGTTTTTCAAAAATGAGAGACGATATACCAGGCTCTCATGAGCGAGCGCTTAATAATCTTCTTAAAGCTTACCAAAAGGAGATAAACCTACTAGTACCTATGGTAGTTGCTGATCCAAGCGCCAAAAAAGCTAAGGATTTTGTAGCCTTATTCTTTTCTGCGGATACGTGTTCTGTTGTAAATCATGGAATTCCTGCCAATCTAAAACCTGAAAAAAAAATAGAAAGTATAGTAGATAAAGCTACTTTCAAAGCCAGTGAAATGATTAAGGTATATTCATCGATTTATAAAAAAGGTTTTACTTATGAGCTCAACCGCGATGATTTAGTTATAGAGTCTTTAGATTCTATTATTCAAAAGTCACCCCGATTAGTATTTACCTATCAAGTAAAGGTTCCATTATCTCTGGAAGGAAAGCTTTCTAATCAACTAAGTTCAAACGTTTTGGATACCTTAAATTTTGAAACGGTAGTGTACACGGACTCAAAAAACAATGTAAAGTTTGTTAAAATAAATCGTATTACAAGAGCAGGTGAACGTTTACCAATAACCATTAATCCTGGACCTACTCCAACCCCAACTCCCAAACCTAAACCTGAAATTGTAGAAGAAGAATTAGTTGTCGATTGGTCAGCTGAGAAAAAAGTGAAAAGTTTTTTAGCCTTAGCTAAGACCTTGCAAAATACTGCAAGTGCCGATTCTGCTTATGCTAAGTATGAACTTATTCACAAAGAATTATTCTCTACATCATCGTTTGTAAAGATGATTAAGAAAGATGGAACAACTGATGAATTAGCACTAGATGGTTTTGTTAATTTACTTAAAGGAAAGAAAATGAATTTTGACCTAGTTAGTAGCAACTTTACCTATTTTGATAATTTCCGTAAAGACTCTATGGGTATGATGTTTTGTAGAGCAACTACCTATCATAATGTCTCCAAATTTGAAAAAGGCGCCCCGATTTCAGAAAATCAATCCACCGCCGAGAGAATGCCATCAAAAAGTAAACTAAACAGTAAAAAGCCAGGATATACTCTGATAAGTCAGATAATAATTAAAGAACTATAAGCTCATTCAAACCAAACGATTTAAATCATTAAAAATAATAACCATGAAACGTACATCATTTAATTTATTGGCTCTAGTTACCATCTTAAGTTTGACATTGGGAGGTATAGGTGCATTAGCTCAAAAACCTAAGTATAAGTTAGGACTTACCCCAGATGACAGACAATATAGTAGCTTAAAAAAACGTAGTAAAGATTTTAAATTTAGAGGAATCCTTCCGCCCGCTTACAGCCTATTGAAGTACAGCCCACCTATTGGAGATCAAGGAAATTGGGGTACTTGTGTTGGTTGGTCTACTGCGTACTACATGCGCACCACAATGGAAGCTAGAAAACTTAATTTGTCAGATAAGACTAAAATCTTTAACACAGCTTTTTCACCTAGCTATGTATACGAAAGAATTAAGCGTCAATCATCAAGTAGTTGCGACCAAGGAACTCGTCTACCAGATGCTTTAGAAGTTTTAAAAAATCAAGGTGCTGCTAAATTATCATGTGCACCTTATGATTGTGGAAAACGTTATGACAACTGTAATACAGAAGCAGCAAACTTTAAAATTGCAGGGTACACACCTATCATTGATTTAGAAGCAACAATGACTACAAATGAAAAAATCCTTAAGATCAAATCAGCATTAGTAGAAACTCAAAATCCGGTGGTAATTGGTATGATGGTTCCTGAATCTTTCTTTCTAGCAAAAGAGACATGGAAAGCTTCGCCAAACGAAACAATTGAGAGTAGTTTGGGGGGACACGCTATGGCTATTATCGGCTATGATGATGAAAAAGGAGGTTTTTTGATTTCTAATAGCTGGGGCACCAAATGGGGACAAGAGGGCTATACTTGGGCAAACTATGCAGATTTAGTGACTTTTACGCCGTATGCCTATGAAGTAGTAGCAGATATTGAGCCCACTCCTAACGTAGTAACAATGTCAGGTAAAATGGAATTGTTGCTCAATGCAGGAGGTAAAATGGAAGTGGTATCAAGTAACGTCAAGACACGCGGAATTACTGTGACATCTGACAAATCAGAGACACAAGAAGAAGTTTTAATTAAAGAATATTCAATTAAGAATGCCTATCCTTCTAATACTAGCTTTAAGGCTTCTATCTCAAATTCTAAGTCTAGCTATGTGTATATCATAGGCTCTGATGACAGTAACTCTGTAAGTTCGTTATTCCCATATAAAGATGGTGTCAGTGCACTAATACCATCAAATAATATGGCTACTTTACCTGCTAATAATGCTTCATTTACACTTGATAGTTCAGCAGGAAATGATTATTTCTTAGTCTTATATTCTGCAAATGAATTAGACATCAATCAGCTATCTCAAGACATTAGAAGAGCTTCGGGAACATTTACTCAAAAAGTATTGAGTGCAGTGGGTAAGGAGATTATTTCTGCTAATCAGATTGATTATCAAGCGGAAAGTATCGGATTTGCTTTGAAAGGAGATGCTAAGGGTACTGTAGTTCCTCTCATAGTTAAGATCAAACACCAAAATTAAGAACTCTATTTCAGGGTATTAGGAGTTAGGGATTTATTTTCTAACTCCTATTGCTTTTTCTAAAATCATATATGATTATGTTAGTTAGATACTTATATCTATTGTTATTAGTATCTGTGAATTTTCAGATATTAGGACAAAAAACTCTTTCGACATCTTTTACGACTCAACAGGAAAAAGATTTATCTCAAATCCTTGAAGTGCTGAAACAAACTCAGCATTCAATGCAATTGTTTCTCTCCGATGGAACTGAAGAGGATGAAAAAAAACTCATTTCGTATTTTATTGATTTGGATAGAGTATTAATAGCAAATGACTTGTCATTAGGAGGTAATGATGTGCGTACGAGTAAAAACATTACATTAGGAGAATACATCAATGCTCTACCTGTAACATATTTTGGTGGACTGAGTTTCAACTTTGACCTTTCTTCAATAAGAGTTCATATTCCCCGTAAGAACGAATACCATATCTACTTAAAGCGATATCTTCAAGGTTTTAATAGAGATAATAAGAGCGAAGTAATCAAGGATTACGAATGGTATAGGATATCTTTTCAGAAGCAGCAAGAATCCAATGAATATAAAATTGCTTATATGGATTTTATAACCACCGAAATGAACTCTGCTAAACCTTTCCCTGAGCATATATTTAAAGCACAAAATAATACCCTTGAAGATCTTATTGATCGAATTTGTGAGCAATTGAGTATCAAAATACCCAAAAATGAGAGCAAAGAGATTAATATACATAAAATTACATACGAGGGAAAAAATGTCATTAATCCTATGGCAGATTATATCACTGGTAATATAAAAGCACAGTTATCGAGAAGTCATAGGCAATTAAAAATAAATGAAATAAGGCGTTCCATTAATGTTATTCTACAATTAGAAGGTTGTTATATGATTGAGGGTGATAATGTAGTAGTTGAGACTAATCTTTATAACGAAGAAAGAGATAAGATAGCTACAAGCCGTGTAGCTATACCTAAAAACAGAGTAAAACAATTTGATTTAATTCCCAATATAAAACTAGTATCAGAAGCTGATACTGTAATCAAACATGTTGTTGCTACCCCAGAAAAGATTGATAAAAGTATACTCAGTATTCGTCTGAGAACAAATAAAGGAGAACTAGCTCAATCATTTACAAAAGGTGAGGCACTCAGTATTCATGTTGCCGCAAATCACCCTTGTAAAATTAGAATCATCTATAAGGATGCAAGTGGTATGTATTTCTTTATGAACAAAGAAGAGTTAGAAATTACCAAGTATGAACTAAATAGGGAGGTAGAATTAAAGGAACATTTTGAATGCTCTGACCCTTATGGGGTTGAAGCACTCATTGCATTTGCTACTACAGATCATTTTGAAAAACTAGAAACAAAGCAAGATCAATATGGGCGAGTGGTAATTCTTAACTCCATTGATTCTCTTGTTAAAAAGTCTCAATCAAGTAACTCGGTAACAAGGATTATTCAAATAACAACCTCACTTGGAAAGTGAGATATAATTACTTTCTAAGAATGGAATAGTATTAAATGACTATTTTATACCCCTCAAACTTCATGGAAAGTTTACTTCATATTCATTTCATTCTTGCTTAGAAATCTAATGAGTACTCAAACTAAAGGGATGATTCCTTTAAGTCAAAATATGCTGGATAGAGCGTAACGTCGTTTGACTTTAGTTATTGAAAATAAAGATTACTAGCATATTCCTATACTGAATAATCTAATTAATGAGGCAAATGATATGACTGGAAATATTTGGGAATGGTGTAACGACTGGTATGGGCAATATAGTAGTGGTACAAACCGTGTTTTACGAGTCGCTAATCGTGATATAACTGCCCCTGGCGATACCTATGGTGCCATCGGATTCAGAATAGTTATTGCTCAATAGTACTTAAGTTTGGGGTTGATCATTGTCAACCCCAAACTTATTTAAAATAGCCAATGAATAGCTAGAATTTACAGATTAAATGGCTCTTATACTTTATCAAATAATTCTATAATCTACCGATATCGACAATAACTTTATTCTATTATCTACCCGATTCACTATGTACAGTAAGCATTATTTTTGCATCCTCCTTGTAGGGCGAATCAGTTGAATTTATAATGTTACGCCATAAATTTAAAGCCTCGTTTCTATCTCCAAAATTCCATTGATATATGGACAAATACCATTCTGCTTGAAGCTTAAGGGCTTGATTTTTCCGGCTTTTTGATAATTTACCCAAAAGAGATAATGTTTCCATATCCGCCGAATTATCAATAAGTTGTTGTACTGCTTGATAGAGAGCAGTCGAATCCTTGGCCCAAGCTTTATCATTTATATCGCTATTTTCCATCCCTTTGGGTAATGTAGGAACAATTAGAGCTTGATTAGTTGTATGTCCATTCATTAAATACTCAGGAGAAGAGTTTGTTTCCATAAAAAAACTTTGATACACCACCCATGACCCAACGATTATTAGTAACCCTGCAGCTAATGATAGAGGTAGCCTGAAAGGTATAGCTTTCTTTTGATTTGACTCATTGTCTTGTATTGAGTTAGGGTAAAACGGAATAGGCTCTGCTACATTTTCTTCTTGAATTTCTTCTGCTATTTCGGCAAATATTTTTTTGTAGTTGAGTCTCTTAAAAGCATTCATGATTCCTTCTTGAAGTTTAACTTCTTCCGCTAGCTCAGGATTTACTTTAATTTGCTCTCGTATAAATTTTTGCTCATCTGCTGGTAAAATCCCTCTTACATAGAGTGGAATTTTATCAATTAAATCTTTATCCATATTTTTCTAATTTCTAGAGTGACTATTTATTACTCTATCTATTTATACCAAATTCTATTGAAACCTTAACATTTTTTCTCTCAAATAGCTGAAACATCTGAATCTTTTGGTTGTAGCAGTACCCAAAGTGATTCCTTGTCTTTCAGCAATTTCTGATAAAGAAAGTTCTTCTACATAAAACCAATGTAGTAAGTCCTGACATTCTTGTCTTAGCTCACCTAAGGCATTTTTGAGATGCTTGAGAATGCGAACTTGTTCTTCTTCATCTGAGTCTTCCTCATAAAACTCTCCATTATCCAAATCATAGTTATTGATATCGGTGAATTGAGAACTCTTTGATAAGTTATACTTTTTTCGAAGATGATTTAGAAAAATTGAAAAACAGTACGTAGTAATCTTCGTGTTAGGTTGCCAAGTATATTTACCTATACGAATATTATTTACAAATGAGGCCAGACACTCCTGTAGTAAATCTTGTGCGTCATCATCAGACATACCAAAAGAACTTGCTTTTGGCATGCATAACTCAAGCATCTTTTTATAGAGATATTCAAACGCTTCTCTTTTTTCTAATGATAAATCGAGAAATAGTTGTTTTTGGTCAGAATCGTATGCAGTAGTTTTTTTTGACTTCATTATTGCCTCAAATGGGTTGAATTAGTATGGGTTCATTATTTTTATAAAAAATATTTACAAGTTATCGTGGTCACTCTATTTATAGTCGTAACCGAGATAAAACACAAGAAGTCAAATGCTCATGTTTAAAATTATGAAAAAAATCATTATCCTATTCGAATTATTATTGATTTTCTCTAGCTCCGGATACGCTTCAACAACAGGTTTAGGAAAGATGTATGTTTGTGTTGTGATTGGTAAAGACGAAAATGGACGAGACAAAGATAGATTGAGTGACTATACTGCTATCAAGCAATTTTGCACATCTGTATCAAATGGATTAGGCTATGGAAGTCCTTTGTTCTTCGAGTTAACCATGAAGAATCAAATAACACCCATGCAAATCAATAACTTGTTGAATGAGGTAAAGATTAGAGTAAATTCTAACCAGAAGGATCTTTTTGTTTTTTACTTTTCTGGGCATGGACAAAATCAGAAAGGCAATACCCTCCCAAGTTTTGAGTGTGGGAATCAGCAACTTTACCACATGAGCAGTATTATAACTCAGATAAAAAAATGGGGAAAACAAAAACCTATCACCTCACTTGTTATAGGCGATTGTTGTAATCAAGTAGTCAAAAATGACGAATATGGTACAATAGGGTTAAATAAGCTCGCTTATACGGGACTTAAAAAACTATTCTTGGATAATGCACAACCACAGATTATCGCCTGGACCGCAGCGTCAAAAGGGCAAGTTTCCTATAGTAATTATACTAGTGGCTCTTTATTCTTAGGGTTGTTCAGAAATACTTTTTATACCCTTTTGGCAGATACTTATGCCACGCCAAACATGATTTCGTGGAATTTGTTAGCAAGTAAGGTAATAGAGTCAGGAAAGTCTAGAAATGGACTAGAGAAGGTTATTCCGTACTTTGAAAAACATATTTGTTATGAATAAACTCGTTTTATTAATAGTACTTTTTTTGACAGGGTTTTCTCTATTGATAGACAAACCCATCAAGAAAACAGAGTCTCCAAAAGTAGAGGTGGATTCTACTGTAAGGTTTTTTTTAGGAGATAGTGCCAGCCTAATTTTATGTCAAGGTAAGGATATTAGAATATTTAGGTTAGGGGACAAACAACAAGACTCTCATGAAGGTTTTGAAGGATATGTAATAAAAAAAAAATGGAAAATACAATCAATAACTCAAATAGACAGATTAAAAAGATTTCTGAAAAATGGTAAGAATTATGGTATTGATCAGTATGTGAAAAACTGCACTTTTAATCCTACTGTGGGGATATCCGTGACCTATCGGGGAGAACATGTGAATATATTGGTATGTCCAAGTTGTCAAGTTTGGCGATTTATTTATAAATCTAACATCAAAGAAGAAGACTTTACATTTTTGTTGAAAGACTTTCAGTCTTTAATTCAATAATTATTCCGAATAAATTATATTTCAAATTTACAAATGCTTGTTTGACTCTTTTAAGTAGTATAACTCTTAATAAAACAACCAATTGTATGAAAACTAAATACTTTTTATTCGGAATATTATTCAGTATTAGCCTGCTTATTGATTTTACCTCATGGGCACAATCTCCCTTTCAGATTGTACCTTCTCATGTAGTAAATATGGGATTGATACTAAAGCTTATCTCACTAGCAGCAGTTGACTTTTATGCTACTTCTCTATTTATTGGCCTTGCATTAAGATTTACATGGTTTGCTGGAATCCCTAGCTACTTTAGTCCCTTGGCAACAGATGGATTTCTAATGCTATTTGGGGTACTTTACTTGGTTGAACATTTTGTTGAAAAAATACCAGGAGCCTCCGTTGCTTGGACATGGGCACATGCTATAGTTAAGCCTATAGCTGTTCTAGTTTTTCTACTCCAAATAGCTTTTAATACCTCATTTGAAATTAGTTTCATGACTATACTATTAGGCTTAATATTAGTTGTATTAATCAGCTTAATTGATGCAAAACTATGGACAGTCTTAGGTTTTATTCCTTTTGCTCCAGTTGTTGTTACGATCGCAGAGGATATTATTGTTGTACTCTTAGTTTCCAAATCGATTTTACCTAATCTCATAGGTGCTTAGTTATTGCTAATGTATCGAGGTTTAAGAATCAATTTGTTATTAGACTTATTGCTCTCATTAGTTTCCTATTGTTTTACGGTAGAAATCGATGTCATGATATGTTGCCATCGATTTCTACCGTAAAGTAACTCATTGTGTCCCCTTAAAGGGTTTGGTTTGAATGTACATTAACTTCTGATAATTAGCAATTATAGATCATAGCTTAACAAGGTAAAACTATATTAATCCTCATTTTTCAATTTTACTATTAAGGTATTGAATCATTTAGGAATGAATATAGAAGAAGGGTACGACGTTTAGCTATGATAGTTACACTCCAATTGCACGTACTTATACTTTTTGTAATTACTCCATACATAAAGTCTATCAACAAGTATGTGATTGCTATTTTTTTACCGAAAAATAAAAAAAAAACAATAATTATCATCCTGCATTTTATATTTCGCAGTATCCGAATTCATAAATAATAATTAATTAGAAGTACCTCCTAAATTGAAGAATCAAGTATTTAAACTTAATCACTTAAAACACGTATGTTACTCAGAAAATCTTTTCTCTTTCTTTCAATTTGTTTAACATTACTCAGTTGTAAACTAGAACTGATAGACAACACAAAAGGCGTAGCTCCAGGTACTGGAAGTGGATCTGGAACAACTACCTGTGTAAATGCTACTGGCGTGACAGCTATAGCATCATCAGCTCAAAATCCTCTCAATATCAACTTAAATCTTACAGGAGACTTAAAAGATATTACAAAGGTTGATTGGAGTATAAGTTTAAATAACATCGAGCAGTATCAAAATAGCCAGTCCACTTCTCCATTTTCAACAAGTGCGACATTAAAGGGTGAAGGTACATTTGTCGTTATGGCCAAAGTCCTAAACAAATGTGGAGATACTTACAGTCTTACAAAAGAGTACACCTATACTGCACCCAAAGTATGTACAAAAGTGCAGTCTATTGCAGTATCTAACACGTCAACGTCAACACAATCTGTTATATCTTTAGCACTTTCTGCAACTACAGATATTGCCAAAGTAGACTGGAGCATATCACAAGGTGGGCTAAAAGTTACTGAAACATCCAACCTTACTACCCCATTTAGTGCTACAAATATAAATTTGATCCCTGACGGAAAATTTGATATTCAGGCCAATATTACCACTACTTGTGGTGATTCATATACGTTAACAAGTACCTATTATTATGTTAAGCCTATTGAGACAGCTCTTGTCAGTGGGACAACATATACTATGGGAAGAGATGACGGTGCCTCTGATGAAAAACCTGCCCATAGTGTTTCTATTGCTAGCTTTTACATCGGGAAATATGAGGTAACAGTAGAAGAGTTTAATAAGTTTGTAGAAGCTACAAGCTATATAACTGATGCGGAGAGAGCTAAATATAGCTTCATTTATACACAGCCTGGACAAACACCTGTACAAAAAGCAGGGATTAATTGGCGATATGACTCGGAAGGTATTCTATATACTAATTTAAAAACCAATACTAATCCTGCATTATACCTCAGCTATTATGACGCTATCGCTTTTTGTGATTGGATGACAAGTAATACTAAAAAGACATATCGATTACCTACAGAAGCTGAATGGGAATACGCAGCTAGAGGGGGACGCCTCTCCACCGGAAAAGCGTATGCGGGTAGTAATGATCCTAACGAAGCTGCTTGGTACAGTACTAATAGTTCATTAAGAGTTCATCCAGTTGGTCTGAAAAAAGCCAATGAGCTAGGTGTTTTCGATATGTCAGGAAATATCTACGAAATATGCTCAGATTGGTATGGATCCTATCCTACCCCACCTTCTTCAGGAGCGAATAAGGTATTGAGAGGCGGATGTTGGATTGATCCTTTTCTCAATGCAAGTGTTTATGATAGAAGTTATGTAACTCCTAATGGTAATAGTAATATAACAGGCTTTAGAATTACTATTCAGCCATAAATATTTGTTTTACTGTGTGCTATGACAGGACAAGTACTCCTATCATAGCGCACATGCTGGGAAAAGATCAAAGTGGTAATCACCTTACTATCATTATACATTAAACTATTATAAATATACACAATGAAGTTATTTAGCATATTTATACCCAATAGGAAGAGTATTCTATTCCTTGTTTGGGCTTCATTTAGTTTATTTTCTTGGAATGGACTTGCTCAGCAGCATAGCCAGAAAATTAATGTCGTTGTTAATGCTGTAACCGAGGAATTTTCAAAGATTAAAATTTTGTACAAATTGCCACAAGCCACTATGGATTGTTACAGGATAAAAAGTATCATATTAGTGGACTCTGCTAGTCGCAGTAGAGTACAAGCGAAAAGTCTTGACTTTAGAGGTCCATTCAAATACGATATCAATCTAAACAATACAGTAGTTTGGGATTATGTCAAGGACAGTGTTTACCTAGATGGTAAATACAGTGTCTCTGTTGAGATTGAGAGTTGTAGTATTCCCAACCAGCCTGGTATTACTTCAAATACTCCACACGCCCTAGGACTTAAACTTGCTGTTGGAGCCGTTGGTATCTCAAGCGCACTATTTGCATCGCTCCTAAAACAAAACTTTGATAAGAAGACCAGCTTATTGAATGAGCTTGATGCAACCCTGCCCCAAAGCAATAATAACTTTGCAACTCAAGCTGATTTAGATAAATGGAATGCTGCCTATAATGAGGCTAAGGCAGCACAAAAAACAGAATTACTCACTGTAGCGGTCGGCGTAAGCGTCGTAGCCTTGGTGTACGAAGCCTACTTATTGTTATCTCACAGGAAAGACGTTTCAAGAAATGTTAGCTTTTCACCAAGCAAAAGTCAAGTGGGTTTAGCATTAAATATTAAATTTTAGGACATTTAAGAAACATAATCATGAAGCTATATACACGATTAGTTTTATTTTGGGCATCTCTCATTTCTTGGGATTCTGATATTTATGCTCAGAGGAAGTATTTTCCTATCAATACACTAAAGTTGGAAGATATTACTTGGTCTAATGAATATAAAGGTTCTTCTGTTTCATCGCCCAGAGATACCTTTGATATTAAATGTCATGTGACTTGTAACGCACCATTGAGTTATCTTACCTTTACAATTTATGACGAAAATACAAAACTACCAGTGATTGCTCCCAAAAGTCAAATAGGTTCTATGTTTGAAGCAAAAGTTGCCATCAGTAAAATAAGAGAGCATAGCCTTCGGATAAAAGTGGCCTATAAACTAGACACCAATAAGTTTTATATTACAAAACCTATAAAAATTGAAAAACAAGACGTAAAAAGATACGCTTTACTGATTGGAAACTCCCAATATAAAGCCCATGGAAAATTAGGTAATTATCCATATGATGATGTAAAAAATTTGCAAACAGCATTAACACATACAGGATTTGAGGTAACCAGTGTAGCAGATGCTGACAAACAAAAGATGTTGAGTTATATCAGTGACTTTTGCACAAAATCCAAAAACGCAGATGTATTATTCTTATATTTTGCTGGTCATGGTGTACATTTTAAGAATAGTTTGAATTATTTACTCCCTGTAGATTCAAAACTAAATACATTGGAGGATATCCCTAACCAAGGGATTAGTTTACTACAACTAATCAATGACCTAAACAATAAAAATAGTGATGCACTAAAAGTCATTGTCTTGGATGCAACGCGTATGGTTCGTCCTATTGTAAGTGCAGATAATGCAAAAGTAGAGGATTATGCAGGTTTTTCCCCAATGACCACAGATCTCAAAAATATTAAACGTCTTATTGTTTTAAATTCAACAACTAAAGAAAATACCACTCCAAATGATGGGAAATTTGCACAAAAATTGACTAATTTTCTGCAAAAAGAAAGGTCACTTTATAATATTTTAAATGATTTTCAAAACGCAATACAGAATGAATATAAACTATTTAAAATTAAGCCAGAGTTGCTTAAACGCTCCAACAAAGACGTTATTTTGTAGGATATAGGTTGAATAAATTACACACTTGGTGGTCAAAATGACCCTTAGTGTTAGGCAATTATAGAATAATAAATTATTTTAGAGATATGAGATTACCTTATTATCTAATACTTTATTTTATCTCTTTTTCACTGCAATCATGGGCTCAAGAAAAAGGTATGAAACCAATTGAGGACGACATTCAAAATGAAAAGCGTCTTGCTTTGGTAATTGGTATAAAAAAATATAGAAATTTGCCGCCCCTCAAAAATACATTGAATGATGCCAACGATATGGCTCGCGAGTTAAGTGCATCGGGTTTTGAAGTGATTCTTAAAGAGGACTTAGATAAATCCATGTTTAATGAGGCATTAGAAAAATTTGGGCAGAAGCTAAAAAATAATAATGTGGGACTACTCTATTATAGTGGGCATGGGATACAATATAATGGTGAGACATATCTAATTCCAACCAATGCCGTTATCAAAGATAGTAGTGATGTTGATGCAAACTGTATAAGATTGAGTGATATTTTAGAAATTATGAGTAAGTCTCATGTAGAAATATCGCTAGTAATATCCGATGCATGTCGAAATACTCCCAAGTTTAAAAATAGTGCGACAGCTAACAATAATTTTAAAATTCCAGGTGGATTTAAACGAGGATATATTGCCTTTGCAACTAGTATTAATGCACCAGCAGATGACAATCAATACGGAAATAATGGCGCATTTACAGGTGAGTTACTAAAATATATTAGTATTCCTGAGTTGAGTATTGGAGAAATAATGCAAAAAACTAGAAACTCTCTCAATCTAAAATTTGAGCAGATAACGGGTATATATGATCAACTAGGTAGTGATTTTTATTTTAAGAAAAGGATTGTAGCTATTGAACCTGATACTCAAAGTATTCCAGCAGGAACAGAAGAAATTGGCACGGATGCTACTGAGGAAGAAGACGCCTATCCAGCGCATATTGTAGATTTCACTTCATTCGCAATGGGTAAATATGAGGTTACTCAATCACAATTCAAACTATTTGTTGCCGAAACTAGCTATAAAACTGATGCTGAAAAGAATGGATTTAGTTATGTTTTTCACGAAGATAGTATTAAGGTTCTACGTCAGAATATCAATTGGAGAAATGACGAAAGAGGTGAACTTGTAGGGAACGATCCACAATCAGCTCAAAAACCTGTAATACATGTTAGTTGGAATGATGCAAATGAGTACTGTAAATGGCTGACAGAGAAAGCACAATTAAAGGGAGAAATAAAAGTATTTCGATTACCTACTGAATCCGAATGGGAATATGTTGCCAAAGTTAGTGCTAATAAAGGCAGTAAAGGTGTACAAAGCAGCGATAACAAAGGCTATCAAGATTGGCATTTAGAAAATAGCGGAAAAAAAATCCATAAGGTAGGAGAAAAAATAGCTAATAAGTTTCAAGTTTATGATATTAACGGAAATGTGAGTGAATGGTGTAGTGACTGGTTTGGAAGGTATAGTTCTCTGCGGTCTTCCAATCCCAAAGGTTCTGAAGTTGGCGATTATAAAGTGTTTAGAGGGGGTAATTGGAGTGACAGTATTGAGTATTCTCAACCCTTCAGTCGTTCTTATCAATTATCTACATACACTAGCTATAACTTGGGGTTTAGAGTATGTTATTCAAAATAGTATCAATATAGTTATGTTTAGGTAACGTTTAATTTGATAAACATGAGTCATCCCGAATTTTTCGGGAGAACTTTTAAAAACGAAACCTCCTTGTTTACTTTGTGAATCACGACAAACACAAACAAACAGGAGGTTTCTATGCATAAAGCATTTCTACA
>NZ_JAAALB010000006.1 GCF_009905545.1 Cellulophaga sp. BC115SP | reverse complement strand
AAGCAATATGCCCATAGAACAGGAAATCGGTGCCAAAATGCTTTGACACCGATTTATCGATTGAGAACTGCCATCCATAACATGCTATGGTGCTACTTCGCAATGCAAAATTCGGGATGACTCATGTTTGATGCTACTATGCTAGATATGAATGGCTTAAGAGGCAATCATTGCGTCTCTACCGATGGAATACGAATTTTTACATAATCACTCACTTGCTAAATTCGGGCTGACTCATGTTGTGTGCTGATAACAGCTGCAAAATAACGTCTCTTAGAATTTGAACGCTACTGATAATGAATAATTGCGAGGAGCAATTGGGTTTACACTATTATCGTCGTGTACATTATAGCTTAATACATTGAAAATATTAGATACTTTTCCACGAATAGAGATATTCTTGAATGTATAACCCAAGTTACCGTCAACTTGCGTGTAGCTTGGCAAAGCAATAATACGGTAAGCATCATTAGCTACTTGTACGCGTGTTGAGCGACCCGCATAGCGAGTACCAATATACACACCTGTAACACCTACCGATAAACCTTTTAATTTACCTTGGTCAAAACGGTAATTGGCACTCATATTAGCCGTATGATTAGGATTGTATCTCAACAAGCTACCTTCAATGTAAGTATTACTTTTAAGATATTTTGTCTCGTTGTAGCTATAACCCGCCATCAACATCAAACCTTTGATAGGTCTTGCCGAGAAATCTACTTCAATCCCTTCACTACGTACTGAACCTGCTAATTCCTTAATATTGGTGTTGGTATTACCATTTGCCAAAGATGTTTGTGCCAGATTGTTGTTGTCGATACGATAGGCTGTTACATTCAAGGATGCTTTACCATCCAAAATTTCATTTTTTACCCCAACTTCATATTGATCAATAAGCGATGGGGGTAATGCTTTTCCTGTGGTGTCAACGCCCGTATTAAGAGTAAATGAATTAGCATAACTAGCAAAAATAGAATTGAATTTGGTAGGCTGATATACTATACCCAAGCGTGGAGAAAACGCACCATCAAATGCTACACTCGATGTTGTTGCTTTGGTACTGTAAGTATAAACATCGCTTTGTGTTTGTTGATAACTATAGCGAACCCCTGCCAAAACCTTCAACTTTTCAGAAAGACTAATCAAATCTTGTACATAAATACCCACACGACTAACAGGTGCTGTAGTCAAAGTTGCTGGATTCAAGGTTGGAATATCAGTACGGATTTTGTATTGTTTTGCACCAAAGATATTTACCGTATCATAACGAGCTAGTTGTGTGTAAGCGGTAGTTAAGGTTTTGTAATTATCGCTATCCATACCAATCAATACTTGGTGATTGATTTTGCCCGTTTGGAAAGTACCATTCAAGTCGATTTGTCCAAGGTAGTAGTTTTCTGAAACTTCGCTACGTTGTACATTACGAATCCACATACCTTCGGTGTTGATAGCAGTACCCGTATTTGGTCGAGTATTTGAGAAAAGGTCTGTTGAGTAGTTTCTATAAGCACCCATAACTGTCAATTTCCAGTTGTCCGAAATGCGGTGCGTTACGGTTGCTGTTGCCGAAGATTGTTGAGATTTGTAATAGCTCCAAGGAATACCGATAAATTTTTCACGAGGTAGGTCAACGATTGAATAATTGATGATACCTGCTCCAAAGTCAGGAGTACGGTTATCTTTCAAATAATCTCCTTCAATCAAAATATCAGTTTTGGGCGATACTTTGTATAATAAAGAAGGGTTTACATAAAAGCGCTCTGAACTTACACCTTGACGGAAACTGTTTGCTTTTTCATAAGAACCATTCACACGATAAGCTAATTTCTGTGATTTATCGATAGCTCCATATACATCAAAAATCGGTTTTACTAATCCAAAGCTACCAATACGCATGGTTACTTCGCCACCAAAATCAAATTTTGGTTTTTTAGTTACCATATTCAAGATACCACCTGCTGCAACGTTACCGAATAAAATTGCAGCACTTCCTTTCATCACTTCTACTTTTTCGATACCACTCAATTCAGACATCATTCCGTTGAAATAACGAACGCCATTTTTGAAGGTATTTGAGCTACCATAAGCAAAACCACGTCCTGCAATTTCTTCTTGATACCCACCTGCTCCGCTCATGATGTACACGCCATTGGTATTCATCAAAACGTCGCTCATTTTTAATACTTGTTGGTTATCAAGTACTTGTCTGTCGATAGTCATAATGCTTTGTGGCAAATCCATTGGCTTAATTGCAATTTTACCAACAGTAACTACACGTTCGTTTTGGCTCACATAGCCTTTTACAATAATTTCTTTCAATGTTTCAGAACTTTCTACCAATTCCAAGCTAAGGTTGGTGGTACGATTTTCTTCCACTTTAATTTCTTGCTCCAAGGTTTTGTAACCTACAAATGAAGCAACGAGGGTATAAGTATTAGGTTTGAGGTTAGACAAGATAAAATCGCCTTGCTCGTTAGACTTAGCGCCTTTTTTCGTTTCCTTCAATCTGATAGATACGTTTGGTGCTGGCTGACCGTCATTTGTTGAAATATGACCTTTAATGTCTCCTGTTTGTGCAATCGACGTAATACTGGAAATGAGCAGAAATAAAAATGCAATCGAAGTTTTCACGAGAATATTGTTTAATTGGATTAATTACAAATAGACTTTGCTAAAAAAAGAGAAAATGATTTTTCTCTAGAGATGTTATCTATACTTGTCTAGTGGAAAGAAATGAATTATTTAGACTAAGTATAAATAAATATGGATGCAAAAGTAGAAGAGTGATAGATAATATCCAAACCTTATTTAGATTTATTTTAAATATTAATAATAAAATGAGTTCGAAGACAATAAATCACAATAAAGTACAATAATGAGTTGGCTAGCGAAGTAAAGTAACGAATGAAGCAACATTTGTAGGGGAGTTACGAAGGAATGATAGGAGAGAAAAGTTGTTTTGGAAGTCAAGAGGTACAATAAAAGCGTCATAAGAACGAAAAATTAACTAATACCAATTTCGCTCTTATGCTGCTTTTAATTTCCTACAGTTTTTCTAGTTTTTAAAAGCCAATGGGTTCTCGTTGTTTTTGCTGAAGAATACGATAAGCTTCTAAATACAGTTGTTGCTCAAATTTTTCTTTCCAAAATTTAAGTTCTATTTCCAAGCGGAGGTTTTCGGATTTTAGATGTTTGTTTTCTTCCAACAAAGTATCTATTTGTGGCGATACAGCCAATTCTTTTTCTCCCCAAAGTACAGGAATGTCCAATACTTTGGATAAATCTTGTGCACGTTTGATACTGAGTTCGGTTTTGCCACGCTCAATATCGCCATACGCTGTGGTCGAAATTCCCAACATATCGGCTACGTTTTCTTGAGAAAGCCCTTTGAGTACACGAGCTTTTCGGATTTTATCAGGAATAGAATCTTGTTGTTTCATATACCTTATTAGGTTGAGTTGGTTATGATGGACTAAGACATAAAAGTTGGTTAGTCTTGTCAAATTTTATGAAAAAATATCCACTTTACTTTCGACATATTAATCTAATACCTCAATTTATATAATCCTTTGATTTACAAGAAGGTATTTTAAATACTTTTTAGAGGGTAATAAAAATCATAGTAAAAAATCGTATTTTCCGAGAATTTATCTGAAAATCTGATTAGGATTTTTTCATAGATTTTGCATCTTTGTTTAAAAGAACTACCTCTTAGTTGCAAAACACTGTAAGATGACTTGAAAGTTCAACGACTATTTGCCTCGAACCATTTTACAGATTTTGAAGTTTACAGTTTAAAATAACGGTTATAAAATTATGTTTCACAAAGATTTAAGTTCAGAAGAATTCAGAAAATATGCTGTTCATCACAGAGGTTTGAATGGCTTAGCAGTAGATCAGTACATGAATCAGATAGGTGGGCAGAGCCGTCCATTTATTGAAGACATGACTCAATATATCATTGAAGAGCGCCCAATGCGTTTTGCTCAAATCGACGTATTCTCACGTTTGATTATGGACCGTATCATTTTTATGGGCGTACCTGTAGATGATTATATGGCAAATATCATTGTTGCTCAAATGTTGTTTATGGAGTCGACAGACTCTCGTAAAGACATTATGATGTATATCAACAGCCCAGGTGGTTCGGTATATGCAGGTTTAGGTATTTATGATACTATGCAGTATATCCGCCCTGATGTAGCTACGATTTGTACATCTTTAGCGGCGTCGATGGGTGCTGTATTATTGGCTGGTGGTGCAGCTGGTAAGCGTTCGGCTCTTCCTCATGCACGTATTATGATTCACCAACCATCAGGTGGAGCGCAAGGTCAGTCTCGTGATATTGAAATTACAGCTCGCGAAATCGTAAAAATTCGTAAAGAATTGTATGATATTTTGGCACAGCACTCAGGAAAATCGTTTGAAGAAATCGAACGTGACTCTGATCGTGACTATTGGATGCGTGCTGAAGAAGCTAAAGAATATGGCTTAATCGATGAGATTCTTACTCGCGAACCGTAGTTGATTGGACATATTTGTTGATTTACGAAAATTTTGCTTTTGACGTAAATCACCATAGAAATGCTTACTCCTTTGTTTTAGGGGTAAGCATTTTTAGTATAAATTCAGTACTTTTGTAAATGGTTGTACCAAACAGTTGCCTGTAGTACGTCGAAACAGCTGCCATTGTGGGAACCCTTCTTTTTCAAATTGTATTTTACAAGAGTTGAGACATAGTAACAAACACACAACTCTCTTATTTTTTACATAGAATGAAACAACAACAACAGCCTCATTGTACGCTATGTGGTCGTGGCCAAAAAGATGTGCCATTGCTATTACAAGGTATGGAGGGTCATGTATGTAGTGAATGTGTCACTCAGGCTTATCAGGTAGTGCAACAAGAAGCAAGTCCTTCGTCACGTAGCTTTAAGGGTGACAAAAAGAAAGGTGGCGCTCGCTTCGAATTGGTAAAGCCAATAGAGATGAAAAAGTATCTTGACCAATATGTAATAGGACAAGATGAAGCAAAAAAACACCTTTGTGTAGCTGTTTATAACCACTACAAAAGATTGATGCAGCCCAAAACTGATGATGATGTACAGATTGAAAAATCGAATATCATTATGGTGGGCGAAACAGGAACAGGTAAAACTTATTTGGCTCGTACGATTGCCAAAATGCTTCAAGTACCATTCTGTATTGCCGATGCTACGGTGATTACTGAGGCAGGTTATGTGGGTGAAGACGTAGAAAGCATCTTGACTCGTTTGTTGCAAGCAGCAGACTATGACGTTGCCAAAGCCGAAATGGGTATTGTCTTTATAGATGAAATAGATAAAATCGCACGTAAGTCTGACAACCCATCAATTACACGTGATGTATCGGGTGAAGGTGTACAACAAGCGCTATTGAAACTGTTGGAAGGGGCTGTTGTAAACTGCCCGCCACAAGGAGGTCGTAAGCACCCTGAGCAAAAAATGATTGCAGTAAATACTGAAAATATCTTATTTATCTGTGGTGGTGCTTTTGATGGTATTCAACGTCATATTGCTAATCGTCTGAACACTCAGCCAGTAGGCTTCAAGAAAGGTGCTAGTTTTGCAGATGAATTTGACGAGCAAAATTTGTTACGTTACGTTTCTTCGCAAGACTTAAAATCATTTGGCTTGATTCCTGAATTGTTGGGACGTTTGCCAGTGCTTACTTCATTGAATCCATTGGATGCAGAAACACTACTTTCGATTTTGAAAGAGCCCAAAAATGCGATTACGAAGCAATATGAAAAGCTTTTCAAAATGGAGGATATAGATATTCATTTTGATGATGACGCTTTATTATATATTGTCGAACAAGCGATGGAGTTCAAATTAGGGGCTCGTGGTTTACGCTCAATTTGTGAAGCAATTATTACTGATGCTATGTTTGAACTGCCTTCACAAGATGAAATCAAGGAATTTAATGTAACGCTAGAATATGCTCGCTCGAAGTTTGAAAAAACGGCTTTGCATAGAATGAAGAAAGTTGCATAAAAATAAATTGCGAATCCCCGAACACATTGTTCGGGGATTTTTTGTTATATAGTAATATTGGCTTTGGGCTTTCGGCATTGAGAATTGAACTTAAGCATTCTTTAATTCATAATCTCTTTTTCGATTTCGGATACTATTTTATAAGGAATAAAGATATTTTTACATATTTCAGAAATCAAAAAATCTCCAATCCACAATAGACAATTGTCATTCAATTATTCTCAAAACATTACGGACATGATACAGAAAAAAGTAGTAGTATTATTACATGGGTTTGGTGAAGACTCGACCGTATGGTTGGGAATAGTCCCTTACTTACAAAAGAGCTTACTGGTATTTACACCTGATTATGCCAAGGAAACTACCTTGAAAACCATGGATGATTATGCCGATTTTGTAGCCCAACACTTACAAAAAGCAGGTGTGAGTCAATGTACTGTGATTGGGCACTCGATGGGAGGGTATATTGCTTTGGCGTTTGCCGAGAAGTATCCTGACATGATTACTGGACTTGGCTTATTTCACTCGACAGCTTATGGTGACTCGGAAGAACGAAAAGCTTTACGTTTGAAAAATGTTGATTTCTTGAGAACACATGGTACGGAGGTTTTTATCAAAAACTTTACGCCAAATCTTTATAGCGAGGAGTTTAATGCTCAAAATCCAGAGGTGGTACAGAAGCATATCGACTATTCGTCTCAGTTACCAGTAGATGCCTTAATGGTGGCTATGGATGCAATGCGCATTCGACCAGATCGCAGAGAAGTATTGGCCAATGCTAAATATCCTGTGATGATGATTATTGGTAAAAAAGATAAAAGTATTCCTGTGGCAGATGCGCTTGAACAATTGGCTTTGGCGGGTAATACTAGCTCATTGGTACTTGATACTGTTGGACACATGGGTATGTATGAAGAGCCAGAAGAATGTGTAAGGTTTATCAAGAAGTTCTTGTTGAGGTAAGTTATAGGTTACTAGTCTATTTGTTATTCTATAAAGCTAAGGCTTCAAAATAATAAGTAAGTAAAAGGAAAGATTAAATGAACACTATATCTGTTCTCTATCTGATGATGAGTGCAATCCAATAACTGATATACTACTAACTAATAACTTCTTTATACTTATATCAAGAATACATTTTACTAAAACCCAATTACCAAACAAAAAAAGCTGACTCTTGCGAGCCAGCTTTTTTGTTACTACACTTTTATAAGAGATTAGAATTTATCCCAGAAAAGTTTTGTATTTACTTTATCCGCACCGATTGCTGTTGAAGCAGCTTTCCAGTTCGCCTCATTAAGAGTTTGTTCACCTACAGGGTAAGTAAAACGAGTTGGAATATCAGCATAAGTTTTGTTGGCAGGAACATTGAAGATTGGGTAATCCAAACGTCTCCATTCTGTCCAAGATTCAAAACCACGGTTATACAAAGCAATGTACTTTTGAGTAGCAATTTTTTGCTTGTAAGTACCAGTTGCAGTAGTATAAGCTACCGAACTTTTTGCAAGATATGCTGTAATATCTGCATCGCTCACACCCCAATAGCTCATCGAAGCTTTGATACCTTGGTTGTAGAATTGTTCAGCAGTACCACCAACATTGTATCCACGAGCAGCCGCTTCAGCAAGGTCGAAAGAAATTTCAGCATAATCCATAATCAAACCTTCTAGGTCTGGTTTTTGGAATACATCACCAATTGCCGAGAAGTTAGTATAGTTACCACCAGCAGCATAAGGACCACCTACATATTTACCATTCAATTGACCAAAGAAAACCGAACGACGTGGGTCAGATAAGTTATTCATCAAGTCAACCACTGTGTTGGCAGGAACATAATCCTTACGACCACTTTGAATCAAGTCAACCCAGATAGGGTTTGTATTTGGTACATTGCTGTAGTAAGTTAAGGCAGTGTTGTCACTGTTTGAAGAGAATACTCCTTTCGCAGCAGCTTCAACCATTGTTTTTGAGGTAGCAGCATCAACGTCAGCTAACATCAAACCCATTTTCAACTTCAAGCCATTAGCAAACTTCAACCATTTTGCCATGTCTCCACCATATACCAAGTCAGCCGAACCAAAAGAACCAGCCGAAGTATTAACACCAGCAATAACAGCATCCAAACGCTTCGCTAAGTCAGCGTAGATTGTTTTGGCGTCGTCATATTTAGGGTTTACATTTTGTGGGTCTAACGACTCCGTGTAAGGGATGTTACCGAAGGTATCTACCAATTTTTGGTAAGCATAGATATTCAATAACTCGATAAGCGCCAACTTGTTTGTTTTTTCAATAGCTTGCTGAGTACCGATAGGTTTTTCAGCATTAACTAAAGCTTTAGCATCTTTCAAGTTGTTCAAGATATTGAAATAGAAACGCAACCATACAGCATCAGCAACTTTACGAGTGGTAATATCGTAGTTACTTTCGTCAGTATAAGTAGTTTGAGTCCATTGTTGAGCAAGCAAACGGAACACATTACGGTTTACGTTTGTGTTTACCATTTGGTCAATAAGGTTTGTTTCTGCTGCTGCAAACACAGTAGAAGATGGCACAGAACCCGAGCTAGGGTGTTTTTTGTCGGTATTCAAATCTTCAAGATTACTCTCGCAAGACATCGACAACAGTGCTATAGATAGGAATGTTACAATTTTTTTCATTGGAATAATATCTTTTTTCGTTTGACAAAAACCTTCAATTAGTTTGTAATAAAGGTTTCGATTAGAACGAGAATTTAAGGCTTGCTCCGATTTCTCTAACTGAAGGATAAACACCTGATTGGAAACCTGAAAGGTTACCTGATGTCAAACCATCTTCTGGGTCAGCATAAGGTAAGTTTTTGTGGATAATCCAAAGGTTACGACCTACTGCAGACAATGTAGCACCTTTGATGAAGTTGCTTCCGCCGAATAGATTTGCAGGTAATTTATAAGAAACAGTTACCTCTCTCAATTTAACGTAGCTAGCATCATAAACGAAAGCAGCAGCAGGGTTTCTTACATATCCTAATAATCCGTAGTTTTCAGCACTTACACGTTTAGTGTTGGCAGTTCCATCAGCTAATACACCTGGTACGATGTAACCACCACCATTTGCAATTGATTCACGGATAGAAACACCGTTGTCGTTCAAGAATACAGTTTCAGCATATAAACCTGTAGCTCTACCGTAGTATTGGTCAAGAGAGAATACGCTACCACCTTTTTGGATGTCAATCAAGAAACTGAAAGAAAGGGCTTTGTAGTTGAATGAGTTAGTAATACCCATTTTCCAATCTGGAGTAATGTTACCGATTACACTAGTTGCATCTGTTTGTGCATAGTAACCATTTGCATTAACAACTTTTTGTCCGTTTAAATAAACGAAGTTAGTACCTTTCAATACACCGTAAGGTTCACCAATAGATGCGTTCAATGTAACACCACCTTGGAATGAACCCAATGGCAAGTTGTTTACGCCATCATACAATTCAACCACTTTGTTGCGGTTCATCGTAAAGTTAGCGTTCAATTTCCATGAGAAGTCGCCAGTTTGAACAGGGATAGCAAATGCAGACAATTCAATACCTTTGTTTTCGATTGTACCAGCATTTACATATTTTTTGTCATAACCAGTAGCTTTCGAGATAGACACAGGCATGATTTGGTCGATAGATAAAGTACGGTAAGCTGTAATGTCAAATCCTACTCTGTTTTTCAAGAACTTCATTTCTAAACCAATCTCAGCACTTTTTGTACGTTCTGGTTTCAAGTTCGGGTTGTTCAAGATCGAGCCAGTCGCAAATAATGTTTGTCCACCAAATGCATCTCTAGTATCACCGTTCAAGTTAGTTGGTTTTACATACGTATTCAACAAACTCAAAGCAGGAGCAGTGTTACCTACTTCAGCATAGTTTACACGAACTTTACCAAAGCTCAATGCAGGCCAGCTTTCTCCTAATTTGTTAGAGAAAATATAGCTCAAAGAAGCAGATGGATAGAAATAAGTGTTGTTTGATACTGGTAAAGAAGAAGAAACATCACGACGAGCAGTAAGGTCTAAGAACAATTCGTTGTTATAACCCAAAGATGCATTAGCAAAAATACCTTCTTGGTAGATAGCACTTACGTTTTCTGTAGGAGCACTAGCCGCAGAAGCAGAGTTAGCCAAAGAATAGATACCTGGTACAACCAAGCCACCTACTGTAGTAGCATACATTGTGCTAACTTCTGTTTTACGGATGTTTCCACCAACCATACCTTTCAAGTTGAAATTCTCAGACAAATCTTTGTGATAGTTTGCAAAGAAGTCATAGTTCATTTCTCTGAAAGTACGATCATAACGAGAGTATTTAGCAGTACCATTGTTGTTGATAGAACCAACAGCGATACGTTCCTCTTGTTGTTCTGTATAAGTATCCATTGAGATACGACCCAATACATCAAAATCATTTGTGATTTTGTAAGTAGCAGTCACATTACCAAAAACACGGTTTCTCCAGTCAGTTTCGTAGTTATTAGCACGTTGCCAGTAAGGGTTATCCCAGAAAATAGGCTTGATTTCACTTGGGTCAGTCCAGTTCCAAGTAATGTTTTGTCCAGTTCTTTCAAATGCTGATTTCAAATCTAAGATATCAACGTTTGTTTGATACCACTGACGGAAGCTAGACATGATATTGTCTGAGTAACCGTTGCTATAACGACCTTTTGCATCTTGACGAGCAAAGTTGATGTTGGTTGTAACAGTGAACTTTTTGCTGAAATCATGGCTACCAGCAAACGAGAAGTTGTTTTTCTGGATGCTAGAGTTTGGAAGAATACCAGTTTGGTCAAAACGAGTATATGATACACGGTAAGAACCGTTTTCGCTACCACCATCCAAAGAGATAGTTCCGTTGAATGTTTTTGCGTCGTTGAAGAATTTAGCAGGAGAGTTTGCTGCTGCTTGCCATGCGCTAGTTTTACCATACTGTGGTGAAGATGGGTCAAATGAACGCCAGTCATACACTTGTTTGTTAGGGTCAAATTTAGCACCCCAAGAAGCATCTTCTGACATTGGAACAACAAGGTCGTCTACTCCATCACCATTGATATCTCTGTACAAAAACTTGTGTGAAGGGTCTTCATAGTAGTTACCATAACCACCACCATAGCTAGATTGGTATTTAGGGAAAGTAGATTTGTCGATAGAACCTACAGTGTATCCCATACTTACATTAACACCTAAACCTTGGTTTTTCTTACCTTTTTTAGTCGTAACCATTACAACACCATTGGCAGCTCTTGAACCATAAAGCGCAGTTGCTGCAGCACCTTTCAATACGTTGATTGACTCGATGTCGTCTGGGTTAATATCCGAAGCAGCGTTACCGTAGTCATAACCACCACCACCTTGAGCTGTCGAAGAGCTAGTAGTGTTTGAGTTATCGATAGGTACACCATCCACTACGAATAATGCTTGGTTGTTACCAGTCAATGATTTGAAACCACGAACAACGATGTTAGTAGAAGCACCCATGTTGTTGTTACGTTTGATTTCAACCCCTGATACTTTACCAGACAATGAGTTGATGAAGTTACTTTCCTTGGCAGTACTTACTTGGTCGCCTTTAACTTCTTGAGTTGCATAACCCAAAGATTTTTTGTCACGAGATACACCAAGGGCAGTTACTACAACCTCTGAGAGGGTAGAAGTACTTGGAACTAACTTTACGTCGATTACAGATTGAGAACCAACCGCTACTGTTTGCGAAGTAAAGCCAACAGAAGAGAAAATAAGCGTTGTTCCATTTCCTACAGAAATACGGTAAGAACCATCAGCTACCGAAGTAGTACCTTTTGAAGTACCTTTTACTGAAATACTTACACCTGGAATAGGAGAACCATCTTCCGATGAGGTTACCTTTCCTGTAATTTGCCTGTCTTGAGCAAATGTGCTACCTAGCTGAGCCAATAATAGCAAAGCTGTTAGCAGTAAGAGTTTTCTCATAATAATTATTGGTTAAATTGTTGGTAAAATTTTTATTTACACACCTAAAAGGTGCATGAATAGTGGTTCATGCATATAATCATCACCATAGTACAAATGGTACATGGCTAATATTATTCGTTTTATTAATAATTTATATAAGAGTGGTAAAGCTTAAGCCTAAGCTCAACTTGCAGATAAGAGGATAAATTGGTAAAACTTTAGCGATGAAATATCGACCAGATACAATGCTGTACGCTAGTGATGCGATAAATCCTGAAAAGCGTTAGGAAATTTGCTATACGAAATTGCATTAGGGTTGAAGTCAAACCCTATTCTATGAGATTTTTTAGCCAAAGAAGACACTTTGTCCGCTTTTAGTTTGATTGATTCTAGTGTAAAATTTTTCAAAATAATAGACTATTTAGTTAATCTAGCATTTTCAAATAATGTAGGTTATCCGAAAATGCTATAGTTTCTTTTAGTTTTGTTTCGATGAAGTTATACTTCCAAAGATGTCAACTCAAAGCGTTCGCCATCAAAAAGGCCAAGATCTGAAAGCTTCAAATTTGGAATAACTAGGAGTGCCATAAATGAAAGACTCATGAAGGGTGATTTCAGGTTGGTTCCTAATTGTTTTGCAAATTTATCAATTTCCGAATAATTATTTGCTATATCATAGCCATTTTCTCCTGACATAAGTCCGGCAATCGGTAATGGAAGTATTTTATTCTGTCCATTGCCCGATACTGCCGATACCCCACCTTGTACCTCAATAATTAGGTTTACGGCATCAGATATGGCTTGTTCGTCGACGCCAACGACCACAATATTATGCGAATCGTGGGCTACAGACGAGGCAATTGCGCCTGATTTTAATCCGAAATTTTTTATAAAACCAATGGCAGGAGAGGCATCTTTATAGCGATTTACTACTGCAATTTTCAAAATATCACGCTCAACATCCGAAACAAGCGCACCATTTACGACCTTCGCTTGGTGTTCTGATTTCAAAGTTATGAGCTGTCCATCCAATACTTCTATGACTTTAATCATAGCATTATCAGGATTTTGCGCATTTACTACAAAATCTTCAGAAGTCTTTAACGAACAACTAAATTGGTTTTGTATTTCACTACTAAGATTTGGAATAAAAGACGCTCCATTCTCTGCAATTTTTTCACCATTCAAATAGGTTGCCAAAATGTTAAAAGCAATAGGGTTGTCTATCAACACAAAATCGGCTGGGTCGTTTGCTCGCAACAAACCTACTGGTAATTGATAATGCAACACAGGATTGACACAAGCTACTTGCAAAATCTCAAACAACAAATCTGGATACAATACCAATGCTCGCTTTACTAGCTCGTTGATATGTCCTTCCACTAAATTGTCAGGATGTTTATCATCAGAACAAAACATCATATTGTGGTAGTGTTCAGGCAATAGTCCAATTAAGGCATCAAAGTTTTTGGCAGCAGAACCTTCACGAATCAGGATTTTCATGCCGTATTTGAGCTTGTCGAGCGCTTCTTCGGCTGTAAAACATTCATGGTCTGTTTGGCAACCAGCTTCAATGTAGCGCTTGGCTGCTTCACCTCTCAACCCAGGCGCATGCCCATCCACAGGTTTTTTGTATTGTTGTGCCAAGCTAATCTTAGACAACATATCAGGGTCGCCGTTTAATACCCCAGGGAAATTCATGACTTCAGCTAAATAGCCGACTTCGGAATAATTATCAAACAAATAAGCAATATCTTCGGGCGTAATAGTGGCTCCCGCAGTTTCAAAAGTGGTAGCTGGTACGCATGAAGGTGCCCCAAAACAAAACTTAAAAGAAACCTGACGGGCATTTTCAATCATGTACTCCACGCCTTTTACTCCTAAGACATTGCCGATTTCGTGTGGGTCCGAAATGGTCGAAACCGTACCGTGTACCACAGCAAGTCTGGCAAATTGTACAGGTGTTAGCATTGAGCTTTCGATATGCACGTGTGCATCCACAAAACCAGGGAGGACATAAGGCGTATTTGGTTGGGGAGTCGAAGCTAATTCAATGATTTCTTTGATATAACCGCCTTCAATCGTAATTTGACAGTATGAAATATTTTTATCAAGTATGTTGATGAGGTTTGCTTGAATCTGCATAAGAGTATGGTTTTGATATTCAGATGTTTATAGAGTAAATGAGTTTAATCAACTTTTTAGATTCTCTCAACTCTGGTTCAAGTTACTTATCTTTGTACAAAATATCTATTCAATGAAGAAAATCATTATTGCTCTCGACGGCTATTCAAGTTGTGGAAAAAGTACCACCGCAAAGCGTGTGGCAGCACAATTAGGATACGCTTTTATTGACACTGGTGCGATGTATCGTGCTGTTAGTTTGTATTTTCATGAGCATCATATTAGCCTTACAAATCCCAAGGAGATAGAGAAGGCCCTGAGCGAGATTCATATTTCATTCCAGTTCAACGAGCACCGTGGCGCAAGCGATGTGTACCTTAATGGATTGAATGTAGAGGACGAAATTCGTAAAATGTATATTTCGCAAATGGTAAGTGAAGTAAGTGCTATTACCATAGTGCGAAAAGCGATGGTAGCTCAACAACAAAAAATGGGTAAAAGCCGTGGCGTAGTAATGGACGGTCGTGACATTGGGACAAAAGTATTTCCTGATGCCGAAGTGAAAGTATTTATGACTGCCGACCCTGTGATTCGTGCAGAAAGACGTCAATTAGAACTTTTACAAAAAGGAGAGATGATTGACCTCGAAGAGATTTTGGAGAACCTCAAGAAAAGAGATATTATCGATTCTACTCGTGAAGAAGGTCCTTTAGTCCAAGCGGAGGATGCTACCTTGATGGATACTTCTTTTATGACTTTAGAAGAACAGGTTGATTTTGTGATTCAGTTGCACGATGCAAAAGTGGCATTGTTAGATTAATAGTAAAATATTGAACAATGTAATCTTCTAAAACCAAACAATACGATTGATAGTTAGTATTTTAAATAATAAAACCATTGATGCTGAATGATTAAGAAGTTATCAGCATCAATGGTTTTTAGTTTTTGAGAGAAGGCGACTATCTATATTGTAAAAAACTTTTTCTAGGTCAAATACTTTAGAAATGACAACAAAACATTACGATTATTTATTGGTAGGACAAGGACTTGCGGGGTCTTTATTAGGGTATAGCTTGGCAAAGCGTGGGTATTCAATCATGGTATTGGACAATTATGAACAACCATCATCTTCGCGAGTTGCCGCTGGCATTTACAACCCTGTTACTGGACGTAAACTCGTAAAAACATGGTTGGCGGATGCGATTTTTCCTTTTCTCAAAACATATTATA
Organism: Cellulophaga sp. BC115SP; assembly: GCF_009905545.1. Lineage (GTDB taxonomy): Bacteria > Bacteroidota > Bacteroidia > Cytophagales > Spirosomataceae > Flectobacillus > Flectobacillus rivi. The sequence continues at coordinate 236,745 of NZ_JAAALB010000006.1, read as the reverse complement.
CCGAACTGGAAAAAGAATTAGGAAAAAACTTCTTTCATCCGATGCAGATGTTTCGTCCGTTTCCTAATCAAGAAGTAAAGGATTTTCTTTTGCAAGAAACGGCTGTCGCCAATTATGGCGATTTTGGAAAATATCATACACCCGACGAATCTCTCAAAAGTGTTGTAAAAAGCGAACTCGGAGGAGTAATGACAGATCATTCGGGTTGGGTAGATTTACCTCTGATGTTGGATGCTTTTCGAGAATATTTTGAAAAAAAACAATGTTTGTTGCAACACTTATTCGATTATCAGGGTCTTCATCTTGAAAGCAATACTTACCAAGTAAATAACGAATTGACGCTGACCTACAACAAGTTGATTTTTTGTGAAGGTTTTTATGGACGGAACAATCCTTATTTTTCGTGGTTGCCGTTCAACCCCGTAAAAGGAGAAGTGCTTCGAGTAAAATTTAAAGAAGATATTTCGTTGAAAGAAATGGTTAACCAAGGCGTATTTGTAATACCACTTCCCAACGGACGAGCTAGAGTAGGAGCTACCTACAGTTGGCACGACTTGGATTGGATACCAACCGAAAAAGGGAGAGCTGACCTGTTAGAAAAATACAATAAGCTCATGCTGGCAGATATTGAAGTAGAAGAACAACTCGCAGGGGTACGTCCTGCTACCAAAGACCGTCGTCCTATCGTTGGGTTACATCCATTATATCCTAATTTGGGGGTGTTTAACGGACTTGGGTCAAAAGGTGTTTCGTTGGCACCGTATTTTGCCGAACAATTTGTTGACTTTTTGGTCAATAAAAAAGAACTTGACCCCGAAGTCAATATAAATCGTTTTGGTTCGTTATATTTAGGCCAAAAGCAATCTTAAGAAGTTGCTCTAGGCGATAAGCAATAAGCGCTAGGCTTGGATTCGTGAAGGACAATCCAAGTAGTATGGTTCTCTGATACCACATAAATCTAAGCTTTTCGTAGCAACAATACCCAAGCTGAATCAACAATGAAAAAAACTATACTAGTACTATCTCTGCTAGCCTCGTTTTATGCTGATGCCCAAACTACTTTTCCTACACAGGAGCAGTTTGGGAAAAATAGAATTCAATACCGCCCATTTCACTGGAAAGTTTTAAGTACACAAAACTTTGAGGTGTATTATTATGAAGGTGGTCAGCAGACTGCAACATTAGCGATTCAAATGGCCGAATCAGAATTCGATCGTATTACCGACGTTCTGGGGTATTCTCCTTTCAACCGCACAAAAATTTTTGTGTATAACGCCACTTCTGATCTTAATCAAAGCAATGTTGGATTGAGTTTGTCGAGCGAAAAAGAAATTCGTGAAGAGAACTTGGCTAAATCTCGTATCGAAATTGCCTATTCAGGAAGTGCCGCTACGTTTCGTAAAGAACTCACTCGTGAGATTTCTAGGGTATTTATCCATGATATGTTGTATGGAGGAAGTATCAAAGAATCCTTGCAAAACTCTTTGTTATTGAGTGTACCAGAATGGTTTATTTCAGGTATTTCGCAATATATAGCCGAGGGTTGGAGTACCGAGCTAGACTCTTATATGAGCGATGCCATTATCAATAAGTTTATCAAACGCCCTAACCAAACTGCTGGGCGTGAAGCTGGTCTGATAGGACAGTCGGTGTGGAACTATATTGCAGAGCGCTATGGGCGTGAAAATATTTCTAATATTCTCAACCTTACCCGTATTATTCGTAATGAACAAACCTCTATTTCGAGTACACTAGGAATGCCTTTTTCTAGATTTCTTAAAGAATGGAGAGAGTTTTACACTAGCAACGCCGAAGCTACAATCGCCAATTATACGCTTCCACAGTATGACTTCAAGATAGGACAACAAGCACTGAATGCTCCTAATAGACTTAATCAGTTTAAAATCAGCCCAGATGGCAACTTTTTAGCCTTGACCCGTAATGATTTGGGACGTTCGAGTGTGGAGGTAATTAACCTTAAGACAAAGCGTACCGAAACTATCTTGTCAAGTGGTTTCAAAACACTCAATCAGTCGATTGACCATACTTTACCATTAGTATCTTGGACAAAAGGCGGTTCGTTGGCGGTTATTTTTGAAGACCGTGGAGATATGATTTTGTATCTGTTTTCGGATATTACTGAAAAAGACTTATCAGGTAAATTACAGACCAAGAGAGTCTTCAAGAACTTTACTCAAATCAGTGATTTTGATATTTCGGACGCTGGAACTCAAATCGTATTTAGTGCCGAAAGCAAGGGACAAAATGATTTGTTTTTGATGGATATTGCTCGTTCTTCAGTAAGCCAACTGACCAATGACCTGTATGACGACTTGAATCCACAATTTGTTGGAAATGCAGGAAAATTCATTTTTGTATCTAATCGTCTGAAAGATTCTTTGGAAGTAGACAAAGGCACGCATAAGTCTGTGACAAATCCTTTCAAGTTGTTTCTGCATGAAGGAAAACCAAAGGTTGAGACCGTAAAAGTCTTAGTTGATTCACTAGGCAATATCTCTCACCCTGTAGTTGCAGACGGTAATACGGTTTATTTTTTGAGCGATGAAAAAGGGATTCGCAATATTTATAAACTAATTGCAGGAGAAAATTCTCCTAATCTAGTAAGTACTTTCCGTACCGATATTGTAGATTTTGACTATTCCTTATCGAGCAATAGCTTAGTATATCGTTTTATCGATAACAATCAGGATATTATTGCTTATCAAAAAAATGCGGATTTGGGTATTAAATCCAATATTCCATTTACCAATCGTAATGTGAGGTTGTTTGGTGCACCAATTGTACATACAACCAAGCCAACTAGCGCTAATACAAAGCCTGTAGAGGCAAACAAAGAGACCACAACCCAACCAAGTATTAAGTTATTACCTGGCGAAATAGATACGGACAATTATCAGTTTGATGATAATGCAACTGTTAAATCGCCTGCCTCTAACGCGGCAGATAAGAAGAATGATAGAAAAACGCGTACAGAACGAATTTTATCATCGAAACAAGCCAGAAAAGATAATATCAAAATCAAAGGACCTACTGACTACAATAATGCATTTGTGGTAAATGGCACCGAAACAGATTTTGTGGTAGATCCACTACCGCAAAGAGGATTTGGATTGAATGCCAATCTAAAGATGAATGATTTGTTGGAAAATCATTTATTGAAAACAGGATTGTTCTTAACTCCAAACCTCAAAAACTCAGATTTGTGGGCTGAATATTCCTATTTGGCACAGAAGATAGATTACTCGGTAAGATTTGATAGAAGAACTACCAGCGACGATGGCGAAGTTCAGGATACCAAATATCGCCTAAACAAAGTTACTTTTAGTGCGGCATATCCTATCAATACCAACTCAAGAATCTCGGTTTCGACTAATTTTATTACGACTCGCTATTATGAGTTTGATTTAAATACAAGTGTAATTGCGCCATATTTGCCAACCATCAATGCTGATTATGTAGGCGCAAGAGCTGAGTATGTGTATGATAACACGATTAGTCATGGGCTGAATCAATTAGAAGGGACCCGATTCAAAGTTCGTTATGACCATTATTCTGGTGTAACGTCAGCATCAGATGGATTTGAAAAAATCAATGTAGATATTCGTCATTATATCCGACTTGGCAAAGGAACAATTTTAGCATTTCGTGGTGCAGGAGGGCATTCTTTTGGAAATGCACCAAAGGCTACAGTCATGGGTGGTGCTGATAACTGGATTGGTCGTACTTATGAGGCTACCAACAATAAAAACAATCCATTTACGTCAAGTACGATCGAAAAAGATTTGTTCTTTCTTGATTATGCAACACCATTGAGAGGGTTTAATATGAACAAAATTTCGGGCAATAGCTTTATGGCCTTAAATGCTGAAGTTCGTTTCCCAATTGCGAAGTACTTGTACTCGGGACCAATCTATTCTAATTTCTTTAAAAACTTACAGCTAACAGGTTTTACCGATGTTGGTACAGCGTGGACAGGAGTTGGTCCTTTTTCTCGCAGAAATGCTTTCAATACTTATGTATTACCTAATCTTACGCCTGCCCAAATCGCCAATGGTGAAAATATTCCATTTAGAGCAACTATTACCGATTTCCGTAGTCCGTTCCTCGTAGGCTATGGTATCGGAGCACGAACTACGATTTTGGGGTACTTTGTGAAGTTTGATATTGGCTGGGGCGTAGAAAATAAAGAGGTAAAAGCACCAATTTCGTATCTGACTTTAGGATATGATTTCTAGTAAATAAAGAGCATAAAAAAGGGACTTCAAGCTGATTGAAGTCCCTTTTTTATGCTCTTTATGTGTCAAAGTTCCTTAGGAACTCTCGCTTCATAAATTTGAAATAATCTATCTCCACATGAGTTTTTGATAAGCTTTGTAGTCCATACTTTGACTCCCTTTTGCTCTAGGTAATGTAGAAAATCTTCTGTTTTTTTCTCTTCCATAGTTGAATTGTATCCAAACCTTGTTCTTTTAGCAATATCTGTTGATATGGGCTGTACAATAACTACTGGTTTATTGGTATAAAAAAATAGCTCATATTTTGTCCACCATTTTTCAAGCTCGGTAGGGAACATTAGTAATCTGTAAGGCTCAGAAAATTTATTTCGATTATTATCTAATACTAGGAGCTGAGGATGTGCACCCCAATCTGTTGAAATAACTAAGCGATTACTGTCCTTCGCTACATAATCAAATACCTGATTTATTTCGGGAATAAAAATTTCGCTTACACACTCTTTATTGTTGATATTGTTGTTGAAAAGAATCGTTGTGTAGATATTCCATCCTAACATAATTGCTGTAATCGTAATTAACGGAATATAAGTACCCAAATATTGGCCAATTTGATAGAAGCTACTGATGATAATAATTATTACCATTGGGTACATCATAAAGCTATGCCATACATGTGTTGCTGCAGGTGTAACAACATATTGGATAAAAATTAGTAAGAGTAACAAAAGCCCTTTTGTATGTGAAGAGTTGAATCGAATACATCCTTTAATATATAAGTAAAAATTAATCATAATAACGCCTAGAATAGCAATATTCATGATTGTTGAGGAAGGAACTCCTGCGATACTCCAACCAAAAACCTTGAATATACTGTTTTGAAGAAGTAAATATTTAGTTTCTTTTAGGCAAAAAATAAAGCGTTCTTCCAAGAAAGGAAGAGTTAATGTACTTGCTTGTCCATCAATAATAAGACCTTTCAGTACAGATAAAAAAAGGAATGCAAATAATAAATACCCTAAACAGTATCTGAAAAAGGTTGTTTGAACAAGTTTTTTGAAATCGAATTTTAATAGGATTGGAGTTATTCTAGGAGGTTGTTGTAACGCATACACGCCAAACATAGCATTAGTAAACCAAATAAAATTGAATTTATTATATGTACCTAAAAGCATCAAAATAAGTATTGTTAAACCATGACGCAACCAATGCTTTTGGGGTTTAACGGCCCATGTTAAAATTAAGAGTTTGAAAAATAATTCGATACAAGAGGGACCTTTATCGAATCTTTGCAATGAAAGAAATGTTAAATCTACAGATAGTATTAATAGAGTAGCAAGGGCGATTTTTTTATTAAAATATTTTTCAGCAACTCTATAGCTAAGCCATAAATTAACAGAGCCTAACAAAAGCATTGGAAGCCTAACGCTTATAATACTGACACCAAAAGCTTTAAAGATTGGCATATAAATCCAAGACTTTATGGCACCAATATAGGGATAACAGAAAATAACTAAGTTCTTGATTTTAAAGCTTATAAATGTTTCTCCATCAATATCTCCAAGAGCTCCATTTATAAACAGTGTTTCATCGTATTCTAACCCGAAATATTGCAATTTGTAAAGTCCTATAAATATGAATGTTAGACTTGAGATAGCTAAGACAGATTTATGTAATATCTTCTGGTTCGTTAGCATAAAACATGAAGATTATATGATTGAGGTAACTACTTTTGACTTTAGGATCTAAATAGAATAAAGTATGGTATATACTAGGTGCGATGTACTGTAAAACTAATTATAAAGATATAAGATTTTAGGACTGTTAGTAATACCACTTAATAAAATGTGCCTTAATAGATTATAATCACCAAAAACAGATAAGACACTGTAAATAATTTTTGCTAATCTAAAGTGAGTAATCAAATCCAAGAGCTCTTATTTCTCGATTTTAAGAGGAGTTTTAGAAAATCTTTCCGAAATTTGATTTAAAATTAATGTTAACCAACTTATGCAACTTGAAACAATCGAACTAACGTCTATTGTGCCAATTTTGGCCAAGACACATGCGGCTTCGGCAGAAATTCGAAGACTTAGCGATCAACAAAAAAAGGATATTCTCTATCGTTTGGCAGAGGTATTGGTTGCCAATACTCAACAAATTATTACAGAAAATGCCAAAGATTTGTTCCGCATGGACCCCGCAGACCCCAAGTACGATCGTTTGATGCTTACCGAAAAACGTATTGCTGATTTGGCCGAAAGTATGAAGGATGTCGCTAATCTAAACGACCCTACAGGCGAATTACTTTTGTCTAAAGAATTACAAAATGGCTTAAAAATTAAAAAAATAGCAGTTCCAATGGGCGTTGTTGGGGTAATTTTTGAATCTCGCCCGAACGTAACCGTTGATGTAACTGCACTTTGTATTCGCTCGGGTAATGCCGTAGTGTTGCGTGGTGGTTCGGATGCTTTCGATACCAATACGTATTTGATAAGTCTTATTCATGAAGTTTTACGTGAATTTGGTGTCAACACAGATGCGATTACGCTATTGCCAACCGACCGTGCATTTGTCAAAGAATTGCTAACAGCTACTCGATTTGTAGATTTAATCATTCCACGTGGCTCTGAATCGTTGATTCAGTTTGTGCGTCAAAATTCTTTGGTACCAACTATCGAAACAGGTGCAGGGGTATGTCATACTTATGTGGAAAAAACAGCTGATTTAGCTAAAGCAACCGAAATTGTGGTTAATGCCAAAGTATCTCGTCCTTCGGTATGTAACTCTTTAGATACCGTTTTAGTCGATGAAGCGGTTGCTGAAACATTTTTGCCAAGCTTAATAGAAGGTTTTAATAAATGGAATGTAGAAGTTTTTGCTGATAGCATAGCTTATAAAATCTTAGCTGAGGCTGGTTTCAAATCTTTACAAGAAGCAACAGAGGCAGATTTTGGTCGTGAATTTTTAGATTATAAATGTTCAATTAAAGTCGTTTCAGGCTTAGAAGAGGCTTTAAATCATATTAGCAAACATTCTTCTCGTCACTCAGAAGCAATTCTTTCGCAAGATACAGAACTCTGTCAGCGTTTTGTGCAAGAAGTCGATGCGGCGGCAGTCTATACCAACGCCTCTACACGTTTTACCGATGGAGGACAGTTTGGACTAGGTGCCGAAATAGGCATTTCGACTCAGAAACTTCACGCCAGAGGTCCATTTGCGCTCGAAAAACTCGTTACCGAAAAATGGATTGTAGAAGGGGATGGTCAGGTGAGATGGTAACTATGAAGATCGATTAATTTTGAATATAGTTTTGGTAAAAATACCTCCTTGAAAATAATATAATCGATAAGATACTGTATTGTTTTCGGAGGTATTTTTATTTTCATAAGTTTCTTGTATGCCCGCTGATTAGCTTATTTGATTATCTTCAGCGACAAAGGTTTTAGCTGCCATATCATGTAAAGCTTGTCTTGTCTTATTAACAAATACTACAATAAAAACTAATGGCATCATGTAACAAACACCTTTGACTAGACCCCTGATAATGAGTTGCTTGTTGTTATCTACCATTGTTCCATCTTGATTGACAAGTTTTAATTTCAAGAGTTTTTTCCCTAAACCTCGTTTATCAAAAATAAAGTCGTTGAGCACAAAGAAAATAAGAGAAACCGCAAGTCCAACTAATGAAAATATACTATTTTTACCAGAAAAGCTTTCAATAATAATAATCTGAATGATTGTTAAAAGCGCTGAATCTATAAAAAATGCTCCCACACGTTTTTTTAAACTTGCGTATGGAATTTCCACAAATGACGTTCCAAATAAATCAGTATTTCCGTAATTGAGAGATGAACTATTCGTGTTTTCTTCATATTGAGATTGCGTAGGCAAACCAAAAAACTTCAGAATCGTATTATGAGAGAAAAATGATATTATCGATAAAATAGCAATAACCAAACAAAATGTACCTTCCTTAATTGCCATCGACAAACTCATACTACTTTCTCCTCTTTCTAAAACAATGACATCAGATGATATTTTAATATTTTCTCGTTTGAAGATATTCAGTACATCATCAGGAATAGAAGCATCGGTGAATCTACCTTCTATTGAAAATTTGCTTGAAGAAAGCTCTTTTTCATAGTCATTACTAGGCTTCTTATCGTTAATCACGAGTTTTGCTACTAAATTGTCGCGTTTCTTGGTGGAGATAATGTTTCCTGTAGAATCTACAAGAAAACTATTTTGAACAGTATCACCTTCTGCAATGGATTCTTCTATATCTTCTTCTGAAACACTAATATCTTTTGATGGGTAAACTGGATAGAAGATTTCTAAAGAACTATTTTTTTTTTGGACCTCGACTACCGAATTAGAAGGTGTTATGGCATCTGTTATTTTAATATAACGAGGAAGCGATTCTTTAGGTGTTTTGAGAAGTTGAGGAATCGTCATTTTAACGGATTCGCTACTATCATTTGATAAATTGAAGATAATATCAGGAATGATAAAAAGAGAAAGAACTCCTAATGACACTGTAGCTCCAATTCCGCGATAAATAACATCTATATTTTTTAGATAAAAAATGAATTTAATAAAGTTGATTTTCATAATAGAATTGTGAATTGTAGATAAGGGTTTGATTTAATTATTTGTTTTTACAAGAAACATAAAATGCAAATATACAAGTAATTATAAAATTAAATACTATAGACTAAATATGCTTATGGGGATTTTATAGTGCCTTAAATGCGGTATTACTAGTAATAAATAAGACTGGCTAAGTAGTCCTTTTGCATAGATATAACCCTCAACTTTACGATACTTCTTCCAAAAGATGTGTATCCCTTTTTGATTCCCTCGTTTGTCAAATCGTCTTACAATTCCTAACTTGCATCTATGGAAAACTTCGTAGTCTCGGCTCGGAAATATCGCCCTGCTTTGTTTGATTCCGTAGTGGGTCAATCTCATATTACAACTACTCTCAAAAATGCTATCCGAACCAATCACTTGGCTCAGGCTTTTTTGTTTTGTGGCCCTCGTGGTGTTGGTAAAACTACCTGTGCGAGGATTCTTGCAAAAACCATTAACTGTCAAAACCTTACGCATGATGCGGAGGCTTGTGGCGAGTGTGAATCGTGTAAAAGCTTTCAAAATAACGCATCTTTCAATATTCACGAGCTAGATGCGGCTTCAAATAACTCCGTCGACGATATTCGTAATCTAATCGACCAAGTGCGCTATCCACCTCAGTCTGGACGATATAAAATTTATATTATCGATGAGGTTCACATGCTCTCAACAAGTGCTTTTAATGCCTTTTTGAAGACGCTGGAAGAGCCTCCTGCGTATGCCATTTTTATATTAGCAACTACCGAAAAGCATAAAATTCTCCCTACGATTTTGTCGAGATGTCAAATTTTTGACTTCAATCGTATTCAAATCGGAGATATGACGCAACATTTGGCCAATATTGCTGCTAAAGAAGGAATCATTGCTGAGTGGAGCGCACTCGAATTGATTTCGCAAAAAGCCGATGGTGGTTTGCGTGATGCTCTTTCGATGTTTGACCTCAATGTGACGTTTTCTAAAGACAATACTTTACATTATGCCGAAGTACTAGAAAACTTACACATTTTGGATTATGACTATTATTTCAAAATGACTGACGCTCTCATGGAGTCGAAGGTAGCTGAGGCGTATCTACTTTTTGACGAAATCTTAAAGAAAGGATTCGATGGGCATCAGTTTGTCGTAGGACTATTAGAACATTTCCGAAATCTCTTAGTTTGTAAAGACCCCGTAACAGTAAAATTATTACAGGTGTCAGAGAGTGTTCAACAAAAATATTTAGAGCAGTCGGCTAAAGCTAATTTTTCGTTTTTGGCATCAGGATTGAGTATTGGTTCTCAATGTGATTTGAATTATAAATCAGCCAAAAATCAAAAATTACACGTAGAAATCACTTTACTTAAATTGGCGCATATTCCGCATGTGCTCAATTTGAGTGCACTCCCTGCTGTGGAGGGTGGGGCTGCGGGAAAGCCTAGTACCGATAGTCCTGCTGTAGCGCAGCAGCCTATCAGTTCGCCTGTATCTACGTCTCAGGTTACAAACGCTGTTCCTGCTCAATCGAGTGGTACTCCAGCAGAACCTGATCCAACCAACACTCTACCTGTAGGAAGTATTCCTAAAGTCAATCTTGGAGGACTGAAAAGTACAGCTAATCTGGGAAAATCGGCTGTATCAACAGCCAAGGCACCTTCAGCGCCAATGCCAGTATTGGAAGAGACACAAGTAGTCCAAAATAAGGCTTTTACCAAAGAACAACTTAAAGTACAATGGGATTCGTTTGTGAAATGGCTCGAATCTCGTGAGCGTTTTAGTGAGTTTGTAATCCTCAATCGTGATTTTACGCTAGAAGGAACTACGATTCATTTGGCTGTTGATAATGAAATTCAGGTAGAACTATTGACCACAGCATTACGTACAGAAGTACTTACCCATTTGCGTAAAGCTATGCAAAATAGTACGATTCACATTGAGGTTTCGATTTTGAAAGAAGAAGAGAAACCTATGATTTATACTCAAGCCGAGAAGTTTAAGTTTCTAGCTAATAAAAACCCAGCCCTCAACGATTTGCGAAATGCCTTAGGTTTGGATTATGATTATTAAGGATTAATACAATAAATTACTAGTTCAAGACTTAGTCTTGGACTAATTTTTTTAAACAGTTTAGAAACTGGAACAAACGATAGTCCGATACTAAGTATCGGACTATACAATTTTTTAAAGGATAAGAAACAGAATAGCGCTACAGTACAAATTGATTACACTCTTCTGATGATAAGTCTATTCTAATAACTGATATACTGTTAACTAATAACTTCCTTTTATTTCTATCTGAGTCGTTCTAAGAATTACCTGCAAACAACAACCATCACATCACTAATTTCCTATTTTTTCTTTTTTTTGAAAAAAAAACTAATCAAATAGTTGTTTAACTAAAATTTTAGTTTTAACTTCAAATCATTAAATCAAGAGTACTCAAACAACAGGTATCTAATATAAGTAATAAAGCAAAAGAAAATATCTTTTGGCTGTCGGGTATTAGCGATGAGCCTTTGGTGGTTTTAGCTAAGGATAAATTGATTAGTTTCGATTTCCTTAATTCCAAAATGTTATTTTGAATTTTGCATGCCAACTTATACACTACAATTATGCAAGAAATAGACAAAGAGTTAACTCGAGCCGAAGAGCAGATTATGCAGGTGCTTTGGCAAATCGAAAAAGGCTTTGTGAAAGATATTCTAGACTATCTGCCAGAGCCTAAGCCTGCTTACAACACCGTTTCAACGATTGTTAGAATTCTTCAGGAAAAAGGCTTTGTGAGCCATAAGGCCTATGGCAAATCACATGAGTATTTTCCTGTCGTGAGCAAAGAGCAATATAGCACTTTTGCAACCGAAAAATTGGTTGAAGGCTATTTCGAAAACTCCTTTTCAAGTTTATTTTCTTTCTTCTCTAAAAAAGGAAAAATAGACGTAAAAGAAGCCGACGAGATTTTGAATTTGATCAATAGCATGAAAAAATAGAAGTTGAGATTATCACAACACTAAGGTTTCGACACTTAGGCCACAAGCATAATAGTCGAAACCTGATAACCAAACACTAGCTATGGCCGAAATTTCTACATCCGACAAAGGGGGCTCGCGTCGCTCCCGACAATCTACCCGTGTCGATATGACACCGATGGTTGACCTAGGTTTTTTGTTGATTACGTTTTTTATGTTGACTACTACCTTATTAAAACCCGTTACAATGCAGTTGAGTATGCCTGATAAAACCACAGATAATGCTTCTGATATTCGGGAAAGCGAAACGTTAACCGTGATTTTGGACAAAGAAAATAAGGTGTATTATTATCAGGGTATCCCGACTGACCCCAACATTGCGCTTAAATCAACTGATTTTTCGTACAAAGGAATCCGTCAAGTATTATTTAATTACAAAACTAAAATTGGAAGAAACTTCACGGTGGTGATTAAGGCAACCGACCAAGCTCATTACCGAAACATGGTAGATTTGTTAGACGAACTGGCTATTACCAATAATAAACAGTATGCCATCGTTAATACATTGACAACCAACGAACAGAATTTATTATCGCTTCAATCTCGACCATCAATTTAACATTAACTGCGTATGAACTGGCTGCACTATTTACTCCAAGTGAATCTGTATCTGATTCTATTTTATGGATTTTATCATATTGTCTTGCGTAAAGAGACTTTCTTTGATCTCAACAGAGCGTATTTGTTGGCAACCTCTGCTTTGGCGTTTTTTATCCCGATGTTACAGTTTACTTGGGTACGTGAGCAATTGGTGAGTGATAGTGTATATCATACCATGAAGTATATCTACGATCCACAAATGTATTATACTCCAACTGAGACTTTTGTGCAACAAGGCTGGGCTTGGGGAGATATGATTGCCGTCGTATATATAACAGGCGTTCTTATTGGTATTGGTCGAATGGGACTTCAAATGGCTTATTTGGGAAATTTACTTCGTGGAAAATCTCAAAAGAAGAACGTTAATAAAAGTGCATTTTCCTTTTTCAACTTCTTATTTGTAAGCAAGGATATGCCCATGCGAGATGTGATTATGCGACACGAGCAGGTTCATATTCGTCAATTGCATTCGGCAGATATTATGTTGTTTGAGCTGTTAGCGATATTTAATTGGTTCAACCCCGTTATTTATTTATACAAAAAAGCAGTTCGCTATATCCACGAGTTTATTGCTGATGAAATCACAAGTCAATGGGAGGAATCTAAGGAGGAATATGCGATGTTGTTATTTCACGAGCAATTTGGCGTACAGACTGTCCCTTTAACCAACAACTTTTTTAATGATTCTATGCTCAAGCAACGTATCCAAATGTTGATGAAAGATCGTTCTGAAAATGATGTTCAGTGGAAATATCTGTTGGTATTACCTTTGTTGGGAGCTATGCTGATTTTGGCATCATCTAATTTGAGAGGTTCAGAAATGGAACAACGTCTCAATGTAAAATGGAGAGCTATTGTAGAAAAAGGAGGGCAGGCTGTTGTACCAAGTAAATCTGGTAGACAAGTATTGGCCGAGTCAGGAATCAGTATTTCAAGTGCGACGATTATCAGTCCAGCTTTGGCTGAAGAACTACAAATGGAAGCCGATTCTATTATGAATGGCGTTGACCATCAGCCAGAGTTTAATGGCGGAATGCCTGCTTTTGTGGACTACTTGCGTGCCAATTTGAAATATCCAGAAGAAGCCCAAAAAGCAAATATGGAGGGAAAAACATATATCCAATTTGTGGTAAATAAAGACGGCTCAACTGAAGGTTTTAAAGTAGTGAAATCTGCTGGAGAATCCCTTGATAATGAAGCTATAAGGGTATTGAAGTCTGCGCCAAAATGGATTCCAGGTACGCATCAGGGCAAATTAGTAAGATGTACTTTTATCGTACCTATTTCATTCAAAAAAGCATAAACATAGTAAGTTGTTTTACACCAATATAAGCTTTAGGTCATAGGCTGTATGCATTAAGCAATCAATTATACGATAAACTTAACTTACAGCTTATTGCCTAATGCAACCTGAGTACAACTTTACCTCTTTTGAGGTATTTTTTTACTAAATTATAACTAAATAATTAGTTCTACTGTTGTGAAAGTGTATAAGCTGTCAATAACTAGTTCGAGACTTTATCTCGGACTAGCTATTGCTTCAGTTTTCAAACTGTTAAGAAAATGAGTCCAGTACAAAGTCTTGAACTAGGCATTTCGAATAAAGGAATTTTCATATTCATAAAATCAGAAATCTGTAATAGTTGGGAAAGTACTAATTCTACATATTGTCTTTAAGATAAAATTGATGTAGTGGCAACTGCAAGAGTTGCCACTACATCAAAAAATGCTAATGATAAGCATTCTTTTGAACAAAAGAAAATCCTTCATACAACCCTAATTCTACATTCACAATTCAATCATTCATAATTCGCCATTACCCCAACCTCTCATGAGGTGATTTTTTTCAATATAATAACTAAAAATTTAGTTTTAAATTCTTTTAAACTTCTCAATATCATGAACAGTAACTCATCAAATCAACAACACGAGACCTTAGATGATATTATCTTCGAAGGTCGTAATAAGCTCTATGGCGCTTATTTTCTAAGACAAGAGTACAAACAGATTATCAAAAGGGCTACTTTGATTGGAGTAGGGGCATTTGGGCTGGCATTATCGACTCCTTTTATTTGGGCATCACAGAACTCACGGGATAAACGTGAGGTAGAAATCACCTTACAGGATGTAAAACTACCACCTGCGGAGGAAAAGAAAATAGAGTTACCAGAGCCCCCCAAACCTGAAACACCTGTTGAACCTGTCAAACAAATTAAGTATCTGGCACCTGAAATTGTCACCGATGAGAGAGAAATCGAATTGCCTCCAACACAAGAGGAGCTAGCCGAAAGTAAGGCTACGATTGGTACTGAAAATGTGGACGGAGCCGAAATCGAAATGCCTCCAGTCGACCCTGACCTTGTCAATACTAAGCCTGCCATAGAAGCGCCAGTACACGTCGAAAAAACTGAGGAGAAAGAGTTTATAGTCGTTGAACAAATGCCTGCGTACAAAGGTGGAATGAGAGCTTTAAGTGATTTTTTGAGCAAAAATCTGAAATTCCCTTTTCAAGCCCAGCGTGCGGGTATTAGTGGAAAAGTATATGTTTCCTTTATAATTTCAGGCGACGGAAGCATCTCTCAACTATCTGTAGCTAAAGGAATTGGGTTTGGATGCGACGAAGAAGCACTAAGAGTGGTGTCGAAAATGCCTAACTGGATTCCAGGAAAACAGTCGGGAAGACCTGTCTCGGTTCGGTTTACTTTACCGATTACTTTTCAGATTATGGAGGAATAGTTCTAATTTGAAAATGTATGAGTTTTACACCTATAAAATGTCAGTTCTATACTGTTTTTAGTAGATAGATTAGTTAAATTATGATTATTTTAATATAATTATTAATTAATTATCTGGTTGTTAGGTTTTTATGAAAATATTTTTTGAATATTTGCGATAAATTTTTATCTTAGTTAAATAGATAAAGTACAATTTGAGTGTTTGGTAAAGACTATTTCACTCATTCGCAATAGAAAAAAGAAATCTAGCAATAACTCCTAAAAACTTATTATCATTATGGCAATTACAAAACAGTATTTGAAATCAAAACCAGTATGTAAAGTAACATTTGCAGTTCCTGCCGACGCAGTAAACGGTGCAAAAGCAGTGAACGTGGTAGGAGAGTTCAATAATTGGGATGCCTCGGCTACAGCCTTGAAAAAACAAAAAGATGGTACTTTTAAAGGTACGCTTGAATTAGAAGCTGGAAAAGAATTTCAATTCCGTTATTTATTTGATAGCGCTATTTGGGCAAACGAAACAGAAGCTGATAAGTTTGTTCCAAACGGTATCACTTCTGACGAGAATTCGGTAGTAGTATTGTAATTATTCGAGCAGTAAGAAGGCGTCTCTTACTGCTCGAGTTGTTTACAGGAATATACATAGTAAGTAAAGTAGTTTGCAGTCAAACTGTGTTGACCTATTTACTATACTTTGACAAAGATTTTTTTATTGTGCATGATCCAAAGTATGCCACACCATAAGCTTACGAGGATAATTGCTCCTGCAAGGGAAGCATTATAGGGGCTATCAAACCATGGAGTAATCCATGATTTGTATAACCAGACTTGAAGATTGACTTCTTCGCCTTCGGCATTCTGTAGTTTTATCATTCGTAAAATACGCGGAATCAGACCCGATAAGAAGAATACTGTGATAGCGTTGACACCGTATACCACGAATGGCTTGGTCCATCGTTGGTAGCCTTTGACATCAATAAGCCAGTACAATCCCACCCAAAAGCAAGTTGCCATACCAGCAGTCCAACACACGTATGAGCTTGTCCACAAGGACTTATTGATGGGAAATCCCGCACTATCCCAAGCCCATCCGACTAGCATGCCCATGCATCCTATTAGACAGAGATTGAGAAGTTTTTTACTAACTTCTTGATCTCTGTTTTGCATATAATACCCTGCCAACATACCTGAAATACCATTGCCAACGGCTGGTAAACTACTCAAAAGTCCTTCTGGGTCCCAAACTTTTGCTGCTTTATAAAGATGTGGAATACCCAATATCATGCGGTCAAAGTAAGCTCCAAGGTTAGTTTCAGCATACAAATTGGCAGCGCCAATGCCTGGCACAGGTACCATTGTCATAAGGATATAATACAAAATCAAAATACCAGCCAATACTCCTATTTGAGTACGAGGCTTGGTATAAAGAAAGAGGATAGAGCAAAAGAAAAACACAAGACTTATGCGTTGCAAAACGCCCATGATTCGCACTACTGATATATCAAATTTGGGAAAAAGAGATAGAAAAAGTCCTAAACCAAAGAGCTTTAAACTACGCTCCAATATCTTCAGAAGGGTCTTCGAATCGGGTTGTTTATCCTTAAATGCATAAGAAATAGAAACCCCCACGATAAAAAGGAAGAAAGGAAATACCAAATCGGTAGGAGTACAGCCATCCCAAGAGGCGTGTTCGAGAGGCCAATAGATATGTCCCCAATCGCCTGGGTTATTGACCAAAATCATCATGGCTACCGTGAGCCCTCGAAAGGTATCGAGCGAAAGTAATCGTTGTTTCATAAAATGTTGTTAGAAGTGCAATTCTAAGATAGTTGTTATTGAGTGATTTAGCGAGTTGTGATTTAGTGATTTTTGAAAAAAACTAATATACCATTATAAATAAGACATTAATTGAGAAGAAAATCACTCAACCACAACCCACTTAACACTCATTCACAATTTGTTAGGAGAAATTTCAACCTTCGAAATCTGTACCTCTGGCTTAAACTGTAATATCCATGCGAGCACTTCGTCCATCACGGTCATATTGAGAGAGTATTCGATAAATTGCCCTTTTTTGATAGCAACGACCAATTCGGCCTGTTTGAGCAGGTCGAGATGATGCGAAATACTGGGTTTCGACATATTGAATTGCTCGGCGATTTCACCAGCATTGAGGTCTTTGTCTTTGAGGAGCTCCAAAATTTCGCGACGTGTGGGGTCGTTAAGAGCTTTGAATAATGTATTCATAAAAAGGATAATTAACGACGTTTTTTAATCCACTCTACTATACCCTCGACCAATTGAGGTGCTAAAGGTAAATCTGGATTTTGATAATTTCGTTGTGATTCCTGAGGGTCTAGCGTACCTAGTTTTAGTACATGGTTCATTTGTGGAATCATCAAATAAGTAGACTTTGGAGCAGCTTGATGCAAAGCTTGTCCTTCTTTTTCGCCAACTTGAATATCGGCACTGCCTTGAACAATCAAAATAGGCGTTGTGATTTTAGTAATTTCCTGACTAGGATTATATCGCAGCCACGAAATCATATACGGCTGGATACTTGTGCGAAACAAGCTAAAAATCACCATGTTTTGCATGAGTTTAGGAATTGTTTTGCCTTGTTTGAGTGTTGCTAAATAATTTTTGACAGTATCTTTCACCGAATCAGGAATGGCTTGTGGACGAAGTTGCTCGTTGATTACCTCATCTATGCCTTGGGCAATACCAGATACCGAAATATAGCCATCCACTTTTCTTTTTTGTGCTAAAAGCATTCCTAATAGTGAACCTTCCGAATGTCCAAGAACAAGCACTTTACTAAATCGAGGATCTTTGCGAAGTGTATCCAAAAATTGAGCTGCATCGTCGGCACCTGTTTCAAAACGCATATCTATTTCTTTGACGGCCGTATTACTACTTTGTCCAATCCCTCGCTTGTCATATCTTAAGCTTGCTATTTGATTTTTTGCCAAGCCTTCTGCCAATAATTTATAAGATTGAGCCTTTACGCCCAAAGGATTATTGCCGTCACGGTCTGTGGGGCCAGAACCTGCAATAATTAATACGACTGGCATAGGTTTGGTGGCTTGAGGAATCAACAAAGTACCTTCAAGATTACCTTTGGTTTGAGATAAAACCACGATTTGTTCTTTATTTTGAGCAAAAAGGTTGAACTGTGTAAATGCAACCGTCAGCCATAGATAGATAAGTTTTTTTGTCATGATAGGAAAAAGCTTGAGCATTCGGGTTTTAGCTTACAGCCTTATTGTTAAGCTATGAATACTGAATTGAGGCTTGTTGATTTGTATGTAAGTGTTTGATTTTAAATTGTTTGTTGTTTGTTTGATATGCTTGCTCTGATTACTGGACAAAACGAGAAAGTCTGATTCAGGTGTATCGACTTTTTCACAGATTTTTTAAAAAAACAGTTTTAAACTGTTAAAAAAATGAGTCCAAGACCAAGTCTTGAACTAGTAACTTCAAATTTGTCCAGTAATCAGATGCTTGCTTATTTTATCAATCAGCGCCATATTTTTTTCGAAAAACGATTTTTGCATACCAAAAACTAATAATCATTTTCGAAAAATTAATCATCGAAAAAATAAAGACGAAAAGAAACCCTTTTAAAGGTACAAAACTAAAAACAATCAAAGTTAATCCTGTCACAATACTTAAGCGAGCCAGAAATCGCAAGGTTTTTTTGCCAACATATTCATCATCTGCGTATACACTTATACCTCGGAAGGCAAAGGCACTATCCCAAGGGAGTCGGTTGATTTGATTGCCGTATATGAGGAGGTGAATCCCAATCGGAATTATTGATAAGGTTTGAAGACTTGAGGGTTGGTCTATGAACCAAAGCATTCCTGATAGAGAAAGAAGGTGAACTATACAGGAAGAAATAAAGATAACTTTATGAATTTTTACTTCTATTTCATTCGGTTCATTCGAAAATATAGATGCCATAGAAAATATAATTCCGAGTATTGTTCCTAAAGAATACCCAAGTATATGAGAAGAATTATCAGGAATTTTTTCTAACAAATACCAATACAAATAACTAGATAGAATTAAGTTTGCAACAAGAAGTAATTTTTCGGAAATCGTAAAGTATTTCATCTTTAGTAAAATGTATGCTGATAGTGAATGATTTATTAAAGGAGCTCTATTTTATTGAACAAGTAGCTTATTGATTTTCTACTACGGCTACTCATCCATCAACTGAGTAAAGGCATAAAGTAAGACAAACGCAGAGATATAATACGTTATACCGAAGATAATCAACGCTGGAAGAGGCGTTAAAAAAATAAACAGAATGAGTCCCCAGAAACCTAAGCCTACTCGCATTTTACCTTCTAAACGGTGAGACTTTTGGAGTTTCTCTTCCCCATAAGGTTGCATCCAAAAGTCAAAACTATTAGCATCGAAATGGTATAGAGATTTGAAGTTGCCATATAAAATCAAATTTGTACAGGCTATTAATCCCACAATTTGAAGTTGGTCAATATCTTTTTTTAACATATAAATCCATGCTGACATGACTATCAAAAAATTGATGCTTCGAATAAATCGAATGATTTGGAAGTTTCTTTCTGGGACTTCTTCAATAGAATATTTTCGAAAATTAAGGGTGTAATTCAGAATTCCACCTATAACAAAAGGAATGTACAGATACCAATCATAGGTTTTTATGAGAGAAGAGTCATAATCAATGCCGAACGGAATGAGGTGTATTCCAACTAATAATCCCTCAAATAAGTGAGATTTTTGCATAGAATTTACTTGTTTAAATATTTAGATAAATATCTAAATATTGTTTTGAATATCCAAAAAGAATAGAAGGAAAATTTATGAATAAGTAGTGTTCTGTGATTATAATCATCACACTTACATTTTCAAATTATCAAATCTTCAAATTGTAAGAATCCCCCCAAAGCCCCGTCAGAATACAATAAGTTTTTCTGTATATTAGAACCCTCAACTATTTAACGCCCTTTTACCATGCAAAGACGTGATTTTACCAAAAATCTATTAGCAGCTTCTGCCGTAAGTACGCTTTCGAGCGGTGTTTTAGAAGCAAAAAATACTTCGGCTCAACCTGCTTTCAAACTCAAATATGCACCTCATTTTGGAATGTTCGAAAATTCCGCAGGCAAGGATCCTATCGATCAACTTAAATTTATGCATGAAATGGGTTTTCGTGCGCTTGAGGATAATGGTATGATGGACAGACCTGTAGAAGTACAAACAAAAGTGGGAGATACCATGGCAAAGCTAGGAATGACCATGGGAGTTTTTGTGGTAAACTTTGATAACTGGCCTCTACAAACCTCTTTGGCTTCGGGTAAAAAAGAATGGCGTGATAAGTTTTTGCAAAGATGTAAAGAAGCTGTAGAAGTTGCCAAACGTGTAAATGCCAAATGGATGACCGTGGTGCCAGGGAATTACGACCGTAGTATTCCCATCGGAATCCAGACTGGACATGTAATTGAGTCATTGCGTATGGCAAGCGCCATATTCGAACCGCATGGCTTGGTGATGGTGTTGGAGGCATTGAGCGATACCCCAGATTTGTTTTTAAGAAATTCGGACCAAACTTATATGATTTGTAAGGCTGTCAATAGCCCATCGTGTAAGTTTTTGTTTGATATGTGGCACATGCAACGTAACGAAGGACATATCATTTATAACATTGACCAAACGTGGGATGAAATCGGTTATTTCCAAATTGGCGACGAGCCTGGGCGTAAGGAACCAACCACAGGTGAGATGAATTACAAGAATATCTTCAAACATATTAATGCAAAGTCACAAGCTTCAGGACGAGACTTTGTTTTTGGCATGGAACACGGCAATTCAGTAAAAGGCAAAGAAGGTGAAATCAAATTGATTGAGGCTTATCGGGCTTCTGATTTGTAAGAGGCAATCTTGTTGTTGATAAAACTTAATGCCTTAGAGAAACAGAAGTTTGATTCTATTTTTCTAAGGCATTAATTTTTTATTTTTACTACAGTTTCAAAACTGTAGTAAAAATAAGTCCAAGACTAAATCTTGAACTAGTAAGAAAATGAATTGATAGTAGCACTAAAGTACAAATACAAAAGCGAGAGTAACACCATTATTTACACTATTGAAGGCTAAAATTTATCTTATCAATTTTATCTTTATTTACTTTTAATTCTCCATTTACAAAAACTAACAAACCTTTTCCTCTACCGTATTTTGTACCAAATTTATCGTAAAGTATGGTTAACGTTTTTCCCTTATATTGTATTCCATCCAAGCAGAACCAATCCCACGTTTTATCGGGTAATAAAGGGCTTATTTCTACAGTATTATCCAGCTGAGGCTTTAATCCGATTAAATCAGAGATAAGGATGTCACAATAAGAAGAATGATTATAGTCCTTACCTCTTTCTATGCCTCCTTTGTTAGCTGACCAAGTTCCATTCTCCCATTTTTCAAGTTTTGTACGAGAAATCCAATCTCCTGTATATGGATTTATGTTTTCATCAATCCAAGGTACAATTTTACCATTTTTTAGAACTAGTCTTTGCGAATAGCTGTATTTTACGAATTGGTTAAAGAAATCATCTTTACTAACAATTTTTTGAGGATAATTATTTATCACATTGGCTAGTGCTTTAAGAGTAATTGATGTAGCGAAAGGCCACACTGGTCCGTTCCACTGACATTCGTGACCTAAATAAGAAATAGCAAATTTTGAATGATTTTGTTCTGCTGAGGTTAATCCATAAGGACTATTAAATCCATTATTAGCCTTAATCAATTCCCAAGCTATTTCAAATCCTTTATTTTTAGGAGGAAGATTTACATACCAAGGAGTATAGCCCTGTAATTCACGAACAGTTACAAACTCACCATCTTTTTCTGAACGAGTTTTATAAAATTTTACTTTCTTATCCCAAAGACCATTATTAACTAGTGTTTGCAAGCTATCAGCTTTAATCAAAAACTCTTTTGATAATTTTATATTTCCATTGATTTTGGCAAATTCAGCTATTGCAATAGCCTCAGCATACATGTAAGAATTTATAGTTGGTCTTTTACCACTTCCACTTATTTGCATTTCCATACCATCTCGGTCATCGTATGTACTAAATAGACCATCAGGATTTTTTCCAATAAAATGACCATTTTTAATCCAACCTGTTTCCCATACCTGATAATTTTTAACCAAATTAGGTAGTAGGTTTAACACTGTTGAATCATTAGTCACTTTAAAATATTCCATAAATGCGTTGGCTGCCCAGAAACTATACATTCGAGGATCTCCTTCTGTAAACCAAAAATTGGCGTAACTATTCAAGTATTTGTTGGATTTTAACCAACGTCCTTCATAAAAATGAAGTGAAGCTGCACAAGCAATGGTATTATATTTTCCAGCCCAGTAGACTTTAGGTAAAAATTCGGTAATCACATAACCATTTGGCGATTTTTGAATATGCTTTCGGTAGGTCCACCATCTAAAATAGTAGGTTAATTCAATATTTTTATCTGGGCACTCGAAAAATGGAATATTTGATTTTAAGAATGACCAAGCTGAATCATTGGGAATTAATTGTTTATATAGCTCATTATCATTTCGATTAAATTCATCTATATAATGTTTAAAACTTGTATCTTTTAATACATAATTATGTTGAGCATAGCTTTTTACACTTGTAATGATAAAGAGGAAAATAAGAAATAGGGCTTTATTCATAGGTTTTGCATTTAGTGTTTACATGAATTAGTTTTGATTGCAATCAATATCAATAGAATCTATGCCATCAATACAATTTTAAAAACGATATTAATCTTAAGAAGAAGATGAAATTTAACTCGTTTGGTTTTGTACTATATTGAAAGGATTATACGGCACAATATAAAGCTATTATCTGTTCTGATTTAATGATATATTTTAAGTTTTTGATATACAATTTTACCGTGGATTATACAAATTATCTCTATTGCGTTGCTAAACAGGAGAGTAAAAGAAAAATTATATGTTTCTTAAGTAAGCAATATATAATACGAATTGATGGTTTACGGAATTTGATGAGACAAGCTAAATCTTCAAAAAAATTAATGCCTTAGAAAAATAGAATCAAACTTCTGTTTTTCTAAGGCATTAATTTTTTATTCCTTACTTCAGTTTCAAAACTGTAGTAAAAATGAGTCCAAGACTAAATCTTGAACTAGTAAGATTGCGTCTCTACTGCTGAATATTAATTTAAAAATAATCACTCATACACTTTTCAAAACTCAGCACTCCAAACTCAGCACTCAAAGCTCCTATTTAGTTTGCTTTTACACGGTTAGATTCCGATTCGGAGCCTGTTTGACGTGAACGGCTTGCTTTTAATTTCTGATTACCAAAGCTATAGCTAAATCCTAATCGAAGGTTTTGCGATGCTTCACGGCTGAAATATTTGAGGTTAATGTCTTGATATTCAATAAGTCCTCTTGTTTTTTCAGTGTAAAATACGTCGTTCATAGCCAATGAAATCTTGCCTTTTCCTTCCAATACTTTGTACTGTAAACCGATCGTTAATGCTCCTAATGGGTTTAAAGTTAAAAACTCTTGTTGCGAACGAGTCATATACCAACCGCCCATTTCCATGCTGAGTTTGTTGGTAAATTTGGCGTTAATGTTAAAATACGCCAACCAGTTTACGCGAGACTGATCAAAGGTGCCACCTAGATAATTGGCATTATAGGCATTGTATATCAATTGATTACCGCCATATCCAGAAATGTTCTTTCCAATTTTGATAGGGAAGTTTAGTTCTACAAAGTAGTTTTTGTAAGTCGCTAAGTTTTCGGCAGTGGTATAAGTACGCTTTGTCGCAGGGTCTTGCTTAGGCGCATTATCCACAATGACATCGTTGGTGTTGTTGTAGCCAAGCGCAAAGAATGGCTGTCCATCAAATGTCAACTGTAACTTGATTTCGTTGGTCAATTGTGGTTTCAACAATGGATTTCCTCTTGTAAAAGTCAGAGAGTCAATCTGGAATTCAAATGGGTTTTGTTGTTGATAACTCGGGCGGTCGATACGACGGGTAAATGAGGTCGTAACGGCCAAGCTTTTGTTTAGTTTATGCGTCAAGAAAATACTTGGGAAAAACTGCCAATAGTTACGTTCCAACACATTTTTGTTTTCGACCTGACTAAAACCTGTTGCAACGGTTTGTTCGGTACGCAAACCTGTTTGAAGTTCCCATTTTTTACCAAAACTGGTATTGTAATTGACATAAAGCGCATTGATGTTTTCTTTATAATTGAAAACATTGCTTCGTTTGGTATCCAACACCTGTTCACGATAAAAACGCAAATCGTTGTCAATCGTCGCAAAACTCATTTTACCACCAGCTTCCAACTTGCTATCCTTCGAAATAGGATGCGTATAGTCCAATTTCGCTGTCATAAATTGAACAGGGTTATCCACACTCTGTGAGTTATTACGACGTAGACCGTTATCCAAAATCGTAATCAAGTTCTGATTTTTGAGTTTGTATTGCACATAATCCAAATCCACATTGAGTTCACGACCTGTACTATCAAAAGTATGTTTCCAGTTGAGGTTATAACCAATATTATTACGAGTCGTAGGTTGGTCGTTAAGGGTTTCGAACTGACTAGTCTGTTGTTTAGTTTCTGTCGAAAATACTTTTGTAATAGCTGTACTGTTGTTGCTACCCGAACGGTCAAAACCTGTGAGTAATATCCCTATAGTGTTTTTCTTATCTAAATAATAATCAGCACCTAGACGTGCATTATGAACTTTGGCATCGCCAGGATTCATCATGATATTCGAGAACTCATCTTTACCAATTACACGGTCAATTTGGGTGAGTTGAAAAAACGTTCTGTCAGAATACGTATAGCTTCCAAATACGTTCCACTTGCCTTTGCGGTGATTGAGCGAAAAGTTGGGAGAATATCCGCCAAAAAAGTCATTTTTACTACGATTTACGACCGTATTATCAACCATTGCACCTCTAAAGTTGAGGGCAATCGAGCCGTTTGTGCCAAGATTAGCATTGCGTTTCATAATAATATTAATCACGGCACCACCTGCGGCATCATATTTGGCAGAAGGGTTTTTGATTACCTCGATTTTTTCGATGCTATTACTTGGCAAGTCTTTCAATACCTGATTCATATCGGTGTACTGCGACGGTTTTCCATCAATCATAATAGATACCGAAGCTTTACCAGCAATCGTGATGCGGTCTTGAGCAATAATTAGCCCAGGTACTTTTTGTAAAACCTCAATGGCAGTACTTCCCACGGAGGCAGGACTATTAGCCACATTTACGACTAGTTTGTCTGCTCTTTGTTCTAAAAAAGGCTTTTGTGCGGTTACTGTTACCTCATCTAAGGTCTTTGAACTCGTTTTTAACGTAATCGTTTCGATTGTAACAGGTGATTGGTCGACCGAGAAAACAGCACTGAAGGCTTTTTGATAACCCATCATCGAAATACTAATAAGATAGCGACCTTTATTAACTGATTCGAAATGATAGACTCCAGAAGCGTCAGTCAAATTGGCTTTTACCATACTCGAATCTTTGGCTGAAAGTAACGCGACGGTAGCAAATTCGGCAGCTTGATTTTTTTCGTCAAAGACTTTACCTGAAATTTTTTGTTGAGCCAAAGCTCCAAATCCACAAAAGATAGATAGTAGTAGTGTTTGTAATAATTTCATTGGTTTAAATTTGTTAAAAGCACTTAGCCAAGCCCACTTGTAGGTTTAAAGAAGTTTGAATTAAAAAGTCTATGGCTACTAACGGAAAACGCTTGACGATGCGGCGAAATTTTAGCACAAAAGTTCAATAGAAATTGAAGATCCGACGTAGCCAATTACGGCCATTGAACCTTGTACAAATGCTTTATAAAAGCACTTCAATCGCCAAATTGCCAACCCGATGTTGCGGTTATTTTAGGTAATTAAATGTATTTTCAAGTTGAAATTTTGGACTTCTTTTCAAAAAATCCATGAAGAAAGCTGTATGGGTTCCTCCCATTAAAATGAAAATTCTATCATCTTTCGTCATTGGGATTTGATTTAGATTAGAAAACATTACTAAATTTCTATGGTAAAATTTGCCAGCTTCGTCTGCGCCTTGAGCATGATTTTTACTTGAATTGTATAATAACAAATCAGCATTAAAGTTGATAAGACTTTCCAAATATTGAGGATGATTATTCAGTTTGAATAAATCATAAAAAGGAATTCCTTTTTCGGGATTTTTTGAGTCATTTTCATCACTCAGTATAGAATATTTGCTTAAAGTAGTAGTATCTACACTGTTTACAACATTAATATTGTAGTTGTACTTTTCTTTAAAGTCGATTCCATAAATCTTTTTTGCTCCGCTAAGTCTTCCAACTTCATAAGCTAACAATTCTATTTCGTCTGGATTTACAAACTTTTTCGTTGGGTTTTTTAGATAATCTGAATACGCGATTTGTCTCAAACTATCATTTTTAGGTAAATCTTCAATAACAATTATTGTTGGTTTAAATTCAGCTAACATCTTAGCTAATTTTTTAATTTCTTGCTGATTCTTTTTGTTGTTTTCATCAAAATCCGTTGCGTTTGCATCAGAAGTTTCACCCATGTGAAAAGTTCCAACATTTAATACAGGTATTGCATCATCAAATTTAGTCTTGTATATAATTTTCTTTTCGTAAGGTACATTTTGTGCAAAAATATTTACTGTTGTCACAAAGAATAAGAATGTTAAAATCTGTTTCATTTTATGTAGGTTTGTTTTATAATCGCCGCTAACAGTTACTAGATGCAACACAACGAAGTTAGGTTGCACACACCAATAAAAAATTTGCTTCGTGAAGAATGGAACGATAAATGGATAGGGGGCAAAATTTATCTGCTTTAGGCTATATGCTGTAAGCAAAAGAGGTCCTGTCTGGTGGGGTTACTTAAATAGCAGTTTCTACTCAATTTATGAACTCAATTCTTGAATAATTGTTTATTCTATAGAACTTATAGATTAAATTTCTAATTTTAAAAAAAATAAGTTTCTAACGATAGATAAAAGGAGTAAATATTCGTTTACAGTCTATTCGTAAGAGTAATAAAAATTACACGACAACTAAAATCTAAAATATGAAATTACATAAAATTATAGCCTCAGCGGCTTTAGCTATAGCAAGCTTTGGCATTACAAAAGCACAAGTAGCTCCTAAGCAAGGTGTTTGGAGAGGTACTTTTAGTTTGTTTGAAGGAAAAGAATCGCCTTTCAATTTTGAGTTAAAAGGCAAAGACGCCTATTTGTTGAATGCTTCTGAGCGATTTGAACTAAAAGGAGTTACACAAAAAGGAGATTCATTATTTATTCCAGTAGAGGTTTTTGATGCTGTATTAGCAGCCAAAATCGAAAGTCCAACTACTTTATCGGGGGTATTCAAAAAAGGTACTACTCGTATTCCATTCAAAGCATCTCAAGGTAGTCGCTACCGTTTCTTCGAAAAAGTAGCACCTTCAAAAGCAAGTTTAGCGGGTAAATGGGAAGTGTATATGGGCACTGCTACAACGCCAGTAATTGGAGTATTTGAGCAAAAAGGTCAAAAAATTACAGGAACGTTCTTGTCAAAAACAGGAGATTATCGCTATTATGAAGGCGATATCAAAGGTGATGAGTTCTATCTTTCGGCCTTTAGCGGCTCGAGTCCAGCGTTGATTATTGGTAAAATCGAAGGAAATACCATTACTGGTCAAAGCATTGGAGCTACAAGTGCACGACCATTGAAAGGGACAAAGAATGACCAAATAGAATTACCAGATGCGTATTCATTGACGAAAGTAAAGGATGGGAAACAATTTGATTTTACTTTTCCAGATGCTTTTACAGGGCAAAATACCTCATTGAGTGATGCCAAATACAAAGGAAAAGTGGTGATTGTAACCATTTTGGGTAGTTGGTGTCCAAACTGTATCGATGAAGCTTCATATATGGCGCCATGGTACAAAGCCAACAAAAATCGTGGTGTAGAAATTATAGGTTTGTCTTTTGAGCGTAAAAACGATCCAGCTTTTGCCAAAACTCGTTTGGAAGCTTTGAAAAAACGTTTTGACATCCAATATGATATCTTGTTTGCAGGTTTGGCAGACACTCAATACGCTTCGTCAGTATTACCAGCTTTGTCTGAGATTATTTCTTTTCCAACTACGATTATTGTAGATAAGTCTGGAAAAGTCGCTAAAATTCATACAGGATATTCAGGTCCAGCAACAGGAAAATATTATGATGATTTTGTCAAAGAATTTAATCATGAAATTGATGAATTATTGAAGCAAGATTTGTCGACAGGAAAATAGGGAGGAGTTAGGATGGCAGCGTTTTGAATTATAGATTCTAACTTCACCAGTATGACAACATTGGTCATTTTGTATTGAGTGAGTTGTGCATGAGTGATTGTTCTAAAATTTGTATTCAGCTAGTGGCAGAGACGCAATGCTTTGCGTCTTAAGCCGAATCAGACATCACATAAGCGTATCAAAAAAAGCGGTCGAAAATTGATTTTCGACCGCTTTTTTAATGAATAATTATCAGCATTTTGATCATGCTTTAGACCGTATGTAACAGGTATAAATGTTTTAGAGATACTTTTAAACTTTTAGCCTACTGTATAAATTTAGCGTCTAAAGCAGATAAAATTATCTACTGTTTTTTATCTAAAATTGCACCTACACCTGCACCAGCGCCAGCGCCTAGTGCTCCGCCAATGACAGCTCCAGCTGCTCTATTTCGTTTATTGACAATTGCACCAGTTACAGCACCTACACCAGCCCCAATTAAAGCTCCTTTGGCAACTTTTGACATTTTACTTTTTTTCTTGGTTACGGTTGGCGTACTAGCCGTATTTGTCGACGAGCTACTTGAGCTAGAAGTCTTTTCAACTTTGGCAGGACTACTATTATTAGCACCAGAAACGGCAGCACTCGTACTTTGAGCACTTTCACCAGTCGATTGCGTAACTTGTGTTGTTGGTGTTGCTTTTTGCATGGAGTCAATCACCATTTGTTTTACTTCTTGCGCTTGAGCGACCATTTTCATCGAGTCAATGGCAGCTTGTTTGGCTAATTCAATAGCAGCTTTATCATCTGTTTTTTGTTGGCAAGAAGCCAAGCCAAGAATGGCTGTTGCGAAGATTAAAATTAGCTTTTTCATAAATTTTACGTGTTAGTATAAAGCAATTAGTGAATGATATGTTGTTTTAAAATAATTGCTTCATAAATGTTTGACAGTACAAAGTTGAAAGCAGAAAAATCTGTTTCTTTGACATATTAACGTAAATACTACCCGTTTGGGTTTGTTCCTAATGGGTAATTGAGTGAGTGGTCAAATTTTGATTGGAGGATTTTCACCTATCAAATTGAGTGATTTGTGATTGAGTGCATGAGTGATTCTGTTAAAATTTATATGCTAGCCTAGCGGTAGAGACGCAATGATTGCGTCTCAATATTTGCGTCTAAAGCCAAGTAAAATCTTGCATAACAGCATTAAAAAAGCGGTCGAAAAAATATTTTTCGACCGCTTTTTTGATAAATACTTAGCGCATAATCCCAATCCTAAAAATTCGGGATGACACTCATGTTTTACTAAAATATTGAGTGAATAACCTTTAGATGAAAAGCATTGCATCTCTACACCTGAATCACACATTTTCAAATCTTCACATTTTCAAATCCTCCCATCCTCACATTTTCAAATCAAAAACTATTTCTTTTTCAAAGTCATTAAGAACTCTACTAAATCGACCAATTCTTGTTGAGACATACCGTCCGCTAAACCTGTCGGCATCATCGAGTTGCTTTGCATTTTTATGGATTTAATAGCGCTAGTCTTAAGGTTTTGAACAAGACCTCCAGGCATTTTTAAGACAACATCAGTTTCAGTTTTTGAAGCAACAATTCCCACTAGCTGAGTGCCATCTTTGAGTTTGATATCCCAGCCTTCGTAGCCAAAGCTAATACCTGCATCTGGATGTAAAATGGCAAGATATTGACCTTCCTTGGCTAGCTTACTGCCTATTTCTGAAAGCTTGGGTCCAAAATCCATTCCTTCGCCATTGACCTGATGACATACCGAACAGTTGTTGGCAAATACCTGCGCACCATTTTTGGGATTACCTGTCAACGCAATTAGTTCAGAAATAGGAGGGAGCTTTTTGCTAGTGGCGTTCGTTGTACCTAAATATTGGGCAGCCTCTACACGTATCGAACGACGCCACGCACGGCTTACGCCTTCTACTGCCACAGGTATCAAGTCTTTCTTAATCTTTTTAGCTTTCAACAACTCCAAGATAAGGTCTTCACCATTGCCACTACCGCCCAAATAACGAGTCGCTTCACGATGGATATTGGCGCTATATTTGGGATTGAACATGGCATCTTGTAGTAATGTCAACTGCGTTTTTCCCCCATTCCAACGAATCGCACCAAGAATC
The DNA here is from genome assembly GCF_009905545.1 of Cellulophaga sp. BC115SP. GTDB lineage: Bacteria > Bacteroidota > Bacteroidia > Cytophagales > Spirosomataceae > Flectobacillus > Flectobacillus rivi. Next base: position 206,037 of record NZ_JAAALB010000006.1, on the reverse strand, counting down.
TTAATGGCTAAATCTTCTTGTTTGGGATTATTAATGATATTTTTAGCCAATAGAACCCCTTGTGGAGATTTGAATAGAGCATTCCCCGCATCGCCAACTTTTTCACCTTTGCCAATCATGCTAATCAGACGCTCGTTGCCTTCAGGCAATGTGTATTTATCTTGTAATTGAACAAACTCTTTGTCGTCCAGATTATTCATGAGTTGTACTAAGGCATTTTTGGCAATCGGAGACGTTTTAACAAATTCTGCATCGAGATGACCTAATGCCAAACGATTAATCTGGTTTTGCTCTTGAGAATTACCATTCAACATGCCTAAAAGCGCCGAAGATTTTTCGGAACCTTTTACAAAATCAAAAGCACGGAAATAACGCAAACGTTCTTTTAAGGCTATACTTGGGTCTGTAGCCAAAGAAGCCAATAGTTTTACAGATTGATTACTTCTCGAGCGCCAAATAATATCTTTTCCTGAGGCGGAGTTAGCAGGGTTTTGATTTTGAGATAAATAGGCACTAAAGCAAGCATCCCAATTGTCCTCAGCACCAATACCCAAAGCCTCCAAATACCAACGGTCTTTACCATCGTGTTGCGAAGCCAAAGTTGCCCACAACTGACTAGCTTTAGGGTTTTTTTGTCCATACAGCGCTATCGCACATTCTCTACGTACTTGAGGGTCGGTGTCTTTTGCTAATTTTTCTACATAGTCTAAAATGTCTAATTTACCTTGGCGAACTGCACGCAATCCAGCGATACGAATATCTGGATTAGCGTCCTGAATAGCTAAATCAGTGTATTTTTTGGCATCAACCAATTTAACTAATGCCCAAAAAGCTCTAGCACGAACTCTTGGATTGTCGTTTTTCCAGTAAGAGGCCAATGCATTTTCAGCGCTTTTTCCCATTTTGCTTAAAGCTTCCCAAGCGAGGTAGCGAGTCGCAATATTGGGACTTTGTAATGCCTTGGCAGCTCCTTCGGGAGTCGCAAAATCTTGCTTAGGGACAGAATAGGGAGTTTGAGGAGGTGCAATACGATAAATGCGTCCACGGGTTAAGTCGCCTGCTTGGTGTCCTCCAACGCCTGGGTCATACCAGTCAGCCACAATGAGTGAGCCATCAGGTGCGACACATACATCGGCAGGGCGGAACCATTGGTCAGTTTCATTTTTCATGATATTCACAATTTGCGCCGAATATCCTGCCCCTTTTTTCGTCACAGGGTAAGAGCGCACGACGTTGTGTCCTGGCTCGCAGTGAATCATTTGACCATAAAACTGTTTGGGTAACAAATCGCCTTCATATAGAACCATTCCTGTAGGTGAGCCTGAGCCTGTTTGTAATAGGTTTGGCACTGTACCGGGGTCGTTCAAATGCCAGTGGCGCAAAGGTATTTCCTCTTCCATATTGGTGCGAGGATACCCCCACGAAGCACGCGTCATTTGATCTTTATAGCCATAGTTACCATATTCCATGACAAAATTGATACGCACCCCTTTGTTGCCATCATCATCGTTGTCCGATTGCCACAGTGTTCCATACGAATCAACTGCTACTTCGTAGTTGTTTCTAAAATTCTGAGCTAAACACTCTACCTCTGACCCATCCAGATTACAACGGAATAGCATTCCTTCTTGGAAGTTTTTTCGAGAAATTTCTCTTCCGAATTGATCTTTAACCAAATTGCCCTTCGCATCTTTGAGTTGACGACCTTCATTTCCAAAGTTAAAATAGAGCTTTCCATCTGGTCCAAATACGAAAGTATGTACGCCATGGTCGTGTTGCTCGCCCTCAATTCCTTGGAATAGAATTTCCTTTTTGTCTGCTTTATCATCGCCATCGGTATCGGTAAACTTCCAAACGTAAGGACTTTGAGACACTATCACTACGTTGTTGAGCACAGAGATACCCAACGGCGCATTAATTTCTGGACCTTGATAAAACACCTTACTTATATCTGCTTTGCCATCCCCATTGGTATCTTCCAAAATCACAATTCTATCACCTTCTTTATGAGTAGGGTTGCCCGTGATAGAAGGTCTATAATTGTAAGCTTCTAAAACCCATACACGACCTTTGGCATCTACATCAATATCAGTTGGGTTGATGAGCATGGGTTCGGTGGCAAAAGTACTTACAGTGAGACCATCTACCATTTTAACGCCTTTGAGGGCATTGTCTGGTAAACGTTTCTGATTTTCGGTCAAGAGAGAATCCACATAGTGATTGATAAATCGACTTTTGGGTGAAAACTGATAAGCAGTGCCCAAAAGCACACCTCCAAGCAAGACTGTAGGAATCAGTATTTTAGATTTTTGGGAAAGTTTGTTTAGCATAAGTTTTGGAAGAAAGGGCTTTGTAAATTAGTACATATAAGAGAATAGGCACAAAGGCACAAAGTGATTAAGGGTAAATTTTGAAAACACGGTAAAGTAAGTGAGCAAAATTAGATTTAAGTTATGTGTTTAGGCACTAGACAAAGAGTGTTAAAATGTTTTTAGTAACCACAGAAATACTTTTTCCAAAAGCCCACGGCAGAAAGCTGATACCTGAAAGCCTTAAGCAATAGGTAAGCACAATTTAACACTCTTTGCCTGTTGCCTAAAACCTATTTCTAATTCTACAACTCACTAATTACTCAAATACGTGTCCTTTTTACACAATCTCAAATATAAAAGTAATTTATTGGATTAAATCTATTTTAAATAGGATACTATGATAAAAGTAAAAAGGGAGAAACATTATTTTATGTGTCTTTACATGGGTTTTGACCAAGAAAAAAGGCTACTGGAAACAGTAGCCTTCAAAATCTAAATTTCTTCATCCTTAATGACTCCTAAATTAATGAGCCAGAGATAAGCCACAAAAAGATATTCGTAGTAGGTAATAAAATTGCTGACCTTATGTAGGCTCGTAACTAGTATGATATTAAAAGCGCCCATTAACATCAACAAGCCCGTAATAGACAAAGGAAGCCATTTTCTGTTTTTGAGAAAACCCATCGAGTAACATTGAGAAAGTGGGATGATAATCGTAAAACAAAACAATAAACCTATCCAGCCTACAGTTGCTCCTGTAGCAAAATAATAAACGGTCGAAGCTATTCCGCCAACTAATCCTATTCCTACGATTTCAGAAGCCCTTTTTTCAGTAGGAGATAAGGCCAAATTCCCGAATTTATTCAATCTTAAAAATAAATTTCCGAGCGGTTCTATAATCCAACTCACATAAAATACCACAACTACTAATAGATAAATAGGCAATATCCATGGATATTGGTCACTCAAATCGCCAAGATAGTTGGCGCCCATCATCAATCCAATGATAATGGCTAACTGTACCAGTCCATTGTGTTTGGATAAGAAAAAGCTAAAAGCCAGAAACTGACGATAAATCCAGTTTTGAGACTTGATACTTTCTATCATTCCATGACGGGCAAATTTCATGTTTGGATCAAGGCGTAAGGCTTCTGCAAAATGAGTTTTGGCTTGTTCTACTTCCTGATTTTGTAACAAGGCCCAACCAATATTGGCATGACTAAAAGCGTCATTGGGATTATTGTATAGAGTTTCTTCCATACTGTCTTGTAACAACTCGGTATGTCCTAATTGATTGAGACAAATGGTTTGATAGTTGAGGCAAGCATTATTGTCTGGTTCTAATTCAAGCCCCTTATGAACATACTTGAGTGCTTCGTTCCAAGATTTTCTTTGTATAAAAATCGCAGACAATACTGCCCAAAATTCGGCAACAAAAGGATTTAATTGGATGGCTTGACGAATGTAGTCTTCGGCTACAGCAAGCTGGTCTTTTTGTAAAGCCATCGTTGCCTTCAAGTAAACGCCAAGTGCTGATTTGGGATGATAGTGACAAATTTCGTCGGTAAAAAAATTAGCAGAAGTATAATCTGATAAAGCTAAATAACAGAGAACCAATTCTGCCAGAACAAATTCGTGGGTTGGTTCCAAATCTAGCGCTTTGGTTAATTCAGCTATAGCCTCCTGTGGCTTATTGGAAGTACGCAGTCGAACGCCTTGTTCCAGATAATGCTCGGCAGTATTCATTGCAAATAGTGTGTCTGATGGTTTATGGTAAATATAGGACGGTGTAAAAGGAAGTATTGAACTTTCTCACAAATCCACTTTTTACTTTATATAAAACTAAAGTTGATAGAAAATTAGTACAGAAATAGGAAAACAAATTGGTGTTCTGTAGGCTGTCAGCTTACAGAACTATACTTTTCTCTACAAGGCTATTGTACCTTTATGACTCTTTTACCACTCCAACTTTCCTGTCTTTTTATATTGCTCTAAGGCTTTTTTGATTTCTTGAATTCTATGGTCAGGGTCGGGGTGACTACTTTGGAACTCCGATGGGCGATTGGGTCCTGCGGCTTGTTTCAGCACTTCCATCACATCTACCATTTGCATCGGATCATAGCCAGCTTCGAGCATATATTTTACGCCGAATTTATCTGCTTCAAGTTCGTCGCTACGACCGTATTTGAGGGTAATCATTTTGCCAACATACTGAGCAATAGCAGCCGAATTATTGTGACTATAAGGGTCGGAGGTAGCCGTCACTGCCGCCGAAAGTAATCCACTAGTAAGTTCGTCTTTAGCCATTTGTTGTGCCGAATGGCGACCAATCACATGGCCTACCTCATGTCCCAATACGCCTGCTAATTGGTCTTCAGTTGTGAGTTTTTTCAACAAACCGTAGGTAATAAAAATCTGACCTCCTGGCAAAGCAAAAGCGTTGATGGTATTAGGGTCGGCCAAAAGATAGAAGTTAAATTGATAAGGAGATTTTGAGGCTTCGGAGTTGTTGACCACCTTGCTCCCAACTGTTTTGACCAAATCTTGAAGTTTTTGATTTTGATATAAGCCACCAAACTCAGCAGCCATTTGTGGTGCCGATTGCAAGCCCATCGCAATTTCCTGCTGTGGAGTCATGGTTACGGCTTGTCTTTTACCTGTTACAGGATTGACTTGCATTTTTGAGAAGTACGAAAAAATCGAAACTACGGCTAGTATCAAACCAACCAATAATCTTGAGCGGAGGTTACCTAGATTCATGTTTATGAAGATTTTTTAAGAGGCAATAACCATCAAGCTAAAGTGCTAAATAGGGTTTTGGGATACTCTTTGTGCAATAGCTAAATGATAAAATTTATATGTTTTTGCTGGCTAAAAGTAATAGCGTAATGTAATTGCTGGAAAATTAAGAAACTCTCCACTGCTTTCAAAATAATGACGAATCCTTTGGACAAAGTAACATTTTTTGTCTTCTTAAATCTAGAAGCTGTTAAATAATGTTAAATCTTTATACGCTATGCTTGAAATAGTCGTTGAAATACAGAAATTTGAGTTTAGGCTATGGTATAAGCTTACAACTTGATTTGTGCTGGAGTAATATTCCACACAAAAACACTTTAAAGTCTGTAAATACCTACTCATTACAAGTAAATTGCCTAAGAACTTAACTTTCAAACTCAAAACTTTTTTGTAAATTTGCATTCTTATGCGAAAACATTTTTTATTATTCATATTTTTTGCCTTCATCTTAGCCTCATGTGGTAAATTCGAGAAAATCAGAAAACTTACTGATGAAAAGAAAAAATACGCAGCGGCTATCGAATATTACAAAAAAGGCGAGTACGACAAAGCTGGAATTTTGTTTGAAGAAATTCTTCCTTCCTTGACTGGTACCGACCAGCAGGAATTGGTGACTTTCTATCAAGCCTATTGTGATTATCACACAGGTAACTTTGAGATGGCAAACTTCCGTTTCAAACGTTTTGCCGAAACCTTTGCTCGTAGTGAGTATGTAGAAGAAGCGGTTTATATGTCAGCCTATGCGTTGTTCAAAAACTCTCCCTCTTACAACCTCGACCAAAGTGGTACATTGTCTGCTATCAATGAGCTTCAGAGCTTTATCAATAACAACCCAGATAGTAAGTTTCGTACCGAAGCATCAGATTTGATTAAGGATTTGCGTAAAAAATTAGAGCGTAAAGCTTACGAAAAAGCGAAATTGTATCACAAAACATCGCCTTTCAATATAGCATCCTTGAAATCGTCGGTAATTGAAATTGCTAACTTTCAAAAAGATTATCCAGATTCAGAGTTTAGCGAAGAGTTATATTATCTAAAAGTAGTATCGCAATATGACTTGGCAGTGAGTACTATCGAAACCAAGCAGTTGGAACGCTATAAAGATGTGGTGAAGTTTTATCAGGAATTGATAGATAAATACCCTGAAAGTAGCTATCTGAAAAAAGCAGAAAAGCTTTACGATATTAGCATGAAAGCTTCAGATCGTTTGGCAAAACTAGAAGAAGAATACAGAAAGGCACGCGAAAAAGAGAAATCAAATACTACGAAAGTAGGCGCAGCCGAAAACCAAAAATAATTTTTGAACCCTTTATGGGGAACGAGAGTTAATATATTGTTCAATTCAGTCAGAATTAAAATAGCATCAATAATATGGCAACCAATCCATCAATCATCACTAGAGATGTAGATAAACTTGCAATTAAAGCAGGTGGTAACACTTATGAGGCAGTAGCAATTATCTCAAAACGTGCTAGACAAATTGCCCTCAAAACTAAAGAAGAATTGAACGCTAAATTAGCGGACTTTGCTTCTTCAGTAGACAACTTGGAAGAGATTTTCGAAAACCGTGAGCAAATCGAAATTTCTAAGTTTTATGAAAGATTGCCAAAGCCTACATCTTTAGCTATCGACGAGTTTACAGAAGACAAATTTACTTTCCGTCTTCCTGGTCAAACTAGCCAAACTGAAGAATAAGATTGACAACAACGACTTTGTAGTCTTGTTTCAATAACAATATTTTTCTTAAAAGGGTCAGATGTATTGCATCTGACCCTTTTATTTTGTTGTAAATTGCTTTCGAAAACAACAATTCTCTAAAGAATCTCAAATGATACTCAATAATAAAAAAATCCTTTTGGGGGTTTCGGGTAGTATTGCGGCTTATAAAATCGCTTTTTTGACTAGACTTTTGGTAAAAGAAGGAGCAGAGGTAAAAATTGTGATGACACAGGCAGCCAAAGAATTTATTACACCTTTGACCCTAGCAACACTTTCAAAAAATCCAGTTGTTTCAGAGTTTGTCAAAGACTCGACTGGCACATGGAATAATCACGTGGATTTGGGCTTGTGGGCCGACGTAATGCTGATTGCGCCTGCTACAGCACATACTTTATCAAAATGTGCCAATGGTATTTGTGACGATTTATTGACTGCTGTTTATCTATCAGCTAAATGTCCCGTGTATTTTGCACCTGCCATGGACTTAGACATGTATCAGCATCCAAGTACTTTACACAATCTCGAAAAACTCCAAGAATATGGCAATACCATCGTTCAGGCAGGTTTTGGAGAGTTGGCTTCTGGGCTTGTAGGTGAAGGGCGTATGGCAGAGCCTGAGCAATTGGTTGAGAATTTGAAGAAATTTTTTGCGTATCAACCAAGTTTGGCACAAAAAAAGGTATTAATTACCGCAGGGCCAACACAGGAAGATATTGACCCCGTTCGATATATTAGTAATCACTCTACAGGTAAAATGGGCTATGCTATTGCCAATCAGTTTGCTAAAGCTGGAGCAGAGGTGATTTTGGTGAGTGGCCCTACTAATCAGCCATTGCCAGATACTCATATTCATTTGGTCAAAGTACGCTCAGCTCAACAGATGTTTGAGGCTACTCAAACCCATTTTTATGATGCTGATATTGTTGTCTTGGCAGCCGCAGTTGCAGATTATACACCTGCAACTGTAGCAGATAAAAAAATAAAAAAGAAAGAAGCTTCGTTTAATATTGAATTGACTAAAACTGTAGACATAGCCAAAACACTAGGTGCTGAAAAGCAAGAGCATCAAATTTTGGTTGGTTTCGCCCTAGAAACCGATAATGAGATGGAAAATGCTATCGGAAAGCTCAAGTCTAAGAATTTGGATATGATTGTGTTAAATTCTTTACAAAATAAAGGAGCAGGTTTTGGTCATGATACCAACCAAGTAACCATTATTACCAAAGATGGGACTTTGCATGAATTTAGTCTCAAAAGCAAAACGGATGTTGCCTCCGATATAGTGAATGCAATTCAGCAATTGAGTTTGTAGATATCATTTTTACCGTATAAACTAATAACGTATTTATGAAATCATTACTAAAAATGGTACTGATAGGATTTTGGGGGATGCTGGGTGTACACACTACGCAAGCCCAAGAGTTGAGCTGTACAGTGTCTATTAATACCGACCAGATTCAGGTCAATGAGCAACGTGGTGCTACACAGATATACAACGAGATTCAATCGGTAATACAGGAATTTATGAATAACCGTCGTTGGACAAATGATAATTTCTTGCCTGAAGAAAAGATTAAATGTTCGCTCAATATCATTATTACACGTGCAAGTGCAAGCGGTGATTATGAGGCCAATGCTCGCTTTCAGGTAATACGTCCTGTGTATGGTACAACCTACGAAACCGTAATCCTAAATTATGTAGATAAAAGCTTTAATTTTAAGTACTTATCTGGCACGCCATTGTATTACAATGACAACAACTATACCGATAATTTGACGCATCTTTTAGCTTTTTATTCGTACGTAGCATTGACCTTTGATTATGATACTTTTAGTAAATTTGGAGGAGATAAATATGCACAAAAGCTACTCAATGTTGTAAACCTTGCACAAAATGCAGGCGGCTCGTGGGCTCCTTCTACCGATGTAAGAAGTCGCTATTTTTTAGCAGAAAATTTACTAAATCAGCAATTACTGCCTATTCGTGAAGGATACTATAATTATCATCGTTTGGCTTTGGATAATTTTGGATCAAACCCCGTTGAGGCTCGAAAACAAATAACAACATACCTTAACTCAATCAAGCAGGTAAATGCCAATAAGCCAGGGCAATTACTTAGTCGATTGATTTTTGAAGCCAAGTCGCCAGAGCTGATAAATCTTTATAGCGAAGCGCCAAGTGAAGAACGCAAAAAAGTAAGTGCTCTTTTGTCTTCTTTGGATCCCATTAATTCAGACCAATACCGTAAGCTAACCAAATAAGCCTATTTCTGGAATCTGGAAAATATCATAAGCCTGCCCTGTAGGGGTGGGCTTATTGTTTTATAGGGTCATTGTTGTAAATTTCGAGTCAAATTCAATTCCTCAAATCCCCTTTTCTATGAAAAATAATATAAGTTTGGCATCGCTTGCCCTCTTGGTTGGCGTAGGTTTAAGTAGTTTTAATGCGCCTCTTTCTCTTTCTGACGTTGCCAATTGGCAATTTTCACCATTTACCAAAGTCGATGCAGTGAACCCTGTATTGACACCTTCCAACAAACAAGTTTTTACTTGTCCTATTCTCAAAAAAGAGGTCAAATGGGAAGAAAAAGATGTATTTAACCCTGCGGCTGTGGTGCGCGATGGCAAGGTATATTTGGTATATCGTGCCGAAGATAAAATCGGCAAATTTGCAGGAACTTCTCGTTTAGGATTAGCTATTTCTTCAGATGGTTTACATTTCAAAAAAGAAGCAAAACCTATTTTTTACCCTGAAAATGATGCCCAAAAATCTCTCGAATGGGAGGGAGGTTGCGAGGATCCTCGTATTGTGGAAAGTGCTCAAGGACAATATATCATGACTTATACTTCGTACGACGGAAAAACTGCCAGATTGATGTTGGCTACCTCGAAGGATTTGCGCAAATGGACCAAGCATGGATTGGTATTCAAGGCTCCAAAACATCATAATACTTGGTCGAAATCAGGAGCAATTGTAGTTGACAAGGTAGGCGACAAAATGATTGCTAAGAAAATCAATGGTAAATATTGGATGTATTGGGGCGATACTGACTTGTTTATGGCAACGTCAACAGACTTACTCAATTGGATGCCAGTCGAAGATGCGAAAGGGCAATTGGTGTCTGTGTTAAAACCAAGAAAAGGATATTTTGATAGCAAATTGGTAGAACCAGGACCTTATGCTTTGTTTACTACAAAAGGTATTGTTCTACTTTATAATAGCGCCAACAATGGTCAAACTGGCGATAAATCTTTGCCAGATATGACTTATAGCGCAGGTCAGGCGTTATTTGATGCAAGTAATCCAGCTGTATTGAAAGACCGTTCTAAAAAATACTTTATGACACCAAACAAGCCTTATGAAATGACAGGTCAGGTGAATAACGTATGTTTTGTAGAAGGAATGGTATCTTTCAAAAATCAATGGTTTTTGTACTATGGTACCGCCGATTCAAAAATTGCAGTAGCTACAAGCCAAGGAATTCCGTCTTTACATTGAGTGAATTGAGATTGAGAGAATGCACATCATTTATTTCGGATTTCTGATATTGGATTTCGGAAGCATAGCCTACTTTTTGACTAATAGGTAAAAAGTAGTTATTGGTTAATAGTCTGATTACAGGACAAAATTGAAGTCTCTAGTTCAAAACTTCGTCTTGGACTTACTTTTTTTAGACAGTTTTAAACTGTATTAATAAATTTAAGTGACCAAGTCCGCCCCTTTCTCATTTTGTCCAGTAATCAGATTAATAGTATACTGTTGTTCAATCACTCAACCACTCAATTCATTTGAAAATGAGAAAAATTCCCCAATCAAATATCCCAAATCCACCCTCAGAAAACTCCTTCCTGTTCTACTCGCATACAATTCTCGTTATTCTTCATTAACTTGTAGTGTATTTTAAGCCCATTCACGACTATGATTTCTTCCAAGATTCGTTTGCTCGTTTATTTTATCATTTTATGGATTAGTATAGGCACAAGTTATTCGCAAGTCTGGCATCCTGTGAGCTCAAATATTACCTTCAAAATCAAGATGCTCGGAGCGGAAGTAATCGGGAAAATGTCAGGTTTTCAAGGTGCCATCCATTTTGACCCCGAACATTTGGCACAATCATCTATCTATGGATCGGTAGAAGCAAATACTATAGATACTGATAATAGTTTAAGAAACAGGCATTTGAAAGAAAAAGAAGGTTTTTTTGAAGTAGTTAAGTACCCGACTATTAGTATGAAGTCACTCAAAATAGAAGCTAATGGAGAGAGTTTTGTAGGTACTTTTGCTTTGACGATGAAAGGAATTACTAAAAATATCCGACTTCCATTTTCTTTTATCAATGAAGGAGAAAACGCTATCTTTAAAGGCTCAACCATCATCAACCGTAGAGATTGGGAAGTAGGTGGCGGAACACTAGGAATGAGCGACAATGTAGATATTTCGATAGTATTGAATGTGAAAAAGTAAAGAGTATTAGGGGCAAAGGCAACGGGTACAAAGGCACAAAGTGTTTAATTAAGTAGGAGATAAGTATTATTTTACAAAATACACTTTGTGCCTGTTGCCTTATTACCTTATCCCTTTTTAAAGATAAATTGATTAATTAGACGACCTAGAGGGTCACTGAACTATTAAAAATGTTACCACAAACAAACGTAGAAGTTCTTACGCAACTTACTGACTTGCTTGGTCAGATGAGTGATGAACAGTATAAAAAACCTCTCAAACAACTTCACGATAACTCTATTGGGCAACATGTGCGTCATATTGTGGAGTTTTATCAGTGCTTACTCAAAGGCTATATTTCTGGAACGGTTAACTACGATAACCGAGAAAGAAAAGTCCAAATCGAGACGGATAGATACTTTACCTTACAGGTGCTTGGGGCTATTATTGGTAAACTTACTTTTTGGGAAGAAGACAAAATGCTCATGCTAGCAACAAGCTATGATGGAGAGGAACTTTTGGAGATTCCGACGAGTTTTAATCGTGAGTTGGTATATCTTATCGAGCATACCATTCATCATTTAGCCATTATCAAAATCGGATTGAATGAGGCTTTCCCAACGATCGAAATTCCCGAAAACTTTGGCGTTGCCTATTCAACTATTCGTTTTAAAGAAAAATAAGTTTCAGAGGCTTAGGGGCTATTGAATTGCCCATCGCCTAAAGCTACTATTACAACCATGTGCGTTTTGACATTTGTGCCGAAAGGGGAACAAAATTTTATTCTGACTAACAACCGTGACGAGGCAACTGCCCGTCCGAAAGCTATACCACCACAAGCCTATCAAATCGGCAATACAAGCGTTTTTATGCCTAAAGATGCTCTTGCAGGTGGTACGTGGATTGCTACTTCCGACAATTTTACTTTATGTTTATTGAATGGGGCATTCGAAAACCATATTCACCAACCTCCTTATCGACAAAGCAGAGGGACGATTATTCCTGCTTTTTTCGAAAAACAAAATCTATCTTCCTTTATAAAAGAATTCCTTTTTGAGGGTATCGAAAACTTTACTTTGATTGTGATAGAACATCAAAAAGAGCTTTTTCTCACCGAAATCAGATGGGATGGTCATCAATTATTTGTTACAGAAAAAGATGCCCAGAAGTCTCATATCTGGTCGTCGGCAACGCTGTATAATGCCCAAATTCGTCATGAAAGAGAACATTGGTTTGAGCAATTATTAAATCAATATCCAATAGGAATAAGTCCAGAGATACTATTAGATTTTCATCAAAATGGAGGTAATGGCGATATTCAAAATGATATGCGAATGAACCGCAATAATACACTGATGACCCAATGTATTATGCAAGTGGTAAAAGATGCCAACGAAGTACAATATCAATATATAGATTTTCTGTAATTACTTTTCTCTCAAGTAAAAAGAAGTTATCAGTTAACAGTATATCAGTTATCGGAACAAGTTCATAATCAAAAGGATACGGTCATTATGTGTCACAGATATATTATTAATTTTTCCTGTTATTTACGCAGATTTATACGATAATTTTGGGGAGTGATTATAAGAAAAATCACTCATTCACTCAATCTCAATTCACTCAATATATAACGCCCAACTCATCACTTCCTGAAGTGTTCTTTGATAACTTTCCATAAAACTTTGGTTGGAACGGGCTTGATTCCTAGCTTTTGTTGCTGAATAGAAATATTTGCAATAATGCGCCAGTGATAAGCCAAATCTTTGTAAGCTTTCAGAAGCTTGTATTCGGGGTCGTAAATATGCCCAGGCTCGGCACTTACCCCGTTAAGCTCCATCACTCGGATATACTGCCCTTTGTACAAATCCTGAATCGAGCGTACACGCATATCAAATCTGCCGTAATGAAAACCCTCGATAGGCTTGGCAATTTTATTAAAAACCTCATGCAGTTGTACATTGATTAATTCATTGCCATTTAGAAATTTAGTGCCTCTACAATGATTTCCGATGGGTTCTAGCAAAATTCGTTCATGACGCTGTGGAATTTTATAAAAATCCATTCCCAATCGCTTTTTCATAGTTTCCAACTGAAAACGTGCGCGAGTACTTTGTTGCATCAAAGTTTCGATGCTTGATTCACCATCGCCAATAACCGATAGAAATTCTTTTTTTACGACCGAAGTCACATAGCCCCGTTCCTCGTTTGGCATACGATAATACAATACGCCTAACTCAATATCATAGCTGACATATTCCTGAATAATAAAGTCGATAGGATGGCCGTCAAAATAGTTTTTGAGCGCTTTTTCATCTACAATTTTTTCTACCTCTGTACCTCTTTCTCCCACATTTGGCTTACAAATAAGCGGATATTCTAACATTTTGATTTGCTCTAATACAAAGTCAAAAGAACATCCTTTGGTGATAAAAATCGTTTGAGGAAGATACTGCGCAGGGATTTGCTTTAGAATATCTATTTTGGATTCCCCAAAAAAACCACCATAATCAATGCACGGGTCAGCATTGGTAAAAAAGGTCAATGATTTTGTTCGAAAAGCCTGATAAAGCCAATAGGGGATGAGTGGTATATAAAAAGCCCACCATGTCCAATATTCGTAAGTAAAGATTTTGATGAGCCATAATGGCCATTGTATTTTTTTATGAGTCATTTTTTTATGAGTGAACAGTTACAGAGGCACAAAGGCACAGAGTGTTTTTTTTAGTGAACAGTTACTAAGGCACAGAGTGTGTTTAGTTTTTTGTAAAGTGAACAGTTACAGAGGCACAGAGGCACAAAGTGTGTTTAGTTTTTTGTAAAGTGAACAGTTACTCAGGCACAGAGGCGCAAAGTGTTTTAGTTTTTTGTAGTGAATAGTTACAAAGGGTAAAGGTGTAATGTATTGATAGTTAGGATTTTATTTTCATGATTAGCAATTCATTACTCACAATTCACCATTCACCATTCACAGCTCACTCAATAACTTCCCACCTTGTGCGATAGCCATAATGATAAAAATATATGCCATCCATTTCTGAACGGTTTCTTGTTGAATTTTAGCAAAAATTTGGTCTTTGTATTTCAAGGCTAGTTGACTGTAAAAATAGTTTAACAGAAAAGCTCCGACAGATGCCCCAACAGCAAAAGCAATTTTATGTGGATAAGTCTGTACTTTTAGCCATGAAAACGTTTGATAATTAATCAATACAATCATCCAAAACGGCAATAATTGTGGATTGAAAATAGATAGCATTAAGCCTTTCCAAAAATGTGCTTTTGAGGGCGTTTTTCCCAAATCTTCCGCATGTGTTTGAGGTTTACTTACCCATGTAAAATAGGCTAATATCAATAACAAAGGAACTACTCCCCATTGCAAATAGGTCAGTAACCACGGATAATACTGAAAAATCACTAATCCTTCTGCCGCCAATAAACTGTAAACAAACTCAGGAATGCATCCACCTACATTCATTTTTAACGCACCTTTGGGATTATCATTCAGACTTAATTGTACCACCGACATATTGAGCGGTCCGGGCTGAAGCGAACCCATAAAGCTAATAATCATGGTACAGAGAAAGATGAGCATGTTTTATTGAGTGATTTAGTGAATGGTGATTTAGTGATTTGTGAATATTTTTTTATTTGTAGGCACGCAATGCCTTGTTTATCAAACCAAGGATGTAAATGGAATATATTTACAATTTACTCAATCCTCTTTTTTATCATTGATATTTGATTTATTAGACGCAAAGCATCCTCTGTGCCTGACCCCTTTGAACCTAAAATCAAAAAATCCTCCCCTAAACCCTCAACCCTATCCCCTAAAACCACTTTGTGCCTTTTTGCCTAATCCCTGTCCCCTCATTGCCTAACCCCTATCCCCTCTAAAAAACAAATCTACAGCAAAAGCATAGTTTAAGAAAGTCGGCGAGCCGACCAAAATGATTTTTACTGTAAATTGCATTATGTTATTGCAAGAAAACACCCTAGATTTCCAAGAGGAAAACACCGTCTTCGCCGATGTAATCGTGCCTGTAGCGGTGCCAAATTTGTTTACATACCGAGTCCCTCGTGATTTTGCCCAGCATATTCGGGTAGGAGCAAGGGTAATTGTGCAATTTGGAAAATCTAAAGTAGTAACTGCTGTTATTGCTCGTTTACATCATCAGCCACCCCAAAAATATCAAGCCAAATATATTCTTGAATTATTGGACGATGCACCTCTGGTCACGCCACAACAGATAGAGCTATTTCAGTGGATTGCAGATTATTATATGTGTCACGTGGGCGAGGTGCTCAATGTGGCGTTACCGTCTGGACTCAAAATCTCCAGCTTGTCGAAAGTACAATTTAATCCAGAATTTGACCGCCCAGAACTTTTGACAGAGCGTGAGGGGGTAATTATAGAAGAACTCAAAAAACATCAGTCGCTTACCTACGACGAACTTGCCCGTTTTGCCGATGTCAAAAATGTGTATCACCTTATTAAGGCTTTGGTACAAAAGCAAGCCATTATTGTTTTTGAGGAAGTCAAAGAAAAATATACGCCCAAAATCATTCGAAAAGTACGTCTCAACCACTTTTATGAGGAGGCTGGATATTTGACAGCCTTGTTGGGTGAGCTTGAAAAAACGCCCAAACAGTTAGAAGTGATTTTGCAATACTTGCGTTATGTACCCGTATTGCGCACTCCAGCACTCAATGCCAAAGGCTTAGAAAAAAGTACGCTAACCAAAGCCGAAATTTCGGATAGTTCTTTGAATACTTTATTGAAAAATGGTATTCTCGAACAATTTGATGTAATCGTAAGTCGATTTGAGGAAGATGTTGACTTTGTGGAAGCTCCAACGCCTGAATTGTCTGAAGCACAAAAGCGAGCAATGGCAGAAATCATGCAATCTTTCGAAGAAAAAGATACCGTTTTATTGCATGGAATTACGGGTAGTGGCAAAACAGAGGTATATATCAACCTCATAGAGCAAGTATTGGCAGGTGGTTCGCAAGTCCTTTATCTATTGCCTGAAATTGCCCTAACGACACAGATTGTAGTTCGCTTGCGCAAGGTGTTTGGGGATAAAATGGGGATATACCACTCTAAATTTTCAGATAATGAGCGAGTAGAAGTTTGGAAAGGAGTTATTTCTGGCAAATTCCAGTTTGTAATTGGCGTACGTTCTGCGGTGTTTTTGCCTTTCGATAACTTAGGACTCATTATCGTTGATGAAGAGCATGAAACATCTTATAAGCAATTTGACCCTGCGCCACGTTATCATGCTCGTGATGTAGCGGTGGTGATAGCGCATAAGCAAAAAGCCAAAGTATTGCTAGGCTCAGCTACGCCTGCCATCGAGACGTATTACAATGCCTTGACAGGTCGCTATGGTTTGGTAACGATGAAACAACGTTTTGGCAATGCCCAGCTACCCGATATTCGATTAATTGATGTGAAGTATGCTCGTAAAAATAAGGAGGTCAAGGGTGATTTTTCAAACATGATGTTGGATGCCATTCGACTGAATTTTGAGCAAAAAGAACAAACGATTTTGTTTCAAAACCGTCGTGGGTATTCACCTTATATACAGTGTGATGACTGTGATACAATAGTGTCTTGTCCAAATTGCGACGTAAGCTTGACGTATCATTATCGTGAACAAGAGTTGCGTTGCCATTATTGTGGTTATCATGAGTCGATGCACCGCACTTGTCAGGCTTGTGGTTCGGTCAAATTGCGAACGAGAGGTTATGGTACTGAAAAAATCGAAGAAGAATTACAGTTACTTTTCCCCGAAGCCAAAATCGCTCGTATGGACTTAGATACGACACGTACCAAAACGGCTTTTCAAACTTTGATTAATGAAGTAGAAAAAGGAGCAGTCGATATATTGGTTGGTACACAGATGGTATCGAAAGGATTGGATTTTGAAAAAGTGAGTTTAGTCTGCATTTTTGATGCCGACAAAATGATTAATTTCCCAGACTTTAGGGCTACAGAAAAAGCTTTTCAGATGCTGACCCAAGTAGCAGGTAGAGCAGGTCGCAGGTCGATTCGAGGAAATGTATTAATACAAACGAACAATACTAAACAGCCGATTTTGCAGCAAATCATTGAAAGTGATTATGAGGGAATGTATTCGCAGGAAATAGCAGAGCGCGAAGCCTTTCGTTATCCGCCTTTTACTAGATTGATTAAGATTATTGTGAAACATACCGAAGATGCAACGGCCGACAAAGCTGCCAAGGATTTAGGGGCTAAACTCGTAGAAAAACTCAGTGCAGCAAGGGTTTTAGGTCCAGAAAGACCGCTTGTAGAACGAGTTCGTAATCAGTTTATTTATGAAATTATGATTAAACTCGAAAAGAACTTACCTCTCAAAGCAGTGAAAAATTATATCTCTGAACAAATCGAAGCAATCTCGGTTGGAAAAGAATATAAGGGTAGCAGTATTATCATCGATGTGGATTGTGGATAGGCATTGCGCTTTTGGTTATCAGCTTTCAGGAAAGATACACAGTCAATGATGAATCTTTCCTGAACCTTCCAACAGATAAAATCCAAATAAGATATAAAGTTCGTATATCGCTAGGTGGATACCTGCTACTTAAACTTTGCTTCCTATATCATTATGAAAAATATCTTATTGCTTGTGATGGCTATTTCTTTGTTGGGCGGAATGGTCGTATTATCTTACTTTTTTACACCCTTGGCTTGGGGTGCAGGACTTCTATGGCTTTGTCTTACGTTACTTTGGCTTTGGAGTTTACGCATCAAAGACTCTAGCATCATAGATTCATTTTGGGGAATGGGTTTTGTGATTTTGGCATGGCTCTGGTACGGACTTTTACCCGATTCCAATCCACGGGCGCTAGTGTTATGCGTATTAGTCTCGATTTGGGGAATACGGTTGTCGACACATATAGCAGTCCGTAATCATGGAAAAGGAGAGGACTATCGCTATCAAGCTTTCCGCGAAGCACATGGAGATAAATATTGGTGGCGATCATATTTTAGGGTATATCTATTACAAGGCATATTGCTTTGGTTGATTTCGTTACCCCTCTTTTTTACCCAACATACACCTTTTACAGGCTGGACATGGGTCGATGCGTTGGGGGGCATCGTTTGGTTGGCAGGCTTTGTATTCGAAGCCCTTGGCGACTGGCAATTAGCTCAATTCAAAGCTAACCCACAAAACAAAGGCAAAGTATTTGATAGTGGTTTGTGGCAATACACACGCCATCCCAATTATTTTGGCGATGCCGTATTATGGTGGGGATATTTTGGTTTTGCTGTCGCAGCAGGAGCAGGCTGGACGGTCTTAAGCCCTCTATTAATGACTTTTCTCTTGATGAAAGTTTCAGGCGTAGCTCTACTCGAAGAAAGACTCGTAGAAACCAAACCCCAATACCTAGACTATATGAGTCAAACTCCAGCGTTTTTTCCTAAGTTTTGGAGATAGAGTTGTAAAATAAGGAAGGTGGGTGGGATATGGAAACTTTCAAAATCTCTAATTTTACATTCTAGTACTATCACTATATTTATAAAAACAAAAATAATTCTCGCTTTAATGAAGACTTTTGATTTAACCTATTTTGGAGTAATAAATATTACTCAATTGGAAAAGGACTATAGAACTAAGACAATCTATAGTAATAAGGCTCTAAACTTAGATATAAACTTTGAAAATGAAAGTATAGATGAAGAACAAGCGCTAGAAATAAATCATATACTAAATAATATTTCTGCAATTGATGAGGAAAATAGAAAACAGA
Organism: Cellulophaga sp. BC115SP; assembly: GCF_009905545.1. GTDB lineage: Bacteria > Bacteroidota > Bacteroidia > Cytophagales > Spirosomataceae > Flectobacillus > Flectobacillus rivi. The sequence continues at coordinate 186,987 of NZ_JAAALB010000006.1, read as the reverse complement.
TTAATAAAGATTTTAAGAAAAAAGGAGAAACCCGTGATTATATAACTTTTTATTTAGAAGAGCTTTTTGAAGAAGAGTTACAAGAGATTATTGATTATAATGACAAATCTATTTCAAAAGAAAAACAATTACTAAATAAACTTATATTGATCAGAGTTGGATTATATCCAGATAATGCTTCTATAGGTTACTCTGTAGTTTTTGATTACTCGATTGAAATTGAAGGGGAGCCCTGTAATCAATTATTGGTAGTTAAGACTGATATAAAAGGAAAACTCGACCATATTACTTGGGAAAGTTAATCTTTATTTATACTCTGTAAACTATCTTTTTACCGTTTCAATTTCAGTGTTCCAAACTATCTCTTTCACTTGTCATTTCGTTTGACTTAGTCATACACTATGGAGATTTGAGAATTTTAACTTTACAGAAACATCTAATACACCATGCACCTTGAAGACTTCATAAAATTTGTTGATAAAACAATTGATGAGCTAATTCTTTATGCACAAATGCATGCTGGAAGGGACTATACAGACTATGAATTAGAGTTTTTGTGGCAAATATATGGTTCAAAAATAGTTAATGGTAAAGAAAATATCGTGTATGAAATAACGGATCAAGTTTTTATATCTCCTGATAAAATCTATCCCTGCGTAAATTTGATTATTGAACAACTTACTCCAGAAAAACGACTAAGAATTCTCGGACGTAGAGCTGGGTATGAGCCTAGAGAGTTTGGAATCGGATAGAGTGACAGACCTGGGCCTTTTATTTATGGTTTAGGGAAAGGAATTTTGACAGGACTTGTAGATTTCAATACTCCAGCATTTAGAAAGACATTGATAGATATGGGGCTTTTATTTGATAAACAAGCTTAAGAGGATGTAAGTCTTGAAATGCTGTTCAATTCAATGTAGAAATAGTCTACGTTTCAATTATCTAAAACACCTTCTCATGTACAAAACCCTCCAACAAATACTATGGAATCAGTTTGGTGCAAGCATTGATATGCTCATCAATGTTGTGTCAAGCTGTCCTGATGATTTTTTTACTACTCATAGACGTTTTTACTATATTGCTTTTCATAGTGCCATATTTCTGGATTACTATTCAACTATTCCTCCGAGTGATTTTTCTCCTATGCTTTCTTTTACTCAAAAGGATGAACAAGATAGACCAGAAGAGTCAATCGGGGATTTTATTCCTGACCGAGATTACAGTAAACAAGAAATCGTAAAATACCTTGAACATAGCAGAGAGAAGTGCAAACAGCTTGTGGAAGGTTTGACAGAGGAAGAATTACAGGAGAGATTCAAAGAAGGCGACGAGCCTGAGGATATGGATTATCCGATGTTGGAAATCATACTTTATAATCTCCGACATACCCAGCACCATACTGCACAACTCAATATGCTTTTACGCCAACATCTTGATATTCATACAGAATGGTCTTTTAGAGTAGGGGATATTCATAAAGCATGAATAACCTTAGGTGAAGGAGATTACAATTTTTAACTTAGCGTATATGATTGCCGAATGCTTAATAAACCAAAAACTCCTCAAACTATGAAAAGAAAATGTTGGCTCTACTTATGTTCTCTTCTTTTTGCCACAACCATTCATGCTCAAACTGTTTTTCATACGAAAGATATCGACAATTTTTTCCAAGCATTTGATAGTGTACAAACTACAACAGACCAAGAAAAGCAAATTGCTTTCGTGCAACAATTATACTTGGATAGAGGAAGTTTGGGTGTCAAATATGCCATTACTCATTCGGTTGATGGTGGCAAAATTGCTACAGCAAAACACTGGGTGGATTTAATGACGCAAAGCAAGGAAAACATTATCAGAATACGCCCTTATCTAAATAATCTTCCTTCTCAAATGAGAATCTTAGAACCTAAATTCAAGTACTTCAAAGAGCAGTATCCTGATTTTGTAGAAGGAAATGTATATTTTGTATTTGGGTTGGGTATGTTTGGAGGACGCCCTGAAGGAAATAATTTGTTTATTGGTTCTGAAGTAGTTGCGAGTGAAAAACCAGATTGGGCCGTAAGTATTGTACTGCATGAATATGTTCATACACTGCAAAAAAAATCAAACAATGCCCTTTTAGCGCATTGTTTGAATGAAGGGGCTTGTGATTTTATAGCAGAAGTGATTAATCAAAAAAACTTACGAGATTCTTATCCCAATGGGTATATTGATTTTGGTTATCAGCATGAAAAAGCTGTTTGGAAGGAGTTTAAAAAGTTTATTGCTTCTAATGAAAAAGGTAAGTTTTTTGATTGGCTTTGCGGTACCAAAGGGAGAAATATCAATGGTCTTCAAATGAAAGATTTAGGGTATTTTATGGGATACAAAATTTGTAAATCCTATTATGACCGTTCGACAGACAAAAAGCAAGCTATCAAGGATATTATTGAAATGGATGTTAGTACAGATGAAAAAGCTCGAGCTTTCTTACTTAAGTCTGGGTATGTTCCTAAAAGCGATTTAAAGTTGATTCAAAATATGTCGTTTACGAAAGTTATCGAGCATAAAAAAGGAGTCAAGTTAATCCAATATGGTTATAAGCTAGAAAAGAGTCAAGTTGTATTTACCTTCGAATTGCCTAAAAATATCGACAAATCTCAAGTGCAATACATCACAATAGCAGGAACATTTAATGGCTGGAATCCCCAAAATTTGGACTATAAAATGACGAATATTGCAAATAATATTTATCAGTTTTCACTACCGCTGTCTAAGCTGAAAGAAAAGAATCACGAGTTTAAGTTTGTGATTAATGGCGATAACTGGCAGTCAGTTCCTGAAAATGCTAAAAATACTCAGAATGGAAACTTAACCTTGGAGATACCCTAAACGCCATCATAACCCCACAACCTAATGAATCAATTGCTTTTTGTTCTCATCATAAGCTTTTTTACAGATTTGAGTAAACCTATTGCTTTTAAGTCAGAAAGCAACTTTAGCCCTGATACACTGAAATGGTATGACCAAGCTCGAAAACGAGAAATCCCTATTGCTATTTACCAATCCAAAACTGTTAAGAAAACTCCTAAGCAAAGACTGGTAATTTTTAGTCATGGTTATGGACAAAACAGAGGAGGAGATTACCTGATGTATTCTTACTTGACAGAGTTCTTGGCTTCAAAAGGATTCTTTGTCGTTAGTATTCAGCACGAGCTTGCTACAGATAGTTTGATACCCTCGACAGGTAAGCCTCAAATCGTGCGACGACCTTTTTGGGAACGTGGTGCCGACAATATTCTGTTTGTGATTAATGAACTTCAAAAGACGCATCCTGAACTAGATTATCATCAAATTACCTTGATCGGGCATTCTAATGGGGGAGATATGACGGCTTTGTTCCCGCAAAAATATCCTAATATAGTGCATAAGATTATAACCTTAGACAATAGAAGAATGGCATTGCCAAGAACGGCTAAGCCCCAAGTATATTCCCTACGATCGAGCGACCAACCAGCAGACGAAGGAGTTTTGCCGACGGAAGAAGAAAGAAAAAAGATTGGTGCCAGAATAATCACCTTAGCCAACACCAAACATAATGATATGGATGATGATGCCACAGATGAGCAACGCAAAGAGATTCAAAACTATTTAGTATCGTTTTTAAATGACTGAAAGTAATTTGTATGGCTATGAATAGAACCTCATAGAGAAGAGTAATCAGCGATTTTCTATGAGGCTAATTCAGCCAATTTACTTCATCATAAATATATTTTTTGTTGTATCAACAGACATATTCCGTATAATAGTTTTCCAGTATTTGATAGGATAATTATCAGTTTTTAAACCCTATTGTTCTATATTTGGATTAAGTAAAATGCATTGTATTTTAAGATTATAAAAAATTTAATCAACACTTATCAAAACTTAAACACAATACCTATGAAAAACCTATTATTAATCATCCTCTCTTCTTTTTTTGTGGCTTGTAGCACTATCGATGATGTACCGCTTTGTTATAATATTTCAGCTAATGTAGACTTTTCGGTAATTAATGCCCAAAATGAGGATTTACTAAATCCATCCAATCCCAACCGTTTGCCAGTCTCAGGCATTAAAATCCTCTTCGTTGTCAATGGGAAAAGCCAAGAAGTAAGTAATCCAATGGCAGATAATCCTTCAGGGTTTAGAATCTATAAACGTGATGATGAAGCTAGATATAGAATTGGCGTTAGTCTCAATCATGCAGAAACGGTAGAAAAACCAATCACCTATATTCAATGGAGTAATGCTGATATAGATACTCTAGAGGCTTCCTTTGAGAGAAATCCATGTGGCATAGCACAGCAAGTGATTTGGCTCAATGGCAAAAAAGTTTGGGAAGCTCGCAGCAGCACCTCAAGTCCCTATTTTGTGAAACAGATGTAAGTAGGTGGCAAAATTAAACCAATTTTACCTGCTTTAAGCTTTATGTCATAGGTTAAAAGTTAAAAAGTGCTTCTTATGAAATAATGGAGACATTTAGCATAATGCCTATGGCTTATAGCCCAAAGCTTAGTAATTCAATCTTATCTTACATTATTGCTTGATTCTAAATTAATGCTTAGGTTGCTTTTAAAATGAAAAACGAACATAACTGTATCAATAAAAACGACTTACTGGAACGAACCAAGCAAGATATTGTGCAATTTGGACTTCAGGTAATATCGGTTACCTCAACCGACTATTCACCTTCTTTTTCTTACAGTATTGGCTTGACTCAAACGTACCAACATCCAGAAATTATTTGTTTTGGATTGTCTAGCAGTTTAGGTCATGAAATAATCAATGACATCGCGTCTATGATTAAAAATGGAACAATATTCGAAGACGGAAAGATTTATACAGACATTTTTCAAGACAGTAAAGCTACTTTTTTAACTGTTGACCAAAGTAATTTGGAATACTACTTTGGTGCAGGGCTAAACTACTATCAAGGTGAGACGTTTACTGCTTTAGAGCTTATTTGGACTGACCGAAACGACTTATTCCCTTGGGAGGAAAATTTTGAAGAGGAGTTTTTGTACAAACAGCCTTTACTCGACAGAAACGTAGAATTCAAATTTAATGAACCTCACAATTTGAGCATTTTTACGACTCGTCAATGGCTCGAAGAACATAAACCGATTTTAAGGGTGGTACATGATCATGATGGAGATTGGCAGTTTTTGACGGGTGACCAAATGCCCGAAGACATACGGGTGGTAGCTCTTTCTGAGATAGTCCGCAGTGACCAGACCTTAAATGAGATTTTTGACCTAGAATACGGCGAAGAAGCCGAAAGAGCATCCGTTGGTGAAGAATGGGAAAGAAATTTACTAGAAGAGTATGAGGAGGAATAAAGATTTTCTTTAGGTTGTTCGTAAATATCCTTTTACTGAATTTCCACAAAATTCAGTAAAAGTAGCCTTATTCAAATAATTACATCGTCCAACATAGCTCTCCTATTTTCAAAACTCATGATTCTGGTTTAGATTTAGGGAAAATTCACACTATCAACAAATTGTGGTGTTTTTCACCCTCACTTACTTCAAAACTATCATGAGAAAAATTGTCCTATTACTGGCAATACTGCTTGGTATTGCTCCTGCCTTTTCCCAAGAAGTTCCTAAAATTTTACCGCTGAAAGAACGTGCTGTATTACAGGATGAATTGCTTGATGAACGTTTCAAAAGCGTATTGCCTAATCTGATGCGCAAAAATGGAATCGATATGTGGGTCATCATTGCCAGAGAATATAACGAAGATCCTGTTATCAAAACCATGTTGCCATCCACTTGGCTCAATGCTCGTCGCCGTACAATTTTGGTTATTTATGACAAAGGCGAATCACAAGGCCTTGAGGCTTTGGCTGTGGCTCGCTATAATGTGGGTACCATCTTTAAATCGGCTTGGCAACCCGAAAAAGAAGCGAATCAATGGAAGCGCCTGATTCAAATCATCGAAGAAAGAAAGCCTAAGAAAATCGCATTGGACGTGTCAGAGCAATATGCACATGCCGATGGTTTGAGCCATTCGGAACATGAAGCTTTGATGAGCAATATGCCTGCTGAATACAAAAATAAAGTCACTTCTGCCGAACGCCTCTGTGTAGGCTGGCTCGAAACTCGTACGCCACGTGAAATTGCGTTGTATGAGATGTTAGACAGAATCACTCATCAAATCATTGCAGAGGCATTTTCTGAAAAAGTCATTATTCCTGGCGTTACTACTACCGACGATGTGGTGTGGTATTTGCGTGAGCGAGTGGCAGACTTGAAGCTTGATACATGGTTTCACCCAACGGTAGACATTCAACGCCCCGACCCAGACAAAGTCAACTGGCCGTATGACCGTCGCCCCGACGTGGAGGTGATTATGCCGGGTGATTTATTGCATTGTGATTTTGGGATTACGTATTTGCGTCTTAATACCGATGTTCAAGAAATGGCGTATGTGTTGCGTCCAGACGAAAAACAAGTACCCGATTATTTGAATAAAGCGTTTTCAGCTGGCAATAGACTACAGGATATCATGACTGGCTTTTTTAAGGTGGGAATGACAGGGAACCAAATCTTGGCATTATCCTTACGCAAAGCCGAACAAGATGGTGTGGTTGCTCAGATTTATTCGCACCCAGTAGGGTATCATGGACACGCAGCTGGTCCTGCCATTGGTATGTGGGATATGCAAGGTGGTGTGCCTGGTACGGGAGAGTACTCCATTAATGAGAATACAGCCTATGCTGTCGAACTAAATGCCAAGGTAAAAATCCCTGAATGGGGCAATAAAGAGGTACGTGTAATGTTAGAAGAGCAGGGACTTTTTATCAATGGAAAAGTACACTATATCGATGGACGACAGAAAACTCTGCTGACCATTCCGAGGAGGCAAAAAGTAGAACATTTAGGGCAGTAATGTATAAGAAATAGGGCTTAGAAATAATTTTTTAAGCCCTATTTTATGATAAAAAATGAATCTTATTAAAAGGCGTTCGTATTCTATTTTATTTTTAATGTTTTATTTTGTTCATATAATTGGTTTATTCTTCGTTAAAAAAGGTGAAAAAATAAAAATGAAGAATTTTGACTGCTTAATAATGCTTGTGTTTTCGGAAAAACTCTGTAACTTACTTTTGATTCCGAGTTTACAATACTCTAAGTACTAACTGATGTTTTTACGATTAATACTGATAACCGTCTTTCTAAATCCATACTTAATTTTTTCACAACAAAAAAAGCTAGATAGCTTACTTTTGGTGTGGAAAAGGGATTCTGTTCGTATTACTCAAGCACCAGATTCAAATGCTGTTAAATTACTAAATTCGATAGGCTATGAATACATGCAAAGTGCATCAGCAAATACGATAAAACTCTCAAATACTGCTTTTATTCTTGCTGAAAAAATCAAATATGATAAAGGGCAAACAACGGCTCTTGCCAATCTTGCTCGATATTATTATGTCAAATGTGATTATGAACTTTCGTTAAGATATCTTCTAAAATCTTCAGCCATCAGTGACTACATTCATGATTTGGATGGTAAAGCTAGTATGACTAATCTTCTGGCGCTTATTTATCTTGCTCAAAAGAAATATATTCCAGCAAAAAAAGAACTATACACCGCCATTAGTCTGAATAAAAAGCTCAATAACACCCAACGGTTAGCAGCAAACTACTTCAATCTAGCTCTGGCGAGTAAAGATCTCAAGCAATCAGATAGTACTTATTACTATATTCAGTTATCCAAAAAACTTGCTATCAAAAATAATGATGAGCATCTTATTGCGATGAGTAACAATCGTTTAGGAGAGTTCTATTGTTCGAAAGGTCGTTCAGAGGAAGCTGTTTTTTATTATACGTCTGTCATTAAGAATCCAAAGTATCAGAATGATTGGGAGAATAGCTTTGCCTACACAGGTTTAGCCAAATGTTTATATTCAAAAAAGAAGTACAACGATGCCGTTTCGTATGCCCATAAAGGTTTAGAACTTGCCCAAAAAACCAATACGCTTTGGGATATCCACATGGCGCTTAAGGTACTTCATGAAGCTTATCACGCTGCAGGAAAAGATGCATTAGCCTACAGATATCAAACGTTAGAAAAACAGTATAGTGATAGTCTTTCTAACGAAAAAACAGAAATAGAGTTAACGAGCTTATCCCTCAAGCGTAAGCAGGCCGAAAATGATGCTCTGATGCGTAGAAATCAGGTAGTACAGCAAAAGGCCGCTAATAGCCAAATGCTGATGATATTAATCGCTTCGGTTTCGGCATCTTTATTTATTATTTTAGGATTAAATATTTGGAATACGCGTAAAAAACAGCGCTTGTATGATGATATTCAGGAAAAATCTGAACAGATTTTAGCCCAAAGCCACTTGATTGAAAAACAGAATGCAGAGCTTTTGGAGTCAAATAGAACAAAAAATAAGCTTTTTTCGATTATAGGTCATGATTTGCGCTCGCCTTTTGCTACCATTTTAGCAAGTTTTAGAATGTTTAAAACAGGTTATTTGGGTGAAGCTGAAAAGGAAATGATTTTAGATAAAATCTATGAACAGGTAAGTGCCACCTCCGAAATGATAGACCATTTGCTGACTTGGGCTAATAGTCAAAAAGAAGGTCTAAAAACCCAAAAGCAAGAGTTCTGTTTGAGTCAAAAAATGGAACAGATTATAGAGGTGTTTAGTAATACTGCCGAAAACAAACAAATCTCGCTTACACACGAGTATACTGAGCCTGTATATATCTATGCCGACCCAGACCAAGTACATATCCTTTTTCAGAATCTTGTAGCCAATGCCATCAAATTTACCAAGCCTCAAGGAAAGGTAGAAATACTATATCAAAAAAACTCAACCCATTTGTTTGTAATTGTGAAAGATAATGGGATTGGAATGTCACCAGAAAAACTCTCACAATTATTTACGATGACAGGTAAAGGGATATCAACGTATGGAACCAAATATGAAAAGGGGCTAGGGATAGGTTTAAGTCTTGTCAAACAGTTTGCTGATCTTAATGATGCTAGTATTTCGGTAAAAAGTGAGGAAAATATCGGTACAGAATTTATCGTATCATTTAATATTCCTATGCCAACAGAGGAAATAGTTTAATTCAACACTTCTTTCAGGTATAATAATTGCTCCTGTAAAAAGCTTCGTTTTTCTTCAAAAAACACCTTCCATTCCATTTTTTCAAAGATTTGTATAGCCGTAAAAAGACTATTCAGTGCTTTTGTGTCATATTCGGGATTGCTGAAATACACAAAAGTTCCATCCAAAAACGTTTGACACGATACTCGGTCTTCTGCTTCCCAATATGTCTGCCAACGCTCGACTTCGAGTAAGTGTTGAAGGGCTGATTTAAGCTGTTTTTCAATTGGTAGAAAATCTTCGAAATACTTTATGATTTCCTCAAATGGTGTATTCACATGAGTAAACTGTAAGGCACCATATATTTGTTGAACTAACTCATAATTTTGCTCATGTAGCTGTTGGGTTTCTAGGAGTAATGATAATGCTGCTTCATATTGTTGTCCTTGCCCCTGCGCCGTGGCACGTTGAAAACTAAGCGCCGAAACCCTTTGTTCATGTTCAAATAAGGTTTTTGTACCAGTTTCTAAGGCTTTTTGTAGCTCTTCGAGGAGGTTATTTATCTCCGATTGTGTTACTCTTTTATTGTCATATTCAATAAAATCTGGTAGCTCTGGCGACACAATCAGTATAAACACTCCAGAAGCGTTTAAATATTAAACGTTAGGGTGTTTTTTAATCTGTAAAAAATCTAAAAAAAAGTATATAAAATAAGCAAAAATATTTTTGATAAATAGCGCTAAAAGCCTCTTAATCAGAAATAGTAAATATTTCTATATAAATTGTTGCTGAAGTTTTTTATTTTCTCTAAAATTGAAATAATAAACTAACTTTTCATACAAAATGAATTATTTTTCTGCACTTAAGTTTAAGGTATTGCTAATTGCTTTAATCTTCAGTTTTAACGGCCTTTTGGCTCAGAAATCACCGATCAAATTTGGTGATATTCCCACATCAGACCTCGAAGCCAAAGTTTACTCGATTGATTCTTCTGCCTCTGCAGTGATTCTTTGTGACTATGCAACCTTGACTTATGCCTACTATTCTTCTGGTCTAAAGACCATGTTTACCCACCATCGTCGAATCAAGATTTTAAAAAAATCTGGTTATGATTGGGCTACCTTCGAGACAATAACACGAGGGGGAAATCAAGAATCTATTTCAGGAATCAAAGGGGCAACGTACCGTTTGGTGGGTGGTAAAGTTCAGGTTGACAAATTGGAAAAAACAGCCATTTTTGAGAACAAATCTGACAAAAACTTTACTTCCCACAAGTTTACACTACCCAATGTTCAGGAAGGTAGCGTAGTTGAGTTTACGTATCAAATCCAATCCAACTATGATACCGAAATTCCTACGTGGCGTTTTCAGCATTCGATTCCTACGCTTTGGAGCGAGTATTGGGTAAATGCTCCTAATTTCTATATGTTTAGATTACATACGCAAGGGTATGAGCCTTTCGTCATTTCCAAACAAGAGCAATCGAGCCTCATGCTTGAAGGTTCAAGTTATGCAAGTACGGAATATCATTTAGCCGTAAAAGATGCCCCTGCTATCAAAGAAGAGCCTTACACAACTACCATAGAGGACTTTACTGCTAAAATACAGTTCGAAATCGCGGCGTATGTACCACCTAATGGCATTAGTAAAAACTTTTCATTGACTTGGGAAAATTTGGATGCAGCATTATTGGGCTATGACTCGTTTGGTAAACTTGCCAAACCTGATGGCGCCGTCAGAGATATTGTACCTTTCCTAAAACGGACAGATTCAGATACTTTGGCGCATTTAAACAAAGTGCTTGATTACGTTCAAAAAGCAGTACTCTGGAATGGGGATGCAAGTATGTATGGCTCTAATACTCGTAAAAAGGTATTGGAAAGTAAGCTAGGAAACTCCGCAGACTTAAATCTTTTGCTAGTAGCTATTTTGAAAGAACTCAAATATGAAGCCCAACCCCTGATTTTGAGTACCCGTAATCATGGTATGGTCAATGAGACACAGGTGTTAGAAAAGCGCTTTAACTATGTGGTAGCTGGCGTTTTGATGCCTAATCAGCAATGGTTGTTATTAGATGCCACCGACCCTATGTGTAAAGCAGGTAGCGTGCCATTTCGTTGTCTTAATCAACAAGGAAGAATCGTAGCTTCGGGTACTGGAGAATGGGTTGAAATTACCCCGAAAGAAAAATATACTGCCGCTCAAAGCGTATTGGTCACCGTAAAAGCCAATGGCGATGCTGAGATAAAGGGAGATTTACTTTTTCAAGGGTATGCAGCTATGGCTATGCGTAAAGTCTATCAGAAGGAAGGTGAAAAAGCTTTAGGTGAATACCTGAAAAAGGAATATCCCAACCTTCAAATCAAATCCTTTAAAGTGACAGGTCAGAGCAAATATGAAGATGCTTTTACTATTTCTATTGATGCCGAAGTGTCAGAAGCTGTCAATATCCTTGGCGAGCGTATGTATATCAAACCTAGCTTTGGCTTAATCGATACCGAAAATCCTTTTCATAATAAAGACCGCAAATTTCCTGTCAACTTTGGGTATTTGCAGGACGACCTTTCTACCATTATGATCAATCTTCCTGAAGGGTATGTGGTAGAAGAATTGCCCAAATCTGTAAAAGCTGTTACGCCCGACAAAATGGTCAATTATACATATCAAATATTTGCCAATGGGAGCCAGATTGCTTTTATGAACAAGCTATTTGTTAAGAAAACGTATTTCTATGCGGAGGAATATCATGATTTGAGACAAGTCTTTGATTTGATAGAACAACGTAACCTCCAACAGATTGTGTTGAAGAAGAAGTAATGAAATTATATAGCCTACCTTCTACGCGTTGTGGAAGGTAGGTGTTTGAATCTGACCGAGAACACTATGTAGTTATGAAAAAATTGCTTTTGCTGATTATATTACTCTTCCAAATAAATGTAATAAAAGCTCAGTCCTTTACGCATCTTCCTCCGTTTCGTCCTGTTACACTTGCGGATCTACAAAGTAATAAGTATGATAAAGATTCGAGTGCAGAGGCTTACTATATGCAAAACTTCGGACATACTTGGGTGTACGATGAGCTCGATCACTATGAAATTGCCTACCAAGTTTTTGTACGAATCAAAATATTAAAACCTAGTGCTTTCAAATTAGCTACCTACGAGCGATTTTTTGCTAAAGAAAATCGTCAACTGATCGATAGAATCAAGGATATCAAGGGTAAAACTTATAATCTGGTTGGTGGTCAAATCGAAGAAATAGAGCTTACAAGCAAAGATATTTTCAAGAGTAAAATTGATTCAGAAACTGAAAAGTTAAGCTTTGTCCTCCCAAAAGTACAAGTAGGCTCTATCATCGAGTACTCTTATGTCGTCCATTCTCCGATTCCTTTTAATCCTGAAGACTGGTTATTTCAGAAGGATCTTCCTACTGAGGTTAGTGAGTATTTTTTTGAATATCCCAAAAACTTTTCTTACCGAGCTATCGAACAAGCTACCGAAGGAAAATTTGACGTAGATACTTGTATTGTGAGCAAAAGAATGGTCTCTTGTCACTGGATTATGCATGATATTCCAGCTATAAGAAAAGAAGAGTTTGCCGCATCTACAGACGATTATGTACGTAAACTTCATTTTGAACTCATTGAATATATTATGCCTGGTATGTCAGAGCCTAAGAAATTAGCCTTCGATTGGCCAAGTTTTGATAACTATTTGTTGAGGTCAAAGCTTTTTGGAAAAAGTATAGTTTCAGTAGAGGCTGCTCAACCAATCCTCAATCAGTTCCTTGCAAAAAAGCTGGATACTTTAGCTTTAGCGAAGGAAGTTTATCATTACATCCGTGATAACTTTAGGCACTTGCCAGGTTATGAGCTAATACCCGATAACACAATTACAAGGGTGTTTGACCAAAAAGCTGGAACAGGAACAGAATTGAATTTACTGTTGATTTCCCTATTGAGACAAGTCGGTATCGACGCCTATCCACTCATCATCAACACGCGAGGCAATGGCCGTCCTTGGAAAGAATTTCCAGCCTTCAAGCGATTTGATTATACCTTGGTATATGCACAAATTCAAGGGAAATCGATATTTTTAGATGCATCAAATCGATTTTTGAAATGGGAGATGTTACCACAATATTGCATGGTAAGCGAAGGGCGATTAATCAAGCAAGATGACTGTAGATGGATACCCATCAAAAGCCCTGCAAAGGCTGTAACTTTAGTAAATGTTCAGGTAAATTTTGCGCAAAATACAGGTGAAATAGATACAGAAATTGACTATTCGGGCAACGATTACCAATCTGCTATATTTAGAATAGAATACCTGCTTTTAGGAAAAGAAAAATACATTGAAGCACTCAAAAAAAGGGCTGATGTGATAGAGAAACCCGTTGTTTCTTTGAGTGGGTTGGATTCGACTAATACAGAATCCCAAGCCTCAATCAGATTGAAGGGAATAATTTCGGAGGCATATCATGAATCAGATAAATTTCTTTATCTCAAAGCCTTACCTGTTGAAGGAATAAAGGAACATCCTCTGCCCAATCCATTGAGAAATTTTCCTGTAGATTTTACTTATCCTCAAGAAAAAATCATCACTTGTAGAATAAACATACCCGATAATTACAAAATCATTGAATTGCCAAAATCGGTACGTGCTTCGTTGCCTAACGATGGAGGTCGTTTTGTATTTACAGTACAAGCACAAAATGAAGGCAAAACGATAATTGTTTCAAGCCAATTGCAGTTTAAAAAGGCTATTTACGAAGTCGAGGCGTATCAGAGTATCCGTCAAATTTTTGATCTTGTATTGGGGAAGCATCGTGAACAAATCGTTCTCCAAAAACAACCCAAATAAACCTTAACACTAATGAAAAAAGTAACTATTTTACTACTAATGCTTTCGATGGCTTTTATGGCCAATGCCCAACGAGAACTACCCACCTTTCCTGATGTAAAAGTAGAGGATTTGAAGAAAAAAGAATATGCCAAGGATTCTTCTGCCGAAGCTTATATCATGATGAATTATGGAAATGGATGGGTTTATAAAAACTCAGAAGGAGGATATGAAATCGCCTATCAATACTTTACCAGAATCAAAGTCTTGAAAAAAAGTGCTTTCGAACGTGCCACAAAAACACTCTTCCTCTACAAAGATGATAACCAACAAAATATAGAGACAATCGAAAACGTAAAAGGTAGAACCTACAATTTTGCAAATGATGGAATAACAATTGAAGAGCTCGATCCCAAGGATATATTTAAAGGAAAATATGATAAATCTTATGATAAAGTAAGCTTCACTTTACCCAAAGTAAAAGAAGGTTCCATCATTGAATATTCTTATGTTGTTCGGTCGCCGTATCCTTTCAAACCTAAAGATTGGTATTTTCAGTATAATATTCCTTGTGAGCGAAGTGAATATACCTTTAGCTCTCCAACCAATTTAGCCTATCGTATTTTGATGCAGGCTTGTGAAGGCAAACTTTCATTTGATAAATGCGCAACAGCCGACGAGTATCGCACTTGCCAATGGTTGATGTTGAATGTTCCTGCCCTGAATCGTGAAAAGTATGTTGCCAACTTAGATGATTATACGCGAAAAATCCACTTTGAGCTAGCTGAATACATTGTAGATGGTATGAGTAAGCCTAAAAACCTTTCGATGGATTGGCCTGCTTTTGACAAGCAATTATTGATTGACGAGGATTTGGGAGGAAGAATAAGCAAAATATCTGCTTTTGAGGCTACTGCTCAAAGTCTCAAAAGTCAAAAAACAGATACGCTTGAATTGGCAAAAGAAGTTTATAAATATGTGCAAAGTAATTTTACTTGGGACGGTAATAAATATCTATTTACCAAAAACCCATTGAAGGAGGTATTCAACCGTAAAACAGGCTCAGGTACTGAGCTGAATTTATTGCTTATTTCGCTACTTCGTCAGGTCGGAATAGAGGCCAATCCTGTAGTAATCAGCACCCGTGAGCACGGTCGGATATGGAAAGATTACCCTATGATTACTAGATTCAATTATACTTTAGCTCATGTCAATATCAAAGGAAAGGATGTCTTGTTAGATGTAACTGATAAAAATCTTCGCTGGGGATTATTACCAAGTTTTTGTATGGTGGGCGAAGGTCGTTTATTAATTAGTAATAAATCTCAATGGCTTCCTATTCGTACACCTGAGAAAAGTGGAGAGATGATTAATATGGAATTTACGTTCGGGGAAAAAGAATCAGAACTTGAGAGCCAAATTACTTATGCTGGGGTAGGGTATCAAGCCATTGACTATCGTACCGAATATAATGCATTAGGTAAAGAAAAGTTTGCAGAAAAGTTTCGTAAAAAACTTTCTACTATCGATAAAGCTTTGGTAGAATTTGAGGGCTTTTCCAATACAGATACGGATGTTCAACCTGTAATAGCCGTGACAGGGAAAAACCCAGAGGGATATAGTGTTACAAATGGTAAAATCTATCTTAAAACAATCCCTTATGATGGCACAACCGAACACCCTTTTGTTAGTACCGAAAGAGCTTTTCCAATAGATTTTACCTATCCTACCGAAGAGACTATTACTTGTAAATATACTATTCCTGATAATTATGCAGTCGTAGAACTGCCTAAGGCTATTAGAGTTACATTGCCTGAGGATGGTGGTAGATTTAATTTTACGGTGGCACAATATCAAGGCGGAAAAGTGATTATCGTAACCAGTCAAATACAACTCAAAAAATCTATTTATAGTGTGGACGAATATCAGGCCATTCGTACTGTTTATGACCATATTGTGGCCAAACACAATGAAATGATTGTTCTTCAAAAAAAATAATACTATGATGTTTACTACACGATTGCTAAAAGTTTTATTACTAATGTGCTTTTCTTATCCTATTGTAGCCCAAACAGTGGTTTGGAATGTACAAGGTATTCCTGATAAATTAAAGGAAAAGGCTCACGCTGTAATTCGTACAGACGAAAATCTATTAATTGTAAAAAATGAAGGTTTTTTAACTAGAAAAAAACATACAGTTATTACAATTCTCGATGAAGAAGGGCTCAAATATGGACATCTCTATATCGATTATAACAAACTCTCGAAAGTGACCGACCTCGAAGGCGTACTTTACGATGCTGCTGGCAATAAGCTTCGTAAGCTCAAAAAAGAGGAAATAAAAGACATAGGTAACGTATCAGAAACCAATCTATTCGATGATTATCGTTATAAATCGGTACAATTCAACTATGCGAACTTTCCATTTACGGTAGAGTATTCCTACGAAGTGTCCGATAAGAGAATGGCTTACTATGAATCATGGTTCCCTGGCGATGATACCGACGATGTGTCAGTACAAGCCAGTAGCTTACAAATAGAGATGCCTGCCAATATGCAATTACGATATAAGGAAATCAATGGCGTGGCATCGGTCGAAAAATCTCAGAATGGTGCTAATACGGTGTATAAATGGAAAGTTAGCAATCTCCCGATTAAGGCTCATGAGCCTTATGCTCCAGCTTGGTCTGAGCGTGGCCCGGGTGTATGGACGGCTCCTGCTACGTTTGAAATGGATGGTTATAAAGGTGATTTTTCTACTTGGCAAAAAGTTGGAGAGTTTGATAATTTGCTCAACAAAGGAAGAGAAACGCTACCTCCTAGAGTAGTAAATGAAATCCAGTCACTTGTCAAAGGAGAAACTACACAAGAAGCAAAAGTCAAAAAGGTATATGAATACCTTCAACAACATACCCGATATATTAGTATTCAGTTGGGGATTGGAGGCTTGCAACCTTTTGAGGCTTCTTTAGTAGCCGAAAAAGGATATGGAGATTGTAAGGCACTAAGTTTTTTTACAAAAGCTATGTTAAAAACTATTGGTGTCGAGTCGCATTATGCTTCGATAAAAGCAGGGGAAGCTACCGCCGATATTCTGACGGACTTTCCAGCGCAACAATTCAACCACGTTATTTTGTGTGTACCTATGCCCAAAGATACCATTTGGCTTGAATGTACTTCTCAGACGAATCCTTTTGGGTATTTATCCAATTTTACAGCCAATCGTCATACTCTTTTGGCTACACCTACTGGAGGCGTATTGGTCAAAACACCTGCTTTGTCTGCAAAAGACAATCAAGTTAGCCGAAAAGTCAAAATGGAATTAGGTGCTGATGGTTCAGCAAAGGCAAAAATTGATGCTAATTTCAAAGGGATTTTTTATGACGATGTCGTTGGTTTAATTCATGAAAATAATCAGGAAAAGACAACGACCTCTCTTTTAAAGAGCTTTTATTTGGGCAATGCACAGTTGAGTAAAATTGCATTACAAGAAAATAGAGATAAAATACCAAGTGTTCAAATTGCTTTTGATGCAGATTTGAAGAAGTTGACCTCCCCAAGCGGATCGAGATTATTTGTGACACCATCCATTTTTTACAAAGAAGATGGTGTACCATCATCAGGCTCCGAGCCTCGCACAATGGATGTTGAGCTATTTAATAATATATCCTATAATGACGAGATAGAAATTCAACTACCAACTTATCAGGCTGTGGAGGCGTTGCCAACTGATGTAAGCTTCACGTCAAAATTTGGTACCTTCCAAGTAAAGTACCAATTACAAGGTACTAAGTTGTTGTTGACTCGTAAGTTTACACGCAACAATGGAAAATATAAGGCCAATGAATTTGCTGAATTGATAGATTTTTACAAAAAAATCTCAAAAGCTGACCGAGCGCAGATGGTTTTGAAGTTATAAAAACCCCTGAATAATCCCTTAATGACCAACTCCGTAAGTTTTTCAAGGACTTACGGAGTTTTTGTTTTAATCAAGCAAGTACAAAAAGCGTAAAACTTGTAACTTTGCGCTCTCAAATACAAATACGGAAAAACAACAACTCATAATATCATTACTCAGGTGCTAAAGCACTTTCCCAATACTTGAGTAAACAAGATTGCACTAGCAAGGTATTATCTAATTTTATACACAATGAAAATTTCACTTAATTGGCTTAAACAGTTCATCGAAATTAATGAATCTCCCGAAGAGCTAGACCAAATGTTGACAGGTACTGGTTTGGAGGTAGAGGGCATCGAGCGTCACGATTCTATCCCAGGTGGGTTACAAGGCTTTGTTGTTGGCGAAGTACTTACTTGCGAACGATTTATGGTGAAAGAAAAGCAATTGAGCCTTACTACAGTAGATATTGGTCAAGAAACACCCTCACAAATCGTTTGTGGTGCAGCCAATGTTGACGCTGGTCAAAAAGTGATTGTAGCAACAGTTGGAACAACGCTTTATGACAAAGAAGGAAAACCTGTGTTTGCTATTTCTAGTAAAAAAACTTACGGACATTTGTCTGAAGGGATGATTTGTGCAGAAGACGAAATTGGTATCGGATCTTCGCATGATGGTATTTTGGTTTTGGATACAGATTTACCAAATGGTACGCCTGCCACCAAATACTTCAACCTTGAAGCAGATTATATGATTGAAATCGGTTTGACACCAAACCGTGCCGATGCTGCATCTCACTGGGGAGTAGCTCGTGATATTAAAGCTGCTACGGGTCGTGAGATTACCTTGCCATCAGTGGAGGCTTTCAAAGTAGATAATACAAATTTCCCAATCGAGCTTGTTGTGGAAGATGCACAAGCTTGTCCACGTTTCTGTGGAGTAACTATCGATGGCGTTTCGGTAAAACCTTCACCAGAATGGTTACAAAATGCGTTGATTACCATCGGTTTGCGTCCTATCAATAACATCGTTGATATTACCAATTTTATTTGTCATGGTTTGGGTCAACCCATGCACGCTTATGATTGGAGTGCCATCAAAGGTCAAAAAGTAGTGGTAAAAACTTTACCAGCAGGAACTAAGTTTACCACACTTGATGAAGTTGAGCGTACTTTAGGCGAAACAGATTTGATGGTTTGTAATGCTGAAGAGCCAATGGGTATTGCGGGTGTGTTTGGTGGTGCTACTTCGGGTATCAAAGACGAAACAACTCGTGTATATTTGGAGGTAGCGTATTTTGATCCTGCTTCTGTTCGTAAAACAGCACAACGTCATGGATTGAAAACGGATGCTTCTTTCCGTTTTGAACGTGGGACTGATCCAAATGCTAAATTATATGCTTTAAAATATGCAGCCTTGTTGATTCAAGAATTAGCAGGCGGTGTGATTGCTTCTGAAGTTTCAGATTTCTATCCAACTCCAATTCAAGATTTTGTGGTACCTGTTACTTATCGCAATATCGACCGATTGATTGGTAAACAATTAGGAAAAGACCTTATCAAGTCTATTTTGGTATCGTTAGATATTCAAATCACTGAAGAAACTGAAGCTGGTTTTACAGCCATTGTTCCTCCATACCGTGTTGATGTTACGCGTGAAGCTGATATTATTGAGGAAATTTTACGTGTGTACGGTTTCAACAATATTGAACTTTCAGAAAATTTAGGAACAGACTATCTTTCTGATTTCCCTGCAAAAGACCGTGATAAATTACAATGGAAAATTGCTACAGGATTGGCTGGAAGTGGTTTTTCTGAAATCATTACCAACTCTTTGACAAAGCCTTCTTATGCTGCTTTGATTCAAAGTGATTTACAAGGTGAAAATGTTGAAATTCTAAACAAGTTATCAGAAGATTTGGCGGTTATGCGTCAATCAATGGTTTTCTCAGGTTTGGAAGTATTGGCTCACAATATCAACCGTCGCCAGAAGGATTTGAAATTGTTTGATTTCGGGAAAACTTATCATAAAGTAAACGACAAATACGTAGAAAAACGCCATTTAGCGATTTACATAACAGGTAATATTTCGGCAGAGACTTGGCAGGCAAAATCTGAAAAGATTTCTTTCCACACTTTGGCGAATGTAGTTACTAAATTGTTGAAAAGTCTAGGTTTCAAAGATTTCCAAACAAGACCAATCGAAGGTTCTGCTACTTTTGAATATGGCTTGAACTATGTTATCAACAAAAAAGAATGTGTAAGCCTAGGTTTGGTAAAAGCAAAATTGGCGAAGGCTACCGACGTAAAACAAGCGGTATTCTATGCTGATTTGGATTGGGACTATTTGTTCAAACAATACAAAGAAAACGTGGTATTTACTGAATTGTCTAAATTCCCTGAAGTTCGTCGTGACCTTTCGCTAGTATTAGATAAAGAAGTTACGTTTGACCAAATTCAGAAATTGGCAAAACAGTATGAGAAGAACTTGTTGCGCCAAATCAACGTATTTGATGTATATCAAGGCGAAAACTTGGGCGAGGGTAAAAAGTCTTACTCGGTAAGCTTTATCTTACAAGACAATGAACAAACATTGACAGATAAAGTAATTGACAAAACAATGGAGCGTTTAATGGCTGGATTCGAGAAAGAAATCGGAGCAGTAATTAGAAAATAAATTTACTCGCAATAAGCAGTAGGCATTATGCCATAGACTAAGAGTATGTTTAAATTTCATAAGTCATTGAAAAAGAAAAGGTATGTATTTGTTTTCTGAAATCCTACTGTTTGAGCCGAAGGCGAGTTTAGGATTTCTTGACTTTCTTTTGCGGCCGCCGCTGCGGTTACTTTTCTTGTGTCAAGACAAGAAAAGTAAGGAGTAGCGAAAGGAAATTCTGTTTCTTTTACAAATGCCAAATAAAATTTTAAACATACTCTAAAAGTTTAAGAGTATTTTGCATAAAATAATGAAAACATTTATGCCTATTGCCTAGGGCTTACAGCTTAAGGAGTAATAATGCAATCTTTTTTGCATTATTACTTAGTAACAAAAAAGCTGAGAAGATTTGTCTTCTCAGCTTTTTTTGTAGTTCATTTTATCAGCACATAAAATCATTTAATAGTGTTTCTGATAACAGATATACTAATAACTTTTACTGCTGAATTGAACTATTGTAAGGCAGTACTTTTCTGGATGAGGTCTTCAATCTCCAACAAAAGCTTTTTACCAAATCCTGACCATGAGTTCATGGTGCCGTTCTGAAAAAGTTCAACCAACTGATCAAAACTCACTACATTGTGGTCTTGGAGGAAACGCTTTAAGTTTTTACTGGCGCTAAGCGTTTCTAAAAAATTTCCTGCGTTTAGTTTCTGCTCCTCGTACTCTTTAATAATCCTGAGTGCATTTAGATATTCAGAATGAGAAATTGTAGGCATTGCTGTTAATCAATAGTTTTTGTGTTACACCTAAAAAGTTGTACCGTGTGCTAGTTCTAGATTCCAATGTGCTAATATACGACATTTTATGGCACAACTTATGGAACAATTAGTTTATCTTTCGAATATAGCACTTTTCCGGTACTATCCACAAAGCTTGTGGTAATCAAATTATCCTTGATTTTGACTGAGGTAAAAGCTGGAGTATTAGTGCCAAAAAGCAAATAAGGATGTTCTTTTCGGACAATATCATTAGCATACGCAGCTCCGCCACTCACCAATAGTTCAGTATCTAGGTCTGGAGCCTTTAGATATTGGCTATTATGGCTATGGCTCGAAATATATAACTGTACTTTGTATTTATTCAATAGGGGTTTGATAATACTAATGATTTCTGCTTGGTCACCTCTACCTGTTCCTGCCGAATACATAGGGTGGTGTCCTATTACAATCTTGATTTTTTCTTTACTCACACTTAAGGTACTATCTAACCATTTTAATTGCTTTTGAGTATCCTGCGACAAAATATCCGAGTGCATAAAAGCATTCGTTCTGTGTTCGTTGATGAGTGGCGTAGTATCAATAATCACAAATCGAACATTGTTGTTATTGGCCATTTCACGCACAAAAGAATAATATCTATTAGGCAAAATCCATCGCTTATTGATTTTAGCGTAATCCAATTGTGCTGTAGGATTACCCATATAGTCATGATTACCAAGGGTGATATACCAGTTTTTCAAAATATTAGAACCGCTATATACCTGCTCAAAGGATTGTTTCCAGTGCGCATCGTTGACATCGGCTACACCATTTTCATAAAAATTATCACCTGTCGAGAAAATAAAGTCGATGGGTGTTAGCTTAGCCGATTTATCCATTTGCTTGGCAATAGAAGTCTGAGCATATTGTCCCATCCTTCCCCAGTCGCCTACGATATAAAATGAGGTCTCTTTGGGTAAATCCACGGTTACTTCTTGTTTACAGCTCCAGTAAATTCCAATAGCAAGAATAAAGAATAATAAGGTAAATTTTCTCATGTTGAATTTTCTTATTGGCAAATTTTATTTGAATGTAAAATTCGTTGCATTTTACAAAAAAAAGAAACGTAGATGCCTGAAAAACAATAAAAACTATTCAACGGAAGAGGAGAGAGGGAACAGGCACAAAGGCACAGAGGGGCAAAGGGATTTTCGGTAGAGGTGCAATGCTTGCGTCTGTGTAAGTGAACAGGCACAAAGGCACAGAGGGGCAAAGAAGTTTTCAGTAGAGACGCAATGCTTGCGTCTGTGTGAGGGAACAGGCACAAAGGCACAGAGGCACAAAGGGATTTTCGGTAGAGACGCAATGCTTGCGTCTGTGTAAGGGAACAGGCATAAAGGCACAGAGGGGCAAAGAGGTTTTCAGTAGAGGCGCAATGTTTTGCGTCTGTGTGAGGAAACAGGCACAAAGGCACAGAGGGGCAAAGAGATTTTCAGTAGAGACGCAATGCTTGCGTCTGGAGGGAACAGGCAAAGAGGCACAAAGAGATTTTCGGTAGAGACGCAATGCTTGCGTCTGGAGGGAACAGGTACAAAGGCACAGAGGGGCAAAGGGGTTTTCAGTAGAGACGTAATGCTTGCGTCTGGAGGGAACAGGCAAAGAGGCACAGAGGTACAAAGGGATTTTCGGTAGAGACGCAATATTTGCGTCTAGTGGTAGAGAGATTTTCTCACACTCTGTGCCTTTGTTCCTCTTTGCCTTTGTGCCTATGCTGCACCTCTGCCCCTAAAAATCAATAAAACATCTCCATAGGGTCATCGACTACTCTTAATTGTTCATCCAAACCATCAATCAATAGCATATCTTCAGAAGAAATAGCGAAATCAAAGACATCAAAATTTTCCTTCAAACGTTTGAGATTGGATGATTTCGGAATAGTAGAAACTCCATGTTGGAGTGCCCAACGTAAAATGATTTGGGCGGGACTTTTCCCATATTTTTCAGCCAAAGCAACAAGTCTTGGGTCATTCATCTTTTGCCCACGAACTAATGGCGTATAAGCCTGCAACTGAATACCTTTTACTTGACATTCGGTTAATAAATCTTCCAGAAATAAATAGGGACTGAATTCCACTTGATTGACCGCAGGGACGATATTTGCGTATTCAGAAAGCTCCTCTAAGAAAGGGGAAAGATAATTTGCTACCCCAACTGAGCGAACCATTCCTTCTTGATATAGATGCTCAAGAGCCAACCAAGTTTCCTTTCTAGTTGCCTTAACAGGCCAATGCACTAAATACAAATCAATATAGTCAATCGATAGTTTTTTGAGACTTTGCTCAAAGGCTCTCAAAGTAGAATCATAGCCTTGGTCGTTGTTGTGAACTTTGGTTGTTACAAACAATTCATTTCTAGCTATATCACTTCTTCGGATGGCATTCCCAATTTCGACCTCATTTTCATACATCGAAGCCGTATCTATTAATCGATAACCCGTTTCTATTGCCCACTCGACGGCTTGTTCAGCTTCTTGGTTGTACATATCATATACGCCAAGCCCCAACAAAGGCATAGTTTGTCCTGTATTTAAAGTTGTATATAACTGCATGGTTTTAGATTATTTGTGTGTTAGAGAATGAGTGATTTTATTAAATATTCCATCAATAGATTATTCAAAAATCACTCAGTCGGAATTCATTCAATTACTCAATAACTGTCAAGTCCAAGTAATTTTTTCCCTAAATTTGATAATACTGCTGTTTCGTAGCGGTCTCTTTCAAAGTTTCTTGGGTCGCCTGGGAATGCGTATCCTTCAGGAGCGATACGGTTTTTCCATGAGTTGATTCTCCAATTTTTCAAAGCCTCGTTATCTTCCTCGGCTGGCATCATCGAAATATATTGGGCAATACGTACTTTATCTTCACTTTTATTTGGACGAATACCATGTGGCTGTGTACTATTGAAAATAAGCAAATCGCCAGCTTCCAGTTTTACTTTTACAAAATGCTCTTCGAGACCAGTGGTGTCAGGCTTAAATCTATCTCTATCCTCTGGTTGAGTCAATTTCCAAGTATCATAAGTACGATAAAGCTCTGGAATACATTGAAAACCGCCCATATTTTCGTCTGTTTGGTCTGCTAATGCCAAGACTCCTTGTACATTTTGAGGGCGAGTTTCAGGGTCATAATCCCAGTGTATAAAGCCTTTGAAAATATGATTAGGACGCATCGGAAAGTTGAGGTTGGCTCTATCAATCGTTACCCACAATTTTTCGGTACCCCAAACGTCCACAAAGGCGTCATACACGCGTTGCGCCTGACGATTTTCCCATAACAACTGATGGTTATAAACCTCGACCATGCCACTACCCACTAGTTCCTTCATTTGCATTTCAGCTCTTGGTGCCGAATACCACGTGTCAGAATTATTAGGATCTTTTTCCTCAAACTCCCAAAGAAATGCTGCAGTTTTAGCTGCTTGCTCACGTGAGATAGCATTTTTGATGACTACATATCCATTATGAATCCAAAACTGCCAATCTTCCTCGCTCAATACACGTAAGGGTTTGCCATTGCTACGATCGTTCAAACCGATTTTGCTACTTGTCGCAGTAGAAGGATTGCCTGGAATATCTTTATGATTTTGATTGGCCATCATCGTTGGAGCCATTGTTGGAGTCATTTGCATGGTCTTGTTAGTTTAGTAATATCTGTTATTGAAATTGTTATACAAATTTAGCCTATTGCAATAGTCAAAATCTTGGCTAATAATTGCCATTTTTTGAACAATTTTGATTTTTTAATAAATAATGATTTGTAATTGGATAAATAAAGTTCAAAATTTGACAAATTCGTAGTAAGCTCATAAGCTAGTCGAATGTGCTTAAACTGTATTTTGAAGTTTTTGTCTTAAAACCCATTAGGAGTGAACTATGAAACTCATTCTAGAAGAATTTTCGCCAGACTCTAATAGCTCATTTCGGATTATGCAAAATCCAAGATTGAGTCAGATTTTTTATTGGCATTTTCACCCCGAAATCGAGCTGGTCTATATCGAGGGTACAGATGGAACTCGGCATGTGGGCGAACATATATCACGTTATCGTTACAATGATTTGGTGCTGATTGGCTCCAATATTCCGCATCTCAATTTTGATTATATGGTCAAAACAGAGGATTATGAGAAAGTAGTTTTGCAATTGAGTCCGTCATTTTTGGGAAATGGACTTAGCCAAACGCCCGAACTCAAAGGAATAGCCGAGCTGTTTGAGCGTTCGCAATATGGTATCGCTTTCGGCGAAAATGTGAAGTTAGCATTGGCTGAAAGGATGAAAAATATCCGTACAATACCACCATTTGAGCAGTTTTTGGAAGTACTCAGTATTTTTCAGTTACTCGCCAACACGACTGAATACGTACTTTTACATGAGAAGCCTGTCGAAAATCAGTACAACAAAAAAGACCAAGAGCGCATCAAACGCCTGTATCAGTTTATTGATGAAAATTATCAGCGTAAAATAGAATTGAGCGAAGTCGCCGAGATGACCAATCTTTCAGAAGCGGCTTTTTGCCGTTATTTTAAGAGAATGACACGACTGACTTTTATCGAATTTTTAAATCATTATCGGGTCAATCAAGCCAAAAATTTATTGCTTTTAGATAAAAATGTGACAGAAACCTGCTTCGATTGCGGTTTTGAAAGTATGTCTTATTTTAACAGAACTTTCAAAAAGCTGACTGGAGTCAACCCTTTGGCATTTAAAAAGCATTATTTTTGAAACTTTAGTAATGAAAAAGCATGGTTAACCAATAAAATATAATGACTCCTTTTATCAGTTTAGAAAATACAGCTCTCAGGAAATTTGAAAAAATTGTCGTTCGCAACCTTACTTGGCAAATAGAAGACCAACAGCATTGGGCTATTGTAGGTGAAAATGGTTCGGGTAAAACCACTTTGTTAGAAGCTTTGGCAGGTAAAATTCCATTTGTGGGAGGAAAAGTAAAATTCCATTTCTTGGAAGAAGGACAATTGCTGAAAGATAAAATCGAGTTGGTATCAAGAGATTATTCAGGAAACCGTATCCTGAATTCTGCCGCACAATATTACCAGCAGCGTTTCAACGTATATGATGCCGAAAATTCGCCAACGGTTCGTGAGTTTTTGACAGACCAAATGAAACCTATTGGTACAATTGATGAAAAATCGGTTCAATTACCACCTTCGCCATATACCGAAGAGGAACTCTTGAATGCTGCCAGAGTATTACGTATCGAACATCTGCTTGAACGTAAATTAATGACTCTTTCAAACGGAGAAACTCGTCGTACTTTACTAACTCGCTCATTTCTCAAACGTCCTAAAGTGATGTTGTTGGATACCCCATTTGTGGGTTTAGATGTTGCTTCCAGAGCAATATTGCATGAAGCTATCAATGCTATTTCGCAACATGGTACGCATATTATATTGGTAACTACACCCGACGAAATACCGACTTGTATTACCAATGTTTTTGAATTGAAAAAAAGCATAGAGGCAGAAGCGACACAGGAAGTAAAGTTAGATTATGCTTTGCTAGAAGAACTTTTGGCATCGAGTACAAGTCAAGATAACTTCGAATACGCTGTTCGTATGCGTAACGTAAACGTAAGTTATGGAAGTAAAAAAGTATTGAATACGCTCAACTGGGAGGTAAAACGTGGTGAAAAATGGGCTGTATTAGGACCAAATGGTTCTGGAAAATCTACACTTCTAAGTCTCATCAACGCCGATAATCCACAAAGTTATGCCAATGATTTTGACCTTTTTGATCGTAAGAGAGGTTCAGGAGAGTCGATTTGGGATATTAAAGGCAAGATAGGCTTTGTGTCGCCCGAACTACATTTGTTTTTTACCAAAAGAACAGAGGTGTTCAAAGCAGTAGCTTCTGGATTGTACAATACCAACGGGTTGTATCAAGCATTAAAGTCTGGGCAACAAGAGTTAGCCGAAAAATATCTTCGCTTATTGGGCATAGAACATTTATCTCAAAAGCGTTTTTCTGAAATTTCAACTGGTGAACAGCGTATGGTATTGCTGGCAAGAGCTTTGATTAAAAACCCTCCTTTATTGGTATTAGATGAGCCTTGTCAAGGTCTAGACCAACAGCATATTCGTTATTTTAGGGATTTGGTAGATGAAATTTGTGTCAAATTGAATAAAACATTGCTTTACGTAACACATTACGAGGGTGAGATACCTACCTGTGTTTCAAAGGTGTTGAAAATGACCGAAGGTAATGCCGAAATCCTAGATAGATAGTATCTGTGAGTCGGCTAGGAGCAGTCAACTTTTAGCCGACTATCATAAAATTCTCATCTTTTATTTTTTTAGTTAAAATAAATAATTAATTTAGTAACTAGTTACGTAACTGATTACATAAAAATGGATATTATCAAAGAATTAGGCCCTTTGGCGATTGCGAGTAGGATGAAACGTCTTGCCGAATTGGTTTTTAAGCAGGCCATTAATGTGTACCGTGTACACGGTATCGATTTTGAACCCAAATGGTTTCCGCTCTTTTATTTATTATCACAAAAAGAATCCATTGGTGTAATGGAGGCATCGGAGCATCTGAATATTTCACATCCTGCGGTGATTCAATTTGTAAAAGAATTAGAGAAGAAAGGCTGGGTTATGTCCGAAAAGTCGCCTGAAGATGCTCGTAAACGTATCTTGAAACTGACAGAAAAAGGCTGGGCATTTTTACCTCAGTTGCAAGAAATTTGGGACAATATCAAAACAGTTAACCAACAATTAATTAGCAAAGAAGCACATGATTTGATGCGTTCTGTGGAGGCATTCGAGCAGTATTTTTTGAAAGATGGTTTTTATATAGATTACTATCAAAAATATATTGATGAAAAATCGAAATAATGCGCCTCTAGCATTCAGTGATATTTGATTGTAGAAGGAAATAAAAACCTTACTTTCCTCCAATAGCGAGGGCAATAACCAAAAAGATTGAAAAAGAAACTGAAATAACCGTACTGATGGTTCTAAGAGTTCGTTCACTTTTTAATTTTCGGAGATCTTTTTCCTCTTGAGTCATTCCATAAAAAAGTTTTTTATTTCTGTCATATCCTGCTGGATAAATGATAATAGGAGCCGATTGTTTTATCGGAGAATCATTAGTGACGTTTTGTACCCGAGTGGTATCTGTGTGTTTTTGAGTGTAGTTTGTGGTGTCAGAAAGTACCTTTTTGACTTGGTTATAATTTGAATCAGATACAATTTCTGTAGAAAAGCCTGAGCAAAGCCCTAAGGTTTTTTCAGATATGAAAGTAGACGTTGTAGTTCCTGCTAGTTTGCCACCATCTAGGCTAGCTTTTTCGGCTAACAAAGATGCTGTCATATATGAAGAGTTTGTCAGTGAGATTACACTGGCACTTGAATTAGAGCATGAGAAAATAATCCCACAATAGATAATTATTAATTTAGTCATGGTAAACAAAAGTGATATTGGATTTGAACGTTGAATGTAGGGAATTCCTAGTTTATACGGCAATATTCTCTATTTAAAAAGATATACTATTGCTGCAATTGCTAGTAATGATATCTTTGCTATTCCAGTCCAATCATCTCCACTGAGTTTTCTATAATGGTATTGCTTTATATATTTTACACGACCACTTAGTTTGTAACGGGGACTCCTATTTTTATCATATCCTCTGGGATAGGTGATAATAATGGGACGATAGTTATGAGAAGATGTTTCCGTAGAGTCAATGGTTTGAGCTTGTAGCTGAGTGGTATCTGTGAGGTTTTTTGAATGAAGTGTAGAATCAATTTGTACTTTTTTAACATTTGTATTATTTGAATCAAGTAGCATTTCAGCTGAAATGCTGATGAAATCACAAATGGTATTTTGAAATAAGTAGCTTGATTTTTCACGTTCTTCTAGCATGAAAGTATTGTAACACAAGTGCGTGTTTTTAGATACTATAGATTTTACTTCTACCCTAGAAAATGAATATATAAGAGAAGTGGCGTTGGCATTTTTGCTATTAAAAAAGCATAGTAAGCCCAAGTAAAGCATACCGATTTTAAACATTCTTTTAAAGAGAATTATTGTTGAATAAGAACAAAATTAATCACTTATCAAATGACTAGATAACCGAAAAATAAGTTTTCCTATCGCTATTTTCTACTCATTTTATAAGGGAGTATTGACTTGTTCATTTTAAATATATAGAAAAGAAAAACCATGTGCTTCAGGATCAAGGAATTGAGAAAATACCACCATTCTTGAAGTACTCCATCGTAAACTTCAACTGTAATACAATGCAAATTCCTATTTATCAAGTAGATGCGTTTTCTTCTCAAGTTTTTGGAGGAAATCCAGCGGCAGTTTGTCCGCTAGAGTCATGGCTGCCTAATGATCTAATGCAAAAAATTGCATTGGAAAATAATTTGGCTGAAACTGCTTTTTTTGTACAAGAAACCGACACTCGTTTTCATATTCGCTGGTTTACGCCAACGGTAGAGGTTGATTTGTGTGGACATGCTACCTTGGCAACAGCACATGTATTATTTACTGAGTTAGGTTATAAGCATGAAGTTATCGAGTTTTTTTCAAGAAGTGGCATTTTAACGGTTCAGAAACAAGATGATTTATTAGAATTGAACTTTCCTGCGGACGAAATCAAGGAAGTAGAGCCATTGCCAGCTTTGAATGAATGTTTGGGCGTAAATATCCTTCATACTTATCGTGGCAAATCGGATTATATGGTCGTGCTCGAAAATGAAACATTGGTATTGGAACTTCGTCCTGATTTGCGACAAATGGCTACTATCGAGGCCAGAGGAATTATTGCAACCGCCAAAGGTAGCAAGGTAGATTTTGTGTCACGCTTCTTCGGACCACAATCAGGGATTGATGAAGATCCAGTTACAGGCTCGGCACATACGACTTTGACACCTTACTGGGCTGAACAACTCGGCAAAACAGAACTAACAGCTTGGCAAATATCTCCTCGTAAAGGTGAATTATGGTGTAAACTAGAAGGCGATAGAGTCAAAATTGCAGGAAAAGCAGTTCTGTATCTTAAAGGGCAAATCTTTGTGTAGGCTTTAAGCTCTCGGCTACAGGCATTAGGCAAAAGAGCTTAAATTATTTCATGAGAAATTCATTTCAACTTTTAGCCTACCGCATAAAGCCTAGAGCTTAAAGCGGGTAAAATTATTTTAATTTTGCCCACTAACTTAATTTGAAAGTACTAATCTGATGATGAGTACAATTCAATAACTGATATACCAATAACTGACAACTTTTTTTATAAAAGCCTACGGCTCAAAGCTATAGCATGATAGATTTATGTCAAAGGAATCAATACAAATCGAATCATATCAACCTCAGTATAAAGAGGATTTTAAGACTTTGAATTTAGAATGGATTCAAAAGTATTTCAAGGTAGAACCACATGATGTGGAGCAACTGGAAAATCCTGAAAAATATATTTTGGAAAGTGGAGGACAGATTTTCTTTGCCCTTTACCAAAATCAAGTAGTAGGAACAGTTGCCTTGGTTAAAAACAGCGATACCGATTATGAAATGGCTAAAATGGCTGTAAATCCGCAATATCAAGGTATAGGAGCAGGAAAGGTTTTATGTGCGCATACGATTCAGGCGGCAAAAGATTTGGGAGCAACAGTTCTATGGTTAGTTTCCTCGACTCAACTTACACCAGCTTTAACGATGTATCGTAAATTAGGCTTCGTCGAAGTTCCAATTGGCGAAACAGAATATTCTCGTGCAGATATTAAAATGGAGATAGTGTTTTAGAAATCTTATACAGATATTTCTGTTTGAGAAAAAGCGCCGTAAGTACGAAAGACTTCAATATAATTGGTGTTCTTTCGCACCTACGGCGCTTTTTTAGCTATACACTAAATTTAAAAGGCAACCTATTTTAGGCAAGGACAAAGGACAACTCCCCACTCACAACTCCTCACTTATTTTACTCTTTTCCTGCTTCTCGGTTATTTTTACCTGTCTTTTGTGTAATATCGTCGCCCAAATCTTCCCGCGCTTCTTCTGCTAACAGAAGTAGCTCTTCTACGATTTTAGGATATGTTTTCTGAACATCATAGCGTTCGCCTGGGTCACGACGTAAGTCGTACAAAGCCATTGGAACGGGTGAGTTCTCATTCACTTGCCCAGGATAACCATCGTTGCCTGGCTGAAAACCTTCGTAAGTACGACCATTGTGAGCCAACACTAATTTCCAATTGCCTTTGCGAACAGCTTCCAAAGAGTTTTTGCGATAGTAATAGTAAAACGATTTTCTTGGCTCAGCCGAAAGGTTGCCTTTGAGTAGTTCCGAAATATCTAATCCATCAATTTTGTTACTAGGAAGTTTAGCTTGACAGAATTTTGCAATTGTTGGTAAAAGGTCAATCGTCGAGCTCAATTTATTACAAACCAATCCCTCAGGCATAGTTCCTTTCCATCGCATCACGCAAGGCACACGTTGCCCGCCTTCATAGCTCGTCCCTTTTCCTTCACGGTATCCTCCCGACGAACCAGCGTGATTTCCATAATTTAGCCAAGGTCCATTATCGCTAGTAACAATCACAAGTGTATTCTTATCCAAGCCATTTGCTTTTAAGGCTTTCAATACCTCACCAATTGACCAGTCTATTTCCATGATTACATCGCCGTATAGCCCTTGTTGGCTTTTTCCTCTAAATCTTGGAGAAGCATTGATAGGCACATGAGGCATAGAATGGGGCAAATACAAGAAGAAAGGGTTATTCTTATTTCGTTTGATAAAATCAACGGCTTTTTCTGTATATCTGGAAGTCAACATCCCTTGTTGCTCAAGTGTCGTTATATCCTCAATTCTTTCATTATTTTGAATCAGCGGTAAAGTTGGATAAGCCTTTTTCTTAAAATGACCTTCTGGTGCGGGACTTCCATCATAATCAATTGGCCACATATCGTTGGAATAAGGTAGTCCAAAGTATTCATCAAAGCCATGCTGCAATGGTAAGAATTGTTTTTGATGACCCAAATGCCATTTGCCATAGATAGCAGTTTTATATCCTTTTTCTTTCAAAACTTCGGCTAAGGTTGTCTCATTAGCATTGATTCCGATAGTAGAGGTAGGCGCTAAGGCTCCTGAGAAACCAATTCTGTTGGGATAGCAGCCTGTAAGCAGTGCTGCTCTTGAGGCACTACAAACGGCTTGAGCTGCCAAAAAATTAGTAAACCTAATACCTTCTGATGCCATCTTATCGATATTCGGTGTTTGGTAATTGGTAGCACCGTTGGCACCAATATCTCCATAACCGAGATCATCCATAAATATTAAAACAATATTGGGTGTTTTGGGCTTGGGAGGGACAAATCCGAAGGTCATAAAACCTAATAAACAAAGGTTTAAGAGTTTTTTTCTTATCATAGTTGGAAGGGTTATATAGTTGTGGTTCGGGCAAGTGAATAATAGATACTCTGATCGTTACCAAAACACATTTGCTACAAATTACCAAGATTTCAAGAAAATCATTGCCAGACTCTATAGGTTTATACAAGAGAGATTTTAAAGGTATTGGACAAATGCATAGACAAAGAAACCCTTCTTTTCAAGAAATGGTTGTATTTTTAAAGTACTCAAAGAAAAATAGACCAAGAGTATGACTCAAAATACCTCATCAGTTTTATACGCCGTAGTGGTTGGCACTTTTCAACAGATAGAAATAGGAGCTTTTGAAAAAGCCTTTATCAACCAGTTGCAAAATCAATTTACTGAAGTGATTCTTGTAATAGCTTCAGCGCCTATTCCCTCTAGTAAAAATCATCCTTTGGATATAGATACCAGAAAGTTGATGTTGGAAAAGGAATTTCCAAACGCTAAGATTGCGTCCTTCAAAAAGCAAATATCTGCACAAGCAACCTCGCAAGCATTGGAAAATGCTATTATTAAGGTGGTTGGTGAAAGTAAAGATTGTCAGTTATTTGTCTTCAAAGAGAGCAATAACCTCACTCAATATGAACTTAGTTATCCTATCGAATGGGTTGATTTGCCCGAATATGCACCACACATTATCAGCGATGCCGACCGTTCTCAAGAAGCCTATCGAGTAGGAGTGTTTCAGACCGTTCGCGCGCAATATCCAAAAGTATTTCCTACTGTCGATGTAGCTATCGTATCTGGCGATAAAGTTTTACTTGGCAGAAAACCCCAACAAGCACTTTTTAGATTTATCGGTGGGTTTATCGACCCCGAAGATGATTGTTTCGAAGATGCAGCCATTCGAGAAGCCGAGGAAGAAACGGGTTTGAAATTAACCAAAGCGCGATACATTGGTACTGCCAAAATAGATGATTGGCGATACAGAGAAGAGGTTGACAAAATTATCACTAGCTTTTTTGTAGCTGAATACGAAGGGGGAACTCCCACAGCGCAAGACGATATCGAGGAGTTAAGATGGTTCGATATTGCTTCTCTGACTGAGCAAGACTTTGTAGAAGAGCACCGTGTGATTTTTAGGTTGTGGGAAAAAAAGGGATTTTCAGGATTGGAGATGTCGGATATTTGATTTCGGATTCTTTAGAGCTTGTTGCCCAAAGCCCCTAAGAAATATTTTTCTTGATAAGTTCTTTACTACATCAAGAATTCTATCTTTGTTTTTTAATAAAAACTTAACGTAAGCTAAATTCTCCAGACTTAAGAAATTGGGAAATGGCTTGATAGCCTTTAGTTTACTGCTATAAATACAGCTTTTCGAAGCTCAAACCGAGTTGATATGCAAAATAATATCCTCCTACTCACCGACAGCTACAAGCTAAGTCATTACAAACAATATCCTTCTGGAACCAGTCATATCTACAGTTATTTCGAGAGTCGCGGAGGAAAGTTCGAGCAAGTTACCTTTTTTGGATTGCAGTATTTGCTCAAAGAATATTTGGCAGGAGAAGTCGTTACGCAAGCTAAAATAGACCAAGCTGCTAAACTTTATGCCGCACATTTTGGCTCAGAAACGCTATTTAACCGTGAAGGCTGGGAATATATTCTCGAAAAATATCAAGGTAGACTTCCAATAAGAATCAAGGCGGTTGCCGAAGGGGCAGTCATTCCGACTCATCATGTGCTAATGACCGTTGAAAATACCGATCCCAAATGCTACTGGTTAAGCAATTTTCTAGAAACTTTATTGGTACAATTGTGGTATCCATGTACAGTTGCTACCACCAGTAAGGCCGTTCGTTCATTGATTTTATCTTATTTAGAAAAAACAGGTGACCCAAGCCTTATTGATTTCAAACTTCATGACTTTGGTTTTAGAGGAGTAAGTAGTGTTGAAAGTGCAGGTATAGGAGGAGCGGCGCATTTGGTAAACTTCATGGGTACGGATACCGTCACGGCATTGACATTTATCCAAGAGTACTATCAGCCCGACAGTATGTTTGGTTTTAGTATTCCTGCTGCCGAACACAGCACGATTACGAGTTGGAAACAAGAAGGCGAGCTAGATGCCTATCGCAATATGCTTGGCCAATATCCAGAAGGGTTAGTCGCTGTTGTGAGTGATAGCTACGACGTGTATTATGCCTGCGAAAAACTTTGGGGCGAAGCTTTGAAGGAAAAGATTTTAGCTAGAAATGGTACTTTAGTAGTTCGTCCAGATAGTGGTGTTCCAAAAGATGTAGTGTTGAAAGTAACAGAAATTTTAGGCGAGAAAATAGGATATACCATCAACGAAAAAGGATATAAAGTATTAGTGCCTCAAATCAGAGTAATCCAAGGCGATGGAGTCAACTATGAAAGTATTGGCGAAATCCTTGAAAATCTTGCTCTAAATGGTTGGAGTGCCGACAATATTACCTTTGGGATGGGAGGGGCACTTTTGCAAAAAGTACATAGAGATACCCAAAAATTTGCCTTCAAATGTAGTTGCGCTACCGTCGATGGGCAAGACCGTCTGGTATTTAAAGACCCTATTACAGACCACGGTAAAAAGAGTAAAAAAGGACGTTTGAAGCTCATTTTCAAAGACAACGAATATCATACAGTTAACCTTGACGAAGAAGGGGAGGATTTACTCGTAACAGTTTTTGAAAATGGTGAAATCTTGAAAGATTATACTTTTGACGAAGTGAAGGGGAATAGTTTATGAGTAATTGTACAAAATAATATTTATTTATGTGTTTAGGCACAAGGCAACAGGCACAAGGCAAAGAGTGTTAAAATGTTTTTAACGACCACAGACATGCATTTTTCCTAAAGCCCAAAGCTGAAAGCCGAAAGCTCAAAAATTGCCCACTAACTTAGTAATATATCTTGAATATGAAGGTTATAGATAAACTTGCTTGGATAGAGTTACAGAATCAAACTATCCTTTCTACGAAAAGCTATGGGAAGGATAAGTTCTATATCCCAGGTGGAAAAAGAGAGGTCGGAGAAACAGATGAGCAAGCGTTACTTCGAGAAATTGAAGAGGAATTGAGTGTAAAGCTTGACGTAGAAACGTTGCACTACATTGGTACTTTTGAAGCACAAGCGCATGGACATCCCGAAGGAGTTATGGTAAAAATGACTTGTTATGGAGGGAAATATGTTGGTGACTTGAAAGCAAGCGCAGAGATAGAAGAGATTCAATGGCTCAAATACTCAGACCAAGACAAAATTGCAGAAGTTGACAAGTTGATTTTTGACTATTTAAAGCATAAAGGTTTGTTAGATTAAACTCATTTTCAAAAATATAAAAACACCCTTCCTGATTCGCTCAAAGGCATTAGGAAGGGTGTTTTGCATTAGTGAAAATCTATTTCAAAATCGTTTCGATTTTTTCTAATTCTTCTGCTGAAAAGTTGGTGTTTTTAAGGCATTCCAACGAATCTAATAATTGAGCTGGTCTGCTAGCACCTACTAATACTGACGTTACTCTAGGGTCTTTTAAAATCCATGAGAGAGCCATTTGTGCTAAACTTTGTCCGCGCTCTTGAGCTAAAGCATTTAATTGCTGTATTTGCTCTAGTTTTTCAGGAGTAATCATCGCCGTTTTCAAGAAACCATGAGGCTTGGCAGCTCTGGAATCTTCTGGTACACCTTGAAGATATTTGTTGGTCAATAAACCCTGTGCCAATGGCGAGAAAGGAATACAACCAATACCTTCTTTTTCCAGAGTATCCAATAATCCTCCTTCTACCCAACGTTCAAACATCGAGTATTTGGGCTGGTGAATAACACAAGGCGTACCCAACTGCTTGAGAATAGCGCTTGCTTGAGCCGTTTCTTCAGCTTTATAATTAGAGATTCCCACATATAACGCTTTTCCTTGACGAACAATCAAATCTAATGCTGCCATAGTTTCTTCTAATGGCGTATTTGGGTCAGGGCGATGGTGATAAAAAATATCTACGTATTCTAACCCCATACGTTTGAGGCTTTGATCAAGACTCGCAACAAGATACTTTTTCGAGCCCCAATCGCCATAAGGACCAGGCCACATCGTATATCCAGCTTTGGTCGAAATGATTAATTCATCACGATAAGGCAAAAAGTCTTTTTTGAGAATTGTTCCAAAATTTTCCTCTGCCGAGCCTGGAGGAGGCCCGTAATTATTGGCAAGGTCAAAATGTGTTACACCTTGGTCAAAAGCTGTATGAAGGATAGCACGATAATTTTCGAAGGTATCTACCCCTCCGAAATTATGCCATAAGCCCAACGAAAGTGCTGGAAGTTGTAGTCCACTACGTCCACAACGACGATATGTCATGTCGCTGTAGCGTGTAGGGTTTGCAAGGTAAGTCATTTATGAAAAATAGAGTTTAGCTGTAAATCAATTATTTTATGCCTCTTGAGGGTATTTTAAGCCTACTTGAGCACGAATTTCATCCATAAGTTCCATCAATTCTAAGCTAAATTGTAAAGGAAGTTTATCGTTTTCGATACGTCCCTCTGCCAAACAACGTTGTACATCGATAGCTTCATAGCTATAGCCCCAGCCATTACGCTCAGTTGAAATCTCTTTTGGTTCTTCGCCTTCGATAGTCAGTGTAAAACCAAATGTTTCATGGAAACGACCGTGAATATAGATTTTACCTTTGGTACCATAAATGGTACAAGTTGTATCAGTTTGAGCTGCCAGAGTAGAGAATAATGAGGCAGTTGCACCACTAGGAAACGCAAGAGCAATAGACATGTTCATATCTACACATGTAGGTGCCATGACTCCTACCGCTTTTACTTGAGAAGGAACTCCTAAAAGTAGTTTGCTAATAAATAGAGGGTAAATTCCAATATCCATCAACGAGCCACCTGTCAACTCAGGATTAAATAAACGACCTTCTGGGTCATAATTTGCCAAGAAGCCAAAGTCTGCAACGATATGCTTGATTTCTCCGATGGTGCCATTTTCAATAATCCCTTTGATTTGATTAATAGCAGGGTGAAAACGAGTCCAGATAGCTTCCATCAAGAATACTTGTTTTTCTTGAGATTTAGCAATCATGCTTTTCACCATTTGGCTATTGATAGCGAATGCTTTTTCGCATAATACTGGCACTCCTGCTTCGAGACACATTAAGGTATTTTCACAATGTTGCGCATGAGGTGTTGCAATGTAAATCACATCTACAAGGCCGCTGTTGGCAAGTTCTTCATAGCTCCCGAAGGTATTAGGACATTGATAAGGCTTGGCAAATTCCTGAGCTTTTTCGAGATTACGAGACGCTACTGCATTGAGTACAGCGTTTGGAACATTCATAAGATCATCAGCAAATTTTTCAGCGATTTTTCCACAGCCAATAATCCCCCAGCGAGTAGGAGAGGTTGAGATTGTATTTTCCACGGGAGTAGGTAATTTGTTAAATTGAGGATGGATAGTTTGAAGAGTGATAATATTACAGAACCACTCGAAATACTTGCTTAAAGATAGGGACAAAGAAGGGAACAGACAAGCTACTTTAGCTAACAGTGATAGAAGAGATTTATCCTATGCAATTGAATGGTTGAGTGATTTTTATCTGTAAAGACGTAATCCTTTAGGTCTAACGCGATTGTATTCTCAAACATATTATCAAAAAAGGCGTTCGAAAAACTGATTTCGAACGCCTTTTTATCCTAAAACTCAGGATGATGCATTAGCGATATTTTGGCTATCTGCTGTTGGATTTCGGAAGTGTAGCTTACTTTTTTGACTGATATTTTGCGAAAAATCAAGAAATAAACCCTTGTTTCCGAAATCAGAAATCCCAAATTCACAATAGTTTGAATGCCTTAGCATTCGTATAAAAATTATAGCTTTTTCATTACTTCGATTAAGCTTTCAACTTGCTCAATATTAACCGCTGCAAAGTTGGCAATACGAAGTTGTGTAGCTTTAAAATCGCCATAACCAGAGCCAATTACCATATTGTCAGAAGCTTTTACCGCATCGATAATCTCAGCAGCAGGTTTTCCAACGGTATTTACCACTACTACTGTTTGCGAACGGTGTTCAGGGTTTTGCACAAAAATATCGAGGTAATCACACTTCGTTGCAAAATCATAAAGCATTTTGGCTTTGCGTTCTGTTTCTTTGCGAATCGTTTCGATACCGATTTTATTCATATCCTCGGCTACTTTTCCTAACACATAAATTCCCATTACATTTGGAGTTTCTGGTGTTTCGAATTTTTCGAAGTTTTTCCACAAAGAAGGTAAAGTATGATAAGTACCAATAATACCATCGTTTTTCTTCAATGCTTTGGCTTTATCAAGCATGCTCGGGTTGGCAATCCAACAACCTAATCCAGCAGGCATACCAAATGATTTTTGTACAGAGAAAAACGCTGTATCTATCAATTCAAAGTCTAGATCAGGATAGGGAGCCGACGATACCATATCCACAGCTACGAATTTATCTTTATTCCCACGTTTGAGTTTATGAATCTCGGCAGGACGCATCTGTACTCCCGAAGACGTTTCGTTAGCGGTTGTACAAATCAATTCTGAATATTGTGGTACTTGGATTTCAGCATAGTCAAAACCCTCACCAAAGGGTTTTTCGTATTTGTGAGCAAATTTGCCTAACTCGCTTGAAAAGTCGTAAAATTTCTTTGAAAAAGAGCCATTTACCAAGTGGAAGCTTTCAAACTCTACGGTGTTTTGGATGATTCTCTCCCAAATTTCTGTAGCAGAGCCAGTAAAGAAAATGCCCGATGATTCAGGGATATTCATCAGCGTACGAAGTTGCTCTACCGTATGCTGATAAATCTTACGAAACTGAGCAGAACGGTGCGAAATAGACCCTAATTGAAGGTCAAACGCATCGCGGTAGTGTTGTTCAACAGTTGGAAAAAGTTCGGCTGGACCTGGGGTAAAGTACGTTTTACGCATGAATTAATAGTTCTTTAATCTTGTTCAGTAAATAATGGATTTTTCAAATTGGTTTTGAATTTCAGTAACTTCAAACAAGAGTTTGAAACCCTGACTTCCACAAGCAAAATAGAATACTACTTAAAAGTCAACTTATGACTAGCGATAAAAAACTTGTGCCACGAAATACGTGGCACAAAGATATAAGAATACAAGATTTTAATACAACATTCTAAATTTGATGGTATTATCTAAGCCTTTTAGCTCTTCTACAATCTCGTCTGCGTATTCTTTTGCTACGTCAGTAATTACATAACCGATATTGTTGGTTGTTTTGAGATACTGACCTTTGATATTGACATTGTATTTGGCAAAAATTCCGTTGATTTTGGCCAAAATACCCGGTACGTTTTGGTGTACGTGTAACAAACGGTGTGCATCTTCCAAAGCTGGCAATTGTAATTCTGGGAAGTTTACAGAGCCGTAAGTGCTACCGTTGTTCATGAACTGTAACAATTTGCTTGGTACAAATTCACCGATATTTGCTTGAGCTTCTTCTGTTGAACCTCCAATATGTGGAGTCAAAATTACTCTTGGCAAACTACGCAATTCGTTCATAAACTCCTCGTCGTTAGTTTTGGGTTCATACGGGAATACGTCAACTGCCGCTCCCCAAACTTTACCCGACTTCAAGGCGTTTACTAATGCTGGAATATCTACTACATGACCTCTTGAAAGGTTGATGAAAATCACATTGTCTTTCATCATAGCAAATTCTTTTTCTCCAATAATGTTTGAGTTAGTCTTACGACCATCAACGTGCATAGAGATAAAGTCAGAAATGCTTAATAGTTCTTCAAGGGTCTTACACTTTTTAGCATTACCCAAAGCTAATTTATCAACAGCATCGTAGAAGTAAACCTCCATACCCATTGCTTCGGCAATAACCGAAAGTTGTGTACCAATGCTACCATAACCTACCAAACCGAGCTTCTTACCGCGAATTTCGTAAGAGTTAGTTGCAGATTTGTCCCAAACACCTTGGTGCATTTTATTTGATTTCGTGAAAATGTCACGAGTCAACATAATCATTTCACCAATTGCCAATTCTACTACCGAACGAGTGTTTGAATAAGGTGCATTGAATACTGCAATACCACGTCTTTCACATTCAGCTAAATCGATTTGGTTTGTACCAATACAGAACGCTCCAACCGCCATCAAACGACTAGCATTTGGATGCTCAAGCACACGTTTGGTAAGATTAGTTTTAGAACGTAAACCTAAAATCGAAACACCTTTGATACGCTCGATCAGTTCTTCTTCGTCCAAAGCACCCTTCAATAGCTCTACCTGAAAACCTTCATTTTTGAAAGCTGCAACAGCTTTTGGGTGAACGTTTTCTAACAATAAAACTTTGATTTTTGATTTTGGATAAGATTGAGAACGGCTCAAGCCATTGATATATAGGAATTCATCTAATGAAGCTACAACCTCATCAGCTTTTTCTACTACTTTCTGACGCTCTACGTTTTCGATGAAAGCGAAGAACTTATTCGCCAAACCAGACTCACGAAGTTCATAGTCAGTATACCCATCGCCGATCGCATACACATCGCCTTCCAATTGCAAGGCTTGAAGTAATTTTACTTTACCTTTATCTTGAGAAAGCAAGTTGCTTTCGTCGTATCCAATGATATTTCCTTCTGCGTCGTAAGTAAATGTATTTGCAAAAACATTTTCTTCTTTTACGCCCATTGACACGGCTACAGGAACAATAAAATCTTTGAAACCACTCGACACAATGTAGATATTTTCACGATACATCGAGATAAACTCTCTGTTACGAGCAAATGAGTCTGAGATTTTACCCATCAAAAACTCAATCAAAGTATTTACATGGTCGCGGTGTGCTGGCAATAAGGCAACTCTCGCCTTCAAGGAATCAGCAAACCCAATTTCACCCAACATACCTTTGTCAGTAATCGCTTTGATTTCACCGACAATTTTTTCGCTGTCTTTGTTGCCTGCCAATGCAATGGCCGCTAATTCGTCAAGACCTTCTACCTGCGTGAAAGTGCTGTCAAAGTCAATGACAAAATTTACTTGATGTTCTGCTGTTTTAGTCAACATGTTCTTACTGTATATCGCAAGTCAGGGTCAAAGCCTTTTCCTACGGATTTGAAACTCTAGTTATTTATGTATTGGTTAACCTGTTTGGTACTCGTTGCTAGTTTTTGGACAAAAAGCCTAATGCTTGATATTCCGACCAGAGGGTTTCCTCATAGCCTTTTTGCATAAACCCACAATGTCCACCTTTTTCGGGAGCTTGGAAAAATACTTTTTCTAAGCGATTTACCTTATCGAAAGGGAAACATTCTTTCGATAAAAAAGGGTCATTTTGGGCATTAATTATTAACGTGGGTATTTGGATTTTTTCAATAAAATATAGTGAACTATTTTTCTGATAATAGTCCTCTGCATCTTTGAATCCGTGAAGTTGTGAAGTGTAATAATTGTCAAAATCACGCAGGGTGCGTATTTTCGACAAATTTGTAGTGTTGAT
Source organism: Cellulophaga sp. BC115SP (assembly GCF_009905545.1). Classification (GTDB taxonomy): domain Bacteria; phylum Bacteroidota; class Bacteroidia; order Cytophagales; family Spirosomataceae; genus Flectobacillus; species Flectobacillus rivi. Next base: position 144,831 of record NZ_JAAALB010000006.1, on the reverse strand, counting down.
GTTTTCGGGAAAGTAAACTGCCTTTTCTTGGATTTTTTTGGTAAGTGTTTTATTAAAACGGCGGGTATATACCCAGTCTTGCCAACTTTCCATTTTGGAGCTACTTCCAGAAAGGTGCAAAGGTACGGAAAATGTTACAGCCTTTTTGATTTCAGGACGAAGATTTTCGCCATTTTCACCCAAATACTTTAGGGTAAGATTTCCTCCTAAGCTGAAGCCCATGAGGTATATTTCCTTATATTTTTGCGCTGCATACTTGATTACCAAGTCCAAATCATCGGTAGCACCACTATGATAAAAACGTACTTGCTTATTGATTTCTCCTGAACAACTTCTAAAATTCCATGCCAAGCAATCAAACTGGTGTTGGTTAAACAACCTGACCATGCCCGTGATATATTGTCTGGTAGAATCACCTTCGAGCCCATGTGATAAAATCAAAAGTGGGCGCTGTGAATGAGTTTCATGAGGATTAACTTTTGACCAATCCAAGTCCAAAAAATCATGGTCAGGAGTTGATAAACGCACACGCTGATAACTTATCCCATCTACTTTACGAAACAAGGAAGGATAAATGGTTTGGAAATGACCATTTGGCAGCCATAAAGGAGGCTGGTAATCAGAGTGTTTTACAACTGGCATTTTGTTTCAGAATTAACACTTGAATTTAGGAGTATTCTTTGAATAGTTGAATGTTTTTGCGGAATTTCATAATTTTTTATTGAAAAAGTATTATTTAATTATTAGAAAGAAGTTAGAGCAAAAGGAGACCAAGTAAAAAGAGTAGGATTTTACAAAAAGATCTATTGTTAAAAAAGGAAATACGATCTGCTCAAGAGAATAAGTCTAAATTGCTCAAGCAATTGGAAATCAAACTTGTATGCTAACAAATGTTTAGTCCTAAAAATTGTCTAACTTTGAATTTTAGAACTACTCCTTTATAAACATGAAAGCAAAATATCTTAATCCATTTACGGACTTCGGGTTCAAAAAAATCTTTGGTGAAGAAGCCAGTAAGCCACAACTTATTGACTTCCTGAACTCCCTTTTGCCCGAAAGAGACCAAATCGTAGAGCTCACCTTCAAAAACAATGAACAATTAGGCTTTACGCCTTATGACCGAAAAGCCATTTATGATATTTATTGCGAAAATCAAAATGGTGAAAAGTTTATCGTAGAATTACAAAAAGCCAAACAGAATTATTTCAGAGAAAGGACTATTTATTACTCAACTTTCCCGATTCGAGAACAAGCCGAAAAAGGTATTTGGAATTACAATCTCAAAGCGGTGTACTGTATTGGCGTGCTAGATTTTACCTTCGATGATTACGAATCTGAACCTGAAAAATCAGAGGTTGTACATACCATCAATCTCAAAAATCAGCATGGAAAGGTATTTTATGATAAGTTAACTTACATTTATCTTGAAATGCCCAATTTCAAAAAAGAAGAACATGAGTTAGCCACCAGATTAGATAAATGGTTGTATTTTATCAAAAACCTAGAAGACTTTCAGAACATACCAGAGTTGTTCAAAGACGAAGTGTTTACTCATGCTTTTCAGATAGCTGAACTAGCCAAAATGGATAGAGAGGATTGGGAAAGGTATGAATACAGTCTCAAAGTATTTAGGGATAATAAAGCCACATACGACTATGCCGTGGAAACTGCCCACGAAGAAGGACTCCTTAAAGGTATGCAAGAGGGCTTGAAAGAAGGTTTGAAAGAAGGTTTGAAAGAGGGAATGGAGAAAGGAATCCAAGAAGGAATGGAGAAAGGCATTCAAGAGGGACTGAAAGAAGGGCAACGAAATATTGCTCGGCAAGCTAAGATGATGGGACTTGATATTGCCAGTATACAAAAATTAACAGGACTTTCAGAGGAAGAAATCATGAATTTATAGTTTAAATGAAAGAGCCAAGAATATCAGCATTAACACTGATTTCTTGGCTCTTTTATCAACAAACCTACAGAATCTTACATTCCCACTTTCGGTAATATAGGTAAGCTCTCATTGCCATCTTCGCCTACTGCTTGTACGGCAAAAAAATAATGGTCTTTTGAGTAAGGAATATTAATGCCATTTTTAGTGGTAAAAATTTTCTTTTGCCAGAAAGGCTGATAGGTCTCACGTACTAATACATAATATCCTTTTACCTTACCTGATTTTGGTGTTTGCCAAAATAACGTAGTACTGTTGGTCAGGGATTTTGTATCAATTGTTACATTTTGAGGTGTGGCTGGAGCTTTTGCTAAGTTAGCCAACGTTGCTAAATTCATGGCAGTATTTTTTCTCAAATACTCAAAATCCATAAACTCTGGTAAATCTCCATATTGAGTACCTTTTTCAGTACGCAAATCTTGGTGCTGATGGTCAAAATTTTCGTTCATCTCAGTGACACGAACTGCTGCAAAACCACGATTGACAAATGGCGTATGGTCGCCACCACGTAAAAAACGGTCGTTGCGATACACCATTACTACTTCAAGATTATCGACATATCTTTCTCCAATTTCCTTAGCATAACGGGCTAACTGACGGGCTTTCCCATCGTTTTCTTGTCCCATATTGCGAATGCTAGTCGCTTTTTTGTCAAGTTCAAAAGCAGGAAGCCCTTCACTAAAAATACGAACACGAGTGTTGTCTATGATTCTAGTTTCATTACTGTTATTAGAACCTACAATATCATTATTCATGATAGCCTCGATATTCCATTTTTCGTTGACTGCTTTTTGGGCTAAATAATCAGCACCAAGAAGTCCTTGTTCTTCACCACTAACTACCAAGAAAATAACGGTTGCTGGAAATTGTGCTTTAGCCATCACACGAGCTAGTTCAATCACTGTAGCTGTACCCGAACCGTCGTCGTTGGCTCCTGGGGCGGTAGCTTCGCGATTCATGACATTGGTTACACGGCTATCAATATGCCCCGAAACGATAAAAATACGGTCGTCGTTCGGGTCTGTTCCTTTCAAAATCCCCATGACATTGCCCATATCTTGATCTTTGTCGACACGTTTGCCATCTGGTTTGAGTACCCACGAATCAATCATAGCTGTCATGCGACCACCTGATTGTTTGGCATATTCTTGGAATCTGCTTAATACCCAACGTCTTGCAGCCCCAATCCCACGTTTCTCTTCAGTAGTGGTACTCATGGTATGACGAGTGTCAAAACTTACCAATTTTTTGATATGTGATTGCAAACTATCAGCATTTACTTCAGCAACGAGTTGTTCGATGGCTGGATCACGCTGAACAATTTTTTGAGCGTTAGCTTCTGTAAAAAGTGCAAATGATAAAATTAGCGGGAGGTAGTGTTTTTTCATGAATGATGAAGCATTTTAATGAATGAAAATTCCAAGATAGCATTTTTCTCTAAAAAATCTGTCTGTTAGAGATATATGGCGTTGGTATAGAGATAACGATTGATAACTTGTAGATGTTTGAAAAAGACTACTAGTAAACTTGAAGATGAATATGCATAAAATAAAAAGCCAGCCTAATCATACGAATAGGCTGGCCTCTCAAAACTATTTTAGCAAAAATTATTTCGCCAAAGCAGCTTTCAAATTCTCGTCAATTGCTGCCAAGAATTCTTCAGTATATAAGTAGTGTTCTCCATGAGAAACTTTGTTTCCGTGGATACACACTGCTAAGTCTTTAGTCATTTTACCTGACTCAACTGTTTCGATACATACTTTTTCCAAAGTTTGGCTAAAGTTGATCAACTCTTGGTTACCGTCCAATTTACCACGGAATTCCAAACCACGAGTCCAAGCAAAGATAGATGCAATTGGGTTAGTAGAAGTAGGTTTTCCAGCTTGGTGGTCACGGTAGTGACGAGTTACAGTTCCGTGAGCAGCTTCAGCTTCCATTACAGTACCATCTGGCGTAACCAATACTGAAGTCATCAAACCTAATGAACCGAAACCTTGTGCTACTGTATCTGACTGAACGTCACCATCGTAGTTTTTACAAGCCCATACGAAGTTACCATTCCATTTCAAGGCAGAAGCTACCATGTCATCGATCAAACGGTGTTCGTAAACGATTCCAGCTGCTACAAATTTCTCTTTGTAGTCTGCTTGGTAGATTTCTTCAAAAATATCTTTGAAACGACCATCGTATTTTTTCAAGATGGTATTTTTTGTAGATAAATATAAAGGCCATCCTTTGCTCAATGCCATGTTGAAACATGAGTGAGCAAAACCACGAATAGACTCGTCAGTGTTGTACATTGTTAATGCTACACCGTCGTTTTTGAAGTTGAATACTTCAAAAGTTTGTGGTTCAGAACCGTCTTCTGGCGTGAAAGTAACTGTTAATTTACCTTTACCTTTTGTCAAAAAGTCAGTTGCTCTGTATTGGTCACCAAAAGCGTGACGACCAATCATAATTGGAGCAGTCCAGTTTGGAACTAATCTAGGAACATTTGAACAAACGATAGGCTCACGGAATACAGTACCATCCAAGATGTTACGGATTGTACCGTTTGGTGATTTCCACATTTGTTTCAAGTTGAATTCTTTTACACGAGCTTCATCTGGTGTGATAGTAGCACATTTGATACCTACACCGTATTTTTTGATAGCCTCAGCAGCATCAACTGTAACTTGGTCATTGGTTTCGTCACGGTACTCCATGCCCAAATCATAATATTTGATATCCAAATCCAAGTAAGGAATGATTAACTTATCCTTGATGAATTTCCAGATAATTCTAGTCATTTCGTCGCCATCAAGCTCAACGACAGGATTTTCAACTTTAATTTTTCCCATTTTTGTATGAAAACGTTATGCGTTATTAATGATGCGTGAATAGTTTGCGCATTTCGACTGCAAATGTACGGAATGTTATGATACGTAGGGAACATTATTGGGTGAGAATCAATAGTTTTTTCAGAAAAGCATTGCTAAAAAATATATAGTTAGCATTTTTTTCTTTAGGTTTGAGCTTTCTCAAATACCTTAAAATGCTAAAAGACAAGATAAATACAGAGGCTCATATTTAGCATATTTCAATTTTAAATACCAACTATGACATATATTATCAATCAAATATCAGCCGCTCAAACGTGGCAAATTCGTCATGAAGTTATGTGGCCAGAGTATCCTTTAGACTTTGTTAAAATCAAAAATGATGAGGAGGGACTTCATTTTGGCTTGTGGTTAGATGCTGAATTAGTATCTGTGATTTCTTTATTTATTGAAGGGCAAGAAGCACAATTTCGAAAGTTTGCTACACTCGAACATTTACAGGGCAAAGGCTTGGGTACAGCACTGTTAAGTCATTTGATTGATTTTTCGAAAAAACATAAAGTGCAATTACTTTGGTGCCATGCACGCACTTCAGCATTGCCATTTTATCAAAAATTTGGATTAGATGCCACTGGGGATACTTTCGTAAAAGAAGGAATCGAATATGTAAAAATGGAAATACAACTGTAGATGAATACAAATTTGCGGATTTGAAAATTTGAGAATGAGCTGAGGTTTTATTTTACAGAATCTAAACTTCCAGTGATGATTCAAATCTCTACACTCTATAGTTCTTGTATTTTAATTCTGTAATAATTAGCGATTTAGTAAAACGAATAAGTAATTTTGCAGGCTGTTAAATGCTATGTTGAAAAAGCATCATAGCTTGCTGTTAGCCATTATAATAATTTTGAAATGACGGATTATATTTTACGAATTGATTGCCCCGACGAAAAAGGGCTTGTGCATAAAATCACAGGAGTACTATTTTTTAATAACCTCAATGTAGAAAGAACCGACGAATTTGTCGAAAGAGATACCAATCAGTTTTTCATGCGTGTGGCTTTTTCTGGAAATTGCGACCCTGAAAAAATTGAAGATGGATTAAGGGGTATTTTGCCCAATGGCGCCAATATCAATCTTTCTAAAAAAGAGATTAAAGATGTCGTAGTTTTAGTAACCAAAGAGCACCACTGTATCAGTGATTTATTGATTAGAAATGAGTTCAAAGATTTGCCAATCAATATTTTAGCAGTAATCGGCAATCATGAAGTATTACGTTCTTTAACTGAGCGTTTTGGCATACCTTTTCACTATATTCCTGCCAAGGGAACCGATGAGGCATCGAGGTTGGAGCACGAAAACCAAATCCACGAATTGTTAGCTACTTACAGTTTTGATTATTTGGTATTGGCAAAATTCATGCGTGTACTAACGCCATCTTTTACCGAGCGTTATACAGGAAAAGTCATCAATATTCATCACTCATTTTTACCTGCTTTTATTGGTGCTAATCCATATCGTCAGGCGTATGAACGTGGGGTAAAGATTATTGGTGCAACTGCCCACTTTGTGACAGATGATTTGGACGAGGGACCGATTATTTTCCAAGATGTGATTTCGGTAAATCACACTAAAACTGCTATAGAAATGGCTGCTGCTGGACGAGATGTAGAGAAAATTGTTCTTGCCAAAGCACTTAAGCTAGTACTCGAAGATAGAGTATTTATTGCTGGTAATAGAACAATTATTTTTGAGTAAAAATAAAAAGTTGATAGACATAAAGTAACAAACATGAGTCATCCCGAATTTTTAGAATTGGGATTATTCTCCATAATTTTCATCAAAAAGCGGTCGAAAAATATTTTTCGACCGCTTTTTGATGCTACCATGCTAGATTTTACTCGACTTAAGACGCAATCATTGCGTCTCTACTACTAGAATACAAATTTTAACATAATCACTCATCCGCTCAATCACTAAATTCGGGATGACTCATGTTTGTTACTATAACGCTTTGTCCCTTTATTTAATCTACCGTCTGAATTTGTCTATTGATGGTTAATACCTCTTTTCCTCCAACCTTTTCACAGACTAAATCTCCACTGGTGAGCAGAAAATGTTTAATGAAAAATTGATTTTCAGTTTTTACGACAAAAGTATATTCACCGTCTTCTAAGCCAGCCAAATGTAGGTTGAGCATCACATGGGAATCTTTTAAATTAGCATCCTTTTGTTCGATGAAATCCGCAGAGTTGCGAGGGCGTAAGTAAGTCATAATTGACTCAGCCTGTGTATGGTTTATCAAAATTTTATAAATCAATGGATTTTTTTCGTCTTGATGAATATCTACAAAAAGACCCGCTTTACCTGCTTTTTTTACTTCTTTATGGCGAGCTTCGTCGATACTAATAAATTGAGCTTTTGATAAAAAACTTGAACAGATTAGGCAAATTACGTAAAGGATGATTTGAGGTGCTTTCATATTAGTATTGTATGTGTTTGGTGAAACAAATTTGTTTTGTTGGTGCTTTAAATAGTTGTAATACAATAAATTGAGTGCACAAAATTATTTTAGGGAGATAGGTATATCAATGACAATAAAAGGTGGACAAAAACAATAATTATCAAGAATGATAGCAAGCCAAACTCATTGTTTGTCTGCAAGCCTCTGTAAATCTGATGGGAAGGATATAAAGTTTGTAAGTATAAATTGGAGATAGGTATATCTATTACAAGATAATAATTAGCAATTTATGAAACTACTAATGCTTAATTTTTTTTGTACCTTTGCGGTTCTATAGAATGAACTATAAGATTTTTAGCTATAACCGACAATGTTTGAGAATTTAAGTAATAAACTTAATACCGCAATGCGTACCCTTAAAGGTAAGGGACGTATCACGGACGTTAACGTAGCCGCTACAGTGAAAGAAATCCGTCGCGCTTTGATGGATGCCGATGTTAACTACAAAGTAGCGAAAGAAATTACCGACCGCATCAAGGATGAAGCGATGGGTCAAAAAATCGTGATTGCAGTTGACCCAGGTCAGATGTTGGTAAAAATTGTACACGACGAGCTCGTAAAATTGATGGGTTCGCAAGTACAAGGTATCAACCTCAAATCAGAACCTTCTGTTATCTTGATTGCTGGTTTGCAAGGTTCTGGTAAAACTACATTCTCTGGTAAGTTAGCTCAATACCTCAAAAAATCGGGTCGTAACGTACTATTGGTAGCTTGCGATATTTACCGTCCTGCGGCGATTGACCAGTTGAAGGTACTAGGAGAGCAAGTAGAAGTAGAGGTTTATTCGGAACCAGAAAATAAAAATGCTGTCCAAATTGCCCAAAATGCATTGGAGTATGCTCGCAAAATGGGTAAAAAAGTAATCATTGTCGATACTGCGGGTCGTTTGGCTGTAGATGAGGCGATGATGAACGAGATTGCAGCGGTAAAAGAAGCTATCAAACCATCTGAAACCTTGTTCGTAGTAGACTCTATGACAGGTCAGGATGCAGTAAATACTGCAAAGGCATTCAACGACCGTTTGAATTTTGACGGGGTAGTATTGACTAAGTTGGATGGTGATGCTCGTGGTGGTGCGGCGCTTTCGATTCGTCACGTTGTTGAGAAACCAATCAAGTTTATCTCGACAGGTGAGAAAATGGATGCTCTTGACCAATTCTATCCAGATCGTATGGCTAGCCGTATTTTGGGTATGGGTGACGTGCTTTCCTTGGTTGAAAGAGCTCAAAATGCCTTTGACGAAGAAGAAGCAGAGCGTATCAATAAGAAAATCCGTCAAAACCAATTTAGTTTTGAGGACTTCTACTCTCAATTGCAACAAATCAAGAAAATGGGTAATATCAAAGATTTGATGGGTATGATTCCAGGGATGGGGCAGGCTATCAAAGACGTTGATATTTCGAATGATTCTTTCACACCAATTGAGGCAATTATTCAGTCAATGACTCCAAAAGAGCGTCAGAAACCTGAGTTATTGGATATGTCTCGCAAGAAACGTATTGCTGCTGGTTCGGGTACTTCGGTTCAACAAATCAACAACTTGTTGAAGCAGTTTGAAGAAATGCGCAAAATGATGCGTATGATGAACCGTGTACAAGATGGTAAAATGAAATTGCCTAATTTCCCTAAAAGATAGGTCAAAATCATATAAATACGCTTTCGGCTTTAAGCCGTATGCATTAGGCAAGCACCTTATTTTGCTTCTAGCATAAATCATAAGTAATATCAGTCCTTTAGCAAATGCACATACGTTTTGGCGTGTGTGCATTTGCTAATTAGAAGAATACCTGTTTATGACTGATAAATTTAAATACAAATTTTCAAGACACCTTTTAAGAAATTTCTTTTCTCATAACTCAAATGGACAACAGACAAACCTATATATCAATAATAACAAAGAGATTAACATACCTTCAAAAAGAAGTAGAAAACTTCAATTCTCTAAACTTAACTGATATCAATGTTTTTGCTGAAAACTTCTATAGAGACCTATTTAATCTAATTGGATTTACTTTCACTAATACAAATTTCGAAAATAATAATTTTGCTCATATAGACCTAATCGATACTGCAAATAAGCAAGCTATCCAGGTAACCGCTCAAAATGACAACACCAAAATAAAAGATGCAATTGATGGTTTTTTCACAAAGCCTGAAAACAAACAATATAAGTTACAAATATTACTCATTTCTAAAGATGCTAAAGAATACAAAACCAAATTTGGAAAAAACTTTAATCACAAGGAGGACGTTTTAGACATTAAAAGACTTCTTGCAATTATTAATGACATTTCAGAAATTGATATGTTAAGAGAGTTAGCAGACTTTTTAAATAAGAATATATTAACCGAAAGATACAAAACAGAATGCTCGGAAGTTGAAACAATTATGGCTTTGATAGAACATCTTAGTAAAGATGAAAATAGAAAGCTATCTGATTTTTCTGATAATGTCGATCCAGAATTCAAGATTTACCAAAGATTTTCCGACCATAGTGATTTTATTACAACCCAATATAAAGAATTGCTCTCAGTTTATCAGATTCCGTTATTTGAAGCTAGCAAAAGCATAGATAGCGTTACTTCTTTGAAAGTTTCCAATTACTTAAAAGATGAAAGTGATATCATACTATCAAAAGAAAATAATAACCCAAAACTTGCTCTTCATTCCCTTGTTGAGCTATTTTACGGAAAACTTTCTTCTAATGGAGTTAAGTTTGATAAACAAGCCATCAAATTTTACTTACTTGATGAGTTAATAAAATGCAATGTTTTTCCAAACAAATAAAAGTATGTTGGTATCCAAAGACGAAAATATAAAAACTTCTTCAGTTTATGTCGCCTCTCTGATTTTGAAACAAATTCAAAAGCAAAAGGTCGATAAAATTTCAATTTTCGAAATATCAAAAGAACTAAAGAAGAAACACAATATATCTCGTTATAGGCATTTATTTTTTGGCCTTGCATTTTTGTATTCATCAGGTATAATTGATTTTAAAGAACCATTTATCTACATCAAAAACAAGAATGATTAAAATCAATAGACTTTATAGTGAGCCCGAAATTTTTACCCCGATTTCTTTCGATTTTGGAGTTAATATCATTATGGGTGAAAAATCAGAAAAAACAAATAAGAAAATTGGCGTTGGAAAATCAGTTTGCATAGAATTTATCAACTTTTGCCTTTTAAAAAGGATATCTGACAGCCGACTAAACCTAATTCCCAAAAAGAATGCTGAGATTATTGATAGTCAAATAAAATTGAACTTTGATTTCAATAATAAGAAGGTAATCATTTCTCGTTCAATTAGTAAACCCGAACAGGTATCAATTCAAATAGATGGAGAACATATTCATTTCGACAAACTTGATGACGCTTCAGAATATCTTGGTAATCTGTATTTTGAAAAATATCCAGCAAACACAAAAAGACTGAGTTTTAGAAATCTATTACAACCTATTATTAGAGATGAACGCTCAGAGTTCAAGGATTTAATACAATGTTTTGACACAATTAAAAGAATTCCTTTAGATTATAGTCCTCATTTATTTTTTCTCAATCTTGGTCTTGAAAAATATGCAGAGCTAAAAAAGCTTAACAAGGAAATAGATGTAAAAAATACGGTTTTTAAAGAAACCAAAAAATTTGTCACTAATAACAATGAAATTAAAATTCAAGATGCAAAAGCACATCTAAATGAATTAGAAAGTGAAGTTGGAAAAGTTAATAAGGCAATTGAAAACTTAAAAACCAATGAATCATTCGAATTAATACAAGAAGACTTAGTGAAGTTAGAAGCAAAGCTTGCAGATTTGAGGACTAAACAACAAGCAATTAAATTTGAGATTAAGCAAATAGATTCATTTCCGAAACCTGAAAGTATAGATGATAATGACCTCAAGATAATTTTTAACCAATTTAAGAAAGGACTTGGAGACTTAGTTGAGAAGTCTTTAGATGATTTAAAAGAGTTTAAAAATAAAATTGATGGTTTTAGAAATTCAATTGTAAATGACCGCTTGACAAGTTTGAAGTCTGAACTTTCTGAGATTAATTCAATTGTAAGGAAACTTGATGAAGAATATTCTGAAAAGATTGCCTTGTTGGATAATGGAGAAGTTCTTAAAGATTTAAAGACGTCAATTAGAGTGTTTAATGAAAAGAATAGAGAACTAAATAATTTACGTTCATTGATTCAAAAATATGATGAATCAGAAAGGATTAAGAAAAAACTTGAAACGGAAAAATCGGTTTTGATTTCAGACTTGGAAGAAGAGCTCTACAAAAATCAAGAAATGTTAAAAAGTTTTAAAGAGTCTATTCTAAACATTCATGAGAGAATAATGGGTAACCGTGAAGCTCACTTTGAAATAAAAACAACAAAAAATCAAAATGTAATTGATTTTATAATGAGAATTGATGATGATGGTAGTCATTCAACAGAAAGAATGAAAGTCTTTATTTATGATATTTCATTAATGTTAAATGAATATACCCGAAACAATCATCCAAGATTTCTTATTCACGACAATATCTTCGAAGACGATGATTCAATAGAGAAAAGTTTGAATTTTCTATTTGAATATAATCGTAAAACGCCAAATGAATTTCAGTATATTGTTACACTCAATAGTGATTTAATCGAATCTGCATCAGAAAATAGAAGATTGCAATTTGATCTTGATGATTTAAAACGAGCAGTCTTCACTAAGGATAATAGATTTTTAGGTGTAAAATATAACGAAACCCAATAGGCAATAAAAGTTTAAGGTTATTCAGCGGTGAGGTATACTAAAATATTATTTTGGGAAATCTTAGTGCTTACAACACTATGAAAATCAAAGAGATTAATCATATCGCCCTTTTTGTCAAGGACCTAGAGGCGTCGAAAGAGTTTTATGGAAATGTATTAGAATTGCCAGAAGTAGCTCGTCCAGCTTTTGATTTTGAGGGAGCTTGGTATGCATTGGGTACGCATACTTTACATCTGATTGCAGGTCGTACCGATGACATTATCGTTGGAGGCACAAGACGTAATCATTTTGCTTTAGAAGTAGAAGATATTGAAGAGTGCGAAGCCTTTTTGAAGGCTAAAAAAATACCCATGGTAGGACCCAAAATGCGCCCAGATGGTGTCCCCCAAATTTTTATCCAAGACCCTGACGGTTACTGGATGGAGTTTACTTATTGAGTGACTGAGTGGTTACTTTAATTGAATTTTAAAGTAATCACTCAACCACTCAATTATTCTACTTGCGACAAATTGATTAATGTTAAAGCTTTTTGGGCTTCTTCTGGTTTTTGCGTCCCTATGAGTAAAGACATTTTATCTTTAAAAACTAATTGAATTCCCATATCTCCAGCTATATTCAAAGCGCCACCTGCATTTCCAAATCCTACTCGATAGCCCCAGCCTCCATATTCTGATAGTGGAGCATATTTTCGTACATAAACTTCCTCAAGCATATCCCATTGATAGATTCTGAAGCTTTTTTGAAGTGGAACAAATCGTACGTAAATACCATCCTCATATATGCTTGTTTCTAGACAAAAAGAACGCATAAAGACTGTAAATGCCAACATAACTAGTACCGCAATCCATAATCCTGTATTGCTCATGGGGTGGTCGCCGAAGGGAATATTTAAATAAATTTGCTGTATCCAGCCATAAATGAAAATACCATTGGTACCCAACAATATCAACCACATCCACCATTGGTTAAAGCGCTGTTTTTCAATAAAAAGAGGTTGTTTTTCCATAGATTCAACAAAATGACTTAGTCCTGAAACCAATTGAGTAGAATAGGGAGGTTTTTATCAAAAATAAATTAGCGTTTTAGATACTCAATACTACGGTGTATATAAATGAATGCATTAGAGTATCGTTATTTCAACTTTTTATTTCTTCTGTAAAAACTTTATTAGCACCCTAGAAAAATGATATTTATTTTATGCCTGACCATACTTAATGGAATATACAAAAAATTGTTTTTCAAAAGAATAGCTTCTAAGGATTAAAAACTAAATACTTATTAAAGTACAATTCCCTTCTAGTCTCAGTGATATAACGTTTTGATAGATGGTTAAATTATAAGATAAATATCGAGTAGAAATATAACTATTAGTTATTTTATATATAATTTTTGGTAATTAAAAAACTGCAATATTCAAAGATGCCTTAGGACAGTTGTAAGGTGCATAAAGGGTTATATTTGTAGAATAATATTTGTTTTTCAATAATCAAACTTCATATAATCACAATTTTAAGGTTTGCAGATTGTTCCACATACATGTAAATCTTAGACTATGTAAAAAGACCTTTTTATGGAATCTATTCTTGGCGTTATTTTCCACTCGGTAGGTGGTTTTGCTTCTGGGAGTTTTTATATCCCTTATAATCGTGTTAAATCATGGGCATGGGAGAGTGCTTGGATTGTGGGTGGTGTGGTATCGTGGCTATTAGTACCATATTTGGCTGCCTATCTTACTATTCCTGATTTTATGACGATTATCAAAACTACCGATCAAGGTGTGATTTTTTGGACATTTTTGATGGGCTTACTTTGGGGTATCGGTGGCTTGACTTTTGGTTTGGCTATGCGTTATTTGGGTATGTCTTTGGGTATGTCTATTGCCTTGAGTTTATGTTCTACATTTGGTTCTTTGTTACCTGCCGTATATCGTGATGTATTTACTAATGACGTTGAGGGAACTTTCTCATATATGATTAGTCATACTGGTGGGCAGGTCGTATTATTAGGTATTTTGGTTTGTTTGGGCGGTATCATGGTTTGTGGTAAGGCTGGAATGATGAAAGAAAGAGAACTTACCGAAGAACAAAAAACAGAAACGATCAAAGAATTTAACCTTACCAAAGGACTTATCGTAGCTACGATTTCTGGTATGATGAGTGCTTGTTTTAACTTTGGTATTGAAGCTGGAAAGGCCATGGCCGAAACAGCAGTAGCAAAAGGCTGTAATCCATTATTCCAAAACAATGTTATCTTTGTAGTTGTACTTTGGGGTGGATTTGTGACCAATTTTGTATGGTGTATGTATCTTAACACACGTAACAAAACATTTGGTGACTATTTAAACTCAAAAGCTCCTTTGAAGAAAAACTATGCTTTTGCAGCGGTTGCTGGTACAACATGGTTTTTGCAGTTTTTCTTCTATGGAATGGGCGAAAGCAAATTAGGTAATGGCGCTAGTTCATGGATTTTGCACATGGCAACTATCATCCTTACGTCCAACTGTTGGGGTATTGTATTAGGCGAATGGAAAGGCGTTTCAAAATCAATTTTCCGTACGATTTTAACAGGTATTGGTATTATCCTTTTATCGGTGATTATTGTCGGTATCGGTAATTCTCTATGAAAAAAGAGCGTTTTTTAGAACATTTAAATATTGATGAATTTTCGGCAACCCCGAAATATCAGCAACTTGTCAACTCGGTACTTAGTGCTATTAGACAGGGGATCCTCACCACTGGGGATTTATTACCCTCGATAAACGAACTAAGTATCGAGTTCGATATTTCACGTATTACTGTCGAAAAAGGCTATAACGAACTGCGCAAGTTGGGCGTATTGACTTCTTCGCCAGGAAAAGGCTATTTTGTGGCAAGTACTTTTTTGTCACAAGAACTTAAGATTTTCTTGGTATTCAATAAGTTGAGTCCACACAAGAAAATCATTTACGATGCTTTTGTCAAAACACTGGGCGACAAAGCGGCTATTGACTTTTATATTTACAACAACGATTACGTACTTTTTAGTAAACTACTGGGACAACAAAAAAGCAATTATACACATTATGTTGTGATTCCACATTTTATTGATGAGGAAGAAAAAGCGTATAAATTGCTAGATCAGCTCCCAAAAGACAAACTAATTATTATTGATAAAAAAGTCAAAGAGATTCAGGGGAATTATGGGGCTGTGTATGAAAACTTTGAAAAGGATATTTTTAACTCATTGAGCCAAGCTTTGGATGCTTTGAGTAAATATCATACCATTAAATTAGTCTTTCCTGAGCATAGTTATTATCCTCAGGAAATCTTGAAAGGCTTCAAAACTTTTTGTAGTAACTATGCCTTCAACCATCACATTGTGCATGATTTGGCTGAGGAACCTGTCAATGAAGGAGAGGTATTTATTAGTTTGATGGAAGATGATTTAGTACAACTTTTAGAAAAAATTATCACGCTTAATCTCACGGTAGGGGAACACGTAGGGATAATTTCTTATAATGAAACCCCACTCAAAAAGTTTATTATGAAAGGCTTAACAACCATTTCTACTGACTTTGAGGCAATGGGGGTTACCGCCGCTAAATTGGTACTTAACTCTTCGAAAGAACATATCGAAAATCCTTTTTACTTGAATATGAGAGGCTCTTTATGATTTTAGATTTCGGATATTTGATTTTGGATTTTTAGGAAAATCAAATATCCGAAATTAGTACTGTACAAAGGTTTTTAAAATATTGCGGATTTGAATTTCAGATTTCAGAAGTGTTGAAAGATATCTTTATCTTTTGTAAAAAAGTAAGTTACAATTCCGAAATCAAATATCCGAAATCCAAAATGAATTGCCCCTTTCTATCACTCAATTAGTATCCAGATGGAGTTACGACAGCTCAAATATTTTCTTGAAGCCGCACGAGAGTTACATTTTGGTCGAGCTGCCGAAAACCTTTGTATATCTCAACCAGCCCTAACCAAACAAATCAACCTCATTGAGCAAGAACTAGGAATTGAGTTGTTTGATAAAACAAAAAGGTTACTTCACAAAAAAGTTGAATTAACTGAAGCTGGACTTTTTCTCCTAAAAGATGCTTCCCGATTTACGGAACAGTTTGATAGAATGCTTGAAAATACCAAGAAATTAGGCTCTAAAGCAAAACAAATTAATCTTGGATTTTATCGACTTTTACCCAAATCACAAGTTATTGAGCTTACCCAAAAAGTACAAGAATGGTATCCAGATTCACCGATAAAGTTGGTCGAATATAATACAGCTGAAGGTGTACAAGAAGGATTAATCCGTGACGATATAGCTTTGGGTATTACTCATTTTCCACTCCTTTTTCCCAGCCTTTCGCCTCGATATACCGAGTCAAATTGTTTAAAGGTTCTTTTACCTAGCAAACATCCATTAGCTAATTATAAGAAAATCAAGATTGAACAGCTTCGTAGCGAGCGTTGGATAGAAGTTCAGCGCAATTTATATACCCTCTACGACGAAGTAGAGCGCCGTTGTAAGACTGCTGGTTTTCATCGTGAGCCACAAATTGTCCAAGAAGTATCGAGTACCGAGCTGCTAGTTGGTTTAGTCGGTATGGGAATGGGCGTAGCATTGGTAAGTTCGTCTTTGCCTATTACAGGTGATTCAGTAGTATTGAAGGATCTTACATTTAGTGACAACCCAACTTATGCTACCTTCGACATTACTCATGCGATTGTCTTCAAGAAGGTTGAATAATCGATTTTGAACTTTTACAAAACGTGTTTTTTCTCCAAAGTAATTTATAAAGACATCCAAAAACTCCTCACTCGCAACTCATCATTCCAAACTCTATAATGTATCATTTTGATTTATTAAATCGATTTCATGATATTATTTAGCGAAAAGATTCTATATTGAGCGATTAATCATGTAATTTTAAAAGCTAAAACTGTTCCCAATTCTAACTAATAATTATTCCTTTGCTTAAAGGATAGACAAAGACTTTCGTTTTTGTTCTTATTCACACATGGATACAATCGATACATTTGCTCCCGAAATTGACGGTAAAACTTTGGTATTTGCAACCCCAGGCTATCCTGTCAAACAGATTCGCTTACCTATTTTGATGAATCAAGTTTTTCCTGCATTAGGCATCAATGCCATTTGGATTCCTATAGAAGTTGAACCTGCCAATCTTTCTAGCATTTTTACGGCTTTTAGACATTTTAATAATTTCAAAGGAATGACGATTGCGATTCCATATAAAAATCCTTTGGTAGATTTGGTGGATGAAGCTACCGAGCGTGCTAAGCGTTCTGGAAGTGTCAATTTGATTCGATTTGACGAAAATGGTCGTTCATACGGAGATACCGTTGACGGTCTTGGGTTTGTGGTTGGTCTTGAAGCCAAAGGAGTTATTTGTAAAGGTAAAAGCGTGTATTTGGTTGGTACAGGAGGAGCAGGTTGTGCCTTAGCTGTGGCACTTTGTGATGCAGGGATTTCTACCTTGTATTTGAGTGATATTTTTCCAGAAAAAGCAGAAGCTTTAGCTGAAAGACTACGTTCTTTTTATCCTGAAAGTACAATATTAGCACAAGAAGTACCCCCAACTCACATTGATTTGGCGATTAATGCGAGTAATAGCGGATTACAACCCAACGACCCATTACCTTTTGACCCAACGTTTTTTGAAAAACATACAGTCATTGCAGATATTATTATGAAACCTAAGGAAACTGCTTTGTTACAAAAAGCGGCATCTTTGGGCTATCAAATCCATCATGGACATCATACACTCGACTATCAGGTTTCGCTATATTTGGACTATTTTGGGATTGAACACGACCCCAGTGTAGTGCTAGAATTGGTACAACAAATACCCTAGAGCTAGTGACATGCACAGTTTTCAAACAATTGCGGATTTGAGATTTCTGATTTCGGAAATATTGAAAAATACCTTTATAAGTTTAGAAAATGTATGTTAGACTTCCGAAATCCAAAATCCAAAATCCGATATAAATATAAAATTCATATATTCCTAAACTAAAACTATGCAAACCAAACCACAAGGTAAGATACGCTGGACAATCTGTGCGATGATTTTTGCTGCTACTACTATCAATTTACTAGATCGACAGGTGCTGGGTATTTTGGCTAGTGACTTACAAAAAAAGATTGGTTGGAACGAAATGCAATATGGCTATATCGTAAGTGCATTTCAGTTATCTTATGCGATTGGAATGGCAGTTGTAGGGCGTATTTTGGATAGTATAGGCACACGATTGGGCTATACACTTACCATTTTGTTGTGGAGTTTGGCGTCGATGGCACATGCCCTTGTAGGGACGCCCATGGGATTTGGATTGGCTAGAGTATTTTTAGGTTTATCAGAGTCTGGAAATTTTCCTGCGGCCATCAAGGCTACTTCAGAATGGTTTCCTGCACATGAGCGCTCGATTGTGGCAGGTATTATCAATGCAGGCTCGAACATGGGCGTAATCGTAGCAGCTTTATTGGTTCCTTTATTGACCATACAGTTTGGTTGGCAAGCCACCTTTATTATGACGGGTGCATTGGGGTTTTTGGTTGTCATTTGGATGTGGAGCTATTATCGCACACCCGACCAGCATGCAAGTGTAAGCGAGGAAGAAAGGAGTTATATTCAGTCAGAACAACGAGCCGTAAAACCTATTGCTTGGCGAGAATTATTGAATTATAAAGCCCTTTGGACTTTTACCATCATGAAGTTCTTGATTGATCCTGTTTGGTATTTTTATCTGTATTGGCTACCTAAATTTTTGGACAAAACCTTTGGCATTCCTCTTGGCAAACTGAGTTTGCCATTAATGACAGTTTACTTATTATCCGATGCAGGTAGTGTGATAGGAGGGTGGTTTCCCACATGGCTGATTCAAAAGAAATCATATAGTATCGACAGCGCACGCAAAACCGCATTTTTGGTATGTGCTTGTGCAGTATTACCCATGTTTTTCGGAAGTTATTTTACCAATTTATGGTTTGCTGTCATAATGGTAGGTATTGCCTTGGCAGCACAACAAGCTTGGTCTTCCAATGCTTACACGCTTGTGTCAGATATTTTTCCGAGCAATGCTGTGGCAACCGTTGTAGGATTTGGCAGTATGGCAGGTGCATTGGGAGGCGTATTGTTTTCGATGATTATAGGATGGGTATTAGAAAAAACGGGGAGTTATACTCCTCTATTCGCCTATGCAGCAAGTGCCTATATGATAGCCTTTACGCTACTGAAATTGCTGATTCCGAAGATTGAGAGGATAGAGATAAAGTAGAAAATAGAAAGTCCCCTTAGCAAGCTTACTAAGGGGACTTTCTATTTGTATATGTTCTTGAAAGTGCCAAATAAATTATTCAAATTTGTGTAATGACTAGGATTCTAAAGCGATAAATAGCACATGAATAGAAAAGAATTACCCAAAGGTGTAATAGATTTACTAAAAGATATTTCTGAACAAGTTAAGAAGTTTAACTTGACCACAGATTATCCATTAGTCGCTAAACAAGCCACTGACGATTGCCTATTGTTAATTTATCCAAAAGGACACGAAGAATTATTTTTTAGGATAGACAGTATTGCGAAATATGAGTCGTATGATTTTGAAAATAAGACTCAGTTGAATTTAACATTTAATAAGAAAAGCGCCACATTTATCTACAGCATAAGGGGAATTTATTCATTCTCAACAAATATGAATGATGTAATAAATGTATTACTACTTTATTTGAAATCTCTTCATGCTTTAACCCCAAGTATTACAGCGACAGAGACTTCAAGTATTGACTATTCAGATTTATTTGAAATAGACTCCCCAGTATCTGAGCCTCTAGTCAATGAACCTAACGTTTACCTACTTCCTGAGCAAAAGGAGTTACCATATACTTTAAAGCAGCTATCTGTTTCAAACTTTCAAGGTATTCTACAGACCAAATTAGAAGCTATCCCTGTAGATGCACAATGGATTTTCTTGGTAGGCGAAAATGGTTTTGGCAAAACCACTGTTTTACAATCTATATTTTTAGGGTTAAACGGACGCTTGGATGGTAATACTAATCTGGTAGAAGAAGCTAATTGTGTAATACAGGTAGAATATAAAAGTCAAGAAGAAAGCTTCATAAATGATATTTTCAACAATCACCACCCACTAAAACATCTAGTGGCTTATGGCCCTATTCGATTAAATTTGTCAGGTACACAGAATGACGAAGAGGGCAAAAGTTCTATTTCATATAATCTCTTTAACTCAGATGGTTGGTTGCTCAATATTGAATATGAATTAGTTAAATGGACCCTAAAAGATGACCCTCGATTTACGTTAGTAAAAAAGGCATTTTGTACTTTAATTCCTCAACTTGATGATATACGATATAATCCAGATACTGATAAAATTGAGTATATAGAAAAAGAAATAGATGCTTCTGGAGATGCTATATATCAGCCTTTGCCCTTTAAAAAATTAGCCTCTGGTTTTAAAGCGATAATAGCACTGGCGGGAGATATTATATTGAGACTTTCTCGTAAACAGCCTGATATTAAAAATCCACACGACTTGAAAGGGATTGTACTAATCGATGAATTGGATTTACACTTGCATCCTAAATTACAACGTGAGATAGTAGGGAAGTTTTCATCAATTTTTCCCCAAATACAATTCATCGTTACCACGCATAGCCCCATCCCTCTGTTAGGTGCTTATGCCAATAGTATTATCATCAAAGTTACGAGAACAAAAAAGAACGGTATTGAACTTGAAAGAGTAAACATAGATTTAAAAAATCTTACGCCAAATTTGTTGCTTACTTCAGGGGTATTTGATTTGGAAGACTTTGTTTCTGTTCAACATCAAAATTTAGGAGAAGTCAGAACGGAGGATTCGTATGAAGAACTAGAAGAAAACCTCAAAGTGGAAGAATATCTGAAAGAGTTTGAGGAAAGTAATCAACAATTCCCTGATGAATTATTTTTACCCAAAAGCAATCCTAAATAGTTTTCTACCTGTATGATTAGTGTTAAAAAAGAATTTGATAACCCTCCTGAAGGTCTTCTAAAATCTGTTACAGATGCATTATTAAAAGAGGTTTTGGGAACAAAAAATGAACATAAGTTCAAGAAGAGCATTTACAGAGATAAGACATATAAAGAGCTGTTGGCGATTTATAAAAACAA
Organism: Cellulophaga sp. BC115SP; assembly: GCF_009905545.1. GTDB lineage: Bacteria > Bacteroidota > Bacteroidia > Cytophagales > Spirosomataceae > Flectobacillus > Flectobacillus rivi. The sequence goes on along the minus strand of NZ_JAAALB010000006.1, from coordinate 123,614 downwards.
ATGCGCTTATTGTGAAACAAACACCTTGGCTGGTGCAACTTTACAAGTAGAGCATTACAGACCCAAAGCTAAGTTAATTGAAGATACAGACCATTTAGGTTATTATTGGCTTGCATACGAATGGACAAATTTGACATTGGGGTGTAGTACTTGTAATGGGAATAAAAGTAATAGTTTCCCAGTGGAGGGTAATAGGGTGTTTGCTCCAAATCTAACGCCTGAAGGAGTTGCTCATTGGGACTTTGTGTCTATCAATTCTGAAGTGCTTTTTGCCGAGAAAGCCTCATTTTTAAATCCAGAGGTTGACAAGGTGGAGGAGCATCTTATTTTTATGCCTGATGGAACAATCAAAGGATTAACAAATCGAGCAGAAATTACCATCGAGAAGTTAAAGCTCAATAGAGAACCGCTTGTTTTTGCAAGATATAAATCATTAAAAGAAATCATTGCTGAAATCAAAGAGTTATTACGTGAGTTTTTACTCGATATGAGCAATAACTCAGCTCAGGATAGATTTCGTGGAGGTTTAAATGTAGTATTTAAACGAATTGTCAAACTCCAAGAGCCTGAAAATAACTATTCTAGATTTGGCTATTTTGTATTTTACAAGTTTGACATATTTGTTGCAAATCAGTTTGAGCCAAAGCAAAAGGAGCTATTACGGAAAATGTTTGAGCTTTTTAAAAATAATGAACTGTAACATATACAATATCAAAAACGGCGATCTAAATTAGTTTTTAGACCGCCGTTTTTGATATTATAATTTTTAGAAGGATAAGTCTTTAGACGCAAAGCATTGCGTCTCTACAGCTAGAATACAAATTTTAGAATATTCACTCAATTAAAATTTACCTCTTCACTCCTAAAAGACTCAATGCCTGAGTGGCTTGTGGATGGTCTGGTTTTAATTGTAGACATCGTTTAATATCAATAATTGCGGCCTCTAAATGACCTAATTTATGATGAGTTACACCTCTATTATAAAAATGCTCAGGGTTCTGACTACCATATTGATCAATAGCGATATTGAAGTTTTTGAGGGCTTCTTCTGTTTTGTTGGTATTAAGTTGTGCCGTTGCCAAAGAACCGTAGTTGACCCCAATGCGCTTGTTTTCGGGCATCGTGAGTGCTTTTTCTAAATCAGGAAGTGCCTTGTCTGGCATCTGGGCATTGAGATACGTATTGCCTCGATTCAGATAGGTATCTGCGGATGGAAATTGCTGAATGGCTTTTGTCAAATATTCTATTGCTTTAGGATAGTCGCCTTTACGTTCATAAGCCGAAGCTAGATTGCCCAATGGCGTAACATCAATTTTGTAACCCAACTGAATCGCCTTTTCGCTGTAGGCAATAGCCAAATCCAGATTATTTTCTTTTGCACCATAATATTGCCCTGCGGCGCTATAGGCTCTTTCATCTTTTTCTGGTGCTAGTTCTATTCTTCGAGAAAAAAGCGTTCCGGAGTTTTGCCATGTACCTACTTGTTTTCTAGTAATGACAAGCAAAATTCCTAACCAAATGATACAGCCTGCCCATACAGCCTGCTGCATTTTGGGATTTTCTGTTAGTTTTGAAATACCCACCGCTAGCATAAAAAACAAACCTATATAGGGCAAATAAGTATATCGGTCGGCCATAATAGCGCCACCCACTTGCAGAATTTGAAGCACTAGAATGATAGTTACCGTAAAAAAGCCAATCCCAAAGGCGATGAGTTTATTGCGTTTGATATTAAATATTCCCCAGCCCAAAATTCCGAGCATTACTACTAAACCCAAATAATACTCAGAATGAAATAGTGTTGGGTCTTCATACATGTACATTGAGCGTAATCCAATAGGAGCCACCAAGTGTACCCAATACATCATAAAACCGTATCCTGCGTAGGTAATCGTTTTGAAATAGCTAATATCTTCTGGTTTGAATGCTACGCCTGTTGCTGCAATTGGATGAATCATTCCTCCCAAATTTCCTCCTCCTTGTATATTAATGGCTATTAGACCGAATACAACAGATACCACGAAAAACGGAATTTTTTCTACAAAAACTTTGACAGAAAATTCTCTATTTCTCCAATAGTCAAAAAGAAATAGGACTAATGGAAAAATAACAGCTTGTCCTTTTGACAAACATGAGGCTAGATATAGTAAGAATGCAAAAATCAAATGAATCACTTTTTGACCTTTATCCACATATTTGAAATACTGCAAGCTACCCAACAGTAGAAAAAATACATATAAAACGTCTTTGCGCTCCGACACCCAAATAACTGACTCGACACGCATGGGGTGAATGGCAAAAAGTAGCGCAGTAAGAATGGCAATGAATTTCTTTTGACGTTCACCTGTCTCATAACTTTCAAGAAGTTTTTGAGCCAAAAGCCAAACCAGAATAACATTAAGAAAATGTATAAAGGTATTGGTTACGATAAAAGCTCTTGCTGATTCTGCTCCTGACATTACAGCGTTGAGCATCAGTGACCACATCGTTAGGGGATGATAGTTACTGGCTACGTGGCTTTGCCAAGCTTCAAGCCAATGTCCTGATGGATGGGTAACAAGGATATTTTCGACTACATACACGTGGTCGTCCCAGTCAACAAATTGATTACTAAAACCTCCGCTAAATCCAAGTAATACAACAACTGCAAATACAATGATGGTTAAAATAGTATTTTTTGAAGTGTTTGATGGCGTTGTGATTACCGTTTCTGAAGTCGCTTTGGGGGACTGTGTTTCTACTTTGGGCGATTTATTTTTCTTTGACATTTTTTGAAAAAGGTAAAAAGGCAGGCTAATTCTGAGGTTATTCCCCTCATTGTTCTTACAAATTTAACTTTTACTACAATACAATAGTAGTAAAATATCCGAGCAAGAACCATGCTAAAGCGGTTTTTAATCACCAACTGATTTATGAGGGAAAAATACAGCAGTGTGATAATATAGACACCAAACAGTATCTCTTTTACTAAGATTGTAACAAAATAGTTAAACTCTTTTTCGTCATTTGTCGATAATTCTTAACAGACTTAATTTTTCGGTAATGACTCTTTTGAGTACTTTTTACTAGAAATAGTCTAATAAAATACCCTAAAAGTACTTTATGTTAAGTGATTGTTTCTAATGTTAAGATAATGTTATCAAATAGAGGATATCCTTAACAGTTTGTTTAAAATTCACAAACACATAGGTAATATTCAAGTAATAATTTTGTTGCGTCGAAGATATAGAGACATTTCTATTTAATACACATACACATGCAACGAAATTTATTACTCAGTACTCTTCTATTTTTATTCACTGCTTTAGTGTCTTTTGCTCAAACAGGAAGCATTAAAGGTAGCCTTAAAGATGCAAAATCTAACGAGCTAATGTTAGGAACTGCGGTAAGAGTAGAAGGAACACAAATCGGTACACAAACAAATATGCAAGGCGAATTTGAATTATCGCGTGTACCTGCTGGAGTTCACACTGTTATTTTTTCATTTGTAGGTTACGAAAGCAAAGTAATTTCAAATGTAAGAGTTGAAGCAGGAAAAACAACCTTAATAAACACAACGATTGCTGAGGCCAACACTACACTCGATGCAGTGGTAGTACGTGGTACTAAAAATAAAGGAACTGAGGTTTCGGTTATTACAGAAATTAAAAAAGTAGAACAAATAGCTGTTGGTATTTCGGCACAGCAAATCCAAAAAACACAAGACCGTGACGCTTCGGCTGTTGTACGTCGTGTGCCAGGGGTATCTATCCAAGATGACCGTTTTGTGATTGTACGTGGTTTGAACGAACGTTACAATACCGTAATGCTCAACGATGCGATTACGCCTTCTACTGAAGTAGATACAAAAGCATTCTCATTCGACTTGATTCCTTCTACAGCCATCGACCGTATGTTGATTTTCAAATCGGGGTCTGCTGATCTTCCTGGTGAATTTGGTGGTGGTGTGATTAAGATTTATACTAAAACCATTCCAGATGGAAATTCTTTCACAGCTGGTTTTTCATTAGGACATCGTAGTAATACAACTTTCCAAACAGCTACTACGTATAAAGGAAGCGGTACAGACTTTTTAGGTTTCGATAACGGTTTGAGAGGTTTGCCTTCTTCTATCCCTAGCACAAGTACAATCTTATCTGGTGCTAATACTCCTGCTGTAGTAAATGCTTTCAAATCTTTGCCAAGTTATTTCAACCAAAGCTCACTATCGGTATTGCCAGATTTTAGAGGTAACTTAGGAATGACACGTCGTTTTAATGTTGGTAATTTAGAAGTAGCAACTATCAATGCTGTTAACTACAGTCTTACTCACCAAAGAACGCCAAATATCGAGTTTTATCGTTATGCTTACAACGCTGATGCTGGTAATACAGCTAGTGAAAAAGAATTTGCTTACAACGATAACGCTTATGCTGAAAACGTTAGAGTAGGTGTAATGTCAAACTGGGCTTTGATTATTAACCCTGCTAACAAAATTGAATTCCGTAATTTGTTTAACCAATTGGGCTCTAAAGAAACTGTTTTGAGAAATGGTTATAACAACAATAATATTGAGTTGAAAAACTACTCGATGACTTACGAGCAAAAGAGTATTTACTCTGGTCAGTTGAGTGGTACGCACGAATTGTCAGATATGACTAAGTTGACTTGGACAGGTGGTTACGGATACACAAACCGTCAGGAACCAGACAACCGTCGTTTTACTTCGAGCCGTACATTGGGTAGCAACGATCCATTCACCATCAATATTCAACAATCGCAAAGTCCAACTTTACAACAAGCGGCACGTTTTTACTCAGCATTAACTGAAAATGTAGTATCGGGACGTATCGACTTAGAGCACCGTATCGGTAAAGCAGATGCATCTGAAAAAGAATTGATTAAGCTTCGTGCTGGTACATATCTCGAAAAGAAAGACCGTAATTTTGCTGCTCGTTGGTTTGGTATCGTAAATGCCAATAATGTAGGAGATGCAATTTTGACGCAATCACCAGACAAATTCTTCGACCCAGCCAACCTATCTACAACAGGATTGTTTTATAACGAAGGTACTGGTTACGAAGATGCGTACAAAGCTCGTAACGAATTGTACGCAGGTTATGTAAATGCTTATGTGCCTTTCTCAAGTAAATTCAACGCTTCGTTTGGTGTAAGAGCAGAACAAAACCGTCAGCAATTAGTAACCTTGAAACGTGGTAGTGGCGAGAAATTAAACGTAGACAGACCATTATTAAGCTGGTTGCCTTCTGTAACACTTTCTTATGTATTGAACGACAAAAACCAGATTCGTGCAGCTTACAGCCAAACAGTAAACCGTCCTGAATTCCGTGAGTTAGCGCCATTTCCTTATTATGACTTTAACTATGACGTAACTCGTGTAGGTAACTCTGAGTTGAAAACAGCAACCATCGCTAACTACGATTTACGTTACGAATTCTATCCTTCAGAAGGTGAAGTAATCTCACTTGCGGCCTTCTACAAGCAATTTACAAACCCAATCGAAGCTAGAATTTTGAATGCAGGTTCGGGTATTGCCTTCGGTGTTGGAAATGCAGAAAAAGCATTCAGTAGAGGTTTGGAATTAGAAATGCGTAAATCATTGAAGGGCTTAGCTAGTTCAAAATTTGTGGATAACCTAACACTTTTGTTGAACGCTTCAATCATTGATTCAGATGTGAAAACAGGTTTTAGCGGACAATCTTCAGACAGCCGTTTCTTACAAGGTCAGTCTCCATACTTGATTAACGCTGGTGTTTATTACAACGATAACGAAAGCAACCTTTCTGCCAACGTTCTTTATAATGTTGTAGGTTCTCGTATTTTCTTGGTAGGTGATGGTGTTGTATTCCCAACAGTATATGAAATGCCAAGAAATGTAATCGACTTAAACGTTACAAAAGGTTTCGGAAAGCATATCGAAGTGAAAGTAGGTATCCAAGATTTGTTGAATCAGCCATTTAGATTCTATAACGATACTAACAACGATAAGAAGATTGAAACTGGAAAAGATGATGTGTTCAGAACTTACAAACGTGGTACAACATCAACGATCGGTATCAATTACAAGTTCTAATCCAGTGAGAAGATTGGTTAATTGTATATCAGTTATCAGTAAATTATCAAAATCCATTAGCTGAGTGGTAGCTTCAGGAGTGAAACTAAATTCAGCTTTGTAAAACCGTACACAAACTTTTTTAACAGAATAAACATAAGCCATCGCTTAGCTATTTTGTGAAAGCCAATATCAGAAATCATGAAAAATATACATAAACTTCTTTACATCACTGCCATTGCTTTAGCAACTACTTCATGTGGTAAATTGGAAAACGATTTTCAAGAACCAACACCAGTAGCAAGTCGTGAAATGGTGGTAGTAAAAGGTTCTATTACATCAAATACAACTTGGACTGCCGATAAGAAATACCTTTTAAATGGTTTTGTTTACGTAGAAGAAGGCGTAACCCTAACGATTCAGCCTGGGACAATCATCAAAGGTGATTTGCCAACAAAAGGTACTTTGATTATCAAGCCAGGGGCAAAAATTTTAGCAGAAGGCACAGAAGATAAACCTATCGTATTTACGTCTAACCAAGCAATCGGTCAACGTAAAGCTGGTGACTGGGGTGGTGTAATTATTTTAGGAAAAGCTAAAGTAAATAAGACGCCTATCACAATTGAAGGTGAAAACGTAACAACTTTTGGTGGAACCAACGATGCTGATAACTCTGGTATTTTGAAATATGTACGTATCGAATTTGCAGGTGTTGCTTTCGAAACAGATAAAGAAGTTAACGGTTTGACGCTTGGTGGTGTAGGTTACGGAACAAAAATAGACTATGTACAAGTTTCGCATTCTGGCGATGACGCTTTCGAATGGTTTGGTGGTGCTGTAAATGCCAAACACTTGATTTCATACCGTACTCTGGATGATGATTTTGATACAGACAATGGTTTCTCAGGAAATGTACAATATGCAGTAGCACTCCGTGACCCATTAGTAGCTGACCAGTGTAGTTGTTCTGACTCAAATGGTTTTGAATCAGATAACGATGGTTCTGGTTCAACGGCATTGCCACAAACCTCTGCCAAATTTGCAAACGTGAGTATCTATATTGCTAACGGTACTGTTGACAAAAAATACCGTTCTGCTTTCCGTATCAGACGTAACTCTGCTTTGAGTATTTATAATACCGTTGTAAATGGTGCATTTCCAAAAGCTGGTTTAGAATTAGAAGGAACGTTGTCACAAGACAATTTCAAAAATGGCAAGTCGGATTATAAAGGAGTTGTAATTACAGGAACAACTGCTCCGATTTTGAACGTTGAGACAGCCATGTTTAATGATGCGAACCGTAAAAATGCTATTAGCTGGTCATTAACAGATTTAGGTTTACAAGCAGATTTCAACCTTTTGGGTGCTCCAAAATTCAGCCCACAAAAAGGTTCAAGAATATTAGCTGATGGCGTAGTATTGCCAACAGGTTTCGATTCAGCGAGTTTCAGAGGTGCTTTTGATGGCTCAAATGATTGGACTCAAAAATGGACGAATTTCAATCCTCAAACTACTGAGTACTAAAAGACAAGAAGTCCGTTAGGATTTTTTATATTGGTGTAATGAAGAAAAGCTTAAGGCCCTGCCTTAAGCTTTTTTGGTTTTGATGAATGATAAGTAAGTATTAATGCTGAATTATGAGTTGAGAGTTTTGAGTTGTCCTTTGTCCTTGCCTAAAATAGGTTGCTTTTTAGATTTAGCGAATAGTATTATTATTGCTGAGAAAAGCTCCGTAGGAGCGACAGTTTGGTAGAATATATAGAAATAAAAGTCCCTTTAGAGCGCCGTAGGTGCGAAAGACTTCACGATAGTTGGTGTTCTTTCGCACCTACGGCGCTAAAGTAAATGGTGTTAGTTTTCCTTACGATTTTCTGAGTCAATACACTTTTCTCTTCAAAAGAATTGAATAATGTTGAAAATTTACTGAAGATAAGGCAACCTATTTTAGGCAAGGACAATTCACAATTCAACATTATTCTCATTGCAAAAGTCTATCCCAATTCTTCCAAACAGGTTCATAACCTTGCGCCTGAATAACAGAGGCGATTGCCTGTGGTGAGCGCTCATCGCTGATTTCAAATTGTTCCAAAGATTCTGGTTCAACCACATATCCACCTGGGTTGGTTTTGGAACCAGCACTCATCGACGTAATACCGAGTTTGATAATATTGTCTCTAAAAATCTCATTTTCTCGGGTAGAAATAGATAATTCTACTTCTTCGTCAAAAATGCGATAGGCACAAATCAGCTGTACTAACTCTCTATCTGACATTTCTACTTTTGGCTCTAAGCCGCCCGAAAATGGTCGAAGCCTCGGAAAAGAGATGGAATAGGTACTTTGCCAATAGCGCTTTTCTAAATATCTAAGATGCAAGGCTGTGAAAAAGCAATCAACCCGCCAATCTTCCAAGCCTATGAGTACTCCCAGACCCATTTTGTGAATCCCCGCTGCACCTAATCGGTCTGGTGTTTGGATTCTGTACTGGAAATTCGATTTTTTACCTTTTGGATGATGTTTTTTGTAATCCTCCTCATGATAAGTTTCTTGATATACCAGTACTGCGTGTACCCCTTCAGCAACCAAAATTTCATATTCGTCTTGGTCGAGGGGCTGTATTTCGATAGATATTTGAGAAAAATAGGGTTTTATCAATCGAATTACTTTTTGCAAATAGGGTACGCCAACCGTCTGATTAGCTTCACCAGTTACCAATAGTACGTGTTCATACCCCATGCGTTTGAGCACAGCTACTTCCTGCAAAATCTCTTCTTCGGTAAGTGTCTTTCTTCTGATTTTGTTATCAAAACTAAACCCACAATAAGTACAGATATTTTGACACTCATTCGAAAGATACAGCGGCACATACATCTGTATGGTTTTGCCAAAACGCTTTTGAGTCAGTCTGTGACTTAATTGAGCCATTTCTTCCAAAAAACCAGTAGCAGCAGGCGAAATCAACGCTTTGAAATCTTCCAAATCTCGCTTACCAGATTTTTGGAGTGCTCTTATGACATCCTGAGGTGTTTTTTGATAAATACTCTCTCGGATTTCGTCCCAAGTATGTTGTTGAAAAACTTGATAAAAGTCCATATTTCCACTAATTCAAAAATGTCGTTAATGGGCTACTAGCCACAGCCTGTTGTTGCATAGGAGCTAATTTGGCTTCATACGCCATGCGTCCAGCTTCAACGGCATATTTGAATGCCAGACCCATTTGAACAGGGTTTTCCGAAACGGCTATTGCCGTGTTGACCAATACTGCATCTGCACCCATTTCCATCGCCTTAGCTGCATCCGAAGGTGCTCCGATTCCAGCATCTACGACTACTGGTACACGGCTTTGTTCGATAATTATTTCAAGAAAATCAATCGTTTTCAAGCCTTTATTACTACCAATAGGCGACCCCAATGGCATTACTGCGGCTACGCCAACCTCTTCGAGTCTCTTGCACAGCACAGGGTCGGCATGGATATAGGGTAATATTACAAAACCTAGTTTGACCAATTCCTCAGCTGCTTTTAGCGTCTCGATTGGGTCAGGCATTAAGTATTTTGGGTCAGGGTGAATTTCGAGTTTTAACCAATTGGTTTCTAATGCCTCACGAGCAACTTGTGCGGCAAAAATGGCCTCTTTCGCATTTCGAACACCAGAGGTATTAGGCAGCAAATTGATGCGATCATGGTGGAGATATGACAGGATATCATCCTCCTTTTCAGTAAGACTTACTCGTTTGAGGGCAACAGTCACCAATTCTGACCCTGATGCCAGAATGCTCTCTTCCATAAGAGAAGCACTACTAAATTTTCCAGTCCCTGTAAATAACCTAGACTGAAAGGTTTTATCTGCAATTTGTAAAGACATAGTTGAGTAATGAGAGGGAGGATTTCAGATATTAGATATTTGATGATTTTTTTCCTTAGAGTATGTTTGATATTCTTAAGGTATTTAAAATGAGTGCATTGCGTCTTGCGTGTTTAGTTTTCTGAAATCCTGTTGTTTGAGCCGCAGGCGAGTTTAGGATTTCTTGACTTTCTTTTGCGGCCGCCGCGCGGTTACTTTTCTTGTGTCAAGACAAGAAAAGTAAGGTGTGTCGAAAGGAAATTTAGTTTTATTTGATAAAGGTTAGATAAAACTTATAAATGAAGCTGTTTAAACTTTTCAAAAAGCATATTTTATTGATTAATTCTTCGTCTTACTTTTTGTCTTGATACAAAAAGTAACAAAAAAATCAAGAATTTATAAACTCGCTTCGCTCAAACAGTATAAATTCATTGCTTACGCGAGCATGTTTATGAAAGTTTAAACAGCTTCAATATGCACTTATTCCTATCATTTCGCACTCACCGCTAAGTTTAACATACCCAATAACTCTTGTGTGACTGCTGAAGGATTTTCGGCTATATTTATTAAAGAGGATACCGCAACTCCGTGTAAACCTGCTGCTAGTAAATCCTCAATATCATCTGCTTTTACGCCTCCAATACCCACTACAGGTAGATTGTGCCCTAATGTTCTGAACTGAGTTAGGATACGTTTATATCCCTCTAACCCTACGATGGGACTTAGGTTTTTCTTGGTATCCGTAAACCTCAAAGGTCCTAGTCCAATGTATTGTACTGTTCCACTGGCTACATGTTTGAGCATATCTTGGAGGGTATTGGCAGTGCCACCAATAATCATTTTTTCACCCACAATCTGACGAGCTTCTAAGGGCGACATATCTTGTTTGCCCAAATGCAAACCTTCTGATTGTATTTTCGCAGCGATATGAGAATTGTCATTTACAATCAATTTGGCACCAAAACTTTTACATACCTCTTGAGTGCGTAAAGCCGTTTCGAGCCATTGAGATTCTTCTTGAGTTTTTACTCTTAACTGCACCCAGTCTGCACCACCTTCACAGGCACGTTGCGCTTGCTCCCAGTGAGGAATATGTGCGAGATCTTGGGTTATATAATGAAGTCTTGAAATCATCGTGTTGTTAAATTTTGAGCTTTGGTTCTAAGAACTCAAAGCTGTTTGTATTTCGGAAAAGGCTTCTACAGGTGAGGGTGCTTGCCATACACTACCCAATAATGCTACTCCTGCAATATTCTTGTTTTTGAGGGAATGAATATTGTTTTGCTCAATGCCACCTAAGGCGACGATAGGAGGGACTTTGCTATTGTTAAATACAAAATCCTCCACCACTTCTGGCGAAATAGCAGCTTTGTAACCAGGTTTTGAAATACTGTCAAAAAACGGACTGAGAAATACATAGTCGAGTTTTGAAGGCATTTTCAGTATTTCTTCAAACTTATGTACCGAAGCGCTTACTGTTAAACCTCTTCGCTGTACTGGGCGAATATATTCTTTTAGTTGTCCTTGCTCCTGTAATTCCTCCCAAACGTGCGTAGTAAGATGAATCCCCTTGATATTGTATTTCGCCATCAATTGATATTGACTATGTAGTACCAATCGCTTCATATACTGCGGTTTAAATTGTCGAATAAAATCTTCAATTTGTTCCAGTGACGCATTGGGCTTTCGCACATGTAAAGTCGTTAGACCAGCTTCAAAAAGCTGTTCTAGTATCTGAACTTCATTTGGTATAAATTCTGGGGGTGTGAGCAGGAGTATAAACATGATGTTAAAGGTTGTGTGATAAGTTTTGAGTAATGAGTTTCTTAATTTTCTTGCCTAAAATACGTTGCCCTCAAATAGCAATAAACAAAGGCAAAGCGATATTTGATAACTTCAAAATATACAATACTTTTCAGAAAAGAATGTTTCCGATTAATGGAATTAACATGAAGTTTTATTTCTATAAAATCCTTGAAATTAACCTTTTACTTTTCCTTGAAGATAAAGTTTCTCCTTTAGCTTCCATTTTTATGATTATCTTAAAAGTAAAAATCACATATATTCACTACTTGAATTTTAAAAACTCAGGGCAACCTATTTTAGGCAAGGACAAAGGACAACTCCACACTCAAAACTCCCAACTCATCACTTACAGATATACCTCTGCGCCTTTTTCTACAAATTGTTGTGCCTGAGCTTGCATACCTAAGTCAATAGCTTCATCTTCGGAGATACCCTGTGCTTCTGCATAATCACGAACTTCCTGTGTGATTTTCATAGAACAAAAACTTGGTCCACACATTGAGCAGAAATGGGCAATTTTAGCGCCATCGGCAGGTAAGGTTTCATCGTGAAACTCACGAGCCGTATCTGGGTCGAGCGAAAGGTTGAACTGGTCTTCCCAACGGAATTCAAAACGTGCTTTGCTTAGGGCATTGTCACGCACTTGTGCTCCCGGGTGTCCTTTGGCTAAGTCGGCAGCATGGGCAGCAATTTTATAGGTGATTACTCCGTCTTTTACATCTTTTTTGTTAGGTAAACCCAAGTGTTCTTTTGGCGTTACATAGCATAACATGGCGCAACCAAACCAACCAATCATTGCGGCGCCAATACCTGAGGTAATATGGTCATAGCCTGGGGCAATGTCGGTAGTCAATGGTCCAAGCGTGTAAAATGGCGCTTCATGACATTCTTTCAATTGCTTGTCCATATTTTCTTTAATCATGTGCATTGGTACGTGACCCGGACCTTCAATCATGACCTGAATATCATGTTTCCACGCAATTTTGGTCAGTTCGCCAAGTGTTTCGAGTTCAGCAAATTGTGCTGCATCGTTGGCATCGGCGATACTTCCCGGGCGGAGTCCATCACCCAATGAGAAACTTACATCATAAGCTTTCATGATTTCACAAATTTCCTCGAAATGTGTGTACAAGAAGTTTTCTTTGTGATGCGCCAAACACCATTTTGCCATGATACTTCCACCACGAGACACGATTCCCGTTACGCGTTTAGCAGTAAGTGGCACATAACGTAAAAGTACTCCTGCGTGTATCGTGAAATAGTCAACACCCTGTTCGGCTTGTTCGATAAGCGTATCTCTAAATAGCTCCCAAGTCAAATCTTCGGCTTTTCCTCCAACTTTTTCAAGTGCTTGATAAATCGGAACGGTTCCGATGGGCACTGGCGAATTTCGGATAATCCACTCACGAGTTTCATGAATATTTTTACCTGTCGACAAATCCATGATGGTGTCGGCTCCCCAACGACAAGCCCAAACGGCTTTTTCAACTTCTTCTTCGATGCTTGAACTTACGGCTGAGTTACCAATATTGGCATTGATTTTTACCAAAAAATTACGTCCAATAATCATAGGCTCACTTTCTGGGTGATTGATATTGGCAGGAATAATAGCACGTCCAGCGGCGATTTCTTCACGTACAAACTCAGGTGTAATTACGCCTTTGGGTGTATTGGCGCCAAAACTGTAGCCTTCGTGCTGATGCCCTAAAGTTTGTAGGGATTCAATTTTTTGATTTTCACGAATCGCAATATATTCCATTTCTGGAGTGATAATACCCTTCTTGGCGTAATGTAATTGCGTTACATTTTGACCAGCTTTTGCTTTTCTTGGTTTAGCCAAATAGTTAAATCGAAGTTCGTCTAATGACTTCATATTCAAACGCTCTTGTCCGTATTCTGAACTAATCGAGTCTAATTGCTCTGTATCACCACGCCCAATAATCCACTCTTCACGAAGCTTTGGAAGACCTTTTCTTACATCAATTTCTATCGTTGGATCAGTGTAAGCACCCGAAGTATCATAGACTGCTACCGAAGGATTTTTGGTAAAAACATTACCAGAAATTTTGGTATCAGTCAAACTGATTTCACGCATTGCTACCTGAATATTATGGATAGCACCAGGGACATAAATCTTACGGGAATTTGGAAAAGGGCTACGGCTGATAGCTTCTGTCGAAGGAGCTACCTCAATACTTTTTTTCATAGAAGAATGATGAGTTAAAATAATTGATTTTACAATAGGAATGGAGTAAGTCAACTTATCCTCCTTGACTTGCTCGAATGAGAGTCACTTGGTCGTTTTCTTGAAAAACATGACTTTGCCACTCGGATTTGGGCAAAACCATATCATTGACCGCTATGGCTAAGCCTTTGACCTGAGCCAAATGAAATTGTTCGAGTAAATCTTCGACTTTGAAGCTGGATGCTACGTCAGTAGCTTCGGAATTGATAAATACGGTCATGTTTGTAAAATATTAAATACCAACGCGACCCTTAGGAGTGGATTAGACAGAACAGTTTTTGCTTAAATGATTTTGCGAGCGAATGCTATTGTGCTCGGTATAGGATTGAAGCGCCATTTATCAAATACAGCCCAACACAATCGGTCTGTATAGGACAAACTATCCCAACAATTTCCTTTATCATCAATCAAAAACTTCAGCTTGAAATATTTTGGAGATAGCCCATAAAGGCTATTCTACGAAAAGTATTTTGCTCTGCTTTTTCCTTCGCAACCATTACGCTGTTCAGGTTCAAAGGGTATAATCTCAGCCCGTATATTAAGGCACCCCTAAAGTCTGCTACAAACTTAAAGGACGTTTTTGAAAGAAAAAAGAGAAATGTGTTTTTTATTTAAAATCAGTCATGACTTTGTGTGGATGAGCATAAGTAGCTAATAGACTGATAAATGTCATGGATAAAAGTGAGATAGAAGGATAATTTTGAAACATAAAAAAGGCTAAACCTTCTTTTATTAACCAAAATTCTATCCCGTATGAAAGCGCTGATTTATAGTACTAAAGAGTTTGAAAAAGCATCGTTGCAAAACGCTAACCAACAAAAACACGATATTACGGTTACAGGAAAACCTTTGAATATGGATACCGTGAAAATGGCAGAAGGATTTGATGTAGTGGTACTTTTTACCAACGACGATGCCTCTGAGCCTGTACTTCGTGCCTTAAATGATTTGGGCGTAAAATATGTAGCGACTCGTTCGGTGGGTGTCGATCATATAAATCTTAAAGTAGCAGCCGAGTTGGGTATTCGAGTGGCTAATGTACCGCATTATTCTCCTAATTCTGTAGCAGAGCATACCGTAGCATTAATGATGGCTTTGAATAGAAAGCTTATCATGGCCGATACCAAAGCCCATAACTACCAGTTCGATTTGAGTAGCCTGATTGGGTTTGATATGTACCAAAAAACAGTCGGAATTATTGGTTTGGGGACTATTGGAAAAGTAGTAGCGGATATTCTGAAAGGCTTTGGTTGTAGGCTGTTGGTGTTTGACAAATACGCGGAGGAGGCAGATGACTACGAAGGGGTAACTTTTGTGACACTCAACGAATTGCTTGCTACTTCGGATATTATTACGCTTCACGCACCCTTGACAGAGGAAACTAAATATATGATTACCAAAGAGCAAATCGACAAAATGAAAACGGGTGTTATGCTTATTAATACCAGTCGTGGAGGTTTGGTCAAAACAGAGGATGTCTTACAGGGCTTGCGCGATGGAAAAATCGGTTATTTAGGTTTGGACGTTTACGAAAATGAAAGAGGTATTTTCTTCAAAAACCATTTCGAAACCGAAGGACGTGATGAGTTATTGACCGATTTACTCAACTTCAACAATGTGATTATTACTGGACATCAAGCATTTTTAACGCAAGAAGCATTAACCAATATTGCAGATAAAACGATTCAAAATCTCGATGAGTGGCAGTTGGGTACACCAGAAGAATGTAATGCAAAGGTCGGGAAAATACATCCGCTCGAAGAATTGCAATAGAGTGTACGAGTTATAATGGAGTGTAGAGTGCTGAGTTTTGAGTGATGAGATTAAAATAGTAGAGAATTTCTTTTCCTCTTAGTGTGCGACTTAAGTTGCACACTAAGAGGAAAAAGCGGTCGGAAAGTAATTTTCGACCGCTTTTTTTGATACTACCATAGCTAGATATTATTCGGCTTAGGACACAATCATTGCGTCTCTACTGGTAAATTTCAAATAAAAATAATCACTCATTCACTCAATCTCAATTCACTAAATTAAGCGCTTTTTAAAGCTCTTTGCACAAACAAAAATGGCTTCCTTTAAAGAAGGGAGCCATTCAAATCTATCTCTAAACCACTTGTTATTTCTCATTAAATAAGTTATCGAGTTTTCGTAAATCATCCTTTTAATGACGAATCTGTTTCCAAAAACAGATAGGCGATTAACTAATAACTTTACAATACATTCGATAAAAACTGATACAATTGATGTTTGTGTAAAATAAAGTCTTTTTCGAGTGTTTGAAATGCTGAGCGACGACGCTCATGAATCATTTGAATTTGCTGGTCAAACAAAAACTGCTTGCCTTGAGCGTATTCGGCAAAAGATTTTTCTTGTGCTAAAATCGCAATGGCTAAGCTTTCTATTTCCGATTCACTGTGTTTAAATAATGCCAAAAAGTCTCGCGCTTTTGTGGTGACATTGTCAGCTGTATTGTGTTGCAAAACATCATTGAGCAGTCTGACAAAAAACTTAATTTCACCAGCATAGAAAGTCAAACTTTCGGCCCATTTGGTGTTTTCAAAATGGCATAACTCAAATTTTAAAGTTTCCATAGCTAGTTCATTATGTCGGTCATAAATTCATAAAATGAGTGCTTGCTGGCATGAAAATCTTTTTCTAAAGCCCTAAAACGAACTCGTAAATTGCGGTGCTTTAGATAATGCTCTTCGCCTAGTTGAAAGTCCTTCTGTTGAGTCTCCAAACCAAAAAGATATTCTTCATGTTCGATGGCTTTGAGCAAGGCTTGAGTTTCTGTTCTTTCTTGCGCAAATTGTTCCTCCAAAGCAATCCATTCGTTTTGTAATGGTCTTGAAAGGTTCAACTCTCTCAAATGTTCCATCCAAGTTTCGAAATATTGAATTTCATCTCGAATGAAGCTCAAATTTGATAACCATTGCTGGTTTTCTCTATGATAAAGTTCAAACTTCAACGAACTTGTTTTGGGCTCAAATAGAACGTTTTCCATAGCGTTTGTCATTTTTGATATGTCAAAGTTCTACCTTTTTAGGAACCTAACATAGAACATTCGTCATAAGTAATACTGATAAAAGTCAAAGTGAAAAAAGCAGTTTGTGGGACTGTTGGGAAAAATATCTACAACGGCCGAGAGCCTAAAAAAACGGTTTCCTCAACCAAGAAAACCGTTCGCCATCCCAAACTAACAAGTAAAATTATTTGTGGAAATGTGCTTTACTTCCTGCACACATCCGATCGTTTGTATTACAACGATTTGCACAAAAATCTGTACAAACGATGTTTTATATCATAGAAAGCCTTTTCTGCTTTTTGGAAATTTTCACGAATGACAATATGGCGATTATAGATTTCTTCACCCAGTAAAAAGTCTTTACCCATGGCGTCATCATCAAATCCCCATTCTTCTTCAATAATAGACTGATTTACGGCATCAATGTCGCCAGCAAGATTGTCTAATTCACGATTGAAAATAAAGGTTTCATTTTGTACTTCATGCGAAGTGTTTTTCTTGTTAACATTCGCAATAAGTCCTTTTAGATATTTGATTTCTTCTTTGAAAAAATCCAAAGATTTGAGCCATTCGCTATTCTCGCGGTGATAGAATTGATACTTAAATGAACGGTCAACTTCTAGGTTTTCGATAGTGCTCATGATGGTAAAGGTTTTGTTTTGTTATAGAAAAATATAAAAAGACTAAGTCAAGATGGTAATAATAGTATCTTTCATACTGCTTGATTAGCAATTGATTATGCTACAAATTTGGCTTATTCCTTATAGGTAAACTAAGAGTAAAGTCATTTGCAGATATGATTTTTGTTGGAAAGAGCCAAACGATTAGGCAAGGCAGTACCCGGAATGTTTGATGTCGGATATTGGATGTCAGATTTCGGATGTATATCCTCCTTTTTGGAAGAAACAAAAGTATTTTTCCCCTATTTCCGCAATCAGAAATCCCCAATCCCCAATCGTTACAGCCCCTTCATCTAATGCCTTTTTGCCTGATTCCTATTTCCCTATTTTAGAATATCTTTCTTATAGATATCATCGTAAATTACCAAACTTCCAAAATCGTCAACATCGGCAGTGATATAGGTAATGAAGACTTTCACAGGAGTTTCTAAACTAAAGCTAGTAGGACTCAAGTGTGGCTCAAAACGCTTTTTGACAAACTCTTCTACCAGATTTCTATCTTGAAAAAGCATAGTTGCTAATTCATAAGGTTTTTCGAGACGAATACAGGCATTGCTTAGGTAGCGCTTATTTTTACTAAACAAATCTTTACGATTGGTATCGTGCAAATACAGAGCATACGGACTATCAAAGTCAAATTTGAGCAATCCCAATGAATTATCACACCCCGCTACCTGACGGACTTCATAAGGAAAATGGTCTTTCGATACCGTGCTCCAATCAATACTGTTGGCTTCTAGCACAAATCCTTTTTCATCGATTAATTGATAGCCATTATTTTCAAAAAAACTAGGTTCTTTTTGTTGAACTGGCAATAGCTCGTTGAGCGCTACATTTTTAGGAACTTCGTAGTAAGGGAAAAAGGTAATTTTATTGATTTCCGAACAGAGCGTTGGTGTTGGGGTAATAGGCTTACCCACAATCGTCTTCATACGCATCACCAAGCTATCTCGGTCATATAGCGCCAAGGTAGCAGAGGGAATGTTGATTTGTATATATCGCTGATTGTCAAGACAATTGATGACGCGCCAACGATTAAGATTGAGAATGAGCTGCGCACGCAACTTGGTTAATGGAATCGATAGTTTTGACAGAGTAACTGGTCCAAGAATTCCATCAGGAACAATATTGTATAAAGACTGAAAACCTTTCAGCGCATTCGTAATCATACCTTCTTTGAGAAGACTAACGTCGGTCATCGTTGGCAAAAAACCTAAATAATAGAGCTTTTTGATGAGCTCTTTATTTTCGGCAAAAGTCATAGTCTGAGTGACAAGTGGTTCCTGAAAACTATCATTTTCAACGAATATATTTAGCCGAGTCAATAAATTTTGTGTAGCCTGATATCCATAAGATTGCGGTTGTAAAAAAGAAATAACATCCTTGACACTGCCTTTGGCGTAGGTGTTGAGGAGCATCGCAGTAGGATTGAGGCAATGATTAGTATATCCCAAACCATTATAGGATAAATCTACAGACGTAACACCATTGGCAATATCCTTATAAAACTCCATAATAGAGTGCGTTAGGATAAGTTCATATTCCAAGGTTGGGAAATGCTTAGACGTCAAATAACTATAGTGATATTTTGCACGATTGAGTCCGTAGTCAGAAGCGTGTTTGAGTACCTCTAGGTATTCTTTTTGATAATCCGATGTACCTTCCAGCCAAACAGTTTTGTAAGAAATACTTTGATAAAAAGCTGCCACTTCAGAAGGATTTTCTATTTGCAACTCTTTGGCATAAGCTTGGTCAGAATGCAATTTTTGAATAAAGGATTTTAAATCTTCTTGTGTTTGAGCAATAGAAGTATTGTTCCATGTCATTCCAATAATGAGACAAAATGTTAATAGTTTTTTAAGGTAAGATTGCGCTTTCATGCTGTTTATTGATTTAGGTTAGGCAAATGATAAATTCATCAATGAATGCTTGGAAATGCCTTTTGTACCAAGCGTTTCAATCAAAAGAAGGGAAAGTAGCGACAATTGTAGAAGAGTCTTGATTGGTTCGCTTGAAGACAATGTGCTTGATGATAGAAAAGCAAGTCGTTTGTTGGTATTTGTTCAAATGCTACAGGCCTTTTGTCATGATAGACAAAAGGCACTGTATTATATGAATGCTTCACGATTGATGGGTTCAATCAGGGCCAGATTGTTTTTCAGTAAATCGATATTTGCATTTCCAACATGACGCCAACACTCCTTCCCATTGTATAAAATTAAATAGGTCGGCAATTGAGTCACCTTGAAAGTCTTGGCTACCTCTGGGTTATTTTTTACACTAACCGCAAGATAGCTTGCAATGGTTGGATTGTTTTTTTTGAGTCTTTCAAAAACCTCCAACTCTTCCTTATGAGTTTCGTAGAACAACATAAGGACTGGTGTTTGTGTGTGACTTGCCATAAGTATTTCAAATTTTATCCCCTGTTTTGATAGCAAATATTCAAGAAGAAATAGCTCAATAGAATGAGTTTAAAGGGTACAAATAATGACTTTTATCAGTAGCGGATTTACTGATAAAGGTCACAAAATCAGCTAACTGAGCTCATGAGATTTATAGCTATTTTAAAGGAGATTTGTGCTCAACAAAACAGATAAAGCTATGAAAACGATCTTGTTGCCAACAGATTTTAGTCTCAATGCCAAGCACGCTGCCGACTTTGCGGTATCGTTGGCTGGGCTTATCGATGCAAAGATTATCTTGCTACATGCTTACGAATCGCCTGTTTCGACAACCCCCTTTGTATTGCCTTTGCCCCAGCAGGGTTTGATGCAAGAAGCTTTGGAAGAAACACGTACATTGTTGGCACAAACCAAGGACGATATGCTGGCAAAATATGGAGATGTGTTAGCCAATAAGCTTGAAACAAAATTGGTTTTTGGCAATCCAGTAGATAATATTTTGGAAGCCTCAGAAGAATTAAGACCTGATTTTTTAGTAATAGGAAGTTTAGGAGAAGGTGGTATTTTGGCCAATCTGTTTGGTTCGACAGCATTAAGTATTGTTCAAAAAAGCAAAATCCCAGTGTGGATTATACCACAACAATCCACAATACACACCATTAAGGAAGTGATATACGCCAGTGATTTGGAGGGAGATGAAGTAGGCTGTATCAACAAGATTATCAACATTGGGGAGCTGTTGGGAATAGATCATACCAAGTTGGTTCATGTGAAAGAATACTTGAGCCCAGAGGTATTCCCATCAAGTGAAATCATTGATTTATTAGAGGAGGAGTTCGGAGGCGAAAAAATCATTTTCCGCAATTTGTATCGAGATGACACCATCGTAGGTATCGACACATACATTCGAAATCAAAAACCAGATGCTGTGATTTTGGCACAACGCCCTAAAGGCTTTGTCGAAAAACTTTTTCATGAAAGCATTATCAAGCACTTGACACTCAGTTCGCAAATTCCTTTGTTGGTGTTACAAAAGAAATATTGATTACAAAATAAAGTTGAGGTTTAAGGTTGACGAAATTTTCGTCAACCTTATTTGTTTTATGGGTAAACCAGCACCCTACATCTCTTTCGCAATAATTCCTCTCGTAATAAGTATTTCTTGTTCTAATTCCTTGATAACCTGTTCAAAATAATCATGGTCAAATTCTTCGCGCTTCTCTAGTTTTTCAGCCAAATGAGCTAATTCATCAAAGCCACTCGATAAGGCAGTTCCTTTGAGTTTGTGAGCTAGTGACTTGATACCATTAAGGTTTTGCTGGGCAAATAATTCATGCAACTCTACCAAAAACTCTTGTAATTGTCTATCTGCAATTTCAAGTAACTGACTCATAAATACAGTATCATTTCCTAACCTGTGAGACAAATCCAGTTTATTAAAATGGATTTTTTCATTAGAAGGTGCACCTTCTCCTTTAACAGCTATCGGTTCCAAGTTGGGTTCAAGATTGAGCCATTCTTGAAGGGCTTTTTCCAAAGCTCCTTTTACAATAGGTTTGGTAATATAATCATTCATACCTGCCTCTAAGCATTTATCTCTTTCGCCTTTTACGGTTCCTGCGGTTAAGGCAATAATAGGCGTTTTCATTTTACCATTTTCATGTTCACGAATCAAGCGCGTTGCTTCGTAACCACTCATAATAGGCATTTGAACGTCCATTAGAATAATATCTACCCAATTGAGCTTAAACAAATCTACAGCAACTTTGCCATTTTCAGCCTCCAAAAGTTTGGCTTGTGGTAAGAGCCCTTTTACAATCGTTCGAGCCAGCATCATGTTTACGGGGTTATCCTCCACAATCATGATGTTTATTTCTTCAGCACTGAGCCACGGTGGAGCTTCTGGTGTTAGGTTCTCTCCTGCATGAAGCGAATCCAACTGCGATAAAGCATTGAAAAGATTACTTAAGCCAATAGGTTTCATTAATCTTTGCTTCACCGAATATGTTTTGCAGGCATCTATAATTTCTTGGTTGTCTGACGAACTGCATAACAAAAGAATATCTTGTTTTTCGGGTGTGTAGTCAGGCAGTTTTCGAATGTGTTTGATACTTTCGAGACCATCCATGTATGGCATGTGGTAGTCCATCAACACCAAATCATATTTGCGACCTTCTTTCAGGAAATCTAAAGCCTGAATACCATTTTCAGCTTCGTCAGTGGCAATAGACTTAATCGCCAACATTTCTTTTAAAATATGTCGGTTGTTGGCGTTGTCATCTACAATCAATACTTTCTGTAGTTTTTCCAAATTATCCCATTGCAATGGGTCTCCTTCTTCAGCTTTTACGGTGATTTCGAAGTAAAATGTACTCCCAATTCCTTTTTTACTCTTGAGTTGGAGGGTACTTTTCATTAAGCCCAAAAGCTTATTTGAAATGGTCAAACCTAAGCCTGTACCACCAAATTTGCGAGTTGTAGATTCATCTTCTTGTGAAAAAGCATTAAAAATCTTAGCCTGATTGGCTTCGTCAATACCGATACCTGTATCTCTTACCGAAAACTTAAAATGCCATTCACCTTCATTATAACTTTGGTATGCTTCTACTTTTAACTCTACCTCTCCTTGGGTGGTAAACTTGACGGCATTGCCCAAAAGGTTTACTAAAATTTGTCTTAAACGAATAGGGTCAGTCCAGACAAATCTTGGAATATCATGAGAAATATTGAGAAGGACTTCTAGCTTTTTGCTGTCCGCCTGAAAAGCTATCATGCTAATAATCTGATTACCTAAATCGAATATGTCGGTTTTTTCGATGGATAATTCTAATTTGCCAGCTTCTATTTTCGAGAAATCAAGAATGTCATTGATAATGTCCAATAACGAATGTGCCGATTGCGAAACCGTCGACATATACTTTCGTTGAGTTTCCTCTAGCTTGGTTTTCATCAATAAGTCCGTAAATCCGATGATACCGTTGAGAGGTGTTCTGATTTCATGACTCATATTAGCCAAAAATTCAGACTTCGCTCTGGCGCCTTGTTCGGCGAGTTCTTTGGAATTACGTAACGAAAAAGCAAAACGATAAGTTAAAATAAGGTTTTGGAAAAAGATAAAACCCAGATAGCCCATCGAAAAATAAATAGGATAATAATCAATTACTTGGTAATGTCCTAAAATACTAAGACTGATAGCTATACCAAAAAAAGCCATGCTCAGCATAGCGTAAAGTGTACCTTGTCGCTTGTTAAAATAGGCTCTAACTACCGTAAGGAAATTATACCCAACAAAAACTAATACTAAGTAATAGAAAAGGTTAGCGCTGTAGGTAAACACATGAACAGGTGCGGCAAGCATCATAATGAAAAAAGCCAAGCTTACTCCTGCCATAAAATAGATAAAAAGGTCGTCGGTTTCGTCTGGATAAAGTTTTCTTAAGAATAAACTGTAAATGAATATGCCCAAAAACATAGCACCATATTCGAGATGGATTGTCAAATGCCAGTCGAGACTAGGGAATAAATAATGGAAAAAATAGAGATTGTCTACGCCAATTACTCGATATACAAAAAGCAAACAGAATACGCCAAAATAGAGTACTTCCTTTTCGTGTTGTCCCATCAGATACAACCCAAAAAACAACAAACCACCCATCACCAAAATCCCTGTGAGTAACATATCTGATGCTAACTCTAACTCACGCTCATGATATACACGACTAGGCGTGCCGATTTTGATAGGGCGTGAAGCTCCCCCTTTATAGTGATCAAAATTGGCGATTTGAATTACTAGGTCGAGGGTATCTTTTTGCACGGCATATACCTGAACCTGCGGTAACCAATGAGGCTCATAATGTGCTTTATCTTTAGCGACTATTCCATTGTGGGCTATTTCTACATTATTCACCCAAAAACGATAACTGGTATAAATAGAAGGGATTGAAAATGCTAAAACAGGTGTTTTTTGAGCATCGATAAGCAATCTCAAATGGTATGTAGCATAGCCATACGCCTTGGCCGACTCATTGATTTGAGGGATTTCATTCCATACTTTAGTAAATTTTATGAAGTAGTCGGGTTGATGTTGCTGAACTTGTTGAAGTGTAAAAAGTTTTTCCCAATAAAATGCCCACTCTCCATCTAAAGAAATGGGAGCGTGTTCATCTAAATTTACACTTCTCAAATCTATTTGTCCCGAATTAGTAGCGTAAACTGTATCAAAAATAGTAAATAAACTTATGATAAGCACCAATCGTCTTACGAGATTAATGCTCTTATTTTTTCCACTCAAGAACCTCATAGTCGCTTGGTTAGATTGTTTTCAAGATATCTTAAGGGATACAGGATATAAAGTAATTGTCAATCGATAAGTAAAAAATACTCCCTTAATTTCTGCAATTGTATTGTAAAATACGACGTTTATCTGGAATGTGCTAATTTTGTGCGAATAATTTATGTTTCGGAAACTTAGCTCTACAAATCCTAAATAATAAATTTTTTCAAAAAAATACCGAAGGAATAGACGTAATAGTTCTGAGTGAAAGTGATTTTAATCTTCGACTTTGACTAGCGCTGTAGTGACCACCTGTGCCATGGCTTCTGCCGAATCACAACTAACAAGATGACGGAAAGGATGTAGTAAATGTTCGCCATAAAAATCATCATGCTCGGCCTCGTAGGTCATACCATAGACACTATTACAAAGCCAAAGTTGATAATGCTTTTTGCGAATATCATAAAGTACAATTGGGTTGATTTGGTTGGGTTGTCTTTCAAAACACACCAGCATAATAGGATGATCTAGTAGGCCTAATCCATTGAGAGAAGGTACAAGGTTAGCATCAAAATATTCATAACGGTACACTTTACTCACTTGCCCTGCTTGCTCTATAAGAATTTGAAGCTCTTTTAAACGTTCCTGAATTTCGACCAAAGGGGTGTTATCAGCAGAAAAAGCCGACATAGGATACCATTGATTATCTCGAAAATCAAGAAATTCCATCGCAGTTTTGGCAAGGTCAAGCTTATAATCAAACAATCGATAGCCTGGCACAAAATAGCCTGGGTAAAAGAATGTTAGCCCACGCTTGATGCAAAAGTCCATTTTCAGAAACATCAAATATTTGCCAAGACTATGTTTTTTGTAATCAGGGTCGTAAAAACAAGAAATACCCGCACCGCTATCGTGTCCTAAGTCAAAAAAACCTGTAGCAATAAGTTTCTCTTTGTCATAAACATTTACCTCGTAAGCATTAAAGATATCTCTTTTGGTATTGTTAAAAAGTAGTTGTTCCAACGAATTCGAGGTTTCGAAGGTAATATGACTACGATATTTATCAAATAGCGTTTCTTGAATCGGTTTGATTTGAGCAGGCTGGATTTCTACTTCAAATTTGCTGTTAAGCTTTTGAAGTTTGCTTTTGGTAGTAGGAAACTCAGCTTCAAGAAGGTTGATTCTAAGCCAAAGTGCACTGTAGAATACGTGGTTGAACTTAAGAAAGTTTGTCGTAAAAACACTTTGCCCCATTCTAAACCACCCATCGGCCAAATAATGGTCAAGTTCATGGGCATCGATAAACAAAGGGTTTTCTATTTCTGCAAACATTTCTTATGGTAGTCGTTAATTCACAAATTTAAGGATTTTCGTTGAAAAGCTCATGAGGTATTTAGCTGTCGGATACCATCTTTGAGTAAATAGATTAAGTAATCAAAGTCGTTATCCGACAGTTCTACGCTTATTGCAAGGCTTGTCCTTCAAACTCGATACCATCCCAGCCAAACTCGATAAAATTGCGAATATTTTGGTGGTCTGTACCTTCTGGATTTTGTAATACATCGTTACGATAAAATGCGCCAAAACAAGCCAATGTTTCTTCTTGACTCAAACCATTGAGTTTAGCAAACGAAAAAACCTTGCATGAACCAGAGTTTTGACCTGCTTCATTAACGGTATTTCCATTGCGAAATTTTGTTGGTTGGAATTGGTACGAGGCATCGATTACCGCAATCACTTCCTGAAACTCGATAGCTTCAGGGCTAGTTTTTATTTTTTCAATGAGAGAATTAACAGACATATTTTAAACGTTTTTTACCGTGAAGATAGATGATGTAAGCCAATAATCAGGAAATTGTTTAAAATAAAAGACGCTTCAGATGCGCTATGCTCAGAAAATTATGCTAAAAAATGAAGCTCAATCAAGAAAAATACTCAATCTACTGATATAGATAAAAATCCTTATTTATGAAGATTGTTGAAGTGTAATGGTAATTACGTATAGCTACTAAAGTCTTAAATATAAGCTGATAACTACGGCACGAATATTGTTAGAGAAATACTATTCTTTATTATTATCAATGAAGAATTTCTAGTGTAATCTTCCTTTATCCTTACATCAAAATTTGAAACAGTTCAGTAAACTTAACCGCACATTAATTTTACTGAGCCTATTGCCGTTTACAGAAAGGACAAAAAACCTATCAAAAATAGCAGTAGCTTAAATAGATGTTCTAGTATCAAAACAAGAAAGCACGAATCGCACTAAGTAGATATTATTATTGGGTTATCCAATTAAATAGAGTCTCTCGCACAATAATCTGCGCATCTTAGCCGCATAAGCATCCTTGTTTGGTACTACCAAGTAAAAGGAAATTCACATCCATTTATTTTTTACCAAACACAATCTATACTATGTACATTTTGCCAAGAGTAGTATTATTCTGTGCTATTTTCAGCTGTATTGTTGAAATAGCGGCCGCCCAAGATGTTAGTATAAATATTTTGAATCAACCCGCTGCTGTAGCCAAAGGCTCTAGTGTTGGTCGAGTCACAATTGATATTTGTAACAACGATGGTGGTATCCGAACGGCTGTGGCCAATAAGCTAAGACCCCTTATTAGCTTTCCAAGCCTCCTAGTTGGGTCGACGGTGGTTCCTATCAGTATTACAGGTTGGACAGTCCTCTCCAACGATGGACAGACCATTCGTCTAGAAAACACCCTTCCTATTGCCCCAGGGACTTGTAGTCAAATCGAGGTTGGTTATACTGGTGTAAATGTCGGTGGTCCGCTCACCATCACAGGAACACTAGGATTTAATGGCCCGCAAACGACTGGCAATTTGACTGGTAATGACAATAGCACAACTTCAATCACGGTATATCTTGATACCGACAACGACGGAGTAGCAGATAGCATCGATTTGGATGATGATAATGATGGTATTTTGGATACCATAGAAAATGCACAGTCTAATGCTGATACAGACGGAGATGGTGTCCCAAACCGTATCGACTTGGATAGTGATAACGACGGTATCAATGACGTAATCGAGGGAGGTGGTATCGACACCGATTTTGATGGAATTGCAGATGGCATTATTGGTGGAACTGGAATACCTGCAAGCGCTGGCACTGGTTTGATATTGTCTGATACAGACCTAGACACTCGCAAAAATCCGTATGACTTAGATAGTGATAATGATGGAATCAATGACATCATCGAAAGCGGCAATGCAACATTGGTGGATGCCAATGGCGACGGAATCGTTGATGGAACTGATAGCGATCTTGACGGTATTATGAGTAGTGCCGATGGAAGCTCTAATTGGGGCGACGCTAACGACCCTGTTCCTCTCAATAGTGATGGTACAACAGGCGCAGATTACCTCGATTTAGATAGTGATAATGATGGTTTATCAGATTTACTCGAAAGTGGTATTAGTAATACTATTACTTTGGATCTAAATGGTGACGGAAAAATAGATAGTATCCTCGACCTTGATGCCGACGGAATTATTGTCTCAGTCGACGGATCTACCAGTTATGGGGATGCCAACAGCCCAACTCTCCCAGACCTCAGCAATTCAGGTACGCCAGATTACCGAGAATCAAATCCAGATATGGACGGTGATGGCGTTTCAAACACTCAAGAAATAACGGATGGAACAAACTATACAGATGGGTGTAGCTACAATGCTACCAACCAAATACTAGCCAATACCTCCACATTATGGCGGAATGCCGACTGTGATGGAGATGGCGTAACCAATTATAAGGAGCTTACAGGTACAGACAACAATGCCCTAACTACCCTAGATAATACCAATCCAAAAGATGGATGTAGCTATAATACTGGTGACCAAGTGTATGCCTCCACAACATTGGCGTGGAAAGCCTTGGATTGTGATGGCGATGGACTCACCAACAAAGAGGAAATAGACCCAAACAATGACGGTATCCCTGATTTGAATACTACCAATCCCCAAAACCCTGATACCGATGGCGATACTTTCAACGATAAAGTCGATGCTTGTCCATTGGTAGCTGGGATTGCACCAAATGGTTGTCCATTGGATACAGATAAAGATGGCTTGGCAGATGTAACAGATTTGGACGATGATAATGATGGTATTTTAGATACCGTAGAAAACGCCCAACTTAGTGCTGATACCGATGGAGATGGAACACCCAACAGGATAGATTTAGATAGTGATAATGATGGTATCAGAGATGTAGCCGAAACGCTGGGTATAGATTTGAATGAAGATGGGATGGTAGATGGACCTGTCAATCTGCAAGGCGTACCATTAGCGGCTGCAGCGGGTTTGGGGCTAACGCCACCCGATACTGACCTTGATGGTAAGCCGAACCCTTACGACGTAGATAGCGATAATAATGGCATTTCGGATCTTTTAGAGGCTGGGCTAAACCCCAATTGGGATTTGGATGATGATGGCAAAATAGATTGTACAGGAAACTGCGACACCGATGGCGATGGTGTGCCAAATGTATCTGATGGCTCGTCGAGTGACTGGAAAGATGCTCCAATTCCAGATTTAACCCCAACTACTGAAATCAATAGCTTAGATTTTTCGGGTTCCTCTAATGCAAAAGATATTGTTGTAAATGTTTTTGAAAAAAATAATGTTCAAAATGTATCAGGGAATATCACAGGATTTAGAATTACCAAAATCTCAGGGTTTGATATTACTTATTCTATCAACACAGGAACGTCCAATGTCATGGGAGGGGCTACTAACAGTAATGGAGATTGGTTATTTTCTGAAAATACCAATTTTATTACCGTAATGGCAAAACCAGGAGTTAGTATTCCTCAAAATAGTTTTAAAAAAATAGGATTTACTGTTACTCGAAAAGATGGTATTCCTGCCAATACTAGCCAAAATATCACTGTAACGATTCTTTATGGCTCGGGAGGGGAAGGCCGTGTGGATAATAATATTGTCGAAACTAGAATTACTGCAAATTAAGGGTTTTGTGCATTGCTAAAAATGGTTAGGAGTACTTCAATTTGAAGGTATTCCTAACCATTTTTAAGTATTAATGCTATTGGCATTAAAATTTATACAAATAGGGCTTTTACATTGAAAAGGAAGTTGATCGATTTTTGGTATGATTTTCCAATTGGAATATCTCGGTCATAAACAAAAAAGCTTCTCGAATCCACTGCTGTTATTTTATAGATATTGATCAGATAAGCATAGTGAACTCTTCTAAAAACACCGCTTGGGAGAATATTCATCAAGCCTTCGATAGACTCATTAACAATATGAACGTTGTTTTTGGTATGAACCTTTGAATAGCTACCAAACGCAGAGAAATACTCAATCTCATTAAAATTAAATTTAAGTATTTGAGTTTCAGATCGTATAAAAGCATAGCTATCTTCAATACGAGTATTTGATAAAATAGGAGTGTATTGAGCTCTATTCAAAGCTCTCCATACACGCGCCTCACAAGAAGGTTGGAGCAAAAAGTCGACGATATTTTCGTACTCATAAGCTGATGAAGCCAATTCTTTGATAGGGCTAACCACCACAATAGGAATACTGGACGGTAACTGGTAAATCAGAGACTGAATATCTTGATCGTTTGTTAAAGTAAGAAAAATCGCATCAAACAATTCTTGTTGTAGGTACAATTGAGCTGCAGCGATATTTGGCGCCAAAAATACCTTTCCTGAGGTATGTTTTTTGATTTTGTTTGCTAAATCAAGTGACGACTCTTTTAGCGGATTAATGAGGAGGTAAGCATTGTTATTCATAATTACACAACTATAATAGCATAGATGACGGTACAAATATGCCAATGTGAACAAAGATAAAATGGGTAAGCAATACCAACAAACGACAATAAATGTGTTATTGCGATTGTATTATCAAATGAATCAATGTTGTGTAATAGTTACGTCCTATGTGAAAGAAGAAATCAAAAGGACGCTTTATTGTATTGAAGGGTAGCGGTAAAAAATAGATTTTAATATTTTTCTAACATAAAATTATTGAAACCTAGCTAGAAAAAAAAGAACAATGAATTAAATATAAAATACGTAGAATAATAATGTCTATCGCTGAAAAAGAAAATAACAATATAATAAAAAAGCTCAGAAAAAATTTCTGAGCTTTTGCGGTCTGGACGGGACTCGAACCCGCGACCCCATGCGTGACAGGCATGTATTCTAACCAACTGAACTACCAAACCGTTTTGTTGATGCAAAATTAGTACTTATTTCTTACAATGCAAACTCACTTCAAGTACTTTCTGAAAAGTTTTTTGTAATGGTTGTCATAACTATCTCATTATCTGAATAAAATGAAAATGAAAAAATTTGAAATTTTTTATAAAAAAAATTAAAGTGGTGCTAAATAGGCCTAAAATGCACCTTTTTAGACAGAATTTATACTTTTAAAATCGGTAATTTAATCTGAATCTGATAGTATCTTTTATCAAAAGTGGGTCATTAGGTACAAAAAAAGAAAGGTAGGTGCTTATGCTTGAGTCATTTTTAAGTTGCGTTGAAATAATTTCATAGGCTAACTCTTTGATGTTGGGTTGAAGCTCCAAACGGTTTTTAAAGACATTTTTAAGTAAATCTAAAAAGGAATGATACTGTTTGTTGGTTAATGAAGCGGATACTTGCTGAAGTTTCTGCCAACATACAGTATCATCAGGTATATTACTGAAATATAAACCAAGACAATTAAACGCGTCTTGATTTTTTTCCCAACCTTCCCACAGAATGGCTTGAGCTCTATTGAACATGTGCATCTTATTTTTGTAAACCAAAGATGCTTTTACCAATTGACCTGCGATATGGTAATTCTCTGCCACTTTTTGATAATACAATATCGCTTCATCATGCTTCTCGAGTTTAGTATATAAATCTCCTACTTTTTCATATTGCTCTGTTTTTATGTAGTATTCTATCGCTTTATATATAAGGTTAGCTTTTTCGTAGCAAATAGCGGCTTGATGATAGTTTTTGAGGTATTTAATATAGATAGAAGCTGCTTCTTGATATTTTTCGCCCTTCTCCAATGTTTGAGCCGCTAAATAATATTCTTTCAATAATTTCAGGTAAACAAAGGCTGCTTCTGTGTACTTTTCTTCACGGATGAGCTGTTCTGCTGTTTCACGATATTGTCTTCGTAATCGTTCGATACTACTGTCGTTTATATTTAAACTTCCTCCACCATGCGCATGTGTGTTATTGCCAAATAATGAAAGTGAATCACGATATTTCGAAAATCCTAATGAGCCATTATTCTCAGAACCTCTATGGGTGCCATCGTCGATAGGAATGGCATATTTGAGCGCTTCCAAGGGATTTTGGGCTAATAAATCAAACAGTTTATCAAGATATTTTTGTTTACGATTTTCTAATGAGTTAAAGTGGTCTAGCATTTTCGACAACAAAGAATCCTCTTTGGTTTTGCGCAAAAGCTGTTTTGCGTTATCGTTAGCTGAGGTAGCCTTAAAACTTAGCAACATATTCGACGCAATAGAGATAATGATTTTGTAGAACAGTAATAATGCTTTTTCAAAAATGTTCAGAGGTTTGTCTAACAGCGATTTTTCTGGTGTTGGTTGTGTTTCTAATCGTGAAATAATTTCGTCTGGACTTTCTGAGGGGTTTAGCAATAATGTTTTAATTCTACTAGGTAAAGTCAGGCTATTGGCAGGAGTTATTGGTTCAGTCTCCCACAAATCAGGAGTTTGTACTATTTCTATCCAATTGATAGGTACTGAAAGTTCGATAAATCCTAAGTAAGGATGTATCAAAACAGACATACGAGAAAATAAAAAGCAGGCATCCTCTTCTGTGAGTGAAGGGAATACTGTTGACTTTTCTGGGATATATACTTTGTTAAATGCCCGATAGATAATTTGATGCTGACGAATATCTATTGGAAAATGCTGTTCGGGAATAATCACCAAACATCCCCAAAGACTATTGGGTATAGCATCAGGAATGGGAAAACAGGTGATGTTTTCAAGACTTAATCCTAAGGCTTGGAGCTCAAAAAGCCAAGATTTAATAGCACTTCCAGCAATTAACAAACCTGCCTTGGGATACAGATTTTGTTGGTGAGGCTTAAGTCGTAGTTCCATGGTTAATGATATCTTGAATAAATGTATCTATATATTTTTTCCTAAAATCCTTTACCTCTAGTTTCTTGAGTGGCAGGTTGGGTAAAAAGGAAGTATTGCCACAACAATCCTCTTTGGTACTCATGGCAATAGGTTCTTCCATCACTGTAGGAAAGTAAATAATCTGATTCTGAGCTGTATTTTCCAGAATACATAATCCAAATGTATTGGTGTGGATTCTAGCGCCATTCGGAAACTCAAAAATGCCATTCTTTATCGCTTGGGCAGTTAGATGCATGGTTGTCGATAGGCTTGATTGGATAGTAACTCTATTATTATCATCAAAATACAAGCTATGTCTGTTTAATAAAATTTTATTTTCCTTACTAATACCTACCTCAGTAATGTTTTTAAGAAAGTTAACACTGGACTTTGTCTCTGATTTTTTAGCTTGAATATTTACTTTTTTGGTTGTCTCAAAATCATTTGTTTCTACTGTAGATGTCTCGATTTTTATAGCGCCAGTTTGAGGTGATTCTCCGTTCTCTAACACATAAGTGTACTTCATGTTTTTCTGTATCATGTAGAAATGATTTCCATCAAAAAAGAGGTTTTTCCATTTAAAACTGGCAAGTCCTGTTGAGCCCCAATATCCTGTATTGATATTGTAAATACTTAATTTCTTATGTGAATGCTGTGCAAGTACAAAAGCCAGCAGTATCACCTCATTTGACATATTGATTCCTAGGGCATAGGATTCTGCCATTTCCTTACGATCAAGTAAAACTTCCCAACCTTTGTTTTCGTCTAGCGCTTTACAAAGGGCATTGGCAACAATAAAATAGGTATTGCCATCTTTTGCCTTGAAGGTGAAACGTGCCAATTGAGGCTGAGGAGGTATCAATATTGGATAGGCATTGCTGTTTCGCTCTCTCTTTTGAGGTGTGGTCTGCTTACTAATGGGTGGTGTTTTTTCCCAAAGTGATTTCAAGGGTAACAAGAGCTCTTGTACTGGCTTAAGACCTTTGTTTTGCTGATAATGAATCTCTATTTTCCCTTCAGCAGTTACATAAATCCAGTAGTTAATCATCGGTGCAACCAACGACAATTCTTTTTGCATAGCTGGATATGCGGTCGATGCTTTGTTCGAAATATAGAAGATTTCTTGTTGAGACTTCTTGAATGATTGAGTATCGAAAAACTTTTTTATACCATTGCCAGCATGAAGCGAATAATCGAGGAGGTCAAGTCCTTGGATAATAGACTCGATATTCTCGGCTGAAATGGCGGTGTAATCATTGCCAATGACAAAAGATTCTGCCGACATTTTGGCTTTTGGATGCTTGAGCAATGACAGCCAAATAGAGAAAGCAAGTGTTTTGGGTGTTCCCCAATTTTTAATCGAAATATCTATTAAAAATACTCGCTTTTTAGGGTTGTTTTGTGGAGGAAGTTCACGTTGTAAATAAAGCGCTTCGTTATGCGCTAGTCTCGATAAAAGCACTATATCCTCATGGGCAAGTTCTGATAAAAGTAAACGTTCAAGGTTGCCTTTATTGCTCAAATCGGTAACCCCACCCAAGGGTTGTTGACTAGGAATATCTCCTTGAAAAGGTATATGTAACCCTGCCCATAAGCTTTTGATTAGTGCGGCGCTATGAAAAGTTTTAGGATTCGATAATAGCTCTTCATGCCAATCTACTGTATGGTTATCATTTGACTGTTCGATTTCTTGCTCAAAATCCTCAAGGTTAATCTCTTGGATATTGCTTAGTTTGGCTATAATACTTTCAGCATTAGGATATTTTTTTAGTAGAAGTGCAATGGGGCGAACATCTTTTTCAAAGATGCTACTGCTTAAAGGTTGTTTTTCTGGAAAATGGTTTTGGCTTTTACAAAAGTACCCCAAGCTATTAAATATGCTAATAGATTTCTTGATTGCATAATTGTTGTGGCTACCTTCCAAGAGTTGCTGAAGAACCAATATCCGTTGACTACCTCTTTTTAGATTTGCGGGTAGTTTGGAGACAAGACGTAAGAACTTAATAGCATCACCGACAATATTGTTACCGTGCAGTCCATTGTCAAGTTTTAAAAACTGATAATAGAGCTTGTCAATGTTTTGCTGACCATTTGCGCTTGTTGCGATGAATAACAACAATAGTGTACCCAAGCGAGGAATGCCTGTTTTTGATAGTACTCTGAGGGTTTCAATGAGTTGTTCTTCATAGATAATCGTATCACCATGAGGCATAGAAATACAAAGTTGCCCGATAGTGGAGTCAACATCCCATTCCCAAAAATAGTCTTGATATTGCAAATAATACTCTAGGTTATTCATATCATTCAATAGGCAATGTGGTTCAATAGTTAGTGTGATGCAAGGGTTTTCTCATAGCTTAGTCTAAAAGAACTTCTCGAAAGTTGCTTGAACTGATAGGCTGAAACTGTAAGTATTTGACCATTGGAGTTAAATACCAGATAGTCTAGTGGATTGC
The DNA here is from genome assembly GCF_009905545.1 of Cellulophaga sp. BC115SP. Taxonomy (GTDB): domain Bacteria; phylum Bacteroidota; class Bacteroidia; order Cytophagales; family Spirosomataceae; genus Flectobacillus; species Flectobacillus rivi. The sequence continues at coordinate 88,675 of NZ_JAAALB010000006.1, read as the reverse complement.
TACCGAGTTTTTGTTCTAGTGTAGGTAACAAAATGGGGAACTCTGGTTGTAGACCATCAGGGAAAAAACATCTTCCTTTTTGCCAAAAACTAAGCCCTTGTATTGGTAATAGGGGAGTCCCTAATACAAAAGCGTGTTGACTTCCCAGTATAACCCACTTTAAAACCGATAGTCGTAAAGCTGGAGCGGTTTCTACATAGTCTTTCAGTACCGATAAATCCACTAGCATAGCTACAGACTCCCGTAGCTGTGTTGCTTGAACCAAATCAAATCTTACTTTTTCGGATAAATAAAAAAAGTTGAAATTAAAACTAGGTAACTCTATACCAACAGCTTTTTTGAGAGGTATCCACGCTAAATCTGGGATGCTTCTTTCAGGTAATAAGCTTCCTACTTTAAAGAGCTTTTCTTCCTTTTGGACAAAAAGTTGCTTGTGTAGCAAACTCATCACTTCCACAGATTGAGTTTGTATTAATGTCAATCCTCTTAGCCAAATATTATCGCCTTCATAAGCAATACTCAGATTTTCCCAGTGACGAATGTTACCCCAAAAACGCTCGTCTTTCATTGAAGTGCATAGGTAAAAAGCCCCTAACTCTGTGCCAAGATTTTTTGCCATAATGCATCTATGTTTTGTTGGATATATCGACGTTTTTCCTCTGATTGCAACCAGTTATTACGATTTTGTAAAAAACGTAATTGATCTTTAATGAGATTTTTCTCTTCCCAATTCTCTGCTGATTGTTTCCAGCGCTCTGTTAATGAAATAATTTCTTGCATAAGTACCTCCGCATCAGGTAAGGCATTTTGAAAAGCTTGAGGGTGGCTATCAGGAATAGGTTCTTTTCCTATGACTCCCTCAATCATGGCTTGCAGCGTTTCAATTTGCTCTTCGGTATCCCAGATATTGCGCATCACCCAAAGGTCGGAAGTAATAACCTCTTGTCTACCAGCCAGTAGGGCAGATGCTGCAATCAAATTTTGGATTTTAACTGCTCGCCTATCTGATACACTAAATCCTGTATTGCGTAAACTATGAATTAAATCGACGTATTGGGCACGAATAGGGCTCAAATCTATGTTTTTACTCATGGCTTGTAAGTCCTGGATCGCATTTGGGGTAATACTAGGAATATCTTGAATAGGATTTTTCTGTTGTTTCCAACCTTGAATCAATACCTGTTCTAATTGGTCGGGAGCTACATAGTTGCAGTTGACCCTGATCAAAAATCTATCTAGCAATGCATTGAGCGTTTCTTCTTGTGGCAGTTGGTTACTAGCACCTACAAACATCAACGCAGGAAGCAATCGAGTTTCTCGACCTCTTCTAAAGATGCGCTCATTCAAGGCCATGAGGAGGCTGTTAAGAATAGCACTATTAGCGTTGAAGATTTCATCCAGAAACACCAACGATGCTTCAGGCATCATGCCTTCTGTGTTGGTGAGGAGTTCGCCTTCCTTAAGCTTTCTAATATCAAATGGACCAAAAATTTCACTAGGTTCAGTAAAACGTGTGAGGAGGTATTCAAAATTATTTCCGTCGACAATACATTGTGATAGGGCGCGAACAATAGCACTTTTGGCCGTGCCTGGAGGACCAAGTAAAAAGGCATTTTCACGAGCTACAAGGCAAATTCCTAGTAAATCTATAATTTCATCTTTTCCTACAAAGGTGTTTTTGAGGTATTCTAAAACTTGGTTTAATTGGGCAATAGCATTCATGTGTAAATGAAGTTGTTTAGCGGGTAAAGTATTGGTAATGAATTCCATAGTTAGCTCTCAAGAGAGGGTTCAATATAGGGTTTTCTATAAGGTCTAGTCTTGAATTTTCGACAACTCTATCAAGGTATAATTGTCGAAGACAAGGATCTTGAAGTTCCGTTTCGAAAGAAAGATTTTCACTATTGAGTGGAAAAGCTATTCCCGAATAATGCCATTTTTCCAGCAATTGGGTTAATAGTTCTATCAAAGGATCTTCTGGCGTTAAAGACTGGAGTATTTCGATTACACTCGGAAGAAAACGAAGCATTAAGTCTGCTGAAAGTATCGTACTTGGTGTTTTAGGACTAGAGAAGTCGTTTAATAAAACCTGTATATCCTCAAGGTTTTGTTTTCTGAATAAGACTAATTGACAAGAAATATAGAGTATTTGTGCACCCCACAAGGCAGCTTTTTCATCAAAAGGAGGATAACCACGTGGATAACCTATACATTCCTCATGGTATGTTTTTCTAAGATATATAATAGCTTGTTGCTTTTCGGCATCCGAAATTTCAGGGAGATTATTATAAAGAATGGCGCTTTCTTCTTCCCGAATGGTCTGAAGCAAATCCACAAAATAGGTTGAGTTCATGGTCAGGTGTTCAGTTATAGAAAAGCAATATACAAAAATCTAAGAAGTTTTGACTAAGGAAGATAAAAGATTCAAAGTCAGGAGATAATACTGGAGCGAGTAAGTATTAATGCAAAATAAAGTTGCATTAATATGCTTTATGCAGTAAGCATTAGGCAAAAAAGATTCTATTACTTCATGAGAAATACTATTTAACTTTTTGCCTACCGCATAAAGCCTAGAGTTTAATGCGGGTAAACCGTAATAGGTATTAAGCCATATTCCGTAAGTTTAAAGTATAAAAGAGTTTTAAAAAAAGCATGAATAGATTTTTGCCTAATGCTTACAGCTTACCGCTTAAAGCGTATTAATGCAATTTTATTTTGCATTAATACACTTTAAACAATGATATTGCCTTTAAGAATTAGTGGGTAGTTTTGCCTGTTTTGCCAACTCAAAATACTTTTTAAAACACTGATAAGTAATATCGGCATCCTCTAAGGCATTGTGTGTAGTGTCTTTGCGGTATATGCCAAAGTAATCGGCTACAGATTTGAGACTATACGACTTGGGTGTTGCCATTTTGTTGTTTTCAAATACCTGAAACATCAATACCGAAATACTCATCAAGTCAACTAATTTGAAAGAAAATGGCCAATCAATATTGAGGTCGTCGTAGGTAGCTTTGAGAAAATTAATATCGTTGATGACGCTTTGTCCACAAATTACTACATCATGCAGACGCTCATGGCTATCGCGGCGAAGTGTCTTACGAATCCAAGTCTCAAAATCCTCCAAGGCATCGTACGAGGAAGGGGCATCTTCTAAATCTTCTAATGAAATTCCGTGGACTTTTTCGGAATAACTCGAAAATGTTTCTTCGTTATCTGGATATACGAGCGTCTCAAATTTGGAAAGTACCTTCCAATCATTATCTGCTAAAAGAGCGCCAATCTGAATGATATCATGATAGCCAGCCTCTTGGCCTGACATTTCTAAATCGAGTATCAAATAAGGCATACGATTTAATATTAGGTTTGTAAATGATTCAAAAAAAATATTTTACCAATAAGGCAAACTACAAATTTAAGAGAACCATCTAAAGACCAAGCAAAAGACGCCAAAAAGTATATCAAATCAGCGCAAAGTGTGGGTTTGAGGGTCAAAAAAGAAGTTAGATTCTTGAAAATTATATTTCTGATAGTTTTTCAAAAAAGCCCTACTAACAAAAGTATGATGCAACGCCTTGAGCGGAATCACATACAATTCGTCAGGTTCATAAGGTGAATATCCAACGCCAATGACCACAAAAACAGGCATTCGAAAACGTTGGGCATAATGCCTATAATTTTCGAGCTGGTAAGGCTTACACCATTCTATGCCATCGCGATAATAGTCGCTACGGTATTTGCATTCAACCGCAAAAGTCTGGGCAATATCACGAAAGTTAAATTCTAGCGTAAGGTCGGGATAGGTGGTAGTTTCGGCATATTGCCCATTCACAAACTTATCGCCACGCCACTCTTTTACCTTGAAGAGATTTCTTGAAAATTTTTGGACCACATATTTTTCAAAAGCCTCACCCTTTTCATGTTCGGGCGAGTAGTCGCCAGAGGAGGAGTAATCAGTGTCGTAATCGTTGTAATGCTGTGTAGTTTGTGGAGAATTTTCATTTTTTAAAAACACAAAAACAATCGCCCCAATAATCAAAAATAAAATTCCTACAGTCATAAATAAGGTGGTGGTATTGGAAATGAAAGGAATATTAGTCTTATTTAGTGCTCTAATTTGAAAACCCAATAAGACTAATATCTGATTTGTATGGCAAAATTAAAATGTATTTTGATATGTTTAGGGGTTTTGTGAAAAGATTAAAATATACTGACTTTAGTCTATACTCAAAATATTGGCTAGTTGAGCATTAATTTGAGCATCATCCACACAAATATCCACATCCACGGCTTTGATTTGAATTTTTTGAGGGGGACATGCTAATGTATCTTCAATGGTAAAGGTATCGATTGAGCTATCCTGATTCCATGCTTTGGGGTAGAGCAAGACTATGTATTCGATATTGCTACGAATCGAATACGCGACCATTTGGTACAAATCATTTTGAGACACACCTCTCTTTGCATCTTGTTTTTGTCTTATTTTGTACTTGGTGTCTACAATGACGTTGGGCGAGTATAACACTAGGTCTTGTTTTGTTGCAAATACAGGTAGCATGCGTTCATTTTGGGCTAGAAATCCCATTTTCTGAGTAACTGGGTTCCTAGATTGAAAATTCTTTTTAATAAATCCACTCAAAAAATCCTCATAAATTACCTCCATTGGAAGCAAAAGGGACATTGTGTGTTGATGCTGTGAATGATGAATGGCGCTAGATTCCAAAAACATTTTAGCCATCGATAATACTAGCTTTAAGTCTTGATAGAGGGGATTTAGCACCACTTTGTCACAATCCAGCGCTTGATATTCAGCCTCCGAAACACCATCTAGGATAAATACTAACTCTTGTAATGTCGTCTGATTAGTGATATTTTGAGTGAAAGAAAGCAACAATCTTGCTACATATTTGACAATACGATTAAACAAATTGTCATAGAGAAAAGGCTCATGTCTGCTCTGAAAATATTGGTGTCTACCAGTTGAAAGGTTTTGCTGAATATATTCTGTCATGGCTAGGCTTCCACGAAGAAAACTTGTTTCCTCAACTACCTCTTGATAGGCATGGTAGGGGTGAGTGCTCAAAACCTCAGAGGTATATTGAGCAAACAAATAGATATAAGCTTCCAACCAATCATCAAATGGCTGTTGTTCTAACGAAATTTCTGAAAAAGGAAATTGTAGGTGATTACTATACGATAACCAATATAAAACCTTCGGAATTATCTCCTCTTTGTGAGGTTGCTGAGCAACAATTTTAGGGTAAATATTGATTCGAAGATCTTGATATTGGATAAAGCCTATATAGTTTTTAGCACGCAATTGATTACCATCAAAATGAAAAATCCTTTCATACTCTTTTGCGCCGCTGGTATCATCTTCTACATTTTCAAAGGATTGGTATTTTAGGCGATTTTTCCAAACCTCACTCAAATAGTTCTTCAACCCCCTGACGTGTGTATCAGGAATGGTAAAGGTATTGCCAAACTCAAATGTATCTATTTTCATAAAAGTAGCCTTAAATTGTACTGCGAATTTATGAACCTACAATCATGATTTGGAACATGTTTTCTTCAATTTGGAAAGATAAACCAGATCTTCTAAAGGCCTCCTCAAGCAATTGCTTAACATCGTTTTGTGTTGTACGAGCATTATAAAAATACTCTGTAAGCAATGGAATAACCTTTTGATTCATAACTTTAACAAAATCAAAATCACGACCTTGATGAGGCATAAAGTAGGCATGTCCAATACAAAAATCAATACCTTTTTTGTCTTTAATAATTTGATTTAATGTATTGAAAAACACTTGATAGTCATCCTTAACCATTGAAACATCTGGGTACAAAGGAATAAACTCAAAGCGTCGACGGAGGGCAATATCCAGTAAGGCAATAGATTTATCGGCAGTATTCATCGTACCGATTATATACAGATTTTTGGGTACAGTAAATTTAGTAAAGCCGTCAGGAAGCAAAACCTCTGTTTCAAAATCATTCCCCCAACGTTTATCTTCTTCCAATAACGTAATAAGCTCTCCAAAAACCCTTGAAATATTGGCACGGTTGATTTCGTCGATGATTAAGACGTAGTTTTTGAGCGGTTGAGCAGGAATACTCCTTGTCAATCCTGAGGCAATTTCTCGTAGTTTATCAACTATCTGGTTATAATATGTGGCAAGTCCTGAAGTAAACTCTCTTTGATTAGAATAAATTTCTTCAAGAGTCTGAATACTTAATGTGTGTTCAGAAGTTCCGCTTTGTTTTTTAAACTCTATATTTTTGGCGTTAACTTTAGTAATAGAGAAACTACCGCCACGCTTTAAACCTACCTCAACAGGTCTATCATTTTGAATAAGGTCTACAATAAACGTATCAAAAACCTCTTGAAAGCTAGGTATTTCTTGATAATTTGCCTGAGTAGCTTGTTGTAGGTTCTTCAAAGCCCTTTGGCATACCTCAAAGAAAATCCCTTTATGTTCTCTAAAGCCAAGGGTATCGTCATTGAGAGCTGGCTTAATACCTGCTATAAAATCCTCATAACTATAATTTTGATGAAAGGTAATAAACTCCACCTGACGGTCGTGATTTTTGGCTAATTCTTGTTTGTACCAAGCTCTAGCCGCTGTGTAGTCAATGTCCTGATTCAATGGCAGCTGATGGACAATTTTATAAGCCAAAGCCACCGTCTGATATGTTTTACCAGTCCCAGGAGGTCCGTAGAGGATTTGGTTGAGCGGGTAGGAATTGGGCATTGCCATGTCGATAGATTTGTTTGGTAAAATAGAAATAGAATGTCTTTGATTTTCTATAACACCGATGTATTTCTTAAAAAGTTCTTCGTTAACTTCAAATGTATTATTGAGTTGATATTTACTCACAAACGAATTTATTACAGGTTTTATCTTTTCTATATAAAATACTATACTATCCTTCCAATTTGAATTTGTTGGGAGGGTAAAATATCTATATTTTTGAATTTGCTCTTCTCTGCTGTTACTTAATAGTTGAGTTTTTTCTAATTCAGCAATTAATTCATAATACATTTTTAAATTTTCATCATTTTCTTCACTTCTAAACATTACTAACAATTGACATTTAGAAATTTTTTCTTTATTGTGAATAAAACGTAGACATAAATTTTTAGTGCGTAAATCATTAGTCGATGAAAGTCCAATTAGTATTTCTGTTTCTCCTCCAGTCAACCAATATCTATTTTTTAGTTTATCACTTTGCTCAATTCGGGGAATAAACCTAAAATCATTATTTTTTTTGTGGCAGTCTAATAGAAAAGAATAGATGTCTTCGTGTAGTTGTTGTAATTTGGTCATGCTAAAATATGAGCATTAGGAGTGTTACGTTGGTTTGACTTTATTGATAAGTGTATATAAAAGTTAAGTTATCATGTATAGAAAAAGGCAATTTTCTATACATGATAACGTAGATGTGTATAAAAAAGGCTGTTTCCTATACATATCATTCAAATGTCACATCATTTGGCACTAATGCCGTTACGTCAATAGTTGGTAAAATGAATTGGTTAAAAATAGTATTTTCAGTTTTAGTATATAGCACGCCCCTTAAAGTGCCAACTACCAACATCCCTAAATGAATGCCAAAATTCTGAGGTAACACAATTTTGTGGGCTTCTTCAAGCATTGACCAGTCGTCTGGATTGACCTGAAACTGACATGATACTGCTATGATAATAAAAGGGTAATTGTTGCCTACATGATGAAATCGAGCCGTTTTTTTTACATAAATTCGCTTATTATCTTTGTCTATTCCAAATGATAATTCATGTTGAATTTGAGCAGGTTTTGATACCTGATAAGCTTCTGGTAATAAAGCAAACTGTTCTGTACTAATTTGAATAATACTAAAACCTATGTTCTTTTCTGTCTGTTTCATTATGATGCCATTGCGTATTGAAGCTTTCCGACTGCTTTGGTTTCTGATTGTGTATTGCCTTCAACGGTGAAAGCAGCCTGATTGATAAATCCTCCGTTGTTACTTGGAATAATTAATTGACTGTGTGATAAAGTAGTCGAAAAAGCATTATTATAAGTGAGTGTTGGAGATTCTTGATTGTTTACGTCAAAGTTAACCAATTCATATCCGATGGCTTTTGATATGCGAATGATGGTTTCTATGGTTAAATTTTCAGTTCCTCGTACATATTTATTGATTTGTTGAGGACTTACATTCATTAATTCAGCCAACTCTTTTTGAGTGCTTGGAAACTTTCCTTCTCTCCTGTTTGCTCTTAATTTGCTCAGAATTGAAATTGCTATCTGTGCAGAATAATCAAGCCATTTTTTATTATTCTCGTAAAAATCAACGTCATCTTGCCAAGAAGTATCTTCTTTGGCAACCTTGTTGAGGTTTTCAATAAGTTTTTGATTTTTCATGGTATGTCTGACATAAATTCAAAGTAACCGAAATCCGATTCATCTGTAAGCCCTTCATCTATCAAGTATGATTTTGCAATTGTTAGTTTTTGAAGCTCAATTTTGAGATGTTCTGCTTCATGCATCTTAAACGTAAGTTTGATAGCACCACCTGTAATTACATAGGTGTTTGTACTGATGCGAATAGCATAAATTCTAAGCCAACCTTCTTTTGATTTTTCCTTGGATAATGCTTTTTCTTGATACTGGTTGTTGTCTAATGGTTGAAATAGTGTTTGTAATGGTTGGTTGGATGCCAATAAGTTTTTAAATTTTTGTCTTAGTTTAATTGCCATAAACCGAGTTTGTTCTATGGCTTCCTCTATCGTTATATCTCCCCAATAGCCACTCTCTAAATCTTTAATATTATCATCAAAAAATGAATCTAAAAATGCTAAATCTTCTATCCATAATGTAAACAATCGCCTGAACTCATGCACCTGATTATCATAAGCTAAGGAGTATAGAACATTTTTTTTTATGACAAAAATATCTGAAATTCTCATGAAATCAACCTATAAGTTTATTTATTTGTAAATATAATGATTGATAGTGAATTTTAGTTCAATAATTTCAAGGTTTTCAACAAGCTTTTTATCCTGTCTATTTTCAAACATTTTCTGTTTCAAAACCACCGTTTAGGATAAAGCTTTGAAGTAAATTATGGACTTTGATATTTACTTTAAATGGCGGTAGTGTTTGTCCTTCTAATTTTTCAAAATATGCTTTTGCCTTTGTTTTATCAACAGTGCTTTTTAGGTCATCGAAGCGACCGTATTCGTTGATATTTAATGAGTTTAGATTTAAAATCATCATGTTTTTAAGCTTGGATTCATCCAAACCTAGTACTTGCGAAAGCTGATAAATTTCTGCATTTTTTGCCTTTGACTGATACTCTGTAATGTATTCTCGAAAGGTCTTATTGCTTTCTAAGATAACATTACCACTTTGAACATCATGGATAAAAATATTGGCAAACTTCTGTTCTTCTTGGGTAAGGGAGGCAAAAGACTTGTGTAGTTCGTCGAGTGTCTGCTGTAAATGTTCGCTGTCATCTGCCTGTAATGTTTTAAGGTATTTATCAAACCTTGAGTTCATGTAATTGGCATCTATTATGCCTGTGTCTATTTGAGTAAGATAGCCCTCAATCTCAAAAGGTAGTTCATCTAGTCCACCTCCATTTCCTCCACTTAATAGCTCTTTGTAACGCAATGCCAGAATCAAATAAGTATTTTCATCGAAGTTCATGACGATGATATGTTTTGACTTTCCTTTACCAAAACTATATTCTGATTTACTCCACTTAAATCCTTGGATTTTGGCGGCTTCTAAATGGTCATTTAATAATTTGAAAAGCTTGGCAAATCGTCCACGTTCTGCTCTGTCTTCTGGGAGCTTTTCAAAGTTTTCAATACCAGCCAACATAAATAAATGGCTGATTTCATCAAAAGTAGCATTGAGCCTTTCTAAATTGTGTGGCAATTGCTCCACAAACAAACCCATTGGTCGGTTGCCCGAATAGATTCTTATAGCTTCTTCGATGTTATATTCCATCGTGTGCGGATAGCGATAATAACGAATAGTACCAAAAGGTTTATCTGGTCCAAAGAGTCGATTGGTTCGAGAAAAGGCTTGAATGATATTTTCGTACTTCAATACTTTGTCTAAGTATAAGGTATTTATCCACTTTGAATCAAAACCTGTGAGCATTTGGTCAACTACTATCAATAAGTCGATTTGTTTTTCGGGTGTGCGTTCTATACGTAAATAGGGCTTTTTGTGGGCAAGTCTTGCCGCAATGTCTTTCTTAAACTTGGCATGATTGGCTAATGCAAAATCTTGTTGATAACGTTGATTGTAATCTTGAATGATTTCTACTAAGCCTTCTTCCTTGTACTGTGCTCCTCCGTTGTTGTCGATAGTTGGGTCAAACAAGACTGTCACTTTCAACGTAGGTTTGTGCTGTTTCAGCAGTCGGTAATATTCAAGGGCTTCGTTGATACTACTGGTGGCAAAAATGGCGTGAAATTTATTACCTTGGCTGAGTGTTAGCCAGTTATCTACTATATCTTCTACTACTTTTTCTTGGTGTTCTATTCGCTCGTATTGTGATTTAGGCACATAATCCTCTATGCCTTCTACCCAAATACCATTATCGCCCAAATGTCCTGCCATTCTTAGCCTCATATACTCATTGAATATTTCGGTTTTGCTAGGATTGGCAAATACTTCCGCTTCACTTGCTGCTCTGGCTTTTTCTAAAGCTACAGCTCTTTTTAAATCTCTATCTCGGTAAGTAAGTACTTTGTAAGGATCAAATCCCAATACGTTTTTATCTCGGATGCCATCGGCGATGCTGTAACGATGTAGCTCGTCGCCAAAAACGGTCGAAGTGGTATTTCGCTTTTTTTGATTTTCTTGTTGGATTGGCGTACCCGTAAATCCAAAAAATAAGGCGTTCGGAAAGGTGTTTTTGATCAGAATAAGCATATCGCCAAAGGTAGAACGATGTGCTTCGTCGATGATAAATACAAGCCGTTTGGCATTGATAAGGGCTATATCGTGGCTGTTGAGTAATCCTTCGCTTTCGCTTTTGATATTACTCATTTTCTGAATCGAGCTAACAATCAGGGTATCAGCAGGATTGTTGCTTTTTAGCTTCGTAATCAGCACGGCGGTGTTTTCGGTGGCTTGTATTTCTTCGTTTTCATCGGCAAATCCACGGTACTCCAACAGCGACTGTGTACCAAGCTCAATTCTGTCCATCAAAAAGAGTACTTTATCGGCATCTTTTGAGTTGGCTATGAGTTGTGCCGACTTGAAACTGGTCATGGTTTTACCCGATCCTGTGGTATGCCATACATAACCGCCCAAGATATTTTTTGCTTTCCAGTTGGTTTTGGCAACTTTATCGCTGATGGCATTGGCTGCAAAATACTGGTAGCTCCGCATCACTTTTAGTACGCCATCGGTGGCATCGGCTACTGTATAAAAACCAATGAGTTGATGAGCCATCGGGATAGAAAGCAAGGTAGAAGCTATAACTTTCCAATGGTTGATGGGTTCGTTGTTGAAATCTGCCCAATGGAAATAGTAATCTTTGTTGAATTTGCCATCTACGCCAGGATTGGCAAAATACACCGTTTCTTCGGGTGTCATGGCTACAAAAATCTGAATCAGCGAAAATAAGCCCGAAAAAATGCCTTCGGTCGAGTATTTTTCGATTTGGTTGTATGCCTGACTGAGGGGTACGCCACTTTTTTTGAGTTCGAGGTGTATCAAGGGCATTCCGTTGATGAGCAACAATATATCGCCTCGGCGGTCTTGTAGAATTTTGGATTTGCTTTTGAATTTTGGCTGTGCCACGATTTGATAACGGCTTTGCCCTGCGGCTATCTCTCGACGGTCGTATATTTTTAAACTTACTTCTTTCCCAAAATGTAGCGTATCTGCTGGATTGTCACGGGTAATCACCACGGTTTTTCCATTGATAAAGGCATTGAGCTTTAGGGACGTTTTAAGAGCGTTTATTTGGGCTAGAATCTGCTGCATTTCGCCTTCAGTAAGAGGCGAGTCATTGAGGCGGTCTTGGTCTCGATTGTTTTCAAACAGAATCTTAGCCCAGTTTTGAAGGAGGTCTTCTTCCGTAGGGTATTTAATGATTTCTTTTTCCCAGCCTTTGTGTGTTAATAGGGTAATAAGGCTATCTTCAAAGTGTGCCTCCGACGAAAATATCATGGTGTTTAGATGCTTTTATGTGTTCTAGTTTATTCCTATCTTTTCCACTCGTTCTTGTATTACTTTCAAATACCTTTTTTGCAAGGGTATAGTAAAAGAAATTGCCTGTGCGTTGGCTTGTCGTTTAATGTCGGGGAGGTTTTGATCCTCCCCGACATTAAACGACATTAAAATCACGTTATTCAAACTCAATAGAAAATCTATCAAGATTGTTTAAGTGTTGATTTTCAAGGTGGAATTTTTCATACTCAGTTCTATTGCCAAACCATTCTAATACTTCATCTCTTTTAAGTTTGGTCAAAGCCGTACTGAGGTGTGAGTGATACGAAGAATGAGGGTAATCTCTCAAATCATTGACAAACCCATGTTTTATAGGATTTTGGTGAATATAATAAATCAGTTGTGTAAAATAGTTATCATTATCTACTATAATTCTACGAAAAGACTCCTCAAAAAGCCCTCCTGTACGATTGTAAGCCTTGTTTATGGCCTGTGCGTAGCCGTTAAACAAAACAGCAAATTGCTGATTAATTATTTTCGTAACATCTGGAATTTTAACGTCATTTTTAGCGTCGGGGAGGTTTAAAACCTCCCCGACGTTAAAAATGACGTTTGTTTCATCTGTGATATTTTTTTTAGCCCGATAAAAAGCTAAAATCTCTTGTTCTGTTTTTATTTTCACAGCCAAATGAAAGTGGTTTTTCAATAGGCAATACGCGTAAGTATCGGCAATGGGCGAAATACATTTTGCGTATTTTTCTAAGAAATAACGATAGTTTCTTTCTTCTTTGAAAATATTTTCACCGTTTATACCTCTGTTATAAATATGATAAATCCTATTAGGTTCTAAGGGGTGGGTATGTTTTTTCATGTAATCTTAATTTAAGGGGTAGAACGTTGTTTAATGTCAGGGATTTAAGTCGTTTATTTAACGTCGGGTTTAACGTCGGGGAGGTTTAAAACCTCCCCGACGTTAAACCCGACGTTCGTTCGTTTCGTTGGTTAAACAAACATCTTCTCCAACAAGGCTTTTTTAAGGTTTTTCAATTTCTCCAACTCCTTTTCATGAAGCCTTAATAAATCATCAAGGTTTTTGAAATATGTGCCTATTTTTTCTTGTTCTTTATCTTGTGGTAAAAAAATGATAAGTTTTTTCAATGAATCTATACCGATATTTCGTTGAGAGCCAGTGTTAATCTCTAATTCAATTTGACGTTGTGTTTCATTTGATTGCAAGTAATAAAATAGGTATTTGCTACTGAAAGTACTATTGCTCTTTAAGATTGCACAAGAGTATGATACTAAAAAATTCTTTTGTGCTTCCACATATCTTACAGCTCCAACAGAAGCATATCTTGCAAATAAAATATCCCCTAATTCTGGTTTTATTTTCTTTGAAAGCTGTTCGTAATCTTCTATGGATATTAATTTAGAATTCTCGAAGTCAATATCATTAATACCAACAAAACTTCCAGTCATAATGTAGGGAATTCCATCTTTAACAGATTCTGGCATTCTGTGATCTATATCACCAATCACACACATTTCTCCCAAAGTTCTCTCCTCCCAAGCCCCCTCAAATCCCTTAAAACGAATTTCGGGTACATTAGCCCCCTTTTTAGGAAACATCTTTTCGAGCATGGCTTTCTTTAAAACGCCCAACTTCTCATATTTCCGTTGATGTAACGTAATAAGGTTATCGAGGTTTTTAAAGAAATTGCCTATTTGGGTTTGTTCTTGAAATTGAGGTAAAGGAACTGGAAAACGAACTAAAACATTTTGGTTTAAATGCTTTATTGTTCCTCCTGTAGCTTGTTTATCTGCAAAATCTAATAGTAAAGGACTTGCTAAATGATGATAAAGATATAAATTACTAATATTTTCATTTTTTCCTCTAACTACAAAAACACCTGCATTAAGTGTAGCTGGTTTGTCCAGATTTTTAACAAAAGCTACCTTTCCAATCGTACCATCTTTTGTAATTAATACATCATTGTCTTTTATCTGAATATTTGAATCTTGATTATATCTATCTGCACCAATATAATGACAGTTCTTAATATCTATGCTACCATTATTAAAATCAGTACCAGTTATAAGATAGTAATCACCACAATCAAGAAACTCTTTTTGTGTTAGTCCTTGCCAGCCAATTCTTGCTTTCATAGTTGCAATTTCCCCCAACTCCTTCTCGTTCCACTCCTCACTAAATCCTTTAAAACGAATAACAGGTTTATTATTTTTCATCATTTCAAAAGGGTTTTAAACTCATTGAGTCCTTGTATATCAAATTCATTACCCGTTAGTTCGTCCATCAATGCCGTTAGGGAGTTTTCGGTTTCCTGTATTTCGGCTACTACTTGGGCGTAGGTAGTGGCGTATTTGTCTGCCAAAGCCTGTACTTTGGTAGTCAGTTGGTGTATAAGTACATCGGGCAGTTTGTTCAATTCCTTTACTAAAGGAGTTATCCATTTGTATTCGAGCAAATGATATACCTGTACGTCGCTTAGTTGCTCAATGGTCGCTTTGGTCAAAAGGTGAAGGTCATTTTTTTGCGTAGCAAACTCCTTTTTAAGCGCTTTTTCTTCGGTAAATAACTTGTTGGCTGTACAAATTTTTGTTTCGTAAGAGTCTGCCTCAAAACCTTCCTGTCGGACACCTTTTTTCTTACTTTCTGTTAAAAACTGTTTGGCTTCTTTTGCCACTGCTGCCGCCACAAAGCCATCTTTGGTTTCGTTGACCGTATCGGCTTCTTTGTCTTCTTCTGTAAGTGAGTCAAACAAGGCTTCAAATTCAGCCGTAATGTTTGCTAAGCGCTCTTCCGTGGCTTTTAGAGCGTCGAGTTCGGTTTGTAGGTAAGTTTGCTGTACCAATTCAAAAGGCATAATACGACCAATCCAACCCTCTTGTACTTCGTACTCTTTACCGTCCTTCTTTTTCATCACCATGTTGGGCTCAACGATACGAGTAGCTTCAAAGCCCTCCGTTTGGATAATCTCCAAATCGACAGCAATATGTACCCAATTATCATTGAGGAGTTGGTACGCCTCGTATTTATCAATCAATGGCACAGATGTCATTCGCTCAAAAATAGCATGGCTCAACACATCTTCCTCGTTTGAGGTATTTACCGCCATCATATTTTTGAGTAATTCGTCCTTCAAAAACGTATCGAAGTTGGCAAACGCCGCATTGAAATTTTCAACAAACGCCTTAACATCAGAATGTTGGGTAATTTCCTTTTTGATTTCAGTAGTATTGAGTTGGGCATGATGGCTTGACGTTGCCACAAAAAGGGCTTCTCGCAAACGAGGGAAAGCCTGCCAAAACGGATACAGTTCATCAATTTCGTTGGTAGGGATTCCGCCAAACATTGTAGCGTAAATATCCCAACTTTCGGCATTTTCAGACGAATCTACATAGCGAGGAATATTCAGGTTATAGTCATTAGCTCGGATTTCTTCACGACTTACGAGTTTAGCATATTTCGGAAGGTTTTCACGATGAATAATGGCATCAACACATTTTTTTATATCCGAAGCCCTGAGTTTATTATTTTTTCCTACTTTGATAAAACCTTTTGACGCATCTACAATCAGTACGTCTGTATTGGGGCGTTTTTGTTTTAAAACAATAATCGTTGTTGGAATACCCGTGCCAAAGAAAATATTAGCAGGAAGCCCAATAATGGCATCGATATGATTTTCTTCGATAAGTTTTTTACGAATAATTCCCTCTTCACCACCACGGAACAAAACCCCATGCGGCAACACAATCATCATGATACCGTCGGGTTTTACGTGGTACAAATCATGTAACAAAAAAGCGTAGTCGGCTTTAGTTTTGGGAGCAAGCCCAAAGCGAGCATAGCGAGGGTCAGTTTCTTTGTTGCTCGAATCCCATTGTTGAGAATACGGCGGATTCGACACCACTGCATCCACATACAAGGCATTGTAGGAGTTGATAGGGTCGTTTTCTTCAAAAAATGGCCAATCTTCTTCCAAGGTATCGCCATTACGAGTAACAATATTATCGGGGCTAATACCACGCATGACCAAGTTCATACGAGTAAGGTCGTAGGTATTTTTCTTGAGTTCTTGGGCGTAATATTTGATTTTGGCTTTATCTTCAATGTGTTTAGACACACTTCTACCAATATTGATAAGGAGAGAACCCGAGCCACTGGTAGAGTCATAAATTTGAATTTCTTTTTTATCTTTCAGATGATGTGCAATAATTTCAGACATCAAGAAAGATACCTCGAAAGGCGTATAAAACTCACCAGCTTTTTTGCCTGCATTGGCGGCAAACTTCTCAATCAAGTATTCATAAATAAAACCAAGAACATCATAGTCTTGCTTGGCATCCATCGGAATAGCCTTAATCAAGTGAATCAGGTCACTGATTGCCTTTGACTGTGAGGCAGCATTATCGCCCAATTTACTCAAACCAGTCTGTAAAGTATCAAATATGCCATCAAACAGTTTTTTGTGATTTGGGCTAATCAATCGGCTAAACGCCGATAGGGCATCACGGACATTAGAGACATTAAAATCCTTGCCCATGTCAATCCATGTAGAAAACAAATCTTTGTAAGCAATAAAATACCCGAGGTTGTCTTGGAAGTGTTTGGTAGTATCGGCATCTTCTTCCGACAAATTTTTTATATCATCATCCGAAAACTCTTCTTTTTTAGCAAACTGAATTTGTTTATCGGATAAGTATTTATAGAAAATAAACCCAAGAATGTAATCTTTATATTCATTCGCTTCTATCTTCGAACGCATCTGATTGGCTGATTCCCAGATTTTTGCGGCTAACTGTTGTTTGTTCATACGGGATTATACTTAATTTAGGTTACTACCTTTTGAACAAAGATAATAGCTAAAACGAATTTAGTATTTTAAAATATTGACTGGTTTTAAACATAAAAGCCAATTCTATTATTCAGAATTGGCAAAAAAATAAAAAAATGAGAATGGTATAAGCACAAAAAAGCTCAGAAATTTCTTTCTGAGCTTTTGCGGTCTGGACGGGACTCGAACCCGCGACCCCATGCGTGACAGGCATGTATTCTAACCAACTGAACTACCAAACCTTTGTACAATTTTTGCTTTTTGCGATTGCGTTGCTGAATTGTGATGCAAAATTAGTGCTTTTTTTGTAGAAGTCAATACTTTTGTAAAAAAAAAGCAAAAAAAAATATGAGACAGGCCGAAAAATCTGAGTATCCTCAACATAAGTATTTCTCAAGATATATAGAGTATTCTGATAGTCAGGATGTTATTGAGATGCTTACCAAACAGAAAGAAGAAGTACTTTTTTTGATGAAAAATTTGTCTGTTGAGCAACAAAAATACCGATATGCCGAAGGAAAGTGGTCAATTCAGGAATTATTGGGACATATCACCGACACTGAACGTATTTTTTCTTATCGTTCTGTATGTATTGCCCGTGGCGAAAAAAATCCTTTGCCTGGCTTTGATGAAAATGAATATATGGAGGCTGCCAATTTCGAATCTCAACCTTTCGAGGATTTATTGGAGCAATATCGCCTAGTTCGTGAGTCGTCGATTGCCCTTTACCGCTCTATGATAGAGGACGTGGCCTCACGCATGGGAAATGCCAATGGTTTTGCGGTATCTGCTCGGGCTTACGCTTGGGCTATCGCAGGTCATGAAGCCCATCACTTATCAATTATACGTGAGAGATATTTGGGATAGGCAACTTTGAAATTTCGGATTTCGGATGTTGGATTTCAGAAGTGTAAGATGCTATATTTTGTAAAAAATAAAGGTATATTTCTACATTTCCGAAATCATAAATCCCAAATCTGAAATTGTTTGAAATACTTCGTACAGTCCTAATGTGGGATTTCGGATATATATGGCTCTATAAAGGTGTAAGCTAAATCGCCCTACTTCCGCAATCCGAAATCCCACATCCGAAATCCAAAAACCTCTATTCTGCTGTTTCTTTGGCTGGTTTTTTGTACTTGTTAGGAAACAAATAGTTGAAACTTTTTGAATAAAGGATCGACATCCCTCCTGAGGTGAAGGTTTGATATTGGGTGTTTAAAGAACCCAATATAGAGGTTTGTACATTACGGTTGTAGGTCTTCAAACGCAAACTTCCGTCACGCTGAATAAACCATTCTAACGACCAGTCTCCAATCAATGATAGGGCATTGGTTTGGTTTAAGGCGGTAGTAAAACCACCACTTCGGGTGATTCTGAATCTATCGTTGAAGTTGTATGAAAAACGTAACTGGAGATTATTGATTAAGTCCTGATTCAAGCCACTTCCGTTGAAAGTTAAGTCGACATTAAGGTTTTGGTCAATTTTTGAAAATACATTACTCAGCTGATTAGAAGCCAATTCCATTAGGTTATTGACCAAATTGACCGAAGCAAAAGCCGCTGCCGAATTGGATACCATTTGACCCAAAAGCAATACATTACTTACCTGACGATTGAGCTCTTGTTCATCGGTACGAATACGGTTTTGAAACGCTGTTACCCCCGAGTTAAATTCTGGATTTTGTGGATAATCGTGTAATTTCAAATCGAAACTAATAGCTGGTTGCAACAACCTATCTCGCAACTGAATAATGACATCGACAGGGTAACGACGCGTAAATTCTGGACGGTTTTTATAGGTCGATGAACCAGTTGAAACAGTATCAATCACAGAACCCAAATAGTTAACATTTTGTGTATACGCTGCTCTAATATCGAGCATTGCCTCATACGGATTGCCAGACCAACTAATGCGACTTCCTCTTTGAATAGAGAATTTTTTATTGATAATATTCTGGAAAGTAAATGTATAATCTCCTCTATCAAGAGCATAGTCGCCAGTCATGCTAAAGTCGCCTTTAGTATCGATTTTTAAGTTGATTTTGCCTGCTCCATAAGCACGCATAATGTCACCTGTTTGCTTATCAAATTGGACTTCTCCGTAGGCGTCAGGCGTAAATTCAAATTTGAAATCCATTCGAATACGACTCGATGTATCTTCTTTTTTCTTCTTCTCGTTCTTACTTTCGTCTGGATTTTTTGCTACCAAAAACTCTATTTCTTCTTGACTTCCAGCATCTTGTGCATTGTCTAAAGGAATGTACAATCGAGTCCCTCTATCACTAATCAAATTGGCATCAATCACAATATTGTTGAACGGGCCGTCTATGGATACTTTGCCACTGGCATAGCCTGTTCCGTAATAAAGGTTGTTGTCACGTTTGGTGGTATTCAGTAATTTGAAGCGGGATAAATTCAAGTTCAAACCCAATGAAAAATTGTTACTACCATCGTAATACACCCCGCCCATTAGCGAGGCTCTATTGCCTTCGTCGTCATAAACTGTCATTTTCTTGGCAAAAATTTCATCGACGTCAAAGTGGATTTTATCTTCGAAGTTCAAGGTAGTTTTGAGATAGTCAAAAAACAAAGAGCCTTTTTTGACATCTATAACACCATTGAAAATAGGGTGGCGAAGGTTGCCTGTTATCTTCAAATCGCCGCTGGCTGTTCCTTTCAAATTAGAGAATACCCCTTTGGTAAATGGCTCCAGAATCTGCAAACTAGTCTGGTTTAGATTAGCGGTCAAATTGAGAGAGTTGGTTTCCTGCATAGGGTCATACGTTCCCTGAAACTTCAGGATATGATTATTGAGGCGTTCGAGGTCATAATCCAAACGAACGATATGTGCCTCTTGGTCATAAATACCAGAACCTTCAAAATTGCCAATCAGGAAATTATCTAGTGTAAGTCCTTCTATTCTCAGTTGGGAGTCGGCATTAATATGCTTATAAACTTCTTTGAGAGATACATCGGCATCGACGGTACCACTAATATTGAGGGCTACGACAGGGGCTAATGTTTCCAGACTAAAGTTTTTGGCCTTAAAGTTCATAGCCTCGGTCGAGTCTTCCGAAATTTTCCCATCTAGGGCAATATATTGGTCATCATTGGCAATCATGAAGTTTTGAGCTCCTAAATCTTTGCCAACAATCGTTACTAGGTTTTCAGGATTTATCTGCCAACGTTTGTCCAATACTTTAAACTCCGACTTATTGAATTTTAGCGATATACCTTCTTGCATAAAGCCTAATGTTCCATTGAGTGTAGCCTCATTGGTGGTATTTTGTTGGCGAATTTTACTCGTAAAACGAATGCTATTGTCATCGCCCCATGATGCCTCTAAATCAAACTTTTCGGTAGGTTCAAGAATACTGATTTTTTGCTTTTGAGAATTCAAAACCACCGATGCTAGCACCGCTGGAGAGTTATAAAACTTGGAAGAATTGAGGTCAATATGGCTACCATAGAATTGGTAGTTTTTACCCAAAATCAAGGTGTCAATTTTAGATTCTAAGGAAAAAGTAGAGGTTGAACCTATGCCGAAACTACCTTTAAATTGGGTGTTTTTAGAAATTTTTCCCTCAGGATATACCAGCGCCATGAAGGGATAGAAGTCCTTCAATGTCAGCAAATAATCTATTTCATAGTTGAGCGGTACGAAATACGGTTTTTTAGCATAATAGTCATTTCGCTCTTGCTCATTACCCACAAAATAGAGTGAATATTCTTTGACTAGTTGCATTAAATCTTGGGTCGCTTTTGAGGGCAAAAACTTTCCTCTAAAAGCAACATCCGCTTGTGGCGATTCCAAAGACCATAAGCGCTCTTGAGGCAATATTTTTGAGGTAAATCTTACCGTATCTACATAC
Organism: Cellulophaga sp. BC115SP; assembly: GCF_009905545.1. Taxonomy (GTDB): domain Bacteria; phylum Bacteroidota; class Bacteroidia; order Cytophagales; family Spirosomataceae; genus Flectobacillus; species Flectobacillus rivi. The sequence goes on along the minus strand of NZ_JAAALB010000006.1, from coordinate 67,756 downwards.
AAATTGCGAGTATTATAACCCAACACGGTATGATATAGCAAAGCTCCCCCTTTCAGTTTGTCGACATTGATACCATCAAATTCGACATCCAAATAGGTAGAAATGCGCCAATCGTCTTTGGTGAAAAATAGATTCCGTAAATTAGCTTTTGTGAGTTTGCCAAAAAGGTCAACTTGTTCTTTTTGATTTCTTAAGTCAACTTTTCCATAAAGGTTAAACACCAAGTTGGTATCATTCACAATCACCCGACCATCAAAAAGTTGCTTGGCTAGTTTGCCTTTGACATACACATTTTTGTAGTCATATTTATTAAACTGTAAACTATTGATATCGCCATCAAATTGAAGCTCAGAGTCTTTCCAACTAAAGCCATGACCTTCAATTTTACCATTGAGCGACACATTCCCAAGCAAGGTCTCTTCCAGCAAAGTTCCTATTTTAAACTCCTGTGCCTTGACTAATCCCGAATAGGTTGATTTGGCGGATTCTGGCTTGAGTACCATACTCACATCCACGTCCAATTTGCCTAATTCGGATTCAAGTAAACCTGTAGTTTTAAACTCTGAAATGGTTCCAACAAAAGTCCCATCAAAATTGACGTAACCAAATTTCTTAATTGCTTTTACAGGGTCAGGACCGATATAGTTTTGTAAATCTTCTACCTGTACATGTGATTTTTTCATCGACAATTTCATGTCGGCTTTTGAGATAGAAGGTAGCCCTTTAAAGGCAAAGTCACCCCGCAATTTTGATTTTTTGCCAAAGTACAAATCAAAATTTTGGAGTTTAAAATCGTTAACAATACCATCAAATTTGCCATTCAAATAATAGGCATCTTTGAATTCATACATATCGTTGACAAACCGCCCTAAATCATCTGAAGTCACAAATGTTGAATCAAAATTGGCTCGCATCCTGACTTTGGAGTTCCAATGCTTGAAGTCTTTTTGTGATTTGAAAGACATCAAAATTTGATTTTTGACCGTCGAGTTATTGAGCTTTAGCAACAGATTATCAAAACGCATTTGCGTATCCGAAATCAAGAAATTGGTCGTTAACTCTTTGATTCTTGTATTTGAAAAACGATCATATCCTTTCAAGGTCGTTTTGAAACTTACCGTATCTCTAATCAGGGTAAAGTCATTGAGGTGCGCCTCTAATTCATGGAGCGTAAAATGATAATGGTCGAAAGATTGGCGACTATTCAAATATGGTTCAGATTCATCATTTAAGGTAAAAATACCGTCCTGAATATCCGCTTCTCGAATAATAAAAGGGGAGGGCTTGTGATTTTTGGGCCTAGGTTCTTTGGAGGCTGTAAGCTTGTTGATACGACGAATAAATTCATCAATATTCAAATCGCCTTTCTTATCAATAACCAAAACTACCTTTGGACGAAATAAACGAACATAATCGAGTACGTTTTGGGTGCTATCTTGTACTAAACTTTTTAATTGAAAATCTACATCTAGTTTTTCAATATCTATCATCTGATAGCCTTGATAATCTTTTACACGTACGCCTTCGAGCGTAGCTTCGTCAAAAAAGTGAATCGTAACTTTATCCACTTCGATAGGATAGCCTAAGGCAGTCGAAATTTTGGGCGCAAAATATTGTGCAAGTTTCGTTTGTACATAGGAAGTTCTCAGTACCGACACCAATAATACAACCAAAATCATGACCCCTACTAAAGCATAAAGGACGGTTTTTGTTGATATTTTGAGTGCATTGAAAATCATTTAACTCGAAATGGTAATCGGGGTTGGGTATATGAATCGACGGAATATTGCGCTGATTCAAACTAAGAGATAGATTTGGATGTTATGCTTTTAAAACGAAACAGAAGCAAAAGCCGTATATTAAGTTTAAAGATGTTTACCTGACGTGGTTGCTAAGCTACCTATTTGTCAATGTTAACCAGCTTTAAAAATGATTGGTTATCTTTGTGAAAAATTTTGAAACATGACCATTTTAGCGATAGAATCCTCTTGCGACGACAGTTCAGCAGCCGTTATTATTGATGGCAAACTTCATTCCAATATTGTCGCAAGCCAAGCCATACATCAAAAATGGGGCGGCGTTGTTCCCGAACTTGCCAGCCGTGCCCATCAGCAACATATTGTGCCTGTAGTAGCCGAAGCTTTAGCCACAGCGAAGATAACAAAATCTGACCTAAATGCCATAGCTTTTACACGCGGACCAGGGCTTTTGGGCTCTTTATTAGTGGGTACTTCTTTTGCCAAAGCATTGGCACTTGGTTTAAATATTCCACTGATCGATGTCCACCACATGCAAGCACACGTTTTGGCGCATTTTATTGATGAGCCAAAGCCTCAGTTTCCATTCCTTTGTTTGACAGTCAGCGGTGGTCATACACAAATTGTGTTTGTTCGTTCGCCACTCGATATGGAAATTATTGGCGAAACCCAAGACGACGCCGTTGGTGAAGCTTTTGACAAAACAGCCAAACTATTGAATTTGCCTTATCCTGGTGGACCATTAATCGACAAATATGCCAAGGAAGGTAATCCTTTACGCTTTGAGTTTCCGACTGTTGAAATGCAAGGTTTGAATTATTCTTTCTCTGGAATTAAAACAGCGTTTTTGTACTTTTTACAGAAAGAAACAGCCAAGAATCCTAATTTCGTTGAAGAGAATATCAAGGATATTTGTGCTTCAATGCAACATACCTTGATTAAAATTTTGCTTCAAAAACTCAAAAAAGCAGCCAAGCAATACAAAATTAAAGATATTGCGATTGCTGGTGGGGTGTCGGCTAATTCAGGCTTGCGTGCCGAATTGCAACGACTAGGAGAGGAGTTGGGTTGGAATGTATATATTCCTCAGTTTCAATATTGTACCGACAACGCTGGGATGATTGCGATGGCTGCACATTTCAAAGCAGAAAAAGGTGAATTTTGTGGTCAGGATGTAAGTCCTATGCCACGAATGGCATGGTAAAATGATGTGATAAATAGACATGAATCACTCCAAATTGAGTGATTTCTATCAGTAGAGATGCAATGATTGCGTCTAAAGAGGTGTCATTTTGAAATATAGTATCAAAACATGAGTCATCCCGAATTTTTAAGATTGGGATTATTCTCCAAATTTTCATCAAAAAAGCGGTTGGAAAATATTTTCCAACCGCTTTTTTGATACTACTATGCTTGATATAACTTGGCTTAAGACGCAATCATTGCATCTCTACTGCTAGAATACAAATTTTTACCTCATTACTCATCCGCCAAATTCGGAATGACTCATGTTTTACTTTAAGCAAAAAAGGCTTTCATCGCTGACCAGAGGGCTTTTTTGCGTGTCACGTCGTCTTTGATTTCTCCTAAAGCATCCGAATATAAAAATCTTACGCCTTGCACTTCTCGAATCTGATAGGGTGTGAGAGGAATCTCTAATTGTATTCTGAATAAAGATACCCCAAAGGTAAGTAGTTGTCGAAGTGATTTTTGAGTCAAAATATTTTTTAGACTCGTATCGCCTACTTTTGATAAGTCCAATAAGTCTACTTGGTTGATTTGCAATTGAACTGCCCCCAAGATTTTCCCCAAAAGCTCCATTTCTTCTTGATTGATATTATCGACCAGAATCAACACCTGATTTTTAGGATTATATGGGATAAAGTCTGGCACACTCGCCACAGGAGCGGGTGTTGGTGGCGCTACGTTTTTTTGTACTTTTTCTGGTTGAATTTCTTCAGATACTTTTACAACAGGAACCGTAAGGTCTTGTTTGTTCTCTGTATTAGCAGGAATTTTGTAAATAATGTCTTCTGAAAAAAGATATTGTAAAAAAGATTTATCCATGTGACTCCAAGAAAAAGTGATAGCATTAGAGTGGGTATATCTCTAACCAATATACAAATATCGGAATAGCTTTTTAGAAAAACTCTACTTATTGAGATACTAACAAATAATTTTTAAGCCTTTTTGCTCATACTTCACCAATAAATCCTTATCTGCTGAGGCGTCAGTAATCAATACATCGAGCATATCGAAGGAAGCAAATTGTAGATATGCTTCTTTTTCGAGCTTAGAGGCATCGCATAACAAAATGACCTGTTGAGCATGTTGTGCAAGAGTCGTTGCAATACTAGCTTCCTTTTCGGAGGCAGCACTCAGCCCTCTAGCTAACGAAATACCATCGATACCCAAAAATGCTTTATTGGCCTGATAACGGGCGATATGCTCTAGTGCAATTGTTCCATGAATGGCTTGTCGCTCTGCATCTAACTCTCCACCAATAAGATTTACGGATACCTCTGTTCCCATTAATTCATACACAATTGGCAACGAATTAGTAATGACTTTGATACGTTTATGTTTGATAAATTGGCATAAACGAGATACAGTACTTCCGCAATCCAAAAATATCACATCACCCTCTTGTATCAGTTGACTTGCTAGTTGGCAGATATAGTCTTTCTCAGCCATGCGGCTGGTGGATTTGTTGGCAAAACTCGTAGGTGCTTGTACCAAACTCATCTTCATAGCTCCGCCATGTGTGCGATACAAAAGACCTTGCTCAGACAAGGTTGCCAAATCTCTTCGAACTGTAATCTCAGAAGTTTGTAACAATTCGGCTAAGTCCTTGACTTCCACCGAGCCTTTTTCTTCGACCGTTTGTAAAATAAGCTGTTTGCGGAGTTGGTAATTCATAGAAAATTTAGTTGTTTTGAATAATTAATCAAAAATAATCATTTTTAATCAAAAATAATCAAATTGATTTTATGACTTCTTCCATCAAAATTATCGACGAAAAGCTTTTGTCTGACAATTGGTACATTTTAAAAAAATATACGTTTGAATATCAACGCAAAAATGGTATTGTCGAAACCCAATCTCGTGAAGTCTATGACCGAGGTAATGGCGCTACCATTCTTTTATACAATAGTCGGAAAAAAACGGTGATTTTGACTCGACAATTTAGAATTCCGACTTATGTCAATGGCAACAAAGACGGAATGCTTATCGAAGCTTGCGCAGGTTTGCTCGACCAAGATGAGCCCGAAACCGCTATCAAGCGAGAAACTGAAGAAGAAACGGGTTATCGTATTTCGGAAGTAGAAAAAGTTTTTGAAGCCTATATGAGTCCAGGTTCGGTAACTGAAATTTTATATTTCTTTATTGCTGAGTATTCACAAGAAGACGTTGCAAATGAAGGTGGTGGAGTTGAAGACGAAGAAATAGATGTCCTTGAATTACCCTTTGAGCAGGCCTTAGATATGGTAAAAACAGGCGAAATCAAAGATGGAAAAACAATTATGTTGTTGCAGTATTTACAACTACATAAAAATTTCTAATTGAGTGATTGGTGATTGAGTGCATGAGTGATTATTTTAAGATGAATTTCATTTGCAGATACACCAAATTTTGCGTCTAAAGAGGTGTTTTTTAAGAGACTATCAAAAAAGGCGTTCGAAAACTCATTTCGAACGCCTTTTTTGATGAATAGTTTGACAATAAGCCCAGTTCTAAAAGCATGTTTAAATTTTAAAAGCTATTGAAGAAGAAAAAATTGTATTTGCATTTCTGAAATCCTGTTGTTTGAGCCGCAGGCGAGTTTAGGATTTCTTGACTTTCTTTTGTTACTTTTCTTGTGTCAAGACAAGAAAAGTAAGGAGTGTCAAACGGAAATATCGTTTTTCTACAACCGCTAAATATTTTTTAAATATACTCTAAAATTAGAAATGACTCATCTCTAACTTAGCAATTGCCAAAAGCCCAAAGCCGATAGCTTATGCTAACGCACCTCTCAACACACACTCATCACGGTCAGGACCAGTAGAGATAAAGTTGATTGGCAAGCCTAATTTTTCCTCCAAGAAAGCAATGTAGCCTGTCAATTCAGCAGGAAGGCTTTCGAAAGTTCTTAAGCCAGCCAAAGACGTGTTCCATCCTTTCAATGTTTCGTAGATCGGCTCTACTTGTGTATCTGTTAAATCGTAAGGCAATTGCTCAGTGATAGTACCATCTGGCAATTTGTAAGCCGTACAAATGTTGATTTCTTCGAAAATATTCAATACGTCAACCTTCATCATGACTAATTGTGTAACGCCATTGATCATCATTGCATATTTCAATGCAGGAAGATCAATCCATCCACAACGACGAGGACGACCTGTAGTTGAACCAAACTCACGACCTTCTTGACGCATACGTTCACCTACCTCATCAAGCAATTCCGTAGGGAAAGGACCTGAACCTACACGTGTAGCATAAGCTTTGAAGATACCGTAAACTTCACCAATGTTTTTTGGAGCAACGCCCAAACCTGTACAAGCACCAGCTGTAACAGTATTTGAAGAGGTTACGAAAGGATATGAACCAAAATCAACATCAAGCAAAGAGCCTTGAGCACCTTCAGCCAAGATAGTTTTTCCTTCTGTCAACGCATTGTTTACAGAATATTCAGAATCTACCAAGTTGAATTGTTTCATAAATTCAACAGCTTCGAAGAACTCTTGTTCAGCAGCAGTCAAATCATATTCAAACTGATAAACATCCAAAATACCCTTATGACGAGCTACAAGCGCATCATATTTTGCTTTAAAGTTTGGTGAAATAATATCTCCAACACGCAAACCTTGACGAGAAATTTTGTCTGTGTAAGTTGGACCGATACCTTTTAAAGTAGATCCGATTTTGGCGTCACCTTTAGCTTTTTCGTAAGCTGCATCTAGCAAGCGGTGAGTAGGAAGGATAATAGAAGCTTTTTTTGAAACTTCGAGGTTTTGTTGCAAGCTCAAATTGTACTTTGCAAGACCATCGATTTCTTTTTTGAAGATGATTGGGTCAAGAACCACACCGTTACCGATGATGTTTTGAACCTCTTGACGAAAAATTCCTGAAGGAATTTGATGCAAAACATGTTTGAATCCGTCGAATTCTAATGTGTGTCCAGCATTAGGGCCACCTTGAAAGCGGGCAACAACTTGATATTTAGGAGCTAAAACGTCAACGATTTTACCTTTACCTTCATCGCCCCACTGCAAACCCAACAATACATCTACTGCCATTTTTATTACTTGGTATCACAGGCTACGCCCGTATTTAGAGTTACGAAATTTTACAGGCCATTGCCTGCGGTACGAAATGAAAGGCAAAGATAACTAATCTTATTAGGAAAAGCCCTTATCTATGGAGGAAATTTGAGAATTCTCTGAGGTATTATACTTATGATACATCAGAGAATTCCTTTCTAATGGTCAGATTCGCCATTAACAGAAAGCTGTTGTTGAAGAGCTTTTTTATGTTCACAATCCGTTTTGGTACATGAACCATAAAAAATCAAAGAGTGGTGCATTACATTGAATTGTAGCATTTCGCCCACCATCGACTGAATTGTTTGGACACGTGGATCGCAAAATTCAGTTACATGGTGACAGTCTGTACAAATCAAGTGGTCGTGTTGACGACGACCATAAGATTTTTCGTATTGTGCAATATTTCTTCCAAATTGATGTTTGGAAACCAAATCACATTCTACTAATACATCTAGGGTATTATACACAGTTGCACGCGAAACCTGATACTTCTTATTCTTCATCGAAATATAAAGCTCCTCCACATCAAAATGGTCGTCACGTGAGTAAATCTCTTCCAAAATCGCAAAGCGTTCTGGCGTTTTTCTCAGCCCTTTATTTTCAAGATATGCTGTAAAAATTTTCTTTACAGCCTCCAAATTAGCGTTTGATGGCATTGTTTAATGGCTTCGGTGATTAGTTTATGAAAAGCTGGTTCAATGTCCAAAAACTAAACACTCAATAATTCATGAAGATTCAATTTTAGACTAAATCTATTCTTTAATACAAAATAACTCATTTTCACATTAAAATGGAAATTTATAAGAAAGCTTTAGTCTGTATCGTAGATTAGTAGTGTACGAAAGATTGCAAGAACTATCTATTTCGGATATCGGATGTTGGATCTCGGAAATGTAACCTACCTTTTTATTTATATTTTGCGAAAATCAAGATATTTTACTTTTTCCGAAATCAGAAATCCCAAATCTGCAATAGTTGGAAACCCTTCGTACAGTACTAATAGGGGATGCTGGATTGTTTTTAAAAAATCTTAAATCCGAAATCAAACATCCCAAATCCGAAATATTCTTTATTCCCCTCTCTCGATTTCTACAACGCCACTTACTTGTTCTAATGAGTTTACCAATTTTTCTAGATGCCCCGTATTGTTGACCATCAATGCAATTTTTCCCTCAAAAATGCCATCTTTTACACCAATTGAAAGATTTTGAATATTGACTTGCAAGTCTTGAGAAATTACTCTGGTAACGTCGTTCATCAAACCCATACGGTCGGTTCCTTTGATAATCAAATGTGCCACAAAAGACATTTCTATCTTAGATGCCCACACTGCTTTTAGGACGCGGTCGCCATGTCTTGACAATAATTCAGGAGCATTAGGACAGCTGGTACGGTGAATTTTGATACCCTCGTTGATGGTTACAAAACCAAATACATCGTCCCCCGCGATTGGATTACAACATTTTGCCAGCGTGTAATCTATCTTATCCATATCTTCTCCAATCAACAAAGCATCGGCATCTTTACGGTCGCCATGAAGTTTCTTGAGCTCTTTTACCAAGTTTTTGGTATTGGTTAATGGCTCCTGAATACTCTTAGCCGCTTGCTTACGCTCATGCGATTCTCGGTCAGACTTCCAGCGTTTTAGCTCATCGAGTTGGATATACCCTTTTCCAAAGCGATAGAACAAATCATTGGCATCTTTGGCATTAAAGTAGGCTCTTAGCTGATTGGTCACTTCTAAGGTGAGTACATTTACCCCAAGAATTTTCAAACGATGTTCTACCATATCACGCCCAACAATTACGTGCTGTTTGTTGGCTTCTTTGATATAGTCTTTAATGCGTGACTTGGCCTTGGTGGTTACGACAAAACCTAACCAATCTTCAGATGGTTTTTGTTTTGCCGAAGTCATACATTCAATGATATCACCCGTTTTGAGTTTGTAACTCAATGGCACTAACTTATTGTTGACCTTGGCGCCGATACAACGAGCACCCACTTCTGTGTGGATTTCAAAAGCAAAGTCTAAAGCCGTAGCACCTTCTTTTAGAACGATAAGTTTTCCTTTTGGCGTATATACAAATACCTCTTCGTTGTACAAACTACTACGAATATCATCGACCAATTCGACGGCCGACTGTTGGGCTTTGTCAGAAGAATCTAATGCTTCACGAATCTGCGATAACCACGATTCAAAAGCCTTATTGGTGCGAGTATCGTTGCCTTTGTATTTCCAGTGGGCGGCAAAGCCTTTTTCTGCAATCTCGTCCATACGTGTGGTACGGATTTGTACTTCGACCCAGCGACCTTTTTTCCCTGAACTCATTACAGTGGTATGTAATGATTCATATCCATTGGATTTAGGGTTTGAGATCCAGTCTTTCAAACGGTCAGGGTTGGGTTTGTAATGGTCAGTCACCATTGAATATACCGCCCAACAAGCCGCTTTTTCTTGTTCTTTGGGAACATCCAAAATAACCCGAACGGCAAACAAATCATATATCTCATCAAAAGGTACATTGCTCTTTTTGAGTTTATTATGAATTGAATAAATAGATTTTGGGCGTCCTTTTATGACATGCTTGAAGCTCATATCCTGAAGTCCTTTATCGATAGGTCGAATAAAGTTTTGGATAAACTTCTCTCTGGATGCTTTGGTCTCTTTGAGCCTTTTAGCTATCTCTTTATAAGCCTCTGGTTCGGTATATTTTAAACAAAGGTCTTCTAATTCAGATTTAATAGCATGCAAACCCAAGCGGTGTGCTAGAGGAGCATACAGATAGAAAGTTTCTGAGCTAATTTTTAATTGTTTATCTCTCGCCATACTTGTGAGCGTACGCATATTATGCAAGCGGTCGGCAAGTTTGATCAGGATTACTCGGATGTCGTCAGAAAGCGTCAAAAGCATTTTTCTGAAATTCTCTGCTTGTTGAGAAGAACCATGCTCAAATACGCCTGAAATTTTGGTTAAGCCATCGATAATTTTGGCAACCTTGGAGCCGAACTGCTCCGAAATTTCATCGAGTGTTACTTCAGTATCTTCGACTACATCGTGTAACAAGGCACAAATAATGGACGTGGCTCCTAGCCCTATCTCATCCACACAAATTTGCGCTACCGCAATGGGGTGGTAGATATACGGTTCACCAGATTTACGACGCATGTGTTTATGCGCTTCGACCGACATCAAAAATGCTTGTTTGATTAACTTGGCATCATTATCACGAAGATAGGGTTTGGCACTTGCGAGTAATTTTCTGTACCGTTTAAGGATTTCCTTCTTTTCTAATTCTAAGTCTATCGCTACAGCTTCTACGGACATATTAACACAGTTGGGGGACTAAAGTGGAAAAGCGTTAACAGAAATTAGTTATTAACCATATAGTACTGTACGAAGGGTTATGAAACTGTTTATTTCGGATATCGGATGTTGGATTTCGGAAGTATAATCTTCTATATTTTGTAAAAAATAAAGGTATTTTAATTCATTTCCGAAATCAGAAATCCCCAATCTGCAATAGTTTGAAATCCTTTGTACAACCCTAATTAACCATATAGAAATACACTACATGTAAAAATTTGAAAAATGAGAATTTCATTGAAAAGCAAAAAAACGACTCGTACAAACTTTTATATGATAGATACTCTTAAATCATCACTTCTATGAATAGTGGTCAAAATTGTGATTGTTTTTGGGTTAATAATTAAGGCACTTTGACAGGAAAGAGGCAGAAATACAATAACACTACGAAGGATATAGTCTATTAATCTTGAAAAATCTATTAAAATCAACAAACCGACCTCACATTTCGGGCCACAGTACTCTGCTCATCGAGCCGATTGCTTACACTAAATTAAGCGTTTTAGCTTCAAAAACAAACTAAAAACCATAATCTTCGAGATTTTATCAACGATTTTTATTAAAAATAAAGGCGTTTTAGAACTTGAATTCTAAAACGCCTTTATGCTAAAAAATAGGGTTTATTATCTCAATGGAGGGCATTTTACAGCTGGCATCAAGTGATAAACTAGCTTGATACGAGTCATTAAAAAACTATCGTTTATATTTCCTGTCGCATTACGAGAATTACCACTGTAAAATACCGCGGCATCTCTTGGATTAATGGGGGTATTTGGGTCGGCGTATGCTGTAAAACCTGCATTAACAAACCACTGACGAATTTCTGGTAAACGGTCACGACCGGTTGTGATGGATGTGCTTTCTAATTCTCGGTGACTAAATGCCAAGGTATTGGGGTCTTGAACATCTTGGGGCAAAACATAGGGTCCTCCTACATCGTCTAGATAATCTGTTAGCGTATATCTCAGACTAAATTCTACTCCAAAATCCCAATTTTGGTTCACTTTATAATTGATACCAATACCCGCAGGAATACTGACCGAAATGAGCTTGTAAGGAGAAGCATATCCTGGTAAGCCTTGTCCTTCGGTACCCAGTGGCTGAAGACTAGTCCATTGTCCTGCTGGAATACTAATGCCTTGAGGCGCTTTTGCCATAGGGTTATGATGAAACACCCCAACTCCTGCAAACAAATAAGGCATAAGCTTGGTACGAGCACGATAGTTGCGATTTTGTTTGACCAATTGATATACACCTACCACAGACAATTCTTTCACATCATTTCTGAAATGAGCGTTTCGCATAAAAAAACTTTCCATTCCTGCCACACCCTGAAATTTGTTGTCATCGCCAGCAATGCGTATCCATGATAAACCCACTCGAACGCCCCAATGTGGAGACAAATAGCGTTCCCATTCGGCACCTACATTCCATCTGATATCTTGGGTGAAAGAAGGAATAATACGATAATAGGGCGCTAAGTCCCCATAATAATGACTTGTTCCCAAGCCAAATGCCACAGAAGAGTGCTTTTCGTAAAGTTTACTTTCGGTACTTCTAGATTTATTTTTACCAAAAGATAAAAATGACTGTCCATATCCTGCCTTTCCCAACAACAGTATTAATGAAAGTGTAAGAAGGTATATTTTATTCATATCTATGTAGTGTTTGCTCCCTTGACAAAACGCTTTTCTAAATACTTTTATGTTACTTAGAACCATTATTTTTCAGGAAAGTAAGACACAAAATGTGATTTACAACAAGAATTTGATAAATATTTCTTTAAATCTGTTCGGGTAAAAACCTAAAGGAAAGAGTGTCAACAACAAGAAGAAAAATTGAATTGGCTAAAGATAACAACTATAGCAATAAAGAAAAGTAGAAAAAGAGTAAAGTTATTTCACGGGATAAGCAAACTTTACTCTTTAGGCAAGTACAACTCACAACTCATTACTTTTATTTGCCCATTATTTTAAGGTTTTGCAAGGCTACAGAGTTGTTGGGTTGTTGTGCTAAAACAACGCGATAATCAGCTTCGGCTTCAGTATTATATCCTAGTTGCTGATGAGCAACACCTCGATTGAGGTAGGCCGAATAATCTACTTGAGTTTCCGATTTGATGAGTTCGTTTAATACTTCCAGTGCTTTCTTAGGGTTGCCTGTTGAAATATAGGATGCCCCCAACATGGATAGCGCTTGAGCTTTTTTTCTATTAGGCATGGTCAAGGATTTTTCAAAATCGGGAATAGCTTTTTGTGCCTGCTGAAGAGTAAAATAGGCAATTCCTCGGTTCATATAAGTCTCGCCTGATTTGGTGCCTCTTTTGATGGCTTCATCAAAATATTGTAACGCTTTTGGCGTATCACCTTTGATTCCGTAGGCTGTTCCCAAGTTTTCCCAAGGACCAGTATCACCTTTATAACCTAGCTCAATTGCTTTGAGATTATTGGCAATAGACTCCTCTAGTTTTCCTTCTTTTTCACCTTGATATTTCCCTAGGGTATAATAAGCACGATAATCATCAGGGTAACGCTGTATAATGGTGCTAAATAATGTACCTGTGTTTTCCCAAATAGCCACTTGTGCTTTAGTCTGGACGAAACAAAAACCACCAAATAAAAAGGCTACTGTCCAGACAATTTGTCCAAGTTGTGGTGATTTTTGTTGGATGTATACCAAGCCGAGTGCAATGCCCAACAACAAACCAAAATATGGGATATAGGTATAACGGTCAGCCATAATAGCAGCGCCCACTGAGATAAATTGCAAAACGAGTGCTACTGTTATGGTAAAAAAGGCTATTCCAAAGAAGAAAGTTTTACTTTTTTTATAAAATACCCCTGCAAATATCAGTAGAACAATTGTGAAAACCAGCCCTACAGTATAAAGTTGAGCGTGTGATCCAGTGCTTTCATAAGGATAAAAAGGAGAGAGTTGTAATGGTAAAAGTAGGTGATAGCAATACATCATAAAGCCGTATCCTGCAAACTGGAGGCGTTCGCTAAAGGTAAATACTTTCAAATCTAAGGCAGTTTTTTGTTCGCCGATAGCATGTATCATCCCATGAAAATCACCTCCTGCTTGAATATTTGTAGCGATTAGTCCAAATAACAACGATACCATAAAGAATGGTATTTTTTCTATCAATACTTTAGGCTCCAACTTTCTGTCGTACCAATAATCCAACAGTAGTAAAACCACAGGCAATACCACCGCTTGTGCTTTTGAGAGACAGGATAGAACAAATAGTACCCATGTCCAAACTAATTTGGCGTTTTTGTTTTTCTGTAAATACTGTACGTATACAATACAAGCAGCCCAAAAGAATAGCCCATAAAGGACATCTTTGCGCTCAGATACCCATGTTACAGACTCAACACGCATTGGGTGAATTCCGTAGATGAGGGCTACCCACAAGGCAACTATTTTATTTTTATTACTGAGTAAAAAGGCTAGATATCCTACCAACAATACATTGATGCTATGAAGTAAATAGTTTGTTACGATAAATGATTTGGCTGAAGTACTTCCCCAAATACTGGCATTGAGCATCAAAGACCAAATTGTTAGTGGGTGATAGTTGAGTGCCACATGACTCTTCCAAGCTTCTAACCAATGCCCTGAAGGTTGCGTTACCAAATAATTATTTTCGATATATACATGGTCATCCCAGTCTACAAATTGATGATTGAATCCACCCACAAAAGCAATAAGTACTATGACCAACAGCAGAACAATTCCTAAATAAAATTGCCAAGACGTGGAGGTATTAGTAGCGAGATTTGTCTCGGGTTTTGCGTCAGAAGGTTTGGGTTGAGTAATGGTTTTGGCAGGTTTACGATTTTTTGACATGGTATAAAGGGAAATGAGTTTGGCAAACTACTTTAAAGCATTTTATCACAAGCTATTGATGAAAGTCTAGCAAATACTAATCCTGAATATACGTATTTTCAAAAAGTTAATGAAATATTTGTTAGTAAAAGGAGAATAGTGCCGAAAGGCAGAGAGTTGCTAAAGAAATAAAGAAACCAGAAAACGTCGTATGTCCACAATATTTACACTCAGAGCATTTCGAGAAGGAGATGAAAACGCTCTGGTCAAACACGCCAATAATCCTAATGTTGCCAAGTATTTGAGAAATATCTTTCCCAGCCCTTATACGCATGATGATGCTGTTTGGTGGATTGATTTTAACAAAGGTCAAAAACCACCCTACACGTCGTTGGCTATATGCGTCGATGATGCTGTAGTGGGATGTATCGGTATAATTTTGGGGCAGGATATTTATGAGTGTCAAGCCGAAATAGGGTATTGGCTTGGTGAAGAATATTGGGGAAAAGGTATTATGTCTGAGGCTCTTAAGCAAATGACGACTTATACATTCGAGCATTTTCCACAGATTCAACGAATTTTTGCAGGTGTATTTGATACTAACAAAGCATCGCAAAAAGTGCTAGAAAGAGGAGGGTACCAGCTGGAATCCATTCAGCCAAAATCAATCATCAAAGAAGGACGATGTTATGATGGATATTTGTATGTTGTTTTGAGAGGGGTATAAATGAATTTAAAGATTGAAGCGACTGAGTGATTATATTAAATTTTGTATTCTAGCATAGTAGCATCAAACATGAGTCATCCCGAATTTTTAGTATTGGGATTTTTATCAAAAAAGCGGTCGAAAAGTAGTTTTCGACCGCTTTTTTGATGCTACTAGACTAGATATGACTTGGCTTAAGACGCAATCATTGCGTCTCTACTGCTTTTTACATAATCACTCACTCGCTAAATCACTAAATGCGGGATTACTCATATTGATGAAAATGAGGAGAATAAACTCAACCTTAAAACTTGGGAAGACTCATCACTCATACTTCCTAATATTCTCCTTCAAATACTTTTACTGCTGGACCGATTAGGTAAACATTCTCGAAGCTATCTTCACCAGTTTTGGTAAATTCAATTCTCAAATCACCACCCAATACTTTTACGTCGATGGCATTTGCAAATCCTAAACGAAGATTTGCCGATAAAGCACAAGCTGTAACGCCTGTTCCGCAGGCATACGTCTCGTCTTCAACACCACGCTCATAAGTGCGTACCGAAAGTGCATTAGGACCTGTAACTTCTACAAAGTTTACATTGGTTCCGCCTTTACTCACAAAAGGTTCGCCGTAACGAATACCTTTTCCGTATGAATAAACATCATATTCCGCAAGGTTTTCCACATATTCGACATAGTGTGGAGAACCTGTGTTCATAAAGTCGTATTTTTCAGTTTTTTCAACACCTTTTACATCAATCATTTTCAATGAAATGGTAGCAGGGTTTACCGAAGCCTCATGTTCTCCATCGATGGCAATAAACGTAGTTTGGTCGCCAATAACGCCCAAATCATGTGCAAAACGCACCAAGCAACGACCACCATTGCCACACATTGAGCCTTCGGTACCATCAGAGTTGAAATAGACCATTCGGAAGTCATATTGCTCGTCACTTTGCAAAAGCATCAATCCGTCGGCACCGATACCAAAACGACGATGACACATTTGAGCAACTAATTCTTGAGAAACAGGAAAGCTTTTATCGCGGTCATCAATCACGACAAAGTCATTTCCAGCGCCTTGATATTTATAGAATTTCATGAGAAACAGTTTTTTAGTTAACAATATTTTAAGAGATAAGGATTCAGAGATTTGGGATTTCAGATTTCTGATTTCGGAAATAAAGAAAAAGACCTTCGTTTTTTTAAAACATAGAAGCTTACACTTCCGAAATCCAGCATCCGATATCCGAAATAGATACTGCATACACTCCTAATTCACAACTACTTCTTAATTAACGCCACACATTGCGCTGCAATTCCTTCGCCACGCCCCACAAAGCCAATATGTTCAGAAGTGGTAGCTTTGATAGAAAGGTCTTCCTCGTCAATCTTCATTACCTCAGCTAACACTCGTTTCATTTCTGGAATATGAGGGTTTAACTTTGGTACTTGTAAAATAATTGTCACATCAATATTGTTGACTTCCCAACCTGCCTCACGAATCATTTCCATCACTCGTGCCAATAAGATTTTAGAATCAACACCTTTCCATTGTGGGTCTTTATCCGAAAAATGGTATCCGATATTACGCATATTGGCAGCACCTAGCAGGGCATCACAAATTACATGACAGGCAATGTCTGCATCTGAGTGTCCGACTGCTCCGTGTGTGTGAGGAACTTTGATACCTCCCAACCAAAAATCACGACCTTCTTCAAGGCGGTGAACATCATATCCTTGTCCTACTCTGATTTTCATGTTTTAATATTTAAGAAAAAAGCAACGAGAGCTTTACCCATTAGCGTTTAGCTCTCATTACCTAAATGTAATATTTATGCTTCTGAGCGATAGTATAAGGTTGAACAGTTTTCGGGTCTTAAAACATCTTTGATTGATGTCGATAACTGTTCCGCGTTAACAGCCTGAATTTTTTCTGTTTCTTGATTGACCGACTCAGGATCGCCAGCATTGGCTGCCACAGCTAGATTCATAGCACGGTTCAGAAGTTCTACTTCTGAGAAAACCAACGTTGACTCAGCCTGATTTTTTACCTTCGTCAATTCTTCTTCATCAATTGGCTGAGATAAAAATTCGTTCAACACTTCTTGAATAGCCGCATCACCTTCTTCGATGCTTACACCGTTATTAAGATTACCTTGAATAACAAGTAGCCCAGGGTCGAGCGATGCCGTAACGTAGGCATTCACAGAGTTGAAAAGTGGGTTTTCTTTCACCAGTTTATTGTATAATCTTGATGATTTACTACGTCCCAAAATATCACTTGCCAAATCTATTGCATTAAAATTATCCGCATATCTCGCTGGAGTATGGAATACTTTATAAACAGCATCTAGAGGTACTTTAGCATTTGTTTCTAAAAAACGAGCTGCCATTTGACGTGGTTCCTGAGGCAAGTTTCTTAGTGTTACATTACCTGCTGGAATAGGCTCAAACCATTTTTTTGCTAATTGTTTTACTTGTTCCAAGGTCACATTTCCTGCCACTACCATTACGGCATTATTGGGCAAATAATGTTTGTAGAAAAACTCCCGTACATCGTCCATCGTTGCGTTTTCGATATGCGAAATTTCTTTTCCAATCGTAGCCCAACGGTACGGGTGAGTAGTGTATGCCAAAGGGCGAAGCTTGAGCCAAACATCACCATAAGGCTGATTCAAATAACGTTGTTTGAACTCTTCAATTACTACTTTTTGTTGCACTTCCAACACTTTTGGATCAAACGAAAGCGAAAGCATACGGTCTGATTCGAGCCAAAAAGCCGTTTCAAGGTTCACCGATGGAAGCGTGATATAATAATTAGTAATATCTGGCGAAGTAAAAGCGTTATTTTCGCCACCCACACGTTGTAGTGGGGTATCATAACTCGCAATGTTTTTGGAGCCACCAAACATTAAGTGTTCAAACAAGTGAGCAAAGCCCGTTTTGCTTTCGTCTTCATCGCGCGAGCCAACATTATACAAAATATTTACTGCTGCAATGGGAGTAGAATGATCTTCGTGAACGTAAACTTTAAGTCCGTTGTTCAGTATAAAATGTGAGTAGCTTATCATATATGCCGAGTATGAGTATAACCCAAGTCTTGTGGTTCTCTCTGTGGTTTGACGAACAAGGGTCTGGTCGAAAATAAAGACAAAACAATCTTTTAAGACTCAAAGCAAATTGCCGTGGCTTAATTGAATAGTAAACGCAAATGTACATAAATCGGTTTGATTTGTATTAAAAGACTTTACCACATATATTGCTAACCTTATCATTGTAGTATAGATTGATTACTTGCATCAATACGCAACCAAAAACTTATGAAGAAATTTATCACATTGCTTTTACTCTTAAGCATCTCTTTCAACATCTCAAAAGCTCAAATTTTAAACGATACTAATGTTCGTCACCAAATTCAGGCAGGTTTAGAAAAAATGTATTCTTATGATTTTAAAGAATCAACAGAAATCTTCCAGAAAATTAGAGCCCGTTATCCTAATCATCCTGTTTCTTATACCTTAATGGCGCTGCAAACCGAACTTCAATATTTTCCATTGAAAGATTATCCTGCTCAGCAAAAAGTGTATTTAAACTACCTGATTCAGAGTCGTACTTTGGCAGAAGCAATGCTCGACAAGGATGAAGATGATATAGAAGCCAACTTTTTTGAATTAGCAACCTTAGGTTATATAGCGGCTTATGATGCCGATAATCAGGAATTTATGAAGGCTGTTGGGGTTGCCAAAAAAGCCTATAGTTATTTGAAAAAAGGTTTAGAATGGACTGAGAAACAACCTGAGTTTTTGTTCTCTTCGGGGATCTACAACTACTATCGTGTTGAATATCCTGAAACTCATGCTTTGATTAAGCCTTTCATGTTCTTTTTTGCAGATGGAAATAAAAAGTTAGGACTTCAGCAATTAGACTTGGCGACACGCAAAACTATTTTTGTGAAAAATGAAGCGACTTTTTACGCGGGTTATGTATATATGAAATACGAAGGCACGCCAGCCAAAGCATTGCATTATAATTCGATGTTGATAGAAAAATTCCCAGATAACTTATTGTATCAAATGCAAAGAGCTGAAATCTTGACAGCTCTAAACAAGTTTGAGGAGGCCGATGATTATGTAGCTAAGCTTCAAAAACAAAAAGGAATTATGTTCCAATGTGCAGCCTCAATTTTTAAAGGAATTCAATTAGAAAGACAGCATAAAGACGACCAAGCAGAAGCATATTTATTGAAAGGAGTTAAAATGCCTTATGATGAGCGATTTACGAAAGATTATCATGCGCTAGCCTATTTGAGTTTGGCTAAAATAGAACGTCGAAAAGGAAATCAAGACAAAGCTAAAGAGTATGTAAAAAAGTGTTTGAAAATAGCAGAGTATAAGTCAACTACAGCCGAGGCAAAGGCATTTTTGAAGTAAAAGAATTAACTCAGTTTTAAATATCATTTGTGCAAATGTCAAAGCTCTCAGTTCTGCTGGGAGCTTTTTGCTTTTAAAACAGTAAAATTTAGTAGCTTTGTGAATTGTTACAAAACGCAGGAGCACAACGTTTCTGACTTTGATAAACATCTAATCACCAACATAGACAAAGCGATTTTTATACTTATTGAGAGAAAGGTAAATTTTGAAAGAAAACCCTATCCAATGAGTTTTGAAACCAATCATGATGACTGAAAGAGAAGCTGGTATAGAAAGACTGTATCCCTCATTATTTGGGCGAATGGCCGCTCGTTATTATTACTTACGAAAATTGCGTGCACAAATAGAAGAGGTTGTGCAGTTGTTTTTGGCAAAAAGTCCTCAAAAACTTACCCTTGCAGATTATGGCTGTGGCAACAAGCCTTATGAGCCAATCGTAGCTCCTTTCGTAGCCCAATATTTGGGTATCGACCTTGAATTAAACCCGATTGCTGATATTCATATTGCACCAACTGGCGCTATCCAGCTCGATGCCGAGAAGCTTGATGTTGTACTTTCGACCCAAGTGCTTGAGCATGTTGTGGATCCTAAACAGTATTTACAGGAAGCACATCGTGTTTTGAAAAATGACGGACTATTAATTTTGAGTACACATGGTTATTGGATGTTTCATCCAGATCCAACAGATTTTTGGCGCTGGACGTCGACAGGTCTGCGCAAAGTTGTAGAAGATGAAGGCTTTGAAGTCGTTTATTTTAAAGGCATCATTGGGCGCGCTGCGATGGGATTACAATTGTTTCAGGATGGATTGTTGTTCAAACTTCCCAAGTTTCTTCGTCCTATTTTAGCGATTATTATGCAACCACAAATTATCTTTTTTGATAAAATTACAGCACAAGATACCATCGATAAAGATGCTTGTACGTATGTGTTGGTGGCGAAGAAAAGATAGTCTTCATATTGTTTAGGTTTCATAATTTTGCTTTTCTCTGAGATTAAATTGTATTCTCTTTCATGAAATTTATTTACTATATTTTATTGTTGCTATTATTTTTAGGATGTAAAAAAACTGACCCAACTCCCAAAGATTTTATTTCATATTATTCATTTAATGGAAATACGAATGATTCTAAAGGAACCAATAGTGCAATAAGTATTTATCGTGCGAGGCTAACGGATGATAAAAATGGCAATATCAATAGCGCCTATTATTTTGATGGAAACTCCTATATTGAATTTCCAAAGCCTGCTATCAAAAATGATTTTACCGTATCCTTGTGGGCTATGCTTGAATCTATTCCAACGGAGGGGACAATTAGGACAGCAATGTCTATCGGCTCTTCGGGAGGAGATCAACTTATCAACGTCGCCAACAATTATTATGGGGTATCGGGAGGGGCTCTGACCAGTTATAATGAGGATGGTAGTAATTTAGTTCTAAGTCCCAATGCCTTGTCGTCAATGGTTGCTAAAAAGTGGGTGCATTTAGCTTTTACTCGTGATGGTCAGAACTTTAAGGCATATATCGATGGAAAGCAAATTGGTAGTTTGGCCGTAGAGGGAAAATCTGCTGGATATGGCTACGGAACACAAAGATTTTATATTGGGAATAGACATACTGGACAGGGCTTTATAGGCACGATTGATGAAGTGAAAGTTTTTGAAAGAGCCTTGTCAATTGAAGAAATAAGTCAACTTTCTTCAAACTAAGTAGAAAGAAGTTATTAGTTAATCGTATATCAGCTGTAAGTTATCATGCAAAATAAAATTTAAGATTGTGCTTTAGGCTTTCAGGTATCGGCTTTCGGCGGTGGGCTTTGGAAAAAAGCATGGCTGTGGTTACTAAAAAACATTTTAAAACTCTTTGCCTTGTGCCTGTTGCCTAGTGCCTAAACACATAACTTAAATCTTATTCTGCACGATTACTTAATACTTACTAAATTGATAAAAGAGATTTAAAATCCAGATTTAATACGACTAATATGAAAACAAAAATAGAAGGATATGTTTTATCCTTCTATTTTTGTTTTCGAGTGTACATTTTTAATAGCCGATAGATAATGAACCTTTGCTTTGCATACCCTAATAAGTTTCGATTCAGTGAAACTTTTATCCATGATCAAATAGAACAACTGCAACCTAAAATCACGATTTATGAGGGTTGGTATCCGTCTCTTGACAAAAATGATGTATCCTTTCTTCCTTTTCCTTTCAATATTCTTTATGTACGAGGAGGTTTGAGAAATGTATTACCTAGTCTTTATCATAAAGTTTATACGTTTTTCTTAGCCAGATATTTAACCAAAAACAACATAGATGTTGTGTTAGCTCAATATGGTCCAATGGGGGCAACAATCAACGATGCTTGTGTAAAAGCTAATGTTGGATTGGTGGTTCATTTTCATGGATTTGACGCAAACGACAAAGCTACCTTAGACAAGTATTTGCCTACCTACCAGAAGATGTTTAAGACGGTAAAAGGAATTATTGCTGTTTCGAGGGACATGAGAAATAAGCTTATCGAGTTTGGAGCAGACCCTGATAAGGTTATCTTCAACTCTTGTTTTGTTAATACAAGCTTGTTTACCTTGGGGACACCAGAAAACAACGATAAGATATTCATGGCAGTTGGTAGATTTACGGCTAAAAAATCGCCTTTTTCAACCATAAGGGCTTTTCACAAGGTATTACAAACAGTACCAGATGCTAAACTAAAAATGATCGGTGAAGGCGAGCTTTGGGAAGAGGCAAAAGCACTGGTAAAAGAGTTAGGAATTGAATCTCAGGTAGAATTATTAGGTGTTAAAAGACCCGCAGAGATTATTGATTTATTAAAAACCGCAAGAGTTTTTGTGCAACATTCTATGTTTGCGCCAAATGGAGATTCGGAAGGAACACCAGTATCTATATTAGAAGCTTCGGCCGTTGGATTACCGATTGTAAGTACTTATCATGCAGGTATCAAAGATGCTGTGGTTCACGAAAAAACGGGTTTTCTAGTGAATGAAGGAGATTGGGAGGAAATGGCCAAGTACATGACCCTATTGATAAATAATCCAGAACTCTGTGGACAAATGGGAAGAAGTGCTCGTCAACACATGGAGGATTATTACGAAATGTCGAAAAGAGTTGATACGCTGAGAGAGATATTAGAAAAATGATATTTTTACTAAGGTTTAGAATGTAGCATTTTAAGATTAGATTGTCTATTTTTGTGGGCTTTATGTAGGTATGTAGCCGCCATGATAAATCATCTGGCGGCTATTTTCAAAATAGACAAAATAGATTCGATTAGATTTACATAATTTCTGAGTTACGAAGCTCACAATCCATTTCCGTTTACTCCAATAAATTTATGATTAGCAAATTATTAAAACCGTTTGGCTATAAGATTGCCAAAGTGCAAAAAGAGGAAGATTTTATCAACGATCCAACATTTTTGAAAATCTTAAAGGCGTGTCGTCCTTACACGATGACTAGCGTCGAGCGTATGTACGCACTATATAATGCTGTTACATATATAG
The DNA here is from genome assembly GCF_009905545.1 of Cellulophaga sp. BC115SP. Lineage (GTDB taxonomy): Bacteria > Bacteroidota > Bacteroidia > Cytophagales > Spirosomataceae > Flectobacillus > Flectobacillus rivi. The sequence continues at coordinate 44,832 of NZ_JAAALB010000006.1, read as the reverse complement.
TCAAAAATAATATTGCAGGGAGTTTTGTGGAATGTGGTGTTTGGAGAGGCGGAAGCTCAATGATGATTGCCCTAACTTTAAAAGAACTAGGCGTCACTAATCGTAAGCTTTACTTGTATGATACCTACGAAGGAATGTCTGAGCCAACAGCTGATGACGTAGATTTTCGTGGTGGACAAGCCAAGGAGTTGATGGATCAAAATGTCGAAAATAAAGAAAATTCTGTGTGGTGTCTGGCGGATCTTAATGATGTGCAAACTAATATGCGATCAACGGGATATCCTCAAGATTTGGTACATTTTGTAAAAGGAAAAGTAGAAGATACTATCCCTGCTACGATGCCTGATGCACCGATTGCTTTGTTGCGTTTGGATACCGACTGGTACGAGTCAACGGCTCATGAGTTGAAATATTTATATCCTTTATTGATTCAAAAAGGAGTTTTGGTGATCGATGATTATGGTCACTGGGAAGGATGTAAGCGTGCAGTTGATGAGTATTTCAACGGTTCATTGTTGTTAAACCGTATCGATTACACAGGTCGTATTGCAATAAAAAGTTAATAGCTAAAGAAATACAATTAGGAAGTTTTAATTCCAATTTGGTCGTTTTGTAAAGAAGTTTAAGAGCGGTAAAAGTGATTAATTATATTGATAACTAGTATTTTATGGATAGATATTTAATCGCTCAATCACCAACTCGCTAAATCACTCAATAAATTATGGGCATTATTATTCGTCAAGGATTAAAAAGTTCAATCGTTACTTATGTAGGAACGGCAGTGGGGGTATTGAACGTCCTTGTTATTTACAATAAATTTTTGACGCAAGAACAGTTTGGTCTGTATGCTTCGGCTATGGTCAGCTTTACAACCGTTTTTGCTTCATTTGCCCAAATTGGGGTGCCGCATATTGCTACACGTTATTTCAATCGTTTTGCTGATGATGAAAAACGACATAATGGCTTTTTAGGTTTTTTATTGGTAACTCCATTGGTTGGCTTAGGAATCTTCGCAATTCTATATCTTTCTTTACAATCGGTGTTTAATGGGATTTACGAAAGTAAGTCACCACTACTGAGTCAGTATTACTATTATATGCTGCCGCTGACTTTTTGTATTGCTTATATTTCTGTATTGGAAGCTTATGCAAAGGTGCATTTGCGTATAGTAGTTCCTGCCATTATTCGGGAGTTAGGGCTTCGTCTATCTAATGGATTATTAGTGATTCTTTTTGGTTTAGGATATATATCCTTCGAACAATTAATTGGTATTACCGTAGTAACCTATATACTAGGTATTATTGCCTTGTTTGCTTATATCAAAATACTAGGAAAGCTCTACTTGACCATTGATTGGAACATCTATAGAAGTCCTTTATTCAAGGAAATGTACCAATATGGCTTATGGGTATTGTTGGCAGGAGCTAGTTTCACGCTGATTCAACATGTTGAAAAAATCATGTTGCCTGCCTACGACGGAGGGTTAAATACTACGGCTATTTTTGATATTGCATCTAGAATAGCCCTTGTGATTGCCATTCCACGAAATGCCATTGCCTCTATCAGTTTGCCACTATTGGCAGAGTCTTGGCAGAAAAATGATATGGCACATATTGAAGAAATTTACCGAAAATCTTCACTAGTTTTATTCATTGTAGGAGGTTTTTTATTTCTTGGAATTTGGTGTAATGTCGACGAAATTTTCCAACTTTTACCCAAAGCAGATATTTATTCGCAAGGTCGTTGGGTGGTGTTTTTCTTTGGTATGAGTAAGGTGATTGATATGGCTACTGGGCTCAACTCGGAGATATTAATCAATTCGAAATATTACCGTTATGATTTAGCTTTTTACGTGTTGTTGGCAGTATTGATTATCGTAACAAATTTGATTTTAATACCCATTTATAGCTTCAATGGCGCAGCACTGGCAGCGCTAACTTCGGTAGTGGTTTATAATGCCACCAAGTATTTCTTTATTCTTTTTAAACTCAAACTTCAACCATTTACTTCGGCGACTGTAAAAGTTTTAGGGTTGTTTATATTGACCTATTTCTTGGCAACGCTTATTCCTACTTTAGGGTCTGGATTGGTAGGAATAATGATGACAGTAGCAGTACGTTCTCTATTGATTTGTGCTGTATTTGGAGGAGGCGTATTGTATTTCAAAATATCCGAAGATGCCAACAAAACGGTGATGGGTATTTTACGTAAACTAAAATTGATCAAATAGCAAAAGCTAATAATATGAAGATACTATTCACATTTGGTGGATTGCCGCATTATTATAATTTAGTACTCAATCGACTAAACCAAGTAGAAGGGCAGGAGATTGTGGTGATTGCTCCTAAAAGCCAAGGAAAAAGCGTAGGTGCAGGTGTGCACCAAACTTTGGATGGTGTTGAGTTTAAGGTACACTTTTTGGAAGAATATAAAACGGCTTGGGGAAAACCATTTTTCAAGAATTTTTTGGAAACGATTGAGGCAGAAAAGCCTGATGTTATTGTTACGATTTGGCCTTATATTTTGACTTTTGTTTACAATCCCTTGCTGCTTTGGAAAATCCGTAGCATGGGTATCAAATTGATTCTGAAAGAGATTCCTTTTAATATCCCAAAATTCCAAGAAGCGCTCGATTATTATGCCAAAGGTGGTGCCGTAACCGAAACCTTGAAAACGGAATTGAAGCCTTCAAGTTTGGCATTTAAGCTGAAATATAGCTTGTTGAAATATACCTATAAAAGAGCTTTCAATATGGTAGATGCTCATGTGGATTATACCGAGGAGGCAATAGACGTTTTTGGAAGTTATGGCGTGCCAAAGGAGAAAATTTTTGTAATTTATAATTCTCCTGATACGGATATTATCTTCAACGAGAGAGCGAAAATCGAAGGAGTAAACACCGTTTTGCCAGATAATCCTCTACGACTTTTGCACGTTGGACGCTTAGTAAAATGGAAACGTGTGGATTTGTTGATGGATGTTTTTGCCAAATTGCTCAAAAAGTTTCCTATCGCTAAATTAGCCATTGTAGGTACTGGCCCTGAACTAGATAATCTCAAGCAACAAGCGAAAGATTTAGGAATAGAAGAAAGTGTTGAATTTGCTGGTGCAGTGTATGAAATGACGCAATTGGGACAATATTTCAATGCTTCATTGGTGTATGTGTTGGCAGGTATGGGTGGTTTGTCTATCAACGATGCAATGTGTTTTGATAAACCTATTATTTGCTCAGTGGCGGATGGTACAGAGAAAAAGCTTGTTCGTGATGGATATAACGGGTATATCTTCAAAAATGGTGATGCCGAAGATTTATATCAAAAGCTTGAAAGTATGATGAGTAATCCAGAGAAAACCAAGGAAATGGGATTACGTTCAGGTGATATTATCAAAAATGAGGTGAATATCCACGTAGTGATTAAAAACTATTGTGAGGCGTTTAAGTACGTCATGAAAAAGTAAGTTTTGATTTGAAAAGAGGTTTCTATAACTCCATAATCACGTATTCCAAGATATGTTATTTGCCTTAAAATATTTCTTAAAATACCCTTTCCATCATATTCGCACCCCAGAAGCGCGAGAATTGCTGGGCTTAATGGCCAAATTTGGCACAGTCCCACGTTATCAACCTCGAACTGTTTCGTTTCAGGGAGTTACGTTTTTAGTGCCAGACTGTATGTCGTTTTTGTTCCAGCATGAAGAGATTTTTGTAGGACAAAGTTACAGATTCCGAAGTAAGACAGATAGTCCTGTTATTTTGGATTGTGGAGCTAATATTGGCACAAGCTGTTTGTTCTTTAAGAAATTGTACCCAAAAGCTAAAATTACTGCTTTTGAAGCCGATCCTCAAATCGCCAAAATATTAAGTGATAATTTGAGTGTGAACGGAATTCAAGGGATAGAAATTGTTGACAAAGCCGTGTGGGTTCATGACCAAGGAATCGAGTTTGTGACCGAAGGTTCTGACGGTGCATCGATTTATGGTGAAGGCGAAAAACAGCGTATTGAGTCTGTCCGTTTGAAGGAATACTTGCAAAAACATACAAGTATTCAAATGTTGAAAATGGATATTGAAGGTGCTGAAGTGGAGGTTTTTCAAGATTGCGCGGATAGTATTGGGCATATCGACCATATCTTTATTGAATATCATTCGTTTCCAAACCGCCCTCAAGATTTAGATGTATTGCTTTCTATTTTGACAAAAAATGGTTTCAGATACTTCATCCGTGATGCACAAGATAGACCTGTACCGTTTATTAATCATGCCTACAAAGCTAATCCTTCGATGGATTTGCAATTGAATATTTTTGCAGTGAAAAAGTAATTGGTTTTGAGGAAAACAAAGCCAAACAGAGATAGCGATATTTTTTCTATATAAACTGAAAAATATCGCTATCTCTGTTTTTTATTTGTATTTTTCTATGTCCTTTAAAGGAAGTAAAATACTCTTCTCATACATTTGTAAAGCGTAAAGTTGCACAACACCTGTATTCTGAGCCTTCTATTTAACCCCAACCCCCAAACCTCTATGTTAGCACAAAATGATTTTCTGGCACAAGCCAAAATAGGTAATAATCAGCCTTGGAGATATATTGTAGGGATGATTTTAGTACTGTTGGCGCTAGGGATATTTAGCATTCCGCAAGTGTTGGTGACCGATATAAAAAGTGGAAGACCAACCGTGGCTTCGCATTGGTATTTATTAGTAGCAATAGGCAGTTTTGCTGGAGGAATTTTAACATTATGGGTATGGTTGAAAAATAGCCATCATCGCGAGTTTCAAACCCTGATTACACCACAAAGTTCCGTAAATTGGAAGCGTGTAGCAAGTTCTGCGGCAGTATGGTTAGTGTGTACGGCAATCGTAGAGTTGGGTATGTATTCGTTTTTTCCAGAGATGTACCGCTTTACTTGGAACCCTCAACAATGGTTGCCTGCATTTATTGTTGGTTTCTTGTTTTTGCCTATTCAAACTAGCTGTGAAGAACTCATATTTAGAGGATATTTATTTCAAGCTATAGGCTCTCGAAATGTGGTTGTGGGGCTTGTAATAAGTTCAGTACTTTTTGGATTGATGCATAGTTTCAATCCCGAAACGGCTAAAGTAGGTTTTGCTCTAGCTATGAGCTATTATATCGGAGTAGGTTTATTTTTTGCCCTATTGACCTATTTTGATGGAAAGTTGGAACTAGCTTTAGGAATACATGCTTCTAATAATATCTACGCTTTTTTATTGGTGACATATCCCGATAGCGCATTGCCTTCGCCTTCTGTCATCACCATGACCGAATTGAACTTTCCGCTTATGATTGTAGGCTGGTTGTTGGCAGTAGTGTTATACACAGTGACTATCAAATGGGTGTTTAAGTGGATATAGAAAGTTAAGTATTTGATTTTGAGATAAAGTGAAGCAAATCAATATTTTCTGGAATAAAATAAACATTTTACCTAATGCCTACGGCTTATAGCCCATCGCATAACTATCTAAAAACAGTCTAAGAATTTTAAAGTAAAAAACGACTATGCAACTTTCTGAAATCTGGATTTATCCTGTCAAATCTCTAGGTGGTTTTAGTGTACAGCAAACGGAAGTAACTACTCGTGGGCTAAAATATGACCGTAGATGGATGCTTATTGATGCCGACAATGTGTTTGTCACTCAACGACAAGTGGGAGATTTAGCTTTGTTTAAAACGGCAATAGCAGAGAATTTACTACATGTAACACATAGTCCTTCTGGAAAAACGCTTTCGGTAAATATGGGAGAATATCTTCCAGTAACCATTACTGTAGAAGTTTGGGATGATGAGATGGATGCTCATGAAGTATCTGTGGAGGCAAGTGCATGGTTTAGTGAATTACTAGGCAAACCCGTACGATTGGTCTATATGCCCGACGAAAGTTTACGACCTGTCGACCCTCAATATGCTCAAACGCCAGAAGATATAACCTCTTTTTCGGATGGTTATCCTATTTTGGTTATTGGACAATCATCGTTAGACGATTTGAATAATCGATTAGAAAAACAAATTCCAATTAATCGTTTTCGTCCAAATTTTGTCTTTACTGGTGGTAATGCTTTTGAAGAAGAGTCTTGGTTTGAGTTTTCGATAGGCACAACCTCTTTCAAGGGGGTAAAACCATGCGCCAGATGTATTGTTACAACGTTGAATCACGAAACAGGACAAAAGACTGGGAAAGAACCATTACACACACTCTCAAGCTACCGAAAGGCTGGAAATAAAATCTTATTTGGACAAAATGTACTGATTGTGCAAACTGGAACGGTAAGTGTAGGAGAAGAAATAACAGTGCAAACAACACGCCAGTTGGCTAAGTTTTCGATAAGTTAAAAGCTATACAAAGCAATTGCGCGCTTAGATTGTGGCGGTAGCATTTGAATATGATCCTAAAGCGCTTTTTAGAAATAATAAACCTCTTGAGCTTAGATGTAGTAGCTGGAGCCATGATTTGTCATGCGGCTTTTTTGCGACTACCAGAAGGCAAGTTTACCCATGCAACAACCAGTACGTGGTTGTTGGGTATTGCGGTGTTTATTATATACACCTTAGATAGACAATTGGATAACTTAAAGCCCGAACAAATAGCAACACCGAGGCATCGTTTTCATAAACAGTATGCCAAAGGTTTGAAGCTATCTGTAGCATTGGCTATGTTGCTGGGAATATATCTTTTGGGGCATATTACCTATCTCACCTTGATGGTGGGCTTTGGGATTGCTTTTATCACGTCTATTTATTTGGTAGTTGTGAGTAAATTATCCTCAGATAGTATCTTTCAAGCTTATAAAGAGCCAGTGACAGCATTCGTGTATGCGTCGGGTGTATGTGGAACAGCCATCGTACAACACTCGAGAGTATTTAGCTGGATAGATTGGGCATTGGCAGGCGTTTTTTTTGTGATTGCCTTTCAAAATTTGTTGCTTTTTTCAGCATTTGAGCAACAAAAATATCCGCAAGTACATTCGTTAGGGTCAATGTGGGGAGCACGTGCTTGTCGACAAGTTTTATATGGACTTTTTGTAATCAATCTCATAGCAACATCTTTTATCCTTTGGCATAGTACTTATCCATATTCGATGGGTTTGGGAATTGTCGAAATCATCATGAGTACAGTGCTTGTGTTAATAACGTATTTTGAATTATTTTTTGTAAAAAATGATCGTTATCGTTGGGTGGGAGATGGTATATTTTTAATTCCTTTATTTCTTTTTATTCTGATTAGATGAGCGAGCAACTAACACCACCATCTGCAAAAAAATCGCCTTATGAGGCGTTGAAATATCCACAGTTTGTGGCATATATGTTTGCCAATAGTTTTATTACAATGGCCTTATTGATTCAGGAAGTTTTGCTTGGATACGAAATGTACAAGGTCACTCACGACCCTATGGCATTAGGCTTGATTGGCTTAGCAGAGGCACTTCCTTATATCTCTTTAGCATTATTTGGAGGACATTTGGCTGACCTTTATAACAAGAAAACCATTTTGATGCTCAGTTTGAGTGTCATCATTCTGAGTTCAGTTATTTTGGTTTGGGCTACACATTCAACTACCCAATTGCCACAACACAATTTATTACCAATCATTTATGGTGTAATATTTTTGATAGGCTTAGCCAAAGGTTTTTATTCGCCAGCCTCTTCCTCTTTAAATCCATTTTTGATTCCGAAAGAAGTATTTGCCAACGCAACCACATGGGCAAGTTCTTTTTGGCAAGCAGGAGCTATTTTAGGACCAGGTTTAGCAGGTTTCATGTATGCCTATTGGGGCTTGACTAATTCGCTTTGGTTTGTGGTGGCGCTATTATGTACGGTAATGCTTTTGATTAGCACTATTACGGCACCTCCAATTCCTGAAAAGGTAGAGGAGAAAGTCAATATTTTTCAAAGTCTTAAAGAAGGTATTGCTTTTGTTTTCAAAACAAAAATTATCCTTTATTCAATATCGCTCGATTTGTTTTCGGTACTCTTTGGTGGAGTAATAGCGCTATTGCCTATCTATGCTGAGGATATTCTTAAAGTAGGAGCCGAAGGCTTGGGTATTTTACGTGCAGCACCATCAATAGGAGCAATTTTAACCATGTTTATGATGGTATATTTTCCACCATTAAAACACGCTTGGCGAAATTTATTGCTGGCAGTGGGAGGCTTTGGATTAGCAACGCTGATTTTTGCGGTTTCAACAAACTTATGGATTTCGGTGATTGCTTTGTTTTTTACGGGTGCCTTCGACAGTGTAAGTGTAATCGTGCGTCAGACCGTTTTGAGATATTGGACTCCTGACGAAATGCGTGGACGCGTATCGGCGGTGAATGGTATTTTTGTGAGCTCTTCTAATGAAATCGGCGCTTTTGAGTCAGGTCTATTGGCTAAGTTAATGGGCACAGTGCCATCAGTAATATTTGGAGGTACGATGACCATGATTATTGTGTCCATCGTATGGATTCGTTCAAAAGAATTATTTAAAATGAAGGTGACAGATTAACTTTCTAAATAACTCCTCAAAGATTTCTACCATGATTAAAGCCGTTGTACCACCGAGGTATAACGGCTTTAGTCCTTCTGAGAGTCGTGCTTCCACTTTTTGGCACGCTATTTGTTTTTTGCTTTGATAATTTTCTGACGTTCTAACGAAAGTTTGATAGCCAGAGTTTCGCCAAAATAGTAGTTTTAGTATTAACCAACTTCTTGTAGATACACCTTTTTGTCTACAGAAATCAAACAAGGCTAATCGGATTTCATAAAGCATTTTACTCTGTAAATTGAATGTACAGAATGCACTAAATATGAAAATCAAGGAGTTATGTTTCTAAACTTGTTTTAAGAATCATTTCTTTATCATTCAATATACTTACTTTGTAAAACGATTTAGCCTAAAATCCTATCATGAACAAATCATTACATATTCTACTGAGTATAGTCTTACTCTTTGCTATTTCTGCTAACAGCGCTTGGGGACAAGCTAAGTTTAAGGCAGCCAATAGAGAGTATGAGCAACTTAGTTACATGTCGGCTATTCGCTTGTATGAAGATGTGCTATCTGATTCAAAATTAGACGCAGCCATTCGTAAAGAAGCGTTAAAAAAGTTAGCCTATTGTTATCGTCGTATTCAGGATACCAAAAATGCCGAAAGAGCGTACAGTGACTTATTAAAAAACTTCCCAGACATAGAGGCTGAGAATTACCTTTACTATGCACAGGCTTTAGCTTCAAATGGCAAATACCGTGATTCACAAAAGTATTACTCGATTTACGGAGAAAAACAAACAGCTGATGTTCGTAGTAAAAAGTTTACGGTTTCATACATGGAAATGAGCCGTTTTTATAGAGACTCCTCTTCGTATCAAGTCGAATATCTTCCTATCAACTCAAATCAGGCGGATTTTAGCCCGATGTTTTACAAAGGAGGTTTAGTGTTTTGTTCTGCTCGTGATGAGTCTGGTGCTGTGAAGCGTGTGTATGGTTGGAACCAAACTCCATTTTTGGATTTATATTTTGTGCCAGATACGGCACAGCTCAAATCGGGAATGGTACAAAAGGCTGCTGCCTTGGGTGGAGTTATTGCAAGTAGTAGTAATAAAACTTTGAAAGCAACAGGCGAAGTAAATAAGGTAGAAGAGTTTAGCCGTGTGATTAATACGAAGTATCACGAAGGGCCAGCTGTATTCTTTCAAGGCGAACAAAAAGCAATTTTTACTCGTAATAATTTTAATAAAGGCAAAACCAGAGAATCTAAAGATGGTACTAATAAGCTGAAATTATACATTGCTGATTTAGTAAAAGACAACTGGAGTAATATTAAGGAACTACCATTTAATTCTGATGAATATTCTTGCGGACACCCAGCATTGACACCTGATAATACCAAATTGTATTTTGTGTCAGATATGCCTGGTGGCTATGGCGGTACAGATATTTATGTGGTTGAATACAGCGACGGAAACTGGGGAACACCTGTGAACATGGGAAAAGAAATCAACTCAGAGGGTAATGAAATGTTCCCATTTGTTGATCCAAGTGGAAATCTTTACTTTGCTTCTGATGGTCATGAAGGACTAGGCGGACTTGATATGTTTTTTGCAGAAATTAAAGATGGTGTAGCTTACAGAGGCGTAAATAACTTAGGGGCTCCACTCAATTCACCACAAGATGATTTTGGTATTATCACTGATGCTACTCGTACAAGTGGGTTTTTCTCGTCAAATCGTAAGTCTGGTTTAAGTGACGATAATATTTATAGCTTCAAACGTGTTTGTCGTCCTTTGACTTTGATTGTGTATGATGCAGCCTCTAAACAACCACTCGAAAACGTAGACGTTCGTATTACTGTAAATGCAGAAAGTCGCGAGTTAAGAGTGACAGGCGTAGATGGCTCGACCAGTATTTGTATGGAAGCCAATGCCGAGTATGAGTTCAAAGCTATTAAAGAAGGTTATCTGATGAACTCTGTGGCATATTCCACCAAAAGTAATACTGCTCAGAAAACAACCTTGGAATTATATCTTGAAAAAGCTCCTTTGGCAGTGTTGAAAGGTGTTGTAAAATCGGAAGTAAACGACCAACCTATGGCAGGTGTTCAGGTAACTTTAGAAAACGAAAAAGATAAAACGAAGCAAACTGTAACAACAGGACCAGATGGTGGCTATGAGTTTCAGGTAAAACCAGGAGATGACCACAAACTGACGGCTGAAAAAGACAAGTATGCCACTAATACAGAAAAAATTGGTAAAGTTAAATCGAGTGGGGAGGTAGTGCAGAATATTCAAGGGATGTATGGTGAAGGAGATATTTTCAAGTTGAAGAATATTTATTATGACTATGGAAAATTCTTTATTCGTCCTGACGCAGCTCGTGAACTAGAAAAAACATTATTGCCATTACTTCGTAAGTATCCAGCAATGACTATTGAGATTCGCTCGCACACTGATGCTCGCTCGAGTGATAACTTCAATATGCAACTTTCGGCAAACCGTGCCAGAGCTGTGGTCGACTACCTAGCTATGCGAGGCATTGACCCATCAAGATTAGTGTCGAATGGATATGGCGAAACAGAACTGGTGAATGAATGTGTGGATGGAATAATTTGTGATGAAAAACAACACCAAGAAAACCGCAGAACAGAGTTTAGAATTATATCTGTAAAATAACAATCGTAATAAAGAGAAATTTAGATGTGTTTTTTAGGTTAGAAAAATAAAAGCCCTTCGATTGAAGGGCTTTTATTTTATCAATACCTTGTCAAGGTTATAATTGAAGTCAGATGTAAGTGTCAAATAATGAAATGTCTACATTCACAATTCATTCATTCAAAATTCTACAATTGACTACAATCCTTGAGCTGTACGTTGAATAAAGGCAGTTAAATCTGCACCAGTCAACAAGTTTTGAGACAATAAAGCAAGGTCATAAACTTGTTTTGCCAAACGTTTTTGCTCGCTTTCTTCTTCGGTTTTAAGAATTTTATTAATCAAAGGGTGATTAGCATTTACTGCAATAGTATAATTGTTTGGCATTGCTCCAAACATTCCCATGCCACCACCAAGTTTTGACATATCGCTCATACGGCGCATAAATTCATTTTGGGTAACGATAGCAGGAAGTTCGTCTACTGGCATAGCCTCAACTTGAACCGACTTATTTTTATCATTGATTACTTCATCAAATACCTTTTTCACCGTCTCTTTTTCTGAGTCTGAAAGTACAGCTTCCAAGGCTATGCCTTTATCAATTAATTTTTCTACCGTATCGGCGTCAACACGTTTAAGGTTAGTTTTTACCAATTTGGTTTCAAGCATATTGATAAAATGGCTATCCAAAACAGCATCCAATTTCAAAACATCATAGCCACGTTTAGTCGCTGATTGGATGTAGCCGTCTTGTCCTAATAAATCTGTCGCATAAAGATATACAACGTCATCGTTTTTATCTTTCTGATTTTCCTGTGCAAACTCAGCGTACTCATTCAAAGTGTAGTATTTGCCTGAAGTACTTTGTAGCAAACAGAAGTCTTTTGCTTTGTCGTAGAACTTCTCATCTGAAATCATTCCGTATTTTACAAAAAGACCAATGTTTTCGAATTTTTCTTCAAAACCAGCACGGTCATTTTTGAATAAATCATTCAGTTTTTCAGCTACTTTTCTAGTAATATAGTTATTGATTTTCTTAACATTAGAGTCCGCCTGCAAGAAGCTTCTTGAAACGTTAAGAGGAATATCTGGCGAATCGATTACACCGTGCAACAACATCAAAAATTCAGGAACTACATCTTTTACTTCGTCAGTAATAAATACCTGACGGCTGAAAAGCTGAATTTTTTCTCTTTGTAATTGCAATTCGTTTTTCACTTTCGGGAAATACAGAATACCTGTCAAATTGAAAGGATAATCTACATTCAAGTGAATCCAGAAAAGTGGTTTTTCTGACATAGGATAAAGCTCCTCGTAGAACTTTAAGTAATCTTCGTCAGTCAAATCAGCAGGCGATTTTGCCCAGATAGGAGTAGGGTTGTTGATGATAGCATCTTCAAATTCAATTTCAATCGGAAGGAATTTGCAGTATTTATCAAGAATTTGTTTTAGTCTAAAATTCTCAAGGAATTCTAGTGAATCATCAGCTACATACAAAATAATATCAGTACCTCTTCTTTCACGAGTAGCTTCAGAAATTTCAAACTCTGTCGAACCATCACAAGTCCATTTTACAGCTTGTGCGCCATCTTGAAAAGATTTTGTAATAATATCTACTCTTTCAGCAACCATAAAGGCAGAGTAAAAGCCAAGTCCGAAGTGACCAATAATAGCTTTTTCATCACCTTTATCCTTGTATTTTTCAACAAACTCAGTAGCTCCAGAAAAGGCAATTTGGTTGATGTACTTTTTCACCTCATCGGCAGTCATACCAATACCCGAATCGGAGATAGTAATCGTACGAGCATCTTTGTCAAAACTTACCTTTACCTTCAATTCACCTAATTCACCAGCGTATTCACCAATGGCCGACAAACGTTTCAATTTTTGAGAAGCATCAACCGCGTTAGATACCAATTCGCGTAAGAAGATTTCATGATCTGAGTATAAAAACTTCTTAATAATAGGGAAAATGTTTTCGGTATGAATCGAAATGTTACCTTTTTCTTGCATGGTCATTTTGTCATTAATAATTTATAGAAATACAAACCAAATATTCATAGAATGGCGTCGCAACCGACATAGCGATATTGACAAATACAATTCCAAAACCTCATAAAATGCCAAATTGTCAGCGCTTACGTATAAAGTCCTGCCACTTAATAAAATAAAGACAGAAAACCTTGACAGACTAATAAATTTTTATTTGATTTGTACTATCAAAGCTAATATCGGATAAGATAGGTGCTTCGCTCGCAATTAATAAATTTATATACTTCCTTTCGTTACCTTAATTGGTGTCTTCTCAGTTAGTGCATTTTTACAAGTGCATTGGTTGTATCTTATTGTATTTCAAAAAGTTTTTATTTAAGCAAAATTTTGGCATAGTTTTGGCTTTGCTGCCCTGTTGCATTTTTTGTAGCTTATTCAGCAAAATTAAATTGACCTAGTATTGTCGAATTTTTATGACAAAGTCCGTAAATCGAGGATGTGCGCTTGATTTAATTTAGCACAAAAAGGTGGCCTGTTACTCAACTTAAGTGTTTGGTATTTGGCACAGTTTTGGTACATTTTCCGTACAATCTCATCATTTTGAGACGCCTAAAAGTGACTAAATCATGCGAATCCGAAGTTTGAACAAAACTGGTCGATAGTACAAGATTTTGGTATCCTCCTAAGTAATTAAAACATTAACAAGAAATCGGATGAAAAAAACATTTACATTCGAGATTGGCGCTAGCCGTCAAGCGAATCATAGGTTTTCATCGCATTTGCAGCCTAAAGTAGTTAATTCCCTAAATGCTTCTGATAGCATACCTGCTGTTATGCCCCTAAGTGAAGATTTACCTCTTGTTAATGCTCCAAGTAGTTACTTGTTGGATAGCCCAAACGAACAAGGTCCTAGTAGTGAATTTTATCAATTAAACATACAGCAAATGAATCTTTTTACTTACCTGACACGAGCGGCTAATAATCTATTTCAGCTTCGAGGTGCAAGCAATATGGGTGCTACTCTATTGTCAAAATCTCGTAAGGTGAAATCTGTGTTGGACTTATGCGAAAGTTGGGGTTTGTCTACATTAACCAACCGCCTTACTTCGAATAAGAAAGAACAATTATCAGCAAGTTCATTGAATGGTTTTTCTACCCTTCGAACTGTATTCGCTTCTTTAATCCTAACAGTACTTACTGCTTGGACGGCTGTGGCTAGTCCAGACTTGTCTTTAACGGCTACGGTAAGTAATGGTAATCCCAATCCTGGCGATTTGGTTACTTATATTATTAAGTTAAAGAATAGTACAGGAGATAAGGCTACTAATATTTCGGTAAAGGATTCTTTGCCTTCAACTTTGGAATCGATTGTTTATTCGAGTCCTGCATCGGGAGTCACCTACGACAATGTCAATAAAAAGTGGGTGATTACGCAGTTGCTAGGCAATACTGAAATAACACTTCAAGTTCAGGCAAGAGTAAAAAGCGGCGACCTCGGGAGAGGAATCGCCTATGCTAGTTTTGAGGTAGTTGCTCAAACCGAACCAGATGCAGATTCAAAACCTAACAATCATAATATTAATGAGGACGATCAAGCGGCTGTATGTTTTTCTGTCCCAACGTATTTTTCGACTGGAAGTGTTTTTGAAGTTTCAGTACCAAAAGGGCTTACTAACGTAGTATGGACTAGACGTGTTGGAACAAATGGTGTTGCAACGGCTATTACAGCTACCACTTCAGGTTCGGGTGCTTATGTTCAAAATGGTGTGTTATATGTAGAGAGTATTACAGATTATACAGAATTCACTTTTTCTGCTACCAATTCTACCTGTCCCGTAACTGGATGTTGCCCAGTGAAGTTTATTCCTGACCCTTACGGCTCGATTGGAGACTATGTTTGGAGTGATGTGAATGCTAATGGTATTCAAGATGCAACAGAAACAGGATTATCGGGCATAAAAGTAGATTTATATACAAGCGCAAATACATTTGTAAAAACCGTTACTACAACATCAACAGGTTATTATTTATTTGAAAACCTAACTTCTGGTACTTACCAGGTACGTGTTACCCTTCCTTCAAAGAGTCAAATATCAAAAGCTAATCAAGGAAGTGATGATACGAAAGATAGTGATTTTAGTGCATTGGGTCGTAGCCACTTGGTTACGATTAATACGGCTTTAGCGGTTACTGATACTTTAAGAAATAATCCTAACGTAGATGCGGGTATTGTTCCTTTGGGTTCTATCGGTGATTATGTGTTTAATGATAATAATAAAGATGGTATTCAAAACACAGGTGATACACCGGTGGCTGGTTTGAAAGTTTCTTTATTGGATAAAAATGGAAATGTAATTAGTACAACCACTACTGATGCAAATGGTAAATACGAATTTATCGTTGCAAGTGGTCAATACTACGTATTATTTGATAAACCTGCTGGTTCAACCTTTACTTTAACAGGTAAGGGGACATCATCGACAGACTCTGACGCTGGAACAGATGGTAAAAGCCCACTTATTACAATAGATGCAACAAAACCAGTTGGAGATCCTGCGCGTGATAATAAAGATATTGACGCTGGTATTATTCCTAGCTGTAATGTAACAACAGGAAGTCTACTAGCAAGTACATCAGGTTTGTGCTTACCAACAGGTGGTTCGTTAACTCTTACAGCGTCTGTTTCAGCAGCTCCAACGGTGCCTGCTGGCTATGTTGTGAGATACCTATTGAGCAAAGGAACAACAAATACTATTGTTCAGACGGCAACAACTCCTAGTTTTTCTATCAATGCAGCAGACTCGTACAAAATTCATACTATAGTATATAATACTACAGATTTGAACTTGACAACTGCTATCACATTAGGTACCACCAAACTTTCAGATTTGCAAACAGGCATTTCTGGAAAATGTTTGGCACTTGATGCAACAGGCGTTAGCTTCAATGTAACAAGTAACCCAGATATGCCCAATGTAGTTGCTTCCGCTAGCACATTGTGTGCTGGTGATGTGGCTACCTTGACAGCATCAGGTACTGGTTCATCTTACAAATGGTATACATTGCCAACTGGAGGAACAGCCTTTGCTACTACAGCAAGTATTCAAGTTACTCCAACAGCAAATACTACTTATTATGTAGAGACAGTAAATGCGAATGGCTGCACAAGTGCTAGAAAAAGTATTTCTATCATAGTAAATACTAAACCTACAACTCCAACAGTGTTGGCATCGCTTGCTAACCAATGTACACCAGTTGCCACAACAACAGTGAATTTGGCATCAGCTATTACAAGTACTCCGTCAACAAGCGGTGGTGTATTTGAGTGGAGAACGGGATCAGTTTCAACATCATCGTTGGTGGCAAATCCTGCGGCAGTAGGAGCAGGTACTTATTACTTGTTTGAAAAATCAACCACTGGCTGTTATAGTACGCCTGCCTTGGTAACAGTTAATATTAATTCGTGTGCATGCCCTAATCCTGCAACGGTTATTCTTGCTGCAATCCCATCTCAATGTGTAGGTAGTTTCACACAATTACAACTATCAGCTACTTTGGGCGGTGGAGCAACAGGTGGAACATGGACATCAACAGGTACAGGGACATTTGATAATGTATCTAGCGTATCTGCGAAATATACTCCTTCTGCATCGGACGAAGCAAAAGGCTCAATCGAATTTACGTTTACAACAAATGACCCAGATGGTAGTGCTACCCTTTGTTCGGCTGCTACTTCTAAAACAACTTTTATTTACAAAGCTCGTCCTTCAAAACCATCAAACTTGTCGGCTAGCTCACAAATTTGTTTAGGTCAAGCTAATACTCTTACAGCTGAAAGTACAGGTAACACAATTAAGTGGTATACAACTGCTACTGGAGGAACACCAGTGGGGACAGGGACTAGCTTAACTGTTACTCCGACGGTAGCAGGTACAGTGATGTATTATGCAGAGGCGGTAACATCAGAAGGTTGTACTAGCGAAAGAGCATCTATCAACTTTACGGTTAATTCATCTCCTTCTACTCCAACTGTAATAGCATCTTTAGCTAATCAATGTACACCAGTTGCTACAACAACAGTGAATTTGGCATCAGCTATTACAAGTACTCCGTCAACAAGCGGTGGTGTATTTGAATGGAGAACAGGTTCAACACCATCAGCATCGTTGGTAGTAAACCCAGCTGTAGTAGGAACAGGTACTTATTACTTGTTTGAAAAATCTACTAATGGTTGCTACAGTGCACCTGCTGTAGTGACAGTAAATATCAATTCATGTAATTGTCCTAACCCTGCAACGGTTACGGTTGCTGCCATCCCATCTCAGTGCGTTGGTAGTTTTACACAATTACAACTATCAGCCACTTTGGGCGGAGGCGCAACAAGCGGAACTTGGACATCAACAGGTACAGGGACATTTGATAATGTATCTAGCGTATCTGCAAAATATACTCCTTCTGCATCAGACCAAGCAAAAGGTTCAATCGAATTTACGTTTACAACTAATGACCCAGATGGTAGTGCGACCCTTTGTTCGGCTGCTACATCTACGACAGTCTTTACTTACAAAGCTCGTCCTTCAAAACCTTCAAACTTGTCAGCTAGCTCACAAATTTGTTTAGGCGAACCTAATACCCTTACTGCTGAAAGTGCAGGTAACACCATTAAGTGGTACACCACTGCAACTGGAGGTACTTCTGTAGGTACAGGAACAAGCTTTATCGTAACTCCGACAGCAGCAGGTACAGTAATGTATTATGCAGAGGCAGTAACACCAGAAGGTTGTATTAGCGAAAGAGCATCTATCAACTTTACGGTGACAAGCTGTCAAACGACAGACTTAGCAGTTGTTAAAACAGTTGTTGACGTGGCATCTCCACAAACAACACCTTCTTATTTAGTAGGTCAGACGATTAATTATGCTATCGTTGCTAAAAACTTGGGAGGCTCAAGTGCTTCAACAGTTAAAGTAAAAGATGTGCTTCCTGCCAGCTTATCATTCGTAAGTGCAGATCCTTCTGCTCAATACAATGCTTCAACAGGAGAATGGACGATTGGTACTTTGGCGGCTGGCGCTCAAGTTACCTTAAACATAAAAGCAACGATTCTTTCGAAAGGTAGCATAGTTAATGATGCTGAAATTTCAAGTCCAAGCGAAGACCCTACAAAATTGGGTAATAACAAATCAAGTGTAACTATTAATGCTATTGAATTGGCAGACTTGAGCTTGACTAAAACAGTTTCGAACGCTACTCCAAATGTTAATGACGAAATTGTTTATACACTCGTAGTATCAAATGCTGGTCCACATGCAGCAACCAATGTTGAAATCCAAGATGTACTTCCTGCAGGCATTAGCTTTGTTTCTAGTACTTCATTAACAAATAATAATGGAACATTGACTGGTACCATTGCTAATCTTGCGAAAGATGCAAAAGTAGAATTCACTTTCCGTGCAAAGGTGACATCAGGAGGTAAAATCACAAACGCCGCACAAATTACCAAGTCGGATGTGAAAGACCCTGATTCGACACCAAATAATGGTACTGATAAAAATGAAGATGATGATGATAGTGTAGATATTATTACTCCAACGGTTTGTAATGTAGCAGCACCAGTGCTTGCAGCTGAGAAAACAGCCATTTGTGCTGGTCAATCAGTAAACATCACGGCAGTAGGATGTTCAGGTCAGATTAAATGGAATACAGGTGAAACAACAGCATCTATTACTGTTACGCCATCTGTAAATGCAACTTACACGGCAACTTGTACTGTAAACAATTGTACAAGTAATCCATCAACGCCTGTTTCAATTACAGTTACAACTCCAACAGTTCCAATAATAGTGGCATCATCTACTTCTATTTGTGGTTCAGGTTCAGTAACCTTGACTGCAACAGGTTGTACAGGTACTGTTAAATGGTATGGTGGTGCACAAGCATTAACAGGTGCATCTGTAACAGTTAATCCAACTGTTACGACTACTTACTCTGCCACATGTACAGTTGCTAGTTGTGAATCAACTAAGTCACAAACAGTAACTATTACAGTTGGAACTCCAACACCTCCAGCGATTAGCCCAGCATTGTCAGCAATTTGCTCAGGTTCGCCATTGACATTAAGTGCAACAGGATGTGCTGGTGGTACAATCGAATGGTCGAATGGTATGACTGGCTCATCAATAACAGTTACGCCAACTGCTAGTACTAACTACACTGCGGTTTGTAAGATGGGAACTTGTACAAGTACTGCATCTAATACAGCAAGTGTAACAGTTTCTGAATTTGCTAAACCAACCATTGTGGCATCTAAGACTGCTATCTGTGTGGGTGAAAGTGTAACATTGACTGCTACGGGATGTAATGGAACTATAAAATGGTCAGATGGTCAAACAGGAGCATCTGTAACAGTTAAACCTTCGGTTTCAACTTCTTACAGTGCCACATGTACATCTACTAATGCTACTTGTAACTCTGGAGTGTCAAATACAGTAGAGGTTAAAGTAAATAGTGGTTCTATTGATGCTCCAATTGTAGTGTGTGGAGATCAAGAAATTTGTGTAGGACAAGAGGTTGTCTTCTTAGCATTAGGATGTCCTAGTGGAACAACAGTAAAATGGTCAAATGGTATGACAGGAACAACAATTACTGTGAAACCAACAATTACTACTGTTTTCTCAGCTGTTTGTTCATTAGGCGCATGTGAAAGTGTTAAATCAAACGAAAAAGAAATCGTAGTAAAACCAACAGTGGTAGTAACATTAGTTGCGTCTGCTGATAAGAATAATGTTTGTGCTGGCTCTCCAGTAACATTGTCAGTAAAAGGTTGTGAAGCTGGTAAGGTAACATGGAATGGAGGTTTAACAGGTTCAACGATAACTGTGAATCCAACAGTGACAACTACTTATACTGCCTTGTGTACTGATGTAGCGTGTGCTACAGATGCCAAAGCTTCGGTTACAGTAAATGTTGCAACGGATTTGCCAACACCAGTGATTGTGGCAAGTACTACTTCTCCTGTATGTGCAGGTACAGAGGTAACTTTAACAGCTACTGGTTGTACAGCTGATTTGTTATGGAGTACTGGTGAAACCACTGCTAGTATCAAAGTGAAACCAACTATAACAACCACTTATACTGTTCAATGTAAATCAAATAGTTGTGCTAATGCAACAGCTAAGACGTCTAGTCCAGTAACAGTTACAGTAGGTTCAGGTGCAGCACCAGTAATAACAGCATCAACGAATACAATTTGTTCAGGTACTCAGGTAACACTTACAGCAACAGGTTGTGGTGCAAGTGATGTAACGTGGTCGAATGGCAAAACAGGTGCATCAATCACTGAGACACCAACAGCGACTACAACTTATTCTGCTACTTGTAAAGGAAATACTTGCGTAAGTGCAGAGTCGAACAAAGTAACTGTGAATGTGACGCCTCTGGCAATTCCAACGATTAGTGTCGTATGTACTTGTCCAGCGAAATTTATGTGTCCAGGTAGTTCAATGACATTAGTGGCAACTGGATGTGAAGGTGGAACAATTAAATGGTCAGATGGATTTACAGGATCGATTCATACAGTAAGCCCAACTCAAACTACAAACTACACCGTGAAATGTGTAACTAGTACTTGTGAGTCGGCATCTTCAGCAGTAACAACTATTACAGTAGGAACTCCAACAGCTCCAGTAATTACAAGTGATGTATTAACTGCTTGTGCTGGTTCATCTGTGAACTTAACTGCAACTGGTTGTGATGGCGCTGTAATTTGGAGTGATGGTCAAATTGGTACAACAGTAAGTGTAAAACCAACAGCTAATACAACTTACACAGCAATTTGTAAACTTGATAAATGCGAGAGTGGTAACTCAAATGAGTTGACAATTAATGTTGGTAATTCTGCTAGCAAGCCATCTACAAAAGATTTGGTTAATGCTTGTCCAGCAACAACTGTTGATTTAACGTCTGGTTTATTAAGTACAGCTTCAAATGGTAGTTCATTTGAATTCAGAACAGGTATATCTAGCACTTCAACTTTAGTAAGTAACCCACAAGCTGTTTCAGCAACTGGTACTTATTATGTATTCGAGAAGTTTGCTTCAGGTTGTTATTCTGCTCCAGCAGCAATCAACGTGTTTATCACAACAGATTGCACTCCTAAAGATTGTGCTACTACGCCTGCAACAGTAAATGCAGGTGCTGATGCTACAATTTGTGATACGAAATCTTACCAATTGAAAGGTGCCTTCAGTGGTGCAGCAAGTTTCATCACTTGGAAGTCAACTGGTACAGGTACATTTGATAATCCATTATTGCCAACTGCTACTTATACCGCTTCGGCACAAGATGTGACAAATGGTTCAGTGAAAATATTCTTGACTTCAAATGACCCAGATGGTACAGGCCCATGTGTGGCTGCTGTAGATACAATGATTCTTACCATTAATGGAATCAAAGTAAAACCAACTATTACCGTTTCGGGTAATTTGACAGCCTGTACGACTGATTCTGTAGGGTTGAAAGCAATTGCTGGTTATCAATACAAATGGTATAAAGTAGGTTCGACTTCTGTAGTTTCAACTGCGCAGGCAATTAATGTGAAGGGCTTAGGTAGCTATTATTATATCTTGAGCGATGCAAATGGATGTACTTCTGTACCATCAGATACTGCAACATTAAATCCTCTTGCTGATATTTCTGCTCCAGTGACTAAGAACTTAATGATTTCATCTGGTCAGACTGCAAACTTGAATAGTTTAGTAACATCAACAACTCCAACTGGCGCTACTTTGGTGTTTAAATCTGGTGGTTCGGCAACATCTAACGATGTAGCAACTCCATCTGCTGTTGGGTTCGGAACATATTACGCATTCTATCGTACTGCACAAGGATGCTTCTCTTCAGGTTCTCCAATTACAGTAAGTACTGATTTGGTAGTGATGGATTTGGCTGATATTGGTGTAGGTATAACAACAGACAAAGCAACTTATGCGGTAGGTGATACAGTAGTAACTACAATAACAGTAGTTAACTCTGGTCCAAGAACTGCTAAAGGAGTTGCTCTAAGTGTAATCATTCCAGGAACGCTTACTTATGCTAGTCAGACTGGAGGCTTGATCCAAAATGGAAATACAGTTGGTGTAAATATTGATACACTTGCCATGAATGGTACTAAAACATACACATTCAAATCAGTGGTAACAAGTACTTCGGAAGCAACTATTACGGTGTCAGGAACATCTAGTACTGTAGATCCAAATACAGCTAATAACAAAGCATCTGTTACAATCAATGCAGGAGTTGTAGATCCAAATGCTGCGGATGCAGCGATTGCCATAGTTGCAGATAAAACAGCTATTGGATTAAATGAAACAACAACTTTAACAGTAACTGTTTCTAATAATGGACCAGCAACTGCAAAAGGAGTGAAAGTGACAACTACGATTCCAATAGGGTTTGAGTTTATACCACCAGCAACTGGTTGGATTATCAATGGAAATATCTTGACAGCAAACTACGATTCATTACAGAAAGGTGATACTACCAAAGTATTAACATTTATTGCAAAAGGTATTGCATCTGGTAATTTCTCGTTTGGAGCAACAGTAGTTTCAACATTAGATCCTAAAACAGATAATAATACTGCAACAACCACTGTTCAGGTAGGGACAATTAACCCTTCAGAAAACGATACACTTTATGCAGATTTGTCAGTAATCAAAACGGCAAGCGCAACAACAGTTAACAAAGACAGTTTGGTAACCTATACAATTAAGGTAACTAATGCTGGTCCTGGAAATACTAAAAATGTAGTCTTGAAAGACTTCCTAGTAAGTAATTTGTCATACATCAGCGGAGACTTTACTTCAACTGGCAAAACGGCAACGGGTGACTCATTGAGTGCTACTATTGCATCTATTGCAAAAGGAGAAACTAAATCGTTGACCTACAGTGCACGTGCAGTATTGCAAGGTGTTGCTCCTAACACTGTATTCGTAGCAAGCTCAAGTAAGTTAGATGCTGTGAAGGATAATGATAAGAGTACCGTTGAAGTTAATATCATCAATAGAGTGGTGAATGACTGTAGACTTGGCTTAGCATTAGCTGTAATTGATACAAACCAAGTATCAACTGGTGTTTACAAAGTGACTTATCAATTGATTGCGAAAAACTTCTGTAGTGATACGCTACGTAATGTTAGCTTAGTAGATTCGGTTGCTAAAAACTTCCCTTCTCCAGCAACATTTACAGTAAGTGCTCCAGTATCGAAGAATACAGGCAACTTGGTAATCAATGAAGCATTTGGTGCAAGTGATCCAAACTTGGTAAAAGCAGCTTCTAGCTTCATGATTCCAAATAAAGTAGATACCTTAATTTACACAATAACACTTACATTAAACGGTAACAAAGGTCCATTCTATAGCCAAGTAAATGGTTCTGGAATTGCACCAAGCGGTACAGTAACAGCTAAGTCATCTGCTGGTACGAATGTGAGTGCAACTCCTAGCAGAACGGTAGTACGCTTCGACTTGCCGAGAACATTAATTGGTGTGGCGAAAGAGGTTCTTGCTTCTGGTTTGAAACGTGAAAGTACCAATGAATGGACGGTTCCTTACGTGATTAGAGTTGTCAACATGGGTGTAAATAGAATCACGAAGTTGTCAGTAACGGATGATTTAGATGCAGTTTACACTTCTAAAGGTGCTACGATTGTAGGTCAACCAACGGTTTCGACAAATCGTCCTGGTGTAAAAGTAAATTCTAAATACACAGGTTCTGGTTTGAATATCGATTTAGTATTACCAGATTCTTCTGCACTAGGTGTTGGTGATTCAGTATCAATCAACTTGGCTGTGAGAGTTAATACTACAGCTGCTACTGACTCTGTATTCAGTAACGTAGCAATCGGTAAAGGTACAGGTACAGATGGTTTAACTTATGAAGATATTTCAACGGCTGGTTCTGATCCAGATCCTGACAAAGACGGTGATCCTTCAAATAATAAGGTAGCAACTTCTGTAACACTAAGTAACCCAGTGAAACCGTTAGGAGATGCTGCAATTGGGGTAGCGTTGTCAGCTAGCAAACCAGTGATGCAATCGGATAGTACGTTCAACGTGAAATTCAAATTGATTGCCCGTAATTATGGTAAGGATACCCTAAACAATGTTGTACTTGCCAACCATATCCAATCTAATATTGGTCAACAAGTAACGGCTTGGTCATTGGTAGGTAAACCAACACTTGTTAGTGGAAAAGTAAAACTTGATTCATTGTTCGATGGAATTGCAGATACAACACTTACAGTAGCAAGTAGTACATTTAAGTTTGCCAAAGGTGACAGTATCGTGATTGAGTACACATTGAATATCCGTGAGCCGCTTCAAGATACAATTTATACTCAGGCTAGTGCTACAGGTATCAGTATTGCAGATGCAACGAAGAAAGCGTTTGACTTATCTACAGCAGGAACTAACCCAGATCCTAATGGTGATGGAAACCCAGCTGAAAATGCTAAGACTCCAGTAATCTTCGATGCTTCGGTTGTAACTGATAGTCCATTTATACCAGAAGGGTTCTCTCCAAACGGCGATGGAATTAACGATAAGTTCGTGATTCAACCATTGAATCCTGACCAACGTATCGAATTGAAAATCTTCAATAGATGGGGTAGCCTAGTTTACGCTTCAAGTGATTACAAAAATGAATGGGGTGGTGAAGCTAACCAAGGTGTAAAAGTAATCGGTGATGGCCAAGGCTTGCCTGATGGTACATACTTCTACAGCTTCACTCGTTACGATAGAACAACAGGTGAAATTATTTTAACTCAAGGTAAAAACACTGTAGTTAAATACTTCACAATTGTGAGATAATACCAAAAACACCCCAGAGTGAGTCTCTTACTCTGGGGTGCCTAAATAGTTAAGAAATCAAATCAAAGGAAACGAAGCCAAGTAGTATTTACCCTTTTTTCTTTGGTTAATAATTTAAACCATCATCCAATGAGACGCCAAAGTTTGCTTTCGAGAGCTAAAACCGCAATCATCTTCTCACTTGCCTTAGGACTGGCAGGTGTAGAAAAAGCTCATGCTCAGCAAGAAGTCCAGTATTCTCAATATATGTTTAATATGCTTGCCGTAAACCCAGCTTACGCAGGGAGTCGTGACGTATTGAGTATGACTGGAGTTTACCGCCAGCAGTGGGTAGGAATCGAAGGCGCACCTACTACACAATCATTCAGTATTGATATGCCCGTTAAAAAAGAAAAGGTTGGTATTGGTTTACAAGCATACCATGATCAAATCGGGGTATTCAATAATACTGGAGCTTATTTATCGTACGCTTACCGTGTCAAAGTATCCCAACGATCTACATTGGCTATGGGTATTCAAGCTGGTGCAACCAACTTGGTTGGTAGTTTGAGCGGTGTCCGTCGTACATTAGATAATAACGATATCGATCCAGCTTTTAGTGGAAATACTTCAAAATGGTTACCCAACGTAGGTACAGGTTTATACCTAAGTAACGACCGTGGATATATAGGTGTTTCTGTTCCTAACTTAATTCAAAATGAGCTTCGTACTTATACAGGTAATGAAGATACTTTGAAAAAAGCTCGCCAAGAAAGACACTATTTCTTGATGATGGGATTTGTAGTACCGCTCGGTAGTTCATTGGCATTGAAGCCATCTGTTTTAGTAAAAGCTACTCGTGATGCCGCTGCATTTGACTTTAACGTTAACCTATGGATTCGTGATAGAGTAGCTGTTGGGGCTTCTTGGAGAACTAATAATCAAAAGTTTAATTCACCTTTCGCAAATCAAAATGGTGATGCAGCTATTGGTATGCTCGAAATTCAAGCAAGTGACCAGTTCCGTATCGGCTATGCGTATGACTTTATGCTAAATAGTCTACAGAACTCACAAAAAGGTAGCCATGAAATTATGTTGAGATATGAATTTGGTTTCAAGAAAGCTAAAATTCTTACTCCTCGTTATTTCTAATTAAGTAATAGAAAAGACTACATTAATAGTATATCTGTAGTGCACTGTAGAAGTAGCCGTCATATTATGAGAGTAAACTAATAACTGATATACTATTAACTAAGAACTTTTTTTACTTATTACTGGAATGTATTGAATACAAGGCATGTCCTTTGTTGCTTTATCGATTTTGAATTCGCCTTCATGATGTTATAACTGTTTAGAAAAATGATTAATTGTAAGAAAATAGGATTGGTACTTCTTACTGCCTTTCTCTTTGTTTCAAAAGTTTCAGCTCAGACTTTGAAAGATGCTGAAGCTGAATTTGAAAAAATGAGTTATTTGAATGCCGCCGAGATGTTTGAACATGCCCTCAAAGGCAAAATTTCAGATGCAGATAAGCAAACTGCAAAACTGAAATTGGCATACGCTTATCGACAAATCAAAGACTCCCAAAATGCAGAGAGAGTATATAAAGAAATAGTTGACAATCCATCTTTTTCGGGTGATTCAAAAGCATATCTTTACTATGCACAGGCGCTTGCTACAAATGGCAAATACAAAGAATCACAAGATGTATATGAAAAATATGCTAAACTAGCGACAACAGATAAGCGAAGTTCGAGTTTTCAAAAACTGTATAAAAACGTTGAAACGCTCAATAAAAACCAAGCGTGTTATAAAGTTGAGTATCTAAACCTTAATACCGATAAAGCAGATTTTAGTCCTACTTACTACAAAAATGGTTTTGTTTTCAACTCTGGACGTACAGAGTCTGTAGGGTTGAAAAGAGTATATTCATGGGATAATTCAAACTTTCTTGATCTTTATTATTTATCCGATATTAGCAAGCTGACTGCTTCTCAGCCTTCGGGTGTGGGTGGCTCAACGGCAAATAAAGAACGTAAATTCAAGGCGCCAGCCGTTGTTGGAGATGATGAGTACACGCCAGCTACACCAAATGATTCTAAAACAATTGGCTCGTATGGCAGTACTGGTATGTACAAAGGATATGCTACCTATAATGAAGCTCCTGTTACACAAAGTGAGAATTTTTCAAAAACACTTAATACTAAATACCATGAGGGGCCTGTCACATTTTCGAGTGACGGACGTAAAATTGTTTTTACTAGAAATAACTATAATTCTGGAAGTTTCAAGACTAGTGCAGATCGCGTAAATAAATTGAAACTTTATACTGCCGAAGATAAAAAAGGCGATGGGCAATGGTCTGCCGTAAAAGAGGTTCCTTTTAATAATAATGAGTATTCGACAGGACACCCTACTTTGACAAAAGACGACAAGCTGATGTACTTTGTTTCGGATATGCCTGGAGGTTTTGGTGGAACAGACGTGTATGTGGTAGAATATAACAACGGAAATTTCGGAACACCAGTCAATCTTGGGCCTCAGATTAATACGGAAGGAAATGAAATGTTTCCTTTTGTTGATGAAAAAGGAAACTTATATTTTGCCTCGGATGGTCATGCAGGACTTGGAGGATTAGATATTTTCTTTGTTGAGTTACAAGATGGTAAAACGGTAAAAAGTAAAATTAAAAATCTTGGAGCTCCTATTAATACGAGTCAAGATGATTTTGGGCTTATAACTGATGGCGAACGTAGACAAGGATATTTAAGCTCAAATCGCAAGCGTGGCGGTGCCGATGATGATATTTATAGATTTACAAGAGAATGCGACGAAAAACCTGAATGCCGTGAACTACAGGTTATCGTGTTTGATGCAGAATCGAAATTGCCATTAGATAATGCCGATGTTGAAGTGTCAACAGAAGGTAAAACAGAGATGAAAAAGACCGATTCAAACGGTACTTTCAAAATCTGTTTGGATGAAGATAAGTCATATTTATTAAAGGCTTCTCGTGAAGGGTATCTTCCAAATACCGTTGGATATTCGGCAAAAGATGCTAAAATCGAACAGTCGACACTGGATATTCCTTTGCAACCTGTAAAAGAAGTAGAAGGGGATTCTCTATCGGCAAGAATCAGCCCATCAGGTAATCCAAACCCAGCTTTACCTTGTAAAGTAACAACTCTACGTGGTCGAGTTACTTCTAATAAAGATAAGCAACCAATTGCGGGTGTTCTTGTAACGCTGAGAAACGAATGCGATGGTACAATTCAGCAAGTAGTAACTGGCGCAGATGGTCGTTATCAATTTGATATTTGCCAAGGCTGTGATTATAATTTGGAAGCCGCTAAAGAAAACTTTGGTTCGAAAAGCAACAAAATCAAGAAAGTGGGCGACAATCCTCCGAAATACATCAACTCTAACTTGAGTATGTTTGAAGAAGGAGACGTAATCACAATTGATAATATTTATTACGATTACGGTAGATATAACATTCGCCCTGATGCTGCTCGAGAATTAGAGAAATTAGTATCGTTAATGAAGCGTTATCCAAAAATGAGAATCGATTTACGTTCTCATACAGATTCTCGCTCATCGACAGAATTTAATCAAAAACTCTCAGAAAATCGTTCGAAATCAGTGGTTAGCTATTTGCGCAAACGTGGTATTGCATCAACAAGACTAGAGTCTTCAGGATTTGGAGAAACACAATTGCTCAATGAATGTGCCGATGGTGTTGAATGTACAGAAGAACAACATCAAACCAACCGTAGAACAGAATTTAAAGTAATTCAGATGCAATAAATTTGAGTGAAATTGATATTTGAGTCCGTGTATCAGGTAACTTTATCTTACACGGACTTTTTTTGTGGCATGAAACAGCTCTTACTTTTTATATTTCTACTTATATCTTCACTTAGTTTTGCACAGTATCCTTTTTTAAGGTCTTATACTGTTGACAATGGTTTGCCTAGCTCGAATGTATATCGTGCCTATCAAGATAGTAAAGGTTTCCTTTGGTTTTGTACCGACAAAGGTCTTGCTCGATTTGATGGGTATCATTTCGAGAGCTTTACTACTAAAAATGGTTTACCTAACAACGATGTTTGGCAGTGTGCGGAGGACAAGCAAAAGAGAATTTGGTTTTTAACTTATAGTTCTGTCTTCTTTTATTTTGATACGAATGATAATAAATTTTACACTATTCCTAATCCGTATCCCGATTTACAAGATTCCCATATTTGGTGTTACGTTCAAACAGCACCTAATACCGTACAAGCTGTTCTAAGTAAAGGATTAGAAGTATTAGAAATTGATGTCAAAAAGAAAGTGGTTAAAAGGTTTATGCCTCGTAAAATAGGTAATCAATCATATCCCTTTATCAATAATAAAACCCACCTTAGTGTGATTATGAGTGTAGGCTCTCCATTTACCTTGAGAGCTTATTCTGAGGGGCTTGCGCATAACCTTAAGAACATACCTCACGTACTCCCTAAGTTTGATAAAGGCAGCTTTCCAATCGAGATTTTCGACAAACTCATAACGATTTTATTTGAAGATGATAAAACGGTGTATGCTACCGCCGATAAACTTGTAGTCTACAGTAAAAAAGGGCTTAAACAAATTCATATTTCTACTTTAAGTTCGTTAAAGAACAACCCTATCATATTACTTCTCAGTACAGGAAGTTTGAAATATAAACTATGTGTTACAGAGAAGGAATCTTTTCTTTTGGATGAAAATTTCAATAGGCTTCGGCAGTTCGATTTCCTAAATAAATATGTGCTCAATACTATTTATGTGGATAGTGAAGAGAATTTTTGGTTTTGTACCAAAGATAAAGGCTTACTGTTTTTATCAAAGCAAGCAATGTATTCTGCCACCTATAATTTTCAGGGAGGAAATTCGGTTGTGGCTATGCAGCAATTTGAAAATAAAATCATATTTGGAACAGGTAAAGGTGATTTGTACAGGATTAATCAAGATGAATCTATTACAAGGTTTCTGACTAAAGATACTATTCGTCTTCCAGTTCGGGATATCGCTATTACTAAGGAAAAGGCCATGATAGCTTATTTCGGAATGGATTATACGATGTATTCTACAAAGGCACTCATGAATAAAAAACATTTATCTGTTAATAAAATCATAAAGAAAAATGGTCAAAGCGATTTACATGAACCCGTTCACCGAAAGTACGATGGAGAGACGGTTCATTGGATTGATTTTAAAACAATAGATACCCTTGATTCAAAAACGATCATAGGTTATAATGCCCTAATGATGGTAAAACTTTTCGAGTCGAAAAAACACTATCAGGCTCGAAAGTTATTTATTAAGGTAAATATTCCCAAAATTGTTGCGATGCACGTCGGAAGTAATCGCAAGATATGGGTCGGAAACTCAAAAGGGATTTACCAGCTCTCTTTGATGGATTCTACAGCGGAACTTTTCGATAAGCAAAAAATTCAATACCCTTTACTGAGTCGTGCCGTAAAATGCTTGGTGTCAGATAAAAATGGAAGAGCTTGGGTTGGCACCAACGGGTTTGGATTATATGCCTTCGATGGGCATAGTCCGCTTATTGTTTCAGAACTAGCTTATGAAAATATTAATGCAATTTTTCTCGACAATAAAACTCAAACTGTTTGGGCAGGAACCAACAAGGGAGTGTTTGTCCTATCTAACATTGATTATAAAACCAAACGATACCAACTTAAAAAGTTATCGGTAATTCAGGGTTTGCCAACACATGAAGTGTATTGTTTGACTGTACAAAATGACATAGTTTGGATTGGAACAGCCAATGGATTATTCAAACTTGGAGTAAAGTATGTGCTCAATATGCCTATGCCCAAAGCTCAAGTGCCATTGGTAATTCGTCGCGTGAAAGTTAATAACCTAGATACCTTGGTGACATCACATTATGAGCTAGAGCATACACAGAATAACCTGACGATAGAATTTGTTGCTCTTTCGTACATGAGTAATAAAAATATCAAATACCAATATCGATTGCTCGGCAGTAATCAATCTGATACACACTGGAGAGAGGTAGAAGAGTTACAGCTGAGTTTTCCTTTTTTACCTCCAGGAACCTATATTTTTGATTTGAGAGCTTATGATGTGACTGGAAAAATAACTCAAAAAATAAATCCGATAAGATTTCATATAAAGGCACCATTTTGGCAAGAAACTTGGTTTTGGATAGTGGTAGCAACGCTTATTGTTATCATAATACTATATTCAGTTTATGCTCGAATTAGATTTATTCAAAAAGTAGAAAGCGAACGAACCGCTGCCAACAAACGGTTTGCTCAACTCGAATTACAAGCATTACAAGCACAAATGAATCCACATTTTGTATTTAATGCTCTGAGTTCGATTCAATACTATATTTTGAACAATGATATTGAAGCGGCCAATGATTATCTGAGTAGATTTTCACGATTGATGCGACTCTTTTTGGAGTCCTCTCGCAATAAATATATATCAGTTTATGAAGAAAGTGAGCTATTAGAGTACTACATTACCCTCGAACAATTACGCTTTAAAAACCGTTTTACTTTCGAGATAAAGATAGAGGATGATGTTCCACAGGAATTAGAAATTCCTTCTATGCTCATTCAGCCTTTTGTCGAAAATGCGATTAATCATGGACTCGTTTATAGCAAAAATAACGAAGGAGTACTTGTGATTCATTTTGGTTTGACTGAAGAATATGTACGATGTACAATTGAAGACAATGGCATTGGACGAGAAAAAGCCGCAGAGTTGAAAAAAAAATCGATAAAATCGTATCAATCTCAGTCAACACAAATTACTGCCGAACGAATTCAATCTTTAAAGTATATTGAAGAAACTAAAGTCGAAGTAAATATTATTGATAAATTCAATGAAATAGGTGAGTCTCAGGGGACAAAAGTTGAAATACTTATATATCTTTGAGAAACCAAATTATCCCTAATTGTTAACCATGCTTAGAGCTATCATTGTAGATGATGAGAATAACGCATTAGAAGCTTTAAAAACACTTTTAACCAAATATTGTCCACAAGTAAAAATTATAGAAACAGCCACCTCTGTCGAAGAAGCATATCAAAAAGTAGTCACTTTTAATCCTAATCTTTTATTCTTGGATGTGGAAATGACGAACGGAACGGGATTCGATTTATTAATGAAATTTGATGAACCTTCTTTTAAAGTCATATTTGTAACTGGTTTTGACCAATATGCGCTTAACGCGATTAAGTTTTCGGCAATTGATTATCTTTTAAAACCAATTCATGTAGAAGAACTTATTGAGGCTGTCAAAAAGGCAGAAAAACAGCTCGATAGTCAGGATAATCTCGGTGAACTACGAAATTTACTGAGTACTTTAAATAACCCACGAAGCCGTAAGAATAAAATCGCTATACCTACGCACAAAGGGTTTGAAATGATTGAAGTACAGGATATTGTTAGGTGTGAGGCTTCGAGTGGCTACACTCTGATTCATTTGCTTCAAGGGAAGCCTGTCATGTCTTCTCGTGATTTAAAAACCTACCACGAGCTATTGGAAGAATATGATTTCTTCAGAATTCATGATTCTCATGTAATTAGCCATTTCCATATTCAGAAGGTTTTGAATGAAGATGGTGGCGTAGTAGTCCTAACAAACGATATCCGACTACCAATAGCCCGACGCCGAAAATCTGAGTTTTTAGAGTGGTTAAAAGGACGATAAGCCATATATCAACTATATTCGACCAGATAATAGCATTTTATTACCGTATAAAAGTTGTAGATTGTTTGACATAGCTTTACCATGTATTTTCGTAATGTGTGTTAGACCTCTATACTTATCGAGGACTCCCAAGCATAAGGTAACTTGTGGGTCCTCTTTTATTTTTATATAAAATGAGTACACGAAGTACTTAGGAAGTACAATTTTTTGAAATTCCATGCAAAGTATCTTGAATAGTCTTATGTCAAGCTTTGTTAAAAATATCCTAGTAAAGGTTCTACATAATCTATTCAGTTAAACTCCGACTTCTCTTTTCTTCATTTTTATTATTACTTCCAATAGAGATTTGTGCTAGCTCTATTATCCGAAAATAGAACCATACGTTTTTATAAGTCTCTTCTAGTTTGTAGTGCTTGCATTATAACGTACTTGCTACTAACTTCGTTACAAAACCTCAACGAGTAGGTTAGTTCTAAGAATAAACACAATGTCAATATGAGAAAGCTTTTACTAGGAGTAATAGCCACCTTGCTATATCTTCAAAGTTATGGTCAACAAGATCAGCTATATTATACCTATCCTTTCATGCCCATGACGATCAACCCAGCCTATGCTGGAGCCAAAGAAGTCATCTCTTTTTCAGGTATTTATCGAAAAAGACCCTTGTTTACCAACAATATTGGAGCAACCTCAACACAACAATATTTTAACTTTGATATGCCAATCGCCCAAGATAAAATGGGAGTAGGCTTTCAGGCATACAATACAGATCAGGCCATTGGAATCGGTGGAAATTTGGCTGGTAATTTAGGTCTTTATGGCAATTTTGCTTACCGTTTCAATATGCCTAATGATGGAAAATTGGCAGTTGGTGCTTTGGCAGGTATAACACAAGTTCCTGCTATTTTTGGGGCGGGAGGTTCAGGTACTACTCGATTGCGCTCAAGCTTTGGCTTAGGAGTATATTATCAAAATGATGATTGGTATGCAGGAGTTTCAATGCCAAATGTTAATGCCTCAAGCGACGGGTATAATGTGCCAATTTTTGTTTCTGGAGGGTATTTGTTTCCTTTATCTGATGATTTTATGCTCAAAACGGGCGTCGTGTTCAGACGCATTAGCAATGGTGACTATAATCGCAACGATATAGATTTGCACGGCGTACTTTGGGTAAAAGAAAGATTTGGTGTGGGTATTTGGTATCAAAACACAGGCTCTGAATTTGTCAATAAGGCTTTATTAGGCTCGCTTGAAGTACAATTGAATAAGATGAGAATTGGGTATTCTTACGACTTTCAAGGTAGTAATTCAACCAATACTACGTCGCCTGCCAATCAGGGATTTCATCAAATTATGTTAAGATTTGATTTTGATTCGGGTAATGGGAAATCAGCTCAGTTTAAGTACTTTTAGCATAATCGTACTAGAACGAAATAAAAAACGGGTGAGAAATTCTCACCCGTTTTTTATTTCATCTTTTCCAACGCAGAGGTAAATTTTTGCGTGTCTATTTTTTCTCTGAGCGCTAATTCATAAGCTTTTTGCTCTATATCTAAGGCTTTTTGTTTGTCGCCCAATTTTAACATCAGTTGAGCATAAGAGTGATAATAGTCAGGATTTTCAACTAACTCAATAGCTCTTTGAACCCAAGGAATGGCTTTTTCTAGTTTTGCTGGAGTATCCACTTGTTCATAAAAAGTTTTCACTACATCATGAAGCTCATTGGCAGTTAAGCGTGCCATCGTAAATCGCCCATTCTTTTTAATATTGTTATAAAGTGGCGCTCCTGTGCCTGTAGAGTCACGAATCCCGAGTCTGTAAGCTTGCATCATTTTGTCATATTCCCACAAATCTTGCTTACGAATACTTTCTATTTGTACAAACATTACATATTGGTCCAAATAGTTTTCGGCAGCCTCTACGTATTTATTAATATCTTTTACTGCCAGATAAAAAGCCAATTTATTTTTATCATTTACTCTATCAGCTGTATTGGGAAGTGCCTTTAAATTAGCCTGAAGAGCTTTTT
Source organism: Cellulophaga sp. BC115SP (assembly GCF_009905545.1). Taxonomy (GTDB): domain Bacteria; phylum Bacteroidota; class Bacteroidia; order Cytophagales; family Spirosomataceae; genus Flectobacillus; species Flectobacillus rivi. The sequence goes on along the minus strand of NZ_JAAALB010000006.1, from coordinate 10,086 downwards.
CAAAAAGTACTTTATTTTTGGTCTCAATGGCCTGATAAAAGAATTCGTTGATACTGGTCGAAAAGGCTTGATTGACTTTTTCATCGCCACCTTCAAATAATCCTTCTGCTTTTTCACGATATTTTAAGAGAAGTTCAAAGGCTTTACCATCGATTTTAAAGCCATTATTAACCACCAAACGCAATGTTTTATCTGAGGACTGTTGAATTGGAGTTAAAGCCTTCACGTACTCTTCCACAAGTGCCATATTATCAAGATTGTATCTGGAGCGCTTGGCAATAAATTCATACAAGAAATCTGGCTCACGTTTGCCCTCATTGTATTGTTTTTCGAGCACATAGATAGGCTTGGAGTCTGACTGGTTTGTCAAAACCAAGTCGGCTTCTTTTAACAAATCGGTCGAGCCAAGGTATCCTTCTTGTTTGTACACCAAATTTTCGGTGGCATCTACAAAAAGGCAAGTAGGGTAGGAAGTCACATTATAACGTCTGGCCAAGGTAATTCCAAATCCTTTTTCAGCATCGATTTTGTAATTGATAAATTTGCTATTGAATTTATCACCCACAGATGCTTCGGAGAAGGTTTTTTTGTCCATCTCCTTACAAGGTCGGCACCAAGTAGTATAAATATCAACAAAAATCAACTTGTTCTGAGCCTTTGCCTGAACAAGTACATTTTGCCAATCATCTTGACGAAAAGATATTCCCTGTGAGAAGGTCTGAGCACTTACCCACATAAGAGCAAGAAAACAGATTTGCGACAGGTTTACTGGTTTCATGGTATGGTAATGTTTTTGGTAAGGAATAGTTTCAATGAGTGTTCAACGTTTTTGCGGACAAAGAAAATATATGCTTAAGACGAATCGTCTCATGAAATTCCATTCGAAAATATCACTATTTATTCACAAAGCCTTTATTTTGACAACAACTTCTTGTAAAGAAGCACAGCTGAAGATTGTTGATACTCTTAAAAATGCAGGAAGTCTCAGAAATAATCAAGGATTAATATACTGAAAATAAATTACATAAATAAGTGCCTCGTGAAAAAAACTCTGTGCAAACAACCACAGAATGAGCAATTTGGGTAGCAAATACAAGTTTTTAGGGAAATCCTATAAACGTTGTTATGCAAAAATATATAGTTATCTACTTGTAGCCCAGAACTACAGAAAAAAAAGCGTTTAAGCTTCAAATAAATTCGAAAAGTACAAGTATTGCCTACAAATGAAATACCGATGTGGTAGTTTAACAAAATGAGTAAAAAATAACAAAATTTGTATTTTTTGGGTAGGATTAATTGCTTTTTGGCGGAGGAGTAAAACAACTATAAAACTACTTGGCATTGCTCATGTTGTAAACTGTAGCTAATTGCGTGCCAAAAAGGAATGAGCTGAAAGAAAATATTTAAGGATTCAGTAAATCTAACTACCTGATTGACTTAGAGAGATAAGGATAGTTTTTCAAAAAAAATAGGTAAAACAAATGGATATATGCGTACATTTGCACCCGCAAAAAAGAAGTTTTCTTACATAAACTAGAACTACTACAAACTGATTAAAATAGTTGCTATTTTAAGGTAAAGTTGAATTTTTCTAAGAAAGCAAAATTTTTAGAGGGGTTATTTTAGCTACTATATTAATTTGGCAAAAATCCTGTAAAAAACAAATAAATTTTTGTGATTTAATTAACGGGCATACCGTAACTTTGCCAAAATTCTATTGGGAGACTTTCATTAAATCCAGAAATCCAATCTCTTTGTACTTTATTCGTACCCTATGTAAGAAACTTTACGAATAAGTTTAATTAATATCAAAGATTAACGCCAGTTATGGACCAATTTTCATACATTGCCAACGCCGATACTGCGGTAATTTCGGACTTGTACGAGTCATATCAGCAAGACCCCAATTCGGTTGACGCTAGTTGGCAGAACTTTTTCAAAGGTTTTGACTTTTATACTTCTTGGAGTGGCGAGGCCTCTTCCAACGGAGTGGGTAGTGCATCTGTCGATGCTTCAATGGTTCAGAAAGAAATGTCTGTAATCAGTTTGATTAAGGCATTTAGATCAAGAGGACACTTGTTGTCAAAGACCAATCCTGTGCGTGAGCGTAAGGATCGTCGCCCTCGTCTTGATTTAAAAGATTATGCACTTTCTGAAGCTGATCTTGATACAGTATTCCAAGCGGGTAGTTTTTTGGGTATTGGCCCAGCATCTCTTCGCAAAATTGTGGAATCTCTCTATAAAATCTACGCAGGTTCGATTGGTTTTGAGTATTCTTACATCAGAGAATCAGATGTTAAAGAATGGCTTCGTAACAAAATCGAGAAGGAAGCGCTTGCTTTTAATCCTTCTATCGATGAGAAAAAACAGATTCTTCAAAAATTGAACGAAGCTGTTGTTTTCGAAAACTTCTTAGGTACAAAATATTTAGGTCAAAAACGTTTCGGTTTGGAAGGTGGCGAAAGCACTATTCCTGCACTTGATGCTATTATCAATATTGCGGCCGACCTCGGTGTGAAAGAAGCTATGATTGGTATGGCTCACCGTGGACGTTTGAACGTGTTGGCCAATATTATGCACAAATCTTACGCCGCAATCTTCGATGGTTTTGAAGGAAATATTCCTGATCAAATCCACGGTGACGGTGACGTAAAATATCACTTAGGCTATTCATCTAAGCATATTACTCCTGCTGGTTCTGAAATTTCTTTGAAATTAGCACCAAACCCTTCTCACTTAGAAGCTGTAAACCCTGTAGTTGAAGGTTTCTGTCGTGCAAGTGCAGATGCTCACTATGATGGTGACTACGATAAAGTATTACCAATCTTAATTCATGGTGATGCTGCTGTAGCAGGTCAGGGTATTGTATATGAAGTAACTCAAATGGCGAAGTTGCGTGGTTATGAAACAGGTGGTACAATCCACTTCGTAATCAACAACCAAGTTGGTTTTACAACAGACTTTGAGGATGCTCGTTCGGCAATCTACTGTACAGATGTAGCTAAAATCATTGATGCTCCAGTATTCCACGTAAATGGTGACGATCCAGAAGCTGTTGTTTTCGTTTCGAAAATTGCGGCTGAGTTCCGTCAGCAATTCAACCGTGACGTATTTATTGATATGGTTTGTTACCGTAGAAATGGTCACAACGAATCTGATGAGCCAAGATTTACACAACCAACCTTGTATTCGAATATCACAAATCATCCAAACCCACGTGAAATCTACACACAAAAATTGATTACACGTGGTGATATCGATGCTCAGTTGGCTTCACAAATGGATTCTGAATTTAAGGCTGAATTACAAGCTCGCCTTGACCAAGTGAAACAAAAAATTCGTCCAGAATATGTACCATTGAAATTGGATAACAAATGGGCTGAATTGCGTTTTGCTGGTACAGAAGATTTTGAGAAATCTCCAAAAACTGGTATTTCGAAAGAAACGATTGATAAAATTGCAGCGGCTTTGACAAAATTGCCAGCAGGTTTCCATGCCTTGAAGCAAATTGAAAAAGTATTAGCTGATCGTAAAGCATTTTTCCAAAATGGACAATTGAACTGGGCTACAGCTGAAGCTTTGGCGTATGGTTCATTGTTGTTGGAAGGTAAAATGGTACGTGTATCTGGTCAGGATGTTCAACGTGGTACATTCTCTCACCGTCATGCGGTATTGCACGATGCTGAGACAAATGAGTCATATACTTCTTTGAACTTTATTGAAGAAGGTCAAGAGCAAATCCAAATCTATAACTCATTGTTGTCTGAATACGGTGTGTTAGGTTTTGAATTTGGTTATTCATTAGCAAATCCTGAAGCTTTGGTTATTTGGGAGGCTCAGTTTGGTGACTTCTCAAATGGAGCTCAAACAATGATTGACCAATTCATTGCATCTTGCGAATCGAAGTGGGGTACCATGAATGCTTTGGTAATGCAGTTGCCTCATGGTTATGAAGGTCAAGGTCCTGAGCACTCAAATGCTCGCCCTGAGCGTTACTTGCAATTGGCGGCAGAAGATAACATGGTAGTAGCTAACTTAACTACTCCTGCAAACATCTTCCATGCATTGCGTCGTCAGTTGGCTTGGGAATTCCGTAAGCCATTAATCATCATGTCACCAAAATCATTGTTCCGTCATCCAAAGGTAGTTTCTCCAATCGAAGAATTTATCGACGGTTCATTCCAAGAAATTTACGGTGACACTTATGCAGATGCTAAGAAAGTGAAGAAAGTATTGTTGTGTTCTGGCAAAGTTTATTTCGACTTGTTGGAAAAACAACAAAAAGACAATCGCACCGATGTGGCAATTATCCGTATCGAGCAATTGCATCCTTTCCCAACTAGCCAAGTAAATGCAGAACTTGCGAAGTATCCAAAAGCGAAAGTGTACTGGGTACAAGAAGAGCCAGAAAACATGGGATACTGGTCATTTGTAACTCGCGAATTTGGTTTCAAATCATTTGAAGGAGTTATTGCTCGCAAAAAATCTGCTTCACCTGCAACAGGTTTCTTGAAAGTTCACAACGAAGAGCAAGCAATCCTAGTTGATAGAGCATTTGCTTAGTTAAAATATTTGTTGAAACCGACTTTTTGACGCTACGGCTCAGAGAGTCGGTTTTGGCATCATGTTACCAGACAATATTTAAACAGGACATTTTACTATAGTTATAAATTGAAGATTGTGTCAAACAACCAATCCGAATACTAAATAATAAATTAATAAGATGGCAATCGAAATGAAAGTTCCGCCAGTTGGCGAGTCGATAACCGAGGTCACAATTGCCTCATGGAATAAAAAAGATGGGGATGTAGTGAAGATGGATGAGGTATTGTGCGAGTTAGAGTCTGATAAAGCTACCTTCGAACTACCAGCAGAAGCTGAAGGTGTTTTGCGCATTGTTGCAAAAGAAGGTGATACTTTACCAATTGGTGCAGTAATCTGTGTTATCGAAGCCGCAGGTGCTTCGGCAGCAGCAGCGCCAGTTGTAGCAGCTCCAGTAGCCGCTCCTGCTCCAGCAGCAGCGCCAGTTGCAACGGAAACTAAGGTTGTTGAAATCAAAGTTCCAGCAGTAGGTGAGTCTATCACTGAAGTTACAGTTTCGTCTTGGAATAAGAAAGAAGGTGATACTGTATCGATGGACGAAGTATTGTGCGAACTTGAATCTGACAAAGCTACCTTCGAATTGCCTGCTGAAGCGGCGGGTGTATTACACATCGTAGCAGAAGCTGGTACTACTTTGCCTATTGGTGGCTTGGTAGCAACTCTTACCGTAGGTGCAGGTGCTAGCGTTGCAGCTCCAGCTCCTTCAGCAGCACCAGTTGCAGCAGCTCCTTCGGGCGATACCAACTACGCTGCGGGTCATGCTTCTCCTGCAGCAGCTAAAATTTTAGCTGAAAAAGGTGTTGATGCTGGTGCCGTACAAGGTACTGGTGTAGGTGGCCGTATTACTAAAGAAGATGCTCAAAGTGCTCAAAAAACAGTAGCTCCAGCGCCTGCAACTCCAGCAGCGGCTCCTGCTCCTGCAGCAGCACCGGTTGCTTCTTCTGACTCAAGAGGTGTAAGAAGAGAAAAAATGACTTCGCTTCGCAAAACAGTAGCTCGTCGCTTGGTTCAAGTGAAAAACGAGACTGCTATGTTGACTACTTTCAACGAAGTTGATATGAAGCCAATCATGGATTTGCGTTCGAAATACAAAGATAAATTCAAAGAAAAACATGGTGTTAACCTTGGTTTCATGTCATTCTTCACTAAAGCAGTGACGGTGGCATTGAAAGAATTCCCTGCGGTTAATGCTTCTATCGACGGCGATCAAATTGTTTACCATGACTATTGTGACGTTTCAATTGCAGTATCTGCTCCAAAAGGATTAGTTGTACCTGTAATTCGTAATGCTGAACAATTATCATTGGCTGGTATCGAGGCTGAGGTTATTAGATTAGCAACTCGTGCTCGTGACAACAAATTGACACTTGATGAAATGAACGGTGGTACTTTCACTATTACAAATGGTGGTGTATTTGGTTCAATGTTATCAACGCCAATCATCAATGCTCCACAAGTGGCTATCTTAGGTATGCACAATATCGTTGAGCGTGCTGTGGTAATTGGTGGTCAAGTGGTTGTTCGCCCGATTATGTATGTAGCACTTTCTTATGACCACCGTATCATCGACGGTCGTGAGTCTGTAAGCTTCTTGGTACGTTTAAAACAATTACTAGAAGATCCAACTCGTTTGTTGTTAGACGTCTAGTTTAAATAGATATTACTGAGGCAAAGACACGATATTATGCGTGTCTTTGCCTTTTTTGTATCATTTTTTGACTTAAAATCAATAGATTCAATACGCGAGGAAAACTATTTTTATCAAAAATTGAAGAAGATTGATCGAAAGTCAAACACTTTATTTCAATACTATCCGATAAAGAACTTTTATAGTAACAAAGCAATTATAGATAAAGAGTCAAAAGCTCAATAACTGTAAATAATCAAAGTATGCAATACGACGTAATAGTAATAGGCTCAGGTCCTGGTGGTTATGTAGCTGCCATCCGTTCGGCTCAATTAGGCTTAAAAACAGCCATCATCGAAAAATACTCTGTATTGGGTGGTACTTGCTTAAACGTAGGCTGTATTCCATCAAAAGCATTGTTGGACTCATCAGAGCATTTCTACAATGCACAACATTCATTTGCTGAGCATGGTATCGAGCTTGAAAACTTGAAAGCTAACTTATCTCAAATGATTACTCGTAAAAAAGGAGTAATCGAGAAAATGAATAATGGTATCGCTTTCTTGATGAAGAAAAACAAAATCACGGTTTACAACGGTTTAGGTTCTTTTGTTGACAAAAATACTGTGAATGTTGCTAAACTTGATGGTACTGCTGAGCAAATTACTGGTAAAAATATCATCATTGCTACAGGTTCCAAACCAACGGTGTTACCATTTATTCCTGTTGACAAAAAGCGTGTTATTACTTCAACTGAAGCTTTGAATCTTCAAGAAATACCAAAACATTTGATCGTTATTGGTGCTGGTGTTATTGGTGCTGAGTTAGGTTCAGTTTATGCTCGTTTGGGTGCTAAAGTAAGTTTCGTAGAATTTGCTGATTCTATGATTCCTACTATGGACAAAACAATGGGTAAAGAGTTACAGAAATCAATCAAGAAATTGGGTGCTGACTTCTACCTAAGCCACAAAGTAACTGGCGTAGTTAACAATGGTGACGACGTAACTGTTACAGCGAAAAACTCAAAAGACGAAGATGTAACGATTACTGGTGACTATGTGCTAGTTTGTATTGGTCGTCGTCCATATACTGACGGTTTGAATCTTGAAGCTGCTGGCCTTGCTACAGATCAAAGAGGTAAACTTGAAGTAGATGAGCATACTTTACAAACAAAAGTAGGTGGAATCTATGCTATTGGTGATGTGATTCGTGGTGCTATGTTGGCTCACAAAGCTGAAGAGGAAGGTGTATTTGTAGCTGAAACTATTGCAGGACAAAAACCACACATCAACTACAACTTGATTCCAGGTGTAGTGTACACTTGGCCAGAAGTAGCTTCTGTTGGTCAAACTGAAGAAGAATTAAAAGCTGCTGGTCGTGCCTACAAAGCTGGTTCATTCCCATTCAAAGCTTTAGGTCGTGCAACAGCTTCAATGGATACAGACGGTTTGGTGAAAGTATTGGCTGATAAAGCTACTGACGAAATCCTTGGTGTTCATATCATTGGTGCTCGTGCAGCAGATATGATTGCTGAAGCGGTAGTTGCTATGGAATATCGTGCCTCTGCTGAAGATATTTCTCGTATGTCACATGCTCACCCTACTTATACAGAAGCTATCAAAGAAGCATGTTTGGCAGCAACTGAAAATAGAGCATTACATGCTTAATTAAGGCTTTTTACGCTAAGGTTTTGGCATAAAAACATATTGAAAAAGGCTGATAGAATTTTCTGTCAGCCTTTTTCTTTGACAAAAATCCAACATTAATCATGGTAAAAGCCTATCTCAATCATCTGCAATGATTTGAATCTCCAAGACTTTTTTCTTAGCTTTGAGGATAGTCATCATTATATCACTATTTGTACAAAAAATATCATGAAAAAAATAGCCGTATTAGCTTTAACTATTTCAATATTAGCTTCTTGTAAATCGAAGACTGGCTCGGAATCTACTCAAACGGATTCTGTAGCAGTTACACAAGCTGATTCTACTGCGCCAGCAAGCGATGCCTTGTATTTGGATGATGTGTTGGCTTGTAATGATTATGAGGGTTTGGTGAAAAAATTTGGTGCTGAGAATATTGTTAAAAAAGCAACCATCGAAACTGGTGAAGGTTCTTTTGACGCAACCAAGATTTTTGCAGGAACTCCCAAAGAAATCGAGGTATATTGGCAAGATGGAAAAGAATACAAAGTTATAGGTGATGTATTAGCAAGATTACAGATAAAAGATGATAAGCCATCAGCAGAGGGTTCACCTTGGACTACTAAACTGGGCTTGAAACCAGGTATGACATTGAAAGATGTTGTTGCCCTAAATGGAAAAACATTTACTATTACTGGACTTGGCTGGGACTTGGGTGGAAATGTTGTAAGCTGGGAAGGTGGCAAATTGGCAGATAAAGACATCAATATTCGATTTAATGACTATTCTACAAATTCTGGAGGATTATCAGAAACAGAGTATGCACAAATTTCTGGCGATCGTGAATTTGACGTGAAACATCCTTCAATTCAAAAGCTAAATCCAATTGTAGACCAAGTATCAGTATATCACAAACCAGATTTTGACAAGGAACTAGGCAATAAGATGTATAAAGATGTAGAGGAAAAACAAATGCCGAAGCATTAGTTTCGAAGGGGCTGAGGCACAAAGGCACCAAGGGACATAGTGTAATGAAATTTCACTATGTCCCTTGGTGCCTTCGTAACTTTTCTCCTTCTTGACTCTGCCACTTATACACTTTGTGCCTCTGTGCCTTTGTCACTTTGTGCCCACTACACCACATTCTGTGGAGCTCCGTTGATAAAACCTTGAATATTAGCCATCAGCATTTCTACAATACGTTGACGAGCTTCAAAGCTGATCCACGCATTATGAGGGGTGATCAGGCAGTTTGGAGCTGTGAGTAAAGGATTACTTTCAGAAGGTGGTTCTTGTGAAAGTACATCAAGTGCAGCACCAGCTAATACTCCTTCCTTTAAAGCTTCTGCTAAATCTTTTTCATGAATAAGTTGCCCTCTCGAAGCATTTACTAAATAGGCTGTTCGTTTCATTTTTGCCAGTAATTCTTTGTTGACAAAGCCTATATTTTCGGGTGTTGATGGACAACACAAGGCAATAAAATCGCTCTCTGAAAATAGTGTTTCGAGTGGTACGGCTGAATAAGGCAATTCCTCTTTTACGGTTCTTGAAGCATAACAAACCTTCATGCCAAATGCTTCTGCAATCTTCGCAGTTTGTTGACCTATTCTTCCCATTCCAACAATGCCTAAGGTTTTTCCTGCCAATTCAATAATTGGAGACAATGAAAAACACCAGTCTTGTGCTGAAACCCAAGCGCCATTGGCTACAGCCTGACTATTTTTTCCAACATGGTTACTCAATTCCAATATGAGCGCAAAGATATGTTGAGCTACTGAGGCAGTTCCGTAAGCAGGAATATTACTTACTGTAATACTTTGAGCGGTGGAGGCTTGGGTGTCGATGATATTGTAACCTGTAGCAGCTACTGCAATCATTTTTAATTGAGGCAATGCTGCGATAGTTTCGGCAGAAAAAGGTGTTTTATTGGTAATAACTATATCTGCTTCTTTACAACGCTCAACAATGTCAGAAATGGGCGTTCTTTCGTAAAAAGTTACTTTGCCAAGACTTCTGAAACAATCCCAAGCAAGGTCGTTGCTATGCAAAGTGAAACCATCGGTAATAACAATATTCATAGAAATAGGAATGAGTGCTGAATGGTGAGTTTTGAATGATGAATATAAAAAAGCCTATTGCTACTCTACCCTACTAAAAAATGGGACAAATTAGGTAAAAAGAAAGGGAAGCAAGAGTTTTGTAGTTACCAAGCTC
>NZ_JAAALB010000059.1 GCF_009905545.1 Cellulophaga sp. BC115SP | reverse complement strand
ACGAACTCACGTCAAGCAGTAGTAGGAACAGTTAACCCAATCCCAAGTGCCCCAAGTTCAGGAAATGTAACGAATGGTGCAGTATGTGGAAGTGGTGCAGTAAACTTAAGTGCAACATGTTCATCAGGTCAAACAGTACAATGGTATGCAAGTCAAACATCAACAAGTGTATTAACAACAGGTACAAGTTATGCACCAAGCATCACGGCAACGACAACCTATTATGTAGCTTGTAGAGATAACACAACGAATTGTGAAACAGCAACAGGAACCCGTCAAGGCGTAATCGGAACAGTTAACCCAATTCCAAGTGCACCAAGTTCAAGTAATGTAGTAGGCGCTTCAAGATGTGAAGCTGGCGTAGTGACTTTGACAGCGACATGTTCAACAGGTCAAACGGTACAATGGTATGCGAGTCAGAGTTCAACAAGTGTGTTGACAACAGGAACAAGCTACAGTCCAAGTTTGACAGCAACGACAACCTATTATGTAGGTTGTAAAGACAATACGACAACTTGTGAAACAACATCAGGAACCCGTCAAAGTGTAGTAGGTACAGTAAATCCAAACCTACCAGCACCAAGTTCATCAAGTGTACAAGGTGGCGCAGTCTGTGGTAGTGGTGTGGTAAACTTAAGTGCAGTATGTTCATCAGGACAAACGGTACAATGGTATGCAAGTCAGAGTTCAACAAGTGTCTTGACAACAGGTACAAGTTATGCACCAAGCATCACCGCAACGACAACTTATTATGTAGGTTGTAAAGACAATACAACAACTTGTGAGACTGCAACAAACTCACGTCAAGCAGTAGTAGGGACAGTAAACCCAATCCCAAGTTCACCAAGTGCAGGTAATGTATCAGGTGGCGTAGTATGTGGAAGCGGTGTAGTAAACTTAAGTGCAACCTGTGCGACAGGGCAAACGGTACAATGGTATGCAAGTCAAACATCGACAGTAGTATTGTCGACAGGCACAAGTTATGCACCAAGTATAGCAGCGACGACGACTTATTATGTAGGTTGTAAGGATAATACTACGACTTGTGAGACTGCAACGAACTCACGTCAATCAGTAGTAGGCACAGTTAACCCAATCCCAAGTGCCCCAAGTTCAGGAAATGTAACGAATGGCGCAGTATGTGGAAGCGGTGTAGTAAACTTAAGTGCAACATGTTCGACAGGTCAAACAGTACAATGGTATGCAAGTCAAACCTCAACAAGTGTATTGACGACAGGTACAAGCTATGCACCAAGCATCACGGCAACGACTACTTACTATGTAGCATGTAGAGATAATACAACGAATTGTGAAACAGCAACAGGAACACGTCAAGGAGTAATCGGAACGGTTAACCCAATTCCAAGTGCACCAAGTGCTAATAATGTAGTAGGCGCTTCAAGATGTGAAGCTGGTGTAGTGACCTTGACAGCGACATGTTCAACAGGACAAACGGTACAATGGTATGCAAGCCAAACATCAACAAGTGTGTTGACAACAGGTACAAGCTACAGTCCAAGTTTGACAGCGACGACAACCTATTATGTAGGTTGTAAAGACAACACGACAACTTGTGAGACAACATCAGGAACCCGTCAAAGTGTAGTAGGCACGGTAAATCCAAACCTACCAGCACCAAGCTCATCAAGTGTACAAGGTGGCGCAGTATGCGGTAGTGGTGTAGTAAACTTAAGTGCAGTATGTTCATCAGGACAAACAGTACAATGGTATGCGAGTCAAACATCGACAAGTGTATTGACAACAGGTACAAGCTACGCACCAAGTATCACCGCAACGACAACTTATTATGTAGGCTGTAAAGACAATACAACAACTTGCGAAACGGCGACGAACTCACGTCAAGCAGTAATAGGAACGGTAAATCCAATACCACCAGCACCAAGTCCAAGTAATGTCACAAACAATTCGAGATGTGGTAGTGGCGTATTGACTTTAGGAGCTACTTGTGGAGCAGGAGAAACGGTACAATGGTATGCAAGCCAGACATCGACTACAGTCTTGTCAACAGGTACAAGCTATAGTCCAAGTATTTCAGCAACGACTTCATATTATGTGGCATGTAAAAACAACACCACGCTTTGTGAGGTAGCTATTGGCGGAAGAACTCCAGTGGTAGGTACTGTGAATCTTATTCCTGATGCACCAGCTTCTGCTGATGTTCAAGGTGGTTCTGTTTGTGGTACGGGTAATTTAACACTTACTGCAAACTGTAGAGATGCAAGTTTAACGCCTGTTTGGTATAGTTCACAAAGCTCAACAACAATGTTGACTTCTGGAAATGCTTATACTGTAGCAGTATCTGCCAATGCTACTTATTTTGTTTCTTGTAAAAATACTACTACAAGCTGTGAGACACCGGTAGGTTCAAGACGCTCAGTAGATGTTATTTATAACAGCAAACCAACACCAGTTGCAACAACTAACTCTCCAGTTTGTATTGGAGGAACAGTGACTTTATCAACATCTGGTGGAACTTCATATTTGTGGGAAGGACCAAATGGTTATTCATCAACCTCAGCAACTCCTTCTTTAACAAATGCAAGTACTAGCTTGAATGGTATCTATACCGTAACCGTTTCAGGAACGGGAGGTTGTACAGGTACTGCTACCGTAGAAGTAGTAGTTAGAACAAAACCTACAGTAACAGCTTCTGTAACTGATGCTACAGTTTGTAATAACTCGACAATCGAATTGAAAGCAAATGGAACTGCTGCAAGTGGGGCAACTATTTCTTCGTACACATGGAGTGGTCCTAGTAGCTTTGCTAGTACAAGTCAAAACCCAACAATCTCGGGTGCGCAAGAGGCAAATGAAGGATTCTATAATGTAAAAGCGACAGATAGTTTTGGATGTACAGCAACATCAGAAATATTTGTATTTGTTAATCCAGTTCCAACAGCCACTGCTAGTAGTGAAGGTGGAACGATAATTTGTCAAGGTGCTCCTATTAGTTTGTATGGTAATGGAGGCGGAATAGGTGGTTCGTACTCATGGGCTGGTCCTGCTGGATATAGCTCTACAATTCAAAATCCAACTATACCAATTTCTTCACCAACTTATGCAGGTGTTTATACTTTGACAGTTACAGATGCGAATGGATGTACTGCTGCAACTACCATCAGTATTTCATTAGACAAATGTTTGAAACTTGGCGATTTAGTATGGGATGATTTGAATAACAACGGTATTAAAGATGCTGGCGAATCAGGTATTTCAAATGTTACGGTAAAACTTTACCGTGATGCAAACAACGATAATGTTCCAGATGGAGTAGCAATAGCGACACAGGTAACAACTTCTACAGGTAACTATCTATTTACAGGTCTTGAACCAGATAATTATATCGTAGGCATTATTGCACCAGCAGGCTATATTTCATCAACAGGTAAAAATGGTAGCGCAACAGGACCTTACGAGGGTAGTGCCACGCCAGATCCTGACAATGATGTAAATAATGATGATAATGGAACATTAGTAGGTGCTGAAATTATCACTAAAGCAATTACATTAGTTCCTTATACAGAGCCTGTAAACGATGGTGATACCGATAATACGTCTAACTTAACCGTTGATTTTGGTTTATTTAAATCTTCAAAAATTGGCGATTTAGTATGGTATGACACCAACAGAGATGGCATCCAAAATGAAACACCGCTTAATGGAGTAAACAATGTAACGGTTACTTTAACGGATGGTTTAGGAAATATCTTAGCAACGACTACGACAAATTCTTCTGGGATCTATGGATTTGATTACCTAGGTTTAGGAGATTACAAAGTCGTGTTCTCTACAAGTACTTTACCAGCAGGCTATGTGATTTCAACGAAAGACGCTGGCGGTGATGATACAAAAGATAGTGATGCTGATTTGACAGGAACAACAGGTGTAGTATCAATTACAGTGCCTGGTACATCGAACTTGACTGTTGATGCAGGTGTAAATTGTCCAGCAGCACAAATTAGTGTAAGCACTGATAAAAATACATACTGTGCAGGTTCAACAGTGAAACTTACGACAGTCGTAACAGGAACACCAACGGTATCACAATATTCATGGAGTGGTCCAGCAAGCTTTACAAGTACAAGTCAAAGTCCAACAATCAATGGTGTAACAACTGCGCAATCGGGAGTTTATACCTTGACAGTAACAGCTAATAATGCTTGTTCAGCAACGACGACTGCGACAGTGAATGTAGTAGTAAATGCTCTTCCAACAGTAAGTGCAACGTTAGTAAATACAGTAGTTTGTCAAGGTCAAACCATCGAATTGAAAGCTAATGGCTCAGGTTCTAATTACTCATGGAGTGGCCCATCAAGCTTTACTTCGACACAGCAAAACCCAACGATTGCAAGTGCGACCACGGCAAATTCTGGAACTTACACTGTAGTAGTAAGTGATGGTAATATCTGTAGCGCCTCAACAACAGTTCAAGTAACAGTAAATACATTACCAGTACTGACAGCTACGGGCGGAACGATTTGTCAAGGACAGAGTTTGAATTTGGGAGTAACAGGTGCAAGTACTTATTCATGGACAGGTCCAAACGGCTTTGCGGCAACAGGAGCTTCTCCATCTGTAAACACGCAAGGAGTTTATACGGTAACAGGAACTAATGCTATAGGTTGTATTGGTACAGCTACTGCAAGTGTGACAGTGAACCCTCTTCCAACTGCAACAGCAGTAAGTCCAACAGGTAGTGTTTTATGCCAAGGACTGACACTTTCTTTAGAAGCTAGTGGTGCAGGAGTAGGAGGAAGTTATTTGTGGAGTGGTCCTAATAGCTTTAGCAGTACATCTCAAAACCCAACTATTCCAAATACGACAGGTGTAAATGCTGGAGTTTACACAGTTGTTGTAACCAACAGCAATAATTGTAGTGCTACCGCTACGGTATCAGTTACAATAGACAAATGTTTGAAACTTGGCGATTTAGTATGGGATGATTTGAATAACAACGGTATTAAAGATGCTGGCGAGTCAGGTATTTCAAATGTTACGGTAAAACTTTATCGTGATACAAACAACGATAATGTTCCAGATGGAGTAGCAATAGCGACACAGGTGACAACTTCTACTGGTAACTATTTATTTACAGGTCTTGAACCAGATAATTATATCGTAGGCATCATTGCCCCAGCAGGCTATATTTCATCAACAGGTAAAAACGGTAGCGCAACAGGACCTTATGAAGGTAGTGCGACACCAGATCCTGACAATGATGTAAATAATGATGATAATGGAACACTAGTAGGTGCAGAGATTCAAACTAAGTCAATTACCTTATATCCATCAACAGAACCAACAAATGATGGAGATACTGATAATAATTCCAATTTGACGGTTGATTTTGGTTTATTCAAACCTTCAAAAATTGGAGATTTAGTTTGGTATGACACCAACAGAGATGGTATCCAAAACGAAACACCGCTTAATGGGGTAAACAATGTAACAGTTACCTTAACGGATGGTTTAGGGAATATCTTAGCAACGACTACGACAAATTCTTCTGGTATCTATGGATTTGATTACCTAGGTTTAGGAGATTACAAAGTCGTGTTCTCGACAAGTACTTTACCAGCAGGCTATGTGATTTCAACGAAAGACGCTGGCGGTGATGATACAAAAGATAGTGATGCTGATTTGACAGGTACAACTGGTGTAGTATCAATCACAGTTCCTGGCACATCGAACTTGACTGTTGATGCGGGCGTCAATTGTCCAGCAGCACAAATTAGTGTAAGCACTGATAAAAATACATACTGTGCAGGTTCAACAGTGAAACTTACGACAGTAGTAACAGGAACACCAACGGTATCGCAATACTCATGGAGTGGTCCAGCAAGCTTTACAAGTACAAGTCAAAGTCCAACAATCAATGGTGTAACCACTGCGCAATCGGGAGTTTATACCTTGACAGTAACAGCTAATAATGCTTGTTCAGCAACGACGACTGCGACAGTGAATGTAGTAGTAAATGCTCTACCAACAGTAAGTGCAACGTTAGTAAATACGGTAGTTTGTCAAGGTCAAACCATCGAATTGAAGGCTAATGGTTCAGGTTCTAATTACACATGGAGTGGCCCATCAAGCTTTACTTCGACACAGCAAAACCCAACGATTGCAAGTGCGACCACGGCAAATTCTGGAACTTACACTGTAGTAGTAAGTGATGGCAATATCTGTAGTGCTTCAACAACAGTTCAGGTAACAGTAAATACTTTACCAGTACTGACAGCTACGGGCGGAACGATTTGTCAAGGACAGAGTTTGAATTTGAGTGTAACAGGCGCAAGTACTTATTCATGGACAGGACCAAACGGCTTTACGGCAACAGGAGCGTCACCATCAGTAAACACGCAAGGAGTTTACACGGTAACAGGAACTAATGCTATAGGTTGTATTGGTACAGCTACTGCAAGTGTGACAGTAAATCCTGCGGCAACGATAAGTGTATCTAATGTTGAGGTTTGTGTAGGAGGAGTTGCTCAACTGACAGCTACAGGTGCAAGTACTTATTCATGGACAGGTCCAAACGGATTTACTTCAACATCTGCTCAAGCCTTGATTTCAAATAGTGCGACTATCACAATGAATGGAGTTTATACAGTGGTAGGAACTACTTCATTAGGTTGTGTAGGTTCTGCAACGGCAAGCTTGACGGTAAAAGAAAATCCAGTGGTGACTATTTCTGGAAATAGAGTAATCTGTCCAGGTGGTCAAGTCGCACTTACGGCAAACTCTAGTGGTACTTTTGCTTGGACTGGTCCAAATGGATTTACTGCCAATACCGCAGTGATTAATGTAAGTACAGCAGGAAGTTATCAAGTGGTAGTAACAAATAATGGATGTTCTGCGACAGGAACCGTAACTTTGACAACTGAAACATTTAATGTAAATGCTTCAGCAAGTGCGACAACTGTTTGTTCAGGTGGTTCGGTTAATTTGAATGTAAATGCAACGGTTGGTTCGGGAGTAAAATCTTACTCATGGAGCGGCCCAGCAAGCTTTACTGCCACAACAACGAACCCTGTACTGTCGAATGTTTCAGTAAGTAATTCAGGAACATATACAGTCACTATCGAAGGTAATTCTGGTTGTACAACTACTGCGACAGTTGGTATTACAGTGAGTCCTATTCCAACAACGACTAAAGCAGTTGAATTCTGTGAAGGTAGTACAACAACTTTGGCAGTCACTGGATTTACCAATGCTACTTATAGTTGGAATACTTCAGCAACAACGTCTTCAATTAGCGTATCAACTGCTGGAGCTTATACGGTGAATATTACGGAAGCTAATGGATGTAAATCTGTTCAAGTATTCAATGTGACTCAGAATCCTAAAGCAGCTACAGTAGTAACAGGTGCTACGGCGTTCTGCTCAGATGCTTCAACACAGTTAACCATTAATTCAGGTGTAACTAGTGGTCAAACTTACTTGTGGACAGGTCCAAACGGATTTAGCTCAACATCTCAAACGGTATCGATTACCCAAGAGGGAACTTACACGGTGAAAGTGATTACTGATAAAAATTGTGAAGCAACTACAACGGTAGCAGTAACTAAAAATACTGTAAATGCAACGGCTACTTCAGTAAGTGCTTGTGCTGGCTCTTCGATTACACTCGGTGCAAGTGGTGGTACTTCATATAGCTGGGAAGGTCCTAACGGATTTACTTCGACAGCGCAAAACCCTGTAGTATCAGGAGCGAGTGCCTTGTCACAAGGTATTTATATGGTAACGGTTTCTGCCAATGGTTGTGTAGCAACTGCTACAACAGACGTAATGGTTTATGCAAAACCAAACTTTGTTCCGATTGTCACTAACTCAGAATGTAACAAAACAACTACGCTAAACAATGGCTCAATTCGTATCGCAGGTTTCAATACTGGAGATAAATATGACATTGTTGAAGCTTCAACTTACACAGGAACGAAAAACTTTGCGACAGCAACTGTCATTCCTACAAATGGTATTTTGATGGCTAATATTCCGAATCCAACGGCAACAAAAACCTACACGATTCGAGTATTCAATGCCAACGGTTGTTTTACAGATCAAGTAGTGAGAATTCAGCCAGTGGCTTGTGATTGCGGACCTCAGGAATGTGTTCCAATTACAATCCAAAAATCAGCGAGATAAACAGAATTAGGCAAATGCCTTTTCTAAAAAGATAATAAGAAATGGGACCAATTAATTAACGGAAGTTTTCATCGCGAGCGAAGACTCTATCTTATCCCATATTAGCAAACCCCTTTGTCAATTGATGAAGGGGTTTCTTTTTGGAAAAGAGTATCTGGAAAATATTCAATTGTATTGCAACGTTAATTACAGTAAATTTGTCAATCTTATTGAGAATCAGGATTATACCTTGAACGCTGTTTTAGAAAAGAATTTTGGGTAAATGTGTGATAGAAAATTTACATTAACAGCACCAAAGAAATAACTCTTCATTCCTGAATTTTACAAATAGCCCATATCAAAAAGTATTTCCTACAATTTCGATTACTAACTTATATGCCCTCAAAGATTTACCGATATATTGCCTTTTTCGCTATATTATTCCTAAGTTATTCTTCGTCATTTGCACAGCAAATTAAGATGGATGGTTTAGGTATTTGCCCTAACAGTTCTCTACGTTTGTATGTTGATAATCCCGATGATTATTCAGGTTTTAGTTGGCAACAGTTCGTGGTATCTTCACAAAGCTGGTCGGCTAATGTGAATGGGGTGGGAGGTATCAATGGTAGTGATTTGAATATTACAGAATCAGGTAGATATAGACTTTTTGCCATCCGTAAATCTGACGAATCAACTGTTAGATTTCCAGAAGTAACGGTTATAGATTTGGTAGCTCCAATTTCAGAAATTACGCCCGCTGTAGCCACCAATCAAATCTGTAAAGGTAATTCCCTAGAGCTTCGAGCAAATACAGTCACTAATGTTTTTTATAATTGGCGACTCAATAATAACTCACTGAATAATAATAATACTGTCATTCAGGCCACCAAAGAAGGTAAATATGTACTCGAAGTAATAGATAGAACTACAGGTTGTGTAAAGTCATCTACTCCTTATGAAATTACCTATTTTCCCCTACAACAACCAGTCATTACGCCTGTTCCAACCGTATGTGGTGTAAGTACAGCAGGCTTTAATCTTTCGGTAAATTATGCTGGAGGTACTTTCAGAGGTCCTGGTATTACCAATACCTCTATGGGCTTTTTTTCACCACAAGATGCCAAAGTTGGGACTCATAAAATCTTTTATTCTTTACCTCAAAATAATAGCTGTCCGAATTTAGAGGACAGTGTTCAAATTGTCGTAAAAGACCCTCAAGTAACACTTACAAGTAGCACTGGGGGTACAGATTTTTGTAATGGTCAACCTGCCAGTTTACAAGCTACCACAGGTTTTGTAAGTTATGAATGGTCTCAAAATAGTACCGTGCTTTCGGAGGTAGGTAGCAAACTGACAATTACCAGTGATGCCGATTATAAAGTGAAGGTCTCGGATGGAGAGTGTAGTGCAGAAAAGCTATTCACGGCAAAATTTGTTAATCAGGTTCAACCCAAAATTACCAATATACCCTCAGTTTGTGGACTCAATTATCCTGCAGTTCCTTTGGAAGGTACTCCTATCGGCGGTACATTTACCATTGATGGTATTGCTGCAACGCAGTTTGATTATGCCAAATTAGGCGTAGGAAAACATACCGTAAACTATGAAGTTAGAGGAACGTTAAGCTGCCTTAATGGAACAGCCAACCAAGATGTGATAATTCATGAAATACCTAAAATTGAGTTTGCTCGTATGGAGTTTATGTGGAAGGGATCAAGTGTAATGCTTCAAAGCAATTATACCGATCTTACCTACCTTTATACTTGGACTCCTAATATAGCGTTAAGCAACCCACGAATTCCAACACCGATAGCCAATCCTACTGCAACGCAGACTTATACACTGAAAGTGGAAAGTCCTTTCAGTTCAACGTGTAGTGATGAAAAATCGGTAGATGTCGTAGTGTTTGAAAAAATCTGGATTCCTGATGTGTTCACTCCTAATGGCGATGGATTTAATGATACTTGGGAGTTAACAAACATAACTGCCTATCCTAATGCAGAAGTACGGGTATTTAATCGATGGGGCGAAATAGCCTACTATTCTTACGGAAATTACGGAGGTTTTGATGGAACTTATAACGGGAGTGTTCTACCGATGGGAACCTATACTTATCATATTATTCCGTTTCCTGATCATCCTGAGCTAGAACTCAAAGGTACATTGGCCATATTTAGATAATGCAATAAGAGTCATTATCAAATTTAGTGAGTGGCGATTGAGTGAATGAGTGATTTTGAAAGTTGCATATCATCCTTAGAGATGCAATGCTTTGCGTCTTAAACCGAGTTATATCTAGTATCATAACATCAAAAAAAAGCGGTCGAAAATTATTTTCGACCGCTTTTTTTAATCTATAACATAAAGCTTTATGCTTATTGTGGGTAAAATTAAGTTAATATTATAAGTACAATCCAGTAACGGATACACTATTAACTAATAACATCTTTTACCTACTGAGCATATTCTTCGGTTGGAATACAAGCACAAATCAAGTTACGGTCACCGTAAGCTGAGTCAATTCTTGAAACGCTTGGCCAGAACTTATTCGCTTTTACATACGCCAATGGGAATACCGCTTTCTCACGAGAATATGGTTTATCCCAGTTTTCTTGTAATGCTACATATTGCGTATGTGGAGCGTTTTTCAAAACGTTGTTGGTTTTGTCTGCCCCAGCTTCAATTTCGGCAATCTCTGCACGAATAGCAATCATCGCATCGCAGAAACGGTCTAATTCAGCTTTAGATTCAGATTCGGTTGGCTCAACCATCAATGTTCCAGCAACTGGGAACGAAAGGGTAGGAGCATGGAATCCATAATCCATCAAACGCTTTGCAATATCTTCTGCTTCAACACCTGCCGAAAGTTTGAATGGACGACAATCCAAAATCATTTCGTGAGCACAACGTCCTTCTGTACCTGTGTAAAGTACAGGGTAGTGTCCTTCCAAACGAGCTTTGATATAGTTAGCATTCAAAATCGCTGTTTCTGTAGCTCTTGTCAATCCGTCGCCGCCCATCAAAGCGATGTAAGCGTAAGGAATAGTCAAGATACTAGCTGAACCGTAAGGAGCAGCCGAAACAGCTGTGATACCCAATTTACCACCAGCATCTTTCACAACAGCGTGAGCAGGCAAGAATGGAGCCAAGTGTGCAGCTACACCGATTGGACCCATACCAGGACCACCACCACCGTGAGGAATACAGAATGTTTTGTGTAAGTTAAGGTGACAAACATCAGCGCCAATAGTTGCAGGAGATGTAAGACCTACCTGAGCGTTCATGTTAGCACCGTCCATATATACCTGACCACCGTGTTCATGAATCAATGCACAAATTTCTTTGATTGACTCTTCGAATACACCGTGAGTAGATGGATAAGTTACCATCAAACAAGAAAGACTGTCTGAGTATTGTTCAGCCTTGGCACGTAAGTCAGCAACGTCGATGTTTCCGTTTTCGTCACATTTCGTTACAACCACTTTCATACCTGCCATAACAGCCGATGCAGGGTTTGTACCGTGCGCAGACGATGGAATCAATGCCACATTGCGATTGAAATCACCTCTTGACTCATGGTATGCACGAATTACCATCAAACCTGCGTATTCACCTTGAGCACCAGAGTTTGGTTGGAATGACATTTGTGCAAAACCTGTGATTTCAGATAACCATACGTTTAGCTCTTCAATCATTTTCAAATAACCACCAACCTGATTTTTGGGAGCAAATGGGTGAACATTACCAAATTCTTGCCAAGTTACTGGAATCATTTCGGTAGTAGCGTTCAACTTCATGGTACAAGAACCCAACGAAATCATGGAGTGAACCATTGAAAGGTCTTTGTTTTCCAATTGCTTCAAATAGCGCAACATTTCATGTTCTGAATGATAGCTATTGAAAACATCGTGTGTCAAATATGCACTTTCACGTTTCAAAGAAGCAGGGAAAGCATAATCAACTTTGTCGAATAAGCTTTCTAATTTTACTTCTTTTTTACCGATTTTTTCAAAAGCGTAGATAATTGTTTCTACGTCTTCCAAAGTACAAGTTTCGTCCAAAGAAATGCCGATGTAACGGTAGTCATCATAATAACGGAAGTTGATGCCATTAGCCAAAGCTTCCATTCTTAAACGCTTCTCGTCTTCGTCGATAAATACTTTGATTGTATCGAAATATGATTCTGTCTCTACTTTATAACCTAATTCTTCAAGCGCTAAAGCTGTCAATTTTGTCAAACCATGAACTTTCTCAGCAATAGCTTTGATGCCTTCTGGTCCGTGATAAACCGCATAAGCAGCAGCCATTACTGACAACAATACTTGTGCTGTACAAATGTTTGAAGTAGCTTTTTCGCGACGGATGTGTTGTTCGCGTGTTTGCAAAGCCATACGCAAAGCACGATTTCCGTGAGCATCTACCGATACCCCAATAATACGACCTGGAATATGACGTTTGAATTCTTCTTTGGTAGCAAAGAATGCTGCGTGAGGACCACCAAAGCCCATCGGAACACCAAATCTTTGTGATGAACCCACTACAACATCAGCACCCATTTCGCCTGGAGATTTTAACAAACTCAAGGCAAGCAAATCTGTTGCTACAATTACATTGATACTTAACTCATGAGCCGAAGCAATAAAGTCAGTGTAATCAAAAACAGAACCATCACCAGCAGGATATTGTACAAATACAGCGTAAATATCTTCTTGTGTAAGGTCAACAGTACGGTGGTCGCCTACTACAACCTTGATGCCAAGTGGAGTAGCACGTGTAACCAATACATCGATAGTCTGAGGGTGACAAAGTTCAGAAACAAAGATGGTTTCAGCGTTTTTCTTAGCGCCTTTTCTTTGTCCATGAAGCATTGTCATCGCTTCAGCAGCAGCTGTACCTTCGTCAAGTAACGAGGCATTAGCAATTTCCATTCCTGTCAAATCAATTATCATAGTTTGATAATTGAGCAACATCTCCAAACGACCTTGAGCAATTTCTGCTTGATATGGAGTATAAGCAGTATACCAAGCTGGATTTTCGAGAATATTACGCAAAATCACTGAAGGCGTGATTGTGTCATAATATCCCATCCCGATATGAGATTTGTAGGTATCATTCAACTGAGCTAATTTCTTGAAATCTTTCAAAAATTGAGCTTCAGATTTTGCTTTTGGAAGATTTAACGCCTGTGGCAAACGAATTGCTGCAGGTACTGTTTGGTTGATGAGTGTTTCGATCGAATCAACACCAATTGCCTCTAGCATAGCCTTGCGGTCTGCTACATTTGAGTTGTTATGGCGTGTCTCAAATTTTTCCTGATACTGAAAGTTGATTTTCATTAAATGGGTGATTTGATGGTATTTTGTCGGAAATCGCTGCAAATTTAAGTAGAATTATTATCAAAACAGCAAACACTTGTTCACAAATCCCTAACATTGAACCCAGAAGGCTCGGACAGTGCTAATTAGAGCGATTTTTATGGATAACTTCCTGTTTTAGAAGATTGTTCTAGCAATTTATTTCAAAAAAAACGCAGCAATCATTCTTGGATAAATCCTGTTTTAGGTAAGTGTTTACTAATTCTCTGACTTTTGTGAGAAAATTGAAGAATAGAGAAGTTGATTCAATCAAAAACTGTTTATACTCGCCTATACCCTCACAAACTCTCATTTGTCCCACACTAAGAATTCATTATCTTCGTAGATTCAATCAACAAAATACCTTTATATGAAAAAACTGATAGTACCCGCAGTCTTGTTACTCATGTCAGGTACGGCTACTTTGGCTCAAGATAAAGTCATTGCCAAATACGCTAATACCATCAAGGCTGACGACCTAAAAAAACATCTTACATTTATTGCCTCTGATAGCCTAAAAGGTAGAGATACGGGCTCGCCAGAACAAAAAGTGGCTGCTCAATACATTGCTAATCATTTCGAATCGGTAGGTTTGAAAGGAATTGTTGGAGCCGACAAATCACATTTTCAACTAGTAGATTTAGTAAAACGTGGTTGGGGCGAATTTTATATCAAGTCCAATACCAAGACTTATGTGTATCTCCAAGACTTTATTGCTAGCAACACGGCTCCAATCAACACTGAAGAAAAAGTAGATTTAGTGTTTGTAGGTTATGGTATCGACGAATCTCGCTTGAGCGACTACGCTACCATGGACGTAAAAGGTAAAGTGATTGTGGCGTTTGATGGCGAACCTCGCAATACCGATGGCACTTATGTACTTTCGGGAAATAGCGAAGCTTCAAAATGGAGTAAAGCCGATAGTTGGAAAGATAAAATGGCAATTGCTAAAGAAAAAGGAGCAAAAGCTATGATTTTGATTACTAAAACTTCAGACGAAGACTTTGATAAAGCCATCAAACAACGCCAAGTAATGATGAAGCGTTTTGGCAATGCTCGTATGGGTTTCCGTGAGGATGGTGAGCCTAAAGGCGCTGATTTTGCTGTACTAAACGTGAGCAATGCTATGGCGACAGATTTGTTAGGAATTAAAGCTGGCGATTTGGATGCTCTTCGTGCAAAAGCTGCTGATACTAAGAAAACCGTAGCTGGCTCGTTGACTCCGCAGTCTGCTGCGTTGCGTATCGAACGTACCATTACGCCTGTCGAAACTTACAACGTATTGGGTTTCTTGGAAGGTACAGACAAAAAAGATGAAATTGTTGTAGTAACTTCTCACTACGACCACGTTGGCGTAAATGATGGTAAAATCTACAATGGTGCTGATGATGATGGTTCTGGAACTGTATCTGTATTAGAGGTATCTGAGGCTTTTGGAAAAGCTGCAAAAGCTGGTCACCGCCCTCGTCGTAGTATGTTGTTTATGACCGTAACAGGTGAAGAAAAAGGCTTGTTAGGTTCTGAGTTTTACGTAAGACATCCAGTGTTGCCTTTGGCAAATACTGTTTGCGATATCAATATTGATATGGTAGGTCGTACTGACAAAGATCATGAAGGAAAAGGTGATTACATATATGTGATTGGCTCTGATAAGTTGTCTTCAGAATTGCACCAAATCATGGAGACTAACAATAACAAGTACACAAAAATGGATTTGGATTACCGTTACAATGACCCTAACGACCCAAACCGTTTCTATTATCGTTCAGACCATTATAATTTTGCTAAAAACAAAATTCCTGTAGCGTTTTTCTTTAATGGTGTTCATGATGACTATCACCAACCGACGGACGATGTGGAGAAAATTGAATTTAATAAAATGGAAAAACGTGCCAAATTGGTGTACTACATGGCATGGGATTTGGCAAATCGTGATAACCGTATTGTGGTAGATTCAAATAAGCCGTAATAGAAATAAAGAGTTAAGAGTGCTGATTTTGAGAAGTTATTAAATCAAGTACTAAAGTTCAAAAATAAAATCCAAGCAACAAAGGCAGCTTATATGGCTGCCTTTGTGCTACATGGGGCAGTAAGTAATAAGGCAAAATTAACTCTGACGATTTAGCTTTCAGTCAAATATTTCTTATGAAATAGTAGTAGATTTTTGTAATAGGCACTAGGCAACAGGCAACAGGCAAAGAGTTTTAACATGTTTTTTGATAACTACAGACTTGCTTTTGTCCAAAGCTCATAGCTGAAAGCTCAAAACTTAAATTTACATTCACAACTAGAGCTGTACGAAGGATTTCTAACAATTGCGGATTTGGGATTTCTAATTTCGGAAATAAAGTAAAATACTTTTATTTTTTACACAATGTAGAAGCTTATACTTCCGAAATCCCACATCCGATATCCGAAATAGACATTTCTTAGAATTGCGCCTGCTCACTAAAAGTACCATTTATCCAAAAATAATTATGCTAAAAAAAATACTCTTCTGTTTAACATTGATCCCCCATTATTTACAGGCTCAGGACAGTACTGCTCTTCGATTTGCGCAGTATATTTCTGTTCCAGAATTGAAAAAGCATTTAACCTATATTGCATCCGACGAACTAGCAGGTCGCCGTACCGGTACTGTCGGGCAGAAAAAGGCAGCTCAGTATATTGCCAAACACTTTGAGAGTCAAGGTTTATTACCAATCGTAAAAGATAGCCTCAAAGGCAATGGATATATTCAGCCATTTTATATCAAAAAATATTTTCTAGAACAATACAGTGTCATTCATGCTCCTAAAACACAGCATATCAAAGGTCGTGGTGTTATTCCTACCGAAAATGTTTTAGGCTTTATTGAGGGCACAGACAGAAAAGACGAGGTTGTTGTTATTACAGCACATTATGATCATTTAGGAAAAGACCAAGGAAAGGTGTACAATGGAGCGGATGATGATGGCTCAGGTACATCCACAATTTTGGCATTGGCTACCGCATTTGCAGAGGCGCAAAAAGCAGGATACAAACCTTCAAGAAGTATATTGTTGATGACCGTAGCGGGAGAAGAAATGGGATTATTAGGCTCTGAATTTTATACAGAACACCCTATTATTCCACTTGAAAAAACAGTTTGTAATCTCAACATTGACATGGTAGGGCGTATCGATCATTATCATGAAGAAGAAAAAGACCCCAACTATGTTTATGTGATTGGTTCAGACAAAATGAATCCCAAATTGGATAGTCTTTTAAAAAATACCAACAATACCTATACCCACTTGTCGCTGGACTATGCCTATAGCTCAGAGATGCACCCATTGCAGCTATACTATCGCTCAGATCACTATAATTTTGCTAAGCATAATGTCCCAATTATCTTTTTTACCAATGGAGAACATGAAGATTATCACAAGGCAACTGACGATGTAGAGAAGATTGAATTTGATATTTTGCAAAAACGTGCTCAGTTATTCTTTTTTCTGGCTTGGCGCATAGCTAGAGGCGAATTTTAAGGTTTTTTAGGGTAAAAACAGAATAATATTTTTCTTAGAAAGTTTTTGAAAAATTAAATAAATACAATTTTAGGCTTCGTTTTTCGGCTCAATCTATTACCTTTGTGCAATTTTTGAGCATATCCTTCCTTTGTTACCGCTATGTAATTCAAGGATGTTCCACAAAAATTGCACTCTGATAATCAGGTATTTGCTAATGATTAGCTTTTTTGAATCATGTTCTTATCGCACATTTCAATTAATCATTAAGCTTTTAATCGTAAATCACTGAAATTCAGTACTGAATACTTTTATTTTACGTATTATTTCAAAACTAACATAAAGTACAGCCGTGCCTAAAGACACATCCATCAAGTCCGTTCTCATTATCGGTTCAGGTCCAATTATCATCGGTCAGGCTTGCGAATTTGACTATTCTGGCTCGCAAGCAGCGCGTTCACTTCGTGAAGAAGGAATCGAGGTTATTTTGATTAACTCGAATCCTGCCACGATTATGACAGACCCTCTCAATGCAGACCATGTATATCTGAAGCCACTTGAGAAAAAGTCTATTATTGAAATCTTAGAGAAACACAAAGTCGATGCCGTTTTGCCAACTATGGGTGGTCAGACGGCATTAAATTTAGCTATCGATTGCGACGCTGCAGGTATCTGGGAAAAATACGGAGTACGTATCATCGGTGTAGACATCAATGCGATTGAAACTACCGAAGACCGCGAGAAGTTCCGTTTGAAAATGCTAGAAATTGGTGTTGGCGTTTGTAAAGGTCGTACTGCACGTTCTTTCTTGGAGGGTAAAGAAATTGCGCAGGAAACAGGCTTCCCGTTGGTTATTCGTCCTTCGTTTACCTTGGGTGGTACTGGTGGTGGTTTTGTTAATGAGCCAAAAGATTTTGATGCTGCTCTTAACAAAGGTTTGCACGCTTCGCCTACGCATGAAGTATTGGTAGAACAATCTATCATGGGTTGGAAAGAATACGAACTTGAGTTGTTACGCGACAACTTAGGTAACGTAATCATTATCTGTTCTATCGAGAACTTTGACCCAATGGGTATTCACACTGGGGACTCTATTACAGTAGCTCCAGCAATGACTTTGCCAGACACTATCTATCAAAAGATGCGTGACATGGCAATCAAGATGATGAATGCTATTGGTAAGTTTGCGGGTGGATGTAACGTTCAGTTTGCGTTGAACCCAGAGAATGATGATATCATCGCTATCGAAATCAACCCACGTGTATCTCGCTCTTCGGCTTTGGCTTCAAAAGCAACTGGTTATCCGATTGCTAAAATCGCTGCTAAAATGGCGATTGGCTACAACCTTGACGAATTAACTAACGCTATCACAGGATCAACATCTGCGTTCTTCGAACCAGCGCTTGACTACGTGATTGTGAAAGTACCACGTTGGAACTTTGATAAATTCCACGGAGCTGACAAATCTTTGGGTCTCCAAATGAAGTCGGTAGGTGAGGCAATGGGTATTGGTCGTAACTTCCAAGAGGCATTGCAAAAAGCTTGTCAATCACTCGAAATCAAACGTAATGGTTTGGGAGCAGATGGCAAAGGCTTGCGCGATCAAGATGCTATTATGAAGTCGTTGGCTAATCCATCTTGGAATCGTCTTTTCCATATCTACGATGCCTTCAAAATGGGTATCTCTTTCAAAACTATCCGCAACGCTACTAAAATTGACAAATGGTTCTTATACCAAGTGGAAGATTTAGTAAGAGTGGAAAATGAACTAGAGAAATATACGCTTCAATCTGTGCCAAAAGCGTTGTTGGAAGAGGCAAAACACAAAGGATTTGCTGACCGTCAAATTGCTTATGCATTACGTTGTTTAGAATCGGAGGTACATGAGTTGCGTACAAGCCTAGGTATTACACGTGTTTACAAATGCGTAGATACTTGTGCGGCTGAGTTCGAAGCAAAAACTCCTTATTTCTACTCTTCGTTCTCACAAGGTTCAGAAACACTTGATAACGAGTCGTCAGCAACTGATAAGAAAAAAGTAATCGTATTGGGTTCTGGTCCTAACCGTATCGGTCAGGGTATCGAGTTTGACTACTCTTGTGTACATGGTATTTTGGCAGCAAAAGAGGCAGGTTATGAGGCAATCATGATTAACTCAAACCCTGAAACCGTTTCGACTGACTTTGATATTGCTGATAAATTATACTTCGAACCAGTATTCTGGGAGCACGTTTATGACATTATCCAACACGAAAAACCAGAAGGTGTTATCGTTCAGTTGGGTGGTCAAACAGCGCTTAAATTAGCTGAGAAATTATCGAAATATGGTATCAAAATTATTGGTACATCTTTCGAAGCCCTTGACTTAGCAGAGGACCGTGGTGCATTCTCTACCTTGTTGAAAGAAAACGATATTCCTTATCCTAAATTCGGTGTTTGTGAGGATGCTGACAACGCTGTAGAATTAGGTCGTCAATTGGGTTATCCTTTATTGGTTCGTCCATCTTATGTATTGGGTGGTCAGTCAATGAAGATTGTAATCAACGAGCAGGAATTGGAACAACATGTTGTAGATATTCTACGTGACATCCCTGGTAACAAAATTTTGCTTGACCATTTCCTTGAGAATGCAATCGAAGCAGAAGCAGATGCAATCTGTGATGGCGAAGATGTTTATATCATCGGAGTAATGGAGCACATCGAGCCTGCGGGTATCCACTCTGGTGATTCTCACTCGGTATTACCTCCATTCGATTTATCTGAAAATGTAATTCGCCAAATCGAAGAACATACTAGAAAAATCGCGATAGCGCTTCAAACAAAAGGCTTGATTAATATCCAGTTTGCTGTTAAAGACGAAGTAGTATATATCATCGAAGCCAACCCACGTGCTTCTCGTACAGTGCCATTTATCTGTAAAGCATACCAAGAGCCGTACGTAAACTACGCTACTAAAGTAATGCTAGGTGCTAAATTGAAAGACTTCAACTTTGCTCCTAAGAAAAACGGATGGGCTATTAAGATTCCTGTATTCTCATTCAACAAATTCCCGAATGTAAATATGGAATTAGGTCCAGAAATGAAATCTACTGGTGAAGCTATCTACTTCATTGATTCATTGAAAGATGAGTTCTTCCGCAAGGTGTATAGCGAACGCAATTTGTATCTTTCTAAATAAGAAAAATACTCATTATACATTAGAAAAGGGCTTTGAGTGCTAGTCACTCGAAGCCCTTTTCTATTATGGTGAAGTTGATTTGAAAAACTATAGAACGAAAAAAACGTCAATAGAAAATTCCATTGACGTTTTTGCCTATACCTATATTAATATCGTTAACTTATTTTTTCGTTGTTGGCACCAACTAACTTGTTGATTTAGAAAACAAACATTTGGCAACTAATTAGTGCAACAACATATAAACTTAATATAAAAAATTGAAATTTAACATTATTTTCCCTTCAATTTTTTATACGGTAATATTACGTTTGAAGAGTCACCCTAAAGCCACTGGCAAGTTGCTGATGAACTAAATTCTTGCGTGTCAGTATAAGATTTTGTGCCGAGGGTAGAGGTTGTTCTTCCATCAAATCCAAAATCCCATAGCCGACCTTTCAGAAACACATTTATACCTGCTTGTATATTCCCCCTTGTAAATGCTTTTCCTACCATAGCATATTTCATCCAAGCCTGTCCTTCTGTCAAAATCCCAATATCAGCTTTAGCCTGTGCTGGCGTTGGCCAACCACTATAGCCAGACCAAGGTATTTGCCAACCAAAATTTATGGAGCAAAATGAAGGTACAGCTAAGATTTTTACACCCTTTTGCTTAAGAACTTGATACCCATCCTGAAACCACGAATCTGCACAAATAAGTACTCCCAACTTGCCAGCAGGGGTATCGAAACTTGGTAAGTTTTGTATTGTCGAAGCAGCTAAAAATGCTTGTTCTTCAGCAATAGGGAAACTTTTTTTGACTAAATCAGGAGCAATAGTTCCATTAGGTCGAAATACTGCCGAGATATTATACATGAGTCCATCTTGTGGAAGTATCGTATTGTTTTCGACGATGGGATTAGGTAACAGAATAGAACCCGCCACAATATGTACCTGATAAGTAGAGGCGATTTTTTTGAAAACATTGCCATAAATTTTTGCCATAACCTCAGCTTTCATCTTAAAAATAGCATATCTCGGATGAGCTTTAACGGAATCAGGAACACTCAAATAAGCACTCGCATAACTGCCCAAATTACTGAGCGCCATCGTTTGTAATGCCTTGGCTGATGAAGGCGAAGTATATACAGAATGCTTTTCATTGACAGTTACCAACCACGTGCCCAGGTACTCGGGAAGCACAACAATACTTTTGTCATTGAGCCAATGACGTTGTTTGAGTTGAGCAAAATAACCATCCATTTTTTTGTAAAAAGCCTTCTCTGAACTATAATCTGCTGTGACCATAAAGGGTTGAATTCCAATCAGGTTTCCATGACCCGAATCAATACCAATCGTTTGGTAATTTCTTAACTGTGCATCGGTTGGCAAGTTGAGTTCTTGTCGGTCGAGATTAGACCAAATCAAATACCCGAACAGTAATAGTATTGGAATAAGTAGTAATAATTTTTTCATAGTTAGTATATCGGTCTTGCATTCATAATTTTAGAGTTACTAAAGTTATGGAGAATATGTTTAATAGAAAACCACATTTACGACTTAGAAAGACGAACAATCTTAGAAGGCTTACCAATGGAAGAACATTAATTGCTTATTTTTACAAAAAAATTAGAATAGCATTTTAAAGAAATAGAACTTTGAAACTCTCAATAATTGTTGCAACAGCCGAACAGGGCGTGATTGGAAAAGACAACCAATTAATTTGGCATTTGCCCGAAGACCTCAAAATGTTTAGACGTTTGACAACTGGTCATGTGATCATTATGGGTCGTAAGACATTTGAGTCTATCGGCAAACCACTGCCTAATCGTACTTCTATAATTATTTCACGCAATACTGACTATCAGGTGGAGGGCTGTATTGTGGTGGGCTCATTAGAGGAGGCAATCGAAAAGGCAAAAGAGATAGAATCAGAAGAGGCTTTTATCATCGGTGGAGCTCAAATCTATGCTTTAGCCTTGGATATGGCGGACACGGTGTATTTGACCCAAGTTCATCATAATTTTGAAGGTGACGTTTTTTTTCCAGTATTAGATACAAATATTTGGACAGAAACAGAGCGTAAATCTTTTCAGCCAGACGAAAAGCATGCGTATGCTTTCGATTTTGTTACTTTAGAAAAACGCACGGATAAAGTGTAGAATTCTTCGATATTTTCATCAAAAAACACATATCACAACGCTATGATTGCTATTGCAGATTCTCCTATAAATATTCAAGAATGTATTGACGCTGCTCAGTCTGAACGTGCGGGAGCCGTAGATGTGTTTATTGGAACCGTACGTAATCATAACAAAAATAAATCGGTAGTGCGACTGGAATTTGAAACGTATGATTCAATGGCTGTTAAAAAAATGCAAGAATTGGCAGACGAAGCTCAAGCACGCTGGAATACTGAAAAAATTGTGATGGTTCACCGCAAAGGTGTACTTTCGATAGGCGACGTAGCCGTAGTAATAGCCGTAGCAACGCCTCACCGTGCAGCTTCATTTGAAGCCTGCCAATGGCTTATCGATACGCTCAAGCAAGTAGTGCCTATCTGGAAAAAAGAAGTGTACGACAACGGCGAAGAATGGCTAGAAGCACATGCTTAGGAGTGAGGAGTTTTGAGTTGGGAGGGCGGAGTTTCAGACGATTGAGGATTTGGGATTTCTGATTTCGGAAATATTGAAAAATAACTCAAATTTTGTAAAATATTATTCGAAAAAATGGGCTATACTTCCGAAATCCAACATCCGATAACCGAAATAGATGTTTCCTCCTAACTCAAAACTCATCCCTCTAAAGCGTCATCAAATTACAGCCTCTAATATCTGAATTATCGAATCTGCCTAGAATACGGAAACGTCGATTGTCGGGTAAAAAACTGCCTAAGTCTTTGGTTTCAATAAAAGAACACGAGTCGATATTTGCCAAGTCAATAACATTAATACCTCCTGAGCGCACGCTGGAATCTACGAGAGTGAAAGGGTCATTTACATCACGTAATAACACTCGCATCGATGCTGGCAACTCAAAAATACCTTCACCATAAGAATACCCTTGCGAAAGTAGTTCGGTCATGCCATATTCTGAATGGATGCTTTTTACGCCAAATGCAGCGGTCAATATCTCGTGAACTTCTTCTCGTAATAACTCTTTTCTACGACCTTTCATTCCACCCGTTTCCATGATGATAACATCTTCAAAGTCTCTAAGAAAGCTGAAATCTTCTCCTGATTCGGCTAAGTCCAAAAGCCCAAAAGTTACTCCGATTAATAGAATTTTTTGATTAGGGTTCGCCTTGTGAGCATTTTTAAGACTTTCAATAAGTCCTTTTCCTTTGTAGTCGTTTAGAAAAAAACCAGAATATTGTGAATTGGTTTGCTCAATAAAACTTTTGACCATGTAAACCAACGAAGAATTATTGCGCTCCAAATAGGAGGGAAGCAAGGCCAGTATTTGAAAATTTGCTAAAGCGCCGTAAAATTTTTCGAATATCTGTATTGCAACCTTTACATAAAAATCTGGGTCATATACATAATGACGACTGGTTTGTGAGCCTGTGGTTCCGCTACTTTCAAAAACAACTTTGCTTGGTACTTGGTTGGTAATGATAGTTTGAGATTTGAAAAACTCGATAGGCAAAAAAGGAATGTCACTAACTGAAGTAATATCAGAAGTTTTTTTCCCTAATTGCTCGATATATTGACGATAAACAGGATTGTTTGTAGCTTGAAATTGAAAAATATCAAGGGCAAGTGAATCAAAACTTGATTCATCTACCGACAATACACGTTGTTTTAATATGTCAGCGTTTGATAATTGCATAGTATTGTAAAGAAACTTTTTGTAGCTCAATGTGGCTATTATCTATATGAGTAGAAACAG
Source organism: Cellulophaga sp. BC115SP (assembly GCF_009905545.1). Taxonomy (GTDB): domain Bacteria; phylum Bacteroidota; class Bacteroidia; order Cytophagales; family Spirosomataceae; genus Flectobacillus; species Flectobacillus rivi. The sequence continues at coordinate 4,881 of NZ_JAAALB010000059.1, read as the reverse complement.
TCTATCGATACAAAAATGTTGATTTTGGGAATTCTCCGTGCAAAATTACTTCAAATGATTAACTTTACAGAAGTTTGGTTTTGAAAGAACAACATTTCAAGGGCTTTTTCGTTCCAAGAATGCCATCGTTTTTTGATCACACAAAACGCTCTTAAACGCAGTCAGATAACTGTTTGATAGATTTTTACCTTGTAAAGAATTTATGCCCCCATGAAAAAAATTACTTTTTTCTTACTAGGACTTTTTGGAATGCTTGGTTGCGTGAGTGAACCAACTTTTGACGTAATACCCTATATTGGCTTCAACTCGGCACGCATTATTACCAAAACATCATCCGACCTTTTGGGTAACACCACCAAACGTGACTCTTTGATTTTGACTATCAATTTCCAAGATGGTGATGGCGATTTGGGACTTACGCAAGATGACTACAAAAAGCTAATATTGATTCAGCCAAACTTACGTACTTTCGATGTGGATTTGTATGTAAAAAAGAAAGGTACTTATATCAAATCAACTCCTAGTTTCCCATTAGGAGGAAATCACTTTCAACGTTATAAGGAAGGAGATAAGCCTGGCCCAATCGAAGGAAGTATCGACTTTTCTATCAATTTCGACTATAATAACTTTAGTGGTATTCCTTCATTGACAGGCAAAAAAGATACCATTCGTTTTGATATTTGGATTACCGACCGTGCTCTTCACAAAAGCAATGTAGTACAGTCAAATGATATTGTGTTGTTTGGTAATTAATGTGGCGCTATGCAATAGGTATCTATTTATCATAACAATGTTATTTTTTAAGGGAAGCTACCTAGATGGGTGGCTTTTTTTATGGAATTAGCCTTCACATAAGTAACAGGGAAGAATTAATAATATATCTGCGGTACATATTGATTGTAATCCTTCTGACTATGAGTTAATTCTAATAATTGATTTACTGTTCACTAATGACTTTCTTTTACTTATCTTAAATAGCTTTATAGTTTTATCATTTTTTTGTAAATAGACATTATCACGGTTTATTGTGTACAGATATTTTACAATTCAATTTGTAGCTTAAATATGTCACATTCTGCGTAAAATGAGAATTATCACATGATTCAAAATCATGAATTTATGGTTTTATTTTCTAATATATCAAACCGTGATAATGTCTAATTAAAGAATAAGTTTAACAGACTCTTCTCTCAATTATGCGCGCTAACTTTTCTATAGTCATCCTATTGGTTTTTCTATCGTTTAAAACCTATTCTCAAAATACAGATTCTATGAGACCTGTATATTTTCCGACTGATTCTTTATTCTATTATACTGAGAAGGATTTAACTTCTGTTAGATTTTTGCTAAGTCGTGTACCTTGGTTTGCTTCCAAAAATCAAGTTTTCGATAAAAAGCAGATACATCCAGACGCAATTGTTAAAGTCAATGAGGTGATTTTTGCTAGTAAATCATATCTCGACAAAATGCCAAATATTCAAGTATATGGCAATGCTACAGATACCGCAACATACTATGTTTATTCAAAAGAAAAATCTAGTATCAAGAAGCCTGTTCCGCTGTCAGCGGCGGCAATTCAGTATCTTGACGATTTGCCTGAAAGTTTTGTAACCTTCAAAAAATTGACTTTAGAAGAGCTTCGCTACACTTGCTCGGTGGAGCAACCCTTTTTTGATGGTTTAGGACTTTCATCAGAAAAAACTTCGACAGAACCACGGTATCTGATTGATGGACAGCTACAAGCTATCGGATTTACTGAGCGTAATCTTAATTTAGCTGAAACGGAATCTATTAAAGTGTATTCTCCTGAAAATGCGAAACGATATTTTAGTTCACGATTTGAAGGAGGATTAGTGGTTGTAAAAACGCATAAAACAAAAACATTGCCCAACTTTATTTTTAAAATCAATATTGTTGAAAAAGAACGGATATCTCCTAATGATGGATGGAAAATACTATCTGATACCATCCTCGCAGATATGAGTGAGTTTCGAGCCTATCGAAAAGCCAAGCTCGAAGCACAATCGGTGATTTATATGATTGATAATCGACTTGAAAATGAATATACCAATCGCAAAACAATAGATTTGGATGGCGTGGTGTCTATTGAAACTACTTTAGGACAAGGAAGTGCTTCTTTTCCTGCTCCTGAAAGTAAGGAAAATAGAATTGATACGATTAAGATTAAAACCAGACAAGTATTTCACCATTCGATAGCAAATATGTCACGAGTGATTGCTGAGTTGAAACAAATGCGTGAAAACAAAAAGCCTGAAGTACCACTTTATATTGTTGATAATGAAGAAATAGATATGGAAAAACTTAAGAAGTTTTCGCGTAATGAAATAGAGCTTGTAACTGTATTGAGTTCGTGTGATGGTATGCAAAAATATGGTAAAAAAGCTGAATTTGGAGCTGTTATTTTTAAACGCAAGAGCCCAAAAACTAGCCAGAACTAGGGTAGTAAATTGCACTATTTTACTTAAATTTGAAGACATTGTGAATCATAAAGTATTATCAACAACAGAAACCTTTTATATACAGTGAAAAAAACACAACTAATCATTTGTTCCGTAATAGCATTGCTTATGTATAGTAGCCTGAGTGTAGTTGCTCAAAAGAAAAATGTGAGCCTTGACGAAGTTTGGAGCAAATTTGCCTTTTCGCAAAAGCAAGTTCGTAGTATCAATTGGATGAAAGACGGTTCATTCTATTCAGCTTTAGAAAATGGCCGTATTGTCAAACATCAAGTAACAGACGGAGCTGCCGTAGAAACCCTCTTTGATGAAGGAGTAAGTGTCGAAAACCTAGGTCAAAAAATTACAATTGCTGATTATACTTTGTCTTCGAATGAACAAAAAATCTTGATTGAAACAGATCCTGAGCAAATTTATCGTCGTAGTTCTCGTGCCGAAAATTTTGTATATGATATTAAAAGTAAAAAGCTTGCTAAACTATCATCAGGAGGAAAGCAATCTTTTGCAACATTCTCACCTGACGGAACTAAAATAGCATTTGTGCGTCAGAACAACCTATTTATGGTTGATTTGAATACCATGTCTGAGCGTCAAATTACAACGGATGGCAAATGGAACAACATTATCAATGGGATGTGCGATTGGGTATATGAGGAAGAATTTTCTTTTGCAAAAGCATTTTTCTGGTCGCCAGATAGCCGTAAAATTGCGTTTTACACCTTTGACGAGAGCAAAGTTCCAGAATATAATATGCAAATGTGGGGAAAATTGTACCCTACAGACTATCGTTACAAATATCCAAAAGCAGGAGAACCTAATTCGACCGTAAGTATTTCGGTATATAACCTTGTAGATACCAAAACTGTGAAAATGGATTTGGGTAAAGAAACGGATTTGTATATTCCTCGTATTCGTTGGACTATCAATACTAATGTGTTGTCAATCAGTCGTTTGAATCGCTATCAAAACAAGATGGAATTGATTCATGCTGATGCGTTTACTGGCAAGACAACCACTATTTTGATTGAAGAAAGTAGAACTTACGTAGATGTTGAAAATTTTGGCGATGACCTAACGTATTTGGCTGACGGCAAAAGCTTCATTATGTCCTCAGAAAAAGATGGCTATAAGCACCTTTATCAATATGATATGTCAGGACGTGAAGTTCGCCAAATTACTACAGGAAAATGGGAAGTTGACAATTTTTATGGTATCGATGAGTCATCAAATACCCTTTATTTTACCTCGACCGAAATAGCGTCCATCGAACGTCATTTGTATAGTATTTCATTGGATGGAAAAGTAAAAAAGAAATTATCTATTGATAGAGGTGTCAATTCGGCAAACTTTAGCCCTGATTTCAAATACTTTATCTTGAACAACTCTGCGTCTAACAGTCCTTTGAAAGTAAGTTTGTATCGTTCAGCTAATGCCCAATTAATCAAAGTACTAGAAGATAATGCTGATTTGCGTGCTCGTTTAACGGGGTATAATATTTCTCCCAAAGAATTTACCGTAATCAAAACGGCTGATGGTGTAGAGTTAAATTCTTGGATGATTAAGCCTACTAATTTTGACCCAAATAAAAAATATCCTTTGTTGATGTTTGTGTATGGCGGTCCAGGAAGCCAGCAAGTACTAAATCAATATGACGGTGCAAACTTTTACTGGTATCAAATTTTGGCTCAAAAAGGATATATTGTTGCTTGCGTAGATAACCGTGGAACGGGTGGTCGTGGCTCTGAGTTTAAGAAATGTACTTACTTGAACTTAGGAAAACTAGAAGTTCGTGATCAAATCGAATCAGCAAAATACTTTGGTAAACTTCCATTTATTGATGCTACTCGTATAGGTATTCAAGGTTGGTCGTATGGTGGTTTTATGGCATCTAATTGTTTATTCCAAGGTGCTGATGTTTTCAAGGCCGCTATTGCAGTAGCGCCTGTGACTAACTGGCGTTACTACGATACTGTATATACAGAACGCTTTTTGAGAACTCCACAAGAAAACCCTTCTGGCTATGACGACAATTCGCCAGTGACTCACGCCAAAAACTTGAAAGGCAACTTCCTATTGGTTCACGGAACGGGCGATGACAACGTTCATTTTCAAAATGCAGTGGCATTGGAAGATGCTTTAATTAAAAATAATAAGCAATTCCAGTCATTCTATTACCCAAACAAAAATCATGGTATTGCTGGTGGAAATACCCGTTTACATCTTTATACTATGATGACTAACTTTTTGGAGAAAAATTTATAGTCTGATTTCAGGGTAAAGAAAATTATTTATATAAAAACCACAGAGTTAATGCTCATAAAGAGCTGAGCCTCTGTGGTTTTTATATATTTATAATATTTATGTAATAAATTACCGATTATATATTTTAAATATAATATTTATT
>NZ_JAAALB010000058.1 GCF_009905545.1 Cellulophaga sp. BC115SP | reverse complement strand
CGATTGAACAATACGTCCAATCCTGGCTCATAGATAGGGATGATGCCATTCTTCATTTTTTCGACTTTCTTTTCGTCGATATCCACACAGGTTACTTGGTTTCCTGTCTCGGCGAAGCAAGTCCCTGTTACAAGACCCACGTAGCCCGTTCCAATTACAGCGATTTTCATAAATTCAGACGATAATTTCGATTAAAGTTGGGAAAATATAAAATGCGGGTTAAGCGTTAAAAATTCTGTTTGAATTTGCACTATTTCCAGCATGAATCATACCAAACTAGTTATTCTTCAAAAATAAGTTATTTTCCTTAGAAAAGTAAAAGAGACCTAATCTTAATTAGGTCTCTTTTAGTAAAAGGAACAAGTGTTTGCATTATTTTACTACATCAGTAATAATATTACCAACAGTTCCATTAGGCTCTAAGACATCCAATAAATCTGCTACAGTAGGAGCAATGTCCGAAATATTAGTACGCTTAGAGGTTTCGCCATGCTTAATTTTCCAGCCATACCACAACAATGGAATATGTGTATCATAACGATATACCGAACCATGTGTAGTACCTGTTTTACGTCCTGTAAACCATCCTGGGTTCAAGAAGTAAAGAATATCGCCACTACGTTTTACATTATAGCCGTTTTTAATGTAGCCAATTTGATATTCTGGTACAGTGGCATTGGCAAGATTCTGAAGGTCGATGACATTGGCAACTTCTGGTCTTTTCAAAAGTGCTGTTTTGATGACTTCGAAAGCTTGAGAACGAGAAACATTTCTTGTTTTTAATGTTTCATGATTCAAATAAATTTGATTGTTTTCGTCAGCTCTTACGTAATCACCGTCACCGAAAGAGGCTTTTAAGGCATCTTTAACAGTATTCGTGAGTGTAAGTCCATCGGTTGTTCCTGCAGGAAGTTTTTTAGATTGCCAATAGCCAGGCACGTCCGCCACACCATGGTCGGCACTCAAAAATACTAGTACATTGTCCTTGCCCAAATAAGTATCTAAGAAGCTCAATAATGAAGCAATATCTCTATCCAAACGAATGTATGTATCTTCTGCTTCAATTGAGTTTGGTCCAAATGCGTGACCTACATAATCTGTTGAAGAAAAACTTACCGTTAAGAAATCGGTGCTTGCCCCTTTTCCTAACTGTTCGTTTTGAATAGCCGTAACAGCAAAATCTTTAGTTAAAGAGTTGCCATACGGCGTCGAACGAATTACCTCCAAAAGATTAACACCTGCTTGTGCTGCAAGTTCATGAGGAAATACTGGTTTTTGTTCACCACTCAATTTTCCTTCAAATGGTTGATCATCAGGGGTACTTTCGGTGTATTGCTCGATTGGTAATAGGGTATTCCAACCTTTTGCTACATATTTTTGAGGGTTTTTCTGAGCGTTAAATTCTTTTACCCAGCTTGGTAATTCATTCATATAAAACGAAGATGATATCCAGAATCCATCTTTCGAGTCAAACCAATAAGCCGCATTGGCTGTATGACCAGCTGGTAAAATAGCTCCACGGTCTTTCAAAGCAATCCCAATAGTTTTACTTTGGTGATTTTGAGCAATTTTTACTTGGTCTGTAATAGTTGAAACCAATAAATTTTTAGGGGACATCAAACCAGCTGAGGTTGCGGCTCCTACCGTTTTTACCGTTGAATCTTCTACACAATAAACCGTGCGTCCTGATTTGGTATCAAACCATTCGTTTCCGATAATGCCGTCTACAGCAGGTACTGATCCTGTAAAGATGGCTGCGTGACCAGCAGCTGTAACTGTTGGTACATAGTCATAATGGTGGTTACGGCAGTTGTAGCCCTCACCCATCAAGCGTTTGAAGCCTCCTGCTGTATATTTATTGCTATAACGGTACAGATAGTCATATCTCATTTGATCTACAACGATACCAATGACCAATTTCGGTTTACTAGGAACTGTTTTTACAACTGCTGTATTGGCTTTAGAGGTACTCTTTATGGAAGTCTGAGCAGATAAATCTGTTACAACTGCACAAAGTCCAGCAAACAGTGTTATGAGTTTTTTGTTCATAATGAAGGTAGTTTTTTGACAAAGATACATAATCATAGAGCAATGATAGTACAGCTTTGTAGTTATGAATTTATGAAATTATGGGAATAGGGGCAGATTTTCCAAAAAGTCAATTTGGAAAGTTTCCCAGTTGGTTTTACAACAATATTGACTCATGCCATTGGTAATAACAATATAAGGACTACGCAAAGTATGATTATATTGGGCCACTTGCTCAAACACTGTTTGGGTAAGTGCAATGTAAGGAGCCTTACATTCGATAATCATAAAAAGCTGTCCATTTCTATCAAATACTTGAATATCAGTACGTTTTTGGACATTGTTGTAAGAAAGTCCTGATTCTAGTTTGATAAGACTTTTGGGGTAAGCCAAATGAGTAATAAGATAGTTGACGAAGTGTTGTCGAACCCATTCTTCAGGAGTCAGAAACAAATACTTTTTACGAAGCTGATCGAAAATGTATAATTTTCCATCTTTTTTTTGTAACTTGTAGTCAAATGTAGGAAGATTCAATAATTCCATTATTTCTACTGCACAGTTTGTTGTGAAAATTTAATAAACTCTAACAGACTCGTAGCCTATCAGTTAGCCTCAAAAAGGCAAGACTTCTGGTCTAACAGAAAATAGCAATAAAAGTTAGACACTATTAGTTAAAACAAGTTTAAGATTCGTTTAAATCATAACTTATTCTTGTTTCTCGGAAAATACCATCGTAGTATTAGCCTGTTAAATTAACATTCGTTTTTGTGTTTTAATAATTTACGCATTTTTAAAAATAGCGTACCTGTTTCAGCACACCTTATTTTAAAGGGCTATGGATAAATATTAGTGATGAATTGTGAGTGGTGAATTGTGAATGTAAATTTTTAATTATCACGATTTACCATTACAAGTGTACAAAGCATTATAAAACTGTTTATTTCGGATATTGGATGTTGGATTTCGGAAGTTAAGCTTCTTGTAAAAAATAAAGGTATTTTACTTTATTTCCGAAATCAGAAATCCCCAATCTGAAATAGTTGGAAATCGTTCGTACAGTACTAATTTACCACTCATAATTCAGCATTAACACTTGTCTCCCTTTTCCAAATTAATTAACTTTTAAACAAAACCACGACTTCATCAGGTATGAAAACAAAAGAAGAAATTGTGACAAACTGGTTGCCACGATATACTGGCACAGCCATCGAAGACTTTGGTCAATATATTTTGTTGACAAACTTCAAAAATTATGTAGATATGTTTGCAGAGCAGTTTGATGTACCAATTAATGGTATCGACAGGCCTATGCAAACTGCCACAGCCAACAATATCACTATTATCAATTTTGGTATGGGGTCGCCAATGGCTGCTACTGTAATGGATATTTTGACTGCTATTTCTCCGAAAGCAGTATTATTTTTAGGAAAATGTGGGGGGCTGAAAAAGAATCTTGGTCTTGGAGATTTGATTTTGCCTATCGCGGCTGTAAGAGGAGAGGGTACTTCGGATGAGTATATGCCGAAAGAAGTTCCTGCACTTCCTTCATTCCGTTTGCAGAGAGCGGTTTCTTCCATGATTAAAAAACATGAACTAGATTACTGGACTGGTTTGGTATATACAACTAACCGCCGTGTTTGGGAACATGATGAGGAATTCAAGCAATATTTGACAGATATTCGTGCGATGGGTATCGATATGGAAACTGCGACTATCTTTACGGTAGGTTTTGCTAATAAGATACCTCATGGAGCGTTGTTATTGGTTTCGGATAACCCAATGACACCAGATGGTGTAAAAACAGAAGAAAGTGATAAGAAAATCACCGCTAATTATGTAGAAAAACACCTTCAAATTGGTATTGATTCTCTCGAAGAACTTGCTATGTCAGGTGAATCGGTGAAGCACTTAAGATTTGAATAAGGAATAAAAAAAACCTGCTGATGAGGCAGGTTTTTTTATTGATCTATGTTAAAGCATGTTTAAATTTTGTAAGTCATTAAAATAAAAAAAGGTATTTATTTTTCTGAAATCCTGTTGTTTGAGCCGCAGGCGAGGTGGGTCGCCACTCCGATTAGGATTTCTTGACTTTCTTTTGCGGCCGCCGCTGCGGTTACTTTTCTTGTGTCAAGACAAGAAAAGTAAGGAGTGTCAAAAGGAAATATTGTATTTCCGATACATGCCAAATAAAATTTTAAACATACTACTAGTTACAGTAGTCACGAATTACGGCATACGCTGCTGTGTAGCCCAATTCGCCAGCTTTGCTTAAGTCATTGCATCCGTCGGTATCACCCAATGCATGACGAATAATACCACGAACGTAGTAGGCTTCTGCATATTTGGGATTCAACTTAAGGGCATTTGTACAATCTTGAATAGCACCACGCTGATCACCAATTTGAGATTTCACCATTCCTCTTGTGAAGTAAGCTTCAGCAAAAGTTGGATTAAGGGCGATAGCTTTGTTGTAGTCTTCAATAGCAGATTTGGTATCACCAGTTTTTGCTTTTGACAAACCTCGGTTATAATATACTTCTGAGCGCTCAGCAGTCATTTCTGCCATTTTCAAACGCTCGCTCACACCGCTACGCAACTCATCCAATACTTGTTTGGTAATAGGACCTGCGTAAAGAACCTTTTTGGCTTCGATGTTGCCAATGGCAATTGCTTTGTTGAAATCATCAATAGCTTCTTTGGTACGACCAAGTTTATTTTTGGCAAAACCACGACCATAATACGCAGGAGCGTTTTCTGGGTCTTGGCTCAAAGCACGGTCAAAGTCGATTTGTGCGCCAGCAAAGTCCTCGGTTTGGCTTTTGCAATAACCACGAAAGTACAAAGATTCAGCATCTTCAGGGCTGATTTCTAGGGCTTTACCGTAATCAGCAATGGCACCTTTATAATCACCCATTTTCATTTTGCTGTAAGCACGACCAGAATAAGATGAAGGACGTTTTGGGCTTAATTCAATTGCTTTTGAAAAATCTTCCAAACTACCTTTGTAATCTTCTAGTTTTTGCTTAACTACGCCTCTAGCAGCATAACCTAACGCATTGTCGGGTGTCAAATCCAAAGATTTGTTGTAGTCAGAAAGAGCGCCTTTGTAGTTTTCCAGTTTTGATTTACTGTAGCCACGGCTAAAATATGCGTTGGCATCTACAGGATTTAAATCAATACCACGGTTGTAGTCTTGCAGAGCACCTTTATGGTCTTCTTGTCTTGCTTTACTAGTTCCACGACCGATGTAAGCGTCCGAATATCTTGGATTTAATTCGATAGCTTTGTCAAAATCATTGATAGCACCACGGTTATCTTTAAGGTTTGACTTTGTAACACCACGGCTATAATAGGCTACAGCATTATCTGGTTGAAGCTGGATAGCTTGTGTGAAGTAATTTTGAGCTAGTGGATAGTTGCCCTGACGACTCTGAACTACACCTAGGTCCATCAATTCTTGAAAAGTTTGTGTGGGCACAGGGGTTTGTTGTGAATATCCAGTAAAACTAAGCAGAGATATAGACAGCAGAGCAGAATAAAAACTCTTTTTCATAGGGTTAAATTTGAAAAAATAAGTTTTAGTGATTGGTTAACTATCAAAAATGAAGTAAATAGATAGATTAACCTTTAGATTTGTTTTATAACTTTGTAATTGCCAAAGTTTCAGCCAAATTACTGAAAAAATACCTTACAGCCAAAAGATAAAAGATAAACTGTCATGAAATTTGCCTTTCCAAAGAGTAGAAAAAAAATATTGCTTGGGCTTGTGCTCGGGACAACTGTAAGCTTGGATGGTTGTCGGGTAATTAATAAAAATCGTATCTATACCGATGAAAGATGGCAGACAGTCCAACAGTCGTCAACTACTAGCAGTCGGGCAGTAAGCGATAAAACGAATCCTTTGCTAACAGCTGACGAAAGAGTGGCTCAATATTTTGATCAGCAATTAGGTGAACTCCGAAAGCAAGTCAAAGTGAGCCCTGTGACTCGTGTCAACACCAAGCTGATTCACATACGTTTTGATACGGACTCCTATTTTATTGGCAACTCAGATATACCTTCCGAGTTTGGTAAAATGAATATGGCAAGTCTTTCTCGTGTGTTATTGTCGTATCCGCATACCGCAGTCATTATGGAAAGCTACACCGATGCTAACGGTACTGATGCTTATAATGATCGATTGTCGTTTAAAAGAGTTGCCCAAGTAGCCAATTGGTTGGTATTGAGTGGGGTAGCCCCCAATCGTCTTAAAGCATTATGGTATGGGAAGCGAAATCCTGTAGCAAGTAATGACATTGTAGACGGACAGCGTATGAATCGCCGTGTGGAGGTGTTTATTATGCCTCACAAAAGCTTGTTCGACAAAATTTCAACAGAAATGCGTGTAGCAGGTACGAATTAAACAGACCAGAGTACAGTCTTAAAGATTCCTATACTCTAGTCCGACAATGTTATTACAAAATTTGGCTTAGCCCAAAAGTAAGTACAAAAAGAAGGGTTGTTAAAGCCATTCTTTTCAAAAATGGGTCGATTTGAGCAGGTGTTTGTCCTTGAGAAATACCACGACCAATCTTAATTAACAAAGGAAGCGTAACAACAAATAACCAATGAATCCAGTTGTTGCCTGATTCACTCAAAAGTGTATAAATTACTGCACACAAAAATCCCACAATTAAAAGTAACCAGTGATAAATAACCGCCTTTTCTTTTCCTAATCTCACTGGTATTGAATTTTTTCCTGTTTTTGTATCCGATTCTATATCTCGAATATTATTGATATTCAATACGCCAACCGCAAATAAGCCACATGAACTTGCTGGTAAAAAGTTTAACCAATCAAAGTTGTGAGTATGTAAAAAGTACGTTCCTAGCACACCAACCCATCCAAAAAATATCAATACCGAAATATCTCCTAAGCCCATATAACCATAAGGACGTTTGCCAACGGTATAGGTAATAGCTGCAATAATCGATAAAATACCAAGTCCGAAGAAACCAAGAATCGTTTGCAAATCAGTGTCTTTTAGCCCTTCATAAATTAATAAAGAACCCGATGCTAATGATAATACAGACATGATAATCATTGCTCTGGTCATTTGCTCTCTGGTAATGGCGCCCGTTTGTACGGCACGTGTTGCTACTGTTCTTTCTACACTATCCACACCACTTACGGTATCGCCGTAATCATTCGCAAAGTTGGAAAGAACTTGTAAAAAAGTGGTAGTAAGCACTGCTAACCAAAAGATTTTCCAAGAAAAAGCATCATGACCTGCTGCCAAGAAGCTTCCCATCAAAATACTCGCCAGTGCCAAAGGCAATGTACGAGGACGAGCCGCCAGAATCCAATTTTTCATGTTTTATATAAAGTCTTTAAAGTATAAAATAAAACGAAAACAAATGGAAAAGTATCGCTAGCCATACGCTAGACGACAAACCTTTATCCAAGAAAAATACCGAATATACAGCTACAAAAATAACCTGTACATTCGGTATTTAGATGTTTTTACTTGAAATAAGTTAGCGGGTAAAATAAAATTAATTTTACCTGCAATAGGCATTAAGCTATATGCCGTAAGCAAAAAGTATTTCTAACAAAATCATAAATACAATTTTTGCCTACTGCTTACTGCCTAAAGCGTATTTTGAGTTATCAAAAACGATTCATGATTACTTGTTCAACGCATCTTGGAATTCTTTGCTGTTTGGTTTTACGCCTGAAGCAAAAAAGTTTGTTAATTCTCCTTTTTCGTTAATCAAGTATTTACAGAAGTTCCAACTTGGTTCTTTGTCGTTCCAACCGTTTAATTCTTTTGTAGTAAGCCATTTGTACAAATCACATTTGCCTTCGCCTTTTACTACAACTTTTTCAAACATTGGGAATGAAACACCGTAGTTTTTTTGACAGAAAGATGCAATTTCACTATTTGAGCCAGGCTCTTGTCCGCCAAATTCGTTAGCTGGAAAACCTAATACTACTACTTTCGCTTTGTTAGCTTGATAAAAAGCTTCCCAGTCAGCGTATTGTGGAGTAAAGCCACATTTTGAAGCAGTATTTAGGATAATCACTTTTTTACCCTTATAGTCTGCAAGATTTACGTCTTTGCCTTCTAATGATTTCATCTTGAAATCATAAAGCGTTTTTTTAGCTGCAAATTCAGTGTTCACAGGTCTGTTTTCGATAGAGTTTTTGGTAAAAGGAAGTGCTAATGCTCCTAGCAAGCTTCCTACTTTCAAAAGTTTAAGAATCATGACAGTTACGATTGTTAAAAGGATGATAAACAAGGGCTTTTTCATAAATACTAAAGCTGAAAGTTATCCAATATTGCCAATCCAATCAAGCGAAAAACAGGTTAAAGTCTGAATATTCGACAAACGGATTACATTCTTGTTGGTACTTTTATACCTAATAACGCCATAGCCTTCTTAATTGTTTCGCCAACTGCTTTTGAAAGCTGTACTCTGAACTGCATCGCTTCTGGACTTTCAGCACTAAAAATGCTCAATTCAGCAAATAAACGGTTGTATGATTTTGCCAAGTCATACACATATTGTGCAATTAAGGCTGGTGAATATTCTCGTCCTGCATCGGTAACTTTTCTTGGATATTCGCTCAATGCAAAAATGATTTCACGCTCTACTTCATGCAAACTAGTGTATGCACTTGCTTCTTCGATATTGATATTTTGACCTTCTGCTTTTTTCAAAATCGAACAAATACGTGCATGCGTATATTGAATGAATGGCCCTGTATTTCCTTGGAAATCAATAGATTCTGCTGGGTTGAAAAGCATACGCTTCTTTGGATCTACTTTCAATAAGAAGTATTTTAAGGCACCCATTGCCAAAGTACTGTACAGTTCTTCGGCTTCTTCAGGAGTAAATCCATCGATTTTCCCTAATTCGTTGGTGCGCTCACGAGCGGTGTCCTTCATTTCTTGCATCAAGTCGTCGGCATCTACTACGGTACCTTCTCTCGACTTCATTTTTCCTGAAGGTAAGTCAACCATACCATAACTCAAATGGTAGCAACCTTCAGCGTAAGGACGACCTAATTTTTTCAAAATTTTGAACAATACCTCAAAGTGATAATCTTGCTCGTTACCTACCACATAAAGTGATTTTGACATACCGAAATCTTTGTATTTCAAATCGGCTGTTCCCATATCTTGAGTGATATACACCGAAGTACCATCTTTACGAAGTACTAATTTTTGGTCAAGTCCTTCATCTGCAAGGTCAATCCATACCGAACCATCTTCTTTTTGGAAGAAAACTCCTGAAGCTAAACCTTCCTCAACGGTCTCTTTTCCTAAAAGATAAGTATTAGATTCTTTGTAGATTTTGTCGAAGCTCACACCCATGGTTTCATACGTTTGATTGAAGCCATCAAAAACCCAATCATTCATTTTTTGCCAAAGAGCTACTACTTCTTCATCGCCTTGTTCCCATTTCAAAAGCATCTCTTGAGCTTCTTTCATCAAAGGCGCTTGCTTTTTGGCATCGTCTTCCGACAAACCTTCGGCTTTTAGGGCTTCTACTTCTACTTTATAGTGTTTGTCAAACTCCACATAATATTTACCTACCAAGTGGTCGCCCTTCATGTCAGCAGAGGCTGGCGTTTCGTTCTGACCAAATTTCTGGTAAGCCAACATTGATTTACAAATATGAATACCACGGTCGTTTACAAGATTGGCTTTGATAACATCATATCCGTTGGCATCCAAGATTTGAGCTACAGAGTATCCCAAAAAGTTGTTACGAAGGTGACCTAAGTGAAGAGGCTTGTTGGTGTTGGGAGAAGAATATTCTACCATAACAGTTTCGTTTTTGGCAGCGAGCTGACCAAACGAAGCTTCACTTCTAAGGTGATTGAAAGTATCCTTCCAAGCAGTATCAGCAATAGAAATATTCAAAAAGCCTTGTACTACATTGAAGGTACTAACAACAGTAGTATTGCTGACCAAGTAATTTCCGATGGCATTTCCAATTTCTACTGGAGACTTGCGAAGAGCTTTGACATAGGGGAAAACCACAAATGTGTAAAATCCTTCAAAATCCTTACGAGTAGGTTGAAGGGCTATAGTTGGTTCGGAAACTTCAAACTCGGCCAAAAGGGCAGCTTGAATACTGTCTTGTAGTATTTTTTCGATATTCATTGCGCTAGGAAAATTTTCCAGTGTTTACTAAAAGGAAGAAAGTGGAGACCATTAAATATGGCAAAAAATCGTATTTGACGAAGTGTACCTTCTACCGAAGTGCAAAATTAGCCAAAATCCCTTCGATAACCATATCGGAATAAGAAAACCTCTGTGCTTTTTCTTTTTCAGATTCTTTGAAATGTGTAAATTGTAGAAGAGATCTCGAGAGATAACAATCTGATATAATGTTTGTTTTCTATTAGAAATGAACCAATTGTCCGTTTAATGCTATCATAAACCTTTTACCAATACTATGAAAAAACACCTTACTATATTCCTTTCTTTTTTTCGAGGTTTTCCTACTACTAGGAATAATTCCTGGCGTATTGGCGTTGGGCTTCTTGGTATGCTTTGTTGTTTAGTAAACTTTTCAGTTTGGGCTCAATTGGATAAGGTAAATGAAGTAGAGTATATCAAAGACTATGGCAAAACGAAGGACTGGTCGGTAATTCCGCTCAAAGAAAAGGGCGCTCTCGTAGTGCTTGACAATGCTGAAATATTTGGGAGAAATAGTCAATGGGAGTTTTATAGAATAGACTCCACGCTGAAAGAGCTATGGAATGTCAAATATACACCGCCAGTAAGAATGGAAAACCTACTGACCTACTCAAACGCAGACTATATGTATTTCTTGTTTGCCGAGGCTGATGCCGATGATTTTGTCATTACGCGAGTCAATTTGGGTTTAGGAGAAATAGATGAGTTTAAGGGGAAATTAGTGGGTTTAAGAACAATCAGTCATTTTAAGGTGCTCGGAAATTCAGCCTATTTTGCAGGTACTTATTTTGATAAACCAGTGGTGATATCATTTGCTTTTTTTAACTCTACTACGAAAGTTTTGTCTGGAATATACGATAAAAATGTAACCATTAATACCCTAGAGATTGATGAGATACGTAACGAAGTCAATGTAGTTATTAATGAAAGAAGAAAGGGTATTTGTAGTTTGTCTGTATTGTCTTATTCCTACATGGGCGATTTGCTCAGAACGAACCAAGTACCATTAGCCGACCATAAAAATGTCAATTTTGTCAGCGGAAGGCTCCTTCCTGTATCAGAGCAAGAAACAATTTTGGTAGGCAATTTTTCTACTAATTGTAGCAACTATTCGAGAGGTTTGTATTTAACTCATTTTGACAATGGCGAGCAGACAGGAACTACCATGATAGATTTTTCGGAATTGAGTAACTTTTTTGGATACTTATCACCTAAGCGTCAGCAGAAACTAAAAGAAAAAATAGCTAGAAAAAAGAATGAAGGAAAGGAAACCAACTTTAGTTATTTGTTACAAGTACATGATTTAATAAAAACTGAAAAAGGGGCATTGGTCTTGGCGGAGGTCTATTATTTTTCTCCCAACAATAACAATACTTTAGGAGTGTATAATTATGCGCCCATAAGTATCGCTCAAGTACAGCGTATGCGAGCTAGAGCGGGGCGCTATCGTTATACGCACGCTATTGTTTGTGAGTTTACCAAGGATGGAAAAGTGCTCTGGGACGATGCCGTTTCATTAGGTTCTCTTGAGGGAAGTGGCTTAGTAGAACAAGTACAAGTGTCCAAATATAAAGGCGATTGGATAGCTACCTATTTGGATAAAGGAAAGTTGAACCTTCAAAACCTACACAATGGAAAAGGCTCTTCAGACAAAGAGTTGTTTGAAATAAAGTCAGATATAGAAAACCGTCGTATTGATGAAGAGGCTGAAGTAGCAGCATGGTACGATAAGTATTTTTTGATTTGGGGCACACGCCAAGTGCCTGCCAGAAGCGACAATGCCATAGGTTCTGAAGTGCTTTATATTCGGAAAATGGCTTATGCCCCAGAACAATCTAGTCCAACGAGTCAAAAATGATCTACGGTATCCTTTTGTGAAAATCCTCGAAGAAGCATAGAATGTTGTATCTTTGCGTGAAAATTGAAAAAACAAAAGTATTGGAACACGGTTTTCCAGAAAATACTTTGTGCAAATAGCAATCATTTCTTTGCTAAGACTAATATTTAAAACAATGGTAGAACTATATAGAGAGGCATTGACACATTTGAAGAAAGGTGATACTTTGCTTTACCCATCTGATACAATCTGGGGATTAGGTTGCGATGCACGTAACGAAAAGGCTGTAGAGAAAATCTTGTCAATTAAGCAACGTCCTCAAAATAAGGCATTTATAGTGCTTATTTCAAAAATTGAGCAGCTTTCAGAATATTTAGTTGAAGTACCTGAAATTGCTTGGAATTTGGTTGAGTTTGCAGAAAAACCCTTGACTGTTATTTATCCTAAAGGTAAAAACTTGGCGCCAAACTTGATGGGACCAGATGGTAGCGTGGCTATTCGTTTGGTAAAGGATGAATTCTGTAAAGGCTTAGTACATCGTATGGAAAGAGCGATTGTTTCCACTTCTGCGAACATTTCAGGACAGCCAAGTCCGACGCAATTTTCTGACATTGACCAGTCAATTATCGATAACGTAGATTTTATTCTTAAAAATCCTAAAGGTGAAAACCTAAACGCCCAACCGTCTCAGATTGTCAAAATTGGAATGTACGGAGAGTTTGAGTTTATCAGAAAATAGTGATTTGTTAGCATTAGCCGTTTTCTATGCGCTGTACAAGTAATAGAAAGGCTAAATCCCCAATAGACAATTGATTCAAAGCGAATACTTTGTTCGCATGTCATCAGAGAATGAAAAGAAGAGATCCATAGCTTCAGGGTCTTTTACAAAACAATTGTATGAATTTTACAGAAACTTTAAATAATAACCCCATTTTCCAATTGGTAGCGGACTCGGCGCAACAGTTGAATGTCCGTGCTTTTGTGGTAGGTGGGTTTGTACGTGATTTAATTTTAAATCGTCCTTCAAAAGACATTGATATTGTGTGCGTAGGTTCTGGAATTGAATTGGCTGAATTAGTAGCCAAAAATTCTGGACGAGATGATACATATTTGTCTGTATTCAAAAATTTTGGAACGGCAATGATTCGTATTGATGATTGGGAGGTCGAGTTTGTAGGAGCAAGAAAAGAGTCATATCGTAGCGACTCCCGCAAACCTATTGTGGAGGATGGCACTTTGGAAGACGATCAAAATCGTAGAGATTTTACCATCAATGCTATGGCTATTTCTTTGAATAAGAGTGATTTTGGACAATTGTTAGACCCATTTGATGGTGTTTCTGACTTGAGAAGAAAAATTGTTAAAACGCCACTTGAGCCAGGTATTACTTTCTCTGATGACCCGCTAAGAATGATGCGTGCGGTGCGTTTTGCCACGCAACTAAACTTCGATATTCATCCTGATACTTTCGATGCATTGTTGTCGATGAAAGACCGTATTTCGATTATCTCGAAAGAACGGATTACCGAAGAATTAAATAAGATTATTCTTTCAAAAGTACCTTCTTACGGTTTTAAACTACTAGATTCTTGCGGATTGCTGCAACTCATTTTCCCTGAATTCTGTCTATTAAAAGGAGTAGAAACAGAGGAGGGTAAAGGGCATAAAGACAATTTTTATCATACTTTACAAGTATTGGATAATGTCGCCAAAAAGTCGGACGACTTGTGGACTCGTTGGGCTGCTATTTTGCACGATATTGCTAAACCTGCTACTAAGCGTTTTGACAAGAAAAAAGGATGGACTTTTCATGGGCATGAGGAGTTGGGCGCCAAAATGGTAAAACCAATTTTTACCAATATGCGCTTGCCGCTCAATGAGAAAATGCGCTATGTGAAAAGTTTGGTTCGCTTGCATTTACGTCCGATTGCCTTGTCTAAAGAAACTATTACAGATTCGGCATTGAGAAGATTACTTTTTGAAGCAGGTGAAAATTTGGAGGGGCTCATGATTTTGTGTCGTGCCGATATTACTTCCAAAAATGGTGAAAAAGTAAAGCGCTACCTGCGTAATTTTGATATAGTTGAAGAGAAGCTCAAAGAGGTTGAGGAAAATGATAGGCTTCGTAATTTTCAACCTGTGATTACGGGCGAAATTATAATGGAAACGTTTGGGCTGACTCCTTCTAAGGAAGTAGGCATTATCAAAATTGCTGTTCGAGAAGCTATTATCGAAGGGCAAATCGAAAATACCATGGAGTCAGGTATGCCATTCATTATTGAAGAAGGACGTAAACTAGGTTTGACTCCCAAATTGTAGTATCGATTACAAGCTTTAGGCAATCTCAACCATTTTGCCTAAAGCTATTTTATATTTCATTGCCGTATTTCACTTCCACACGTCGTTCATTCGAACAAATCCTTGAATCTTCTGAATTTTAAGCCACGGTATTAAACTTCTTGCATAATGAAGACCTCCAGATTGTGGATATTCTTACTTTTACTATCATTCCCCTGCTATGTTTGGGGGCAAATGACTATTTTGCACCCTATCAATCGCTTGATTCTACAACGAAATCTTTCCAATCAAGCTGATTTGGTGATTACTGGATATACCAATGTCGCTGCTACCAAAATTGAATATCAATTAGTTGAAATAGGTAAACCTGCCAAGGGCTGGCAGACGCTTGCCATTAATGTTTTAAATCATGAATTTTCAGGAAAAGTAAAAGTAAATGCAGGTTTTTATGACTTGTATGTACGTGCTTGGGTCAATAATACGATTATCGACGAAAAGATTATTGAGCAGATTGGGGTGGGAGAGGTATTCTTGATTGCTGGACAATCTAACGCCATGGGCGTACAGGGTTTGGGCTCGAAAGACGCTTCCGAAAAAGTAATTGTGATTAATGATTTGGATAAATATTTGGATGAAAAGGACAATCTCACTATTGCTCCTAATGAACCTATGCGTTTACACAAAATGGAAAGGGCTTTAGCCAATACCAATATGTATCCATCAGGAGAATCTGCGTGGCTATGGGGCGAGTTAGCAGACAAAATCGTTCAAAAATATCAAGTTCCTGTTTTTCTGCTTAACTGTGGTTGGGCGGCAGCTACCTCCGAAAACTGGAGTAAATCCGCTAATGGGGAATTGGCTTATAATCAGTATGTTAGTAAGTATTGGCCTAATCAGCAGCCTTATGCAAACCTCAAAAATACCTTACAATATTTGGCTTCGCATACAGGTCTTCGAGCGGTTTTGTGGATGCAAGGAGAATCGGATGCTGCTCATAATCAGACTTCTGCACAAAATTATGAAGCTAATGTAAAGAATTTGATTGAAAAGTCTCGTCAAGTTTTTGGTTATAATATGCCTTGGTCAATTGCCCGCTCAACAGTTTCGAGCCGTAATGAATGGGCAGATTTGGTGATTAAAGGACAGAATGCAATTCTCAAAAATGTACCCAACACCTTTGCTGGACCCGAAACAGATACTATTCAAAATCCCAGACCTATTACGCACGGGCATTTGGAAAATGTCAAAAATGGTATTCAGGGACTAACATTAGCTGCCACAGCATGGATGCGTACAATGGATACGACGTTTTTCAAAAAAGCAATTCCGTATCAACCACAAGCCACTTTAGTACCTAGGTTATTACCAACACATCTACCATTCGGACGGAATTTTGCCGTTTATTTTCAAGGAGTTACAAGTCAAAATAAGACCTATCGAGTAGAGCTTTTAGATAAAGATGGAAAATTTGTGGCGCAGGTCGGACAAGGAACAAATAGCCCTGTGACTATCAATATTCAGAATGTATCACCTCTTGAAGTATATCGTCTGAGAATTGTTTCTGAAGCACCTTTTTTGCAAAGTACACTTTCCAATACGTTTACTTTGTCTGGTAGTTGGACTCCTTTAAATCTATTTACATTGGTTGAAAAATCAGACTCTCTGCATTTGAGTTGGTCGTATGTAGAAGCTTATTCGCCTACCAAAATCACGGTTCAGTACAATACTAATCAGCAAAATTTTATAGATGTGTACACCGAAAATGCCAATAGTACTTTGGAAGGAAAATGGGCAGTGATTCGTCCGAAGGAAGTATTTGCTTATTACAGACTAAAATTGACACTAGCCGACGGGTCAGTTGTGTACACTGATACAAAGTTGGCGATTGATTACTCACAAGTCTTAGGTGTTGAAAACCCTAATGTATCATTAAAACTCTTTCCGAATCCAGCAAGTACTTATTTCACAATTCAAGGGGTAAATGACTTGAGGCAACTACAAATATTTTCCAGTAATGGACAAGAGATTACGGATGTTAAATCAAATAGAGTAGGAGAAGAATATTGGGTAGAGTTTCCTGAAACGATTCAAAATGGCGCTTATTTCTTGAGACTACAATTACCAAATAATCAAGTTATATTTAGCAAAGTGCTGATAATGAAATAAGTGGTTAGAGTTTTGAGTGATGAATTTGTAGTGTACGAAGGATTATAGAACTGTTTATTTGGGAGTTCTGATTGCGGAAACATGTGCTTTTATATTTCCGCAATCAGAAATCCCAAATCCACAATAGTTAGAAAGTCCTAACTCATAATTCTTTTTACTTTAATCTTATTTTTTACCTCTCACCGCACGAGCAATCATATCCCATTTTTCGTCTGGTACTTCGTTCAAGGCCGAAAACTCACCAGCGCCCATCAACCATTCACCACCATCAATCGTAATGACTTCACCATTGATATATGAGGAGAAATCTGACATCAGAAATGCCGCCAAATTAGCCAATTCTTGATGATCACCCACTCGCTTGAGAGGAATACGGCTTGCTGGGTCAAACTTTTTAGCAAGGTCATGTCCCATCGCTTCGGCAGGAAATAGCCTTTCCCATGCTCCTTCTGTTGGAAATGGACCTGGAGCGATGGCATTGAAGCGGATACCATATTTGTAGCCCCATTCAACCGCCAAGGAGCGTGTTAAAGCAAGCACACCTGCTTTGGCTGTCGCTGATGGAACAACATAACCAGAACCAGTCCAAGAATATGTTGTCACAATACTCATGACGGTTCCTTTGATGTTATTTTCTATCCAATATTTACCAAATGCCAAGCTAAAGTTATAAGTACCCTTCAACACAATGTCTACTACCACATCAAAGGCTTTGTGAGTAAGTCGCTCGGTTGGACTAATAAAATTTCCTGCGGCATTATTGACCAAGCCTTCCACACTACCAAAGTGCTCTACTGCTGTTTTAAGAACATTTTCTACCTCGTCGTAGTTACGTGCGTCACAGGCTACTGGAAGGATTTTTCCACCAGTGAGTTCTTCTAATTCTTTGGCTGTGGCTTCCAATACAGGGAGTTTGCGGGAGGCAATAACTACATTTGCTCCTAATTCTAGAAAGTATTTCGACATAGATTTTCCTAGTCCAGTACCTCCTCCTGTCACAACAATGGTCTTACCTTGTAAGGCTCCGTCTCTTAGCATTGGTTGGTTAAACATAGCTATTTTAGTTTAAAGATTTAAAAGCAAAACAGGTGATTAAAATACCTTATGCTATATTTTATCTCTCCTTTATGACTTTATTTTACTATACTTTTTAAAAGTAAAGTTCTATTGTAAAGCAATTTGGGATAAATAAAATTATTATGCAAGCATACTAATTGAGAATTTTTGAAAAAGTTAAAAGAATCAAAGAAGAAAGGATTGAGAAGTTAATTAGGAAGGGTAACGGAGCAGAGAAAATGGAGCAAAACCACAAAAAAAGCCCTGCAATCATTTGCAGGGCTTTTATATAGTGCTCAGAGCACTTTGGGTGGATTATTTACCAGCTACCAAAGTTACGTCCAAGTTGAATACATCGTCGATAGCTTTGTCACCGATTGATTCGAAGAATTTCTTAGAACCATATTTGATGTTGAAATCTGTACGGTCAACTGGGATTTTAGCAGTTGCAGTTACTTTACCAGCAGCAGAAGTAATTGTAGCAGGGAAAGTGATAGATTTAGTGATACCGTGCAAAGTCAAATCACCAGTGATGTTTGAACCAGCAACTTTAGTGATTTTGAAAGTAGCAGTTGGGAATTTTTCTACTTCAAAGAAATCACCTGTAGTGATGTGGCTGATGAATTTTTGGTTGTAACCAGCGTCAGTGATGTCAGTACAAACGATAGATTTCATATCGATTGTGAAAGTACCACCTGTTACTTTACCTTTAGCTACTGAAAGGTTACCGTTGCTGATGTTGATAAATCCTTCGTGCTGACCAGTTACTTTTTTAGCCAACCAGTGGATTTTAGAACCTTTAGTATCTACTGCCAAACCTTCAGCAGCTTTTTTAGGAGCGTTACCAGCGATAGCTGAACTCAATACTGTTGCAGATACAAATAAACTTGCGATGAACTTAATTGCTTTCATTTGATTGAAAAATAATTTTAGTGAATATGAATAATAAGGAGTTTTTAATACAATTCAGAAAATACCAATTATTCAGCTGAGCCTCTGAGTTTGTCTAAAAGATGGCTTAGTGTGAGGGCTTCTTCAGGACTTAGCTTGTGAAGTGCCGTTTCCCATTCTGATTGTTGGTTATCTAGTTCTGCCAACAAGTCCAAACCTTTGTCTGTGATGATAACATCTACTTGACGACGGTCGTGTGGACACTCTTTACGGATTACTAAATCTTTCAGAATAAGCTTATCAACTAATCTTGAGGCATTTGACATTTTATCGAGCATACGCTCAATAATTCCGCATACTGTAATAGGATTTGGATGCTGCCCTCTCAGAATTCTCAAAACATTATATTGCTGCAACGTTACATCATAACGTTTCAGTAAATCACTCTGTAATGTACAAAGCCAGTTGTTTGTGAACATAATATTCACAACGGCCTTAGTGTAAGGTGATTTGAATGCTTTTTGCTGTATGTCTTGTTCGATACTCATAATTTGATGATACAAATTTAATGTAAAAACATTTGATGTCAATACATTAAAATGTTAATTTTTTGTTAATGTTAATTAGTAGTCTGAAAATCAATGGTTTGTGCTTTGTGGAATTTCCTTAATTAAATAAAATATAGAGATTTTGTTAACAAGTTTTACTAAAATCGTTATTGAATCGATCAAAGATGATGCATATCTATCGCTCATTGTCTATGACTTCGGCTGATTATGAAGCATCTTCTTGGAGTTTTTGAAGCAGTGTATCCAATTGTTCAAGTTCGGATTGGCTCATTTGAATACTTTGAGACTCCCAAACCTCAATCAGCTCATTGAGCTCATGGGTTACTTGTAAACCTTCTTCCGTAATAAGTACCTCTACCACTCTTCTGTCATTAGGGGATTTTTTTCTTTCGACAAATCCTTTTTGCTCAAGTTTATCTACCAATCTCGAAACATTTGACATTTGATCTCTCATACTGTCGATAATCGTGTTGATACAGAGTGGGGTAGGATGAGAAAGTTGCAAAATTTTGAGAACACTATATTGCTGCTCGCTAAGAGAATAGGGTTTTATAATCTGACTAAATTCAGACACTAACCAGTTGTTGGTAAACATGATATTTACGGTTAGTTTCTGATAAGGATTAGCAAAAGATTTTTGCTTTATATCTTTTTCAATGGACATAATTTTAAATTTAATGTGTACAGACCTAGATTTGCGAAGATTATAATGATACAAGGTTTTAACAAGAGTAACGAATACTCTTCCGATAATGTCCATTAATGTGGATTTTGTACAATTATAAATGGTATCTTTTCTGCAAGAAGCCAGAGCTTTACATCAAGTTAAGAGAAGTATTAAAAGGAGGTGGTTAATTGTTTGCAAATATACTCAATTATCGGAAGGGCACGATTTCTGGTGCCGAAATATCAAAGTCTTTGAGGCGATAATTGTATGTATCACTAAAAGAGGCATTGAGCACTCCAATATTGGGCAAGTTGGGGAAATAGGTAAACTTGAGTTGGAAAGTATTAAATGTCAGATTTTCGTTTCGTAATCTTACTCCCAAACCTATCCCCGTGTAGGGATATTTGGTAAATAAAAATTGATTTCTTGGTGTTACAAAAGCCATATCTAGCTGAAAAAATGGCGCTAAGCGAAAGCCGACAAAGTTGACTTTCGAAAACCAAACGGCTTGGTAGCCTAGGGCTAGTTTTTTACTACCCCAAAGTTGATCGCTATTGATGCCTAAAATACCATTTTCACCATTGATATTGAGATATTCACCCGTATAGCGTTGTACGCCAAAGGCATATTTGAGATTGATAAAATGACGTAATTTGGCTTTAGGGAGCGTATATAACCTCGAAAAATAATTAGATTCGATACTTACCCCTGCCGTACCATTGGTGTAGGCACCTGCATTGAGTAAAGCATACAAATAGCCTGAATTGTTGAGATACTGTCCTCTTGCCAGTTTGATTCCCGAATAAAAGCGACTGCCAAAAGCGTCCGAATATTCTTTTCCCGCCACAAAAGTAGCCAGATAACCGTAGGGAACGTCTTCAGTAATCCCGAAGCCATAAATCAAAAAATCCCGTTTGTAGCGTCTATTTGAAAAGCCAATACCAACTAAATATTGTTCTTGGTTACGAAAAAGCTGGTTGGTGTCAGCTGTTACAACGGGGCGCTGGGTATAATTGATACTGGTAAATCTTAGTCCAACAATAAAGCGGGTACGAGCTTGATTTTCAGGACTTAAAAAAGGAAGTTTGTAAGAACGAGCTAGCCAAAAATCTACATAATT
The DNA here is from genome assembly GCF_009905545.1 of Cellulophaga sp. BC115SP. Classification (GTDB taxonomy): domain Bacteria; phylum Bacteroidota; class Bacteroidia; order Cytophagales; family Spirosomataceae; genus Flectobacillus; species Flectobacillus rivi. Next base: position 8,520 of record NZ_JAAALB010000058.1, on the reverse strand, counting down.
TCTCACTGTTGGAAAATACAACGGTAATGTGTCATTTTGCATGAGTGTGCGTGCATCATATCCTCTTGTAGTCACGCGCAAATCACGGTCATGACTCATTTCAAAGCCTCCTGCCATTTTCATTTCTGGCGTTAGAAATGGTCTAAAAAAACGCAAAGCATAGCGATTGGTTTGTCTACGAAACGACAAATCCAATTGCCCAGTAATAAAGGAGCGGCCAATATACGGAATAGTATAAGTGGTGGCGTATTCGAGTTTGGGTGATTCTTTTTGATTGATATAAAAGGTGTTTCTCCAAGAATGACCTAGTCCTCGAAAGTTTACTTGGTTGATACTCAAATCATAACGATCAAAACCTCCAAAATTGACATCAGGAATCAATGACCAAATATCTTGCGTGATGACCAACAAATCCACCAAGTTGGGATATTGTTCATCAGGTACTACCAAAATACGAGCATCGTGCAAAATAGTACTATTACGCATCACACGCTCGTTGTCACGAAGTCGGTCGGCATCGATGATATCGCCCGTGTGGAATAATAGGAAGGATTTTCGGATGATACTCTCTCGGGTATTGGTGTGTAGAGCGCTAAAAAACTTTTCAAAACCCTGCGCTTTGCGGGCGGTATCATTGACACTTTCGCCAAAAACACGAAGGGTTTTGACATAAATTTTACGCACAACTCTGCCCTCAAACTCCTGAAAGGGATTTTCGTCAATTTTCACAACCTCCTGACCCGCTGAGTTTTGATTATACACATCCTTGAAGAGCGCATGATAAATTTCGTTGAGAACCCGATTTTTTGAAAACCGTTTTTTCAAATTAGAGTAAAGCAAACTATCTTCTTTATTTTTCTTTACTTGATAATCTTCAGGAATAAAGGCTTGAGTGGAATCTTTTTGTTGGGCGTGGGCAGATATTGGCGTAAATAATAGCCAAAAGGTCATTGTAACCAGTGCGACAATTTCACTCAGGCTCATGTTCCTACAAGGTTTTGTGGGTATAATTGGCTTATTTTGTAGAAATTTGCATATCATATCTAAACAAAAATACGAAAACTCTCAGAATGCTAACATTAAATTATCCACTTGTTTTAGCTTCAAATTCGCCACGTCGACAACAATTACTTAAAGATGCGGGCTTTGAATTTAGTGTCAAGGTAAAACCAACAGATGAGGATTTTCCTGATACGATGCCTGCGCCTGAAGTTCCTGTATTTTTGGCAAAAAAGAAAGCGTTGGCATTTCAGCACGAAATCGAAAATCAAATTATACTAACGGCTGACACAATTGTAGTAGTCGATGGTTTGATTTTGAATAAACCACAAGACAAAGCGGAGGCCAAGTGGATGTTACAAAAACTTTCGGGACGTAAACACCAAGTAATTACAGGGGTTTGTGTGATGACCAAAGATTCCATGGAAAGTTACAGCGATACGACAGACGTATTTTTCAGAGAATTAACGGACGCTGAAATTGATTATTATATTGAAAACTGCAAACCTTTCGACAAGGCGGGAAGCTATGGCGTACAAGATTTTGTAGGAATGGTGGGTATTCCTCGCATCGAAGGGTCATATTTTACAGTCATGGGCTTACCTGTACATCTCGTGTACGATGCGCTCAAGAAATTTAGTGAATTGTGAATGAGTAAAAGGAAATAAAATTCACTATTCACAACTCACTCAACTACTCAATTACCAATAGAACACATGCTTCATTCAAGAAATAAACATCAAGAAAGATATGATATGGAGGCACTTATGAAGGTGTCGCCAGAGTTAAAGCCTTTTGTCTTTATTAACCAATACGGTAGTCAAACCATTGATTTTGCCAATCCTGCTGCAGTAAAGTTGTTGAATAAAGCTATTCTAAAAGCTTTTTACAAAATCGAATATTGGGATATACCATTGCATTATCTGTGTCCACCGATTCCAGGACGTGCAGATTATTTGCATTACACCGCCGATTTATTGGCAGAATGCAACAATGGTCAAATTCCTAGAGGTAAGGATATCAGAATTTTTGATGTTGGGGTAGGAGCTAACTGCGTTTATCCTATCATTGGTCATGCCGAATATGGCTGGCGTTTTGTGGGTTCGGAGGTAGATAAAACTGCTATGAAATCGGCACAGAACATTGTTATTACCAATTCGAATCTTAAAAACAATGTAGATGTTCGTTTACAAAATCGCCCCGACCAGATTCTTGAAGGTATTATCCGTACCCAAGAGTTATTCGATTTAGTGATTTGTAATCCTCCCTTCCACGCTTCCGCTGAAGAAGCATCGGCAAGCTCTATTCGTAAGCAACAGAATCTTACGGGCAAAAAAGTACAAAATGCTTCACTCAACTTTGGTGGACAAAGTCGTGAATTGTGGTGTGAAGGTGGTGAACTGAAGTTTATTTGGCAAATGATTCAAGAAAGTAAAGTTTTTGCAAAAAACTGCCTTTGGTTTTCTTCTTTGGTTTCGAAAAAGGATAATCTAAAAAGTTTATACAAAGCTCTTGATAAAACAGATGTTACCAATTATCGCATTATTGAAATGTCGCATGGACAAAAAATAAGCCGTATTTTGGTTTGGACGTATTTTTCTGAAGAAGAAAGAAAAGCTTGGGCAAAAGCTAGATTTGTGAATAAGTAAAATAAACTTAACCGTAGAGACGCAATGCTTTGCGCCTAAAAAGGTTTCATTCTGAAGTTTAGTATCAAACATGAGTCCATTCCTAATTTTAAGATTGGGATTATTCTCCAAGTTTTCATCAAAAAGCGGTTGGAAAATATTTTCCAACCGCTTTTTGGTACTACCATGCTAGATATGACTCGGATTAAGACGCAATTATTGCGTCTCTATTGCTAGAATACAAATTTTAAAATAATCACTCATTCACAACTCACTAAATCACTAAATTTGGGATGACTCATATTTATGATTTCAAAATTCGAGAAACCTTTTGATAAACCCCAATACCCTATTTCAAAAAAATAACTTTAAGACTAGGTGTATATCAATACTTTGTGTACTTCACATATAGAGGAGAAAATCTCCTTACCTTTATGAAGTTCCATTTTTCTTTATCTCAAACTTATTTCATTTATTATGTTCAAAAAACTATTTGCACTAAGCTTTTTGCTTAGTATCTCCCTTATGGGCTTGGCTCAAACACCAAAGCCTCTTTCAAAAGAAGATAGTCTCCTCAAAGTTTACCGAAAAATTGCTGATACTGGCGATGCCATCGAGCTGAAAAAAGTAGATACTGAAATTGCTCGTTTGCTAAAATCCTCCGAAGAAAAGGATTTTACTTTTGCCGTTCGTGTAGCCTATTCTATTAAACAAAGCTCTTTGGCTGATTCTATTAACAAGTTGGCTGTTCAGAAATTCCCAACAGGAAAAGCGGCGTTAAACGCAGCATATAGCTTGGTCATTCAAGCACCACAGGAAATAAAAGCCAAGTTGGATGCTTATGAAACATTTCTGAAGAAGTTTCCAGAACCTGCTGAAAAGTCTGATATTGTTTATGACTACGCACGTTCTGAAATTGCTTCTACTTATGCCAAAGCAGGCGATGCCGTAAATAATGCTTTGTGGCTGTCCAAAATAAAAACTCAATCTTATAAAGGGATCGCTCAGGCTTCTAACTCGCAAATGTTTTTGCAAAAAGGCGATTTTGCAACGGCTGAAAAATTGGCATTTGAAGGACTTCAAAATACTAAAGCTTCTTTGGAAAATAATCCCAACCCGAATGCCAAAGGTGATTATTACTATTACTTACAAAACTATGCAGGTTTGTTGTATAAAGTCAAAAAGTATGATGAAGCACTGAAATACATCAACGAACTTCGTAGTAATCTTGAAGGAAATAAGGTAAACCAAACCAATGAGATTTATGCGCTTATCTTGACAGGAACTGGCAAAGGTAAAGAAGCTTTACCAATGCTAGCTGAACTTGTAAAGACAGGTAAGGGTAGCAATGAGGTTGCTGCGGCGATAAAAGAAGCCTATATTCAAACCAATGGAAAAAGTGATGGTTTTGAAAAATACTTGAGTTCATTGCATACCGACATGAAAAAAAGTATTCAAGCAAAATTGGCAAAAGAATTGATTTCTCAACCAGCGCCTGCATTTTCGCTTGTGGACTTGGAAGGCAATAAAGTATCATTGGCTGAACTAAAAGGTAAAGTAGTTATCTTGGATTTTTGGGCTACTTGGTGTGGACCTTGCAAAAAGTCATTTCCTGCTATGCAAAAGGCATTAGATAAATACAAAGCAGATCCAAACGTGCGCTTTTTGTTTATTGATACTTGGGAACGTATTCCTGAACCTAAAAAAGCAGTTCAATCATTTATTACAGAAAATAAATATACATTCTCTGTATTGCTTGACGATAAAAACACGAAAGTGGTGGACAAGTTTGGTATCGTAGGTATTCCAACGAAATTTATCATTGATGGAAAAGGAAACATCCGTTACAAATTGATTGGTTTTGAGGGTTCTGACGAAGCTGCTGTAGAAGAAATTTCTTATATGATTGAAAGTGTAAGATTATAATTTTATTCTTTCAAGTTTACAATTCAAACTGGTTCAAGTCTTAGACTTGGACCAGTTTTTTTATATAGTTTTCAAACTATAAATCAATCTGTAGCACTGAGAAATTTTAAGTTTTTAAATATCCAAGTCATAGTCCTTGAGAAAAAGTAAGTCCAAGCCGTAGACTTGAGCTAGTAGGTAGACTTGCAAAATCAGGATATATCTGTCTTTGCTCTGTATTTTATTGTACTTAACTAAGAAAGCCTCTATCTTCGTACTTCCATTAACCAAGTTTATAAACATTTTATGAAAAAATTATCTCTTCTGCTTGCCCTACTTTGGGCGAGTTGCTATCCTATTATTGGTCAGGCTGTAACAACTGACCCTCTTCTGCCAACAGGCGATAAAGAAGTAACACTTATTTTTGACCTAAAACAATCCAAAGACTCGCGCACGAAAGGATTATTAGGAAAAACCTCCGATGTATATCTTTGGTCTGGTGCTGGGACTACAGCCACAGGCAATGCCTTTGAGTATGTTCCTACGGGTCAGAGTAACTTTGCTGAACCTTTTACTAATGGAAAAATGACCTCATTGGGCAATGATGTTTGGAGTATCAAAATTACTCCTCGAACATTCTATAATGTGCCTACTAGTAAGTCTATTAAAAGACTCGGGGTTTTGTTGAAAAATGGAAATGGTACGGCTCAAACGGAGGACTTTTTTGTTACTATGTACGATGCCGCTTTTAGTCTAGCGTTTTTGTCACCAACCGAGAGTACCATCGTGTTAAAGTCTGGACAAGACTTACCCATTAGCTTAAAAGCATCTGCTAAAGCTATTTTTTCAGCTGAAATAAGTGTTGGAAATACATTGATAAACAACTCAATTCTTAATTTTTCAACAGATAGTACAGATACTTTTACAACCACAATACCTTATAATTCATTGGCTAAACTAATCAATGATAAATCTTCCACTATTACGATGAAAGTTCAGGCAAAAGCAAAGTTAGGAACAGCTACCGCACAATTGGCGGTATTGGTACCACCTCAGATTACTACAGCCGAAGTACCAGCTGGATGGAAAGATGGCATCAACTATTTGTCTGAAACCAGTGTCGGTTTAGTACTATATGCACCCAACAAAGATTTTGTTCATGTGATAGGAGATTTTAATAATTGGGAAACCAATAACAACTATTTGTTGAAAAGAAATACTTCTGCTGAACGCTATTGGATACAGTTAGATGGTATCGAAAAAGGGAAAGAATATGCTTTTCAGTATTTGATTAATGGAACTTTGGCTGTGGCAGACCCTTACGCTGAAAAAATTATTGATCCCAGTAATGACCAATATATCCCGTCGGCAACGTATCCTAATTTGAAGACTCTACCTTCGAGCGTAAAAACAATTGCCTCGGTATTTCAGACTGGACAAGCGGCTTATGTTTGGAAAAATACTGCTTTCAAACGCCCAGCTAAAGAAGATTTAGTAGTGTATGAATTACATGTGAGGGATTTTGTAGCCAATAAAAACTATCAAGCAGTAATTGATACGTTGTCGTATCTCAAGAAGCTTGGTGTGAATGCCATTGAGTTAATGCCAGTGCAGGAATTTACAGGAAATGATTCTTGGGGCTACAACCCAATTTTCTATTTTGCCCCAGACAAGGCTTATGGTACAAAGGACGATTTGAAACGTTTCATCGACAAATGCCATGAATTGGGTATTGCGGTGCTGATGGATATGGTATTTAACCAAGCTGACTATGAGTTTCCTTATGTAAAAATGTATTGGGACGGCTCAAAACCTTCGGCAGATTCTCCGATGTTTAACCAAACTGACCGACATCCATTTGGCGTATTTTTTGACTTTAATCATGAAAGTTTAGCCACCAAAGCCTACGTAAATCGAGCGAATGCTTTTTGGTTGCAAGAATATAAAATTGATGGTTTTAGATTTGACTTAGCTAAAGGTTTTACCCAAAAGCAGACCTCCAACGATGCACAATTTAGACTTTATGATCAATCTAGAGTTGATATTTGGAAAGGATACTACGACAATATTCGCAAGGTAGATGCTTCTGCCTTCGTGATTTTGGAGCTTTTTTCTGAGGATTTAGAAGAAAGAACTTTCACCAATATGGGCATGATGGTTTGGGGAAATCATAACTACGATTTTAGAGGTATGATGAAAGGTGAAACCGTCGATTTGACACGTCTTTCTTATCAATCGAGAGGAATGACTACACCGGGTGTAGTGAGTTATATGGAAAGCCATGACGAAGAGCGTTTGATTTATGATGCCTTACAAAATGGAAAAACAGCCAACTCTTACTCAACTAGAGATTTAGCGACAGCCTTAGAACGTGAAAAAGCAAATGTGGCGGTATTTATGGCGGTTCCCGGTCCAAAAATGATTTGGCAATTTGGAGAGCTAGGCTATGACGTAAATATTGACTTCAATGGTCGTACTGGACAAAAACCTTTGAAGTGGGAATACCTTACTGATGCTCGTCGTTTGAAATTATACAAAGCCTATGCCGCCATGGTTCAGTTGAAAACCTCGCAATCAATATTTAAAACTACAGATTTTAGTATCGACTTGACAGGTATGCAGAAAAAAGTGACGCTTCGTTCAAGCGATAACACAGTTTTGGTCGTGGGTAATTTTGATATTCAAGCAAAAGGTATGACTCGTCTTTTCCCATCTACAGGTAAATGGTATGATTATTTTACAGGAAGTAGTATCGATGTAGGTGATTTAGATTTGCCTTTATTCCTAGAACCAGGGGAGTTTCATATCTTTTCAACAAAGCCATTCCCAAAACCTGAAGCCGATATTGTTCCTTGGAAAGTACCTTCGGCTTTAGTGATTACAGGAATCGAAGAGGAGGCTACGGCTGTGAAATTATTCCCTAATCCAGCTACAAACATGGTACGCTTGTCGGTTCCAACTTTCAGAAAAGGAGATACACATTACGAAATGTACGATTTTTATGGAAAAATGGTAAAACAAGGAAAAGTAGAAGAGACAAACACAGATATTTCTATCACCGACCTAAAAGAAGGACTGTATTTGATTCATATCCAAGACGCACAACGCAATCAGGTGCTAAAAATGATTAAACAATAGTTCGATTGGGGATTTGGGATGTTGGATTTTGGAATTTATGGATAATCATCCAAAATTTCCTATCAGTTCTATTTTGTATTGATAATAAAATTGCTGTAGCGACAACCGCAATGGTTGCCACTACAGCATAATGATAAGAATGCTTTTGAGTAAAATGAAATCCAACGTACAGCTCCAATTAAGGATTTTTTGATTTCGGAAATATTGAAAATACGTTTTTTCTAAAATAATGCTCAAAAGCGTATGTTATAATTCCGAAATCAAACATCCGATATCTGAAATGCAAACAGGGCTTTGAGTCTAAGAATAGGTTCCCTATATTTGTTACTATTCATCTTAACTAAACTATGAAACTATGAGTGCAGATACCACTAAAATCATTCTTTGGATTCTCAGTATTCTTTATGGGATATTGATTGTTGGGTCATTCTTTCCGATTATGATGAGCCCTTTTTTGTTTGATGCAGGCGCCACTAAAGGGCGTTGGGTAACTTTTTTCTCTATTGTTGCTTTCCCAATTCTAGCTTTGATTTCGATTATTGCGGCTTGGTGGTTGTTTCGACATGGGCATTATTCAGCAGCTAAATGGGTCTTTACTTTACCTGCTTTGAGCATCATAGGTTTTTTTGTAGGATTTTCGATGCCCTAGTTTTAACGATGCTTGTTCCAGAAAAATAGTATACCAGAGCGATAGGATTTGATTTATGTTCTCATAAATATCGACTGCTTATTCCACTTAGCGGGTGAATTTATTCATCCCTAACGAAAGAGTTTAATTAGGCTTCCCTTGAAAATTACTTTTTCCTGCGAAGGCCTACAAAAAATCCACTCAAATACGGGTGGATTTTTT
>NZ_JAAALB010000057.1 GCF_009905545.1 Cellulophaga sp. BC115SP | reverse complement strand
GGAGCTTGGTAACTACAAAACTCTTGCTTCCCTTTCTTTTTACCTAATTTGTCCCATTTTTTAGTAGGGTAGAGTAGTAAAATATTTATTTCGGATATCGGAAGATGGATTTCAGAATTGTAACCTTTTATATTTTTCTTTATTTCCGAAATATCTGCAATAGTTAGAAACCCTTCGTACAGTCTTAGCACTCATTTTACAAGTATCTCAGCCATTGCTTTTCTGGATGTGACGCTTTGTATTTACCGTACCACAGGCACAAAGGATACAAACTTAATACCACCCCTATCCATACCAAATACATACCTCCTAATGACACACCCGAGCCAGTGGCTGGACGCCCAAACTTAAAGATACCAAACTCTAAACTCTCCCAAGTGAAGCCCTGCATAAAGACCATAAGCAGGGTTAAGGAGTGTATGAGATACCAATGAAGGAGATAATAAAAAAGAGGTACTTTTCCATAAACACTGAAAAATCGCATTACTGCATTATTCATTCCGTCTGTCAATCGTAAAACTCCTAAAGCAAAACTGAGCGTCATCAGCGTAAAAAGCAATGATGGAGCATATTTGGTTGTATTCACAAATGACAATATGGTAAAAAATGGATTTTCCTGTACCGTCCAAGGTCTAGGGTCTCCATAAATATTGATAGCTCTAATCACCACAAAAGCTATGAATGTAAAAGAGAATAAAGTCATCAGATTTTTTTTACGAGCCAAAGGATCTAACTCATAGAGTCGACCTACCACAAAGCCTGCAAGCATAATACCAAACCAAGGAAGTACTGGATACATTACCATTACCATGTGGTCGGCACCAATTGGAAATAGATTTGGACTGATGAAAAGTGCCCATAGAAATTTCAAAACTGGATTTTCAAAAGCAGGAACTAGGCCTAATGCATTATGCCCAAAAATCAAAACTAAGGATATAATAGCTAATACTTTCGGAGAGAGCTTGAAGACAAAAGCTAATAAAATCATGCCCATGCCTATACTACCTATCACTTGGAAAAGGAAGCTTCTAAATTGTAAATCGAACCAAATACCAAATCCTATAATGGTAAATTCAAGCAAAATCAACCACAATCCACGGGTAATCAAAAATCGTTTAGTAGCCTCCCAATCATGATGTTTGCGAGAAGATAAATAGGCAGATACACCCGAAAGAAACACAAATGTTGGTGCGCAAAAATGAGTAATCCATCTCGTAAAAAACAAAAATGGCGTGGTAGTTGCCAAATCTGTGGGGTCTTGAGTTATCTCAGAAGTCAACATCAAGTCTCTAATATGGTCAATCGCCATGATTACCATGACCAAGCCACGTAAAAAATCTATAGAATGTTGTCTATTATTTTTCATAGTTGAATGTTTTAGAGATTAAATAAAAGGGCTGAAGGGTTCAATCAAATGGTTGAGTCGCAAGGTAATCTTTCACCAAATAAAAATGAGGGAAGAAAGTCTTGCTTTTCCCTCATTTCATTTCTTAGTACAATTTAATCGTCCTATGGCAAAAATCTATTTTTTCTCATGAAAAAAACTAAAGCTCTTTCATCAAGACTTATCCCTTTGTTCTATAAATTTTTCTTTTTCAATTCAGCCACAGCGTAATTCGCAGCTCTTGCCGTAAGCGCCATAAAAGTCAACGAAGGATTTTGTGTAGAAACAGAAGTCATACAAGCGCCATCGGTCACAAATACATTTTTACAATGATGTAACTGATTCCATTTGTTCAACATCGACGTTTTGGGGTCTTTCCCCATACGAACGCCTCCCATTTCGTGAATATCTAAACCAGGTGCTTTGTCTGGTTTATCATGAGTCTTGATATTCATAAAACCAGCAATAGTCAACATTTCGGTCATTTGCTCATGAAAATCACGAATCATTTTTTCATCATTATCATCATATCCTACCGAAATACGCAATTGAGGTATTCCCCAAGCATCTTTCAGCGTTTGATCCAAAGCCACATAATTACTTTCTTTCGGAATTGTTTCGCCCATCATGTGCGAGCCTACCTGCCAGTTTCCGTAGTTTCTTTGATTCAAACTAGCTTTCAAATCATCTCCAAAACCACTAGTATCATAGGCAATGTTTCGACTTGAACCAAAACCAGCAGCATATCCTCTTAAGAAATCCGTTTCCTGCTTTTGTACATTTCTAAAACGTGGAATATAACTACCATTCGGTCTGATACCGTCTGACATAGTATCTTTAAAACCTTCGTACTCTGCGGTAATAGTCGTCCTAAAATTATGAAACGCAATGTATTTACCCAACAAGCCATTATCATTCCCTAATCCATTGGGGAAACGATGTGAAACAGAATTCAACAAAACCAAATTGGTATTCAAACAAGCCGCATTCACAAAAATGATTTTGGCATAATATTCGGTCATTTGCTTGGTATGCGCATCTATTACCCTAACTCCTGTGGCTTTATTTTTTTGCTCATCGAAAATGATTGAGTGCACCACCGAATCTGGTCGTAAGGTCATATTACCCGTATTGAGCGCCCAAGGAATCGTTGAGGAGTTACTACTAAAATATCCACCATAAGGGCATCCTCTTTGACATAAAGAACGGTTTTGACACTGACCTCTGCCTTGCTTCAAGTGGATAGGCTGAGGCTTAGTCAAATGCGCACAACGACCAATAATTACTGGACGAGTGTTGTTATAATGTTTCGCCATTTGTTGAGAGAAATGCTTTTCGACACAAGACTGCTCATGCGGAGGCAAAAACTCACCATCAGGTAATTGAGACAAACCATCTTTATTGCCACTAATTCCTGCAAACTTCTCAACGTGGCTATACCAAGGTGCCAAATCGTTATAACTTATTGGCCATTCTACGGCAAAACCATCCCTTGCTGGACCCTCAAAATCATATTGTGACCAACGTTGAGTACCACGTGCCCACATCAATGACTTCCCTCCTACCTGATAACCTCGTATCCAGTCAAACGGTTTTTCTTGGACATAAGGGTGTTCGTTATCTTTCACAAAAAAATGCGCTGCATCTTCGTTAAAAGCATAGCATCTGCTTACAATAGGATTGGCATCTTTGACAGCTTTTGGTATCTGATTAAGATGTTCAAATTCCCAAGGATTCATCATAGTCGTTGGATAGTCGGTCACGTGTTTGACATCACGACCACGCTCAAGCACTAAGGTTTTGAGCCCCTTTTCACTTAATTCTTTGGCAGCCCAGCCACCACTAATTCCTGAGCCAACAACTACGGCATCAAAAGTTCTTTCTTTAATTGAATCTATATTAAAATATGACATGTGATTTTTCGGATAATAAAAATGAGGAGATAAAAGAAAATGTTTTTCGGAAAAGCCTATTTCACAGGAACACAACCATGATAATACCCTGGAGCCATATTGAAATGTAGGATATTGGTCATGACATACTCCGAGTTCATATATCCTCTAATAGTCAGATTTTTAACAAGCGTGATAAAACCCTTAGCGACTGGGTTATCCGAAACAGACATTTCCTTCAATACCTTTTCTCGTTCAGTTTTTGAAGCTTGCGAAAAAGGTTTTTGATTCATTTTTTCCGAAAAGTCATTACATAAATTTAATCCTTGTGCATACGTCTGTTGTGCTTCTGGACCATAGCAGTCACGAATCATTCGGTCGACTAATGCATGAACTTTCAGCGACTTTGCGCCAGGTGTTGATGATTCTGGAATAATGGTTTCTACCACTTCGCCCAATACATCGAGCGAACCAGCATGAAGTTGAGTTGTTTGAGAGAGACTTTCGGGTGTCCAAGCTTGAGCCCATGATGGCCAAGCAATAGCAGTCCCTACAGCCATTGAGAGGTTTTTGATAGCAGTACGCCTTTTCATAGTTGATAAATTGGGTTTAAAATCGCTAAAGAGTCTTCCATCGATGATTGGTATGACGCTAATCAAATTAACAGAGTTTACGATTAATTTCTATCCCTATCTATCAGTCAAAAAAACGTATCAAGTAACATATTGCTGAATTTAATTTTTATGCACTTTTTATTAGAACCAATGAGAGAGTAGGAATCTCCGTTTTGTATAAAATTTAAGCTATTTTTGTTTTGAGAAATCTATCGAAGAAAATTTATAATCAATTCCATCATCTTATTTCTAACAATCTATGAAAAAAAGTACTTTACTGTTTCTATTGCTATTAATCCAATTTATTGGATTCGGCGCAACTATCGATACTATTCAAGTAAATAGTCAGTTTTTGAAAAAGAAAAGCCCCATTGTTGTAGTAACGCCTCAAGCTTATACGACATCAAACGACAAGCGTTTTCCTGTGATTTATTTCCTTCATGGCTATAGTGGCAATCATCGCTCATGGGTAGAGTCTTCGCCCGATTTCCAACAACTTGTAGACCAATATCAGATAATTGCAGTATGCGTAGATGGTGGATATGATAGTTGGTATTTTGACAGTCCTATAACTCCGTCGTATCAGTACGAATCTTATATTTCGAAAGAGCTCATTCCGTTTATTGATAGCAAGTTTAAAACCAAAGCAGAACCTAATGGGCGAGCTATTACAGGATTGAGTATGGGCGGACATGGCGCCTTGTACTTGGGTACGCGCCACCCCGAACTATTTGGGACTATGGCAAGTATGAGTGGAGGCGTAGATATTGTGCCTTTCCCCAACAACTGGAATATCAAAGGACGACTAGGAAAATATGAAGAAAACAAATCTGTTTGGGAAAAAAATGCCGTCATTAATCAGACCTTCTCTCCTTCTCAATCTATTTTGATTGACTGTGGAATTGATGATTTCTTTATTGGTGTAAATCGTGCTTTGCACCAAAAACTCATGGATAACAAAATTCCGCATGAATATACTGAACGCCCAGGAGCTCACAATTGGCAATACTGGTCTGTATCTGTGAGAAATCATTTTTATTTCTTCAACGCATTTTTTAACAGAATTAAATAGTCGAACTAATGACTAACAATTCATTACAGATACAAAAAAATAGCCCAAGCTTTCGCTTGGGCTTTTAATATTTAGCTTTCAGAAGCCATTGACAAATTCATCAAAACTTGGCGACTGCCTAATGATTTCTCCTGAACTTTTTCTTTAAATCGTTTTAATTGAACTTTCAAAGCTTCAATTGCAATGTCCATTGCCTCTTCAAAAGTAGTAGCCATCTCCCGCACAAATAGTGTAGCCCCCGGCAAACTTATTTTCACCTCTAACGTTTTACCTCTCACTTTTGTATTTTCCCCTTTGTCGAGTCGAAGGAAAACTTCCCCACCTGTGATCTTGTCGTAAAACGTATCCAATTTGTTTAACTTTGATTGGATAAACTCCAACAACTTCTTGTCTGCGTCGAAGTGAATTGAATGCACCTGTAATTTCATACGCACTCTAGTTTAAGGTTAAAAGATCATTTTCCCCTCAACGTCGCACTGCTTAATTTTAGTATATAAAATATAAGGCTGAACAATGTATGTATATCTGATTGATGTGCCAATGACGTTGAGTAGGAATTTGCCCAAGTTTGGAGTTGGGAACTAGCGATACGATACTTTTATCAAAAGGCTAACTCCTCGGACTCCAAACTTATTTTTTCTGTAAAAGCCCTATTCTTTTATAGGACTGAAATACATTGTTGGGCGATTTCCTTAGAATGAATTTAGAAGATTAATTTGATAAATCCAAGCCTATTTTTCAGATTCTTCGAATAATCAAAACTAGAAATCTTCTATATAATAAAACAAGGTAATAATCTTGAAAATGTACAAAAAATAAGAATTCGTAAAGAATTTATTATTTTTAATTCAAGAAAAAATAAAATTTTTCCATGTTTGTAAACTGTACATTACGCCGTTATTAACTCTGTATCAGGCTTTTTCCATTCTATTCTGAGTACCTTAGCTCGCAGATTTATGCTCTCAAAAAACCTTAACCAATACAATTGTTGGTTAGAAAGACTATCTGTTGGAGACTTGACCTCTATAAACTGATAGTCGCCATCGTCCCAAATAAACAGGTCGGGAAAACCTCTGACATTTTCACGAAGATTACGAGCCATTTCGAGCATTACAGCTTTTACTTGCTCGCTCGAAAGGCGTTCTAACAAAGTAATAATCAAAGGAAATAAGCCTCCATACCAGTCCACCAGAGGATTGGTAATACCATATTTTGCGAAGAAGGTTTGGTTCATAAAGATATTCCAAGCATCGGGATCGTCAAGTATTTCGAGCCGCTCTTCCATTTTTTGTTGACGCTTTTCAAAGAATGTTGGTTTAAACAAATCTGAAGGCGAACGTTGAAGAGGATGATGAATCGCCATACTTTCTGTATCAAAAATAATATCCCAAAAAAGTAGTCCAAACAAACTTCTCCAAAGGTGATTTTCGGTAAAAGCAGCCTTTTTATTAAGTTTTTCGTAATGGTCTATTACTCCAAATTCTACTTGACGTTGCCATGATTTATCCAACGCCAACACATCTGCCTTATGAAGCTTATCTGTCACCGCTTTTTTAACTTTTTTCTTGGCATTTTGAGCTTCTAGTTTATTGAAAAAATCAAGTGCAAAAAACTGCTCATCAGCATTTTGTGGCTCCGAAAGAATTTGTTCACATAAGGCTTGAGCCTCTTCACTATTTTTGATTTTATGCAAAATTCTTACTTGCCGTTCTCTTGAAGGAGGTTCGTGGGTAAGTCGAAATACAGGCAAAGCAAGGTCTG
Organism: Cellulophaga sp. BC115SP; assembly: GCF_009905545.1. Taxonomy (GTDB): domain Bacteria; phylum Bacteroidota; class Bacteroidia; order Cytophagales; family Spirosomataceae; genus Flectobacillus; species Flectobacillus rivi. Next base: position 24,869 of record NZ_JAAALB010000057.1, on the reverse strand, counting down.
GCAACTTGGCTTTTTCGAAATAACTTCCCACTTTCAAGGCAAATCTTGCATAGCTGGGTTGAGCAATTTCTGAAAGTGATTCCTTATGCTTTTCAGTCCAAGTCATAAACCAATGATATATTTCCTCTGGCGCTATGTTTTGCTCCTGCATTTCATAAAAATCTTCTCTTGCTAAACTCACCTTGAATTTATCTTCCGCCTCTTGTCGACTCTGAAAATGTGGAACCAATTGATCCATATCGTAGTGCTCATAAGTTTGAAAGCCCAAATCTCGCACCACAAATTCGGTCATATCTCCATATCGACTTCCAAAGAATAGGAACTTGAGCATCTGTACTTCTTCCTCATAATTGACTTTTATAATAGCAGGTTTTTCAGCGATTTCGGGATTGAGCCACGCCACCATTTCATCAAAAGTAGCTGATTCTAAAAGCCAATCGAGGAGCTCCTCTTTTTTAAGTCCATTTTTACCCTTGACATCCAGATTCAACATTTTGGCTAACTGAATCAACTCCGACTTATTGAGGATATCCAAAACATTGCCAGCCAAGACGATATGCTCATGACTAAGTGCAGATAAAAAGTTTTTAGCTATTAAGGCATTAAGAGTGGTATCAATATTTTCGATTTCTGCATACTTCAGTTTATCCGTTTTGAAGAACGAGCCACGACGATTTGAGAAGCGAATATACAAACATTGTTCATCCTCGTCGAGCGCCTCAAATGCCTGAATAAAAGCATTTTCTTGCTCGTTGAGAATTGTGGTATATTTCTGTTTGACAAAGTCCAACAGGTATTGAAAATAGGTTAAATAGTATTTGGGAGGAAGTTCTTTTTTCTCGATTGGTATCATAAAATTGAATTGAGCTTCAAATGTAAGATTTGCTATAACAGAACGGATTTAGCGCTCGAATAATTCAGGAAAGAAGAATACTTGAAAGGATTTACTGAAAATAGTACAAATACATAAGCTCGACTTAGTATTATTTCAATATTCTTTTAAAAAATGTAACTTATTACATAATCTCTAATTAAAAATACTCAAATGATTGTGTTTTTTCGTGAATTATTCTTGAAAAATGTATATTTGCCCCGAAGATTTTTAAAGGAAAGTCAACGAAGCATCGAGGTTATAATAATTTTACAAAATCTTAATTTCACGTAATATTATTTTGAAAGAGCTAGGCGTTTCGTAATTTTTCTTTGTTGATTCATAAATCTCCCAATTATAAACAACTATTAACATAAGAAAAAAAATGAAGACTGTCAATTCCTACAATTTTGCAGGCAAGCGTGCATTAGTCCGTGTTGACTTTAACGTTCCATTGAACGAACGTTTCGAAATCACTGATGATACTCGTATTAAGGCAACTATTCCTACAATCACCAAAATTCTTAATGATGGTGGTTCGGTTATCTTGATGTCACACTTGGGAAGACCAAAAGACGGTCCAACTGAAAAATATTCATTGAAGCACTTAGTAAATCCATTGTCAGTAGTATTTGGTCGCAAAGTTAAATTTGCTGATGACTGTATCGGACAATCGGCTATCGATCAAGCTGCTGATTTGCAAGCAGGTGAAATCCTTTTGTTGGAAAACCTTCGTTTTTACAAAGAAGAAGAAAAAGGAAATGTTGAGTTTGCTGAAAAATTGTCAAAATTGGGCGATGTTTGGGTAAATGATGCCTTTGGTACTGCTCACCGTGCACACGCTTCGACGGCCGTAGTAGGTCAATTCTTCGAAGACCGCGTATGTGGTTATGTGATGTTGGCTGAAATCGAAAATGCTAACAAAATTTTAGAAAGCGCTGAGCGTCCATTCACAGCTATTATGGGTGGTTCTAAAATTTCTGATAAAATTTTGATTATTGAACGTCTTTTAGACAAAGTAGACAACCTTATCATCGGTGGTGGTATGACTTATACTTTCTCTTTGGCTGAAGGTGGCAAAATTGGTAAGTCTATCAACGAGCCAGATAAAGTAGAATTAGCAAAATCATTGTTGGAAAAAGCAGAAGCTAAAGGCGTAAAAATCTATATGCCATTAGACAATACTTGTGCTGACAACTTTAGTAATGACGCTAACCGTCAAATCGTAAATCGTGGCGAAATTCCTGATGGCTGGGAAGGTCTTGACATCGGTCCTGAATCTGTGAAATTGTTTAGCGAAGTAATTGCTAACTCTAAAACAGTTCTTTGGAATGGTCCAATGGGTGTATTTGAATTCCCTAACTTTGCTATCGGTACCAACGCAATTGCTGACGCAGTTGTTAAAGCTACTGAAGAAAACGGTGCTTTCTCATTAATCGGTGGTGGTGACTCAGCTTCGGCTGTAAACAACGCTGGTTATGGCGACCGTGTATCTTATGTATCTACTGGTGGTGGTGCATTGTTAGAATACATGGAAGGAAAAGTTTTGCCAGGTGTAGCTGCTTTATCATAAGCCACTTAGCTTTTTCTAATATAAAATTAAGATAAGTGAGGTAATTTTTACCTCACTTTTTTTGTTGCTATTTCATAAGGATTTAATGATGGATTGAGCTAAAAGTGATACTTTCGGGTGTTTTTTTCTAAAATGTGTTTTAAAAATCAATCCCACGCTCAATTGCAAATCGCTCAATATTTTTTGGATATTTTGTAGAATGAAATTTCAAACAGCCCCCATTAGCACCCACGCCCAATATTTGCTGAATGACAGTCGCCAGCTTTCATCTCCAAGTTCTTCTATTTTCTTTGCCATAAAGGGGCTTCATCATGATGGACATCAGTATCTCGACGATTTATACCGCAAAGGCGTTCGTGAATTTGTGGTCGAAAAATCAGCTTGTAATATAGGTGTCATGCGTGAACTTTCTCAAATGCCAGAGGCAAAAGTTTGGCAAGTAGAAGATAGCATTTTGTCTATGCAAGAAGTGGCGGCGCAGCATCGTGCTCAGTTTGCTATTCCTGTCATTGGAGTAACAGGAAGTAACGGCAAAACGGTCGTAAAAGAATGGCTGTCGCAACTATTGGCAAATCGTTTTCAGATTGTCAAAAGCCCTAAAAGCTATAATTCGCAGATTGGTGTGCCTTTGTCGGTTTGGCAGATGAATAAAGCTCATACGCTTGCCATATTCGAAGCAGGAATTTCTCGTCCCGAAGAAATGGAAGCTTTGCAAAAAGTAATACAACCAACTATCGGAATTTTTACCAATATTGGCACAGCTCACAACGAGTTTTTTGCTGAAACTAGTCAGAAAATTCGAGAGAAAATGAAGTTGTTTCAGCAGGCTAAAACTTTAATATATTGCTCTGATTACGTTGAGATTGATGAGATTGTAAAAAAGGAATTCATTTTTGAAAACCCTTCATGTAAAATCCTTTCATGGTCGAGAGTGTTGCCCTTTGGTATTAGAGTAGACTGGGAAGTGGGACTTCAAAACACGCTGGTTACCTTACAGTTAGATGATCCAGATACAGAAAAGGAGGATTTGCCATTTCAAGGTGGTCATGCGATGAAACTCGATGTCCCATTTACTGACGAAGCCTCTATTGAGAATGCGATTCATTGCATTGTTTCTATGATTCATCTGGGATATAATGAATTAGAGATTCAAGCTCGTCTACAAATCCTTCGTCCGATTTCCATGCGACTTGAAATGAAACAAGGAGTCAGAGGAAACTATTTAATTGATGATACCTATAACAATGATTTAGCAGGTTTAACGATTGCGCTCAACTTTCTAAATCAGCAAAAGCAAAGAGAAGCAAAAGTATTGATTTTGAGCGACTTGCTAGAGACAGGAGTTATAGAAAGTGAGCTTTACAAACATATTGCACATTTGGTCAAAGCCAAACATTTGGATATGGTCATTGGTATTGGCGAAATTATAACGCGCAATTGTGGTTTGTTTTCAATTCCATCTAAAAATGGAGTTCATGAAGGAGCTTTGCATTTTTTCAGAACGACCCAAGATTTTCTTGAAAGTAGGCTCATCAAAGAAATCAAAGATAGTGTTATTTTGGTCAAGGGGGCACGCAAATTCGGCTTCGAACAGGTTGTCAGTAAATTGGTTAAGAAAACTCATGGTACCATCCTCGAAATCAATTTGGATGCCATTACCCACAATCTTAACTATTACCGAGATAAAATCGGTCAACAAACCAAAATTATGGTCATGGTTAAGGCTTTTGCTTATGGGGCAGGTAGCACCGAAGTAGCCAACCTTTTACAGTTTCATGGAGTAGACTACCTTACTGTAGCCTATGCAGACGAAGGTGTAGCATTGAGACAAAATGGTGTTTATTTACCTATCATGGTCATGAACCCATCCCCTAACGATTTTGAGCAGATTGTTCAGTATAATCTTGAACCCGAAATCTATAGCAAACGCATATTAAGAGAGTTTTCAGAATATATCGATGAACATCATCTGACTGCCAAAATACACATCAAGCTCGATACGGGAATGCATCGTTTGGGCTTTGAAAAGCACGAATTACCAGCGCTATTGGAGGTATTAACTTGTAATCCCAACCTTTGGGTGTCGACCATTTTTAGTCATTTGGTTGGTGCAGACGGTGCCGAACACGATGATTTTACCAGAAAGCAAGCAGCGCTTTATACCGAGATGGCAAACGAGATTTCTGAAGCAATTGGTTATTTTCCTTCAAGACATCTCGCCAATTCAGCAGGAATAGCACGTTTTCCTGAAGCACGTTTGGATATGGTGCGTTTGGGAATTGGGCTATATGGCGTAGCTGCTACCCCCGAAGACCAAGCGCAGTTACAAACAGTAGGTACACTCAAAACGGTTATCTCGCAAATCAAAACAGTCGAAGCTCACGAAACCGTAGGTTATAGCCGCAAAGGTATCCTTAATCGAAAAACTAAAACTGCCACCATTGCCATTGGTTATGCTGATGGTTTTGACAGAGGATTTAGCCGTGGAAATGGCGAAGTTTTAGTACACGGTATACGATGTAAAGTAATTGGCAATATTTGTATGGATATGTGTATGATAGACGTAACCGATGTGCCAAATGTGCAAGAAGGAGACGATGTGATTATTTTTGGGAAAGATTTATCGATTATAGAACTGGCTCAAAAAATAGATACTATTCCTTATGAAATTTTGACAAATGTAAGCGAAAGAGTCAAGCGAGTTTTTTTCCAAGTGTAATAAAAAAGAAAAACGGTGTCAGCACAGCTGTCACCGTTTTTTAATAACCCTTCAGAACATTATTCTTACTATCCAATTATTAATACTAATTATTCTCTAAAGATATAAAAATGGTTAATTTATTACAAGACAAAGGTATAAAAAACTTTTCAAACTATTGCAAGTAAATTTGCAAAAAATTGCAATAGTTTGAGACCTTTTTTCAAAGTTTTGCGAAAAAAAACATTCTACTCTAGGATATTAGCAAGAAATAATTGTAAATTTGACTACTTATTATAATAAAACAGAAGTGCTTGCAATCTTACGCAAGCGTGGGCCTTTAAAGGTTTAAAGTTATGCTTAAAGAAGAACGTCAACAACTAATTCTAGAAAAGTTAGGAACTGACAAGAAAGTAACATTAGTAGAGCTGGGACAATTATTAAATGTCTCGTATGATAGTGTAAGGAGAGATGTTATAGAGCTGGAAGACCGAGGACTCTTGAAAAAAGTACACGGGGGTGCTATTGCCAACTCGTACTTATCAATGAAAGCAAGTCGTGGTTTGGGTATTGCTAACAATGAATTTAATATCATTACAAAAAAAGCTCAAAAACTAATTGAGAATCACTCTATTGTATTGATGGACGGAGGTACCACCAATTTTTATATTGCTGAACAACTCCCTAAAAGTTTAGAAATTACTGTGGTGACCAACAATCCGCATTTAGCTACGGCATTGGCTGAACACCCTAAAATAGAAGTAATTTTGCTCGGAGGATCGTTTTATAAGCGATACCAAATAACACTTGGTAGTAAAACCATGCAAGATTTAGAGCATATCAATGCCGACCTTTACTTCATGGGCATCAATAGTATCCATTCACAAAAAGGATTAGCCATCAGACAATATGAGGAATCGTTACTAAAACAAAAGATGATGAGCGTTGCCAAAAAAACGGTAAGCTGTGTGATTGAAGAAAAAATGAATCGTGTAGAAAACTACAAAGTATGCGATGTAGACGATTTGGATTATTTGGTTACGAGCCTTAACCCAAATGAAAAAATCTTGCAACCTTTCAAAGGCAAATCAGTAGAAATCTTATAGTTTGCATAAGCTTGCAAATACTTGCATAAAAAAAGGTGTTATTGCTAACACCTTTTTTTATTATTTGGAGTCCAAAATTACTTAAGAGCGATTGGCATTTGAGCATGAGCCGTTAGAATCGCACTTGCTACTAATAACAAAGCTCCAAGAACAAAGAACAAGCCAGGTTTTGTACCAGGAATACTCGACGTACCTAAAGTAGAATCGTAAGGGTTTTCAGGGTTAAAGCGAACCTCCACTTTTTCTCCTACCTGACTGATTCTTGGCATGCCAGTTTCAGATTCTATCTTAAATGTTCTTCCTTTGAAGTTGAATGATACCACAGGGAAGTAAATCGGAGATTGTCCCATTTTGTCACTACGTTCGTAACGTTTACTTACCTCTACGATTTCTCCTTCTGTAATTTGTGAATGCTCCAACCATGATTGGCGCTTTCTAGAAATTACTAAACCCAACACTATCAATGCAACAGAAACTACCATGAATATAACCATTACCACTGGCGGTACACCAGTAAATGGTTGAGTCGGACGACCCGAGATTAACAAAATCGAAGCAAACACGCTTTCCATACTCTTCTATGATTTTTTGTGATTATCTAAACCATTGGTTACTTAGACCATTTTATGATTCAAATATCCGACTAAAGTATCAGAAAATCAAGCAGTTAAAGCTCACCCAAAAAACCCTATTATCTTCTAAAATAACCCTCAAAATCTTTAATTATATCTTTTTTGAGAAGATTTATAGATTTTTAAAACCTGTTTTTTTAGAAATTAATATTTTTTTGAAAAAATACATTGATTTTGCAACCACACTTGGAATAAAAAATATTTTTTGATTTATGGTAATTATTTTTTGTACTTTTTGTAGTTAAAAGCTTTATAAATCAACAGTTCTATAAGCCAAAACACTATTTGATAATGATAGAGGATTCATATTTACCCTATTTTTGTTAAAAAAGTATATTTTTCATTAAAACAGGTTAATAAAAGAAGCCTGATTCCACAAAAACATAAAAAAATTTTTTTTTCTAACTGAGTAAAATCACTTTTTCTACAAATCTTCAATATGAGTATTTCTTACTAGACTACAACCACCCTTTTCGTTTAAACCCTATCAGCATTAGGATAACCATGACAATCATGACTACCCAAACAACTGGGTAACTGTATTTCCAATGCAATTCGGGCATATTATCAAAGTTCATCCCGTAAATACCAGCCACAAATGTCAATGGCATAAAAATGACAGAAATCACCGTGAGTACCTTCATGATATTGTTCATTTTGTTACTCACTTGAGATAAATACAAATCCATTAAAGAAGCGATCAAATCTCGGTGTGAATCGATATTCTCAATCAATTGTGAGGTATGGTCCAGTACATCTCTAAAATAAAGCGAGGTATAATGCGTAATGCTAGGGTAATCTTCACGAAGAACGGTAGCTATCATTTCACGCAAAGGGTAAATCGATTTGCGCAATGTCATCTCTTCTCGCTTTAAGCCATATAACTCTCGCATTGCCAATGGCTTGGCATCTTGAATAATATCCTCCTCCAATCGTTCAATTTCATCAGAAAGGCAGTCCAGACACATAAAATAATTATCTACCACCAAGTCGATTAGACAATATATCAAGTAATCAACTCCATTCTTACGAGTTTTACCTGCCGATGCCACAATGCGATTTTGAACGGGCAGAAAAATATCAGTAGTTCGTTCCTCCTGAAAAGAAAGGACGCAATTATCTATCAAGACTAAACTCAAATGTTCACTTTCAATTTCTCTTGTGGTAGCGTTATAATTGAGCATTTTGAAGGTAAAAAAGAGTTGATTTCCTTCATAAGACTCAAACTTAGGCTTTTGCTCAGTATTCATGATATCCTCCAAAATAAGCGGATGAAGATTGAATATTTCACCAATCGTTGCAATTACTTGTGGCTCGTGAATACCATCAATATTAAACCAATGTCGTTTGTTTTTACTTAATTCTAACTGATTCAAATCCGAAAAATGTGGTATTTGACATACCTTATATTCTTCATTATTGTATTCTACCCAAGTGATTTTGGTGGCATAATTTACATCAGCTCCTACATAGGTAAGTGTACCAGGCGAAGTGCCTAAGGTTGTTTGAGCGTTATTTCTTTTTCGTTTGGACATACTGATAGTGTTGAATTAAAGAAATAGAGTTTTGAACACAAAACCCTATTTTTCAAACGATTACTTCTTTATACAGACTTTCCTTTTGATGATTCATATTGGTATTCATCATAAATCATCAAAACAATTCTAAGTTTGATCAATCTATTTGTGCTAAGTTGAGATAGTTTTGTGGCTATCAAATAATAGTTTTTAGATATTTGTCAAAGATAAATGTTTAATCGAAAATCAAAACAAAACCATAAGATGCAACATGTAGAACATATCGGAATTGCAGTAAAAAGCTTGTTCGAATCTAATACCTTATTTAGTAAATTATTGGGCGTATCACCTTACAAACAGGAAGGTGTGGAATCAGAAGGTGTTTTAACTTCTTTTTTTCAGACGGGACAAACTAAAATTGAACTTTTAGAAGCAACGAATCCCGATAGTCCAATCGCAAAATTCATCGAGAAAAAAGGCGAAGGTATACACCATATTGCCTTTGAAGTAGAAGATATAGAAGCAGAAATGGCAAGATTAAAATCAGAAGGCTTTATCCTATTGAATGAGGTACCTAAAAAAGGTGCTGACAATAAGTTAGTATGCTTTTTACATCCGAAATCAACAAATTCGGTATTGGTGGAGCTGTGCCAAACGATTATATAACGGATTTGCTTTCAATATCTGTGAAAGCAAAAGGAGCCCTTCAAATCAATGAGAGCTCCTTTCTATTTATATCCGAAATCAAGAATCAGCAATTCTTAGTATCTTTTCACTTTCAAATCTTGCAAGCCACCATCAAAATTAATCAAGATTTTTTTACTTGACTTGTCATAATTTGGTGATTCCCAATAGTCGCCTCTTTTGGTAAATCCATCAAAGTTTTTCGAGTTTAACCCTCCATCTACTTTGATACGACAACCTACACCTTGCGGAACTTCAAATTCGATAGAAGTAAGTCCTGACTCTACGTTGACAATCATATTATCGGACAAATCACCTAATTTGATGTCGGTTTTGGTTACACCTGTTTTGATGTCCAACTGTTTGATACGGTATGATGATAAATCGAAATCTGCCTTTCCAGCACCGAATTCAAACTTCATGTTCCAAAGCACATTTGGATTGAATTTCAAATCAACTTTATTGTGACGGTCACTGTCAAAATTGATACCTTCTTTTTTACCAGAAAGTTTAAATTTAACATTTGGATTATCGCCCTCACCCGTTTTTCCTAAAGAGATTTTCCCAAAATCAAGATCGGCATCTGCTTCTACTAATTCAGAAGTTCCTCCATCGATGATAAACTCCGCAGCACCACCATTTAACTCAAAATTAGCGGTTTTGATAGATGAGTTCATAGGTTCAGTGATGTGCTGCTTACCTCCGACTCCATAAGATTTTTCGTCTTCATTGTTGTCATTCTTATCATTATCCTCATTTTGACTATTATCGTCATTATCATTGCGATTATCATCATCATCAAATCTTAAGTGGAAATCTCTATCTCCATCAAACACTTCTGACTTGACATCATCAACACAGCTCTTAACTAGTACCAATGGAATAAAAATAGCCATCATGATAATAGAAATTACCGTAGCCGAACGACTTGTTTTGCCAACGAAGGCCATCAAGCCCATGTATATCAATAGCAATGGCCACATTCGAGCAATATCATGCCAGTGGATATGAAACCACCCATATTCTTTTCCGAGGAAGAGGATACCTAATAAAATTAGAAAACCTCCTGCAAATATATTTTTAGAATTCATGGCTTAAAGGTTTTGAAGATTAGAATTGACCGTAATTGTCGTTATTGCCATTTGATTTTCTATCCTTGAAGATGATATAACCACCTACACCGATTAACACCAATGGCCATAATTTATGCATATCAAAGCTCGGAATCCATTCATCCAAGAAGAAAATTAAGCCTAGGCCGATAAGCACGGCACCCCAAATTTTATTTGATTCTTTTTTCATGTCAGGTTTATTAAAATTGAAAGCAGTGGCATCGTTTACAGTGGTGTCCCAAGTATTTTTGACTGGTAAGGCAATCCAAAGGATGATATACATCCAAAAGAAAAAGCCGTGTGACAATACTGTTCCGAAGAAAAATATTAATTGAATAATAACAGTTTCTATTCCGAATCTTTCTGCGAGTCCTGCACAAACACCCCCCAAAGTAGCTTTTGAAGGATTGCGATAAAGTCTTTCGTTCATGATAGTAAGTATTAATTGTTACGAGGTTTGATGCTAGTTTCAAATCAAAGGTTACAGCCTAATTTAGTTAATTATTGGGATATTGTAGCTGTTTTGCCTTGTTTGATGTTCGAAAGTTATGTGGAGACCTAGAATTATCAAGACGAAAATAAACGGACGGCAGTTTTGGAAGGCTAAATGGAATTTTTGGATGGGTCACAAAAAAAACTCCTAATCAAAATAGGCTTGATTAGGAGTTTTTAGATTAATTTATTTTGGCAATTTTGTTCTAGCCTCTTCCAATTTTTTTTGTTGATTGGCTAGTTCTTCCTGAATTTTGATTTGATCTTTCTTATTTTGTTCAACATCAGAAAGGAGTTTTTCTAAAGCTGCGCCGTTTTCTTCAATTTTTTTCAATAAACGTTCTTTCTCTTTTTTATTATCTTCAATAGACTTCACCAATCTATCTCCTGACTTTGCAAACTTCTTTTGCTTTTCTGTTACATCATCCAAAGCTTTTTGTTGAATTCGTACATTTTCTTGTTGGGTAATAAGGTCAACAAAATTATTCAAAAACTTTTCAGCTTGTGGATATTGTGAGTGCCCACCATTGATATAAACTTGGTCTTCAAAGCCAAAGGAAACAAAGATTTTGGTACGACCTTTATCGTAGAACACCTTACTAACAACCATTAGGGGAAGACTCGAAACGCTAGGAATATTTGCACCTGTAATGCGATACACGCCGCTACGTCCGTCTTCTACTCGCCCATACTTGGCTAATTCTTGCGCCCAAGATTCTTTTACATATTTTTCATCGACTGATACTGTTGTGTATAAGCCTTCTTTATTGGCACGGTCTACTTCGAGAGTTCCTGTAAAAACCTGACTAAAGGCAGATTTGCCAATGAATAATAGGATGGATAAGATGAGAAGTTTTTTCATGATTTCGAAAATTTTGATTGTGTCTTACCAACGAATTTAGTGCTTATTCGGTTTGATTTCAAGCAACTATTTGAGTATTTGGTAGCTATAAGACTTATATAGCTTTAGGAAGTCACCTTTTGACAAACTATCACAATTTTTTGCCCCTGAGCATCGGTCGTAGCGAAAAGATAGGTATTTCCTCCTTCTTGGATTTTAAGTTTTTCTCTGATTTGTTTTACTGTTAAAGGAAAATTCCTGATGGTAATATTGGCTTGATTATTCGAAATAAATGGCGCTATTGCTTTTTTATCAAGTTTACACACTGCCAGAACTTCAAAAGAACGTCCTATAAAATCAGCCTGAAAAACTTCTGATGTATATAAATGACTATGAGGTGCAATTTTTTGTAATCCATAGCGACTACAAGGAAGCTTAAAAGCGCCTGCTTTTAATAATGCTACATTAGGTTCATACAAGTAACGAGTGGGCTGACCAATACTCGGAGCGGTTTGCGCTTCTTCTTCTTTGTAAAAACTCAAAGTTTGAGTATCCTGATTTTTATATAAAGCCACGCAAGTTATCAGTGGAGCATCGGTATGGTTTGATTTCAAGTGAAAAAGAACCTCCTTCACCTCGTTATCTACCGAAATTACCCAAATTTGTTTGATACACTTCAATTCTCGAATAGACTGGTCGAGGTCGAGCATAGGAGATGCTTTAATCAGAATATTTTCAGAAAATTGAAAAAGTAAGTCTTGGTATTTCACTACATCGGGTTCGCAATCGCTCAAGGCAAAAACCTTCCCTCCTGCTTCATCACGACGATGTGGGTCAAGATAGATCCATGAAAAATGTGTATTGGTTGGATTCTGCGCATTGAGCCAATCGATTGAATTACCACCAATAAACGTTATATGTTTTAACCCCAATTGTTCAAAATTATACGCCACAATCTCTTGTAACTCCTGATTTTGCTCAAAATGAAAAGCTTTCTGAAAACCTTGTGCCAAATAAGCTGTATCCACTCCCATTCCACCTGTCAAATCGGCTATACTTTCTCCATGAATTAAACTCGCTTTGAAGAGCGCCGTCACTTGCGAAGAACACTGCTCTACCGAAAGATTGGCAGGAAAAACCAACTTGGTATTGGCATACCAATCGGGTAATTTATGTTGAGCTTTCTGGCGAGCTTGAATTTGTTGAACCAACTTGGCTACAGGCAAATGCGGATAACGACGCGCCTGCAACATCAATTTGCTAGGTTCATCGTTGAGATGTTCTTGTATAAACTGGATTTCTTCTGGGCTAAATAAAGGAGCGTTCATACCACAAAAGTACTAGAATAAATGCAAGGCAAAAAAAAAAGCCCCACAGCTTAAACTGTAGGGCAAAGGATTATAATTCACTTAAACCTGAGTAATACGCCAAACTTGCTAGTGCTTTTTCGTATTTACTTCGCAAAGACTCAACTTTGACTTTCATGTCGATAAACTTACTTTCGCGGGAGTTGATTAGGAAAAGTGTACTTTCGCCTATTTCAAACTTACGTTGTTCTGCCTTTAGTAAAAGTTCCTGATTGCTGGTTGCCTGCTGCTGAATAGAAAGCTGACGCTCAAGGTTTTTTACATCGTTGTAGGCCGCATAAATATCATTGACAACTTCTCTTTTTGCCAAATTGTATTCAAAACCTGTCGACAGTTGCTTGATACGAACTTGCTCTAACTTGCCTCTTTCTTTCCTCAGAAAAATTGGCATCACAAATTCAACACCCATTTTATGATTATCAAAAGAAATACCTCCTTCTGGTCCGTAATTGCTATTAAGAGTTTTGGTTATAAAGTTAAAATTGAAATTCAATTGTGGCTTTAATAACTCTTTTCTTAGTTTTTCCTCTAAACCCAACTGTTTGATTTTAACATCCAATTTTACAATTTCAGGATGTTGTACTTTTGCTTGGGTGATAAGGTTTTGTAAAGTTACCTCGTCCAGTTTTCTGGTAGCTATTTTAGGAGGAATAGCACCCTCGGGCAATTCCAATGGATTTTCGTTGGCATCCCACAAATAATTAGAAAGAGCCAAACGAGTGTTTTGCAACTCTACATAAGCTTGCTCCAATGCAACCTGACGGTCTTGTAAGGTAATCTTTGCCTCCACAGAGTCAATCGCAGCTTGTTCGCCAATAGCAGCACGTTCTTTGGTTGCTACATATCGAGTATTGGCTAGACTCAAGCCTTCCTGAATAAACTGTAATTGCTGATAGCTAAACCACCATTCCCAATAGGCTTTTGAGGCAGACAAAACGGTTTTGTTAATTAACTTCAATCGTTCTGCTTCAGAAATTGTTTTAGCCAATTGTGCCTGTTTTAAAGTGGTACGACGTGCGTCGATAATCATACCTTGTCCAATCGGAACAGTGATACCTGCTACCAATAATTCGGGAGATTCTTCAGGTAAAAGTTTTTTACCTGTACGATTTTCATATCCTAATTTTAGATCCGTACCTGTCCAAACAGGAACTTTTAAGGCGTTTTCCCAACGATTATAATACTCGCTTCCACCCAAAGCTTTGCGGTCGAGCGTAGAGCTGAGCTTAGGGTCAAACTGTCCTTTGGCTTGCATAATTTCGGTTTCGGCATCGCGTGGGTATAAATCAGCTTGCTTGACCATGGGGTGATTTTTGAGCACCAAACTTTTAAAATCCTCAAAACTAAAAGCTGTCTGAGCAGATACTCTGAAGCTTGTAAAGCTCCAGAGTATAAGAATAAAAAAGAAAGGTTTGACAAGAAAAGCACCCTGATGTGTGTTATTCTGCATCTTTATCATTTTTTATCTTCTTTTTTAGCTTGTTTGTCAGGTTGTTTTTCCTCTGGTTCACTCTTTAAGTTGGCAGGGAAAGCATTGAGCTGACGCCATACTTCATACCAAATAGGTACATTGTCGAGCATAACCCAGCCTACTACACCTGAGCCCATTCGCAATTGCTTTGGCCAAGGGTCATCACCTTTCTTCGGAATTACTAGCATACGATATTCGCCACCTTTACTATCTACTCGGTCGATAACTTTTACAGTACCTCCGAAAGTACCTACAGAGGTAGACGGCCATCCTGAAAATACCAAAGCTGGCCAACCCTCAAACTGCAAACGCACCTCACGACCTTCCTGGATGAGGGGTACGTCCATAGCTTTTACGTAAAGTTCTACGGCTGTATCTGGATTAGACGGCTGAAGCGTACAGATAGACTCGCCTTCTTTGATAGTTTCACCAATACCTGCCTTCAAAGCTTTTACCACAAAACCATCTTGTGGGGCACGAACAACATATTGTCCGAGGCGATAATCTACATTAGAAATTTTATTTTGTAATTGCGACAATTCATATTCTCCAGTAGCTACTGAAGACAATGCTGTACTTTTATCAGATTCTGCCTTTGAGATTTTCTCTGCGTATTCTGCATTTACTGAATTAAGTTCGATACGGGCATTGATAAGCTCTTGACGAGAAACCAACAATTTATTTTGTACCGAAACATACTTTGCTTTTGTTTCTTGCAATTTGAGCTTACGAGATTCTAGTTCGCTCAACGATACAATTCCTCCATTTTTGTATTGGTCTTCACCACGATCATAACGCACTTGGGCAATAGTAACTTGCACTTGCTCTGCCAACATATCGGTACTATCAGACACTACTTTGGCTTGGTTTTGCTTGACCTTGTTTTTAGCTTTTTGTAAACTAAACTGCTGATTTTGTTGCAAAGCCACAATTTGCGACTCAAGGGCTTTTACTTTGACGTGATAACTTTCAATAGCGGATTTTTTGGCAGCAAGTTGCTCCTGTAAACGTTTCGAAAGGTTTTTATCAAAATAGTCATCCTTGATTTCGGATACTACTAAAATAGTATCTCCTTTTTCGACAAAGTCACCTTCTTTCACAAGCCATTTTTCGATTCGACCTGCAATGATATTTTGAATATTTTGGGGACGGTCCTTGGGAGTAAGTGCTGTAATATCGCCTTTGCCATTGATATTCTGTTGCCAGGGCAAAAACATTATAAGCAACAAAACAACCCCAATTCCGATGAGCCATCTTTTTAAGACGACCGCTGACCGTGGCGTATGCAAAGTGTTGAGGGAGTATAAATCAAACTCCTCATGAACACGGTCGTGAACTTTTTGTTTTGATATATTTAACATGAGTAAATTCTTAAAATTACGTTTGAAATAATTGTTTTGGCTCAAAGCCTATTCTTCAACAACTAGTCCACCAATGACATAAACTTATCGTTTTTCATCAGCTCATCAAATGGTCCATCCAATACGATTTCGCCTTCATTCATTACTAAAACCCGATCACAGGCCGCCATTACCAGAGGATCGTTAGAGATCGTGAGCAAAGTCCAAGGGTTTTGTTTGTCAGCTAAAAATGAGATACATTTCATTCGCTCGGCCTTGTGAAGCTCTCTATAGATATCGGTTATCATTAGCAATTTTGGCTTTTCAACTACGCATCTAGCAACTGATACTTTGGCGATAAAGCTTTCAGAAAAACGCTTACCTCCCGCAATCATTTGGGTACTGAGTCCATCAGGGAGCTCAGCTATGACATCTTGCATATTAAGGCTTCGGAGCGCCCACTGCAAATCTTCAAAAGTGATATTTTTACGTCCCATTACTACATTGTCGATTAATGACCCATCAAAAATCAAGTCAACCGCAAGGTTTCGCTCAATGGCATCACGAACAGCATTTAAGTCCAAATCACGAATCGAAATGCCGTTGTAAGAAACAGAGCCTTCATACTCAGTGAAAATGGCAGATAGGATTTTAAGTAACGTTTCTTTACCTGATCCATTGGTACCAGTAATACAGATACTTTCATTGGGCTGAACATCCAAATTGAGGTTTTTCAACACCTTTTTATTTCCATCTGGATATTTGTAGCTTAAGTTTTGCAACTTGATGGCGATTCCTTGCGAATGCTGGTTAAAATCGTAGTTTAGACCCGTTTGGCGCTCTAGTGGAAGGTCTGTAACAGTTCCCATTTTTTCAACGGCTGTCAACAAGTCAAAAACTGTTTCGATACTACCAATCAATTTTTCTACAGAGTTCACTACCAATACGATGATAATTTCAGAAGCTACAAACTGCCCAAGCGTAATTTGTCTGTCGATAACTAATGCGGTACCCAAAACTAGGAGTAATCCAGTAATAAATGCTTTGAAGAATACTGCATTTCCAAAAAGGATTAGCAGTACATTGAAATGTTTTTTACGGTATTTGAGATAGTTATTCACCAGATAGTCCATGCGTTGCATAGGCAAATTGGTAGAGCCAGCAGATTTGAAGGCATACAAAGTACGAGCAATATCTTCGAGCCATTGCGCTACTTTATACTTATACTTCGATTCAATTAAGCTAGATTCAAGTCCTTTGGGGGCATTATAATAGACTACTAACGATACA
The DNA here is from genome assembly GCF_009905545.1 of Cellulophaga sp. BC115SP. GTDB lineage: Bacteria > Bacteroidota > Bacteroidia > Cytophagales > Spirosomataceae > Flectobacillus > Flectobacillus rivi. Next base: position 7,875 of record NZ_JAAALB010000057.1, on the reverse strand, counting down.
ACAATGACCGTAATAGCCCCAAATGCGATGAAGTAAGGGTGATAAAGCGATAGCAATATAATACCAAACATAATTTGGATTATAGCTGCTGTTACGTCGATAAGTACTTTGGGAAGTGCTTTTTGAACATTGAGAATGTCAAAAAAACGATTCATTAACTCTGGTGCGTATACCCCTAATAAGGATTCAGATTTGACTCTAGGGATACGATAGGTAAATTCGAAGGCAGCTTTGGCAAAAACTCTTCTTTGAAGAATTTCGACGAGCGTTTGTTGGTAAATTTGTAGGATACCCGAAAAAACAATTCCAAGTATTACGACACCTACTAAAACATAAACAGAACTAAAGAAAAGGCCTCCAGATACAAGCCCAATAATGGCCTGAATGCCAAGTGGCAAGGTTAAGCTAATGATACCCACTACAATGGCATAAATATAGATAGTGGTAATATCTTTTTTCTCCTTACGAAGCATATTAAACAGCCTCTGTACAGGAGATAACTGCTCGAAGGCATTGTCCTCCGAAATATTTTCGAGGGGAAAGACCTTCAAAAATCTAACCTTTCCATTATTCGATTTGTCGGGAGCATTTGAAACAGTAACTGGCTTAAAAGAAGAAGACAAGGAAATAGCCTCTGTTTCGTTATCCAAAATACGCCAAAAGAAAGGCGCATCATCTTTAAGCTTTCTGGATGCTAAAATTGGTCTAATCTCTCCGTGAGAATCATCAAAAAATATAATTGGATGAGAGCTTTGCTCGATTAGAACGTGGAACTCTTTGGCATTAGCGTAGTTTTCGACTACTAAAAACTGTTGTTTTCTGGCCTCTTGTATAAGGTCATTCACAAAGTCGTTGATACTATCCTTTTCGTAAGTTTTAGTCGGCGATAGTGGTGACTGGTATGTGAAATTGTTAAATTCAGTGCCGTAAAACTCGGTCAGTTTCTTAACGATAAGGCTTAACTGAGTGCTTTGCATGTGGTTGTTGGTTTTTTAAAGGTTAATAGTTAACTAACAACATAATTATTAGTTTGTTCGATCTGTTTGGAAAGAATATAAATAATAAATCGAACACACAAAATTACTTATTATTTTAGTGGCAATCGGGAGAGTGACATTAATCTTAGATTAGAATTTATTTAGTTCATGAGCTTTCTCATTGATGTTTATTGAAGAGGTGCTTAAATTTGCTTTGCCTTTTTTTATTTAGTAATTTAGTCCTAGGTTAAGAGTAATGGTATTATTTCATGAAAAAATAAGCCTTTTTGCTTAAATTTTCTTTTTAATTAAATATCACATTTTTTTTCAGATAAACAAAACTAAAAGGGGGTAATTTTCCGTTTACTAAATTTTGGAGATACGCTCTATATCAACCATTGAGGCAAAGCCTTGCTTTGCAAGTCCTTATGTTTAAAGAATTCATTCGGCCACTGATATTACTATTATCTATATGCTGCCAAATTTATACTGCTAATGCCTTTCAAATCAATACGACTGATTCTTCATTATATGCTCATCAAGCCGTAGAAAAAGCTATTTTGAATGCTAGTAAGCATGACCAAAAACAGGCTGATTTTTCTGCTGAGATTTTTATCCAAAATACAGGTAAATGGAATCGTATCCCTAGTATTTGGAAGGGACTTCTCAAAAAGGAAGGGATAGAGGGCAAATTAGCATATCAATCAGAATCTTATGGCAAGTTTCGGGTAGATACTGCTTATAATTATGTATTTGATTTTAAGGCTGCTCGTAACAATTATCATGCAGAAGCTCGTGCTGACAAGTTTGTAAATCCCAACTTTTATAAGGCAAATGTGGGACCAAAAGCTATTTCTCCTCTCTCGCCTAAGGCTTTTCACTATTATGATTTTAAGTGGATAGGCAAGGCTTTTTTGGCTGGAAAAGAAGCTGATTGGTTTGAAATTACGCCCAAACTTAATAATGACGAGAAAGTTTTTTCTGGTAAAATTGCTTTGTCTACTGACGAAGGATGGATTGTCGGATTAGATGTTTCGGTAAATCACTATGCAATTCAGTATCATTTTGAAATAGATTTTGAATCTGTCCAATCGGTGGTTCTTCCTCAAAAATATCAAATTTCTACCACTGGCAAACTCATGGGATTTCAGGGTGAGTACCAGTACATAGCCCACGTTTGGAATTATCAGCTTGGCAATATCGAGCCTATTGTAAGACCATCAGAACATCAATTTCGTGAAGTTTATAATATCCAAGAACGTAACTTTGAAGTTCAGCAGTTTAAACAAGTCATGGGAACGCTTGGCTCTAATCTGGAAAACACTTGGAGTGATGCCAATATTGGCTCAGGATTAAAACGATATGATAAGATAAATTTGGAGGTTTTGCCTGAATCACAATCGCAAGAATGGTGGGATAACCTAAAAAAATCTTACCAAACAAAAACCTACCTCCCAAGTCTTTCTATTTCGGCGATTTCCAAATCAACATTGCCTCCGCAACCTGACGAGTATGCTACCTATCGTCAAACCAACCTTAAATTTGGAGTCGGAAGTGTTTTATTTAGTCGCTCGTATTTTTGGGGAGATAATACAAGAGGTTTTTATCCACACGAAATTTACTATAAATCTCCTGTTTTAGACTTCAACTTCAATACCGTTGAAGGATTTGTTCAAAATACGGGAGCTTTATATCGCTTTAGAAAAGCCCGTTATGATTGGTTCGAAATAGACCCCACTTGGCGATATTCTTACAATTTACAAAAATCATCAGGGACGCTTAAACTTCGTTGGAAAACCCAACAAGATGACATCAGTATCACTGGTGGAAAATTTGTATCACAATACAATGTAGATACCCCAATTGCTTTTGACCTGAACTCACTATCGACTTTATTACTAAAGAAAAACTATGTAAAGATTTACGAGAAAGAGTTTATCAATTTTAGTTTAGTCGAAAGAATTTCAAATGCCTTTGCCATTCGAGGTTCTGCTGAATGGGCAAGAAGATTTCCTTTGGAAAACACCACCAATTATTACTGGATTAACTTCCAGAATACGCCATACTTGCCTAATAACCCAGAAAATAAAGAAATTGGCAATACCGAATTTAAGACCAATACAGCTTTTTCGGTCAGTTTTCAGGTAAACTATCGTCCTACCCTCAAAAAGCAATATCGTAACAACATTCGAATGGTCGATTTGTCTTCGTCACCATTAATTATGTTCAAATATCGTGGTGCTTTCAGCGAAGTTCTTAATACAGACATTGACTTTCATACCGTTGAATTAGGTATTACCCATAACTTTCCGTTATCGCTCAATACCAATTTTAACTACATAGCACAAGCTGGTACATTTTTCGACATAAAGAATATGACCTTTGCCGACTACAAGCATTTTAATGGCAATAACAACATGATTTCGATTGGAAATATGCTTACAACACATAGATTAGTCGGTTTTTATGACAACTATATTTGGGGAGCTAGTAAGAAATTTATTGACCCATTTTTGTATTCAACCAACGGAGCCTATATCGATATTATGACGATGGTGGGGATGCGTAAGTTTTTGGTTTCAAGACTAAATATCGCTCGAAAGCTAGCTTTACGTGAGGAGTTTTTTGCCAACTACATGTACACTGCCAATAAGAATTTTCATTATGCTGAATTTGGTTATGGTATCGATGGTATTGCTCGTATTTTCCGATTGGAATTTGGCTATAGACTTGAAAATGGTACATTTACCAAAGACACCCCAACTTCGAGAATTACCCCGATTATTCGTATTTCTCTCAACTCTAGAGTACGTGGAGGTGTAACACCTGACTGGTAATATGACATTTTTAATTTTAGTAAATTATAGAGACGTAAGGAATTACGTCTCTTTTTTTATCTTCATATTGTAACAAATCTCCAATCAATCATCCGCAATCTGAAATACTTTGTCTTTCATCTAAAAAATTTGAACAAAATAAGGACAAATTGTATTTTTATAAATGTCAAAGATAAAGTCAGACGACTTTCTTAATGCTTTTACAAACACTATCCTTCTAGATACTAATCAACTCCTAAACTTTCGCACATCATGGCAAAGTACAATCTTTCTGTAAATGGCAAAAAATATACTGTAGATGCAGACCCAGACACTCCTCTTTTGTGGGTGATTCGTGATTATGTGGGTTTGAAAGGAACTAAATTTGGCTGTGGAATGGCACTTTGTGGTGCTTGTACTGTTCATTTAGACGGACAACCAATTCGCTCATGCTCAACGCCAGTTTCTACAGTAAAGGCAACGAATAAAATCACAACTATTGAGGGTATTTCCAATAATACCGATCATGCTGTACAAAAAGCATGGATTGAAGCCCAAGTACCTCAATGTGGTTATTGCCAATCAGGACAAATCATGTCTGCAGTGGCACTTTTAAAAACTAATCCTAATCCTAGTGATTCGGATATCGATGAGGCTATGTCTGGTAATATTTGTCGTTGCGGAACTTATCCACGTATTCGCAAAGCGATTCACCGTGCGGCAGAATTAATGAAAGATTCAGGTAATACAACTGGTAGATAAGAATATTCTAGCACCATTGTTTATCTTAAATTCTCGCAAAACATCATGACAAAATCATTAGAATCTTCAAGTCGTAGAGACTTTTTGAAATCTACAGGAAAAGTTGGGGCTTTGTTAGCCATCAGCTTTTCGTTGCCTTGGCAACAAGGGCAAGCTGCAACCATTACCAAAATTGACACAACAAGTTCATTAGCAGGACTAGAACTCAACCCTTATATCTTAATTAACGACGACGGACAGATTATTCTATTCAATGCTCGTCCAGACATGGGGCAGGGTACTTATCAATCTTTACCGCTATTGTTGGCAGAAGAACTAGAGGTAGATTTATCTCAAGTACAAATCCGCAATACCGACGGTCAGGGTAAATATGGTGCGCAGTTATCAGGTGGTTCATCATCTATTCGCACACGCTGGCAACCTATGCGTAAAGCAGGTGCAGCGGTAAAAGAAATGTTGATTACGGCTGCTTCAAAAAAATGGAATGTTCCTACTACAGACTGTTACGCTCAGTTAGGTAAAGTGTATCACAAGCCTTCTGGCAAGTCTTATACCTACGGGGAGTTGGTGGAAGAAGCTTCAAAATTAGAAGTACCTAAAAACCCCAAGCTAAAAGACCCGAAAGATTTTAGACTATTGGGCAAATCTGTTCCAAGACCAGAAATTCCTTCCAAAATTAATGGTACTGCTGTTTTTGGTATTGATGCTGAAGTTCCTGGCATGTTATATGCAAGCATTCAGCGCTCTCCAACTATTTTGGGTAAAGTCAAGAGTATTGATAGTGCTGAAGCCATGAAGGTAAAAGGTGTGAAAAAGGTCGTAAAAACCGAACGCAAAATGCCTCATCGTGCTGTAGAAGCCGTTGCTGTTGTAGCAGATACCTATTGGGCAGCTTTGAAAGCAAGAAAAGCTCTCAAAATTCAATGGGATGCAGAGGGTTCAGACAAAACTTCGACAGATGCTTATTATGCCAATCTTCGTCAGTTAGCACAAAAAGACGGGATTGATTACCCAGAAAAAGTAGGTGATTTTAAAGGTGTGTTCCAAAAAGCAACTAAGAAATTAGAGGCTTCTTATGAAACTCCTTTCTTAGCACACGCTCCTCTCGAGCCAGAAAATGCAACTGTATGGGTACAAGGCGACAAGGTAGAAGTATGGGCGCCAATTCAAGGACCTGATGGGCTTATTCAGCAATTGTCGGCTTATTTGAAAATTAAGCCTGAAAATGTCAAAGTAAACGTGCCATTCATGGGTGGAGCTTTTGGTAGAAAAGCCTATTTCGATTACGTGATGGAAGCTGCACATATTTCTAAGCAACTCAACGCACCAATTAAAGTAATCTGGACACGTGAGGACGATATGACCCAAGGACCTTTCCGTCCGGGAATGCTTGACCGCTTGGAAGGTGCTATTGATGAAAAAGGTGCTTTAGTGGCTCACCATCACCAAATTGTTGGTTCTTCTATCCAACATCAAGTATTCGGAGTACCGCTCAAGGATAAAGCCGATGATTGGGCACATGAGACGGCTAACTTTGAAGATAGTCCTTATGATATTGCCAATAGAAAGCTTTCTTTCAACTTAGCAGAAACTGATATTCCTATCCTTTGGTGGCGTTCGGTATATTCATCGACTACTGCTTTCGGACAAGAATCGTTTATGGATGAATTAGCACATGCAGCTCAGATTGACCCATTGGCTTTCAGACTCGAAATGTTAGCAGATTCACCACGTTTCTCAAGAGTTTTACAAACTTTAGCCCAAAAATCGAACTATCATCAGAAGTTACCAAACAATCAAGCTATAGGTATTGCTGTTGCTCGTTCGTTTGGTACGATAGCCGCACACGCTATTACGGTTTCGAAACAAGGAAAAGGAGTGAAAATTGAAAAAGTTGTTTCTGTTATTGACTGCGGTATGACGGTCAACCCTGACAATATCAAAGCTCAAACAGAAGGAAATATCGTAATGGGATTGACAGCTGCCATCAAAAATGGCATCACAATCAAAGATGGTATCACCGAACAAACCAATTTTCATGAATACAATGTAATGCGCATCAATGAGATGCCAGCTACGGAAATTCATATCATTGATTCCACCGAAGAACCAGGAGGTGTTGGCGAGCCAGGCTTACCACCTATTGCTCCTGCACTTTGTAATGCGATATTCAACCTAACGGGTAAACGACTTCGAAATTTACCAATCAATTTGGACGAAATAGGATAATAAAAAAAAGAGGTTGCCCCAAAAGGTAACCTCTTTTTTTTATTTTAGTATCTCTCATCTTAAATATATTCTATCCAGACTATTCGAAAATTACCATTTGTTATCGATAAACTAAAGGAGTTTTACTAATTTGCGTAAATACGACTACTTTCAAAAACCTTGTATCATCCCGCTTGTGAAGATACAAGGTTTTTTAAACCATTAAATTTTCATGAAATATTGGATTTTAACCTTATCGCTTCTATTAAGTAGCATCCTATTAGTTGACGCACGCCCTCGTCGCAAAAAACATCAATCAAAACGTAGTAAACACCGTGTAAGCCGTGTAGTTCGTCGCTCAAGTGGAGGAGGAAATTACAAATCGGTGTGGATTGCACCACATCAAGTCGATTGTAATGGCGTAGCGCCTCTCAAATGTTTTCAGGTAAAATATAGTCCTCAAGAAGAATGGCAAACGTACTCAGGAGCAATTGACCGTTTTAAGTTTGTTGAAGGATTTGAATATCAAATCAAGGTAAAAGAAACTAAACTTAAAAACCCTCCTGCCGACGCACCAGATACCAAATGGACTTTGGTAAGAGTAGTTTCTAAGCAAGAACCTGAGTTACCCAAACTTCCATTGGCATCACAATGGATTTTATCGGCTTATTACACAGGTAGTGCTTGGGAGCCTACCAATTCGAAGTCAGCTTATTTGACAATTGCGAGAGACTTAAAAGGATTTTCTGGAACTGGAGGTTGCAACAGACTGAGAGGAGACCTAGAGGCCAATGGCACAAACGTTACTTTCAGCCAAATTATAAGTACCAAAATGGCTTGCGATAAATTACAAGCTGAAACTCGTTTTATTGAAGCACTTGGCAAAGCTAATCGCTTTGATATCGTCGGTGGAGAATTAACCCTTTTTAATGGACAAACACCATTAATGAAATTAGAAAGCTATCGATAAGTATTTTAGTTAAGATAAACAAAAAAGGCAAAGTCCGTGGACTTTGCCTTTTTTAATATCGAAAATGTTTAAACTTTCATAAAATTGCTTGCGTAAGCAATGAATTTATACTGTTTGAGCGCAGCGAGTTTATAAATTCTTG
>NZ_JAAALB010000056.1 GCF_009905545.1 Cellulophaga sp. BC115SP | reverse complement strand
CTTTTTAAGATGGATAAAAATGCAAATGTCTCATTATCAAAAAAATATGCCTACTTAAAAAAGCTGGGTATAGTAAATCCAACATCAATATCTATGAATTAATCTAGGACTTGTCAGCTTCTGAGCCGTCTTTTTCTCAATACGAATCTCAATCTTTACCTCTACAGAAATGCTGTATTCGTCTCTTACAAAACTCTTTCGCGGTTTATAATCAGTATAGTCTCATAGTTAAATCTATGCCATTCCTTAATGCTTTTTGAGTCGGTTTTGATAATAGTTCTCTAAGTATGGGAATAGGTAAGAAAATTCGCCATGTGGATTAGTAATAACCGTTCTATTTCATAGAGTTATGTATTTTTCTATATCTTGAATAATCCAATTATCTGCCATAATCAACTAGGAATTAGTTAGAGAATTTTAATTCAAATTGCCAATCTAATGTTTGCAACTGTTCTTTTAATTCTTCCAAATTATCAACTAAATCTTCAAAAGAGGGTTTGTTGGTTTCGTAAATCATATCTTCCATCATTTTCTTATAATCTGCTCTCCATTCTCCTATTATCTGTGGCAATGGTACAGGGTTAAGGCTTTTAGGATTGTGGGTATTGTAATCTACACCACCTACTCTGGAAAATGTATGGCGATGGGCTACGATGGTTTCATATAGTGCTTTATCGTGAATGGCTTTTTGAGCAACGCCAGCCTTAGTTAGCTGATAAACATCATACAAATGACGGCTCAACCTATCCACTCGTATTTTTTCGGCAGTACGATGAAACTCTTCGTGTAATAAAAATAGCTTCTCTAAAAAGGTTCTTTCTGGATTCACAGTAGGCACTTCAAATAGTTGTTCAGCAAAATCTCTCCCTTTGTAAAATTCATCTACCAACGAACCAAAAGTTTGAACACTAAAGGGTTCTCTTAGCGATCTACAACTGATTTCGATTTGAACCCTTGGTAAAATATATTCTGAAGGCTGGTTTACAACATTTGAGTAGTATATTTCCAATACTCTAGGGTCTTGATCGCTATCTTTTGTTTCAATCACAACAAAATTCAACGCTTTGTATCCCTTGTCGTCAAATGCTTGTTTTAATTCTTCAAAGAAAGTTCCTGTGGTATATGCTCCTGCTTTTTTTCTGAGTTTATCCCTTTGACTCTTTCCTAGTTCTCCTGTAAATCCGAAATACTCTTTATCTATTGCCAAATCAATGTCTTCAGAAAACCTGTTGATAAGCTTCCAAGCTTTACTAAGGGATGTTCCGCCTTTGAACACTAGATGTTTTGCAATATCCATCTGAAATATGATTTCAAGTGTACGACTTACCCACCAATCCTTCTCTACTGCAAATGGTGTCATTCCCATTGTTGAAGCAATGGCCTCAAAAATAGCAACCTTTTCTGTTTTCTTTGTGGTGTAAAAATCAATTTTTGCCATCATTCAATGCTTGTTTCATTATTTTTTGAATCCATACTGGAGCCAAGGATATGTCGTGCTTTAAGTCTTTTTCATCTTCCTTTCGCAGTAAGTCTATAATCTTTTTCTCTTCTACTTTACTTACCTTACCATTACCGATTTCTTTGAGTGCTTGAATAACCAGCCTACTTATTTTCCCTTTTGCTAATAGGTTTTTAGGAGTAGTTTTTTTAAACTTAATCTTCCGCCTTCCCACTTTAATTTCTCGGGGCGAACCGTCTGTGAGCAATACAATATTCATGGGGACTTGTGTGCTTAGCCCTAGGGCATTTAGGGCATAACTTCCCGTTGGAATCGTCCTTATTCGGTCTCGCTTGGCTATAGCTTCGGCAACTTCTTCTGCTGTGGGTATTAATGAGCCTATTAATTTACTTATTTTGGGGCGAACATAAATACCTTGTGATACTCGCACAAGGTATTTTTTATCTTCCAAACGATCTAAGGCTTTACGTATGGCATCGGAGGAGCCATAACTCAAATAGTCATCAGGTAATATTAGCACTCCCCTAGGCTTACTTTTTATTGATTTTTCTATCTGTTTTTCAACACTTTCCATTTAGAATAGAGTTTATTTTTTGTCACAAATTTAGTAAATATTTGTGACAAAAAATAAACTAATTTAGAACATTTGGTGCGGACACTTAAATGGTAATCATTGTCACAAATCTTATCTAAATTTGTGACAATAATTACCGCAAAAAACTTCGGCTGTTGTCAATTGATATTTCTCCAGTTGTGATTTTACTAAGTTAGAAGTTTTGAAAACTTCTAACTTAGTAATCCTTTCTTTTATAGTGGAGCAATGTTTTTACCTACGCCATCATCCAACTTAGGGTCGTAGCCTTCCGTGATGAGTTCATCAATTTTGATTTTAAAGACTTCAATTTCATGCAATTGCTGGCGTATTTCCTCTTTTCGTATTGAGCCTGCTCGGTATTGTCGACTTCCCATATTCAAATTCCTTAAGAATCTTAGCAATATAGATTGGCCTAAATTTGCTGCTTTTCATAATACAGATTAAAGTTAAAAATTGTGATATTTTTAACTTTAATCTGTATTATTTAGGGGGAAGCTAACACTATTTCTCTACGGCACTCATTCCTTTCAAAGTAACACATGGACGGACGAAATTATAATCCTCCATTCATAGATCGGTTTGTTGGCCTACTTCTTCCAAAGAATCAAAGTCATAAGCATCTAACTCATGTCCACGGTAAGTTTGATTGAATCTCATGTGTACTCAAACCTCGCCTGGCTACCTGAGCGAGGCTATTTTATTCATACATTATACCTAAAAAATAAGCTAAATTTAGCCCACAGAAAAAAGTTTACTACCATACCAAGATTGAATGATGAGTACCGATAAAAACCAGAATCCAGAACAGATAGTCCATGATAAAATAGACACCATGCTTAGAGAAGCTGGGCGGCTTTTACAATCTAAAAAAGAGGTGTTGCCATAAGAGAGTATCAAGCAGACTCTGGTTTTACCGATTATGTACTCTTTGTAAATAGAAAACCTGTGGAATTATTGAGGCGACAAGGATCATGAGCTTACTGCAGCAGGAAATTAAGCTGTCGAATATGCCAACGCTAAGCAACAATAACCCTTTATCTTTTGTGTTTGAAAGCACTGCTACTATTACTCGTTTCAGAGATTTAAGAGACCCTAAGCCAAGGGGATGAAATATTTTTTGGTTCTACAAGCCTGAAAAATTGGCTGAATGGTTATAAAAAGATAAAAGCTTACGTGTAAGGATTTTAAGTATTCATTGAATGAGTCATAACTTCGTCCTGCTCAAATAAAGGCGAGATGTCTTTTGATCGAAAGCCTTGATTCAATGTGATAGAACAAGCTCATCAAGAGGCACAACAGCAACTTCAACTTTCAATGGTAGGCTTAACGACTATATCGAAAAAGTTAGACAAGAGTACGACCAAATCATTGATAGTCACAATATAGACACCGTGACTAGGAGTGAATTGGGATACTACTTCGGTAGATTAGGGTATTGATCTAGAGTTTTAGCGAGTATCTCGAAGCTAACAAAGTCAGGCTCTATATATTTTTTATAAGAGCCCTACAACCGTAGGAATGTTACCTTCAAGATGATTAAAGAGATGTTTGGTAAACTAAAATTAGACAAACTAACCTTTGCGTCACATTACTTGTGGGAATCATATAGTCAGCTTGAAAAGGTAAAAAGTAAACAACCAATTGATGAATTAACCGCTTTAATTTCGTTAATTCGCTATTTGTGTAGTATTGATGATGAATTAAGGGCATTTGATAAAACCATTGAAGACAATTTTAATAAATGGACTTTTAAACAACATACAGGTAATCACAATCGTTCTTCGCCTGAGCAAATGGACTGACTACGTGAACTCAAAAATAATGTAGTCAATTCCTACCATATCGAAATTTACGACCTTGAGTATACGCCATTTGACTAGAAAGGTCAAAGGGGCAAGATGTACCAACTTTTTGGTACAGAAGTGAATGATATTATTAATGAATTGAACGAAGTGCTGGCAACATGATGAACGAAATAGAAAATAAGGATTACTTACAAACGCTAATTTCTTTAAAGCAAAGAGTCTTACAAGCACAATACAACAGCTATAGTGCCGTAAATTCTGAGATGATTTTGGCGTATTTGGATATTGGCAAGACTATCTCCGAAAAAACAAAAACAGGTTGGGGTACTTCTGTTATCCAGCAACTCTCCAAAGACCTGCAAGCTGAGTTTAATGGTATAAAAGGTTTTTCGGAAAGAAACCTCCGACTAATGCGTTTTGTTTATGAAGAGATTGCGGAAAATCCAATTTGGCAACAGCTTGTTGCCAAATTACACTGGGGGCATACAGTGATGATTTTCAGCAAGATAAAAGACAAAACCGAGCGAGCCTTTTATTTAGAGAAGGCTCAAAGCGAAGCTTGGAGTAGAAGCATTCTGGAGGAAAAAATTAGGTTTGACCTGTATGCCAATTACCAACAGTTTCAAAGCAATTTCGATAAAACTCTAAGCTCGCAGGAGGTAGCTGCTTATCATCTTCAGTTTAAAGACGAATATGATTTATCTTTTTTAAACCTGTCCGACCACCACACCGAAAGACAGCTCCAAAATGCTCTGGTGGCAAATGTTACCAAAATGCTTGGGCAGTTTGGTAGTGATTTTGCCTTTATGGGACAGCAATTCCGTTTGGAGCTCGATGATAAAGAGTACTTTGTAGACTTACTGTTTTATCACCGCAAATTAAAATCAATGATTGCCATAGAGCTGAAAGTAAACGAGTTTAAACCCGAATATAGCCAACAACTCAATTGGTATTTGCACCTACTCGACAAAACCGTCAAATACCCTGAAGATAACCCTAGCATTGGCATACTACTATGCAAAAGTAAAAGCCAGCTTACAGTAGAATACGCACTAGAAATTGTAAACAAACCGATGGGCGTAGCAACTTATACTTACTCGCAGCTACCCAAGGAAATTGCCCAAAACCTACCAAGTGCAGAACAATTGGCTGTAATTTTTAATACAAATAATGGATAAAATGAGAGAAGATTGGGTTGATGAAGTTAAACCGATATTACAACTGGAAGTACACTCTCAAAACCAATTTAGGGTACTATTCAGACAAAAAATCATTTAATAAATAAACTGGTTTAGAAGCTGGACTTAATAGTTTCAAAGAAATCATGGAAACAATAGGTATTGAAGAATAGTAATAGTGGTCATTCTTCAGGGGTTAACCTTTTATATTTCAATTTCATATACTGATCAAACAAATACTAGTGAAGACCTAGATCTTCACTAGTATCTCTACACCGAATAGCCAATTCCATTAGAAATCAGCGTGAATACTTCTAATAAGACTAAGTGCCTCCTGAACTGTTTCCCACTAAATCAGAAATTGCCTCATGGATTACACAATCTTAGAGTGACTTTCAGACAAGAAAATAATGAACATTTCATAAAGTCTATTAAAAATAAAATCGTTTTCATTCAACTCCAAAACGAGAACATCATACTCGATAATGAAAACATTGAAATTAATGATGTTTTCATATTACTCCAAAACGAAAACATCATACTCGATAATGAAAACATTGAAATTAAAGATGTTTTCATATTAATCCAAAGTGAAAACACGATACTCGATAATGAAAACATTGAAATCAAAGTTGTTTTCATATTACTCCAAAACGAAAACATCACACTCGATGATGAAAACATTGATATCAAAATGTGTTCATGCTACTCCAAAGTGAAAACATAATATTTGATAATGAAAACATTGACAATCAAAGTTGTTTTCATATTATTCCAAAACGAAAACATCATACTCGATAATGAAAACATTGAAAATAAAGATGTTTTCATACTGCTTCAAAACGAAAACATTATACTCGATGATGAAAACATTGATATCAAAATGTGTTCATGCTACTCCAAAGTGAAAACATAATATTTGATAATGAAAACATTGACAATCAAAGTTGTTTTCATATTATTCCAAAACGAAAACATCATACTCGATAATGAAAACATTGAAAATAAAGATGTTTTCATACTGCTTCAAAACGAAAACATTATACTCGATAATAAAAACATTGAAATTAAAGTTGTTTTCATACTGCCCCAATGTAAAATATTCTTGGGGAAACTTACAGCAACAGGTGAGTATCTAATTTTTAACTTTAAAATCGTACTACTCATAAGAAACCTTATACTTTACAATTCAGTAGTTGTGCTTGCACACTGGTTCTAAATAGTTTTTGACATACAAAAACTCCATCTTGCTCCAAAAAAGGTTATGCTAAATATTTGTTTAGATTAGAGTACAAACACAAGCTTGAGCTATGAGGCCAGATTGATAGTAGATTGAACATAGTTTGCATAAAGTTTAGCAAAACATTGCCTATACTTTACATAGAGCTTAGCGATAGATTGAACATAGTTTGCACAAAGTTTAACTAAACCTTACCTATGTTTTTCATAAGGCTTAACGGTATATTCGAGATAAAGTGAGCACATTCACCTCTTCTTGATACTTGGCAATAAATATTAGTTTAATTGTTAGCAACAATCGAGATTATTACATCACTAGCCTACCAGTATTTGAAGCAGATTGTCATATTGTTCTGACACTTTTGTGCATATTCCTAAGAGTTTTCCATCCAAATGACCCCACCCCCTATTCGATATTTTAATGAATTAGTGTAAACGCTGTTAACTAAGCGTTTACACGCGTTAACAGTCCCCTTAACGCAAATAACTGAACGTTAACGGCGTTAACATTCAGCGTTTTTTAGATTCAAGAGGGCATAATACAACTCTTAACCCGTACTATTTTGTGAGAACATTACAACACCACACCCTTCGCTATGTAGGTAACAACATTTAAAAGCTGAGCAGGTAAATCATCCTTAAGAAAAATACGCTAGTGTTAAATATTTTTCTTCTAGGTCTTTATAGATTACTTATTTGCTTTGCTTACATTATCTATCCAGACCATCCCAATGATCTTAATGCTTGTTTAATAGTGATTTCCTGACGCCTAAAAGTTTCATCAAGTTCCTTAAACAGATGTGGATAGTTTTCTCTTACTTTTGAGTTTAAAAGGGCTTTGAAGGAATCTCTTTGCAAGTTTTCAGACACACTTAACTGCCTATTATAATCATAACCAAACTTCAAGCTTTCCAATAACTCTTCCTTTACTACGGGATTTTCTTCAAAATACGCCTTGATGATTTCATTTTGCTGCTCGTAATAGTTAATACGAAGATCTTCTAATGACTTTTCATGGTATTTGATACTTTGCAACCTCAAGTTCTGTTCTGTGACATCAATAACTACTTTTTTAGATTCTATCACTTGAGGGTAAAACAATACTTCTTGTTGCATCAGTTTTTGCAGATATCCCATAGGATTTTTAATGACCGTTCCATTTGATTGTTGTCTTTTCAACATATCAATACGCTCAGCTACATAATTTAACGAATATTTCTCTATCCATTCCTTAACAGTTTTAAGGTTTACTCCCTCATATTCTTTGAGCTTATCGTAAATTTGATTCTCCGCAATATCTGTTGATGGTATTTCTACTTCTTCTTCTGGTTGTTTACGTTCTTCTACTACGGTTTTATTTGAATATATATAGAAAATTAAAGAGTGAACAGCTTTTCCTCTTTTGTCCTCTTCAAAGGTGAACCGAATGTCTGTATAGTTTTCTAAGTCCTCCTGAGCTTTTAAAATTACCCTTTGCTTAAAATTAGCATACAGTGGATATTTATCAGCAACGGCTAAAGTTTCCTTCAGTTCGGTAAGGGTGAAAGTTCTTCTTCCAATGCGTTCGTATTGCTTTAATAATTCATATATACGCACTGAAAACGAGCTTTGCAGTTGTAAAACATTGCGTACATCATACATCAAAAATTGAGTTTGAAGCTGTAATAAAAATGGTTTCATTTTGGGGTGAAATGAAATATCGATATAGCTTCCTTGACTTTTGCTGGTAAAACTATCTAAACCTACAGCGATATAAGTCAAAAACTCTTTTTCTCCTTCCTCTGTATCACGTACAACTTTGATTTCTTTTTTCATCAATTTTACAGCTCCAGCCTTTAGCAACTTATATGCTTGTCGGTCGGTAGTAAGATTGAACTCATCAATCACATCTTTTAAGTAAATTCGGTATTCTTTGAAGTCCTCATCATCAGGAAAAATCATTGTTAACATTTTCGTAAACACTCGCATTTCCCAAATATCAAAACGATATTTTCCTTCAACAAGGTTATTGGATTTCCTTATAAGTTTGACTGATTGCGAATCATCGTGATTGTTCTTACTATGTTTCATTAAGTACAGATTAAATAGAAAATAAAGATACCTAAATTTGTTATAATTGACCCTAAAAATGTTATAATTGACCCTAAATTTGTTATAGTTATCCCTAAATTTGTTATAATTGACCCTAAATTTGTTATATTAAATCTTGTAATAAATTGAAAATCAGGTAGTTACAAGCACCGAAAATACATAAAATACAATTTAAAAAAAGAAACATCATCAGGCTGAATGATTCTTTTTTTAAGTTTTTACTCTTAAAAGTTTCAATAAAACAGATTTTTTAAGTGAAATCTAAACACTAAGATTTGATTTAAAACACAGAGGCCCCGCGAACCCTAAATTTGTTATAGTTGATAATCATTGTTCCCTAAATTTGTTATAGTTAGGAGCCCAAACCTACAAGATATCGTTGCTAAAATGCCTTTTACGATTATTTATAGGTTTTTCAGCTCCATAAATCTGTATGAAAGTAACTATCCCTAAATTTGTTATAGTTGAGGATAAGATTTTTTTAAGTATCTAACAATAAATAACTTACAATATTTTCTTCAGGGCTAAAGAAAGCTTAATGAGCTCATCGCAAAGGCTTTGGCTAGGGTTTTTGTTTAGTTTTTGTACTGTTTCATGAATTAGACCCTGTAAGGTATCTTGATCAACGACGTTTTCCTCTAAAGTTGAGGATTTAGAGGGAGTCTCTTGCAATAATGTAGATACCTCTTGCAAAGAAGAAATCGACTTTTCGGGGATATGTGCTTGATGAGAAAGCTGTTGAATATCAGATTTCTTGACTTTTAGTTTTCCTGATAGAATCTCTTTTTTCAAGGAAGGATTTAATAGATTTAACCCTTCAGCAAATTCAGCATCTCTTTTAATAGTCTTTTCACTGACATTATATTGCTTAGATAATTTAGCTGATGTTGACTCTTTTGGGACTTCAGGAGCATAAGGGACATTTTGACCTTTATGCTCGGAACGTAAATACTTCCCTTTTTCCAGTTTTTCAGCATTGTAACGAATTCCTCTTAAGTATGAAGCTTGTTCAGGAATTAGATTTCGTCTACCTAATTGATTATCAATCATATAATCTTTCGCTTCTCTAAAAGATGAGAAAGATGTAAGATGTATTTTGAAATTTATTTGATGTTTTTGACAAATACCATAACGGTTATGACCATCTATAAGTACATAAACTTTTGAGGTATCAGTCTCAGAAGGGTCAATGATATTTTTAGCTGTTTCCCAAATCATCAGTGCTTCTCTACACCCCTCTGTCAATATATTTTTTTCTAGCTGATTATATTCTTCATCTTGAAGGGGCGGGATAAGATCACGAAGTTCATCTATTATGAATATTTGTTGCTTAATTGCTTCATGATTTAAAAGACTTTGGTCTTTTATGATACTATTAGTTATACCAAGATTTCCTATATATTTTTTTGCCATGACTGTAGTTGTAAAAAGTTTTTAGGCGTTCGAAGAAAACTCCTTAGCCAGATTCATATAATCGATTGCACCATTGGAATTTTGATCATAATCAAAAATGGTAATTTGAGAAATCTGTGACTCCTTCACAGAGACATTGCTTCTAATCTCAGTTTTATAAATTTTAAAATTCCCCAATGTTTGATATACATAATCAATCATATCACGATGTACTTTCAAGCGTTTATCCACCATCGTTAATACAACACCTTCTACGACAAGTTCTGGGTTAATACGTTCACGCACCTGTGAAATCCTTTCAAATAGATTATTTACCCCTTTCATTGCAGATACTTCGGGTTGCAATGTGACCAAACAGCTATTAGAGGCAACTAAAGCAGAGTTAGTAAAAATGTTTAAAGCTGGAGGACAATCAATTAGTATATAATCATATTTATCTCTAAGCGGATTTAATTTATTCTTTAACTGATTCACCCCTCCAACAGCTTGTACAAGCTCTAAGTCTGCGAAGGCTAGCTCTAAATCACTTGGCGATAAGTCATAATTCTCCGCAATTTGGAAAACAGGTAAATCTTCATTTTTTAATAACGCATTTACAACTTGTCGTTCAGGATTATCTATTCCTAAGGATTGAGATAAATTTCCTTGTGAATCCATATCAACTAGTAGGATTCTAAACCCTAGTTTACTCAAGGCTTTTCCAAGATTGATTGTTGTTGTCGTTTTACCAACTCCCCCTTTGTGATTAACGATGGAAATAACTCTAGCTTTATTGTGCTGGACTTCATTATACCCATATTTTATAAGAATGGGATATAATGCAGCAAGGTGCTTTGTATTAAGAACTCGGTCACCATTAAGGGCTTTGGCCAATGTACTAGTTGGTAGCCCTGCTTCTTTTTCAAGAATAGAGACCGAAAGAGCTGGATTTTTTCTTAGAAAGAAAACGGTTTGTTCGTTAGAGAGCATATTATCATATCTTTTTGTCTTAAAATTAGGATAAAAAACAATATTTGTCAATTATTTTTGACAAATATTGTTGATTTTAATGAAAAAACATAGTCTAGTTGGGTACCATGTCTGGTAAAGTATAGAACGAAGTCAAGAATGAGTAAAAACATAATGAACTGTATATTTTTAGACTATACTAAAAATGTAAAACCGACATATTCTAGTTGTTTGATGAGTTAGTTTTAGATAATCTTTCAAATTTGACCACACGAGTGCATAATCATTGTTCGTACCTTCTTGAATTTAAAAAAACTGAACGTTAACAGCGTTTACATTAATTTATTCAAATGTTGAATGAAGGGTGGGGGTATGTGGATAGAAAACTCTTAGGAATGTACTTATAGGTATTAGAGCTCTGTGGTAATCTGCTTAAAATATTGGTAGGCTAGTGATGCAATAATCTCAATAGCTGATAATAATTAAACTAATATTTATCACCAAGTATCAATGAATTGTGTATAGGATCGCTTTATCTCGAATCTATAGTTAAGCTCTATGTAAAGTGTAGGTAATGTTTAGTAAAACTTTATGCAAACTGTATTCAATCTACTGTTAAACCTTGTGGAATGTATAGGTAATGTTTAGTTATTCTTTATGCAAACTGTATTCAATCTACCATCAATCAGGTGTCATAACTCAAGTTTGTGTCTTGTACTCTAATTTAACCCAATATTTAGCATAACCTTTTTTGAAGCAAGATGGGGTTTCTGGCAGTCAAAAACTACCTAAAACCAGTGTGCAAGCACAAGTACTAAATTAGAGAGTCTAAGGTTTCTCATGAGTAGTACGATTTAAAGGTTTAAAAATGATGCAAATATTTAAATTTCAAATTCTGATGCGCAAAAATTCTACACTTATTTTGGAGCATATATTTCATGAGTGGTGTGCAAAGGGTATTCTTTCTTTACTTTAATATGATAGACGATTTTAGAGATAGACTATTCACTCGAAACTAGGAAGGTTATCTACTGCCTTCATCATTTAAAGCCTCTTTAACTTGTCGTAAAATATGATGGAATCTCTCCCTAATTGCTAGTAATTATTTATGTCATTTTCCCAATTTAGTCTGTAAAAGGTAAATTACGGACACCATATTTCTAACTATGACATTTAAGGATTTGCCAGAATCAAATTCCTTGAAAATCTTCGAAACGTCAGTCAGGATAAATTTGCTTCGTTTATACAGAGTTAAAGGTCATTACATTTTTATCTTTTAAAGCGTACTATTTTGAGGAAGCTTACATTTGAAGATATGAAAGATTAAAGAGCAAATAGATTTTTAACTATATAAAATATAATGATGTTCATTCAGAATAAATATTCTTTGGATATATAATTTAAACTTTACAAATTTGTATGATAAACGCCATTAATCACTGATAAACCTCATTATTCACTCTATTTGCCTTGTAATTTTAATATTTTATGATACCACACGACGCCTTAAAAAAACAAACGATTGTTTTAGCCCTTTCAAACTCGATTATCAATAGCTTTTTTTTTAGAAAATGTGAATCTATGAATGTCGATGTTGTAGCCTCTGTAAATGATGGAGAAAACCTATTTCCCACACTCAAAAAAACAAACCCTGACTTTTTATTGATTGACTCTGAACTTAAAAATTGTAATCGCCTAAACTTTCTTTATGAATGGAGTTCTAGTAATTCGAATACTAAGGCGATCATCTATTCGCAGACTGCCGAGAAGCTATACTTCAAAACCTTTCTTGATTCAAATGCTTATGCTTTTATTCAAGAGGATTGTGATGAACAAGAACTATCATTGTGCTTAAAAAATATTTTTGATGGAAAAGGAATGATATTTATTAAGCAATCATTGATGATTAATGCCGGGAGAGATGACGATGAGTCTCTTGATTTACAAAATCTTACTCAGAGAGAGAAAGATATATGGGACTTAATTGGGAAAGAATTAACAGAACGAGAGATTGCTGATAAATTATCCATTAGTTTATATACAGTGAAGACTCACAAAAATAATATTTCAAAAAAGATGGGTTTCAAAAATAAGAGAAGACTGACTAGAGCAGTTAACAACTATAAAGTTTAAGAAATGGGCCTTTCTACAGGCCCATTTCTTAAACTTTATAAACGTATATTTAATATCGTTATACTACTTTGGTAGTATTCATAGTATGAAAGTAGCACTCTTTGAAGTAGCTATAATGATACTTTTTGGTGATTTACATTATAAAAAAAAGTCATTTGCTTTGTATCACTAATACAACCTAAATTACTGAATTGTAATGCCTAAGTTTTACCAAAAAATCTACAATACCCAAACTACCTTTGGGTCATTATGCTTCATTATATTATTTCTTCTTTCTTTAACGAATATATCGTTGGGTAATAGTTGGTTATCAGATGATAAACCTACTACTCCTCTAAAAAGAATCAGCAAGGAGAATAAAATAAAGACTTCTATTTCTTCTTTGGAGCGTAATAATGCTCCAGATGCCTTTATTTTCACTGTTAACGCTTCAAAAGATACCGTTAGTATTGGAGAAACAGTAGAAATTAAAATTCGTGTTTCATGGGTAGATTATGCAGGTACAGCAGTACACTTCCTTCCTGAATGGTATAAATACGCACTTAAAGTAGTAATGCCTAAAGGATTTATCCAAACGGGAGGTGATTATGAAGATTACTGTACTAAGCCAGTGAATGAATTTCATCCTGAAGCTGTATTTACCATTAAAGGTCATTTTGAATACAAGTCAGAGTCTACATCATTTCGTATCCTTAGAGGTTTTGAAGGTGCGAATGCGAATAGTGAATTTATTTTTAAGCAGGATTTTAATCTTAATGTGATTTCAAAAATTAGCGGGGCAAAAGTTGAGGCAACTTGTTCTAAGCCTAGTTTTGGTAGTTACAAGCCAATAGCTAGATATTATTGTTATACTTATGTAACCTATAGTCCTACTTGCCCTAATGGAGGAAACCTTAAAAAAGAAACTTTATTTCTGCCTAAAAGCCCATCTCCAGGCTATCTTACTCAATGGGAGATGCAAATAGATAGATACAAATGTGAGTATACAACACCAGCTGCTTGTATTTCTGAAGAGATATATGGTGATACTCTTTATGTACATACCCCAAAATATCTAAATCTTCCAGAATCACTCAAGGCAGAGGGAAGTATTATACCGAATGCCTATGAATTTTGTACTGATTATAGTACATTTTTTTCACAATCATCATCCAAAGAGAAACTTACGCTTAATAATTATCTGATAACATGGTCCTTTGTATCAGATAATAAGAACTCTCAAATTATTGAATCTAAAACCTCTACAATCGAAGTTCCTGTTCCTTCTTCTGGGACGTTAAGCTTATTTTTGAAAGTTCCTTTAGAACCTGAAAATTTTTATAATCCAACTAATTATTGTGCTCCGCTTACTCATAGAGTAGAGCAACATATTACTTTAAAAAAATATGAA
Organism: Cellulophaga sp. BC115SP; assembly: GCF_009905545.1. Classification (GTDB taxonomy): domain Bacteria; phylum Bacteroidota; class Bacteroidia; order Cytophagales; family Spirosomataceae; genus Flectobacillus; species Flectobacillus rivi. The sequence goes on along the minus strand of NZ_JAAALB010000056.1, from coordinate 20,444 downwards.
GAGGATATTAACCTTAGTGCTAAAGATGATGTAAAGAATCTTCTTAATCCGAATGGAGTCAAGCTAACTTCCTTACCATGCAGAGATAACTCTAATATCTTACTTAAGACAAATCAACTAAACAGTACAGCTTCTAATCAATCAAATGCTACTTTATTAGAACCAAAGTTGTATAGGAATAATGAACTAGTGAGTTCAATAACCCCCACTCTAACTGATGGTAAATACGTTTGGAGTTTAGGAAGTGCTAATGAACCCGGTAACTATTCTGTTCATTGTCAGTGTGCCCAGTCTAATATTATAGATTTAGTAAAAGATGCTAACTGTCTTACATTAAAACCTCCCTACCTCAAACAAAATAATCAAGATGTTAATCAGGTAACTGGGTATAGTGATACAAATGTTAGTGTAAAAATCGGATGCCCAGAAGGAAATATGGTATGGAGTTCTGCTGTTCCTTCAAAAGATGATAGCAGTAATGATGCATACTGGTTAACTATTGGTACTACTTACAAAGTAGGTTGTATTAAAGACGGTTGTTCACGAATAGATAGAGATATATCTACAAAGTCAGTTAACTGTGACGCTTCAACCCCTACGTTTGTTTACAGCCCCTCTCAACAAGTATCATCAGGTGTAAAGGTAAGTATTACAGGTAGCTGTACGAATGGAACTTTTAAATGGGACGATCCTAGTAATATTTCAAATCCCCTCTCTGTGGATGTAACAAGAAGCGTTTCATTTGGAGCAAAATGTATTATTGGGTCATGTTCTTCTGGTGCTACAGCCTCTATCAACGTAGGCTGTAATGCAACACCACCAACATTTGAATACAGCCCAAACAATTTTCCACTAAAAGAAGGTACAGGTTTTTGGGTCCGTGGTAATTGTAGTGTAGGAAGTACATTTTCATGGAATGATGGAGCTACAGGTCGAGAAAAGTGGTTTACACCATCAGCTACAACAAGAGTTTCAGGAAGATGTACATCAGAAACAATATCGGGGTGCTTTCAAGATGGATACCTAGATATTCCTGTGAACCAAAGAATCGCTATGTCTCTAAAACTGGAGAGACAAAATGCAATATGCGGAAATGGGAAATGTGACGGTAAAATTTTGGCAACAATCACGAATAGAGAAAATAAGTACACGTACACTTATTGGCTATATAAATTTGATGGAGCTAATTGGCAACCTCAGACTTTTAAAACGGTATCAGGTAACACATACAACAGTGGGGTATCAGACCAAGGTAATTCAATAGATATCAGAGAATTAAGTTCTGGGAAATACAAAGTTGTAGTAAGAGACTATCAATATGGTGCAGATGACCCTCGCGATGGTATTGAGGAAACTATAGATATAGCCGCTGTACCTTGTCCAAGTAGCGCTAATTTTAGTATTAGCACGACTTCAAACTGTATCCCAACTAATGGTAGTGTCGCTATTATTGTTAATGGATGTCAAAATGGTACTATTGATTGGTGGAGAGATTTGAATGCTTATGGAGGAGAATGGATTGCAAACCCATTCAATCCAAACAATGTCACAGTAGCAGGACGATACAAAGCTGTATGTAGTACAGCTGAGTGTCCAAAAGAAAGAAATGACTATGCTTTCTCTAATGCTATTGAGATTATTGCACCGGCTAATACCAAGCCAATTTTGTTAGCTGCCAATAATAAAACATTGGTTACTGTACCAGAATTAACCTATAATTTGTGTACAACAGATGCATCAGGTGTGCAACGTGATTGCCAACAAAGAAGTATATACTATCAATACAATAACTCAGGACAGCTACTTGCCATCAACGATGTAAGAGCTTTATTAGGTCAAGGTATTGGATATTTTGCCTCTAGCGATGCTAATTTGACTATGCCTACAGCATCGAGACTTCCATTTGTCTTGGGAGAATCTGTCACATTAATGGCTAATGGCTGTCCGAATGGTACTTACAGATGGTCGAATGGTGAAACTGGTAGTACAATTACATTACAACCTACAGCCAATACGCCTATTTATGTACAATGTTATTCTGGTGAAAGCTGTACTTCACAGATTTCGAATACTATTTTCTTAGAAAAAACATCTGGAAATTTTGAAGTGAGTTCTGCCGCTGCTGCCGTATGTTCTGGTGCAGCTAGTACGGTATTAACGGCCAAAGGATGTGAAAATAGCTTGATTGTTCGATGGTTTAAAGTAGGTGAAGCCAATACTATTGGTACGGGAAAAACTTTATCAGTGACCCCTACTCAAAGTGCCGAGTATTATGCTCGTTGCTATGAAGCAACTAAGCAATTGCTTGAAAGTAATAAAGTCAAAGTAGTAGCAGGATCAGCCCTAGGTGTTACGGGACTTGTATATAACAAACAGTCTATTGACTTAGTAACGAACTCCACAACAATTCGCCCGTGTACTAATGCAGAGGTTGTTTTAGAGGCTAAAGGATGTGAGGGTGTGGTAAGATGGGCAACCTTAATTTCTAATAAGGGTAGTGGTTATACATTTCCGCCTTCTGAGGGTGGTGTTGTATATAATACTTTTGGCAATGAAACTGATTACGCAGATATACAAGGCAAGTCCGGGTATAGTACCTTAATTACTAAGTTTACAACCAATCAGGTGGTATATGTAGGCTGTGCTGTTAAAAATGCTAGTGCAACTGGCTATCAGTGTACGCAGTGGAAGGCTATTAATGTTCAACTGAAAGGGAAATCTCAAAGTACCTTACCTCCTGGTGAGTACAAGTATTGTGAAGGTTCTCCTTTATCTATTGCGTTGTTATCAAGAGATACGACGGATAGAAGCTACTCGCTTAAAAAGATTGATGTTTTTGGGAATGCCTTCGAATTTGATTACAGACCCAAAAAAGCACAAAGCGGTAGCAATACCCAAGATCTAGCTCTAACAAGCCCATTTAATTTTGAAAAACTTCAAATTGAACAAACTGGTAAATGGAGACTTGATATTGTCAATGAGTGTGGGGTGGCTTCTAAGGACATTGATATATTTGTGGTACAGCCCCCTATCAATGCTACTTTCGATTTTGGTCTTCTGGTCAAAAAACTGACAGTAAAAAATAACTCTTCATTACAATTTAGAAAGATATATAAACAAGACCGATTTGTAATTCCTCAAAACCTAGATGAACAAAACGACTATTCTCCAGGTGAACCAGGTGAGAAAGACTATCAAGTCGAATATATAGACACTTATGCTTATTGGACGATTAAGAAAATTCTAAGCGATGGCACAAAGAACACGATCATAAATGGGCAACAGCAAACTAGGCTAAAAAGTGATTTAGATTGGGCAACTTTAAATTTTGATTTACCTGATTTAGGTAAATATGAGGTTACTGTAGACATTAGAGATAACAACACAATGTGTGTTGCTTCCTACACTCAAGTTATTGAAGCGAAATGTCAAGCACCAGCGATACCTCTCAAACCTGCTAATGCTGATAAGTTTTCATGTATTGGGACAAATACGGTAGTATTTAGTGCAACAGGCTGTAACCAAGCAGGTCAAGTATTGAAATGGTATCAATACAACCCGCAAGCTAGTAATGTAAATACCCTGTTGACTGCAACAGGCAATATTCTTAGTATTTCCACCACGGGTATGGCTATTGGTACTTATATGTACCGTAGCAAGTGCGTACAAGAAAGTTGTGAAAGTGATTTCTCTGAGAAATATAATCTTACTATTGGAGCAAATACTACTCCTGTAGCAAATGCGGTTGATCCAAAAACGGGTATAGCCTCACAGACCTTAGTTACTGCCATTCAAAACCGTAAAGTGGCATTGTCAATGACTGGGTGTGAGTACGGTAATGTAAACTGGTATCGTCAAGGAAATGCCAATATATTAGCCTCAGGAAATACCATTAGTGTAGACTACGCTACAGTTGGCAACGTAGCCAATCAAGAGTTTGCATTCTATGGACAATGTGTTTCTGGTGTTGCTCCAAATACTTGTACGTCTGCCAACTCGAATCTTATCAAGGTAAAATTCATTGCATGTCCTGCTGTAGCAAACATTACCATGACACCAAATGCCACAAGTGTGTGTGGTTCGGTAGTACTGGGTGCTAGTGGGGGCGACAATGTCTATGTTTGGAAAAATGCCGTCACTGGTGTTACCCTTTCTTCAGGCGATGCTTTTAAAGTAGAAAGTTCAGGAGGCTTCTATTATGAATCTTGCGGTGCTAGATCTAACACTGTAAACATCACCGTAAACCAAGTAAAGGCAGAAGTAGATGGGCCTGTTGTTACAGGCAATGCTATTGGTGTAAGAGAATTGTTAGGAGGAACTACTCCAACTTATCAGTGGCGCAATACTGCCGAAACTACTGGAACTGTACTAGGTACAGCAAGTTCATACACGCCTACACAGGCAGGGGATTTGTTCGTTTGGGTGACCAAAGGCTCATGTACTACAGGTCCTTTACAATCTCAGGCGTATGCTCAGGGGGCTAACTGTAACATAGATTTCTCTACGGGTACACAAGGTGTTGCTGTTTCTTGCGATGGTGGTATGGCAACTCTCACTCTCAAACATAATCTAACTACCGTACCAGCAGGTGCTGTTATTGAATATCGTTTAGATTTAGGCGCATGGTCTACAGATGCTGTAATTAGTGGTGTCCCTTATGGCAAGCATACGGTTTCTTTACGCTATACCAACGGTACCCAAATTTGCTATGCAACACGTAAGTTGGACGAAACAGCTTTTGATGCTTGTGGAAAGCTAGCCTGTGATGATTTGTATATCACAGCGACAGATTCACAAGGATTAGAGACTTCTACCATACCACGTGATCCTGCTACTAAAGGTGTTAAATCTCTAGTATTGAAGGTTGCTTCTTTCTCAGGAGACCCTCTAAATGGTTTGACCTACCAGTGGGAACGAGTAAGTTTAAGCCCTAATGCGCCAGCATTTACTTCTACCCAAGCAAGTATTAGTATTGCAATGCCTGGTACCTATAAAGTTACCTTAGCCAGAGGAACAAGCACTTGCTCTACCTTGATAACTATTGGAGCAAGCCCTTGTAATACCATTGCAGACCCAGCTACTCGTACTTGTACTACTTCTGCATTGACAGGTGTAGCCGACGAGGCAGCCAATAGACTTACCGATTTGGCGGCAGGTGATGTTGTACAAGCAGGTGATTTTAACATCACTATTACCGAAGTAACAGGCACTTCATCTGGTTGGAATGGGAAAGGTTATGTAACGGTACCTTATCTTAATGCTCAAGTAAATATCGTACTACAAAATGCTGTATTTAATGACTGTTATCAGCTAACGAATGCAAACTCATCATCTGAACAACCAACAGTATTTACTGAGTATGATCCAGATGGATGGCAAAATAATATTTACTCTATCGACTACGCTTTTAAAGGCTTAGATCAAATTAAACAAGAACTATTAGAGCTTTTCCAAAATTTTCAAAATACTCCTGAGTTTAAACAAAAACTTACCCAAAAACTTACAGATTTAGAAAATTTAATAAACCAAGCTAGTGAAAAGCAGCTAGACCCAGATGTAAAAGCAGAATTACAGGCAGCAATAAATGAATTAAAAGACCCATGTTTACCATGTTTAGAAGAAAATGCAACAATTATTCAGAGTAATGGAGAAAAAATAACTCCTTCAAGACCTTCGAGCGCAAGAACTGTTGGATTTGGAGTATGTGACGTTGCAGGAATAATAAGTAAGTTGAAAAACTTGAGTCCATATCAAGCTTTATTTAATTGTTTTATGGGGGCGTGTACTGAAGTTCTTTTTGGCTATGTAGGTAAATGGGTAGAAATAGCTTTAGACCCTCAAAAACCAGCTGTAGCTATCACAAACTTTACGGCTATAAAAAATAGCTTTAGTTCTTCAGATTGGTCTTCACTCACACTGGATGCTGCTAAGGGATGTATGGAAGCGGTAGTGCCTTGGGAAACAGGTAGTTCTAAATTAGCTAAAGCTTCTAATGTACTTTATGATGCGACAGTAGCATTTACAGGTGATATTATGGATCAGTACGATACTTATAAGGCGAATACATCCACAGGTAATAGAAATGTATCTACATTTTTTAAGCAAATCAACTGGAGCCCTCCAATAGTAGGGGCAGCAACCGCAGCTCTTGCAACTGTTGCCACTATGGCCATAGGTTCTAAAGGTTCAAAAGTTTGGACTAAGTTTAAGAATGCAGTATCAACATCTAGTGGATTTTTGGCCTTGCAAAAGAAAATGGGTCAAATGGGATGTTCTCCTGGGGTTTTTCAAACAATATGTAAAAAGTTAGGTATTAAAACATTTTGTTTTGCTAGTGGAACGTTGATAACAACTCAAGAAGGACTTATTCCTATTGAACAGATCAATCCTAACGCTCAAGTTTTTGATTTTAACTCTTTTAAATAATAGACTCATGAAGAAACAATTTATTTATTTACTTTTGCTATGGGTCACCTTTAATGGGTTCTCTCAAAAGCTCTCTGTTTCTATCCAAAATACAGTTGATACAAAACATCAACTAATTGAGCGTATAACGAATTTTAGTCCTAGCTACTTTATGCAATCGCCTCAACGATTGTTAGAGTATTGGGGAGATGAGGTACTCGATATAAAACTATATTCTGAAAAGGAACGCTCTTTTCAAGAAAAAATAAACGAGACGCTTGCTAAAAAATTTGTTTTGGCACATGCTGAAAGTCATGATGAGGATTTTCCGAATGATAACTATCAGCTCCCACTTGAACAAAGACTCATTGATAACGAACCTATTACGCCTTATACGTGGAAATGGGTATCTTTTGAAATCAGACAAGAAAGTGGAAGAACAGAGTCTGTTAAGCTCTGCCGACCTAATTGGTTTCTGAGGAAATTAGGAGCTACTGCTATTGGTAAAACGGTTTATCTAAGTATTCCCGAAACAGATATAGATGGCTATGCTATTGTTACAAAAATTAGCCCTTGTCAATTAGATACTCGTTTACTTTCTCCCAATCCTAAGAGCGAGTACATTTACAGACCTATTACGGGGCAATTTCAACATCAACAAGCCGAAGTTTGGGATTTTGAATTTTCGGATGGTTCTACTATTGGGGCAACATCTAACCACCCGTTTTTCTCACTTGAAAGAGGTGCATACGTTGCAGTTGGAGAGTTAAAGCTTGGTGAAACAGTAAAGAATAGTAGAGAGAAAACATTAAAGCTAACTAGCAAAACACTACGCACCCAAACCGAAACAGTTTACAATCTAGAAGTTTATCGAGACCATACGTATTTGGTTGGTGATGATGGGGTTTTAGTGCATAATGCGTGTTGGTCTGAAAAATTTAAGGCTTTCTACGATGAATTTAAGGATGATATACACTATAAAAAACTTTTTGAATCGGATAAATTAGTAATTAATTTTATTTCGGAGGCTGATTTAAATCTCTTTGGCAAAATCAAGAAAGACAATGGAATTGGTCCTTTGAAAAATATTGCAAAGACCGACTATAGTGTTAACATTGGTGGTCAAACCAAAAGTGGAAACCATTGGGCTATAAGTGGATTTACGAATGAGAAAAATCCAAATCTTAGCGATCCAATAGGCTTACCACCTCCATCTGATGCAACAAGTATTTTTAAAGGTTCTACATTTAATGATCGTATACAAAGGGGGAACGATTCAGAAGTGAAACTACTTGATAAAATCGCAAAAGAATTAGGGGCTACATCTATTACCCAAAAATTCCCAAATGCAACAGGAAAAGTTAAAATTATTTCAGAATTATTTCCTTGCGCTTCGTGTACAAAAATCATCAATCTATTTAAAGAGATGTTTCCTAATATAGAACTTGAAATAGTGGCACAAAGTAAACAAAGTTTTACAAGATGAAATACTTATCCGAATTACCCTTGTGGTTTCTTAATCATCCAAAGAATGTAGGATGTACCGAGGACGAAATAAAAGAGATGGAGTCTTTTTATGGTTTTAAATTTCCTGAAGCATACTGTGAATATTTGGCTTTCATGGGGGAAACATCATACTATATGAATGTACATGCTTATACTTCTGGTTTAGCTTATTTGAACTATGAGTATATGAGAACCTATGCTAAGTGGGTACTAGATATGTATAATGAAGATTATGGTACTAAAACGGCTTTCGATGACAACTTTATTATCTTTGCCATGCATGATGAGAGTTTTCTTTTTATGAAAAGTAATGAAGGTGAAAATCCTCCAGTATATGTTTTTAATGCGGATGGGCCTGGTTCAGAAGTAAGAAGGTGTGATAATTCGTTCATAGAATGTATAATAGCTCATATTACCCGTAAAGATACATAGGCTGTCTAGGTTGTAGTCTTAGTCAATAGACTTGTAGAGCTTGTTTATGAAAATTTCAACTTGATTTAGTATTTAATTGACGGTACTATTCACAAATTTGTACGCTATTCAGTGTTATATACACATTAGTCAAAATTTACTAGTTGGAAATTTTGATTATATTCACACCACCACAAACAAAATCATGAAAAAAAGTTTACAAAGTATTGTTCTCCTATTAGGTATTATCGCATTTTGGGGATGTAAAGATAAGGTAGAGCCAGCCTTTCAAGAGAGTTTTACTGCAACCATCGATGGGCGAGAGTTTAAGGCAGATAGCATTAGTGCAGATTCTACTTTTTTTGGGGTATTTTCCATCAGAGGTTTGCACCGTCCAGATACCAAAAAGATTCAGCATGATGAAGGTTTCTTTATCGTATTACCTGGAGAGATGAAAGAGGGAGATATTTACAAATTTCCAGATAAGCATCCAAGTACTTATCCAGATGTGTATTATTCTAATCCCAACCCTAATAATTACAGAGAGTGGCGTACTCGTTACACCACCCAAAATACCGCAACCGTATATATAGACCAGTTTGATAAAAAAACTATAACACTCAGGTTCGAAGGCACTTACTATGATCCCAAAACCAAACAACCTATGACAGTAAAAGGCACCGTCAAGTCAAAAGTGAGCTATGCTCAATAGTATTGTCATACAATAATTACGATGTAGGAGAGTCTTTTCCCATACCATTACAACATGGCATGGAGGATACGTTTTTGCCTTTTATTCGTATAAAATCATTTTCTGAAGCTTGGTTTGTCACTATACAAGCCTAGTAAATATTGTCTTTATTTAATATTCAAATCAACATGAAACGGTTATTACTCTTATTGATGCTTGGTAGTCTAGGTATTTTTTCTTGTACTAAAGAAAAAGAACCAGAGCCTCAAGATAGCTTTGGTACAACAGGAGGATTGAGCCTAAAACTAGATAACTATACTTGGAAATGTGAGAAATTTGGAGCTGAGTATGATTCTCTTTTCAAGGCAGTTTTTGTCTCAGGCGCAAGGCTAGGAACTACCAATGGTGAAATAGCCAATGTGGTATTGGTCATTCCATTCAATACACCTCTCAACGTTCCCCAAAAAATAGGAGGGGGGTATGGTGGTGTTCGCTACCCATATCTCTTTGTAAGTTCACTTTCGGCAGTAGACGGGCTAAGACCAGGTTACTGGGATAGTCGCACCGAAAGTAAATCATCAGAAGCGACTTTTACGATTACAAAGCTAACAACAGAAGAAGTACGAGGTACTTTCTCTGGGGAGCTCTGGGATTTAAACCTACCAGGAGGGCCTAGAGGCAGTGTTTTGGGTACAGTCAAAATATCTGAAGGACAATTTAGATTGTTTCGTACCAAAAAGTAAGTAAGCCTCAATTGCCTAAAGTGGACATTAACACCTTAATATTCCATGCACAACTTTTACAAATATCTAATAGGGATGCTCATCGCCTGTTTTTGTTGGCAAACCAGTTTTGCTAATGATGAGACACTCCCTTCGGGAAAAAACAAATCCCAGCCCAAAGAACAGCCCTCTACAGGTGTTTCTGCCGAAGTATCTGCTGAAAACATCGTCGGGAAGAAAGCAAGCCTCGAAGCTCAAATAGAGCTAGAAAAGGCTATGCAGTCGCTTAATCTTCAAAATGTATCCGCACAAAAAGTCGTACAAAAAGACTTTATGATGGATGTATCCGAGCGATTGAGCATGGCAACCGTCGACAATAGAAGCCAAGCGAGAGGAGTTTTTCAATATCTAGATAGCAAGAATCTCTACAAAGAAGGCGACCTTCAGTATGATGATTTGATGACTTTGCCTATCGGATTAAAAAAATCATTTAACAACTCTAATGCTACAGCAGAAGTAGGCGTGTTAAAAGCCAACTTCTTCGCAGACTATGCAGAGATTACGATCTTTGTAAGGTTAAAAATCAATGTGCCAAACTCAGGAAGTGGCTCTACCGAAAAAGAGATATTCTTTGGTGCAGATAAAGTAAAAGTATCAAAGGCAGGAGGAGTACAAGCGTTTAAGGCCATTTTATTAGGTGATTTTATAGTTCCAATGGGTAGTTGGACTCTCAAACTCAAGGGAGGATTAGATATAACTACAGGAAACATTATTCCCAACAATGCGACATATTGCCAAGTAGAGTGTGGTCAGTTTAAGGAAGCCATGATAGATGCGGAATTAATATTCCCTCGCAATGTCCTTGTTCCGTTAGACCCTACCACCTACGAGCCCACCACCGACCAAACAGATCGAGTAACAGGGCGCTTTAAGGTAAAATGTGAAAATGGGTTAAATTCCATTATCGCCAAAGCAGATATTGATAAACCTTTTGCTGCTGCCAGTTTCGATAAACTTGGCTTTATTCTAAAAGAAGTAGTAATAGACATGAGTGATACCTCTAATGATGGTATTCCCTCAGGTTTGGTAACAGGTCAAGAAGATTTGGGAGGTAACACCAATTATTGGAAAGGTATATATGCTGCACAGTTTTCAATTCTGTTGCCTAAAGAGTTTAAAGATAAAGAAGTAAATCATGCTTCAGGTAGAAAAGCCATCACCATTCAAAACTTTCTATTGGGCAAATCAGGGGTAAGTGGAACTTTTTCATTTGAAGGTACTGCTGGCTCACCTGCCATTTCTTTGGCAAATGGAGATGCCAGTAGCTGGTCTTTCTCATTGTATAGGTTCAGTGTTACTTTAGATAGAAACAAGCTAGTACAAGGTAATTTTCAAGGACAATTAAAACTACCATTGGCCCCCGATACACCATTTGAATATGATGGGTCATTCAAGGCTGATGGTAATTATCAGTTAACGGTAAAGACCAACAGTAGTTATACCTTGAAGTTCAAACCATGGCGTGCCACTGCTACAGTAATTAATCCAGAAATTACTTTGGCAGTAGTGAATGGTGCATTTAAACCAACTGCAAGGCTCAATGGAAAAATGACGATTGGAACCAACCTTTCTGGTACTTCCGATTTGTCAAACTCTGATGATGCCCTTTTGCGACTTGCAGATATTGAGTTTCAAAATTTAGTCCTAAAAACAGACGCACCTTATATTTCATTGGATGCTGTAAAAATCACCAATAACCAAAAGTTGGCTGGTTTTATGGTCTCGGTTGATAATCTGGGTGTAGCGAAGATTGATGACGAAAGATTTGGGTTAGATGTAGGATTGGGCGTTTCGCTGATGGCCAATAAACTTTCAGGATCGGCAGGAGCACAATTTGTGATGCGTTACCGTAAAGAAGGAGGAGCAGAGTGGGAATTAGAAGCATTGAAGTTCCAAAAAATTTCAGTTGCAGGAAGTATAGGCAAAGCGGTAGAACTATCTGGTATGGCAGAGGTTTATGAAACCTCACAAAAGAAAGGATTTAAAGGGCAAATCATGGCTCAAGTAACAGGAGGAAGCCTTAAAGTAAAAGGAGCTGCTTGTGCTGAGTTTGGTTTTCAGAAAGAGCAAAATTATCATTATTGGAATGTACAACTAGCTGCACAGTTTTCTCCGAGTTTGCCATTGGTAGCACCTTTTGCAATTAATGGTGCAAGCATAGGGGTATATCATCACATGAAAGCACAAAGTACTTCTGGGGGTAATTCATCGCTCTGTTCTTTAGGTTCTGAAAATGTAGAGTACAAAGATGACAAATCTATTGAGCTTGGTGTAAAAGGAGTATTAGGGCTAGAGGCTGGTAGCTCCTTCGCATTCAAAGGATTTGCAGGATTAGAAATGGTATTTGGTACACAATATGGTTTACAATCAGTTGCACTTTTTGGAGAAGGTAAAATATTAGGTGATTTTGAAATACCAAGTAGTCTTGGTTATATGAGTAAACAGTATGCAACGATTCTTGATAAGGAGACTAGCCTAAGTGCCGAAGAGTTAGCGTCATCAAGAGCAGGGAATATTAGCGAAGATATGTTGAAGAAAAAGGCTGAGAATCAATTTGGTGATGAGCAGTCTACCAAAAATGTACCAGGAGCAATATATGCTAGAATCGGGATATTATTGAATCTTAAACCTGGAGAAGAATACTTCAAAGCCAATGCCAGTGTAAAAGTAAACGTAGCCAATTTTATCACAGGTAGTGGAGATATGGAATTGTTTATTGGGCATAACCCAACCAAAGTAGGCTTGCCTAATGAATGGTGGGTATATGTTGGTACCCCGCAAAAGAGACTTAGTATAGATGTTGATGCTATTGCTATAAAATCAAAAGCTACAGCCTATTTTATGCTAGGATACAACATCCCTGACTTACCTTGTCCAGCTGATGGAATAGTGAGGGACATGTTCAAAGACAAACTTGTATGTGATTCTCAAGGCTTTTACAAGAGAACTTGCGATACTCAAAACAAAATTGACTTTGCAGCAGGTACAGGACTCGCCATGGGTATGAATGCTCAAATTGAAGCAGGTTTTAATCTAGGACTCTACGGCAAGGTACGTGGAGAATTAGGATTTGATATTAATGTAAAGGAATATTCCAATCAAAATTTCTGTGGCCGAGGGTATGGAGTCAATGATTTAGGAATAAAAAGATGGTACGCAATGGGACAAGTATATGCAGGGGTAGAGGTTGAAGTTGGAATTGATGCTTTACTTGGCAAAATCGAACTAGCTTCAGGAAGAGGTGCTGTATTGTTACAAATGGGTATGCCAAATCCTGTTTGGGGAAGAGGACTTCTTCATCTATCATTAAGTTTGGGTGGTGTTGTTGATATAAGTACTACCCCTGAAATCAGCTTTGGAAACGTTTGTCCTGAAATCACTGGTATTAATAATTGTAATTAAAAATCATCATGAACAGATATAAATTATGTTTATTGTTGATATTGTCAATAATAAACATCGGTAACGCACAGTTGATTGATGGGTCTTATAGATTTAGTCCGTTGAATACACAAAACAACCCTAAATTTTTACAAACAAAAGCCCCAATTAATCATACGTGGTCTACACAATACGAACCATCAGGAACTTATGCCTATCAACAACACGATGAGTCATATAGTGCAGATCAAGTTTGGAATATTGAGCGAGTAGAGAAGGACTACTTTAAAATCACTTCAGCTTACTCTGGAAAGTGTATGGATGCCAGTACTGGGGATGGTCAAATATTCCCGAGAGATTATACAGGTATTGATACTCAAAAGTGGAGTTTTACAGCCTCAGCAATGGGAGGTTATGTAATTACTAACAAGCAAACAGGAAAGGTATTATCGGTACAAGGCGGAAATGGTGCACAAGACAGTGGTTTTTTAATCATGCACGAAACTATGTTTCCACAGTCACTAGGAGCGGACCCAATGAGTTCGCAAAGGTTTCTGGTCACTCCTTTTACGCTTACTAACTTTCCTGTACAAGGAATAGGAACGGGGCTTAGAGCAACTTATAATAATGGAACTAAATTTACAGGCTTGGTAGCTTTAACAAGAACTGATGCTACTTTGAACTTTGAGACCTTCAATACTTCTGTTCTTCCTTCTAGTGCTTTTTACAATAGAATATTTTCAGTAAGATGGGAAGGAAAAATAGAGTTTCCTGTTAGTGCCAAATATAGACTTTATCTAAAGGCTGCTTATGCTGTCAAAGTTTGGGTAAACGGTAAATTAGTCGTAGAAAGAAATCATTATGACCCAAATGACCTAGAGTTTTTTGTTAATGCTCAACAAGGAGAGCAAAAAGATATTAAGATTGAAAATGAAACCTATCAAGATCAAGTAGGTACTATTCTTCAATGGCTTTATCCAGGGCAAAGCAAATCAGTTATTCCTAAAAAATATCTGTATCCAACGCTTGGTCCTAAAGATGTTGCCATCAATACAAGTAGCCCAAACAATTTACAAGTCATAGCCATAGACTCTGTAAATAGAGTGAAATTGAGATGGATACCTACCACACCAGAGTCATGGTTTAAAGGTAATAATGCAGGCTACAAAATAGAAAGATTTACTACTAAGCGAAATGGTAGTGCTTTAGGTACACCTTATCCCAAAACAGAATGGGTTGTAAAGCCAGAGCCAATGAACAGTGCTTATTGGAAGAAATATATCCCAAACTATGTTGATCCTAAGTATTTTTCAACTTTTCGAGGAACTTCAACTTTTATAATGGCTGCTTATCAACTACTGTATGGGCAAAATGAAATCGCATTACCACAGAGATATTTCAGTATGGCAGTCAATACGAACCTAAGTTTTGAAGCGGCCAAAGCAAGTGGTTTGGGTTTTGTAGATAAAACTGCATTAGATACAGAGGAATATACTTACACTATTAGTTTTTTGGATCCAACAACTGGGATTGATGCAGGATCTATCGCCGTGAAAGCTGGAACAGGCTTACCGACAAAACCGGATACGCCTAAAATACAATACATGGGTAAACTTGTAAGCCAAAAAGAGAATGCTAATATAATGGATAGAGATAGCTTACCTGTTAGGCTTTCTATAAACGTTGTAAATGCAAGAAAATATTTTGGAAGCTTTTGGGTTGAAAAAAGCAGTAGTGCAACAAATAATCAATACGTGAAAATTAACAAACAACCTGTTTTTAATTTTAGTCATATTGATAGCTTAATCGCATTTGATACCATTTCTTACCATAAAAACTCTACGTGTAAATATAGAATTATAGGTAGATCCTATTTTGATGAGGATTGGACTTCTAATGAAGTAACATCAACTTATACAGCACCTTTAGAATTTGGAGCCAATATTATTAAATCAAGAGTAATTAGTGATACGACTGCTTACATTAAGTGGGTTTATCCTTCAGGACAAAACTTTAGTCAAGCCGACATCCAAGCTTTAAAAGCCAGAATATCGAGTTTTAGTATCGAAAAATCGGATTTCCCCAATTCAGGTTTTACGACCTTGATGTCTAATATTGCAACCACAAAGGATTCCACTTTTTTGATGGACCCAATTACTCCTACAAAGAAATTTGCTATTAAAAACAACGCTATCTATGTAAGGGTTGTAGCGAATGGAACAGACGGTAAAAAGGTTTATTCATCCTCTGTGATGATTCAGCCGATAGATAATCTGCCGCCACAGAAACCTAAAATATTATCAGCAACCTTAAGTGGGGATAAGAAAACGGTTTCAGTCACTTGGCAATCAAACACAGAATCTGATTTAGATGGTTATGTTGTATATAGAAAGAATTTTACAGGAGATAAATATTGGAATGTACTAACTCCTAAGTCAATAAAAAGAACAAATCTTGTTGACACACTACATGTCTCTGTCAACACTGATAAACTTTGGTATGGCTTAGCAGCGCTTGATACAAGAGGAAATTACTCTTTAGTTGATTCAATTTCAGTAACACGACCTGATCTTCTGGCACCAATTAATCCTATGTTCAAGCAGGTTACCACAAAAAAAGATACCGTTCTTTTGAGTTGGAGAATTGCAAATTATGGTGACGTAAAAGATTATACGCTTTACCGAAATGAGCAAGCGGGTTGCCCTGCCAATGGGTGGATTACTCTGAAAACTTACACAAGCCCTCAAAAGGACTCTACTTATACAGATAAAGGAATTAATGGTAAAACGTATTGCTACGGACTAACAGCTAGAGATAATGTCAATAACTCATCCACAGCAACTCCGTTAATTGTTGCTCTCAATTTTACACCTGACAGGTTGGATATACAATCATTCACGGGAAGTTTTGTCTTTGATGAGAAAAAGATTGATTTAAGCTGGCTCTATAATGATACTTCTTCAGATTTATCATCATTTGAATTGACCAGAGCTGAAGGTACAAATACCTTTTCGTCTTGGAAAGTCGTAACAGGCCAGCAAAAAAGCATTACTGATTCAGAGGTGAAATTTGAAAAACAATATAAATATGCAGTAAGAGCTTATTATACTGACGGAACTTCAAGTAAATGGAAAACATTCGACATCACTCTACCGAAAGGATGTAAAGCAGGTGTACTTCGAGCTGTTAGAAATACTACACTAAGTTCACTAGGTATTAGTCAGGATATAGTTTGTAGTGAAGTAATATTAGAACCAGGCTTCGATACCGAAGGACAAGCTTATGAAGCAGCAATTGACACAACTCCTTATAATTAATCAAATCGTCATGAAAAAATATTTTTTATTATTAAGTTTTATTTGTGCCTCGCACTTTATTTACTCACAAAATAATACCTTCCCAACTACAGGAAATGTGGGTATTGGGACAACTACGCCTGCGGATAATTTGGATATTGTTGGAAATCTTCGGTATTCATCTTTATTAAAACCTGCCGGGAATGCTGGTACAGACAAACAAGTATTGATGAATATTGGAGGAAATACCAACGTTTGGACAACATTACAAACTACACATTTAGCCAATTTTGCAACAGAAATTGCCAAATATGTTCCCCTAACTGGTGCTGCTATTACGGGTAGTTTGTCATTTACAGATAAAGCAGGTACATATCCAACAGCACAGAGAGGTTTTTTTTGGGATCTCAATAATGATAAAACAAGTATTATTACCACTCAGCCAGCATCTGATCAGACTAATTTTACATTTCAGATAGAAGATAATGCGGATGCTAACGATAGATTTATTTTTAGAACTAAAGAATGGCGTGGTTCCGATTACGATGTATATCAGCTATATATGGATGGAACTAAGGCTGTATTTAACTATCCTGATTTTTTGGGTACGACGGGGACTTCTAAACCTTTCGATTTCTATATCATGGGAAATGGTCAAACTAATAAAAATTTGAATAACCCTATTTTCAAAACAGTAGCAACAACCAATAGAGTAGGGATTAATAATGGAAACCCTCAAGAGGCATTAGATGTAACTGGGAACTTTAAATTAAGTGGTAAAATAAAATATGGTAACAGCGAAAGTAGAACTGAAACTCGAGATGATGTTGGTATAATCGGTAATTCGGGAGCCCAGTCTGGATTTTTTGAAACAGCCACACCATCGAGTAACTATCCCAAAGGAGCCACAAATTGGTGGCACTTATTAGACATTAGACATTCAAATCTTACGAACAATTATGCCATGCAATTGGCAGGATCCTTTTTTGATCAAAAAATATTTTTCAGAAAGACAAATAACGTTTCGAATCAAGCCTGGAGTGAGTTGATTTCAATGGACACAACAGGTCGTATCAAATTAGATAATGATTTATCAGCTTCAAAGAAGTCAGTGATATTAGGTGGATACAAACAGGGAGGAGCTATCAAATTTTCTGCCAATAGTACTACCGCCAATAATAGAAATCTTGAATTAGGTAGTATTGATAATAACGGTGTCTTTACTTCCAGACTTGTAGTGAATGCAGAAACAGGGAATGTTACTATTGGCTCTGTAGCAGCGCAGTCTACCTATAAACTAGCTGTTGGCGGTAGCATGATTGCAGAAAGAGTTGTTGTAAAAACAATTTCGGCCTGGCCAGATTATGTTTTTTCACCAAGTTATGAATTGCCAAAACTATTTGAAATCGAAAAATTTGTAAAAGCAAATCATCATCTACCAGGTATTCCTTCAGAAAAAGAAGTCCAACAAAATGGTGTGGATGTGGTAGACCTCAATGCTAAACTTTTACAAAAAGTCGAAGAAATGACGCTATTAATGATACAAATGCAAAAGCAAATAGATAGCCAAAAGCAAGAAATAAATAAATTGACTCAAAAGATTGAGAGATAAGCTATTGATGCTAAATCAAAACTCTAAGCTTCTGTATAATTTCTATAAAAGTTGATATAGAAGCTTAGATTAAACTCAACTTATACCCAATTGATTCAATTTCGTATGTAGAGTTCGAGCCTTTGAAAAGTGGTCATTTTCTCTAAACTTGTAACTACCAAAGTTAATATTATTCATAATGAAAAAACACTTTCTACTACTAACCTTTCTTCTTTGGGCTTCGGCAACATTTGCTCAACAAAGCAAAGTTGTAGCCGTCAATTACAGCGAACAGACTCCCAACAAAGACGTTGTCGCTTTAAAACCTGCTGACATTTTTCGTAAACCCGAACTAACACTTCAAGTTTGGATTGACCAGCCTGTTTCTTTGTCGATATACGATGACAAAGAAAAGAGATTTCAAGAATACCTGAACGAAAAATCAGAGAGTATTGTCAAAACATACTCACCTGTCGCTGATGAGGCTTCTTACAGCAACGACAATCTCAAACTACCCATTGACCAACGAAGCATTGATAATGAACCCATTACACCCTATACTTGGAAATGGCTTGATTTAGAAAAAGAAGAAAATGGCGAAAAAGTCGTAGCCAAACTTCGCAGACCTAACTGGTGGATACTTGCCAACAAAGCTGACAAAATAGGAAATGTCGTTTTTCTTACCTTAACCGAACAAGGAATCTCTGGAGGTTTCACGGTTAAGGGCATTAGAATTAGCCAAATAGATACCCGTTTGATGAAGCCCAAACGTGAGGGCGATTACACCTACAGACCTTTGACAGGCTGGTTTGAACATGAAACCTCAAACGTTTGGAATTACACTTTCAGCAATGGCGAAACGATTGGCGCAACACCCAACCACCCATTTTTCTCCGAACGCCGACAAGACTACATCCCGATTGGAGAAATTGCTATAGGCGAAGCCATCCGCAACCCACAAAATGAGGTAATTACCTTAACCAGTAAGACCCCAAGAACCAATGGTACAGAGAAGGTTTATAACCTAGAAATCTATCGAGACCATAACTTTTTGGTGGGGAATGGGGGGCTGTTGGTGCATAATTCGTGTTTACCTAAAATATCAGTTATAGCTCCAGATTGGGTTACTAAAGGAGCACACATACATTTTGATGACATTGAGTTAGCTGTTCGACCTGATGGCAGAGGTGGTGTAATTTTTCAAAAAGTCTTTAGCAGTACCCCAGATAGAGATTTTGATGAAGCTGTAAAGCTTGCAAAAGAAGCTTTAAACGACCCTAAATGGCGATTGAAATTCATCACACAAGTAGAGGCTGGCAGAACATATATGGGTACGATTACAGGAGCATTAGAAACATTGGCAAAAGGTAGAGTTGCAGAACTTAGTTTTTTAATAAGTGCATTAAAGAAGATAAAGTAATGAAAATTAATTTAGAGGATATTTTAGACAGAAAAGCATACAACGATATGAAAATTGGTGAAAAATTCACTACGTTTAAGTCTAAATATTACCATAATTTTTTCGACCTTAGCGAGAAAACACCTCATATTAAAATTATTAAAATGGAAAGTGTTGAATATACGTTTCACAACAACTTTTTGCTTTTTTTTATGATAAATTGTTCTCGATTCAAGGTTGATTTTTTTATAGAAAATAATATTATCGACCTCAATACTTCTACAAATAAGTTAAAAGAGCTATTGATAAAAAAAAAAATTAACTACATAGAATATGAGATTGGAAACCAGTTGAATATTAAAACAACGAATAACACAACGTTTATTTACTTAAATTCTTCCAATCAAGTAACCCTAGAAACAATTGTTATTGAATAAAAAGGAAAGCCATCCACAACCCACAAAATGAGGTAATTACCTTAGCCAGTAAAACCCCAAGAACCAATGGTACAGAGAAGGTTTATAACCTAGAAATCTACCGAGACCATAACTTTTTGGTGGGGAATGGGGGGCTTTTGGTGCATAATAGTGTTTGCCTGCTGGCTTCATTAGTTTTGGGTAGTTTAAACAATTGGGAACTACAATTCAAGCTAAATTTGCAAAAAATAAATTTCTGAATACTCAATTCTATATGCAAGGTAGTGCAGCATCAGAATTCAGTTTTGAAACTGGTAAGCTATTTGATGAAGATAGGATTAGCGACTTTGATATAGCTGTCACAGGAGATGCTATTTACAATAAAGCAAAAGCATTAGGGTTAATTAGTGGCAATAAAAGTGGGAAAATAGAAGCGGGATCTAAGGCTGTTGTAAGCTTCCCCAAAAATAGTACAGATTAAAAGTTTAGAAAGTGTGATATTTTTTAACTTTAGGTAAGTATTATGAAAAGCAGCAAATTTAGTCCGACCGAAATTGCAAAGATTC
>NZ_JAAALB010000055.1 GCF_009905545.1 Cellulophaga sp. BC115SP | reverse complement strand
ATTTTATGTCATTATTTTGTAGAAATGCTTTATGCATAGAAACCTCCTGTTTGTTTGTGTTTGTCGTGATTCACAAAGTAAACAAGGAGGTTTCATTTTTAAAAGTTCTCCCGAAAAATTCGGGATGACTCATGTTGGGTGAAACATATTTATTCATTTACCTTTTCTTATTGCAAAACAAAAATTAAAAAATGTGTTATCCCAAAGTGTAACATTGGGAATATTCTCTAAATGTTTATCAAAAAAGGCGTTCGAAAAACTTATTTCGAACGCCTTTTTTGATAAAAAACTACTATATATAACTTGGCTAGAGACGCAATCATTGCGTCTCTACTGCTAGAATAAAAATCATACATTCAATTACTAAACTGGGGATGCCTCATGTTTTATATAAATCAACATCTCAAAAGCCAATAGCTAATAAGTTAATATGCAAAATAAAATTTAATTTTTGAGACTTCGGCTTTCAGCTTTGGGCATTCGGCAAAACATATCTATCGTTACTAAAAAACGATTTAACACTCTTTGCCTTGTGCCTGTTGCCTAAAACACAAAAGTTAAGTCTAATTTTACACGACTACTTAACTGATAACTCCTTTAAATCGCTCCTTTAGCTTTCAATATCAAGTATTTATTGATGGTGTTAATTGACAACTGTTGTGGACTTGTCAATAATGCTTGAATCCCATATTGCTCTAACTCTTTCACAATCAGCTTTTTTTCATAATAAAACTTTTCTGCAATAGTTTTTTTGTAAATTTCTGCCGTTGTCGAAGCGGGTTGTTCAAGGATATTCTGTAGTCCCGTATTTTCAAAGAAAACGACTAATACTAGATGTTCTTTGGCAAGCTTTCGAAAATGAGGCAACTGACGACGCATAGAATTGACCGTTTCAAAATTGGTATAAATTATCAACAGGCTTCGTTGCTTGATTTGCTTTTTGACATGGATGTACAATGCCTCATAGTCACTTTCCTGAAAAAGTGTTTGTTGGTGGTACAACATATCCAAAATACGGTGAAGTTGTCCCGATTTACGGTCGGCCAAAAGCGTCTGATTAATTTTGTTAGAAAAAGTAATCACCCCCGCTTTATCGTGCTTGTGTAAAGCGATATTTGACAACACCAAGCTCGAATTAATCGCATAATCCAATAGCGTTAGCCCATCAAAAGGACTTTGCATAATTCGACCTTTATCGATAAGACAATAAATCGACTGCGCTCGTTCGTCCTGATAACTATTAACCATCAGCTCATTGCGACGAGCTGTAGCTTGCCAGTTGATCGTTCGAATATCGTCGCCTTGTACGTAGCTTCTGATTTGTTCAAACTCTTGCGTATGTCCAATTCGTCTGATTTTTTTGATACCGACATCCGTTAATCGGTTCGAAATCGCCATTAATTCGTATTCTCGCATTTGCAAAAATGAAGGATAGACGGCTACCATTTTATCTTTTTCAAACTGAAATCTCCGTTGTAGCAAACCCAAAGGCGAACTCACAAATACATTTAATGCGCCAAATAGATATTCTCCTCGCTGGGTAGGTCGGAGGGTATATTGTAAATTTTGGGTTGTATTACTTGCTAGTTGGGTATCTATCTGAAAATCTCTTTTTTGAAACTGAAAAGGAATTTCATCAACCAAGCTAACTTTTACCTCAAAACCATAGCGGTTTTCTAATGCTATTTCGATAGTATTTTGGTCGCCATTGGACAAATGTTCTGGAATAAATCTTTTGGCAATAAACGTTTTTTGACTCCCCAATAACATCGCTAAGTCTACCAAAAGCATTCCTCCAAACGCCAAGCTCAATAATACAGAAATATTGAATAGCCAAGGCAATACAAATGCCAAGCAGAAAAGACTAATGAGAGCGGTAAATCCCCAATAGACAGGCTTATTGATATAGATAGATAAGATTTGTTTCACGAGAAAGTGGAATTGTGCGAGTAAGACAACAGCATAGAACTAGACTCTTTGCTATTGGTAAATTTGAATGGTTTTTTCCATAAAATCAAACGCTTTGTTTCAACTTTAAGGGTAAAGTTTTTTAAAATGAATGAAAGAGGGAAGATTGAACATACTCGAAGGTTTTGAATGCAGCAAAGAAGCTTCTATTCATTGAAACTCGATACGATTGGCAGTTTGAGCTTTTTTTCGTAAACTTGTCACGAAAGCCTAAGAGAATAGTGTTGTTGGAAAAGGCTTGTAAAAATAAATTCTTGCTTGTGCTTAGGCAAACTTGTACAAAAACTTACTTCTTATTGACTGATGAATTCTCGCGCAAAAATAAAACAGGTATTTGATGAAATGGGTAAAATCGTGGTGGGGCACGAGCGCCTTACCAACCGATTGTTGATTGGACTTTTTACTGGAGGACACGTTCTTTTGGAAGGTGTGCCAGGTTTGGCCAAAACCCTTACGATAAATACACTAGCTAAAATCCTCGATTTGAATTTTCACCGTATTCAATTTACCCCCGACTTATTGCCTGCCGATTTGATTGGGACGATGATTTATAATCGTAAGCTCGATGATTTTGAGGTACGCAAAGGACCTATTTTTGCCAATATTATTTTGGCTGACGAAATCAACCGTGCACCTGCCAAAGTGCAGTCGGCATTGTTGGAGGCGATGCAAGAAAAGCAAGTAACCATTGGCGACGAAAGTTATATTTTGGATAAGCCTTTTTTGGTACTAGCTACCCAAAACCCTGTAGAGCAAGAAGGTACGTTTCCGTTGCCAGAAGCTCAGGTTGACCGTTTTATGCTAAAAGTATTTATGGGATATTTGAGCAAAGAACAAGAACTAGAGGTAATGCAAAAAATGTCAAATATGGACTTTAATTATAAGCCCAAAATTATTTTGACAAAAGAAGACATATCTAATATTCGTCAAGAAATTAATAAAATTACGATTTCAGAAACTTTAGAAAGATATATCATCGAATTGATTTTTGCGACACGTAAACCTGGAGATTACGGCTTGAGAGATGAGGCTCGTTATGTACAGTTTGGTGCATCACCGCGTGCAACGATTAACCTGAACCTTGCCGCAAAAGTATTAGCTTATCTTGATGAAAGAGACTACGTATTGCCAGAAGATATTAAAGAAATAGCACCAGATGTACTAAACCATAGAATTATGCTCAATTACGAGGCCGAAGCTGATGGTATAACCACTATGCAGGTAATTGATACGATTTTAAGAAGAGTGGCTATTGGTAGATAAGTTGAAAAAGAAACCATTTTGACTTTAGTAGTTAAAAATCTGAGCTTTAGCAGTAGAGACGCAATGATTGCGTCTTAATCAGCGTCATATCTAGCACGGTAAAATCAAAAAAGGCGGTCGAAAACTAATTTCGACCGCCTTTTTTGATTTTACTACATTATGTCTGATTCTGCCTAAGACGTAAAGTATTACGTCTCTACAAGAGAATATAATTTCTAGAAAAATCACTCAATTAAGGAAAGGATGTGTTAGTAGATTTATTTCTTCATCACAATCACCTTCTTTTTAAAATAAGTAGCATAGCACTTGTTCCAAAGATGGTCTTGATTGTCTTTAATTTCATCGAAGTACAAGGTTTTAGGAGCGTGTTTCAAAGGTGTTACATAAATGGTATCTGCTTTTGACTCCTGAATTAGCTTGTATCTAGCCGTCATTTCTTCATCATATCCTTTGGCATTTCCTGAGCGAATATCCGCATACATAATTCGTAGATTGGTACTTTTTGACCAAGCAAATAACGACCATGCTGTTAAGCCCAGTACAAAAACAACGTTGTGCAAAGGTAAAGTGATCAGTTTTGGAAACTGATTTAGGATACTTAATATCAAGTAAAACCAGCCTGCTAAGAAAAACACATAAATGGCATTCTTGACACGATCAGGCACGCCATCAGGGTTACCGTAGTGAATCGCAAAAAACATTAACGTAAGCAAAACCCCAAGGCTTACAATGGTATATAGCAAATTGGTTTTGAATAATGCTATCTTGGTATTGGGTACAAATTTTTGATACCATGCCGCAAACAAAAGAGTCATAGGCAGGAGTGGGCTATAAACTACCCATTGGAAACTATCTTTGAATGTTGATTTGATTGCCTTTGTTACAGCCAAGACAATATTACCACTCAAAGCGCCACCTTGCATACGAACTTGGTTACCTGGGGCTTTGATTACCAAGAAATACGCACACAACACTGCTACAATGCCAAGCATGGTAAAAAACTTGTCAAAACGCTTTTCGAAAAGAAGAAAATATAGCCAAACCAGTCCTAAAAAAGCAATAATCATCAACATTACCACTTCGTTTGAACCTACAATAAAAAAAACTAATGTGGCACAAAGCAAGGCTATGGCATTTTGAAGAGATTGATATTGTGGAGAATAATATCGTATGAGCACAGCCACCAAATACATCCAATAGCACACCGATATGGGAAAAATAAAGACTGAAGTGTACCAGAAAAAATTATCAATAATACTTGCAGATTCAGCAATATAAAGGCTCAAAAATGCTCCTGTAAGCACTAGTTTATTACTACGACTTGTTGGAATAAACTCTCCAATCATCAGGTAAAATGAATGAAATAGTAGCGCCAAAATGAGAACAGGCATAATCTTGACAAAGCCAAAATAACCAAATGCCAGCGGTGAGGCATGGAATAACATGTTAGAAATATATCGCCCTGACCAGCCTTCGTAGTATAAACGCTGACCCTCCCAAAATCCATAATCACGGGTCATGTAGGCAAAGCAATAGTCGTCTGCTACAGATGGATGATTGAAATAGCCCAAAATCGCAATGGGCACTACACTAAGTAAGAAAATTACCCAGATAATCGAATGCGAAAATGCTTTAGTTTGTATAAGTTTCAAAACCGAACGTAAACTAGAGTGAATGAATATGAAAGAAGCCTACCTAGACTCAAGTAATCGTGCAAAATAAAATTGCATTAATGTGCTTTAGGCTATAAGCCGTAGGCGTTAGGCAAAAAAGCTTTAATTCCTCCATGAAAAAAACTATTTAACTTTCAGCTTACGGCGTATCGCTTAATGCCTACTGCGGGTAAAATTCTTTTAATTTTACCCGCTAACTTATGCGATGATGTGCGGTAATAAGAATTTTAGAACGTATAAACTCTTATTGCCTTCAAAGGTATCTTTCAAATGATCATATTTAAAAGATACCCCTAGCAAAATTACCTGATTTCTTAGATTTTCTTGTTAGCCAATTAATAAATACTCGCATTGATAGAGAAAAGCATCATTTGCCAAACCTTTTATTCAAGATAGGATAAATCAAAATAGCGATTAAAATAACCCCTGTTCCTGCATAAAAACCTAAGTTCATTTGTTCTTTTTCTCCAAAAATCAGATAGGCAAATATAATCCCATAAACAGGCTCTAGATTGAGGGCAAGATTGAATATAAAGGCTGAAAATTTAATCAGTAAACCTATCGTAACAGTGAACGCATATACCGTACAAACCAAAGATAATATCGCCAACCAAAGCCAATCCCAACCATGTGGAATTACTTGGTCGATGGTTAAGTAGCCACTTTTGAGTGTATAGAGCAATGGAATCAATGAGGTAATCGCTGCGCCTGTCATTTCGTAAAATGTGATAACCTGCGAAGGAAACGACTTACCAAGTTTGGAATTAATTACCGAAAATAACGCACTTAGCATAGCTGCCAAAATACCTAAAATCAAACCCCAAATATGCTTTACTTCTGATAAAAAAATCATGCAAAGTCCACCGATGACTAATAAGCCAAGCAGCACTTCATGTGGACGAACTTTGCGTTTGTAAGTAATAGGCTCAATAATACTTGTCCACAAAGTAGCGGTGGAAAAGCCAGCCAAGCATAAGGCTACATTGGATATTTTGGCAGCAAAGAAAAACAAAAACCAATGTAATGAAATCAAAAATCCTGTTGATAATAACTTGATTGCTCCCGAGCGATCTATTTTTAAATCTACCTGACGAAACTTTAACACAAAATATATTCCAACAGCAGCAATGGCAGTTCTGAAAAATACAGTACTCAAAGAATGTACAGAGATAAGAGTCCCTAATATCGCCGTAAAACCAAGTAATAATACAATGAAGTGTAATTGGATATAGTCTTTGGTAGTTTTGTTTTGCATAAAATCTGTTGTTTAATCAACCAAGGTATACTTGTTTTAGAACAAATGAAATAAAAGTGGCGTATAAACAAAAATGAGTTAACCATTGAGTTAGTAAACATTAGTCCATAGACACGCTGTTTCCTAACTGAAAAGTTAACTCATTTAGAGGATTTGAAAATTGTGAATGATGAGTGTAAAGTACTGATAGTTATATTTTTAATTTACAACACACAACTCATAATTCACAACTCATAATTCATTTCTATTATCGTGGAATCGTATAGTACAGTAACACTCCAATACCGCTAAAAATAATATTGGGTAACCATACTGCTAGGAGAGGAGGCATCGTTCCAGACTCGGCCATGCCTTTACTCATCATAAAAAACATGATATAAACAAAGGCCAGCATAAAGCCCAAAGCAATCTGAAATCCAACGCCGCCACGCGATTTTCGTGCCGATACAATCAAACCAATCATCGTTAGGATGATAATTGCAAAAGGGTTTGCAAATCGCACATATTTTTCTACTACAAAAACCTCAACACCGTCGGCACCACGAGATTTTAACTTGGCAATATGCGCATTTAACTCTGGCAGCGTGAAGGTTTCATGAAGTTGATAATTACTATCAAAATCTTTTGGTGAAAGATTAATTGTGGAGTCGATTTTGGTACCATACGTCAACTTTTCTTTACCTTCTCCCTCAAAGGCACGGATACGATAATCATGGATTGTCCATTTGTGACGAGTGGTATCCCAAGTAATTCTTTCTGCCATCAACTTGCTCATTAGTTGATTATTCTGAATTTTTTCTAGGGTAAATCTATAGCCTGTATTCGAGTTGTTGTCGTACGTTTCCATATAGGCGTACGTGTCTGGTGCAACTTTGATATGTACATCTCTTCCACTGAAATAGTAGGTATCAATGACATATTTCCGTTCAAATTTGATACGAGTTTTGTTCGCAATCGGAATAATCCAAGCTACCATGAAAAAGGTAATAACCGCAACCAGTGCCGAACCCATCAAATATGGTCGCATTAATCTCAGAAAACTCACCCCAGTACTCAAAATCGCAATAAGTTCGGTTCGAGCTGCTAAGTTTGCCGTAAAAAATACCGTCGAAATAAACACCATTAAGGGACTAATATAATTGGCCCAATACGGTACAAAGTTGAGGTAATAGCTAAAAAGAATTTCCGAAGTAGGCGCTTGTTTTTTGATAAAGTTGTCAACCTTTTCGGTGTAGTCAATCACCAAAATAATAGCAACAATGATCAAAACCGCAAAAACGTATGTCTTGAGGAATTTTTTTAATATATATAAATCTAAAATCTTCATGCCTAAGCAAAGGTTGGTATATAGTCGAAGAACGAACGAGCTATGGATTTTTTTACAAAGCTAAATAAAAAACCTCTCATTTTCAGAGAGGTTTGAGATATGCCTAGTGTTAGGTTGTGTTAAATATATTTAAAAAAACCTAAAGTATCTGATTACAAGTTTTACAAACGCCTTGTACCAACAAATTGGTTTCGACACGTTGATAACCTTCGGGCAAGGCAACTTGCGGAATCGTTACGTGGTCGAGACAAGTGGTAAGCCCACACTTAGTGCATTTAAAATGCACATGATCATGATGATGCTTGTGGTCGTCGGCATGACAATTGTCTTTGCAAAGGGCATATTTGATCCCCCCCTCATCGTCGAGTACTTTATGGATAAGTCCTTTGTCTAGAAATGTTTTGAGTGTACGATAAACCGTTACACGATCAAACTTTTCAGACATTTGAGTTTCCACATCAGCATGAGCCAATGCGTAGGCTTTTGTTAAGAATATATCTAGAATCTCTTCGCGACATTCTGTTTGGCGAAGGCTATAGGCCTTCAAGGTACTTTTAATTGCGCTCGCATTCATAAGTTTACTCGCTTAAAATACTAGACTCATATTGTAGTTTCACAAGGTTGGCATAAATACCTTCTTCTTGTGAAAGCAATGCCTCATGACTTCCTGATTCGGCTATCTCTCCGTCTCTCAATACATAAATCGTATCAACATTTCTGATAGTTGCCAAACGGTGTGCAATGATAATCGTTGTACGATTTTGCATTAGCTTATCAAGCGCATCCTGTACCAATTTTTCTGATTCAGAATCCAACGCACTAGTTGCTTCGTCAAGTACCAAAATTGCAGGATCTTTCAAAATAGCTCTTGCAATAGCAATACGCTGACGTTGTCCACCCGATAATTTTACACCTCTTTCGCCAACGATAGTATCAAATTTTTCAGGGAAAGACTCAATAAAATCTAAAGCATTGGCTTTGCGAGCTGCCTCCGTAATTGCGGCTTCGGTAGCATTAGGTTTACCATAAGCAATGTTTTCACGAATGGTACCTCCAAATAACATGACTTCTTGTGGCACAACAGCAATATTTTGACGTAAGGCTGTTAGGTTATATGATTGAACATCTTGACCATCTACTAAAATCTTACCACTATTCAATCGATAATAGCGAAGTAATAAACCCACAATTGTCGATTTTCCACCACCTGAATAGCCAACTAAAGCAATTTTTTTACCAGCTTCTACCTTCAGTGAAATATTTTTCAATACTTGCACATCTGGGCGAGATGGGTATGCAAAAGCAACATTATCATACACAATTTCACCTTTTACATGTACAGGTGTTACTGGCTCGTTAGTAGATACTTCCCCTTCTTCGTCTAAGATTTCAAGGATACGCTCTGAAGCGCCAATCGTTCTTTGGATTTGGGCATAAATATCTCCTAAACCACCTACAGAACCACCAATAAAGCCAGTATAGATAATAAATGTCAATAATTTATCGAATGTCAATTCATGATTTTGTACCAAATGACCACCGTACCAAACAACTCCTACAATAGCTCCAAACAAAACAAAAATGATAAATGAAATAAAGCTACCTCTAAATGTGGCAGTGCGAAGTGCCCAGTTTAATACTTTTTCGAGTGAAGTTGTATAACGATTTACTTCAAAAGCTTCGTTGGTAAATGCTTTTACGACATTCACAGATTGAAGGGTTTCTTCTACGATTACATTGGTTTGTGCTAATTCATCTTGTACTTTTTTAGAATTTTTACGAATAAACTTTCCAAAAAAGAATGCTGCTACTACCAAAATCGGGAAGGTAGAAAGCATGAATAGCGTAAGTTTTCCTGAGAAATAAATAATCAAACAAATACCTCCAATTAAGGTAAAGATTTGGCGGAAAAACTCAGCTAATGTAACCGAAAGAATATCCTGTAATTGAGTTACATCCGAAGTAATACGGCTCATTAGTTCGCCTACACGGTTTTTTTCGAAGAACGTTACAGGCAAAGAAATCATTTTGCCATAAAGCTCCTTACGAATATCTCGAATCGAGCGCTCTGTTACTCTCGAAAAAGTGTAAACTCTAAAAAATGAAAACAAAGCTTGTGCTGCCAAAATTGCTAAAAACAACAGTGTCATTTGGTCGAGCGTTAGCTTTGGCAAGTTCATGACCGAGCTACTTTGCATTTGCTGCATCATAGGGTTACTCGACATCGTCTGCATTTGTTGAGCGTCATTGGGCGAAAGGATTGAAGCCACCATTTGTCCCATCAACAAAGGCACACTCATGGAGGTGATTTGTGATAAAATTAAAAAGATAAATCCGATCGCAAATGTTCCTTTGTAAGGTGCTGTAAATCTAAAAATCGATAACGCTTTACTTAATCCTTCTTTGGTAATTTTCTTTTTATCCTGTGGAGAAGCACTGTCTCCAAATCTATCGCTTCGCTTTGCCATGTTTGAATAACACTGTTCTCGATTCGCTGACAACAGTTGATATTAAATGAATTATTAGTTGGTTTGACTATTAGTTTAATAGTCTTAAATTTCTTTAATCAATCTCGAAATTATAACATAAAATCGAGCCAAATGGTTGACTCCTTGATATTATTCTTCGTCAGGTAGTCCTTTGTATTTAGATGCCTCAAAAATACGCTGTGCATCATGTTCTTTCATCAAATCCTGAATAGTGAGTTTTTCGTCATCATAATAGTATTTCGAAACTATTCTGAAGCCTACCCATCTACCAATACCGCCAGGGCAGGCAGGACCAATTTCGGGTGTTGAAGGACGTTCGCCAATATACTTTCCTTTAACGGGGTCTTGGGTCGAATACAAAAGTTTGTTATCAATAAAA
Source organism: Cellulophaga sp. BC115SP (assembly GCF_009905545.1). Taxonomy (GTDB): domain Bacteria; phylum Bacteroidota; class Bacteroidia; order Cytophagales; family Spirosomataceae; genus Flectobacillus; species Flectobacillus rivi. The sequence goes on along the minus strand of NZ_JAAALB010000055.1, from coordinate 25,095 downwards.
TAGGCCCATACTACTTCTTGATTAGCATAGGTCGCATTCTGCTGTTCGTCAGAATAACCCAAAAATACGCTATCTGCTTTAGAGGGCATCATTACTTTTCCAAAAACATAACTTTTCCCATACCAAACCATTTCGGCTAGGAGTGTTCTATCTTGTGTATTGGTAGCGTTATATCGGCTCGAAAGTTGTAGTACAGCTTGTGGCGCTATAACTGATGGCGACATCTTTTTGATTTGATAATCATATACATCAGGCAGATATTTGCCTTTTTCACCCATAAAATAATCTATGCCAACAACAATTGTCGAATCATTTACGCGTAGCTCTGGATTAAGGATTGTTCCTTGCCCGAAAAAGCCTGTAAAAATAGTATAAATTTTAGGTTCTTTAAAGTTTGGATAATAGTACTTGATATGCTGAAAGGCTTCTTTGAAGTCGTTTTCAAGATTTTGATTGCCAAAAAACTCCTTTTCTTGAGACTGTTGGTAAAATTCTTGTAAAGCTGGATTACTAATTTGTGGAAATAGTTTGTTTGCCAACGCAGGAAAAGAAGCAGGCGTTGTGTTGAAATATTGACTAGCAAAGCCTGCGTATTTTTTCAAGAAAACCAAAACGTCTTCTTCTGTTTTACAGGCAAAAAGTTCTTTGTCTAAATGCTGAATCTTAACGTCGACTTTAACATTACTTACATCAGGTTCGCCATCTGTATTGTTGTTACAAGCCCAAAGGCATACTGAAACTAAAAAGAGAAGTCCTATTTTTGCAAAAATTTTCATGCTTGTGGTAGCTGTTGAAAGCAATCAGGGTTCAAATGAATGAGTTGATTTATCGAAACAAAATATCGCAGGGATATTTTAAGTTACTTTTGAGCTTTTTAAGTAATAGGAAAGATTAAATTAATCATATATCTGTGGTACACTTCAATAGTATCCTTCTGATGATGAGTGTAATCCAATAACGGATATACTATTAGCTAATAACTTTTTTACTTATTTGTTAAAACGAGATATTGAAATGTTCAAACCAACACTATCGACAAAATAAATTGAATGATTGTCTGTTTTATAGTTTGAAAATCAAAAGTATAATCATACAATACTCCTTAAAAACTTACTTAGTCAATCAAAATATATCAGGTAAGTACCTGCAAAATTATGAAGAAAAACGTATTAATAACCCTTTTTATTCTAGCTAGTATTACAAATGTCCTAGCCCAGAATCAATTATGGTCATCGAGTTTGTCGTCGGCCTCTCGTGAATACTGGGGCGGGCGATTCAATAACATGTCAATCGGCTTTAAATTTTCACCAGCTATTACTTTTGTTTCTTTCGAAGGCGTCAAAAACTTTAAAGGAATGTCAGATGGTGCAGCCAAAATAAATATGACTGTAGGACCAGTAGCCGATTTTTATTTTGCTCAGAAATATGCTTTTAGTACTGGTTTGTGGTACACAGTAAAAGGTGTCTCATATAATATTTACAATAGCTTTTATGATACAGATGTCTTTGTCCAAAAGCCTTTGACCAAAGATGAAATTAAAGCCAATGCCGCAGAGTTTAATCTTCAATATCTACAAATACCTGTTTCGCTTAAAATCTTTAGTGAACAAGTAACCCCAGGAATGCCTTTTTATATCCAGTTTGGAGGAACCTTGGATATAAATATTGCAGAAAAGCCTGTCAATTACGCCAAAAATGCTTTAGTGCAATACCGTGACAGAGTATCTCCTAATTCAGGGATTTTTGGTTTTGGAGAAGCCAATTTACTATTGGGAGCTGGATTTGAAAAAAAATTAGGTACGGGAACAGATGCCTTTTTCTTTGGATTACAATATCAAAGAGGACTTTCGGAAATCAACAGAGGAAGTTCATTTGCAGATATGATTACCAAAACCAACCAATTAGTGATTGATTTTGGATTGAAGTTTTAGGAGATCCATAAGCTACTTTTAGAAAATCAGATATAATAAAACATGAGTCATCCGTAATTGAGTGATTGAGCGGATGAGTGATTATTTTTAATCTACATTTTCTAGTATAGATGGAATGCTTTAGAGTATGTTTAAATTTCATAAGTCATTGAAACGATACGTATTTACTTTTCTGAAATCCTGTTGTTTGAGCCGCAGGCGAGTTTAGGATTTCTTGACTTTCTTTTGCGGCCGCCGCTGCGGTTACTTTTCTTGTGTCAAGACAAGAAAAGTAAGGAGTTGCGAAAGGAAATATTGTTTCTACTACAAATGCCAAATAAAATTTTCAAACATACTCTTCTCTCACAATTACACTATTCCCTAATTAACATTAGCCGTATTATTCTGATTAACTAGTGCTAAAACGCTATCTAAATATTCTCGTGAGTTGCACAATCGTGGCACTTTGTGTTGTCCACCCAATTTACCTTTACTACGCATCCATGAATAAAAGGTATCTTTCTGCACCACGTTAATTTTGGGAGGAGTTAGTACCATATCTTTATAGCGCTTGGCATCATAATCTGAATTGATAGAACGTAGTGTCTGGTCTAAAACTTGATTGAATACCACTTGGTTATCAGGTTCTTGGTCAAACTCAATAATCCATTCGTGGCAACCACTTTTACCACCATCCATATACACTGGTCCCGCAGTATAATCATTGATAATCGCCCCTGTAGCTTCACACGCTTTGGTGATAGCTATATCTGAGTTTTCAACAATGATTTCTTCGCCAAAGGCGTTGATAAACTGCTTGGTACGCCCTGAAATTTTGAAACGATAAGGATATTTAGTCGTAAATCGAATCGTATCGCCGATTTTATAGCGCCATAATCCTGCATTCGTAGAAATGATAATAGCGTAATTTTTTCCTATTTCTACTTCATCTAATGAAACTGCCTTGGGGTATTCTTTTTCGATTTCTTCCATAGGAATAAATTCATAAAAGATACCATAATCAAGCATCAACATCATTTCGTCTTTGCGTGAAATATCATCTTGTACACCAAAGAATCCTTCAGAAGCATTATAAATCTCTAGATAATTAACACTTTCAGAAGGAAAAACTTTATTTCGGAACATATCCCGATAAGGATGAAATGCGACTGCTCCATGAATGAAAAATTCAAAGTTGGGCCACACTTCAAGAATATTGTCTTTACCTGTAATTTCTAAAATTTTGTCAATTAACACCAATGTCCATGTAGGAACTCCCAATATACTTGTGACATTTTCTTGAGAGGTAACTTCCGCCATTTTTTGGATTTTCTCCTCCCAAACATCCATCAAAGCTACATCCAAGGAAGGCGTACGAATAATCTGAGCCCAGATAGGCAAGTTTTTCATCACTACCGCCGATACATCGCCCATGACACTACGTGAATTCAATTGATTGGACGATAAACTTCCACCAATCGATAAACCTTTGCCACTAAAGACTTCGGTATCTGGTTTGTTTTCTACCAAAAGCGTCATCATATCTTTGCCACCCATAAAATGGCAATCATCGAGACATTCTTTCGACACAGGAATAAACTTACTACGGGCATTGGTAGTACCAGAAGATTTGGCAAAATGTTGGATATTCGAAGGCCAAAGAACATTCTGTTCTCCTTTCATGATTCGTTCAATAAAAGGAAACAAATCTTCATAAGAAGAAATAGGAACACGTTGCTGAAAGTCCCGAATAGAAGAAATACTACGGAAATCGTATTTTTTACCCCACTCTGTATTCTTAGCAGTTTGGATTAATTGCCAAAACATCGTCTCTTGCGTATCCATCGGCCTATCCATAAAAGCCTGAATACGAGGAAGACGCTTTTTCATGAGCCAAACTAGCGTTTCATTTAGAAAATCCATTCGCTAACAAATCTTATAAGTGTTCTAAACAAACTTAACAGAATAAATTGATTGTGTCAATATCAGAAAACTAACTCGTAGGTATTTCTGCACAAATGCAGATTTATTTTTTATTCAGAAAACAATTCAAAAGAAGTGTGCAAAATGTTGTTTGAAGACTGAATGAGGCGGTAAATGTCAGAGTTAGAGGTTGAATAAGGATAATGCACAAAAGACAAGCAAGATAAGTTAGTAGGCAAAATTAAAATAAATTTTACCCGCTTTAAGCTCTAGGCTTTATGCGGTAGGCTAAAAGTTAAATAGTGTTTCTCATGAAGCAATAGAAACTTTTTGCCTAATGCCTACGGCTTACAGCCTAATGCGTATTAATGCAATTTTATTTTGCATTAATACTTAAGTATTAGTGCAAAAATAAGATTTAAGTGATGCGCTTTAGGCACTAGGCAACAGGTTTTTATAATTGTATAAACACACCTTTATTTTTTAGCTTATAGCGAAATAAGGCTGTGGTTATTTAAAAACTATTTGCCTGATGCCTTTTGCCTAGTAGCTTAAATCTTATTCTTTTATTTTGACATAAGAATCGTTTTATTTTCTTCTTTTCAATGCCAAATCATGAGACGTATCGTAATACGTTCTTAGATTCGACCAGTCGAAGGTATCCGAAATGCTTTCGACACGGTTACGCTGGGTGATGCGTTCACGTAAACTTTGTTTGACAAACTTCAATAACATTTCCGACAACTGTTCTGCCGCTTTATAGAAGTCTTGTGTTTTACGATTTACTACCATAACGCCCCAATGTTCGTAATCACGCATGATTTGCATCATATAATCTCCAAAACCTGATAAGTCAGAAGTAATAGTTGGTACGCCACGAGCTATACATTCGAGCGGCGTGTAGCCCCACGGTTCATAATAACTTGGGAAAACTCCAAGGTTACAACCACGTACAAATTGTCCGTAATCAAGACCAAATAGTGGATTAGTCGAAACAATAAAGTCTGGGTGATAAACAATTTTTACCTTATCCTCAGGATTGTTCATCAAGTTAGATTTTTGAACAAAATCAGTAATACCGTCATTTTGCTTTAGCAAGTGCGTTACGACTTTTGGACGTTTGTTGTTTTTCCAAGTCTGAATCGTTCTTCTCAAGCGTAAACGCCAATACTCATCCACAAAGTTGTTCAAGTCTGGCATTTGTAAATCGCTCGACGATGCAGACGCTTTGAAAAGCTGCTCGCCCACTTGTTTTTCGATAGAATTACAAGTTTCACGGATTTCGTCCATTACCGCACGTGAATGCAATACTTCTGGGTCGATAGAGTGATAAGGTTGTTTGGTAATAAAGAACATTACGACCGTCTTATCAATCTTAGCTTGCTTCATTTTCCAGTTTAAGCGAGCCAACGCTTCAAGGGTCAAATCATAGCCTTTGTTGCTATACTCATAACGCCCTGAGGTAAAGAAGTATAAAGTTTTCTCAAGATTGAATGGTTGACTTTGGAAGAAGTGCCCCATCACAAACTCATTGATACGGTCTTTGTATTTGGTATGTAAGTTTTGATGCTCGTGCATAGCCGAAAATCTTGTGATATTCAGACCATTAGGTAAAATCAAATCAGGGACTTTTCCTAATAAAAACTCACATTCTTTGGCAGTGACATCACTCACCGTGGTGGTAACATGTGCCTGTAATGCTGCCAAACGTTCTAACGTGGCTTGAGCTTCAATACCATAATGACGAGCTTCTTTGAGCCAGTCGAAAGTATCTATTTTATCGTAAAAATTTGGTACGTTTCCAGCCAGATAACGACCCAACATGGTAGCATGAGTAGTGAAAACTGTTGCTACTTTAATTTGGTCTTTGCGCAAATCAGGGATAGCCGAAGCTGCCATCCATTCGTGGAAATGCGCTACAATGTCAATTTTATTTTGTTGTTCTTTGGCTAATTCGGTCAAAAATACACGAACCATTTCACCAAAAGCAATCACATGACTTACTAACTCCTCAGTATTTAAGGTCGAAACCTGATGACGCTCCCATAGTCCAGCTTTGAGAGCATTGATATTGTTGTAGATTGACCAAAAATCAAATAGGACAATGCGTGGTTTTCCAGTTACGAGCCAGTAACCATAATGCACAGCATAGCCCATCGAGCGCATTTTCTGAACCGTTTTGCCTAAAACAGAGTCATCCAAATCATGAATAGGTTCAAACTCGGCAGAAGCTGTTTGTGGGAAATATGGACCTAGTAAGAAATAGTCATCGCCCCATTTCTCCACCATTGAAGGGACCTTTGTACGAATTACAGTATAAATACCACCTACTTGGTTGCAGGTTTCCCAGGCAATTTCTATTAATATCTTTTGTTTTTGGGTAGCAGATTGTAAAGGATTTTGTATTTCCATCGGCTCTTAGTTATAAGGTTTGGCTGCTTGTACCAAGCTATTAGGTTGCTAATATATAAGTATATTCAATGAATAGGAAACTTAATGCCATATTTCTATTTTGGCTCAAAATGGGCAATTTGGGGCATTTCTTAATAAAATCTAATTATCAAAAAATATAGATAAAAGCCCTCAAATCCGCTAAATACAAAAGCCTTATCGAAGTGCTTTTGTTATAATTAATTAATAGTCAGATTGTTATGTTTGGTATATGTCTTGAGGTAAATATAATGACTTTAATATATACTATTTTTACCATTTTATAAGTACGCCTATTTAGTTGTGTAGAATAAGGTATGTACAATTATTTCTTTGAATAGTTCTTTAAGTCATAGACGGAAAATCTTTTCCCGAATAATAAGTTATTATTTTTTGGCTCATAAAAAATCCCTTCAAACTACAAATGAAAGCTTGAAGGGATTTGTTGCATCTACAGGAATTAAAGAATAGAATTAATAAAATATCGTCAACGCTATTTTATGTCTTTAAACGCTGTGTTATTCTTTTTACTTCATGTAATAATCTGAATCGTAAACTTTGGTGACACCTTCTTTGGTAAGCGTATAGCTAAAACCTTTTTGAATTGAATATGCACCATATTCGCCTTTTTTATTAACAGCCAAATAACCAATCTGGAATTCTTTGTAGTTATATCGTTTGACAATACGCATAATCGCAGCTTCACAAGCTTGTTGTGGTGTATGTCCATTGCGCATCAGCTCTACAATAAGGAATGAACCTAGGGTTTTCAATACAAACTCTCCTAAGCCTGTGGCACAAGCACCGCCCACTTCATCGTCGCAAAATACCGCGGCACCAATTACTGGAGAGTCACCTACACGGCCGTGCATTTTGTAAGCCATACCGCTAGTGGTACAAGCTCCAGATACTTCGCCTTTTTTGCCTAATGCCAAAAGCCCAATGGTATCGTGGCGTTCGATATTAATTTTTGGCTCGTATTTAGATTCTTTTTTCCATTTCAACCAAGCCTTTTTAGAACTTTCGGTTAGTAAGTTTTGCTTTTTGAAACCTTGCGAAAGAGCAAATTGCAAGGCTCCTTCACCCGATAACATTACGTGTGGAGTTTTTTCCATCACAGCACGTGCTACCGAAATAGGGTGCATAATACCCTCAAGAAAAGTTACCGAGCCAGCATTACCCTTTTCGTCCATGATGCAAGCATCCAAGGTAACATGACCATCACGGTCGGGCAAACCGCCATAACCTACCGTAATTTCATTGGGGTCTGCTTCAGGAACCCATGCGCCAGCCTCTACAGCATCGAGTGCACGACCTGTTTTTTGAACCATCGCCCAAGCAGCTTCATTAGCTTTGACGTTGTTCCAAGTAGAAATAATAATCGGAAACTCAGCAGGAGCTGAATTTTGAGCTTGAGTTTGATGAGCTGCTAAGGTAGAAAGTCCAGCCAAAGCAGAGGTTTGTTGAATAAAGGTACGACGTTTCATATCTGAAAAATTGGATGTTTGGGGTACGGTGGAGGTATGTTCAGTTATTCAAATAAGTTGTTACTCAATCTATAAAAATAGAATTCAAAAATGCTAAGCAGATTTGAATAGTGCTACCACGGCACGAATTTTTTCGACATTTGAATACATCACACCATATTCGGGTACTTCCGAAAGACCGCCCATGACAATATCTTCTTTTCTATACTCCATTTCGGAATCTCTGGTTGATTTGCCCGTAAAATGTAATGCATTAGGTTTTAATTCTGCTAATTTCAGAGCATTACGAACATTTACCCCACTTCCAATCATCACCTCAATACGTCCATTGGCTTGCTCAATTAACGCTTTAAGATTGTCAGCTCCTTCTTCCGCTAGATTCTTTTGTCCTGAAGTTAGGACACGTTTGCAACCTGCTTCAATAATATCTTCGAGTGCTTGAAGATAATCAGGAGTCATGTCGATGGCACGGTGAAAAGTAACTGGCAGAGGATGAGCTATTTCGACGAATGCCTTTGTCTGTTCAACGTTGACACGACCATTTTTTTCTAAAATACCTAAAACAAAACCATCTGCTCCGAGTTGTTTGGCAGAGAGCATATCTTGTTTCATTTGCTCAATTTCCAATGCTGAGTAGCAAAAATCGCTACCACGTGGACGAATCATGACATGCACCTCGATAGAAGTATGTTGTTTGGCTAGTTGAATAAGTCCTGCTGATGGAGTTGTGCCACCTTCGTAAGGCGAAGCACACAGTTCGATACGATTGGCGCCTCCTTGCTCGGCAGCGATACATGATTCGAGCGAGTAAGCGCAAATTTCAATTTTCATAAAATATTACCAGAAAAAAGGGATTTTTAAAATATATGTAAAGGTATCATTTCACGTGACTTTTGATGAATCATTTAATAAAAAAATTTAATAAGTACTTAACAAGATTTTATTTAACGGTAAAAAAATACCAAAGTTTCATGTTTGAATAGCTTAGATACGGTAACCTAGGGTAAACATAATGCTGTAGCTTTGGCTGGTTAGCTCAAGGGCAGAAGATTTGGCCGTAGGAGAGAGGTTGTACATATAGCTCCCGACAAGTCCTAATCTTACGCTATGTAAGTCTTTGGTAATACCAAGCTCTGTTTTGAGTCCCCCATACAAATTTTGGAAGTTATAACCTTGGTAGTAACTTTTGAATTCTTTTTTTCCAGAAAGAATATTGGCAAATGGACCAAGTGAAACAAAAACGCTGGGGCTAAAGGGTTTTTCTGTAGTAATCAAATAGCGAAATTGAGTATTGAGATGAATAAAACTTGTTTGTTCACAAGCGTGATCAAATCCAGTACCCAAAAGAGTATCGTCTTGCTCGTGTCCACCGACTTGTAGGTAACCTATTTGAGAAGATAAATAAAAATGCTTTTTCTGTAAATAATCAATCCCAAGGGCGGTGGCATAACTAGTATTTCTTTGAGTAAGAATATCGAGTTTGAGCTCATTTCTGAATGAACTAAACAGAATACCATTGTCGATTTTAATAAATTGAGCTTGAGCCGTAGGAGAGAATAATAAGAATAGTGCGTAGTAAAGGAGTTTTTTTAGACTGAAATGTTTCATAGAGTGTGAAGAATTAATGTAGTGTAAAATATGCTGCAAATATAGTCGTGATAGAATATTCTTCAAGACAATATCCAGAATCTTATTTAAGTAAAATCGTTGGGAGAAGATTTTGTTAGGATATAGGTATCTATAGATTCATAATCAATTAGTTATGTGTCTCTTTCGTAAAAACCCAAAAATTAAAGGCACTTTTCAGAAAAAAACAGGGTTTTGAATATACTTTTTTATAGAAAAATTAGTTAATTACGCATGAGAAAATCAAAATAGAGATAGTATTTGGGCTTTTTTGTAGAAATAGAGAAAAAAGGTAGGCAAATAACCCCATATTTATCATTTTGAAAATTTATTTGAATTATCTAAATAATTACAAACCAGTAATGTTGGTAATTTCAAAAAACTTGTACTTTTGCAGTCCTATTAAATCAATCAAAAAAATAGGGGTAAAATAAGCATTTATAAAAGACATAATTAATTTATAGTCAGTTGTTTGCTCTATTACCTTCGTTTAATCAGTAACCAAATTTAGAGAAAGAATATGTATTGGACACTAGAACTTGCATCATACCTAGAAGATGCTCCTTGGCCAGCAACAAAAGATGAATTAATTGACTATGCGATCCGTACAGGTTCGCCGTTAGAAGTAGTCGAAAACCTACAAGAATTGGAAGATGATGGTCAACCTTACGAGAGTATCGAAGAAATCTGGCCAGATTATCCTACAAAAGACGACTTCTTCTTTAATGAAGACGAATATTAATTAATCCTCATAAAATGCCACCTCCAAGGTGGCATTTTTGGTTGAGGTCCATTTGGTAGTCAGTAATGCTAAAAGCTATTACTCGATTGCTGTAAACTTTTAAAGCTATGTCTCTTATTCTTTCTTCTTCTCTCGATACACAGGCACAAAGCCGCTTATATGTACTAAATCAAAGTGATAACTTATCCACACAGTTACACGCTATTGCCCAGTCTGAAGCATTTGACGCAGATATTTTAGCGAAGGAGTTTAAGGCTGAGTTAAAAGAAACGTTTTCGTTTTATACCGCTCAAGCCCAAAAAGTATTTTTCTTAGGATTAGGAAAAAATGCTGACTCTGCACAAGTAATCAAGGCTTTACGCTATTTCTTTCATCACCAAAAAACAAGAATAGCTGCCAAAATAGATATTATCGTTTCGTCTTTGAATCTTGAGCAACTCGAATGGGTTGCCAATGGCATTGTGTTGGGACAATACAACAGCAAACTCTACAAAACAGAAAGTGAAACTGTTTCAGAGGTATTTGGTCAAAATGGTCAGATTAACCTAGTCGCTGGTGAATTATTCGGTGAAAATGCCAAAAATTTAGTTGATAAAGGCATTGCCACAGCCGAAACTCAAATGGAGATTTTTGATTTGATGAATGCTCCAGCCAACAAGAAAACGCCCCAGGTCTTATGTGACTGGGCTGTAGCTTCTGCACAAAAATTTGGTTATTCTGCTCATATCATCGACCGACCTGCCCTAGAGAAAGATGGTTTTGAGGCGTTATTAGCGGTAGGTCAAGGAAGTGAGCATGACCCTGCTATGATTGTGGTCGAATATCGTTTTCCTTTGCCACAAAAAACAATTGGGTTGGTAGGTAAAGGGGTAACTTTTGATACAGGAGGTATTTCTATCAAATCCTCTACCAATATGCACCTTATGAAATCGGATATGGGAGGAGCTGCCGCAGTGTTAGGTACGGTAGAATTAGCAGCCAAACTCAAACTTCCTGTGCACATTATAGGGGTTGTGCCTACTTGTGAAAATGCTGTAGACGCCAAATCTTTTAAGCCAAGCGATGTTATTGGTTCTTATTTAGGAAAAACCATCGAAATAATCGACACTGATGCTGAAGGACGCGTGATTTTGGCGGATGGATTGGGGTATATGGTCAAAAATTATAAAACCGATTATCTAATTGACTTGGCTACTTTGACGGGAAGTTGCATTTCGACATTGGGCTATCATGCAGCAGGACTATTTACCAACAATGACCAATTGGCAACTCGTCTTAGTAACGCTGGTTCACGTACAGGAGAACGTTTGTGGAGGCTGCCTTTGTGGGATTTGTATAAAGAAGATATAGCTTCGGATATAGCCGATGTCAAGAATTATTCGGGAAAACCTATGGCAGGAGCTATCTCTGCGGCTAAATTTTTGGAAGTTTTTACCGAAAATCATAATAGCTGGGCACACCTCGATATTGCAGGTACAGCCTTTGGTGATACAGAATTCGTTCCAAGCCGAGCGGGCACTGCCTATGGTATTCGTTTGTTGATTGATTTTATTGAAGGAGTTTTGTAAAAGAAGACAACAGGCAACGAGGCACAAGGCAAAGAGTGTTTGATTGAATGGCTAGTTCAAGACTAAGTCTTGGACTAGCTTTTTAATAGTTTTGAAACTGAACCCATCACTCTTTATCTGAAGGTGTCGCAACGCTTGAATCGCTTTTATTCGTTTTGTCTAGTAACAAGATTATTTTTCACTTTATGCCTGTTTCCTAAATATTTTCCTTTCTGTTTTTCTTTCAATCCCCATCTTTTTTGCTATATTTAAGAAAGGTATCAAAGGCTTTAATCAATAAAGTCGTGTTGTTGCATAGCATTGAGACTTTCTGCCCTTTTAGTTCTGGTATCTTCTTTTAGTGTACCTCTAAGACACTCTAACCAAAACAGATATAGCCCTTTACTTTATGACAAAAGAATTAACCTTTTTATGTATCTCAACCTATTTCAAAGGCAATGAGTTTTTGCGTGCTTGTAAGCAAGCAGGAAATAGGGTTTTCTTGTTGACCAATAAAAAACTAGAGCATCGTCCGTGGGCACGTGAAGCCGTCGATGAGTTTTTTTACGTAGAAGAGAAACCCGATGGAAGTATAGATATTCAAGAGATTATTCTTGGGTTAGGTTATGCGATGCGCTCCCGAAAAATAGACCGTATTGTCGCACTCGATGATTTTGATGTAGAAAAAGCAGCTCATCTCCGCGAGCATTTTCGTATTCCTGGCATGGGACAAACCACAGGACGGTTATTTAGAGATAAATTAGCGATGCGTATGAAAGCAGAGGAGGCAGGAATTAATGTGCCAATGTTTTCATCTTTGTTTAATGATAATGACGTATTTGAGTTTACCCAAAAAGTGCAGTTTCCTTGTGTGGTAAAACCTCGCTCAGAGGCTTCGGCTACAGGTATTCGTAAAGTCCATAACTCAGAACAATTGTGGGAGGTGGTGCATTACTTAGGCGAACGTCGTCCTGAATATCTGGTGGAGCAGTTTCGCCCAGGGGATGTTTACCATGTAGATTCCTTGACGGTGGGTGGTCAGCCGATTTTTACACGCTGTAGTCGCTATTTATCAACTCCAATGGAAGTAGCGCATGGTGGTGGAGTGTTCCGCTCTATGACCGTGGAAGTTGGCTCGGAGGAAGATTTGGCTTTAAAAGAAATGAATGAACAGGTATTGAAAGCCTTCGGAATGAAATTTAGTGCAAGCCATACCGAGTTTATTCGTGACCACGAGACAGGAAAGTTTATCTTTTTAGAAACAGCCTCAAGAGTAGGAGGAGCACATTTGGCCGAAATGGTTGAGGCTGCTACGGGTATTAACTTATGGCGCGAATGGGCAAATATCGAAACAGCTATGGCTCGTAATCTGGAATATACTTTACCCGAAGTGCAAAATACCTATGCTGGTATCTTGATTTCCTTGACTCGTCAGCGATATACCGATCCTATGATTTTTGATGATTCGGAAGTTTGTTGGCGTATGGACGAAGAGTTTCATGTAGGCGTAATTGTAAAGTCTGAATCGCAGGAGCGTGTAAAAGAACTTTTAGACAAATATGCCCAAGTGGTATTTGATGGTTACCACGCGTCAGCACCAGTACCCGATAAGCCAACAAATTAAAAAGCTGTAAGCAGCTTAATGCCTTTTACATATATTTTTCCCAAAACTCATAATCATATTTTTCCCAAGCATGGCAGCCGAAGGGGAGTTGTTGATTATTGAGTTCATAGCAGAGTTGAGGATGTTGTTCAAAACCAAATTTTAATGCTTGTTGCCAATTAGGAAGCTTTAGTAATGGTCTATATGGACGAAGCTGAATAAAGTGAAGCGAAAACAAACCATCTTCATTTGAAATCCACTCCTTTTTGAAAAACTTCAAAACCTTTAAGAAGCGAATCATAGCTTTGACCTTTCTCAAAGAAAAACCTCCATTCATAAAAATTCTACGAAATTGGTGATAATTCCCTGGAAGTTTGCTTCCGATATTCCATCGTTCAGGTTCGATATGAGGTGAGCCCACATAATCAAAACCTGCATTGCACCACTCTGTGAGTTGATCACTAAAAATAAAAGCGTCCAACTGATAAATCAGCATATATTCGTAAGCTGTAAATGCTTCATAAAAATGCACGGTCGTTAGTAAGGCATTGTAGCCTTCTATACCTTTAAAATATTTATCCTCAAAGTTTTGAAATTGAATAGCAGCGTGCTGTTGCTTCAAATGCTCCAAATCCAAAGACTCAGGTTTTATAATGACAATAGGATAGTGCCCCAAAATTTTGATACACTGTTCAAAAGACTTTTGCTCAAACGGTGTCATATCAGGTTTATACATTGGTATCACCACTGCAACCTGATTTTTCTTTGGATTAGCTTTTATATGTTTGGACATTGTGTTTGCTGGTTAAGGTTTTAGGCAATAGGGGATAGGCAAAAAGGGAACAGAAAAAATAGACATTTTTTACTAATCCCTTTTTGCCTGACCCCTCTAAAACTTATTCTATTATATCCCCCAATAAAGTTTTCCACCAATGTTTTTGAGGGTCGTAGTATTTGCCTGTCAAAAACTTAAGTGTAACAGGGAATATTCTTAACAAACGATTTTCAGGTAATTCAAGCCTAAATTTGACAAAATCTCGATGTGATTCCAATTTGGCGAATTGACTAGCAGGTACTTCTGGATAATGTTGTTTGAGTAAAGCCAAAGTAGATTCTAAACGATATAATTCTTCCTGAATGGGAAGGAGTTTTTCGGCTCGAGGTCTCGAAAAACGTTGTTTGAAACTAACAGCTTCGCCACCACCGCCAAAACCTACTTGTTGAGCACTATGACGACGGTACAAAATGAGTTCCTCATTGACGAAACCAATCTGATTTTTGAGCGCCAATGAAATAGACATCCACGCATCATGAATCAAATCTTTTACCGATGTAGGGAAAGGCAACATTTTGGACAATGCACTTTTACGTAATGCTACCGTAGCACCTGTTACCACATAGCCTTTGTATAAAATCTGTGCAGCGCCACCTGCTTGCCAGATTTTTTGCATATTATCATCAAACATGACTTCCTGCCAAATATTTCCTGCTATGCGCTCTGATTTTTCATCCATCATACCAGCATCACTGAATACCATTTGTTGCTGAGGATTTTTTTCGAGATAGTCTACTAATTTTTCAACCTTTTCGGGCATCCAATAATCATCTTGATCACATAAGAAAATAATATCTCCTTGGCACAATTGAAGACATTTTTCAAAGTTTTTGGTTGAGCCTAGTTGTGAGTCATTTCTATAAAAATATATCGGAAAAGGAGCTTTGTCTTGAAAAGCTTTGACAATATCAGCAGTGGCATCGGTAGAGCGGTCGTCGCAAATTACGATTTCATTGACCGAGCGAGTTTGGTTCAGAATACTTTCTAATTGTTCACCTAGATATTTGGCACCATTGTAGGTGCAAAGCGCTACTGAAATCATCGAGATTGGTTGGTATATGAGCTTTTATAACCCTTTTTGTAAATTCTTGAAAAACTTAGCTTTAGGAGTTATAAGCATAAAAAAATCTGCAAAAACACACAAATATAGAGGTTTTTGCAGATTCGATACTAAGAGGTATAGGTACAAAGTGTTGATAAAATGGATGAAATACCAAAAGTATTTTATCACCACCACATTTTACTAGGCAAATTATTTGATTGTTACATTGAATTGTGCGTCAAAGTCTGTACTTCCTTTAGCTGTACCATCTTTGATTGGCACACCGTTTTGTGGTGGTTGGTGATACAATACGACTCTCAATGTTCCTGTGCCTGCATTGGTAGTCACAGCCGAAGCTTTTAAGCCCACTTCCAGATTTCTATTGTCTTTATCGGTACGAGTAATGGTCAACAAATTGCTTGGCGTTGGCGTGTACACGAACAGGTGCTCAAAGCTTTCGGTTTCTATTTCTGATGTAATATCCTCTGCTGGACTTTTACTTTCGTCCAATACCTGTACCGTTACACTGTAAGTTTTGTTGGCATCTAAGCTGATGTTATCTACTACAGGAGCATTACCGCCGATACCATCAATATCTTTAAATGCAAATGTTTTGGTGACACCTCCCGATGTAAAGTTGAGCTTTAACGTCGTAAGGTTTTCGCTATCCTGTACAGGGTCAGGAGCGTCTTTTTTACAACTACTAACGGTAATGACAGCAATGGCTAAAGCCAAAATTGTGAGGGGTTTACGTAAGTTTTTCATAAATGAGTGTATTAAAAAAAGGACTACGAATGTCAGTTGTAGCAAAAGGTAATTTGAGAGTGCCTGACAAAGTGTTTTCGTTGATTTTTGTTTGTTTTAATTAATGCAATGATGTTGCAAATATAAAAACATATTTTAAATATTCGCAATAATGTTGCAAAAATGAATTTTGATATTCTATATTTGCAACAATGTTGCATTTATGGAAAATTTGAGAAAAAACACTTTTGATTATGTAGGCATAGTTAGTTCGGGGATATGCCTCATACATTGTATGCTGATGCCGATTATGCTATTGTTTAAATGGGAGATTCAGTTGGAGAGCTTGGGGTTTGCGCATCATCCTACTTGGGATTATTTATTTATAGGCTTGGGCTTGATAGCCGTTTGGACGAGTTCACATAAACATACGCCCAAAGGCATCCGCATAGGACTTTGGGTGGCGTATCTCGTTTTTGTTTGGGCTTTACTCTATGAAGACCAAGTTTGGTTTGCGCAGTATTTGGGGTGGATTGCCTCTTTGGGGTTGATTACAACACATTATTTTAACATAAAATTTTGTAAAAAATGTCAAATAGAAAATTACCGGTAACAGTATTGAGTGGCTTTTTGGGTGCTGGAAAAACCTCTTTGCTCAATCATATTTTACACAATAAAGAAGGCTTGAAAGTAGCAGTAATTGTCAACGACATGAGTGAAGTCAATATAGATGCTCAGTTGGTCAAACAAGAAAATGTACTTTCAAGAACGGAAGAAAAGCTGGTCGAAATGTCCAATGGTTGTATCTGCTGTACACTTCGTGAAGATTTGATGGTGGAGGTAGAAAAACTTGCCAAAGACCAGCGTTTTGATTATTTGCTCATAGAGTCCACGGGTATATCGGAGCCTTTACCTGTGGCTCAAACTTTTTCGTATGTTGATGAAAACAGCGGAATTGACCTTTCTCGTTTTGCCCAACTAGACACGATGGTGACGGTGGTTGACTGCTTTAACTTTGCCAAAGACTTTGGCTCTATTGATACTGTCTGGACTCGCGGCCTCAATGACGAAGATCCTAATGACCAACGCACCATCGTAAACCTATTGACAGACCAAATAGAGTTTGCCAATGTCATTGTTTTGAACAAAACAGATTTGCTTCCTCGCGAAAGAGTTGCGGAGTTAAAGACCATTATTCAGAAATTGAACCCTGATGCTAAAGTTGTAGAATCGACTTTTGGAAAAATTGAAACCTCCCATATTCTCAATACAGGCTTGTTTGATTTTGAAAAATCCTCGCAATCGGCAGGCTGGATTCAAGAATTAGAAAAGGGGAGTCATACGCCCGAAACGGAGGAATATGGCATTAGCTCTTTTGTCTTTAGAGACGTCCGTCCATTCCATCCTACACGTTTTTGGAATTACATTAATCAACATTGGCATGCAGGAATTATTCGTTCTAAAGGCTTATTTTGGTTAGCTTCAAGACCTAAAGATGCCCTAAATTGGGGACAGGCGGGTGGTTCGCTTCGTGCAGATTATGCAGGGAAATGGTGGGCTGGCGTACCCAAGTGGGAGCGTTCTTTTTATCCTGCTTGGAAAGACTCAAAAGACGAAATCATGAAGCGTTGGGATGAACGATTTGGCGACCGTATCAATGAATTAGTGATTATTGGGCAAGATTTAGACAAAGAATTATTGATAAAGGAACTACAAGATTGTCTTTGTACGGTGGAGGAAATCAAACAAATGGAAGCCAAGAAAAAGTTTGAAGATCCATTTCCTGAGTTTTAAATAATTGTGAATGAGTGATTTGTGAATTAGTGAATATGCGCTTGTATTGTTATCTAGTGAGCGACTTGGTCTAGGACTAGTAATTTTTGAAATACAAAAATTTTATATAAAGGTAGTGTGATGCAAAAAGCCATCTTCCCGTGGGAGATGGCTTTTTTATGGGATAAAAAATCACTAAATCACTCATTTACAAATCACCCAATGATTAAAAGAATAACCATTCGATGGCTTTAGGGAATTCTTTGCCCCATTGTGATTCGTTATGTTTTCCTTCAGGGTCAAGAGAAAGATTGATTTCAATCTTCTTGTTACCTTGACGGGTAAGCGTTTGTTTGAGCTTTTCAACATTTGGAATCATAGAATGACCTTCGCCACCACCCGCATAAGCATAAATCTTAGCAGGTAAATGACTCAAAAAGTCAATCGCATCGAAATAAATATTTGGAGAAATCCATAACGACGGCGAAAACAGCATTAATCTTCCAAATACCTCTGGATACATCAATCCTGCATAAATACTCACCAAACCACCCAACGAGCTACCACCAATACCTGTATGCTCACGATCGGTGAGGGTACGGAAGTTGGCATCGATATAAGGCTTCAAAGTACGGCTAATAAATTGTACATACTTGCGACCTTCACCTTTACCCAATTTAGGGTTATTGTATGGAGAATACTCTTTGTAACGATTTTCGCCACCGTGTGCAATAGCCACAATAATCACATCGCCATGACCACGAGATGCTAATACCGCCAACTGCTTGTCGATACCCCAGTTGCCGAATTCAGAACCTTCTTGGAAAAGGTTTTGAGCATCTTGCAAATACATGACAGGGTATTTTTTGTCGGTTTTGTCATAATCATGAGGCAACAAGATATATACCGCACGTTTGGTATCAAACTGAGGCATATCAAATGAATCAGAAATCAAGCGGATTTCAGGCATTAAGTCTTGTTGCAAGTTGGAACCGTCTAAGCGCCAGTGTGGCACAAAGTCGTGCATGACACCTAGTTTTTTGGTAACTACTCTATTATAAGTAGCGTTACCAAACTCATCCAACTCAACTTGATTCCAGCCACCTTTGGTGTACTTGTATTCAAGTTTTTCAGGAAGTGGTACAGAGTGTGGAAACTTCAACACATATCGTCCTTCCTCTGTTTTCTTCAAGCGGAAATCTTCCTTGTCGGGGAGCCACCCGTTAAAATTGCCAGATATATAAATTGGGCGGTCGTCTTCAACTGGGGTGGTTAGTTCAAAATATAATACGTTGTTACTCATAGCTTTCTACTCAAAAATTGCTGTTCCTCAAAAGTGGACGCAAATTTAGCAAATTAGCTGTTCTATGCTATTCTAAATTTGAAAACTTCTATAATAAATTAGCAAAAACATGCTAAATTTTACCAAAATTGGACTTTGAGAAACGCATAATTAACAAATGATAACTATACATTGGGTGTTTATGATAGAATGATAAAGCCAATGTTAAGAACTTTCTACTCTAAAGTAAAAAACTTAGAAACAAGACAAAAGCCAAGGTTTAAAGTATCTAACTAATTATTAGATAATCTCTTATAATCGCATTATAGGCGATGAACAAACAAGAAAGTAAGCGAATTAGGAGAAAGCAACTCAAAACTATATATTTGATTAAAATAATTGAAAATGGCTACATCATGAAATTCTACCAACCTACCATTCGCATCTTCGTTGATTCATCCTTAGAATCATCAAAATATCTTATTTGTTTTCAAATCCATTTCTGAGAAAATTGACAGTATAAACTATTAAAGTTTCAAAATATGCTGACAATCAGTTTAAGCTTAAATTCCCATTTTGGGAATTTTTATTATATTTGCTATGAGAATATTTACGAAAGGAACCATTAGAGATTTTTGGAATAAATATCCCGACTCTGAATCTTCATTAAAAACTTGGTATGAAGTGAATGAAGAGTATGATTTCAATAGCCCAAATGAAGTCATCACATTGTTTAAGGATGCGGATACCGTTGGGAATGGGAGAATTGTATTTAATATATGCCATAATAAATACAGATTAGTGGCTAAGTACGAGTATTCTCGTAAACTTGTTTTTGTTAGATTTCTTGGTACTCACAAAGAATACGATAAAATCGAAGATATAAAAAACCTTTGAAGGATGACAAATCAGCAAATATCAGCCCTTGATTCCATTGTAATCAAGCCCATTCGAACAGAAGAAGAATATCATAATGCTAGCCAGATCATTGAAAATCTAGTTGATGCAGATTTGATTGAAGATGAATCCATTAGAAATAAAGCTTTGGATATTCTAGAGGCAGTTACTGTTTTGGCAATTGAATATGAAAAAAAGCATTATCCTGTCGAAAAATTAGATGCTATAGACGCCATCAAACAACGCTTGGAAATGCTTAATTTATCACAAAAAGAGGTCGCCAAATATTTTGGTGGTGAAAATCGTGTTTCTGAAATACTTAATAGAAAAAGGCCGCTTACGCTAAAGGTCATTAAAAATCTCTATCATCATTTAGGAATCCCTGCCGAGATATTGCTAGCCATGTAAAACCCCATCTTTAAAATATCTTTAAATCCTCTGAATAACCCACAGTTCGGTGCGTTTTGATGAGCTTAGTGTTTATATTTGTAATAAAAACTGACTCATTTACAGACAGAAAATATTGTATTGTGCGAAATGAATGAAGGTATTAGCTTTTGGAACTGAAAATTATACCAATTCCTAAAAACCGATTCTTATCAAGCAGATATTTTGCTTGATCATAGCATTTGATGAATTACAAAGGCTTACTCGCTCAATTATCTATCAACCCAAAACATATTCATCAACTGTGATAGCTACTCAACAATTAACTTTTGCGTATCCGACTCAATCTAATGTTCCGACCAAACAATTTACGTTTCCCGATTTCAGTTGTGCTGATGGCGAAACTATGTTGATTTTGGGGAAATCTGGTCGTGGTAAAACTACTTTTTTGCACCTAATGGCGCTTTTATTGAAGCCAACGGGTGGTTCTATTCAAATTCATAATCAAGAAATAAGTCATTTTGATAGTGCTCAAGCAGCAGCGTTTCGTGCTGCCAATGTGGGGATTATTTATCAAAAACCTCATTTTGTACACTCGCTAAGCGTATTAGACAATTTACTGTTGGCTAACTATTTGGCAAATAAGTCTTTAGCTAAAGAAAAAGCTCAACACTTAGCCGAAAGTCTAGGCTTTGCCGATCATCTTGCTAAAAAAACAACACAATTGTCACAAGGTGAACAACAACGTGTGAGTATTGCCAGAGCGTTGATGAATAATGCTTCTGTGATTTTGGCAGATGAGCCTACGTCCAATCTCGATGACGATAACTGTTTGCGCGTAATAGATTTACTAAAAACTCAAACTTCTGAAATAGGAGCAAGTCTAGTGGTGGTAACCCATGATCAGCGTCTCAAAGATGTTTTCGAGAAGCACTTGTACTTATAGAGTTTTGAATAAATCTTGTGACAAATTACTAAATCGACTAAAAATGAACTTATTACATATTTCTTGGAAAAACCTAAAAGATAAACCCCTAACCAGTTTCCTGAGTATCTTACTGATGTCGTTAGGGATAGCCATTATCTCTTTGTTGTTACTGGTTGGCAAACAATTAGAAGAAAAATTTACCCGAAATATTCAAGGAATAGATATGGTATTGGGCGCCAAAGGAAGTCCTCTACAATTGATTTTGGCAGCAGTATATCAGATAGACTCGCCAACAGGTAATATCAAAATGGAGGAGGCGATGCGTTTTACCCGTAACCCAATGGTACAGTCAGCGATTCCACTTTCGATGGGCGATAGCTATCAAGGCTATCGTATTATTGGCACAACTCCCAAATATATTGAACATTTTCAGGGCGAGTTTGAGCAGGGAAAAACATTCGAAAATGCCTTAGAAATTGTAGTGGGAGCCAAAGTTGCTCGTAATCTAGGGCTCAAAGTAGGTGATTCTTTTGCAAGTCAGCATGGCTATGATGGCGAGGGTGACCATCACGAAGAAAGTAAATTCAAAGTGGTAGGAGTTCTAAAGCAAAGCAACTCGGTTCTGGATCAAGTATTGATAACCCCACTCGAAAGTGTGTGGGCAGTACACGAGCATCATGAAGCAGAAGAAGCAGGAAAAGGAGCCAATGCCTTGAAATTGCTTACCGAAGACGAACACAGCGAACAAGGCGAAGAGCATCATGAGGATGAAAAGGAAATCACGGCGATGCTCGTAAAATTTAGAAACCCAGCCATGGGTATGATGATTTCGAGAAGTATCAACGAAAACTCAACGATGCAGACTGCTACGCCTGCCATTGAAATGAATCGTTTGTTTGCCTTGATGGGTGTTGGTATTGATACACTGAAGCTAATCGCCTTAGTCATTATCATTGTTTCGGGCATTAGTGTATTTGTTTCCTTATATAATTCGTTAAAAGAGCGAAAATATGAAATGGCATTAATGCTATCGATGGGAGCGAGCCGTACAAAATTATTTTTACTTTTGTTGTCAGAAGGTTTGATTATCAGTGTTATAGGGTATGTTTTGGGTATTTTGCTAAGTCGATTAGGCTTGGGAGTTATGGCGCAGAATGTCGAACAAAACTTTCATTATGACTTTGGCGTTTTATCTTTGTTGACCGAAGAGTTGTGGTTATTGGCAGGAGCATTGATAATTGGATTATTAGCGGCAGCGATTCCTTCTTTAGGTATTTACAAAATAGATATATCAAGAACTCTGGCGGATGATTAAGTAGGAGTACTGATGAGTTAAGAGTGAAAATCCTACAGGCAAACTTGAATTTACGATTTCAACACTAAAAACTAAATTTTGTATCAATGAAAAAGAGCTTTCTATCTTTTGTATTTGCTAGCTTATTAATCAGCACGAGCGTTTTGGCTCATGAGCATCCTGCATTGCGCATGGTAGCACCAGGCGAAAAACTGACATGGGAAATTTTGAAGGATGTAGTATTCAAAAAGAAATGGTATCCACAAGAATCTATTTATATGTTGTACCCAACCTTTGGGGCATCAATAAAAAAGTTAGAGCATAAGGAAGTTACCATCAAAGGATATGTGATTCCTGTAGATGCCGCTACCAACGTGTATGTGTTGTCGGCATTCCCTTATAGCCAATGTTTCTTTTGTGGTGGCGCTGGCCCTGAATCTGTAATGTCTTTGAAACCTAAAAAAGGAGGTTCAAAAAAATACAAAACAGACGAAATGCACACTTTCACAGGTAAATTGAAACTGAATGCAGATGATATTTACGAAATGAATTACATTCTTGAAGACGCTGACTTAGTGGAATAAGAGTAGAATAAATTCTGGATATATTAAGAAAGTCTCGCTAGTTTAGTGGGACTTTTTTTATGCCCTTACACGGGATTATACAAGATAGAATTGTAACAAATGTTTGGGGAAAAAAGCTAGTTTTTGACTTCTTCGTGAACTTATCAAGATTTATAACTATTTTTTAAGTAGCTTGTTTATTTATAGTACTTTATACTCAAAACAATCTCAATGGCTTTTTCTTTTGAAAGACCTCCAAGAGATTGTTAAATTCAGACGATTTTTTAATAATAATTTCCCCATATCGAAGTACTCAGCTTCTTTATATCCCTAATCAAATTTATAAAATGAATAGAAATTCTCAACTCCAAAAACTACGTCAAACTGAGCAATTTGATTTGTGTATCATCGGGGCAGGTGCTACGGGCGCAGGGATTGCCCTCGATGCAGTACTGCGAGGTTTGAAAGTGGTAATCATTGATAAAAATGATTTTGCTTCACAAACTTCTTCCAAATCCACTAAACTTATTCATGGAGGTGTTCGATATTTGGAGCAAGCAGTCAAAAAACTGGATTGGGAACAATATAAGATGGTAAAAAAGGCATTGAAAGAGCGTGAAATATTGTTGAAAAATGCCCCACATCTTTCTCGTCCTTTAGCTTTGTTAACGCCTTGTTTTAGTTTTATCGAAAGCATTTACTATACCATCGGACTCAAAATGTATGAGTGGATTGCTGGTTCGCAAAATATCTCATCTAGCGAAAGACTTTCGAAAAAAGAGGCTTTGGAGTTAATACCTGAGCTAAAGAAAAAGCGTTTGAACTCGGCGGTGTTATATTATGATGGACAGCTCGACGATGCTCGCTACTGTTTAGCCCTGATGCAAACAGCGGTAGAAAAGGGTGCTGTGGCATTCAATTATGTACAGGCAAATAAGTTTGTTAAAAACGAAGATACAGGTCGTATCAAAACGCTACATGCGCAAGACTTGCTTTCGGGAGATGAAATTCAGATTCATGCAAAAGCATTTGTTAATGCCACTGGACCTTTTGCCGACCATATTCGTAAAATGGCCAATAGCAAAATGAAGCCACGTATCAAGGTGAGCCGTGGAGCACATATTGTTTTGCCTAAAAAGTATCTTCAAGGTGATGCAGCTATCTTGGTTCCGAAAACTGATGACGGTAGGGTAATTTTTATGATACCTTGGCAAGACCATCTTTTGGTAGGTACAACAGATGAAGAAGACCAACTGAGCGAAAACCCTAAACTAGAGGATTACGAACGTACGTATCTGATTGATTATGTGAACCGCTATTTGGAAACACCTGTGACAGAAAAAGATGTTACTTCGGGTTTTGCGGGACAACGTCCTTTGTTGGAGGCTAAGCTTCATACAGCACTGGATTCTGAAACCAAATCGCTTGTGCGTGACCATGAGGTAGAAATCGATAAGCGTTCGAAATTGGTTAGTATCATGGGCGGAAAGTGGACAACCTACCGTTTGATGGCGAAAGACACAGTGGATATGGTACAAGAAAATGTACTTAAACAACCTGTTGCGGAATGTTCTACCGATAAGCAAATATTGTTTGGAGGAGAGGGGTACCAGTTTGATGATTGGAAAGTGCTAGTAAATAAATACCAAGTTTCGACTGAAGTTGCACAGCATTTAATGAAAAAATATGGTAACAATGCAGGAAAAGTCCTTGAGTTATCTAACGAAGATACCGATCTCAAAAGCCTATTAGTAGTAGGTCATCCGTTTATCAAAGCTGAAGTAGTGTATGCAGTACGTCACGAAATGGCTTGTACAAAAGAAGACGTCCTTTTCAGAAGACTAGGACTTGCCCTCAGAGATGCCGACGCCGCAGCCAAAGCAGAGTGGTATGTGGAGGAGGTATTGAATGCTGAGGGGTCAGGGGATAGGGGTTAGTGTTTTTTGAGTGATCAGGCACAGAGGCACAAAGTGTTTTTAGGGTATAGGGGTGAGGGTATAGGGTTTAGTTTTTTTCGAAAAAGTTGAAAAAGCGAGTAGATAGGATGTGGAAGCGTTTTGCCCTAACCCCTAACCCCTAACC
>NZ_JAAALB010000054.1 GCF_009905545.1 Cellulophaga sp. BC115SP | reverse complement strand
TATATGTTTGGCAACACAAATTTACTGACCTATGATTTTACTATCTCTGTTTTTTTAACCCAATATTCGCATTATTAACTAATATTTAAACCCACACAATCTTCAATGGAATTAATAAACACTACACTTGTTAGCCAAATTAAAGCTGTTATTAAAGAAGCACAAGAAAGAGCTATTCGAGCAGTTGATCACGAACGTACACTCATGTACTGGCATATCGGTAAGTACATTTTTGAAGAAGAACAGCAAGGAAAAGACCGTGCTGAGTATGGGAAACATCTTATCGATTTTTTGGCGATACAATTAGAGCCAGAATTTGGAAGCGGTTTTGGAAGACGACAATTATACTTATTTGTTCAGTTTTTCAAGGCTTTTCCAATTGTGAACGCACTGCGTTCACAATTGAACTGGACTCAATATCGCTTACTTTCTAGAATTGAAGATACCGATAAAAGAGCTTTCTATATCGCAGAAAGTATCAAAAATCATTGGACTTCTCGACAACTCGAACGCCAAATTAATAGCCTTTTGTACGAAAGACTTTTAATGAGTAATGACAAAGAAAGTGTACTGGCAGTCGCCAATGGTGAAAAACAGGTTTCGGAAGCGAAAGAGATTATCAAAGACCCTATGGTTTTGGAATTTTTGGGACTCAAACGAGAAAGTAGCTATTACGAAAAAGATTTGGAACAAGCTATCATTACGCACTTACAGGAGTTTTTGCTAGAAATGGGAAATGGTTTCTCATTTGTGGCTCGACAAAAACGTATCTTATTAGAAGATGATGAGTTTTTTGTGGATTTAGTATTTTATAATCGCCTATTGCAATGTTTTGTAATCATCGAAATCAAAACCCATAAATTGACTCATCAAGACGTAGGACAATTACAGATGTATGTCAATTATTATGACCGAGTAGAACGGTTAGCCCACGAAAACCCAACAATTGGTATTTTGTTGTGTACTGATAAAAATGATACTGTAGTAAAATTCAGCTTGCCTGAAAATCAAAAGCATATTGTTGCTAGCAAATATGAGTTGATATTACCAACCGAAACGCAATTGAAACAAGCCATTGAAACGGAATTAGAAAAATATCCTACACATGAGCAATAGTTAGGAATTAGCACTATTTGATCTAAGCTGTTACCCAATTATATACTTTTTTATGAATGGAAACGAGAGTCTATTTGGATTAGACTCCCGTTTTATTTTAAGGTAATTCATACCCATAATCTATAACTTATTGACTTTGGTTAAGAAAATTTAATCCTGCTTCAAACATTAGCCTATATCCTCTACGGAGGCAGATATACACCATAAAATTTATTTATATTGCGGGATATAAACTCGTATTAACACATTAAAAAACGCCCCTTGAAACAGCTAATAAACATAATAATCGGACTCTCCTTTCTTCTTTTCACAGCTTGTGGGCAAGGAAAAATAAAAACACCAGAAAACGCAATGATAAAATTTGAAGAGTTTAAGAGCAAAGAAAAATTTTCGAAAGACAGTAAACTTTATTATCCAGGAATTGGCGACCCAACCTTAAAACCTATTCTGACTGAAAAAATTAATCTTGCAGCAGACGATTTTAAAAAACTTGCTGAAAAGGACAATTCAACCGATACAGAATACCAGAACGCAATAAAAAACGGACTTGAACGATTTGCCAACCTCTATTTACAACTTGACACAGAAGACAGAGAAAGAGTATGTAGTTACTTTGAAGAACTGATGGATATTGTAGGACTTGAAAGTTCAGATGGACACTTAAACAACTTTATGTATGGATTTGACCCGACATCAAAGTAGTAATATGACTACCAAAAATGTAAATCATTTACTAAAGTATGAAATCAAAAAACATAGGATTATTATTGGTACTTCTTTGTTCGTTTGAAAGTTGTAATCATCAAAAGGAAGGTGTTAGTAATAGTACAACGTACAAATTTCACACTGAAATACCTTTGGGTACTCATGTAAATGGGTATGCACATTATATCTATATTGGCAACTATGATGTAAAAACTAAAAGAGATACATTATTTTTATTGGATAAGGCAATGATGTATGTAGATACGGTTAGATATGCAAAGCCCGTAACTAGTATCGCTTATGTTAATAACATTGATAATTTCCCTAAATCAATGGACGATCAAGATGCTAATGAGATAAGAAAGCATACGATATTTTATATTTCTTTCAACGAGGATAGTTTATTGAAAAGAAAGTATTTTATAAACGGATTTTACAACGAAGTCAAAAAATAACTTATGCGTCGCATAGAAGAGTGTTTGAACGTATGTACTTAAATGGTGATTATTACTGCCGTCGTTAGCAGTTTAGTGACAATACCAACGCCTGCATCGGCATAACGGACTCCCCAGACTTTGACGAAATTTATGTTGAATCTGCTGGACTTGACACAGAAACAATAACGAAAATAAAAAACTCCCAGTAAGCAACCCCAAACGCTATTCAATAGTGATAATCTTCAAAAAAACACCTATTATGGGACGACCTCTTCATGACATAACAATATACTACCATGGTACTTTAATAAAAAATACACCCGAAGATTTGGAGTTTCAAAGGACGTTAAACTACATTTCAGACTTCTATCATAATTCTTTAGATGGTTACAAACCACCAAAAACAAGCAGAATAACTTTACATGTTGGACCAAATATTAGTTTGGCTGGACCAAGATATTTTGGAGCAATTTGTATATATGATAAAATATTCAATGAAGAAGAATATCTAAGTTTATCAAAGCATGGAAAGTACAAGTATATTCTGGACTTACTTCATTTTGCTGTATTGGAACTATCAGAAACTTATGGTTGGGACAAATCAGTTTTCATTAATTCCTACAACCATATAATGGCAAGTCAATTCAAATTTGAAAGAGTTTATCCCCCAAAAATATCAAGAGATAGGAAATCTACAGGGCAAGTTTTACTCACCAAAAGTGTAGATCAATCGATTTTAAGCATACAAATACAATCTGATGGAAAAACTATCAATAAGATCTTGATCGAAAAGAAGAATTGGTTTTGGGATGACATGATTTATGAATACTCAAAAACGTGTAAATGGTTAGATAACACCAAGTTTGGGATAAAAGACTATCATCGACAATGCTACTATTCTATGCAAGATGATAATGTTTTTAACAACTTGTTGACTGAAGAGGATTTCGGTTGTGCAAACCTAGGGCGTCTTACTTCCAATAAACTTTAGTGATAAAATTGAAACTTTGTACGCTAATTACAACCTCAAACACTTCTAATTATGGATGAAAAGCAACGAAAAAAAGAGCTTATTAAAGAGTTTAAACAAAAACAGAGAGAAATATTTGAACAAAGTTTACCGATGGAAAGAGTACTTTTTGAAAAGCTCTTTGACTACCTCGACATTAAACTTGAAGAGAACGAATGTGACGACACTAACAAACTTACAAGGGAATTTTTAACGAAGAATAAAATTGAAAATAATCAAGCCGTTTTAAATTGGTTGTCAGAAAATGGTGGTTATTGTGATTGCGAAATTTTAGCAAATATTGAAGAAAAATTCGATTAGGATGGAAAAGTTTAAAATCGTTATGAAAAAGCATTAAGCCAAAGATAGCTTTTCAATCCCTCTCGCTCAATTGATATTTCACTTATTCTTCCTACCATGCGGTTCATTTTGAACCGCATGGTAGGAAGAATATAATTTGGGGTCATAAGGTTCAAATTGAACCTTATGACCCCAAATTATTTCTTTTTAAGATAACAAGCTTTCGAAGCTATTGATAATATCTTGAAGCTCAGACAAATACTTCTTATCCTTGTTCTGGTAAAACTCATTAGCTGTTTTAAGTAATTTCTGATAATGAGTATCAAACGGAGAAACGTTTTTCGTTTCTGCTAAAGCTACAGGCTTTGAAACTGTACTTTCTAGCTGCTCAATACTTGTAATAGGTTCTTCAAGAGTAACCTCATTCGCTAATGCCTGAATTGTTCCTTTTGAGACTTTTTTCTTTCCAGTCAAAATTTCATTTCTTAGCTCGGTGTCAAGTTTGTTTAGCCCTTTGGCAAACGCCGCATCTCGTTTAATCGTTGAACGCCCTACGTTAAATTCTTTTGAGAGTCTTTCAGCAGTATCGCCTTTTTCCGTAGAATCATAAGGTTCATTTTGAACCGCATGGTTTTGACGGTCATATCTACCTATTTCATTTTTCTCATTTAAAAAACGTAGTCCTCTAAAATAGGATACTTGCTCAGGAGTAAGGTTTCTTCGTCCCAACTGAAGGTCAATCATGTATTCTTTGACTTGTTGCAAAGAATCAAAAGACATTAATTGAACACTGAAGGAAATACCATTCTTCTTACAAATTTCATATCGGTTATGACCATCCACGAGTACATATTGTGGAGCAGAAGGATTTTCTGAGTTAGAATCGATTACTCCCGCAGTGGTTTCCCAAACAGTGAGAGCATCTCGACAGCCATTTTTGATAATATTACTTTCGAGCTGAGAGAACTCATCTACACCGAGTGGTGGAATAAGCACTCGAAGCTCTTCAATAATCTGAATATTATTTTTGACAGACTCGCTATTAATCAGTTGATTATTACTAAAAGTTTCTTTGGTCTTGCTGGCAATCAAACTGCCAATATTTATCTTTTTAGCCATGACGCACTATTTTAAAAACTGTAAATAATCAATATACTCAGCACAAAAAGCGGTATAAAGATGGGCTGCCTCCGAATGATTAGCAAATTTTGAGATGGTATTCCCTGCCACTTGTGCTTTCTGAAAATCTACCAAATGCTTTATTTCTGTATTGAATATACGTAAAGGCAAATTATGACGCACCGCCTCTTTGATACCATCGTGCACACTATTCTTTTTGACCATCGTGAATACTAAGCCATCAATTTCAAGCATAGGATTCAAATTCTTCTTTATTTCATGGATTTTCTCCAAAAGAGAGTTTACTCCTTTCATGGCCGCCATTTCGGGCTGCATAGTAATAAGACAAGAATCTGAAGCATACAACGCCGATACGGTTAGTTTACCCAAGGATGGTGGACAGTCAATTAGAATATAGTCATATTTAGTCAGTAGGGGAGTCATACGATTTTTCAAACGTAAATCACCTCCAGGTACAAGAATTAACTGATATTCGGCATTCCCTAAATCTATATCACTTGGCGACAAGTCCAAACCTTCCTGTAGCTCGATGGTAGGGAAATCTGCATCATGAATCAAGGCATCGGCTACCTGAGATTCAGGTTGTTCGATACCCAAAATTTGGCTAAGGTTACCTTGAGGGTCCAAGTCAACCATCAATACCTTAAAACCTTTATTTGCTAATGCTTCACCAAGCGAACAAACCGTGGTAGTTTTTCCTACACCACCTTTATGATTGATTACCGAAACAACTCTGGCTTTTTGATAAAGATCATCTCTATAACCATAGTCACGAAGAACGCCATCTAATGCTACTAAATGCTTTTCGCTGAGTTGACGCCCTTTGGATAAAGCTTGTGCAATAGTTCCTGAAGGGATAGAAGCTTGTTTTTCGACAGCCGCTACAGATATGGCTGGTCGAT
This sequence comes from Cellulophaga sp. BC115SP, assembly GCF_009905545.1. Taxonomy (GTDB): domain Bacteria; phylum Bacteroidota; class Bacteroidia; order Cytophagales; family Spirosomataceae; genus Flectobacillus; species Flectobacillus rivi. Next base: position 29,888 of record NZ_JAAALB010000054.1, on the reverse strand, counting down.
GTCTCAAAAACTTTAACGCATTTTCTTGTGTAAGCATTTGAATATTTTTTTGTAGTAAAGTTATGACAAATATAAAATAAAATGTCATAACTTTACTACAAAAAAAAGGAATATTTATGGATTTTTTTGATAGAATAAACTCATAAGTGTTGCAAGGCGAGTTTTTTGGAAGAGATACCATTGTATTTCCAAAAAACTCGCCTTGCAACATCATTACTAAATCAATTTACTTCATAAAACGAGTTTTTTGGAAAATTATGTAGCCTAAAAGCCTTGCAAAATGGTACAATTGAATCAAAAACCTAATCTGAGATTAGATTTCAATACTCTAAGGCGAGTTTTTTGGAAAAATGATGATTAATTTTCCAAAAAACTCGCCTTAGAGTACCAAGCAACACTATTCTCGTAACAAAAAACCTTAAAACCTTCCAAAAAACTCGCTTTAGCACTGTATTTAAAAGTACAGATAATATCACAAATATCGTAAGGCGAGTTTTTTGGAAATCGCAACAGCAAATTTGCATCAAAAGGCTAGAACATAAAAAGCCTACTAATCAGTGGGTTAAAAAGCTAAGGCGAGTTTTTTGGAAACTTCGGAATTATATATTTTTCAAAAAAGCATTTAAAGGAAAAAAGCTTAAGTTCTGGGAAAATTAATTAAATACTATTATTTTTAGTAATACTCTTTTGATTTTTATATTTCTCATATATTATTTGATTGATTTAGGGGCTCATAACTAATTGATAATCAAATTATTGCAAGCCGTAAGGCGAGTTTTTTGGAAGCGTAAGGCGAGTTTTTTGGAAATTTTCTTCTTCGTAAGGCGAGTTTTTTGGAAGCTAAGGCGAGTTTTTTGGAAATTTCATCAACTTTAATAATCTTGGAATAATACAATGGCACATACAGAACTTGAAGAAGAACACTATTACGAACATCCTTATACACCTAACAGGAGAGATAATTATTTACCCAATAGAATGGTTATAAGCAATACCCAATTCTCTAGGGTGGAACAACGTCTATTTGAATATTTCATTAATCAAATAGATCATAATTCTATTAATATCAAACATGGGATTTCAGTTAAAATACCTATTACAAAAATTAGAGAAACGGTTAAAGTAGAACAGGTATTAGCCGTTACACGCTCAATGGCTCAAAAGGTTATGACATTTTTTGATATGTCGAAATCACATATAGAGTTTAAGCATGTACCTCTATTTTCAAGCATCAGTTTTAATGAAGACAACTCTGGTTACCTAGAATTTCGCTCCAATGCTCAATTATCGCCGTATTTAGCCTCGCTGGGTACACAGTACACGCGTTATGACTTTAAAACAATCTTAGCTTTTCGATCGATATACTCCACGATTATGTATAAGATTGTAAAGCTACATTTAGGGCAAAACCGTACGAAGTTTATTTACAGCATAGACGAGCTTCGTCGTCTTTTTCAGGTAGAAGAAAAGAAGTATACCAACCTCAATGACTTTAAGAAATATGTATTAGAACCTGCCCGAAAGGAATTAGCCTCGACCGAGAAATTTCCCATTGTGGTAGAATACGAGCATTTGGGCAACAAACAGCGCAATGTGACACATTTAGAGTTTACAATCGTGACTCAATGGGAATTGAGCCAATTAGAGCAGCAAGAATATCGTGACGCAGTTACATTGAATCCATCACTAGTTTATGCAAAACTTGAGGAAATCATAGACCAACAATATCTAATCAAAAAAGAAACGAAACAAATCATTTTGAGTAACGCAACCTTGATAGACAAGTTTGTAACAATCCACATCGAATTTGAAAATGGACTACATCCTAAAGTCAAAAACAAAACGGCATATATTTTGGCTTGTTTGGATTTAGTGAAGAAGAAAACAACACGGTCGAAATAGGAGAGACATAAGTAGTCATATCGTAAAAGCAGCCCTCAGAGGAATATCAAACGAGGAATAAGTATCAAATAACTATGATGCCTATTCTTCGTTTTGCCAGTTTATGGATAAATGTAATTGAGAGCTAAGAGGAAAATTCATATCCAACATACATTGATTTCTTATCATTTCATTTCTTCATTTGCCCTCCTATTCTTAATCCTTGTTTTGTGGAAGTACCATTCTGACAAATCAATTATCAGTTTCTATACATGGGCAATCATGTCTTAATCCTTGTTTTTGTGGAAGTACCATTCTGACCAAAGAAAAAAATTTTGTTAGTGTTGCTAAAGCAGTTAGAGTCTTAATCCTTGTTTTTGTGGAAGTACCATTCTGACTTCAATCAAATAAACATTAGTGCTGAGTTTTCCTATAGTCTTAATCCTTGTTTTTGTGGAAGTACCATTCTGACTTTACATTTAGTAAAAACGTTTTTTCCAGAAATTTTACCGTGTCTTAATCCTTGTTTTTGTGGAAGTACCATTCTGACTTGGAGTTCGATACTCCAGAGAAGGTGGGTAATAAGAAGGTCTTAATCCTTGTTTTTGTGGAAGTACCATTCTGACCTTAGCACAAGCCTACTTTCATAATGATATTGACACTAACAAGTCTTAATCCTTGTTTTTGTGGAAGTACCATTCTGACCTTAGCACAAGCCTACTTTCATAATGATATTGACACTAACAAGTCTTAATCCTTGTTTTTGTGGAAGTACCATTCTGACATTTTTATGCGCAATTGCTGGTATTTTGCTTGCATTCTCAGTCTTAATCCTTGTTTTTGTGGAAGTACCATTCTGACTTAATTAAAATAGCTGAAAAGTGTTGCCCAATCATTGAAAGGTCTTAATCCTTGTTTTTGTGGAAGTACCATTCTGACATTATAATACAATTTACCTTATTGACACCCGACAAGGTGAGTCTTAATCCTTGTTTTTGTGGAAGTACCATTCTGACTGAATATGCCGAAAAAATGGGTTTGAAAATCAGGTCTTAATCCTTGTTTTTGTGGAAGTACCATTCTGACAAAATGTCTATTTCTCTAAAAAAGCATCTCAAGATGTCGTCTTAATCCTTGTTTTTGTGGAAGTACCATTCTGACGACAGTTTTGAAGAAATTAGTGAGTTGGTAGCAAATGTGTCTTAATCCTTGTTTTTGTGGAAGTACCATTCTGACTAAATGAATCATCTATTTTAATTAAATCATCAAATTTATGTCTTAATCCTTGTTTTTGTGGAAGTACCATTCTGACGTATTTACAGCTTTATATAAATCTATTCAAGAACAGGAAGTCTTAATCCTTGTTTTTGTGGAAGTACCATTCTGACATATTCAGAATTATATAACTCAGAACATCCTGAAATTCGTCTTAATCCTTGTTTTTGTGGAAGTACCATTCTGACAAACATTTTGCAAGGATAAAGGATTTATTTCAGTGTCTTAATCCTTGTTTTTGTGGAAGTACCATTCTGACATTGATTTTGAAACTATTAACGAAAACCAAATTTTTATTGAGTCTTAATCCTTGTTTTTGTGGAAGTACCATTCTGACATGTGAATTACCATGAACACGAAAAAGATTTTTTAAACTTGGTCTTAATCCTTGTTTTTGTGGAAGTACCATTCTGACACTGTCAAATAGGAGCTAAAAGTTTAAATGTTTGTAAGAGTCTTAATCCTTGTTTTTGTGGAAGTACCATTCTGACTTAATAGAATCACAGGATATAAATTTTTAATATGTCTTAATCCTTGTTTTTGTGGAAGTACCATTCTGACCAAGTAATGAGTATGGAAGACAATTTAGCTTTACCGTCTTAATCCTTGTTTTTGTGGAAGTACCATTCTGACAACTTTATTATCTGAAAGTAAAAACAAAGGAAGCCTGGTCTTAATCCTTGTTTTTGTGGAAGTACCATTCTGACTTTTTGGTTGTTTGTAACCATATAGATATTATGTTTGAGTCTTAATCCTTGTTTTTGTGGAAGTACCATTCTGACTTTTCTAAAATAAATAGAATGAGGATACGTTCATCTGTATGTCTTAATCCTTGTTTTTGTGGAAGTACCATTCTGACTAATTACTCATAACACAACTTATTACTTTTACCGTGATTGTCTTAATCCTTGTTTTTCTGGAAGTACTGCTCTGACGTCTGATTAAAAAAACTGTCAACGAAAAAAACGAGTCTTAATCCTTGTTTTTCTGGAAGTACTGCTCTGACTTACAGAAAGTTTATTTCGGATACATGGTATTATAATAGTCTTAATCCTTGTTTTTCTGGAAGTACTGCTCTGACCGGGTGCAGAACTATGTTTCACTAATCAAGTCAATGGTCTTAATCCTTGTTTTTCTGGAAGTACTGCTCTGACATTCTCGATATGTGCATAAATTCACTGAGAATAAAGAAGTCTTAATCCTTGTTTTTCTGGAAGTACTGCTCTGACTTCTTGTTAGTTTTATTACTTTGTTTACGTTCCAAAACGTGTCTTAATCCTTGTTTTTCTGGAAGTACTGCTCTGACACAACGGGATTCAAAATTATCCCGATATTACAGGAACGTCTTAATCCTTGTTTTTCTGGAAGTACTGCTCTGACCTATTCAAGAAAAGGTAAAAACCTTGATTGACGGTTTGAAGTCTTAATCCTTGTTTTTCTGGAAGTACTGCTCTGACACGCTTCGGTACGACGTTCGACCGCTTTGTTATGCAGTCTTAATCCTTGTTTTTCTGGAAGTACTGCTCTGACGTAATACAACTATTGGATTAGATTTCAATAAGTTGTGTCTTAATCCTTGTTTTTCTGGAAGTACTGCTCTGACTGATTGAAGAAAAATGGCACAATTTTAATGTATTTATTACAGTCTTAATCCTTGTTTTTCTGGAAGTACTGCTCTGACTTTGTCGTATCGCTGATGATATGTACCATATCTTAAAAGAGTCTTAATCCTTGTTTTTCTGGAAGTACTGCTCTGACGGTGAACAGTTACAAAACTGTTTACTGACTTTTATCGGGTCTTAATCCTTGTTTTTCTGGAAGTACTGCTCTGACTTTGTGGAACTGAATTGTTTCCAAATGAGGCTGAATTTTGTCTTAATCCTTGTTTTTCTGGAAGTACTGCTCTGACAGACCCATTTGTTAAGTTTTTAATAATCACTTTATTAGCACTAAAAATATTTGAATTTTTATATCCTATCATTGATTTATTATACCAAAAATGTTCCTAATTTGTTGTCATCAAGCAATATAGACTTTACAAATATACATATTTATAGGGTTATTGTAGGCTGCTTTTAAATAAAAAAAGAGCCAATTTGATTGGCTCTACAGGTGATTTATCTATCAGCATATCACTCTAGTAGTTCGGTGATTTTATCTATATTTCCCCTAGGTTGAATCTGTCGAAGAGATAACTTAGTCTCACTCAACCATTTTTTCCATAATGCTATCAAAAGATCCTGCTCGTCAAGTACTTTACTTTTCGGTTGGATTTCAAATACTTGTACCACAATAGGAGGGAAGCTTTTCTTGATAGGAATCAGTCCTTCGCTGGATTGTGCCAGTTGGGTACGCCAGTTGCTACTTTTACGAAGTCGTGTAATCATTTGAGAATCTGTTCGGCGATTGCCTTGCTGACCTACAAATCGATTTGACTCAAAATCAAAATAACCATCTGTCAAGATGTATAAGTAATTCTGACAGTTTTGTCGAGTATCCTGAGCCAAGTTGTCATTGAAATAACGCCAAATATCAGCACCTCGAAAATGTTGCGATAGGGTTTTTCCAGTGGTAGCTGCCTTGTATAGCTGTTGCAAGCGCTGAGGAAGCTCTTTACGAAATTGATCCAATCGAGTGCGTCTATCTGGTAAGGATAGCTTTTGCATATTGATATACAAGCCCGACGTATAGGTATGTTCGTCAACGCCTCCTTCTTGTGGGACAAGGCTCACTTTGAAAGAGTCATTAGAATAAATCATCATATTTTTACGAACCTGTTGCTCAAAAATTCCAAAAATGGCTTCAATAATTGCCTTATCTCGATTGATCTGATCGCTTGCTAAAAGACGATCCGACAAATCAAGAACCACCAAATAATGATGAGCTTCTTTTTTTTGAGCCGAAGCCCAAACGGTAGCGCACAAAGTCAATAACAAACTGAAAAGGATATTGCGGAAGTAAAAAAATGTCGTCATAGTAATTGGGAGTTAAGAAATGAAAAAATCGATAGTATTGAGGAGTACATCATGTTCATAACACCCACAATGCAGTAATGTGAGTGTTACGAACCAACCACTATTCTGAAAGATAACGACTTCTAAAGTCTTGATATCTTTCTTCACAAAGTCCAAGCAAATCCTGTTTGTTAGGCAGGGTTCCTACCAGCTTTATCCAACCATCATAAAACCTTGAAGCATAATTATCCAATTCAGAGAGACTTACCTTCATGTTCTGCTTACGTTCCGAAAGTCGCGCAATATCGATTTTCAATTGGTTTACTTTGGACATAATCTCACCAAACTCCTTTTTCAAGCCATCTATTTTTTCTCGAATACTTGTAATTTTTTCTTTACGTTTTTCGATTTCAAGTTTGACGACTTGCTCATAATTCGACTTGTTAAGTTCTTCCAACAAAGTAGCGACCACAATTCCCCAAACAATCGTAGAAACAAAACCCATCATCAATACCGCCCAAAAGTCGGGGCTAGCGTACCATGCTAAATCTGTACTATTTTGCCCTATCATAAACTGTAGTTTTTGGTTGGTTGCCTCAATTTTATAAGCAATAATACCATCTAAAACCAGCGTCGATATACCAGCAATCCCTACAAACAACCATCTCTTTTTGCCTTGATATTCTGTATAAAGTTTTTCAATCACCATTGCAAACATCAACAGAGGAATAGGAGCAAACCAATGGAAATTAAACGTAGTAAAAGCATCCTTCGAGAAAATAGCATTGAATACACCTCCTAAGCCTTCGCCTTTTTGCTGGATTTCCTGCAAGGTTGCGTTTATATCTCGTGTCATACCCATATACACCGCACTTATATAAAATGCCATTATGTACACAAAACCAATTGCACTAAAAATGGCTGCACGCCAAAGTGTAAACTGATTCCGTGCAGTAGGCTTCTTGCTCTGATGACGCTCCAGTTTCCACTCATGAATCTCCTCTTCGAGCTCGTCGATAGACTTCTCAAGACTAGGAATAGACACTGCATTGAGGTGTTGTCCTTCCGTACTCAGTGTCACGATTTCCTTTTCTAATACCGCAATCTTCTCATCAAGCTCTCTCCGATGTTTTTCCTGCTGAACCTCGTCAGAATTTTCATCAATGATATGCCCACTTCTGATTTCAAGCAAAGTATTATGCAAAGCATTCGGATTACCCTTATGGTGCATAGACTGCTCGATACCATACTCATTTAAGTTGACCTTAATTACAGGCACATGAGTAGGCAATGAGGTAGATAACACCTGTTCTACAGTCATTTCTGCTGTTGGTAAAACCTCTTCTGTTGTGTTTGGGGCGAAAGTATTGTTAGTCGTCATAATAGTAAAATGTTTAAGATGAAAATAAAAAGATATATCTGTGAGTAGCTTACGAAGGACATCCAGCCATTGCTGATTTGGGATGTTGGATTTCGGATTTAAAAGCTTTTACTTCCGAAATCCAACATCCGATATCCCAAATCGATAGCCTTCATTCCAACTTAAGCGTACCTATGAGAATTATTGGTAAACAACTCCTTGCGAGCACGGGTAACACCTGTGTACAAAAATCTCAGGTCAGGATTTTTAGGCATCCAAGTATTAAAAAATACGGTATTCCACTCGCTACCTTGTGCTTTATGACAAGTCATCGCATGCGCATAACCCAGCTGCATAGCAGACAAATATTCGTCATCACGACTATCCTTTGTCTTTCTGTAAATGGGGTTGTTCTTGTTGGCAGCAGCAAACAATGCTTTCCTTTTTTCGATAGTAATACTTTTAGGGTCTTGAAGATAATCCAAAGAAATAGTCACGTCCACTATCTCAGCCTCTTGTCCACGACTAAATCTTTTCAGACCAACGCGCATAAATTCCATTTCAGCAACTTTATTAATTTTGCCTACATGTTCCACCTGTAAAACCTCACCACTAGGTATATACGTGTTGTGATAACCATAAAAATTACGGCTCGGCACAACCATATCACCAGGTGCTATAGTACCAGTCAAACCAAGTTTTTGACGAACCAAATAATTACACCTGCGAGCATAGTCGTTTGTAAAACTAAGAATCACAGCAGCTCTAGGATTTCTTTCATCAAAGCGCTCTAGGTATAAATTCGTAACCGTTTCTTCTTTGTACATTGGTTTACCAATACTCTCCAAAAATCTACCACCAGTACGAATACTATCACGAATTTCAGTAGCAACTTCCAATATATAAGAACCCTCGGCCTGACGCATCACCTTCGATAGTGATACCTCCGAACAGCGTAAGCCAAACTCACTTCTCAGAAAATCCATATCCAAGGCAGGAGCCGTGTCATATCTATCATATTTGATAGGAGGTAATTGAAATTCATCTCCCACAAAAATGATTTTACTATCCGAATGTCCACTACGAACATAAGCAATCAGGTCCGAGAGCATAGGTGTTTCAGACTCAAAATCGGGAGATTTTTCTACCCTATTACTAATCATCGAGCTCTCATCAATGATATAAATTACCTCACCTTCCACTTGATTCACCTTACGAAGCAGTTTCACACAAGCACGCTCTTCATCCGTTTCTGGTTTGTAAATACCCGAATGAATCGTACCAGCCTGATAATCTGTCTTTTCAGATAAATTCATCGCCGCACAGCCTGTAGGAGCCCAAAGCTCTACTTGTTTTTGCTGATTTTTCAAATAATCTACGACAGCCTTTAGAATAGACGTCTTGCCAGTACCTGCTGCACCCTTCAGAATCAGGGCTTTATCGCCACTTTTCAAGAATGAACTAACAGTTTCCAACGCAAAAGATTGCTCAGTAGTTGGAGAAAAAGGAAGGAAGTGTGAAATTGTGTTATTGAAGGTCGTAAAAGATTAAATACTGTGGGACTATTCCCGATTTGATGGTACAAAGCTACAACGCTCAATACCACTAAATCTCCCGTTGACAAATTGAAATCTTACTATTTATAAAAAAATTATGAGTGAAAACAAAAAATCAACTTCCTACGAAAAGCTCAAAAGAGTCATTTGTTTACACCGAATACTTCGTAATACCAATGAAAGGTCTGGTCTTTCAGGCGAACAACTACTTGAGTATTTATATAGCATTGATGAGATTAGCATAGACGAAAAAACCTTAAGAGATGATTTGAAATTTCTCAGAAATCAACTCGATGCCCCATTACCCCCAAAAGCCAATAAGCACAAAGGGTATTATTATGAAACTCAAGACACCTATTCCCTCTTAGAAAAGCTGGACGGTAAAGTCACGAGCGGAATCATCGAAATAGTCGCCGTTGTTCGTCGCTTCTTTAATAATCATCCCGAAGATTTTATTGGTCTTGAAGACGTTCTACTCAAATTAGAGCAACGTTCCTCGCTCATCAGCAATGAACCCAATGAATATATTGATTTTGAGGAAGTTGACTTACAAGGGCGTGAACATTTGTTACCTCTGTTACAACATATCAGAAGCGGCGATTATCTAACGATGGAATACAAACCTTATCATGAATCCCTGAAAAACTTGGTGGTTTATCCCCTCATGCTCAAAGAATACAACAATCGTTGGTATCTGATTGCATGGGAAGAAGGGGTAGATTATTTATCCAAAATTGCTTTGGATAGAATCAAGTCTTTCAAAAAGACGAGTCATCAATTTAAGTATTCTTCAAATTTTAATATCAAGCAACACTTTGAACCAGTTGTAGGAGTAACAGTTCTTGAGGGAAAAACCATTGAAAACGTGGTATTACGTTCGCATAGTAAAGTCAGAGCACAGTATCTTATTACCAAACCTTTACACAAAAGCCAAAGGCATATAGAGATTTCTGACGATCAATACGAGTTTAGTTTACAAGTAATAGTCAATCCAGAACTCACCACCAAAATACTCGAATACGGTGCAGACCTAGAAGTCATTGAACCCTTACATCTCCGAAAATCCATTAGAAGTATTGCCTCAAAAATGCTTAGTCGATACAAAGAGTCTTGAGTGATGAGTTTTATACATGGCGAGTGTTTCACTGACCAAGGATACAATCTAACTAATCTAAAAGCCTTTGTGGTAAAGTAGTTAGTCAGACCATTTTACATAATACTTGTTGGTAACAAAAAATTTACATTACATTAAAAAAATTAAATTAAAATTTGGCAAAGTTCAATTATGTTGATATGTTTGTACATAATATAATTATATGACTTTAAAAATAGACCATAATAGTAAGTTACCATTACATGTACAGGTAGAAAATTTGATGCGAGAATTGATTTCATCGCCCACTTACAGTAACGGAACAACATTTTTACCAAAAGAAATTGAGTTGGCTAATACCCTTGGAGTTTCAAGAAGTACTATAAGACAAGCAACAAACAAGCTTGAATATGAGGGCTTATTGAAACGAAAAAAAGGGGTAGGAACTAGTGTTGCTGTAAAGAAAAAACTCTCCACTGGATTAGACCATTGGTATAGTTTTACGAATGAGATGAAAGAAAAAGGGATAGATGTATTCAATATCTCCCTCAATGTAGAACTAGTACCAGCGAACGAAACTATTGCTGCTTTTTTTAATATAGAGGTAGGAAGGAAAATTGTAAAACTTTCGAAATTAAAAGGTACTAAAGAAGAGCCAATAGTATATTTTGAAAGCTACTTTCACCCGAGAATAGGAGTTTCATTGAAAGACGATTTCGAGATACCATTATATACTATGCTTGAGGATAAGTATAAAATTAAAGTAGTAAGATCGAATGAAAATATAAGTGCACGATTGGCTGGTAGATATGCTAACAGATTGGGGGTTCAAGCCAGTGAAGCAATTTTAGTACGAGAGCGTTTTGTATATGACCCGGGTGATCGACCTATTGAGTATAATATAGGATACTACCGTTCAGACAAGTTTGTATATTCGATTGATATAAAAAGTAATCAATAACCTTTTCCCAAAATAAATATATTAGAACATTTGAGTAACAATATTGCTGTTTATAAATACAAAAGGAGTACCCAAATAAGCAGTATAATACAAGCTTTTGATACTCTCCAGTTCTCTAGAGACAGCTTATAAGATAATAGTATGATAACTATATCTTAGACAATAAGCCGAAGGTTTTTGGCAAAATAATTCCTCTAAATCAATGAGAACTATTTTGCCAAAAGCCCATAGCTGAAAACCGAAAGCTCAATATTTGACTTTAATTTTGACGACTAACCTGATAGATTAAAATGTAGTTTCTACATTTTTTTTAACAATCAATATGTCCGAACATTTGAACAATATGTATTATTAATAAGAGACAATATAGTAAGTAATCATGTAGAATAAGATTTATTTATGTGTTTAGGCAACAGGCACAAAGCAAAGAGTGTTAAAATGTTTTTAATGACCACAGGCATGCATTTTTCCCAAAGCCCACCGCCGAAAGCCGTTACCTGAAAGCTTAAGTTCTAATCCTGTGTTGTGAATGTAGAATTCAACACTAGTATTTAACATTCCGTATTGATAAAATAGGGGGTATCAAGTATTGTCCAGCAATTAGCAAAGTTTGAGAACAAGTACTAATCATAGGTTTTGAAGGTATTAATAGTCTATTCATAACCTAGGTAGTATCGCTCAGCAAGTGTGTAGATTTGATTACTATAGAAAGTATTCATTAATTTTTTTGCCCAAATTAAATATGTACGAACATTTGAACAAAAAGATAATTTTAGGTGTGGATATTGGAGGTTCACATATATCGGCAGCCCTTATTGATAACAATACAGGAGACTTAATATCGGGCAGTATCAGAAAAAAAATGGTAGATGCACAGGCAAGTTCTTCACAAATTATTGACGAGTGGGTAGAAGCTTTAAATGATTCTCTAAATAGTGTAAATGACTATCATTTATTGGGAATGGGGGTTGCTATGCCAGGTCCATTTAACTACGAGAAAGGGATTTCCTTAATGAAGGATGTGAATAAATACTCTTCTCTTTTTGGAATGGATATAAAAAAGGCTCTAAAACAACAACTACAACTTAGCGACAGTTGCCCAATAGTATTTGAAAATGATGGAGCCTGTTTTGGAATAGGAGAGAGTTTGAGCAATGATATAATCGACAAAAGTCGCGTAATCGCCATAACCTTAGGAACTGGCATAGGTTCTACTTTCCTAGACACTGGTAGAGTAATCAAAAACGATGAAGGTGTTCCATTCAATGGAGAGCTTTATAATCAACCCTACAAAGGAGGGATTATCGAAGACTACGTTTCAAGTAAATGGTTATTGTCTGCCTATAACTCGCTTGCTGGTGGTGCTAAATCAGTCAAAGATATTGCCATGAAGGCGACCGAAGAAAGCGACGAAATTGCAATAAAAGTCTTTCAAGAATTTGGTTTTCATTTAGCAGAAAGCCTAAAACCTTGGATCAATAGCTTCAAACCCGACTGCATAGTTTTGGGTGGAAGTATTGTCAAATCATCCCACTTGTTTATGCCAGAATTTAAGTCTCAAGTCAATCAATCTGGCCAGCAAGTGTCAATTAAAATTTCAGGTCAACTGGAAGAATCAACAATTTTAGGTGCCGCATCACTGGTACTTTCAAAAGTTAAAAAATCAAACATGTCAAGAAAAACAAATCAACCCTTACTCCCAATTTCTAAATCTACTAGTGAACTATCATCGGGCGAATATGATTTATACCCGTCCTTTTCTTTAGGCGAGCATAAAATATTCAAAGGCTATAATACACTAGCTAACTGGATGGTTGGCAAAAAAGCCGTTATGATAGATGGTTTAGCTGGAACGGATTGGGATACTATCCAAGAGCGACTTGCAGAAGAGTTTAAGGTAATAGGAATTAATGTACGATGGGATAAAGCCGAAACTTTTCAACATACACCTGCAACCATAAAAAAACTTACAGAACCTTTTATTGGTAATATTGGAGACGTTTGGGGTACACAGTGTACGTTGGATCTCGCAGACTTTTTCAATAAAGATTTAACAAGCTTTAATCCAGTAGCTGGGGAGCAACTGCATATATTAATTGGTACTGGAGCATCTTTAGCTGGTTGGGATAATTTAGTGTATTTCGACCTACCCAAAAATGAAATCCAGTTTAGAATGAGGGCGGGGCAAAGTGTTAGTTTAATTCCTAATGAAGGATTTGCAAACCCTGAAATTTATAAGCACCTCTATTTTGTTGATTGGGTAATTAACAGAAAACATAGAATAGCCATACAGAAAAAGATTGATATCATTGCCGATAGCCAATGGCAAAACGATATCACATGGGCACATGCGGCATCAATTTATGATGGTTTTGATGAAATGACGAGATCTGTTATTAGAGCAAGACCGTGGTTTGAGCCTGGTGCTTGGGGGGGTCAATGGCTAAAAAATCAGGTGAATGGACTAAACAAAAACGAGGTTAACTACGCTTGGTCTTTTGAGCTCATTGTCCCAGAAAATGGTTTGGTGTTCGAAAGTGATAACAACCACCTTGAGGTTGCCTTCGATTGGCTAATGGATAATCAGGCTAATGCAATATTGGGGGAAGATGTAAAAGTATTTGGTTCAGAGTTTCCTATTCGTTTTGACTTTTTGGATACCATGGATGGCGGAAATCTATCCATACAGTGCCATCCCTCACTTGACTACATTAAAAATGAGTTTGGAGAAAAAATCACACAAGACGAAACTTATTATATACTTGACTGCAAGGAAAACGCACAGGTATTTCTAGGTTTTCAAGACTCTATTGACCCAGAAGAATTCGAAAATGTATTACATGAAAGTACAGAGAAAAAGATTCCTGTAGCTATAACCGACTATGTTCAAGCACATAACGCACAAAAGCATGATTTGTTCCTTATTCCAAATCAAACGATTCACAGTGCAGGGAAAGACAATCTAGTCCTCGAAATCAGTGCGACACCCTACATTTTCACCTTTAAGATGTACGATTGGCTACGTTTAGACCTTGAGGGTAATCCAAGACCGATCAATATTGAACATGCCTTTCGCAACCTCGATTTTTCAAGAAAAGGTGATGTAGTAAAAAATGAGTTGATTTCTAAACCTCAGACTCTTACACAAACCAATGAGTACAGGATAGTCCATTTGCCAACCCATAAAGAGCATTTTTATGATGTACATCGTATCGAATTTAGCAACTCAATTTCGCTAAATACCGATGGTAAATGCTTCATAATGATGCTTGTTGAAGGTCAAGCTATAACAGTGGAAATAGATGGGAAAGCTCCTGTAAGATACAATTATGCCGAAACGTTTATTATCCCTGCTTCAGTAGGCGAATTTACCATCAGTAACCTGACAAATGACGAAATCAAAATAGTTAAAGCATTCTTAAAATAGTATAAACAATGTCAGCCAATCAATCACAATCCAAAACAATCTCAAATACCCACGTGAGCTCTCACAAAAGTCATATACTGTTCATTTGTCTCATTGCAGCAATAGGAGGATTCTTATTTGGCTTTGATACTGCCGTAATTTCAGGTGTTTTACCTTTTGTCGTTAAGAGTTTCGGTTTTAATTCAATGATGGAAGGCTGGTTTGTTAGCTCGGCCTTGCTCGGTTGTTTGATAGGGGTAATAATAGCAGGAAAATTAAGTGATTGGAAAGGCCGAAAGTTTGTAATGCTAATTTCAGCAGGTTTGTTTTTGTTATCCGCTGTTGGTTGTATGCTTGCCGAAAGTTCATTTTGGCTGATTACATTCAGATTAATAGGGGGCTTAGGCATTGGGGTTGCTTCCATGATTTGCCCCCTGTACATCACAGAAATATCGCCTCCTAATAGCCGTGGTCAAATGGTGGCATTGTATCAATTAGCCATTACTATAGGAATCGTTGCGGCATATTTTTCAAATGTAGTTTTACTTAAAATATCTGAAGACCAAAGTTTTACAGGATTTCTCAAATATATTTTGGTTGATCATACATGGCGTTCAATGTTGGGAATAGGTTTGTTACCAAGCTTTATTTTTTGGATTAGCCTACTATTCATTCCCGAATCTCCTCGATGGCTGCTTTTGAAAAACCAAACAGAAAAGGCTTTGGCTGTACTACTAAAAATAACAGATGCAGCTACAGCGGTAAGAGAAGTGGATGAAATGAATAATAGTTTAAGTACCGAAAGAGCCAGCTTGAAAGACCTCTTTGTAAAGCAATACCGAGTGCCATTATTGATTGGAATTAGTCTTCCCTTTTTTGCCCAAATATCAGGCATAAATGCTGTCATATATTATGGACCGTCAATACTTGAAAAAGCAGGTTTTTCATTGGGTGATGCTTTCGGAGGACAGGTAACAATTGGTATCGTAAATGTTCTGGCCACTTTTATAGCCATTTTCACTGTAGATAAATGGGGTAGGAAGCCACTTCTGATTTTAGGAATTGCTTCGACAATCGTATCTCTGGTAGTGATAGGCGTGCTTTTTCACTACAATATTTCAACAGGCCCATGGATACTCATCTTCATCATTCTGTTCATTTCTGGTTTTGCTTTTTCGTTTGGGCCAGTAACATTTATTATCGTAAGTGAAATTTTTCCAACAGCTATTAGAGCGCAAGCGGTATCCATAGGTATATCATCTATGTGGATTGCTAACTTTTTAGTGGGTCAAATGACACCTATGATGCTTAAAAGCTCATTATGGGGACCAGCCTATACATTTTGGACCTTTGCTATTTTATGCGCACCAGCCCTATGGCTTACCATTTCGAAAATCCCTGAAACAAAAGGGCAGTCTTTAGAACAAATAGAGCGGACATGGAAAGCATAAAAGTATGTATCAATCGCACACATGAAGTAATTATTTAACCTCATCAAATTTTCTATTTTTCACTTTTTTAATACTTAAAACAATTTGCAGATGAATCTACTAAAATTGACCAGAGTGGCAAAGTGCTTTAACTGCTTGGTAATAGCTGTTTTATTGATGCTAGTGAAAACCAATTTACAAGCACAGAACACACACGACATCACTGGGCATGTTACTGACATTGATGGCAAGGCTTTGAAAGGAGTAAGTGTAGTCATAGTGAATTCCAAGGTAGGAACGCTTACTGATGCAAGCGGAGCGTTCTCTTTAAAAGTACCCTCGAATTACATGCAGCAACGCATATCATTTTCTTTTATAGGAATGATCACACAGGAATTGCAAATTCCTGCAAGTAAGGTAATAAATGTTACCCTCAACGAATCAGTAAAGTCCTTAGATGAAGTAGTAGTGGTAGGCTATGGAACACAGAAAAAAGTATCTCTAACAGGTGCTGTAAATCAGGTTTCATCTCAACAAATAGAAAATAAGCCTGTAACCAATGTATTGCAAGCCTTACAGGGGCAGTCTCCCAATTTAACTATCCAACAAAATAATTTCAACCCGGGTAGCAGCGTCCTCATTAATATTAGAGGCCTAGGCACACTGGGCGACAACACGCCTTTAATCGTAATTGACGGTATTATCGGTGGCGATATCAATCTGTTAAATCCCAATGATATTGCCAGTGTTTCGGT
Organism: Cellulophaga sp. BC115SP; assembly: GCF_009905545.1. Taxonomy (GTDB): domain Bacteria; phylum Bacteroidota; class Bacteroidia; order Cytophagales; family Spirosomataceae; genus Flectobacillus; species Flectobacillus rivi. The sequence goes on along the minus strand of NZ_JAAALB010000054.1, from coordinate 13,217 downwards.
TTTGAAAGATGCGGGTGCTGCTGCCATATATGGTTCAAGATCGGCCAATGGTGTTTTATTAATTACTACTAAAGGTGGTAAGCTAAATCAAAAACCTACCGTTTCCTTTAATAGTAGTTATGGCCTACAGGTAGCTAGAGTCTTGGTTGATAAGGTGTCAGGGTGGGACAATGCTTATTATAAAAACGAAGCTTTAGTAAACTCAGGATTATTACCAGCCTATACACCAGCACAAATTCAGGCCTTGAAAGATCAGGGTGATGGCAACTGGAATGTTAACTATTTATTGAAAAATGCACCTATGCAAAGCCATAACATAAGTGTAAGTGGTGGTAGTACCAATAGCTCCTACTTTATTTCGGCAGGTTACCAAAATCAAGGAAGTAATTTAATTGGTAATGGTGGCACTGGGGCAGACTTCGGTTATCAAAAATATAATGTCCGATTGAATCAGACTAGTGTAATAGGTAAGTTAAAAGCTAACCTCATATTGAGCTATACCAAGTCGATGAACAAATCAAATAGCGTGGGGGATAATAATATTTTTGCTGATGCTAACAGAGTCCCTGCCAATTATAACTGGGTAGATGCTGAGGGAAACTTTTTGACGAATCCAGTAGCTTCACAATACAATGAGTATGGTGTTTTACTAAAAGGTGGTGCCAATCAGTCTGACGACGACCAAATATTTGGGAGTATTAATGGTCAATTTAATATTACCAATAACTTGAAATTAACGGGTGTGTTTGGTGGTACAGTTTCAAACAACTCTAGTCTCTACCGCAGAATACAGGTTGATTATTTGCCTGGAGGGGTGTATGGAAATGATGGTGCTGTAATGGATAACTCAGGAAAATCATTGCTGGTAAATACTCAATTATTTGCAGAGTACGATAAAACCCTGGGAGACCATGCATTTAAAGTACAAGTAGGAGCAACCAATGAATCGTTTAGTTCTAAAGGCTTTCAGCTACAAAAACTATATACCGATCGTTTTTTGGGTACACCTACAACAGGTACTACAATTGATGCCAACTCTTCGGTTAACAGTATAGCAGTTAATGAGACCAGTATCAACTCATTATTAGGTCGTTTAAACTATTCATACAAAAACCGTTACCTTTTTGAGGCAACTTTCCGTGAAGATATTTCTTCAAAATTTGCCGAAGGAAACCGAGCGGGATTTTTCCCTACTGTAAATGTTGGATGGGTTATTAGCGATGAATCCTTTATGGAGAAACTAAGAGGCCCATTAGACTACCTAAAAGTTAGAGCAACTTACGGTATTTTGGGGAATCAAAATGTAAATGCTTATCAATATCAAACTACCTATTTTTCATACCCAAGTGCCTATGGATTTAATAATTCTGTAGTGGGTGGAGCAGGTTTTCTATTGGGTAATCCAAACCTAACTTGGGAGAAGTCTGCTACTGCTAACCTAGGCTTTGATGCAGCTTTCTTTAAGAACCGTCTGAATGTTTCATTTGACTATTTTAACAAAAATACAAAAGACATTCTTCAACCTCGTCAGGACATTCCTTTGATTTATGGAGCAGGTTCTCCTGATTTTAACGTAGCTAGAGTTAGAAATACAGGTTGGGATGCTACAGTATCATACAAATTAGAAGGGAAGAGCTTTAATCAAAGCTTTAGTTTTAACATAGCCGACAATCAAAATGAGCTACTTGAACTATCATCAGGAGCGAAGGAGCTCATTGTTAATCAAGACGTTTACTCTCTACTTAGACGAGTAGGCGATCCAATTACACAATGGTATGGTTTCAAAACAGATGGATATTTTCAAAATACTGAAGACCTAACAAAGTATGCTAAACCAGTAGGAGTAGCTGTTGGCGTGGGTGATTTGAAGTTTGTAGATCAAAACAAAGACGGCATTATTGATGACAAAGACAGAGTTGTACTTGGCTATCCTTTCCCTCGATTTACGTTTGGCTTTAACTATGCTGCTGAGTATAAAGGCTTTTTCATTCAAGCATTCTTTCAAGGAGTTGGAAAAAGAGATGCCTTTTTACGTGGTGAACTCGTAGAACCTTTCCATTATAACTATGGGCAAACCATCTACAAACACATGACCGATTATTGGACTCCACAAAACCCTAATGCCAGATACCCACGACTTGCCACAATTGGTTCATCTTCAAACACCAACAATTGGCGATACGGCTCTGATTTATATAAATACGACGCTTCTTATTTGCGATTAAAAAACCTTACTGTAGGTTATACCTTACCTCAAGACTTCAGTAAAAAAATAGGATTTGAAAAGTTCAGAGTTTCATTGGTTGGTCAAAATATTTTAACAATAAGTAAACTCACATTTGTCGATCCTGAAACTACCGAATTTGGAAATAACCTAAGTGTATCTTCCTCTTCTAATAGTGTGCGTGGCTATCCTATGCCTGTATATTATGGAGCTAGTATTGATGTCACTTTCTAAAAACATAAAATTTTCTGATAATATGAAATTCTCAAAAATAAGCATAGCGATTGCTGCAGTATGTTTGAACCTAAGTGCTTGCAAACAACTTGACCTTGCTCCAACTGATAGGTTTTCAGAATTGACATTTTGGAAAATAGACCAGAATGTTAACAATGCTTTGTACAATAATTACAGCTTGATGTACGATAGCAATTCCTATTTTTACCTTGATGCTACTTCCGACAACGCCTATTCGCCACAAGGAAATTCAAGTGGAAATGCCGATGCCATAACCAGCGGTAGCTTTACTGCAACTCTTCCACGTTTCCGTAACGACTGGGGTAATTATTATAAGCTTATCAAGTCATGTAATCTGTTTTTGGAAAATGTAGATAAAAATACAACACTACCTGCAGCAACCATTGCCCGCCTCAAAGCTGAAACACGTTTTCTTCGTGCATTTGCACATTTTAACCTAACAAAATGGTATGGCGATGTTCCTCTACTTGATCGTGACCTTACAATAGAGGAAGCTCAGGTTGTTGCAAGAAAGCCCAAAGCAGAGGTTGTTAATTTTGTGGTTTCTGAATTGGAAGCTGCTATCGCCGACCTTCCTTCAAAAGATGCAATACCAGCCAGTGAGAATGGTAGAATTACCAAAGCTGCTGCACTTGCTTTACAAGCACGTGTCTTGTTATACCAAGGTAATAAAATGGCTGAAGTGGCTTCTATTTGTGAAAAACTAATGAATAACCAAGCCACTTATGGCAAATATTCATTGCATGAAAGCTATAGTGCCTTGTTTAACGACCCTGCTGCAAATAAGGTTAATAATGAGACTATTCTTGCATTACAATATGTACCTGCTGTAAGAACTTGGGGTGAATTTTTCGATTTTGCACCAAGGTCAGTAGGAGCCAGAACGAACAATTTAGGAGCCACACAGGAGTTGGTAGATTCGTACCGTATGTTGAATGGCAAAAAGATTACCGATCCTGCGTCTGGTTATAACGAGAACGATCCATACATCAATCGTGACCCTCGTTTGACAGCCACTATTGTCTACGACGGTTATAACTGGGTGAATCCCAACGGTAGTACCAAGAAAATCTACATAAAACCTGGTACCGATCCCGTACAGCCAGGTGCTGACGAATATTCTACTAGTGGACAAGGATCAGCAACAGGGTATTACTGGAGAAAATACTTTGACCCCACCGCTTTAGCGTCATTTGCTTCGGGTTCAAACCTACATCTAATCAGATATGCAGAAGTATTGCTTACCTATGCCGAAGCAAAAAATAGTTTGGGACAGATGGATGCAAGCGTTTGGGACAAAACCATAAAGGCTTTGCGTATGAGAGCAGGTTTCACTGACCCAGCTGCTTTGAACTATCCGGGTACTGGCGATATGACAAATATCATCAGAGATGAAAGACGTGTAGAACTGGCTATGGAAGGCCTACGTACCGACGACATTAGAAGATGGAAAATAGCTGAGGTAGTACTGAATGGCTATGCACACGGGGCAAAATTTAGCGACCCAACCATCGATAGAGGCTATATCAGAGCTCAGCGCCGTCAGTTTGATGCTAGTAAACATTATTTGTGGCCTATTCCTGCATCAGAGCTTTCTTTGAATAAAAATCTGACTCAAAATCCAGGATATTAATTGTTATGAAATATCCAAAAACTGATAGATGTACATTCAAAATGTTAATAGATGTTTTTGGGTATTTTATCTTTTTTGTAAATCATTGATTATCAAAATTTAACTTATTTTATACAGATGAAAAAGTCAACTATGATAAAAGCTTTTTTTTCACTGCTATCTACTGTAATATTCCTTTCCTGTCAAAATATTGAAAGGGAATTGAATATAAATTTTAGCGGAGTAACAAAACTCAATTTGCCTGATGATAATGTAAATATCAATTTGCGTCCTATCACCACGGCAAGCGAAGTATTTAAATGGGATGAAGCCATTGCTGAAGATGGTGGCTTAGTACTTTATGAACTCGCATTTGATAAAGAGGGAGGCGATTTTTCAAAGCCTGTCTTCAAAATCCTTTCTGACGGAGGCGGTACACAACGACAAGCAACCGTCACACATAAGCAATTGGTGAAAATAGCTGCTGCAGGAGGGATAAACTCATCTTCGACAGGCAAATTGAAATGGACGGTAATTGCCTCAAAATCGCTGAATTTGAAAGTAAGCACCACAGTTCGTACCATTCAAATTCAAAGACCAGCTGGTTTTGCAGAAATACCATCAGCACTTTATATTACCGGCACGGCTACAGAGGCTGGAGCTGATATTGCCAAAGCTGTGCCAATGAAAAAAGTTGAAGACGGAGTTTTTGAAATATACACTTCGTTAAAAGAAGGGACTTATCAGCTCACTGACAAGCAAAATACTACAGGACGCAAATTTTATATAGATGGTTCTTCTGTCAAAGAAGGAACAAATAATACCACTGTTTCAGGTGCTAGTAAGGTATATCGCATAAGATATGACTTTAATGTTGCAGCCGTTTTAGAGGCTACTGAAATAAAAGAAGTAGGGTTGTATATGTCGGCCTACAATGCAGAGATTGGCAAGCTTTCTTATGTAGGTGCGGGTAAATGGCAATCAACGTCGATTCCTGTGGTATTTTACCAGTTTTCTTGGGGGCGTGACGAACGCTACAAATTTGTTTTACATACATCGGCAGGAGACCAGTATGTTGGAAGCGCCAACGCAAACAATGGTAGCCCTGTGGGACAGCCAGCATCTTACTTTTATATATATCCTGTTAGCGATAATCAGTGGGACAACACCTATAAATTTAATCCTAGTGCCGACAATGGCAACATAAAAGCCTCTTTGATTTTTGGAGCTCAAGGACCGTACTCTCATGAAATTACAACCCTATAACTTATCACAACTGTTGGTAATAAAACCATTAGTTTTGATGTTCCTTTGCTTTTTTTCTTGTTCAAAGAAAAATATCGACTCGGAAACTGTGCTCCCAGTCATACCCATTGATACAACGGTCAAAAAAGCAGATTACCAGAAACTAGCCAGAGAAACTCACGGTTTCATTACCAGTAATTTACTTACCCAATATGGCAGCTACAGAGCTAATACTACTTCCAAGTCCAACATCGTATATGAATGGTATGTGACCAGTCAGATATACGCCGATGCTGCTATGATTGCCGCTGGAGATTCTACTTATTTTACGTACATGAATAAAACATTTTCATGGATGGATAATATGTGGGATCGTTCCAACAACGGTAACGGGGGGTATTTCGCCGCATGTAACCTAGATGGTACTGGAGCAGGTGGTGATAAATACATAGACGATAATGCTCTTACTGGCATGGTGTACTTGAGTGCCTATGATGTTAGTTCTGGTGCAACCAAACAGGCGTATTTGAATAGAGCTAAGGCCTGTGGTGACTGGTTAATAAAAAGCGGGCTATGGGATAATGTAGCTGAAGGAGGCTTTTGGTGGAGTACTCAAAAAACACAAAAGCCAACTCAATCAAATGGTTTATGTTTACAACTTTTCTTGCGGTTGTATGAGCTTACAGGAGAAGTGGTATATAAAAATTGGGCTTTACAAGTAGATACATGGCTCACGTCAAAAATGTATGATTCACAGAGTGGTCTATTCAATTGGATGTATGATGGCCCCAACGCATCTGTCTTACATACTGAGAAATTTACCTATGACAATGCAATTATGGTCGAAGCCTACCTACTTTACAGTAAAATACTTGGAAATAGTAATTATTTGGAAAAAGCACAAGCATTGGGCAGGGCAATGAACCTTACACTATGGAATCCTGCTGCCAAGGCATACATATTTTTGACAGACCCTGCTCAAAGTCGTGTAAATCCTGCTTGGTGTGGTTGGGGTTCGCAAGCCATGATCAAACTTTATGAAGCTGATAAAAACCCAGCTTGGCTCACCTATGCACAACAAAACATTGATGGACTAAATATTGCCTGTAGAAATACATCAAACAATGGTTATCACTTTTTTGCAAGCTTTGGTGGTGGCAATCGCTCACCAGAGTTTGAAGGGGTTGACCAAGCGTGGATGCAACGTGTGCAAGCACTCATGTCAAAATACAAATAACACGACAGGAATATTAACAACAAGGATTAAAAAATATTATTATGAAAAGACTACTTTTCGCTGGGCTTGGTTTACTCAATACCATTACGATTTATTCGCAGGATTTATTGAAGTACGTTGACCCAAACATAGGCACAGCTCATAGCCGTTGGTTCTTTTATACCCCCGCTGCTGTACCACATGGTATGGCTAAATTGGCACCCTCAACCAATGGGCATTACGGCAATCCTTCGGGTTGGGAAGCTACTGGCTACGACGTAAGACATAATTCGATTGAGGGTTTTGTTCATTTCCATGAATGGCAAATCGGTGGCGTATCTGTGATGCCAAGTACTGGCGAACTGAGGGTAAAACCAGGCGACTTAGACAAGCCAAGTAGTGGCTACCGCTCTCAATTTGACCGTAAAAATGAAATAGCACAACCAGGCTATTACAAAGTATTTTTAGATGATTATAAAGTTACTGCTGAATTAACAGCTACTGCACACGTTGGCTTTCACCGCTATACTTTTCCAGCAAGCAACTCAGCCAGAGTTATTCTGGATATTGGTAACAAGCAAGGCGAAAGTGGCGAAGTTAAAGATGCCTCTGTGCGGATGATTGATGAAACGCATTTTGAAGGATTTGTTACAACCTATCCAAGGTACGTCCAGACCTATGATTCAGAAGGTCAAATCTCCATGTATTTTTGGGGTGAAATAAACAAAAAGCCAAAAAATGTTGGGGCTTTTGATGCCAATAATATCTCTAAAAACACCTCAAAGGCAAGTGGAAAAGGTGCTGGTATTTTCCTTGAATTTGATACAAAAGAAAACGAAGTACTTGAAATGAAAGTGGGACTTTCTTATACAAGTATTCAAAATGCAAAAGTAAATCTCATTTCAGAGGCTCAGACCCTCTCATTTAACAATGCCAAAAAACTGGCTCAACAAGAATGGAATCAGCAACTTGGCAGAATTCGAATTACGGATGAGAATTTATCAAACAAAACCAAGTTTTATACAGGTTTATACCACGCTTTGTTGGGTAGAGGAATCGCCAATGATGTTAAGGGTACTTTTCCACGACACGATGGTTCCATTGGACAATTGCCAGTAGATAAAGCAGGGCGATTTAGCTATAATTTTTATAATACTGACGCTATCTGGGGAGGCTATTGGAATTTGACACAACTGTGGGCACTCAGCTATCCTGAGCGGTACAATGACTTTGTGAAAACCCAATTAGAAATTTATAAAGAAAGAGGCTGGTTTGGAGATGGTATTGCCAATAGCAATTTTGTTTCTGGCGTAGGTACCAATTTCGTGGGTTTAGCTATTGCAGGAGCTTACCAAGCAGGCATTAGAGATTATGACGTAAAGCTTGCCTATGAAGCCATAAAAGCAAATGAATTATCATGGAAGAATCGTAAAGTAGGATCAGGTAAAATGGATGTTAAGGCATTTGTCGAGCATGGTTACTCTCCGTATTTAGAAGCGGATAACACTGATTCGACGGGTTCACACTTCTCAGCATCGCACACCCTTGAATATTCTTTTAGTGCATTTGCGGCAGCACAAATGGCCAAATCTCTTGGTAAAAAGCAAGACTACAGTAAATTGATAAAATATGCAGAAGGTTGGAAATACCTATACGACAGTACATTAAAGCTAATACGACCAAAAACTGTTAATGGTAAATTCATCGATAATTTTGACCCATTACAAGCTTGGCGTGGCTTTCAAGAAGGAAACGCTATACAATATACGTTTTTTGTACCACATAATCCGAATGAGCTAATTAAAGCGGTAGGAAAGGTTGAGTTCAACAAAAGACTTGAAGATATTTTTGAAACTGCTCAAAAACTTGATTTTGGGGGTGGAAAAGAAATAGACGCTTTTGCAGGGATAAAATCACTGTACAATCATGGTAATCAGCCCAATCTTCATATTAGCTGGTTATTTAATTTTTCTGGAAAACCATGGCTTACCCAAAAGTGGACAAGGGCAATTTGTAATGAATTTTATGGTACAGAGCCTATTCATGGTTACGGATATGGGCAAGATGAAGATCAGGGACAGTTAGGTTCATGGTATGTGATGGCAGCTCTTGGTTTGTTTGACGTAAAAGGATTTACAGATAGTCGCCCAATTGTAGAAATAGGAAGTCCTCTATTTGATAAAGCATCCATACAATTAGGTAATGGTAAACAATTGGTGATTGAAACAAAAAATAATGCTAAAGAGAATGTTTACATTCAATCAGCACAATTTAACGGGGTACCATTAAATAATTGTTGGTTATACAAAAATGATCTGATGAAAGGAGGGAAGCTTGTTTTAGTAATGACAAACAAACCTAATACAAAATGGGGCACTCAGGTTCCACCTCCGTCTGTCCAATAGTTTTCAACACAAATAAAACATAAAATGAAAGCTCTAATTTCAATTACGCTAATGTTGTTACTGGGTGTGACTCAAACTGGGAAATCACAAGAAATGGTTTCATCCAAACAATATCTCAAAAGAGCAGAAGAAATGTATAGTAACATCTGGAAGCGGTATAGGGTCGATAAATATAAGTTATTTTCAGAAAATTTTCCATCTGGAAAACAAGATTCGCTAACCTATTTACAAGGTGGGAGTGTCAATGAAAAAGAAGTTAGTTTTCTATGGCCATTCTCTGGGATGTTTTCAGCAACGAATGTACTCATAAAGGTTCCTGCTGTGAAAAATAAATATTTAGTTTATTTAGATAGTCTTTCTTTGGGCTACGAAACCTACAAGGATACCATACGCAAACCAGGGGGCTATCAGGCTTATCCTGTAATGTTGGACAAATCGGATAGATATTACGATGACAACGGATTGGTAGCTATCGACTATGCAGAAGCTTATATCAGTACCAAAAGACCTGCCTATTTAAAAAAGGCAAAAGAAACCTTCACATTTATATTAAGTGGATGGAGTGATAATATTGGAGGCGGCGTGACATGGTTGGAGGGACACAACGACCAAAAACCAGCGTGTAGTAATGGAATGGCTACTTTATCAGCATTGCACTTGTATAAAGCAACCAACGACCCTTTTTATCTGAATTGGGGTAAGCGATTTTATACTTGGATGCACGATAACTTAAGAGACTCTACGGGTGTTTACTGGAATGATAAAAAGCCAGATGGCTCGATTAACTATACGCAGTGGACATACAACTCTGGAACGATGCTTGAAGCAGCAGTAATGTTATATGAGTTTACACACGATATCAGCTATTTAAAAGAAGCACAAGCAGTAGCAGCTGGTACATTCAAACATTTTACCGCACAAAACAAAAAACCTACTCTGCAATTACATATCGACCTTCCTTGGTTTGTAACTGTACTGTATCGTGGATATGAGAGGTTATATCATATTGATGGCAACGAGACTTATATTAAAGCCGTCATAAAAAGCCTTGATTATGCTTGGGAAAACTCCAGAGATAAATATGGTTTGATAACACATAGCTGGACACCTGATGCAAAAGAATTGGAAAAACCGAAATGGTTACTAGATGAGGCTTGCATTGCTGAGCTATATGCACGAATCAGTATGCTTAAATTAAGCAAAAAGTAACTGAAGGCAATCAAATTCAAATCGAACCTTAAGTAATGCCTTTTTTTATTCATAAAAATACCTAATAATCACCTAGGTTATCATGTCAAATACGATTACTTAATTAAGCTACTATCTAGGCGATAAGCTACATACATGAAGCAGGAATTTTTTAAATGAGAAATTTAAACGTTTAGCTTGTGGGATAAAGCTTATTGCCTGAAGTAGGTAAAATATCCTATTCACTAGGTTATATCCAAAATGTCAATCCGCACCAATCCTGCCGGAGCTTCAAAAGTAGTGGAAGTTCCTCTCTCTTGATTGATAAGCGCAGCACCCAAAGGTGTATCATAAGCCAATCGCTTTTGAGCAATATTCGTTTCGCCACTTCCTACAATCTCAAAAACCATTTCTCGCACCTGTGCTCCATGATACTGACAAATACGAACAATTGACCCAATTTGCACACGGTCAGAACTACGTTGTTCCGAAGCAATCACTACGGATTGAGCTAGTTTTTGACGCATCAAAATGATTTCCTTGCTCAAACGCTCCTCTATTTGTCCAATCTGAATCCACCCAGGATTATCATGCCAGCCATCGCCTGAGGCATGATATGCCACTGCTTTTTCCTCTTGAATTTCTTTTAATTCTTTTTCAAGAGAAATAAGGCGTTCTTCCAATGTAATTTTACCTTGAACAGTAATATATGTTTTTTGTGTCATTGTCGTCATGATGGTATCGATTAAGTTGATTTATAAAAAATAAAAATTTGAATTAAAGAAAAATAGAGATGGGCAAAGCCCACCTCCATTACTACTATGCTGTCAGACCATAGGAAAGTGTCTCGATTCGATGGTGTAGATGGTCGAGCGACATTCTCCTAGTAGGTGTTTCGGTGTGAACAAACTCCTTTTCGGCAAACAAATCACAGTGATAAGTGCGTCGCTTACCCGTAAGCATCAGTGTAGAGGTACGTTGCTTAAACGTATGCTCACTATTGATACGGTGAATCACAGTAGCAGGCAAAAAATAGGCTCGTCCACCAGACAAGGTAAGATTGGCCGAGCGACGTAAACGCTGACTTGGATTCAACAACTCTGTATGATACGCCCCACCCTGCACTGGACTATATTGATAGTGCATTAGTAGCTCCTCACCACTCAAATCATCCAACTCATAGAACGTATTTTCCAAACAACCCTCTATGATATACGAAGCAAAATCCCAAGCGTGATTATGGCGATTTTCTTGCGGAATCAAACTAGAAGCCTCATAAACATGCAAACGCAATTTGAAATCTGGATGGTTAATCAATACCCATTTTTCAAACCCATTGTCATGATGATACGAGGCATTCACGGTACGAAGTGCCGAAGTTTCATCCATCATAAACAAACTAAATAATTGCCCACGCAACTCAGGACTACCCAAACAAGCAATAATCTGGCTAATCATCGAGCCATTGACATCACGAAGCAACAAGTCCGCAACACAATTTTCGAGCACCAACAAACTACCCGTACTCAATGCCTGACGCAGACATACCCCTACTTCATTTGAAGCATTAGGCTCAAACAACAAAACCGTATCATTCCTAAAAGAATGTGCATCGCTTGGCAAACCGTAATGAATAGATGCTGCTTTGGCAGCGAAAGAAGGCGTGTGAATTGGAGTATTGAAGGTCGTATAAAAGTTTAAGGTTTTCGACTTGTTTCGAATGCAAAGTTGGCGTATATTAGTGTAAAGTAATTACACTAAATTTATAAACTATGGCAGTAAATCAAAAACAATTCAAAAGATTTGAAATTTTACATGACCTTCTTAGTCGTGGTATTCCCGTAAGATGGACAGATATAGAAAAAGCCTATATTACTAAAAACCAAGGAGTAACAAAAAAAACAGTTTTCAATGATATAGAAAAGATGAAGGAGGTGTTCGACGCACCAATTAAACGTGAAAAAGGCATATACTTCTATACCAAGGAATTCTCGTTGTACAAATTATTTAATATCGATGATTTTCAGCTAGCAATAGAACTCAATAGTTTGTTTGAACAATTTGCTGCATTCCCACAGTTCAAAGGACTAGAAGAAGTACGAATCAAGTTAAACGAAAGAGTATCTTCTCAATCAAAAGAATCATTTGTCCAATTTGAACAAAATGACGAATATGCGGGCTTAAAGAGGTTACAAGAAATTTATAATGCCATCAAAGATAAGAAAACACTTAAGATTCACTTTCACGATTTTTCTAAATCCAAAACAGAATACAGCATAAGTCCTTATATGCTAAAAGAATATCATAACCGTTGGCATGTGTATGGTTATGAACACAAAAAAGGGAAAATCTATAATTTAGCCTTAGATAGAATACTTGCCATTGAAAAATCAGCTTTACCTTTTAGACAACAAAAACCTAATGACCTAGCTTTTCTCAATGACATTATTGGTTTTACCTATCTCTACGATGCAGAAACAGAGACTTATGCAGCATTAGAAACTGTCAAAATCAAGGTGGATCTCCCAAGAGCCAACTATATCAGGACCAAGCCATTACACCATAGTCAGCAAGAAGTATCCGAAGAAACTAGCGAAACACACGTAGTATTCACTTATCAACTACGATTTAATAACGAGCTTTTTGCGAAGCTACTCGAATTTGGCAAAGATCTTGAAATTCTCGAACCGCTTCATTTACGAGAAAAAATGATTGAACACATTCAGGAAATGGCTAGAAAATATGGGATGTAGTCATTGTCCTTCGTCAGAGAAATCATTACGGGTTCTTTTGTTGAAATGATTTCTCTGATTCGATTAATCGTTTTTCTGGCTTGCTACTAACCTTTCTTAGCAATGTCTTGAACTTGTCACTCTATAATACATTGATTATCAATAGACTCCTATAAATAATACTGACAGGCTTTTTCATTTTGTACCTTTAGGAGCAAACGATAATGTGTCCACGATAATTCGCCACGCAGTGCGTGACTAATTAGGCTTCCCTTGAAAATTACTTTTTCCTGCGAAGGCCTACAAAAAATCCACTCAAATACGGGTGGATTTTTTATTT
>NZ_JAAALB010000053.1 GCF_009905545.1 Cellulophaga sp. BC115SP | reverse complement strand
AGCCGACCGCTACCAGAGCTTAAGTTCAACATTGGTTTCATGGTTTGGCTTTCAGCCACCACGAAACCTTAGCTATTGTGTGCAGCCCATTTTTTCGGTCGTTAATTCTTTTTTACACCCATTCCTGATGAGTACAACCATACATAAAATTTGTACAGCCATAAAAAGCCCAAGGTTTGTCATTTTTTATCCCACTTCGTTTTACCAAGTCAGCCGTAATACATTTTGGGCATTTTTTTAATGTACTATCGCCACTCTCAATTTCAAGTTCGGCTATGAATTTTGATTTATATGAACTATCAGCGATGAAGTAAACCATTTCTTTTGCCCTTGTCATAGCAACATAAAACAATCGCCTTTCTTCTCCATTCTCAAATTGGTCTGCTTCACTTAAAAGTAAGTTTAAAACGGCATCATCCGACATTTCAGAAGGAAAACCATGTTTACCTGAATTGCAATTTATTACAATTACTATTTCTGCTTCAAGCCCTTTTGCTTTGTGAACTGTCATAAAATGTGCCTTTATTGTTTTAGTTTCTCCGTCTTCGTTTGTCTGTGAATATTGGATTATCCCATTTTCAATATCTATTTGAAATATTTTAGTGGCGTTTTTAATTCTGTCTATGTCAAAAGAGTATCTGCCTAAAATGTAAATGTCTTTTTTTAAATAGTCGTTTGTTTCAAGTATTTCATCTAATATTTGACTTAATGCAAATGTATCGTCTTGATTATCACTATTTGAATATACAATTTTGTGTTTTGTGGACTTGGAAAGGCTTGTACTTTTCAACTCTTTGGGTGCTTGATTTGGATTTTTTAATATAAATTCACTTGATAAATTTATTAAAGGGTTATGAAAACGATAAGTTGTTTCAATTTTTGATTTTACTGTATGTCCAAAATAATTTTCAAAGTTCTTAAATAATGCAATATCACTACCGCTAAAACGATAAATTGATTGCCAATCATCTCCAACGCAAAATAATTTACATGATGGATTTACTTGCTTAATTGCTCTCAAAAGTTGATAGCGACCGATTGATATATCTTGAAATTCGTCAATAATCACGTAACTAAATTTCTTTGAAAACTTTTTATTAGCTATATATATTGAAGCTTTATTTATCATATCACTAAAATCAATTTCTCCCCTTTCTTTTAAGTAAAGCTCATATTTGTCAAAAATAGGGGTAATTATTTCTATAAATAGAGCATTCCTTTTTTGTTGAAATTCATCTTTTACACTTTTATTTTTTTTAATGATGTCAATAATTTTATAATTATTAGATTTCATAAGCGTTATAAATGTCTGGAATAGTGTAATAAAACTATTCACTTCATCTTTTGCTGATTCTGAAATAATCTTCCAAATTTCTTCTGGTGTTTTAGGAAAAAGTTGTACTCCATTTTCTGAAAGTCGTTTAGTAAGATTTTCAAATAAAATGCCATCAAACATTTCATGACTGTATGTTTCAATTAAAGATGTGCTATTTGAATGATGTAAATTTCTTTTCCATTCAATTCCATCATTATATATTTTTGTTGCTTGTTCAATTGTTTGCCTTTTTTTTGAGTCAGCAAAAAAATGTGGAACGTCGCCATTTTTATTTAAAGCAAAATGTTCAAGATAGACTGTATCAGATTTTGGATTGATAGTGAAATCTGGTCTATATTGTTTAAATGCTTGTGTTGCTGTATCGTATTTGTAGGGCAATTCGTACTCATAATTTACACCATTAAATAAAAGAAAGTTGGCTATTTTACATTCTTCAATGCTCTTGACAACTTCCATTTTAAGTGTGTATTTTCCGTTGTGATAAATCTCTTTTGTCTTATATGATTTAAAATTTTGGTCTTTAAGATATTGGAAATATTTTCCTTGGTTTTCAAAGTTATCTTGAGGGATTTCAGGTTTGAGAAAGTGAGTAAAGTAAGTTGTTACTTTTTGTAAATAACCTTCATTTTCTGTTTGTTCTTTGAAGAACTTTGTCAAAAGTTGCTTGAATTGTTGTTCATCAAATATACTTGGTTTCTTTTTTTCAACAGCAGTTACAACATCAATACCAAATTTATGAAATGTTTTTACTTCAATACCTTCAAAATTAATGCGTTCTGCAAGCGTTGAAGCAGATTTGTTGGTAAATGAAATAAGTAATATTTCTTTTGGTGAAACTTTATACTTATCAATTACATAATTTACTTTTCCTACGATAGTTGTTGTTTTACCAGAACCTGCTCCTGCTATTACAATGTTGTTGTCTTCATCAGTTACAACTGCAATTTGTTGGTCTTTGTCAAGTCCATGTTTTTCAACATTTTTAAAAAATTTCTTATATTGTTGAAGTTCGTTTGGAATGAATTTTTTATTAAATTCTGTTCTTAATGTTGATTTATTTGTGTCAAAATAGATGAATCTTTTAATAATTTCAACATCGTTATCATTAAGTCTAATGAATTCAAAAGGACATGATTTTATTCCATTAACTAAATATGAATAATTGTCGCACCATGAAACAAGACGATAATTATTGAAATAACCACTTTCATTTTCAAGATAACGAGAAAATTCTGCTGTACCAAGTCTAATTTTCTCAATTCTTTGCATGATATAATCATAATGTCCCTTTCTTATTTCTTCATCTCGTATTTGTTTTTGTCTTATTTGTTCAAGAAGTTCTTCTTTCTTTTTCTGTTCACTCTTGAACCAAAAGTAAAATAAAAGTCCGCATATTATTAGTCCTATGATTGTATAGAAATCCATTATTGGTCATTTTTAAAGTCTGTCGTTATTGTTCGGGTGTCGTCATTGGGTTGCACACAACGATTATATAAATGCAATATAAATAAATATTATGGCGTCTATCCAACGATTATAGAATATAACCGCATGTTTGGAGTAATTTTGGATTTTATTAACCAAAGTCAATAAGCCTTATCCTTTTAGAAGTCCTTTCGTTAACAGATATACGTATGATGTTTTTGGTTAGATAAATAAGACTTTTCGCTTTTAGACAAAAACGATTATTATGAAAACAAAACTCTTACCTCTCTTATTCCTCATTTTTATTTTAATGTCCTTTGCGCCCGAAAAACGTCAGTGGGTGGCTATCGGTGATTCGATTACTTATCTCAACGATCATCCCGAGCAGACAGGCAATCGCATTACAAAGGGATATATGACTCTTATTACTCATGAACATCCTGAACTCAATTGTATCAATCAAGGTCATAATGGCTGGACTGCCGTGAAGATTGCGGAGAAAATAGAAACCTTGAACATCGTAAAAGCGGATGTTTACACCGTTTTTTTAGGTACCAACGACTGGTGGCAAGGGAAGCCTCTTGGCTCGATACAAGACTATGAAAATAACACAGGTTATAATACCTTCTTTGGCGCTTACCGAATTATTATAGATTACTTGAAAAAGCTAAATCCTGAAGCAAAAGTAGTCTTGATTACGCCGATGCAAAGAGTTGACTTTGTGTATATCGCGAACCCAAAAAATAATGCTTTTGGCTCATATCGTTCCAAAAACAACCAACAACTGGAAGCTTTTGCGGAGGCTGTTAAAACTATTGCGAAAAAGGAGGGATACAAATCGCTGGATTTGTATCATGAGAAAAAAATAGCACATAAAACCCTCGTAAATTTCAAAAGACTCAAGGATCCTCAAACGGGGGAATACAAAAATTATCCGTTCCCAGATTTTATCGATGTGCCTTTTAATCCTGAAAAGGACGAATATCCATATCCTGTCGAGTCCATTGCGATGACTTATGATGGCTTGCATCCTTCCGATAAAGGCTACGAAATAATAGCCAAAAGGCTTTGGAAATTGATGAAGTAAAACACACAGTCGGTATTGCTAAAAATACCGACTTTTTTTATGTCCAAAAACTTGGTAAATAAGCCAATTCAGCTAAATGAAGAATATTTTACAGAGACGAACTATTTTGTTATCCGAAATATGAGCGTTACGATTTAATTATTTTGTAGTTATCCAAGAATAATAGACCTATTTGGTTGGTGCATGGATTTTTGGCATAAAAAATGCGGGTTTTTTACTCTAGAAAATATACGTAACGCAAACGGCTTTTTTCTAATTTGAAAACAACATTACAAGTATGGAAAATTTCTCCCCGCATAGGAAAATTTACCCTAATTGTATTGTCAACAGGAATCCAAACCTTTAGCCCGCCGAGCACAGGTTCTGGTCATGACTGGATATAAGCACTAGAAATTTTCTGCAACAAAATTTCTGTCTGTATCTAAAATACCTCGATTTGCTTGGGACAAAGTTTGACTTTCCCATTCTACACTACTTTAAGTTAGTTTGACGAAATCTGGACATTCCAGCATCCGCCAATACTAGAATCACAATGCCATAACGCAATGGCATAGTCAGAATTAACTTAATCCGTCGAGGTAATACAATTATGAATAAACTACCGCTCATTGTTTATTTGCTATTGTTTGCGCCTTTCTTATTTGCCCAACAAACTCAGGAGACTCCCACTTGTGGAGTAAATGACTCTCAAATGTCTGCTGATGCCCTAAGTAGAGTAAGAAATGCCCAAAAATTTATACTAGCTTCCAAAGCTTCCCGAACTACTCAAAGTGGTCCTTGGATTTGTCGCCTTGCGATAGAGATTGACTCTGAAACTTTTGAAAAGTTTGACTCAGATTCAGTTTATATCAAAAGAGAAGTGCTAAATGCCATCTCGCAGGTATCAAAGGTCTATGAAAAAGAGATGAATGTTCGGCTAGTTCCTACCGTTATCCATATCTGGAAAGACGCTCAGAAAGACCCATATCGAGGCAATCGCAATATTTATGATTTGCTGGGTTTATTCAATTCTACTTGGAACTACCAAGACGAATTTAAAGCCATAGCTTATCAATTTGACAAGGCGTTATTCATCACTTCAAAAAGCTTGCAGGGCGCTGCTGGGATTGCCTATTTGGGTGGTACCGAATGTGTGGTGCCATGGGGGCAGGCTGGGCTCGGAACGGTGGCGCATGAGTTGGCGCATACTTTTGGGGTTCCGCACACCCAAAGTTGTGAATGGCCCGAAGGACCTTTGGATTATTGTACTCCCTCAGAAGGCTCATGCTATGATGGCGCACTGAACACTACGGCGGGTACGATTATGAGTTATTGCGGTCCAAGACTTTCCACTTTTCATGAACTCTGTCGCTCAGTAATTCAGCAATATGCCAAGGATAATCTTCCTTCAGCGACTGCCAAACCAGAAAGTCCTTTATTATCTGCTAATTACAACTTTCAAAGCCATGCTGTCATCGACTGGAAACCTGTAGTTACAGCAGATTATTATATTGTTCAAACGGCGTTATCCGCAAATTTTTCGACTGTACAAAAAACGGATACTGTTAATAAAAGTGTGTGGAGCTCGGCTCTTTTACGAATGGGACAAAATTATTTGCGCATCAAAGCATGTAACAGTATCGGCTGCTCTGAGTGGAGCAATGCTGTTTGGAATGTACCAACCGAAGCCGTATTGCCACCATTTGCAAAATATCCTTTAACATCAACTGCCAATCTATCGACCAATTTTACGCTTACTTATACTGCGGTTCCTAATGCTTCTGCTTATGAAGTGCAGGTAGCGGCACTTTCAGATACGGATTTTAAAAACCCTATTTTTCAGACAAGTTCTTCAAGTACTTCGGTTTTGACCAAAATGAATTATTATGCCAATCAGCTCAAATGGCGTGTTCGTTCGGTGGTAGGAACTACCAAAAGTGCTTGGTCAGAAGTACAATATGTATTGGTGAGTAATCCCAATAACTATATTTCTACTAATTATCTGACAGAAAGTTCGGCACTGAAAGTGTTGGAATATTCGGGTAATTATATCAATAATCAGTCAGTGATTAAATTGACTATTGCGACAGATTCAAGTTTCAAAAAGATTTTATGCACGAAAAGTGCTCAAAATATTGCGGCTAAATCAACTTATACCTATTCATTTTGGTTGGATTCGCTACAGAGCAACCAGACCTATTTTGTTAAGGTAGAGGAGCTATACAATGAACCCGAATATTTGTTGAATATACCAAGTGGCGTTGTTTCGACGACCAAAACAAGTTTTGTGTACAAAGGGCTTTCTCAGGGTGCACAGGTAGCGTATTTTGGCAAAGATAATAATCCTGATTTGGCGAATTCTATCAATGCGGTCGAGATTCGTGAGAATGAAATTGTGGCACAAAATGCCAGAGGAATTTTTACGATTCAAATCAATAATTTACAGGTCAAAACCTTTGACCATGCCAATACAACTGGGGCGATTGGAAATCAAAATTATGGTTTGTCCCTTTCAGGAGGCGACCCGACTATCAAAACGATTCAACTATTAGGAAAAAGACTTTTACCAAGTAGCTCTTTGGTGTACGCCTTACGAAAGTTGGATCCTGTAGCAGGAAAGATGTTATCTTCTGTAGAGCTGTCAAATCCCGATAATATTTCCCCTTCGAAGTTCGACTATGCAAATCAGTTGTTTTATGGATATTCGGATGTGAAAGGGGCTTCTGTTTTTGGAAAAATTGAAAAAGATAGTTTAAAAACGCTATTTACCTACAAAAGCACCGAGTCAAATGTGTATTTCCAGACACCTGCTTGGAGCCAAAGTAGCATGTGGGTGGAGGTGTATAAATACAATTCACAAAGTAGAGAACTTTGGCAATATGATTTAGCGAGCAAGCAAATAAAGACTTTTACCAAGGCAGAATTACCACAACTTTCAAGTGCCATCAATCAAACTTTTATGGATAGCAAAGGAGTGTTATGGGTGTTGCAAAATGGGAGAGTCCTAAGATATTCGGAGGGTGCTTGGGAAATTCAGAACTATGCTTCATTTCTGAAACCTACCTATATCGCCGAAGATGCTCAACGCAATATTTACGTTTATGATAGTGGCAATATCTTTAAATATGCGGATCAAACATGGTCAAAAACTGGTAATATCGTATTAAATACCACTGGACTGAGTAAGATGCTGGCGGATGTAAAAGGGAATATTTGGTTTCAATATCCAAATTTTTTGATTAGATATAATACTTGTGCTGGAGCGCCCAACCAACCTAAATTGACTGCTCAAAGTCCTTCGATAGAGTATGGACAGCAAGTTCAATTAACGGCCCAAGGCTGTTCTCAAGTTACTTGGAGTTGGTCAAATAAGGTAGAAGGTTCTCAACAAAAAACGTCTACTTCTGCCACGTTGATGGTAAATCCAACGGTGACCACAACCTACTCAGCTATTTGTGAAAATAGTGGTTGTTCGAGTTTGCCATCAAATACAACAGTTAATGTAATTCCAATTATTAAATTCCAGTCTTCAGGAATTCAAACGGTATGTGCGAGTGATTCGATTAAATTGGAAGCCAAAGTTTTTGGAGAGATAACGAATGCCGAAAGTTTTGTCATGCAGGTAAAATTGGCAAATGGTGCTTCTCAAACCATCAAGCCGATTAAACAGGAATTAATAGGTACTCAAACTTATCGCATTACAGATTTATCACAAAGATTTGGCACAGGTATTTTTCAGGTAAGTTTACGAGGAATAACTACAGGTTTGTTGTCAAAAGATACACTGACTGGAAAAATTGCCAGCTTGCCAGCGGTATCTGCAATGGGCGATACCACCTGTGCAGGTGAACCAGCTCAGATAAGCGTTCGAGGCGGAAGTACTTACCAGTGGTCAGGACCAAATGGATTTTCTTCTTCTAACAGTTCGATTGTATTTAGTAAATCTCAAACCGAAAATTCGGGGACATACCTAGTTAAAGTAACTGACGATAACGGTTGTACGAACACTACCAAAACAGTTTTGTTGGTAAAACCATCCCCAAAAATAGAGGCAACTTTCAATGAAGACATTATCAATCATACTTTGACTCTATCTGCGTCAGGTGGGGTAAATTATCTCTGGCAAGGGCCTAATCAATTTACTTCAACCAATGCAAAACCAATCATTGAGAATGTTACTGCTGCATACAACGGAACCTATACCGTTCGAGCATGGGGTGGTAATAGCTGTACCAATTATACCCAACTGAAAGTAGCCCTAGCTATGCCACTTGGTTTTGAAGGAGAAATCAATCAGAGTTTGTTGGCGTTTCCCAATCCAGCGAAGGATGTTGTAACCTTAAAAAGTACTTTACAAGGAGAAATTGATGTGAAGTTGGTAGATATGCTGGGTAATGTTGTTTTCGAAAGCTCATTTAGAGAATCTACCAAAGTCTCAACGGCCGACTTGAATCGGGGAGTATATCTGGTCTGGTTTCAATCGAATAAGGATCGTGTTTCACAGAAATTGATTTTAGAGTAGAGACTTGATTGAGTGAATGGTGATTGAGCGATTTAGTGATTATTTTTAATAGGTATTTTACTAGTAGAGACGCAATGCTTTGCGTCTAATATCTGTATTCCTGCAAAATAAAATTCAATAAACAAAATTACCTAGTATTCCTACGGATCTGATGAAAAGATTGGTTTCTGAAAAAATCTAATAAGCAAGTATTAATGCAGAATATCATCAAGGTTTTTAACATTTAAAAGGCGGTTGAAATTAGTTTTTCAACCGCCTTCTTTGATACTATATTTCAAAATTACACCTCATGGAGACGCAATCATTGCGTCTCTACGAGCGGAATGGAGATAAATAATCACTCATTCGCTCCATCACTAAATCACTCAATGAGCTTTAGGAAGCTTTCAGTGCGACAATAAGGACAAAAATCATTGACGCTAGTAGTATCAATAATAAAACCAATGCCCCAAATGACCTTTTAAGATGTTTTGAATTAGGCTTTTTCTTTTTCATGTATAAAAGCCTTTAGTCGCTTCGAAAGAATGTTATCCATTTTTTCGAGAGAAGTAATATTAATTTGTATCTCAAACATGGTATATAAAATGGCAAGCGTCACGGCTGCTATGCCTACTGATAATGCGAGTATCATATTGGTAAGATGATTATGAAGCTGTTTAAACTTTCATAAACTTGCTCGCGTAAGCAATGAATTTATACTGTTTGAGCGAAGCGAGTTTATAAATTCTTGATTTTTTTGTTACTTTTTGTATCAAGACAAAAAGTAAGATGAAGAATTAATCAATAAAATATGCTTTTTGAAAAGTTTAAACAGCTTCTATATGAAAAATGATTTTGAGTAAGTATGCGGACAAAATTTATTAGATTTTGCCCGCATTTTTTTAGGAAGTTTTCTCCAAAAAACAGACTACTTTTGTTCCAAAATATAGTTGGCGACGTCGTTGATTTCCTGCTCACTCAATCCCAAAGCAGGCATTTGTGGATAATCAGGGCGTTTTTTGCCTGGCTTTAAAATCCAATCGTGTAATCCTTTGGCATCGTTTTTATAAATACTGACCATTTCCTTGATTGGAGGACCCACCACTTTTACATCCATGGCATGACAAGCGCTACATTTTGCTTGAAAAATTGTCTCTCCAGGACTATCAGAAGCTGGTTTTTCGGCAGGAGCGTTTTTCATTTCTTCTGTGGCTTTTTTGACCTCTTTCTCATAAGCAATCGTCTTCGCTTCTACTAATTTTTGGTGTGGCGCTAACGCCGTTGCACGATAAATATGTCGTCCTGAGCCCATGAAAGTAATCGTCAGACCAAGTGTGAGGGCTACTTTCCAGAAATTATTCGCAATATCTTCTGCCTTTCCAGTAATACCTTTCCAAATCCAATACATGGCTGGCAAAGCGAAGATGACGCCTGTACCAATGGTAAAAATTAAATGCCAACTAAAACCTTTGGTGGGCAAGGTCAGTAACACTACTGGACCAATTATAAACTGTGCTGCTGAAGCGCCAAAGGTTAAAGAATAAGCCTTTTTACGAATTTCATAGCGTGTGAGTGTGGTGAAGTGACTTTCAAAATCATAGCTTTTTCGACCAAAATACCAGAAAATAAAGAGACCAGTAGTACCCAACGAAGCCAACAAGAAGTGAAAATATCTTGGAAATACATTAGGTAATGTCAAAGCGTGAGCAAAGCCCTCGATGGTGTTCCATTTTTCTGGGAAAAGCATCAAATTGATATTTACCAAAAAGATAAGTGGAATAAAAAGAAAAATGGCTACTGATAATCCCATTATAGAGATGTGCAGAGATTTATTATTTTCCAGAACCTTCCAGCTATACTTGTGCGCGTAAGTCAATAAGAATGCCACCGTTACCAAGGGAATTACCGAAATCCAAAAGATACCTGTCAGCGCATTAGCTGAGTAAAAATAGACGGTATATAAAGCGTTGATACTCAGCAATGGCGCTACGCCTAATACAACTGCTAAGCTTTTGTTTACGGTAATGGTCTCAGCAATTTCATGCGCCAATGTATCATAATCCTTGTCTTTTAGACCTTTTATCTGACTCCAAAGTGTGAGGATACTACCGCCTACCATCAAATTGACAAATAGGATATGTAATAAAAATGAAAATACCAGCAGTACAATTAAAACCTCCTTTGGTAGGGGTAAATCCAAAGGTAAATCGCGAGGAACTGGTGTTTGAAGCAAAATATGATTAAACATGATTATTGAAAGCTAAATGAATAAAAAATTGAATTAATGTTACCAGTAATAAGCTGTAGACAAAAGTTGATGAGTATTTCTTACGATCCAATAGAAACACTTTTACCTAATGCCTACAGCTTATCGACTAAATCGTTATCATACAATTTTATTTTGCATGATAACATTATTAGCGCATCGAGGTTACTGGATTGTCAATAGGAGTTCCATCTTCTTGAAGATGTTTGATGTACTCAACCAATGCGTCAAGTTCAGCCTCATTGCCAGGGAAAGGAGGCATAAAATATCTTGCATTTTCGATATGCTTGATATAGTTTTTCATCAAGTCTCCGTTCAATTTTTCTCCTGCTTTTAAACTATACATGTTTTCGAATTTGTCTACCACAGAGTTGATTCCATGAGTGGTATGGCAGCGACTACAAGAAAGCATAAAAACTTGTTCACCTGCCAGTAGTTTGTTATCCTCTGTAACCTCTTTGACAGGTGAATAGGTAGCGTGAGCCAAGACCCCATCTCTTTTGAAAAGCGGATAGTCTTCTTTTCTCAAAGTATTAGAGTACATATAATTGCCTATCACATAAGGTTTTCGGATAAACTCGCGGATACGTTCAAAAATCCCCGCAAAGCCAAGCATACCTATTACAGGTAGGATATACACAATGGTTGGAATTTTGAGTTTGGGTTTGAAATAGACTGTTCCAGCAATTAATAATACTGTGGTTAGCGCACCAATAATGAATTTTACCAATAAATCATACCATGATTGAAAATCCATTGTGCCTACAGCTACTGGCAAGTTTCCAATCATCAGTTCTGGAATTTTGAAGTAATACGCCAAAGCGCCAGCCAAGGTAAATGGAAGCATCAATAACATCCATAAAGCAATCTTTTTGGAAGAATCTTGCTGAAATGATGAGCCGTTTTTTGTAAATAATTTGGTTAAAAACAAGCCGATTGCTCCAGCCATCAATGCTGCCAAAGGTGTTCTAAAGGCTAACTGAGGAATATAGATCGGATTGGTGAATCCAGCAATGAAGGTTTTGTTTTCGACCCAGCTTCCTGTGTCCATCATAAAACCCAGAATAGACACAATGATAGACATCGTTATCCATGAGAAAATACTAAGTGCTGCTCCTAGTTTGATATGTTTGGCTTTGGCTTCAATACTTACCAAAGAACGCTTCCAAGAAAGATAATACAGTAATATTAAGACTACTTCTGTTACAAAGACAGTCCACTCCACGAACCAAGCACCATAGAAAACTCTGATAAGTGAGCCAATAGAGGCAGGGTTGACCAATGAAGAGGCAAACCAAATCCCAACACCAGTCATGGCGCCTATGGTGGTGGTAATGATAAAGGCAACCGTCATAAGACGGTGCGCCAATTGATCCCATTCGTTGTTTACGATGGCGTTTTTACCACCCTTTTTGAAACCTAGATATTCTATCCATGTTACCAAAGGGATAAACCCAACGGCAAGTCCATGATTGATTAATACGTGTAATACGGCGATAATGGCAATAAGAAGCCTGTCGCCCATGAAGTCTAAATGAAATATGGGAAAATCCATCTGAATGTCTATTTTAAATGAATAATTCGGCTACAAAAGGATGTACTTTTTACCACTTCATGCTATTCATGAAGCTGAGGTTTTAACAGATTGAAAGTACAATCCTAAGAATGAGCCAATAAATTGTGGTGGTTTCTAGGGGGTATTTGAGGTATTAACAATACCATTCTTCGGCAAACCATTATGATAGTTTGCTAAGCCAAAAGAAACCAAGAAGATAGAAAATTAGACAAAACACGGAGGATGGATAATCCGCTGGTGATAAAGGTGATGGTAGAGATTATTGTAGGAAAAGTGATTTTCGATTGATAATGATTGATAATTAGGCTTAGGAATGTCTATGCCTACTTTTTCAACAAAAAGATTAAATGCAATCGTAATGCTAGTAGGTCTGGAAGATTTTTGTTCGGTACTAGATTTTTCGTGGTTGTAATCCAGAATCAATTGAAGTTCATGTTTCCATGTTTGTTGCGTCTTGGCAATGGTACTTTCAGTGTGCGCTACCCCTTTGTTAAATTCTTCATTGGCCGTTAATGAAAAAGCCAGTAAATGAATAATCAAACCTTGGGCAGCCATAATACAGACAATCGCCACTAGTACCGCATTACGAGCGTAACCAGCCTGACGTGGCGTTATTTTGTCAATATTAATTCCCAAGTACTTCATCAAGATATTTTATTACGAAGCAAAATTACCACTAGAAAGGTAGGGAAACAAGGTGTTTTTCAGAGATTTTGTGGTAATAATCAAATCGGTTGCTTTCTTTCAGAGAAAACAACCGATTTTTATTTTACAACTTCACCTCAAATACCTGTACCAATTGTGGAGGCGTATTGGTTTTGCCTTCTCCGTCGGCTTGTTCTACAGGCTGAACAAATAAATGTAATTGTTGTTTACTTTTCCATAGCTCAGTATCAAAAGACGGTTCCCACGAACCAACATAAGTATTAGTCAAATCTTTCACTTGCCATTTGGTATGATTCAAATCTGAGTTTACCGCTACGGATGCTTTACTACCTCTTTCTTCGTCTCTGAAAACTACCATTGCAGACAATTTTCCTTTGGCAGACCATGCTACCAATTGCGGACGGGCAATGGGAATTTTTTTGGTACCCATTCCACTCAAACTAAAGGCTTGCGTTCTAAATCCGAGCGATTGTGTATGCCATTTTCCATCAAAATGAATAAGGTGATATTGTGGCACATTACTTCCTTCAGGTCTGAAATAGGTAGCAATGTATGGATTACCCGCTTGGTCGGCAACCATCGAAGTTTGGTTGATTAACTCGCTATTTTGTGGGATTTTGCAAGCATATTCTGCATTAGAGGCATTGATAGGAAGTTGGTATTTTTCTCCTGAAGTCTTTTGCCAAGTTTTCCCGCCATCTTTTGAACAAGCATACGCCATATCGTGATTACTGGCTACGTCGGCACTTTCACGCCACACCCAAGAGATATGGATATTGCTTTTGGCATCAACAAAAGCTTGCCAATAAGCACTTCTTTTACCTTCGCCATCAATCAGATTTTCATGCAACATCGACCATTTACTGGTAGAAATATCATAGCTTTTGACTACCAAATTCCCTTTTCCTGATGCCCCATTTCTGTAAAAGAATAGCAGATTTCCGTTAGGCATTCGGTAAAATTCAGGATAGCTGACACTCTTTTCTGTTTCGCCAGTCATTGAGGTTGGAGCGTCCAATTCTAGAGATAATGGACTTTTACTTTTGGCATAGTGTAAAGGGTGATTATGATGATCCCAAGCGATATGCAAATAGCCCTTGCCATCGACCATAATGCTAATGCAATTATGTGCATCTGTGACATTTCCTTTTAGGTCGGTGGTTTTGAGCTCCCAATTTTTGCTGCCTAATTTTCTTTTTCCCAAAACTACATTCCCTGTTTCGTTGTAATAGGCAATGAATTGGTAGTTTTTGTAGCTAACCAAAGAGTTTTTACGAAAAATAACCGCATTGACCGAATTATTAGCCCAAGCTTTACCGACTGGAATTACCTTTACTGTTTGTGCTTTTAGGCTACCACCAATAAGAAAACTTGATAGCAATAAGCAGAAGAATATTTTTTTTAGCAATGACATTTTTACCCGTTTTATATACATGATTTCAGTGAAAAACTGAATTGTGAACTAGCTGCAAATTTTACTTTATTTTCCACTCATTTTGCCACTGAACAAGAGGGATACCATTTTCGAAAGAAATAGGAAGCCATAAATAGCGACTGTCTTTCAAGTCTTTGGGTTTCCAGCGATCGGCCATAAAGATATATTGATTTTTCTTTGAATCCACCGTCAATATATAAGTTGATTGTCCATCAAAGGTTTTTTCGGCCATTGGACCTCGCATCGGGTCGCCTTCTAATTTCCACGGACCAAAAATATAACTTGCCGAATGAAGTGTTGCCGCATTGGGATCCCAACCCGTGCATCCGCTAGTGATAAGAAAATATTTACCATCTTTTTTGAAAATCGCTGGCGCTTCGCGGTGCTTGCTAAATAACAGTGTATCTTCTTTGGTAACGTCCAAATAGTCTGCCGTCAGTTTTACTACTCGCAAATCATAGTTTTCACGAGAAGAATAAATATGATATGCCGAGCCATCATCGTCAACAAAGAGCGTCATATCTCTCGACATATTGCCGTTGGGTCTGAAGCTTTTTAAATAAGTAAATGGTCCAATGGGATTATCGCTGACCGCAATACCTGCACGAGCTGCCTTGTATCCCTGTCGAGGTAGTTCCAAGTGAAACCACATCACATATTTGTTGGTCTTTTCATTGAAAATCACTTTGGGTCTTTCCATCAAGCCTCCAACTGCAATCTCACTGGTTGTGTCCTTAGATTTGGCTAATGCCACCCCTTTATTTTCCCAATGAATTAAATCTTTGGAGCTATAAACTGACACACCTTCTGAGGCCGATTTGCCACGAATTTCGCCATACCAGTAGTAGTTTTTTCCATGTTTCAAGAGCCCGCCACCATGCGCATTGATTACTTCCTGATTGGTGTCTTGCCAAACAGCCCCAGGTTTAACAGTAAGGTCAATTCCTCTTTGTTGAACACTTTTACACGCTTGCAAACCAACTGCCACCAGTGCTCCAACTATACAAATCGTTTTTTTCATATTTATTAAAGGTTTTACAATAACAAAAGTAAAAAGTACAATTTCGAGAGATAGGGGAGAGATTCGCCAATTATGGGGGAATATTGCAATAAACAGGGATTTAGTCGACAAAAAACGCCTTTGCTTAGACTCATTCATCAAATAGGTGAAAATCGAGTAACGCTTACTTCAAAATTTGGGTCATTCTTTCTGTATAGGTCTTTATTTATCAAAATCGGTTTAATTATTAATAAACTTAAAACATGTCCGAAACGAAACACCAATACGGAGAGATTATGAATAACAAACATTTAAAATTGGCAGGAAAACTATTTTCTGCTCTACTTCTTTGCCTTTCATTAGTGGCTTGCAATACGACCAGTGATGTTACGGATACTACCATTAATGTAGCAGATATTACTACTAATACCAAAGATACGACCATCACCAATGCTGTTCTGATTGACTACGATGGCACAACTCCAACCATTACCAATAATATTGCGAGTGGCGTAGAGGTATCTGTAACAAATGGCGATGTTGTCGTAAAATCTACCAATACTAGTACACCCATTAGCTATGTGATTTCTGGACAAAGTACCAACGCAAGTCTCAAGATTTACAGTGATGCAGCCTTTAATTTAGTCCTAAATGGTACAAGCTTGGTCAATTCCGATGGCCCTGCGATTAATATTCAGTCTAGTAAAAAAGCTACAGTTACTTTAGTGGGAGGCACGATGAACCGTTTAATCGATGGCGCCAATTATGCCACCAGTACCGAAGATCAAAAAGGAACATTCTTTAGTAAAGGACAGCTCGATATTACTGGTGCTGGAAGTATCTTGATTTATGCTAGTTACAAACATGCTATTGTAAGCGATGGCAATATCAATATTCAAGGAGGAACTATTTCGGTTACGCAAGCTGCCGCCGACGCAATTCATGCCTACAGTAATTTTCAAATGACAGGCGGAAATTTAACCTTGGTTTCGACTGAAAGTGGTGTCGAAGTAGAAGCAGGATATGTTAATATTTCGGGAGGAGCCATGAGTATTACGGCTAGTAGCGATGGGATTACGACAAGTTATACGGGCACAGATGCAAGTATATCACCTTATGTACAAATTAATGGGGGTACACTTACGGTAAATGCCTCTGGTGAGAAAGTGAAGGCAATTAATAGTAATAGCTACCTAAAAATGAATTCATCCACTTCGACGGTCGCCTTATATACTTCAGGGAATGGTTGTAAAGGAATAAAAACGAGCGGTGATTTAACGCTAACTGCAGGTAAACTTACCATTTTGACAGGAGGGGCATCTTATTACAATACCACAGATAAAGCAACAGTTTCGTCTTCTGGTATTAGTTGCGGAGGCAATTTGGCGATTCAA
Source organism: Cellulophaga sp. BC115SP (assembly GCF_009905545.1). Classification (GTDB taxonomy): domain Bacteria; phylum Bacteroidota; class Bacteroidia; order Cytophagales; family Spirosomataceae; genus Flectobacillus; species Flectobacillus rivi. Next base: position 19,840 of record NZ_JAAALB010000053.1, on the reverse strand, counting down.
GATGGAACGATTTCAATTAGTAATACTGGGGTAGGTGGTAAAGGAATTATTGTTGATGGGTCGTCAACAGTTGCTGGTGGAACAATTACTCTTACAACGTCTGGTGCTACATATACTTATAGCACCTCTGAAACAACCGATGCTAAAGCATTTGTTGGGACGGGTTCGATCGCCATCAACGGAGGCTATTTAACGATCTCCTCTTCAAATGATGCAATTAAATCAGCGGCTTCGGTTACGGTAAATGGCGGTTCTGTGGATATTACCACTTCTGTAGACGGTCTTTCGGCTCCTAAAGTGACCATTAATGCAGGATACATTTCGGTGATTTCAACAGATGACTGCATTTACACAAGTACTACAACTGATGGTACTTCTAACGATGGCAGTTTGCTAAGCATCACAGGCGGAACCGTAATTGTAAGTTCTTCTGGTGGCGAATGTATTGATAGTAATGGTAGCATTGCTCAATCGGGGGGTACCGTGGTAGTACAAGGAACAACCTTATCAACGACAGTGGCTTTTGATTATAATGGTACATTTAATATTACTGGCGGAGTATTTATTGCTGGTGGACCCAACAATACATCTGTCGCAAAAGCGACGAGTGCTGGTTCAACTCAGCCGACCGTATTTTTGAAATTTACCGTCGGATATGCAGGAGGAAATCCATTCTCATTGATTGATGCAGGTGGTAATCCTTTGTTTACGTTTATCCCAACTCGCGCGGCGTATTATTTTGTCTATTCTTCTCCTACCTTAAAAAATGGAACGACTTATAACGTTTTCTCAGGCGGTGAAAATGGAGGTACAAACATAGGTGGGTATTACAATGGTGGAACTTTCAATGGAGGTATTTCGAGAGGTTCAGTTACTATTTCGGGACAACTCACTACTGCTAGTTTGTAAGGGTTTTAAGCCCTAAATTAAGTAGTGTTTAATATAAATTTTACTGGTAGAGACGCAATGCTTTGCGTCTAAAGTGGTATCAAAAAAGGCGATCGAAATTAGTTTTCAATCGCCTTTTTCAATTAGTGTGCGACTTAAGTCGCACATTAATTGAAAGAATTTTGAAGACCTTAGTTTTGTGGATGCACTAATTCATAAGTTAGACAAGCGAAAAAACAGTTTTAAACTGTTTAAAAAAGTAAGTCCAAGACTGAGTCTTGAACTAGGATTTCGAAAACTAATTTCGACCGCATTTTTTGATGACAAATTCAAACATAATATATCTTTAAATGTCAGACAATGCGTTTTGAGACTTAAAGTGAAAATCTTAATTCACTCAATTTCTACCCCCCAAAATAATGATTTCCTAGAATGATAAGTAAACCAGCATATACCACAGTGACAATTGCCCACATTAAGGATGATTCCAAATAACAAAGTGTTTTGTCAAAAGAGAATTCTTTGCGTAATGATAAAATATATTCCATGACAATAGTGAAGTTTATAATGTGAGAAAAAGATTTGTCACTCAAGCTTATCCGAAGATAAGCTTGAAGTATTGGTTTTTAAGGGTTTTGGCAAAAGCAATGATAATCAATCCAATGATCGCTATAGCATAAAATATTTCGGTCGTTGGGTAATTCAATTGAATAAGCACGCCGACAATAAAAAGACGAATAGCTTCCAAATAGATGATCCAACGTTTTTGCTCTAGTAGTGCCCCACAGTTAATTAACGATATTAAGATGAAAAAAGCCCAGAGTATTTGTGAGGTAAGACTAATGCTATCTAAAAAATAAATGATGACAAACAGCCCAATGAGCAACGAAATCATCTGAACGACCACATAAGTGTAAACACGTTTACTGTTATGGTCTTCACTAAACTGAATAATAAATCGTTTCTCTAATTCTTCACGAATGCGAGGGTCTAATGTTTCGGGTTTACCAAAAATAATCCTTATTCGTTCTTTGAAGGTTTTGGCATGCTTAAAAGCGTATGCCAACTCAATCATATAATGAAAATGTTGCCAGAGAAAACTGTAGCTTTTGAGCGGTTTGGTCAAGCCATAGACAGGTTCTTCCGTTTCTTCAGCAAAAGTGCCAAATAGCTTATCCCAAAAGATAAACATATCGCTATAGTTCTTATCTAAATACTGCTCATTACTAGCATGATGCACACGGTGGTGTGAAGGAGTTACGAAAATATATTCTAAGAAACCCAATTTGCCAACCGTACGAGTATGCGTAAAAAATGGATAAATTCCATGTATCAAAAGCACAATGCTAATCATATCGGCGTTGAAACCTATAATCGGCAAAATCGACCAGAAAAATGTTCTTGCAATAGCCTGAAAAATCGTAATACGCGCCGAAACCGTAAAATTAAATTCCTCACTTTGATGATGTACGATATGCACACTCCACAAAATGTTGACTTCATGTCCTAATCGGTGGTACCAGTACCACAACAAATCAGTGAGCAGGAGTAGGGCAATCCAAGCAAAAACACCTGATTTTATATCAAAAAATCCAAGATTTTTTTGCAAGTAATCATAGTAAAAGTAGAATATGCCGATGCTAAAACAATCAATCAGACGTTCAGCGATACCTACATTTAAGTTAGCGATGGTATCCTTGAATTTATAAAATTTCTTTCCTTGAACCTTCGAAAGAAAATATTCAAGCCCCATGAAAACTAAAAACAGTGGAATAGCAAATGCCAAATATTTAGTGTGCATAGGATTTTATCAATGAGTTATGAGTTTGGAGTGATAGTTAAATTTGTTGAGATAGATATACCTATATCAACCATGAGGTACTAATCAATTTTATTGAAATGGGTGAAAAACATTTTATGGATATTGGTTAAAAAGACTCTTCCATTGGGCTGCCAGCTAGGGCAATGCCCAATGCCGAGTACAATTCTCCAAAAACAATCTCAATGATTTCACTATAGTTAGGTGGTGGCACTCAAGAAGTATGAAACCACCCATTCTTTGCTTGAAAATGCCACCAGCAATTCTTTATACACGTTGAATGTCTTGGATCACCAACCAATTTTTTCACTTAATAATACTACCTAACAATCAGGTAACTCCCAATAATATACGCTAAATCCAATTAATACAATAATGATGATTACGACTATAGATAGTAAAAATCGTATGCCTAATTCAGATTTGTCTAAAAAATCATCAGTTATGGACTCTGTTGATTTATTCATTATAATCTATAGATTTTATATACTAATAGGTCAAAAAAAATGAATCTTAGTTTGTTAATAAATGGTATTCTACAACGATGATTTGTGAATAACAATTGTTAACGTAAGTTTCTGATATCCAAACTTAAAGTTTGAATGTTGAACAACTATCTAAGCCGCTAACTCTTGACGAATCACCACAGGAATGTTTTTATTTGCACCAAAAACGGCAGCTAACATTTCAGTTGGTTGAAAGGGTTTATCAAAATGGACATCAACTGCCGAATAAACTACCTTTTCTTGTGTATTAATAACAATGGTAGCAGGCAAAGGAACCTCTTCAGAAATACCTGAAACATAGTCCCAAACAGGATATTGTTTATTGAATAAGCCTAAACTTTGAGCTATTTTTTGCTCAGGGTCTGCCAATAAGTTGAAGCCAATGTTAAAATGTCTTTGAAAGTCTCTAACCTCGTCTGCCTTTGCATTCACAATCACGAGAAGGTTACCACCAATAGCCAAAACTTCTTGGTAAACTTGTTGTAATTTTTCGAGATGTTGAATCCCGTATTCGTTCCATCCTGAAGATAAAAAGCTAATTACTAATGGCTTGCGACCAACCAGCTTTTTGAGTTGTACAGGATTTTGATGTATGAAAGTATATGGTAAATTTTGAGCGACCAAATTTTTGTAGTCAAACTCTATTTGATTGATTCTCTTTCCTAATTCAATATTAATAGCAGGTCTAGCAGTTCTTTTGCCTACATATACAGGAAGCGTAGCGTCCCAGTTCAATTCATATCTTTTTTGCGTAGCTAACATATTCTATCTAGGTCTTTATATTGTGATGAGTTGTTATGTCTTGTTTGATGATACAAAGGTATATTATATAAACTATATATCCTATAAACTTTATAGATTAAATGAATTTTAGTTTATAAACGAGTAATAAATGATTTTAAAATGCTAAAATTAGGTATGAATGAAATTTGTGCGTTTTGATGGTTAGTGAGGATTAGTGTTGAAAGTATGGGCTAAACCTAGTAAGGGTTATTGTTAGAATTCAAAAAGCTATCTAACACTATGTCTTATCCGTTATTTTTATACACTGAATGTATAAAGTCTATTTTCAATAAAAATTATTTGATATTATATTAAATAATTTATAATTATTTATATGTTGAAAAACCATTAAAATTGTATTTTATCGTAGATTATAGATTATAATTGTGTATTTTTGTGGTTATTTCAATAATTGCTTTATCATGATTTATTAATCATCTACAAAAGTTCATGAACAAATTTTTATTAACATTAGCTATTGCTATTACCTTCGCATTCACTTCAAATGCACAGTCAGAATCTTATGTACCATTCAGAGTTCATATCTCTCCTTTCACCTATGTGATTCCAAATTATACAAAAGGTTACGGTGCAGGTGCAGGTATCTCTATCGAACCAGCCTATGCCATAAATGATAATTTTGTAGCTGGATTAAAATTAGAGGCAGCTCTATTCGGATCAGGAACAGAAACTTCTTCTTCTATTGGTGCTGTTGGCTCTTATATCTTAACGGGTGATTATTACCTTGGTGAAGGTAAAAGCAGATTTTTTGGTGGTCTTGGGGTAGGTCTTTTTTCAGGAGCTACGGCCGCAATATACGATAATGGATCGACTTCAGTTGAGGCAGCAGGTGGTTCAGGTTTTGGATTAGTTCCTCGCGTTGGGGTTCAACTGAGCCATTTCCGTTTGGCTGCTGAATACAATTTAGCACCTAAAAATATGTCATACTTAGGTATAAAAGCTGCTATCACCATCGGCGGTGGTATGTACTAAAATATAATAAATTCCACAAACACATTCAGATAAAGCAATTTTGAGGAGGAACCCACTTGGGTTCCTCTTTTTGCGTAAAGATAGAAGCATTATATTTTGCAAATTTTGCAAAACACAAAGAGTATTTTTTCAAACTTACCCCTTCTTCTAACAGATAACAAAAGAAAGATACACTGTGAAAAGAACATTTTTACAAATAAATCCAACGGACAATGTGTTGGTGGCTCTTTGTGATTTGAAAAAGGGTGAAGAAGTGGTTTTCAAAGGGAAAACAATCATTTTACAAGATGATATCGCTGCCAAACATAAGTTTACTATCGATGATTTAAAGCAAGGTGAGGAGGTAACTATGTATGGTGTGTTGGTGGGTAAAGCACAAATGCCTATCCCTGCTGGTGGACTTATTCATACCTTTAATTTGAAACATGCCTCAGAACCTTTCCAAGGAAAATTAAAAGACTACACTTGGCAAGCTCCCGATGTTTCGGCTTGGGAAAATCGTACTTTTATGGGCTATCATCGTGCTGATGGTCAAGTGGGTACACAAAATTACTGGTTAGTGATTCCATTGGTTTTTTGCGAAAATCGTAATGTAAATATCATGAAGCAAGCATTTTTAAAAGCTTTAGGATATGCTCAACCAGATTTGTATCTCGACCAAGTTGGTTCGCTACTCGACGCTTACCAATCGGGCGCTGATATTGATTCTTTAAAAACATTTACTTTTCAGCAAAAGAAAACAGATTATCGTCAAAATCGTGTATTCAAGAACGTTGATGGTATTAAGTTCTTAACGCATGAAAGTGGTTGTGGCGAAAATCGTGAAGATTCAGAAAATCTTTGTAATCTCCTTGCAGGCTATTGTGTCAATCCCAACGTAGCGGGTATTACTGTGTTGAGTTTGGGATGTCAGCATTCTCAAGTAAGCATTTTGCAAGAAGCTATTCATAAAATTTCTCCTAATTTCGAGAAACCCCTATATATCCTCGAACAACAGCAAGATTTGGGTTCTGGCGAGTCACAAATGTTGGCGGAAGCTATTCGTCAAACATTTGTCGGTATGATTCAAATCAATGAAATTGAAAGACAGCCTGCACCTTTGAGCAAGTTGAGAGTTGGCGTAAAATGCGGAGGTTCTGATGGTTTTTCAGGTATTTCTGCCAACCCAGCAATTGGTCATACTGCCGATTTGTTGGTGGCGCTTGGGGCCAATGTCATGATTGCGGAGTTCCCTGAGCTTTGTGGAGTTGAGCAAGAACTACAAAACCGTGCTGTAACAGCTGAGGTGGCTGATAATTTTGGGTATTTGATGAAGGAATATGCACGTCGTGCCGAGGCCGTTGGTGCAGGTTTTGATATGAACCCTTCCCCTGGAAATATTAAGGATGGCTTGATTACCGACGCAATTAAGTCGGCTGGTGCTGCTAAGAAAGCGGGTTCATCACCTGTAGTAGATGCATTAGGATATGGACAATATTCAAAAAAGGCGGGCTTGAATTTGGTTTGTACCCCTGGTAACGATGTGTTGGCAACCTCTGGCATGGCTGGCGCAGGTGCTACAATCCAGTTGTTTACCACTGGTTTAGGTACTCCTACGGGTAATCCTATCTGTCCAATGGTAAAACTTTCTACCAATACAAAATTGGCACAAAAACTTCCAGAAATCATTGATATTGATTGTGGTCCAATTATCGAAGGAGAAAAATCAGTAGAAGAAATGGGCGAGATGGTTTTAGAATATATTATCGGCTTGGCTTCTGGTGAGTACCAAACAAAGGCAATGGAGTTAGGACAAGACGACTTTATGTTCTGGAGAAGAGGAGTAAGCCTTTAAGTAATAATGATGAATAGTGAATTATTTCAGATTTGTGATTTTTGATTTCGGAAATATTACAAAGTTGGATTACACTTCTTTCATTCAAAATAAATTATGAGGCAAATTAAATTCAAACCTTGACCTTTCGGCAAAAAAACATAAACTCAAGGAAGCTTATTTGCCTAACGTCTACAGCTTATTGCCCAATGCAATTTTTAAGAAATAAAACAATCCATTGGCGATTTCAAATAGCCAAATAAATATACATCTTATGTTTAGTTTATCAGGAAAAGTAGCAGTAGTGACTGGTGGAGGTAGCGGTATTGGTAAGGCTATCTCAGTATTATTTGGAAAGCAGGGAGCCTCAGTTCATATTTTAGAGCTAAATGCCTCTGCTGGAGAATCTTCAGTAGCTGAAATAATTGAAGCTGGTGGACAAGCGCAAGTGCATGCTTGTGATGTAAGCAACCAAGCTCAAGTAAGCGAAGTGATTAAAAGTATCGGCAAGGTAGACGTGCTTGTTAACAATGCTGGTATTGCTCATGTGGGTTCGTTAGAAAACTGTGATTCAGAGGCATTTGAAAGAGTGTACAGCGTAAACGTAAAAGGCGTTTATAATACACTTTATGCAGTAGTACCTGTGATGAAGGCAAATGGTGGCGGTGTAATTTTAAACATGGCTTCTATCGCATCATCGATTGGTTTACCAGACCGTTTTGCCTATTCTATGTCAAAAGGTGCGGTACTAACCATGACACTTTCGGTGGCAAAAGACTATATCAAAAATAATATTCGTTGTAACTGTATTTCGCCAGCACGTGTGCATACGCCATTTGTGGATGGTTTTATTGCTAAAAATTACCCGGGTCGCGAAGAGGAAATGTTTGAGAAACTTTCAGCTACACAGCCAATTGGTCGTATGGCAAAACCAGAAGAGGTAGCAGCACTTGCCTTGTATTTATGTTCTGACGAAGCTTCATTCATTACTGGTACTGATTATCCAATCGATGGTGGGTTTATTCGTTTGAATAACTAAGATGTTGTTTTCCTGTCAAGAAAGGATAAGAGTAATTAAATGGCGTGAGTATTTTCACCCAACACTATAAATCAATTATTCATTAATTATCTCAAAACAGATGCGTAAAACAATTTTTGCCCTTCTTACGGTACTAGCCTTAGCTTCTTTTGTTGCTGACAAACCTAAAAAAGTAATTTTCTTTGGCGATTCTATCACCCAAGCTGGTGTAAAACCAAACGGTTATATAACCCGTATTGGTGAATTATTAACAGGTAAAAACCTTGCTTCAAAATATGAGTTAGTAGGTGCTGGTATCGGAGGAAATAAAGTGTACGATTTGTATCTAAGACTTGAAAGTGATGTATTAGAAAAGAAACCTGATGCCGTTTTTATTTATGTTGGAGTAAACGATGTTTGGCATAAAACCACCTCAGGGACTGGTACGGATCCAGATAAATTCGTAAGATTTTATCAAGCACTTATCGACAAGATTAAAGCAAGTGGCGCTAAAGTCGTATTGTGTACACCTGCGGTTATTGGAGAGAAAAATGATTTTAGTAACCCACAAGATGGCGATATGAATCATTATTCAACCCTAATTCGCAAATTGGCTGAGAAAAATAGCCTGCCATTGGTCGACCTTAGAAAAGCGTTTTTGGCTTATGACTTAGCCAATAATCCGTCGAATAAAGATTCAGGTGTTTTAACAACTGATAGAGTTCACTTGAACGATCTTGGCAACAATACAGTAGCGGAACTTATGCTAGCTGAATTGTTAAAATTGTAATCAAAACTTTTAATTAAATATTTCAACTAATGATTAGTTGAAAAAGTAAAATCATGAAACTAATAAGATTTGGTGAATTTGGTAAAGAAAAACCAGGCGTAATGATCGAAGGAAAACGTTATGATGCCTCTGGTTTTGGAGAAGACTATAACGAACAGTTTTTTGAAAATGATGGTTTAACTCGCTTAGCAGCTTGGTTAGAGTCTAATCAAGGTACTTTGACAGAAGTTTCGGAAGACGTACGTTTGGGTTCATGTGTGGCTCGTCCTTCAAAAATCGTTTGTATTGGTTTGAACTTCGCAGATCACGCTCGTGAAACAGGCGCTGCTATTCCGCAAGAACCTATCATTTTCTTCAAATCAACGACAGCACTTTCTGGTCCAAACGATGATATTATTATTCCTCGTAACTCGGTAAAGACTGACTGGGAAGTTGAATTGGCATTTGTCATTGGCAAAAAAGCACAATATGTTGACGAATCAGAGGCATTAGATTATGTGGCAGGATATTGCTTACACAACGATGTTTCTGAAAGAGAATTTCAAATCGAAAGAGGAGGTAACTGGTCTAAAGGTAAAGGATGTGATACTTTCGCACCAATGGGACCATTCCTTGCTACGCAAGACGAAATTGAGGATATCAATAATTTGAAAATGTGGTTAACAGTAAATGGAAAGACTTTCCAAAACAGTAACACCGACCAATTGATTTTCAAAATCCCAACATTGGTATCTTATTTAAGTCAATTTATGACTTTACTACCAGGCGATATTATTTCAACAGGAACACCTCCAGGGGTTGGTTTGGGCTTTAACCCACCAATTTATTTGAAAGAAGGCGACGTGGTAGAATTAGGTATCGAAAACTTAGGTTCTTCAAAGCAAGTGGCGAAAAACTGGTCTAGAAATTAATCTGCTTAGAGTATAATTGAAGGCTTTGACCGAGTAAGCGATGGTATTTCGCTAAAAGGTTTGTCCAAATTCACTTACACTTGTATATTCAGTTTTGAAATGTTTCTTTAGAAAATGCTCTAGGCTATTAGCCGTAGGCAATAGGCAATAGATATTTTCATTCCAGTGCCTATTATGAGAAAAATTAATAATATATCTGTATTGCACATTCACAGTATTCTTCTGATTATGAGTGTATTTTAATAACTGATATACGATTAACTAATAACTTCTCGAAACATTTCAAAACAAAATGTGGTCTCTTAGAATAACTGAGATACCTTTTAGTGAAAATGAACTATAATCATCCTTCAATTAGCTGACAACATTATGAAAATTGATTCGCATCAACATTTTTGGCAATACGACCCTTCTAAACACGAATGGATAAATGATGAAATGAAGAAAATTCGTAAGGATTTTCTCCCAGAAGATTTAGCACCAATCCTTCAACAAAACGGTATCGATGGCTGTGTGGCTGTGCAAGCTGACCAGTCTGAGGCTGAAACCGATTTTTTGATTGAACTTGCTTCTAAAAATGATTTTATCAAAGGTGTAGTTGGTTGGGTAGATTTGATGGCCGATGATGTGTACGACCGCTTGGAATATTATTCAGAATTTAAAATCGTAAAAGGTTTTCGTCACGTGGTTCAAGGTGAGACTGACCCCGAATTTATGCTTCGCCCTAAATTTAAGGCAGGAATTACTGAGCTTGGTGCGTATGATTTCACCTACGATATTCTGATTTATCATTACCAACTCGACCAAGCTATCCGTTTTGTGAAGCTATTCCCTGAACAAAAATTTGTACTTGACCATATCGCCAAACCAGATATTAAAAGTGGTGAGTATGGAACATGGCAAACTGACATCAAGAAGCTGGCTTTACATCAAAATGTATATTGTAAACTTTCAGGGATAATTACTGAAGGCGAATGGGAGGGTTGGAAACCTGCTGATTTTAAAGTGTATTTAGAAACCGTACTCAAAGCTTTTGGACCCGAACGCCTAATGTTCGGCTCAGATTGGCCAGTATGTTTGGTTGCAGGTCAATACGAAGAAGTATTGGGCATTGTAACAGATTTTATTGGTAATTTGACTCCATTAGAGCAGAAGAAAATTATGGGTGGTACGGCTCAAAAATTCTATAATCTCTAAATTTCCAAATGAACTTAGGACTTAAAGAAAAAGTCATCATTGTAACAGGTGGTGCAAAAGGTATAGGCGAAGGCATCTCAACGTCTTTGGCTGCTGAAGGAGCTTTTGTAGCGATTGTTGGTCGCAACGAAGAGGATAACCTTCGTACAGTAGAGGCGATTCAAGCAGCAGGTGGTCAGGCATGGTCATTTGTAGCAGAATTAAGCGAGCCTGCCGAGTGTGAGAAAGCGATTAAGGAAATTGCTACTACTTTTGGTCGTATCGACGGATTAGTAAATAATGCTGGTGTAAATGATGGTGTTGGCTTGGAAAGTGGAAACTATGAGCGCTTTATTAAGTCATTACATTCTAACTTGATTCACTATTACTTGATGGCACATCATGCATTGCCATATTTGAAAGAATCAAAAGGCTCTATCGTAAACGTGACTTCGAAAACTGCCGAAACTGGTCAGGGTGGAACGTCAGCTTATGCGGCTTCCAACGGTGGACGTAATGCTTTGACTCGTGAATGGGCTGTAGAATTATTGCCATTCGGTATTCGTGTCAATGCTTTAGTTGTAGCGGAATGTTACACGCCATTGTACGATAGATGGATCAAATCATTGCCAAATCCAGAAGAAACTTTATCAAAAATTACGGATAAAATTCCATTGGGCAAAAGAATGACCAGTTCTCAAGAAATTGCGGATATGGTATCATTTTTAATTTCTAAGCGCTCAAGTCATACCACAGGACAACTCATCCATGTTGATGGAGGATATGTTCATTTGGACAGAGCTTTGATATAGCTTGATACTTAATGCTGAATTATGAGTTGGGAATGTAAATTGTAGTTATCAATATTTCATTTTCATAAATATCTAAATTTAGTTTTGCATTAATTCTTAACTTGTCTATAGCCATAGAAGAAAGAAAAGGCGTTCGAAATTTATTTTTCGAGCGCCTTTTCTCATAGTGGGCGACTTAAGTCGCCCACTATGAGAAATTTGTCTCTTTGCATAAACCAATAGAGATACAATCGTAATATGAATAACTCCTCAGATTTAGAGGAAACTATGTTGGAATTGGAAACTTTTGGGGAAACAGCTTGTTTATTTTATGTTCGTAATGCTTAAAATTTTGAGTTAAGTGACAGGAAAGATTAAATAGATACTATATCTCTGATTACTGAACAACATTGAAGTTCCTAGTTCAAGACTTGGTCTTGGACTTACTTTTTAAACAGTTTAAAACTGTTTTCATAAAATTCAGTGGCGAGGTCCAAACATCTGAATGTTCTTTACTCGTTTTGTCCAGTAATCATCCTTCTGATGGTGAGTACTAACTGATATCCTATTAACTAGTAACTTTTTTAATTATTTGTAATGCTAAAAATTGCCCATTCTCCTATTTATCAACTTCCTTTACCCGAAGGTCATCGCTTTCCGATGCTCAAGTATGAGCTAATTCCTGAACAACTTATATACGAAGGAACTTGTGTAGCCGACAACTTTTTCGAGCCTCAACCTGTACAAGAAAAATATATCCTGAAAGCTCATAAACAAAGCTATTGGGAATCCTTAAAAGCATTGACGATTGATGCTAAAATGGTGAGAAGAATTGGTCTTCCGTTATCTGAGCAACTCATTTTACGTGAAACGATTATTACGCAAGGAACGATTGATTGTACAGATTTTGCTTTTGAAAATGGAATTGCCATGAACGTAGCAGGCGGCACACATCATGCGTATTCAGACAAAGGAGAGGGTTTTTGTTTGCTAAACGATGTGGCAGTTGCCAGCCATTTTTTGATGTCCGAAAAAGGTATTTCCAAGATTTTGGTGATTGACTTGGATGTTCACCAAGGTAATGGCACGGCTGAAATATTTGCGAACGAATCAAGGGTATTTACATTTTCGATGCATGGCAAAGAAAACTATCCATTGCACAAGGAAATATCTGATTTGGATATTGAATTACCCACTTACACGACTGACGACACCTATTTGAATTTGTTATATGATACTTTGCCTAGATTGATTCAACAAGTTCAACCACAGTTTTTATTTTATATATCTGGTGTGGATATTTTGGCTACTGACAAGCTTGGAAAGTTGTCGGTAAGTATGGAAGCCTGTAAGCGACGAGATGAGTTTGTATTTGAGCAGGCGCAAAAAGTAGGGCTGCCAATAGTAGTTTCGATGGGAGGAGGGTATTCACCCAAAATTACGGATATAGTTGAAGCGCATTGTAATACCTACAGATTGGCTCAAAAAATGTATTTTTAGAAAATATCTATATCTGTCGGTGGAAGAGGTTTGTGTACTTTCTTTTTCTCAAAAACTACTGTTTTTTTGATTTTGCACTCCATTTTTCCAGTTTGCACTTGTAAATTATATTCAAAAAATTCGATAGCACGCTGAACTTTTTTATGATTTACGGTCAAAAAATAAGGTTGACGACCATTTTTTTGAACTAATCTAACATCTAATTTATAAATAGTCCCTTCAGGAAATTGAGAAATCACATGGTTGGTGCATCCAATGGTCAGGTCAGCAGGAATCAGTTGACCATCTATAGTTTTAAGACGGTAACGATGTAATCTTCTATCAAAATATGCCTTGGCGAAAACATCCAAAAAGACCTTCTTTTCCAACCCCGGCATTTCTGAGACCAATGAAAGCTGCATAATTCGTAAAATCTAAATTTTTGACCTAACAGGCAAAGGTAAGATTTATTTTACAATTATTTAATAAAAATGGCGTTTAAAGCTATTATTGGTGGTTTTTTGACTAAATTTTTTTTGCTGTATAAAAGAAAAACCTCCCTAAGGAGGTTCTGGTTATTTTTTACTAGTAAAGAAGGTAAGTGTCCCTAAAAGATAATTTGGTAAGGTAGTAAAGTGGTCAGTACCTTGAACTGTGATCAGCGTTACATCGGTTGCCCCTTTTGCTTTCATGGCTGCTGCTGCTGTTTCAGAATTGAAATAAAACACATGTTGGTCAGCTGTTCCGTGATACAATTGAGTTGAGGTTTTGGGTTTCCAGTCAAAAATATCGTTGTCCTTTACACCAGTAATATATTGTGTGTCGGTACCGTTATTGATGCCATTTCTGAACGTATCAGCATAAGCCAAATTGATGCTCACAGGAATAGAGGCTTGTGGCCCTTTACTGGCAACTTCAGCTGCATAAGGCGCATTGAAATAATAGGAAGCTGGGCGATTTAATCCATAAATGGAATTATAAGCCATAGTTACCCAAATATACAATGAGTTATATTGAGCGATACCATGTGTTTTTTGGTTGATGATATAATTCATAAAGGCAGTTTTGTTATACGCACCTGCCCCGCATGATGATGCCACCAAATTAAACTCATTCGGAAATTGCTCTTCCATTTTCTTTTGCAATGCCATGGTTGCGAAGCCTCCTTCTGAATAACCTGTAATCATTACTTTTTGGCTCCAAGCAGCTTTTTCTTGGGCAATTAATTCTTTTGCCGCTCTCAACATATCTAAGCTTGCTTGTGCCAAGGTTTCTCTGTGTTCATAAGGGTGATCCAAATTGGCACTTGCTCCATAACCAATGTAATCTGGGCAAGCAATAATGAAACCATTAGATGCCACAATAGATGCTAGTTGGTATGCTTCGCTGGCGGTTCCATACAAGGATGGCGCATCGTTTTTGTCGGCGATTGTTCCATGTTGTTGACTAATCAAAGGTACGCTTTCAGTCGTTTTTGGAAAAATCACCAAACCTGAAGCTTGAATCGCTTTCCCGTCCACACCTTTGGTATTGTACACTACTTTGATAACCTTGATAGGATTTTTGATAAGACCTTTCACTACACCGATTACCAACGCATTGTCAGAGCCCAAGGCTGCGCCGTCCACTCGTGCACTTAGTTGTGCTGTGGTAAACTCACCAACAACTGAGGAGCTGACCAAATATTGATTAGCAGGAGCAGGATCATTGTTTGAACTACTACATCCCCAAAGTATACCAATACTTATGAGAAGAAGTAGGAGGTAATTTCTTGATTGAATAAAATTCTGTTTCATACGTTCCTAGAGAGAATTACAGACTGGGTTAAAACTGAGACTACTTAATGAACTTTAAGAAAAACGAAAAATAAGGCAAAATATTGATTATTTAATAAGGAGATACGCCAACGGCAGTCCAGCCGCCGTCAACGACCAAACTTTGTCCAGTTATGTGTCTGGCTTGAGGGGAAAGTAAGAATATCATGGCCTCTGCAATATCTTGCACAGTGGCAGGTTTTCCCATAGGTGTAATACGTGACCATGTCGATAAATAATCTTTATCCTCTAAAGTTCTTTCGGTTAAAGTGGCACCTGGCGCTACCGTATTTATATTGATACCTAGTGGTGACAAATCAATCACAAGGTTTTTGGCTAATTGCTCAATAGCGGCTTTTGTCATGCCATAAGCTGCCAAAAATGGATGAGCCTGATGACCAGTGACTGAGGAGGTAAGAACAATACTTCCTCCAGATTGTTGGTTTTTCATGGCTTTTGCCGCTTCTTGTACGAGAAAAAAACTACCAAATAAATTGACATCCAAGAGCTGTTTGAGGGAAGCTGGTTGATACTCGAAAAAATCACCAAACGTGGTAATACCTGCATTAGCAACTACCAAATCCAACTTTCCAAAACACTCAGAGGCTTTTTGAACTAATTGCTGAATAACGGACAAATCGGCACTATTACCTACCACAATTTCACAGTTGCCTCCTGAGTCTAGGATGGCTTTTTGAGCATTCTTGGCTGCGTTTTCGTCCATATCATTTAAGACAATATTGGCTCCACGCGTAGCTAACAAACGAGCAACTTCGAATCCAATACCTATACCAGCTCCTGTTATGATGGCTGTTTGTCCAAGAAATGTTTTTGTCATAGTTCAAATAGTAATAGAAGATTTTTTACTAAAATTAAATAAAAGCCTGATAAATCATATTAGGCTCTTGGAGGTAATTTAAAATTTAGACCTTAGACAAAAAACAAGAGTCATCTCGAATTTAGCGATTGAGGGAGTGATTGATTATGTAAAAACATGTATTCCATCAGTTGAGACGCAATGATTGCGTCTCAAGCCAAGTCATATCTAACATAGAAGCATCAAAAAAGCGGTCGAAAAATATTTTTCGACCGCTTTTTTGATAAAACTTGTAGAATAATCCCAATCCTAAAAATTGGGGATGACTCATATTATATTACCATTTTCAGAGTATTATTTCAGGTATTTATCAAACCACTTGATATATCTTTCGAAGCGATCTACTTGGTAACTTGGCACCGAAATGCCATGGAATTGACCTGGATATACAATTAATTCTGTTGGAACACCAATTGTTCTTAAGGCTTGATACATTTGTTCACTACCAACGGCAGGAACGTTATGGTCACTTTCACCAACCATGAATTGTGTAGGAGTTTTGATTTTGTCAGCCTTTAGGAAAGGATAAGAAAGCTTTACGTATTTGTCAAAATTCTTCCATGGCGAGCCAATTTCGTGCTCATACTGCAAAATATATTGATCGACACCATACATTGACGAAATCATGGCAACACCTGCACCACTCGCCGCTGCTTTGAATCTAGTGTCTGTAGCAATAGTATAATCTGTCAAAATACCACCATAACTCCAACCGCCAATACCTAATTTTTCAGGGTCAGCAATACCATTTTTTACAGTATAATCCACTGCGCCAAGAATATCTAGTACTTCTTTATTACCCCAATCGCCACTGATGACTTTACAATATTCCAAACCACGACCATTGCTGCCACGATAATTAACGCCAACAACTGCATAACCAGCCGATGCCAACATTTGTCTACTCAAATCAAATCCAAACTCATCTTGAGAAACTGGACCACCATGAATAAAGAAGATTGTAGGAAGCTTTTTCTTCGGGTCGATATTGGCAGGACGATACAAAATACTAGATACGGTAGCGCCATCTTTGCTTTTTGAGGTAAATCCTTCGACGGTAGCTAAACTGATTTGTTTAAAAAATGCCTCATGATGATTCGTTAAGGCTCTTCTTTGTCCATTTTCGATGGCATAAATCTCCGCAGGAAGCTCAGGCGTTGTTACTAATGAAAGCCAGTTGCCAGCTTGGTGTGATTCCAAAGAGGAGTAGATTCCTTTGTCTTCAGAAACTTTTTTCATATTTCCTGACAACGAGAAATTGGCTAAGTAGCGGTAGCGATCATCCACCACCAAAGCATAGATAGATTGTCCATCTTTTGCCCATCTTGGTGTGTTGACTGGTCTATCTAAATTTTTACTCAATAACGTTGGCTCACCGCCATCAGCACTGATGGTACATAGCACCGAATGATCATACATTATGTAGTCATCAGAGGCGGTACTACGAAGATAAGCAATGGTTTTTCCGTCTGGACTCCAAACGGGGGCACTATCGCTACCTGTCCAAGTGGTTAATTGTTTTGCTTCGCTTTTTGCTTTCGTTTCTATGACAAAAATATCAGAGTTTTCATTGCGGTCAGGGTCAGCAGTTCTATTACTCACAAAAGCGATTTTAGAACCATCAGGCGACCAAGCAATCGAACTCACCTCATAGTTTCCTTTAGTCAGCGTATCAATCTTTTTGGTTGCAACATCAAATAGGAAAATATTGGAGAATGTTCTTTCACGGTAGCCTTCCACGTCTTTTTTAAATAAAAAACGGTCAATAACGATCGGCTTAGGCGTTTTTGGTTTTGAGGTATCGGCTTTGCTTTCTAATACTAAAGCAATTTTTTTCCCATCGGGACTCCACGCATATTCTTGTAAATCACCATTTTTGAGATTAGTGAGTTGTTTTCCTTCTCCTCCACGACGGTCGAGCAACCAGATTTGACTACCAGTTGAGCTATTTCTTGCAGATACAAATGAAATGTATTTGTTGTCAGGACTCCACTTAGCTTGTGATTCGCCATCAGGAGAGTTAGTGAGCTGAATAGATTCTTTTCCATCCCAGCTGACCATCCAAACATCTGAGCTTCTTTTATTCTTAACTGAATCTACAGAAGTCAGGGTATAAGAAACCCAAGCTCCATCTGGAGAGATTTTGGCATCAGAAACCGATTTGATTTGATATATATCTTTCGGTTTTAAGTTACGTTTGGTTGCATTTTGTGAGTATCCAATACTTGGAAGAATACCCAGTAAAAGTGCATAAAAGGAAAGTTTTTTCATAAAAAATGTTTAGTTGTTGAATTAGAAAAAATAAAGATAAGAGATAAAGACAAAAAGTTAATTAGCGTGTAGAAAATGCTTTTTTTCATACCAGTATATCTTAAATTAAGTTTAGAATTTGCGTGATTTTAGGAATGACTCTGTAAATTACCATTTTTTAAGTGAAAGTAAGAATATTAAATCCCGATTAACACAAACAAACTACCTTATGAAAAAAGTATTACTATCCTTTTTATTGCTGCAAAGTACTGCCATTTTTTCTCAGTCAAAACTCAATGAGCAAGTAAGAAATTACAGAAAAGCTAACGAGTATGCCTTGCTTAATGAGTTTAAAGGTTTGTTATCTATTCCGAATGTGGTTTATGATACTGTGGGGATTCAAAAAACGGCATCATATATTGTCAAAATGATGGAAGATAGAGGGATTAAAACCACACTTTTGGATGCAAAGACCAAGGGCGTTCCTCCTGCCATCTATGGTGAAGTATTAGTACCCAATGCAACCAAAACCGTTATTTTCTATGCGCATTATGACGGCCAGCCTGTCAACCCTAATCAGTGGGCGGAGGGAATAGCACCTTTTAAATCGGTATTTCTGGATGCTTCTTTAGAAATAGGAGGGAAGATTATTCCTGACCCACAACCAACAGATATCATTAATCCCGAATGGCGAATTTATGGACGAAGTGCTTCTGATGATAAAGTAGGCGTTTTTTCGATACTATCTGCCTATCAGGTATTGAATAAGTTGGGAATAAAACCAACGGTAAATCTGAAGTTCTTTTTTGAAGGAGAGGAGGAAGCAGGCTCAACGCATTTATCCGAAATTTTGGAAAAGCACAAAGATAAACTCAAATCTGACCTTTGGATTATTTGTGACGGACCTGTGCATCAATCTGGCAAAAAGCAAATCGTGTTTGGAGTACGTGGCGATATTGGTATGGAAATCAAAGTTTTTGCCTCAAAACGACCTTTACACTCTGGGCACTACGGCAACTGGGCTCCTAATCCAGCTAATTTGTTGGTGAAATTATTAGCTTCTATGAAAGATGATAATGGAAAAGTTTTGATTAAAGGCTTTTATGATGATGTCGTTCCTTTTACCGATTTGGAGAAAAAAGCCTTGGCGAAAGTTCCTGCTGTTGATGACCAAATGAAACAGGAATTGGGTTTTGTTCGTCCTGAAGGAGGGGGCAAAACTTTGGCGGAATTGATTAATTTGCCATCGCTCAATATCAATGGGATTTCGAGCGCGAATGTAGGTAAAATGGTGGCAAATGTGATTCCTACCTCGGCAACTGCTGCTTTGGATTTACGTTTGGTTTTGGGAAATGATGCTCAACGACAGGCACAAAAAGTGATAGACCATATCAAATCACAAGGCTATTATGTTACCCAAAATGAGAGTATCACCGATGAAGAAAGACTGAAATATCCACTGATTGCTCGTGTAGTGCTGGGAAAAGGATATAATGCTCAACGTACCAAGATGGATTTACCAATAGCGCAAAATGTGATCAAAGCTTTACAGACCACGGTTGCCGATGAGGTAGTTTTAATGCCAAGTTTGGGGGGAAGTTTACCTTTGTTTTTGTTCGAAAAATATTTGGGAACTCCTACGATTACCGTTCCTATTGCCAATCATGATAATAACCAACATGCTGAAAATGAGAACATCAGAATCCAGAACATTTGGAATGGAATCGAAACTTATGTGGCACTCATGAGGCTAGAATAGCGATTTGGGTATTTTCAGCGCCGAAAATTGTGGTTAGTTTTTTTTCTTGCTAAAAATTAAATACCAATTTTTAGACTAAATTACCAACTCATTTTGTACTATACCCAGCTTTTTTAAGTAGGCATATTTTTTTGATAATGAGACATTTGCATTTTTATCCATCTTAAAAAGCT
>NZ_JAAALB010000052.1 GCF_009905545.1 Cellulophaga sp. BC115SP | reverse complement strand
AGCTTGGTAACTACAAAACTCTTGCTTCCCTTTCTTTTTACCTAATTTGTCCCATTTTTTAGTAGGGTAGAGTAGCATTAACCTATTCTACTATAAACCTCTGATTGATAACCTTTATATTTACTCTAAACTCTTTTAATAGTTCGATATTATAATTTAACAACCTAATAACTGATGAAAACTCCTATTCTACAAACGCTTTCGAAAATGTGCAAAATCGCCATTTTTTCCACTATTTTATCGTTTCTTTCTATTTGTCAAAAGGGGGCTATTGCCCAAAATGACTCCACTTCTGTCGTACTAAGACCTGAAAAAATCTTATTCCAGCTCAACAAAAGTACCTATATAGCTGGCGAAGATATTCAACTGACAGCAACGATTTTTGATGCTGTAACTCTTCAAGCTTCCTCTCTAAGTGTTCCATTGTATATTGATTTGGTTTATCCCCAAACTGGCACTTTGGTGGACAGATGGATATTCAAAATTAAGGATGGTAAAGTAAAACAAATCCTTAAAACAGACGCTAAATTAGCCTCAGGTATTTATACGGTTAGAGTTTATACTAATTGGGCCAGAAATTTTTTCATCCCACAGCAAAATCTAACCATATTAAATGTCAATTATGAAAAAGATATTTCTACGACCAAAATAGATACTAACATTCGATTTTTCGACCAACCCATTGCCCAAACCTGGAACAGAATCGCATTTGAGGTAAAGGACAACTTTGGTAATCCTATCGAAGAAAAAGTATGGCTTATGAGCAATCAAAAAGACACCCTCATTGCCATCCAGACCAATAAACAAGGCATTGGAACATTGGAATTTCAACCGTCACTTCAAGATATTTACCAACTTAAATTAGGTAATAAAATCCTGCCATTACCTACAACGCTTGCGAGTGGCAATACCATCTTGGTTGATAAAATACCCGAAAGTGATTTGCTAAAAATTAGAGTACAAAATGTAAAACCAGTTAAAGACACTTTATTTTTACTCATTCACCAGCAAGGGGAAATAATCAATCAACTTACCGTATTTTCTCCGAAAAACTCTACAAGAATAGATTTCAATACCCAAAACATCGCCCCAGGCATTATCAACTTTTCACTTGTGAATGCTAACATGGAAGTACTATGTCAAAAAATGTATTATCTAGAGCAACCCAACATTGACTCTACAAAGAAAAAATGGTTACTAGATACAGAAACTGGTAGTAAGTTGAGCCATTTATCTAATGATGACATCAATCTTCAGCTTCTCACGATTGAAAATAAGCTTTACAAACTAGACAAAAACAAACACCATCAATATTTCCCTCAAGATAATATTGAAGTCAAAGGAAGGTTAATATCAAATCCTAAAGTCAGTCCCCAAAAGCTTAGTGTAACAATGCTTTTAGAAAGCAATGACATACCCGCGTCGTTTACTTCTGGGATTCATTTTGCAGAAATGGATGAAAGCGGATTGTTTACCTTTCATAATCTAGACTTTTACAACCAAGCGACTGCTACCATATCTGTTCAAAATCAAAAAGAGTCCATTCCATTCAAAATAGATGAAGACTCTATCGCTCCAATCCAGATTGAAGCGATAGAGATTGATTGGCGTTTATTCAAAACTCCAAAAGTAAAAGAAGAAATAAGGATAGCACAAAAGGAGACTTTTGAGAAAATTCAGAAAGCCGATATTGCGAAATCTAAGGAGTTGAAAGAAGTAATTGTAAAAGGCAAAGCAAATAATAAAAAATATGATATGAATCTCTTTTCGAGAGAACCAACACAATCAATTGATATTCAGAAACGCTTTTTAGGACACAATTTTATGGGCAATTACTATAAGCAATTCATAGGACCGAGAGCTGCTAAATATATGCCCAATTTGATTATTAAGTATTTTCTGGATGGATTCGAAATTGGTCCAGATATGCTCGACCAAACTACTCTACCCATGGGGCATATTGCACGCATGGATATTTATGATGGATATGAAGCCTCTATTTATGGTGCACACATAGTAGTAGCTTTCAAATCTAGGGATGGATCTCAACCTGTAGCAACTACCTCATTTTCAAAAAGGAACAAACAAAATAAGTTTATCGTACAAGGTTATACAAAGCTTTCAGAAACAAGATAAATAGGTATAAATTTTCATTTCTACATTATTCGGAAAAAGTAAACAGGCACAAAGCATCTGTTATAAGACCACAGATGCCTTGTGCCTGTCCTCTCTTTGATTAACTATTATTTACAATAAGTCTCCAACGCTGTCTTCGCATCAGGATAACCCAAGCGATTTGCTTGTTTGAGATTCATACAACTTGCGTCAGAGTTTCCCAATTTTTGGTAGGCTAAGCCCAAGCCATAATAAGCTTTTGCAAATTGAGCATCAATTTTTACAGCTTCTGTAAAATCCTTAATGGCATCTTCTAATTCAGCACTTTGAAATTTGATGTTCCCTCTGTTATACAAAGCATTGGTATCTTTAGGGTCTATTTCAAGTGCCTTATCAAAGTCATGAATTGCTTCGTCTGCTTTTTGTAAAGCCGCTTCGATGATACCTCTTTTTACATACAACTCTGCTTCTTTAGGTGCAAGCTCTATTGCCTTAGTACAATCTTCATAAGCACCTTGCCAGTTGGATTGCTCCATTTTAATTGAGGCACGGTTAAAAAATGGTTTGTAATTGCTAGCATCTAATTTGATAGCTTGCTCGTAATCCAAAAGAGCATTGGTGTAATCTTTCAATTCGAAATATGCAGCACCACGCATATTGAAAGCAGCAGCGCTTTGGGCATCCTTATCAATAGCTTGATTGAGGTATTCGATAGCTTCTTTAGCTTTTCCTTTTTGTAATTCTCCCTTTGCTTTTTCTAAAAAAGCCTCCGCCGAACCTGTACAAGCAGTCATCCAACCCATCAAAACAGGAAAAATCATCGACAAAGCGATTTTTTTTATTACTTTTTTTCTCATTGTAATATGTTATTTAAAAAACTGGTAATCAAACCGTAATAGAATATTTAACTGTTTTTACTCAATTTTTGATAGAAAAATTTTAACAAATTTGCCACCAAGGTTTTGAAAAAACAACAAAACCTGCCATATTTGCACTGGCAAATTACCAGCTCCCTCCGAATCCCCCAGGTCTTGATCGAAGCAAGGGTAGGTTGGTTGAGCGGTGAATTTGCCATTTTTTTTTGCCCTTTCTTGAAGTAATCTCCACAACTGTTCTATACTGTTATAGATAAATCAAAATATTCCTTCTTTTCTTGCCAGCTTTTTATAATTTTGTACTCGGAAAGCTTTATCCCTTACTCTCATTCCAGAGGGTAGCCAAAAATCATAATCAAAAACAGCTATGAAGTTTTTTATTGACACAGCCAATCTCAAAGAAATCCAAGAAGCACAGGATTTAGGCGTATTAGACGGTGTAACTACCAACCCTTCATTGATGGCCAAAGAAGGTATCAGTGGTAAAAACAACGTGTTGAAGCACTACAAAGCTATCTGCGAAATCGTAGACGGTGATGTTTCAGCAGAAGTTATTGCGACAGATTTCGAAGGTATGATTCGTGAAGGCGAAGAATTAGCTGAATTGGATGATAAAATCGTTGTGAAAATCCCAATGATTAAAGATGGTGTGAAAGCACTTCGTTATTTTTCAGAAAAAGGTATCAAAACGAACTGTACTTTGATTTTCTCAGCAGGTCAAGCTTTGTTAGCTGCTAAAGCTGGGGCATCTTATGTATCTCCATTTATCGGTCGTTTGGATGACATTTCTTTCGATGGTATCGAGCTTATCGAACAAATCCGTACAATCTATGATAACTACGGTTTCGATACTGAAATCCTTGCGGCATCAGTACGTCACCCTATTCATATCATCAAATGTGCTGAAATCGGTGCTGATGTAATGACAGGTCCTTTGTCTGCTATCACTGCGTTGTTGAAACACCCATTGACAGACATCGGTTTGGAGAAATTCTTGTCAGACCACGCTAAAACAAATGCTTAATATTTGACAGCATTTTGATTTTATACTTTCAAAAAGGATAGGCTACGGTCTATCCTTTTTGTTTTCCCCGACCATATACCAGATAAGCTCACTTAAATAAACCAACCAAAAAGGCTTTTTTGTATATTTGAAAAACAAACCAAATCAACTCCTTATGTTCAACGCAGAACCTGTAGTATCCTTACAGAATGCTTTTATCTATCAGAACGACAGAATCGTTTTGAATGATGTGAATTTTACAATCAATAAAGGTGAATTTGTCTTTTTAATTGGTCGCACGGGTAGTGGCAAAAGCTCGCTTCTCAAAACCTTATATGCCGATTTGTGGCTACAACAAGGCACAGCCAAAGTTGCTGGTTATCAAATTGAAAAAATGAAATTATCGGACCGACCTTTTTTACGTCGTAAGATTGGGGTCGTATTCCAAGACTTTCAATTGTTCATGGATAGAAATGTGAACGAAAATTTGATGTGGGTATTAGAAGCAACTGGCTGGACAGACCGTGCCAAAATGAAAGCTCGTATCGCTGAAGTGCTAATGCAGGTAGGATTGGCTTCTGCCAAAGATAAAATGCCGCATCAACTTTCAGGAGGCGAGCAACAAAGGGTGGTTATTGCGAGAGCCTTATTGAACGAACCGCAAATTTTGTTTGCCGATGAGCCAACAGGTAATCTCGATCCTGAGGTTTCGGCTCAGATTTTGCTGCTTTTCAAAGATATTAATAAAGCAGGTACTGCTATTTTGATGGCGACTCATGACTTTGATATGATTCGTCAGTTTCCTGCACGTATTTTGAAATGCGATAATGGATATGTAAAATCTGACGATTTATAGTCATTTTATCCTTCATTGAGTGAATTGAGATTTAGCGAATGAGTAATTATTTTTAAAATTTACGTTTCACTTTGCCTCGTTCTTGACCAACGATTCCAATTAGCGGGTGAATTTATTCATCCATGACAAAAAATTTCAACATATTTATCAAAAAAGCGGTCGAGAATTACTTCTCGACCGCTTTTTTGATAAATAGTTTAACCCATAAATTAGGAATGACTCATAACTATTTTGCTGTCAAATACACAAACGGAATAATACATTCTTCCAACGAAACCCCTCCGTGTTGGAAAGTATTTCGATAATGACTCACATAGTGATTATAATTGTTTGGATACGCAAAGAAATAATCTTCCATGGTAAACACATACGTTGTTGAAACGTTGATTTTAGGCAAGAAAAATCTTTCTGGTTTACGACAAATCAATACATGGTCGTCAGAATCCCAGTTCAAGTTTTTGCCTTGCTTATATCTCAAATTTGTATTTACAGAACGGTCACCAACAATTTTGACAGGGTTTTGCACACGAATCATACCATGATCGGTAGTAATTATCAAACGACCTTTTTTCTCTGAAATCTTTTTCACTAAATCAAACAAAGGCGAGTGTGTAAACCAGCTAGCCGTAATACTACGATATCCCGACTCATCTGGTGCCAATTCCTTGATCATGGCCATGTCAGTACGTGCGTGTGAAAGCATATCCACAAAGTTATACACAATCACATTCAAGTTATTTTGCATCAAACGATTGAAGTTATCGACTAACGACTTTCCTTGGTTATTGTGGATAATCTTATTGTAAGATGTTTTGTAACTAAGACGGCTTTTGCGAATTTGTTCTTGCAAGAAAAACTCTTCATGTTGATTAAAACCTTCTTCGTCTTCATTATCTCCAAGGTCTTGCACCCAGTGCTTAGGATATTGCTTTTCGATTTCAGAAGGCATCATTCCTGCAAAAATGGCATTACGAGCATAGGCTGTTGTTGTAGGAAGAATAGAATAGTACGAGCTCTCCTCTTCTACGGTGAAGTAATCCTGAATTAATCCTTCCAAGATTTTCCATTGGTCATAACGTAAATTATCAATCAACAAGAAAAACAAAGGCGAACTTTCATTTACCAATGGAAATACCTTTTTGCGCATCAATTGGTGCGACATCAAAGGCTTGTCAGCACGAGGGTCGTTCAACCAATCTTCATAGTTTTCTTCAATGAATCTCGAAAAGTTTGAATTAGCTTCAGACTTCTGCATATTCAAAACCTCTGCCATCGATTTATTCTCAGTACGGTCGATTTCTAACTCCCAGAATAGCAATTTCTTATAAATTTCTGCCCATTCTTCATGGTTGATGCGATCTTGGTATTGCATTGCCAATTGGCGGAATTCTTGTTGATAAGAAATATTGGTTTTTTCCTCTTCCAAACGTTTTTTATCAAGAATCTTTTTTACCGAAAGTAGAATCTGATTCGGATTAAGAGGCTTAATTAGATAATCGGCAATTTTTGAACCAATAGCCTCTTCCATAATATGCTCCTCTTCAGATTTGGTAATCATGATTACGGGCAAATTAGGCTTCATCTGCTTGATTTGTGGTAAAACCTCCAAACCAGTCATTCCAGGCATATTTTCATCAAGAAAAACTACATCAAATTTTCCTTTCTCTACCTCTTCCAGTGCATCGGCACCTGAGTTCACAGGTGTAACATCATAACCTTTGCTCTGTAAAAACATGATGTAGGGCTTCAACAAATCGATTTCATCGTCTGCCCAAAGTATTTGGTATTGCATATTTTTCGTCTCTAGGATTGTTTCTATAAAGATAGTAACGGCAAGCAAAAGTTTATTGTTGCCCCATACTAATTGTATAAAAGGTTTTTAACTTTTTTTAACGTATAACCTGAAAGTATTTATGATGATAGACTAGTATTGTAAAAGAACTTCAAACTATTTGGGATTTCGAAAATAAAACTCTTCTATTTTTTTATAAAATATCATGTAAAAAGTGGAGTACACTTCCGAAATCCAACATCAGAAATCCGAAATTGATAACTTTTAGTATCTTTCGTACACTGCTAAACCACATCTCCAAATCTTCAAATTACTAAAACACCCACCTTATTTGCGCTTTCACATCACTTCGATGTGGAACGGGTATCTCATCAAGACCACTTCCGACGGTTTCTTGGTTAATATAGTCAGTTCTTGCCCATCTTAGCCAAAATGTTAGGTTTTTATTTATATCATACGACAAAACACTATAATAGCGCCAACCTCGTCCATAATAGGCAGGAAAAGAAAAAGCATATTGCACATCTTGCTCATAGGTATATTGCCGATTATCGTAATCCTGAGTAGAGAAATAAGCTATTCGTGCTGCCAGAGACCAAGCCCCTTTACTCCATTTGGCGTCTTGCGATATAGCCCAACCATAGGTTGCATTTTGTTGTTTAAACTTAAAAGCACTTCCCGAAATCCTAGATTGAATCGAGATATTACTGGTCAACTTATTGGAGTAATAGCTGTTAAAAGTCCAACGATAGCGAGGGGTTACTTCAGTAATCGTTCGAGTTTTAGTTTTGTTATTTTCGAGATAACTTTCTTTCCAACTGAAATTTTCTTCTTTGTTTTCCAGCCTTAATTGTCCCGAAATTCTTGATACTTTGGAAGGTTGATAATTCAGCTTTAGCAACGTCTCAAAGCCCTGTGTTTGAGGCTTATCTACTAAATATTTGTACCATGGAAAATAGAAATAATCAACATAAGCAGTCCATTGCCAACGACGGCTAGGCATAAACTTTATACCCCAATAAATGCCCGTTTCATTAATATTTCGAGTATTTTCAGAAAAAGCATTACCATAAAAAGAGTGAAAATCAGGTGTAAACTTTCGAAATAGCAGTGACATATCCCAACGACGATTAAGGCTACCAATCGCACCTAATACTGCACCATATCCTCCACTATTTGAGCGAGTTATTTCACCAAAAACTTGAGCAAATGATAGAGTATAATTGTAGTAAAAACTCATTAAAATATTTTGTACTCCAGCGAACTCATATTGATTATACGTTTTATTGGCCTTTAATATTGGCTTATCAAAATTGGTATATTGGAGCATCATGCCTATTCGTGAAAACTCAGATTGATAGCTAATGCCTCCTCCTAGGTTTGTTTCAAGTAAAGCATTTTTATCTGCTATCTCCGAAGTAGTTCTATGAAAACCAGAGGTTTGAAGTGAAGATACACTAACCACCCCAAGCGAGTCGGGCTCTAATTGATTAGCATCTCTCGACACATGAGAAATAAAGCCTAGCCCTTGCCATTTTCGCCATTGAAAATTAGCGAGAACTCCCCTAAAAAAACCTGATTCAAGCGTGGATGTATATGGACGCCCTCCCAAGGTAGGCTTACGGGTAAACAATATCGTTTCGGCACTTTTTCCTAAACTAAACCCACCACCTGTGGCTAGTCCCTGTCCCATTTGGAGCTGATAATCTCCTATGATGAGATTTTTCAGGATACCTTTATTTTGTATTTGTAAATGAAAAGAGGTAAAATCTGTCCAATTATTTTCTCCTTCGTCTTTTTCAATGGTAAAACCAATGCTTAAATTTTTAGGATTGGCATATTTGTATCGGAGTAAACTTTTGACTGGGCTATTGGCATAGCGAACGGTAGAAGTCTTGGTGGGCAAGCTGAAACCCTTCTTTTCCTCCAAAGTTTGACTAAAACGTAGCAAAAGCCAGCTTTTAGCTAATTTCAAATCTCGTCCAAGCGAATTGATTTCCTGACCACATGTTATAAATGGAGCTAGTTTTTTCAGCACATCGAGGTTAAACGCTGGTATTGATTGCAATTCATAGATAGAAACAAAAGGACCGAAGGATTTTCGGTAATCAAAAAATGCCTTTAATTGGATAGTTGATAAGATACCAAGCCCCGACAGAGACTCATAATCAACACGATTGATATCGATAGGATTGGATTGTATTTGAAGCCAATTTTCAAAGGTTTCCTCAGAAACTCCTTCGGCTGAAGTACCCAAAATATCTTCGTTAGGTACTTGTGCTTGTAGATTAGGCACAATAATGCCTAAAATGAGCAATAATATTACTTGTTTCATGGTGTAGACTCAGTTTATAGAGTTCTGAAGAACTCATTTAGGAGTAGTTTTCTGAAACAAATATACTATTTTACTCAAAAAAAAAGCGAGAATCATCTCGCTTTTACAAAATTTAGAACTTACGCCCTACTATCTCTAAAAAGTCATTAGCCTCTTCGGCGGCCATCACCCAATTAAATTTAGGTGCTAAGACTTTATTCATTATATTTTTTGCTTCCAAATAACTGGTACATTTATCTAAATCCTCAATTGCTCTAGAATAGGCATTGACATCCCCTTCAAATAACTTACCAATAAAGATGAACTTTTGATTTAAACTAATGGCATCTGCAATACTTTTAATTTGACGATTAAATGCCAAATCTGACAATGGTGTGCCCTGACTAATCACCTCTTTTCTCAACAAATCGTTTACAGTAGGTAATTCATCGGTAAAAGCATCGTTCAATTTTGATGGAATACGAATATCCGCAGGTGTACCTTCTTTGTCTATCTGTGCTTGAATCGCGGCTACAGTTGGCAGCGGCTCGTGGTCTTCTTCTTCTGGTACCGTTGGCGCAATAATTGTCTCAGGCTCATCCTCCACGTCGTGTTCAACATCAAAAAACGACTGTGTCAATCGTGGACTAGCAGCGCTAGGTGCCGTTACTGTAGCTGATTTTTTATAAAAGTCATCACGCTTAAATGCTAAAGTGGCATTTAGCATTTCTAAGTATTTATCTGGATTTTCGAAATCGTGATGATTCGCTAGCTCATTTAACCAACCCAATGCCGTAGTTACGTACACTTGGTTTTCGTCAGCTATTTTATCTTTCAATCCTTTAGCAAACACACTATTAATTTTGGTGTACTTTGCCAAGGTTATTATACGGTCTTTTGTTAGGGTAAACTCTGGTGACTCACGAACAAAGTCGTCAAAATACTTGCTTGGATCTAATAACAGACCAATGGTATTTTTTACGGCATTGACCAACAACGGCTCAAAGTGCTCTCTATCTACCGAAATATGATGAGACACCGTGTTCATATAAGCTTGTAAAGCCGCCTTTACCTCTTCATTCTCAAAGTTAAAATAAGGGCTTTTGAAAGATTCTGTGTTAGATTTCCAAGTTTCGTACAAGTCTCCAATCACAAATGTATTCACCTGAGCAACGTTGCTCAGTTTCATAATTTGTTGGCCTGAAATTGTATTATTTCTATTAAAAAAGTCGTCACAAACTTTGGCAGCATACTGTTTAGCGTATCGTTCTATTGCCTGAAAGTCTAACTTCATATTTTTATGGTTTGGGTTGAAACTTCTGGTTATGAATGTACGAAAGTAAAAGGATAAAAAAGAAATCTTCCCGTGAAAAGTATTTTAACTAACACTAAGAACGCAAATATTACACCAAAGATTATTCTGATGAATGAATAAAAAAAATAAATCCATGCTAATCACTGAGAAACTTTTCAAATTATGGTTTTCTCAGATTTTCATTCAGCAAGAAAATCAAAAATTGTATTCTTCGAATATTGGCAAATTACGCAGTTGGCAGAAAATCTCACTAATAGATGAAGTCTGGTATGACAAAAACGGCCTAAGCAGGAAAATTCGTGCTTAGGCCGTTTTTGAGAACCCTTGGGTTTATTAACTAATTTCTAGTTTTTCACAAGCCTTCATAGCGGCAGTTTGTTCTGCCTTTTTCTTTGAATATCCCTGACCTACTGCAAAAGAATCATCGTCAACATAAATTGTAGCGGTAAATTCCTTATTATGCTTAGCACCTTCTTCAGAAATATCAAATCTAATTTGCTTACCTTCACGCTGTGCCCATTCAATCACAAGAGACTTGAAATTAGGGTTATTTGACACAACAGTATCGATATCAAAATGCTGGGTAAGAATAGATTTTACAATAAACTTTCTAGTAAATTGAAAACCTTTATCGAGATAAATCGCACCAATTAAGGCTTCGAGCGCATCGCCATACATCGATGTACGAGCCAAAACTGTGCGACGATTTCCATCGTATTCAACAAGTTTATCCAAACCAATCTTACGAGCTACTCCATTTAAGGATTCGCGGCTTACCATTCTAGAACGAATTTCTGTCAAAAAACCCTCGTCTTTGAATGGGAATTTTTTGAAGAGGTATTCTGCTGTTATCATCCCTAGAACCGAGTCTCCCAAAAATTCGAGGCGTTCGTTAGATTCTTTGTATCCCTTTGCCACCGTTTCCTTCGACACTGATGAGTGCATAAATGCCAATCTGTACAGCATAATATTGGAAGGCTTCTGACCAATGATATGTTCTACAGCTTTCTTCAGCTTTTTGTCTTTCGGGTCGCTGGAAAAGAATTCTAAAATGGGTGACAACATATATTCGAAACAAAATCAAACTTGCAAACTTTCGTTGTATTATTAAGCAAGAACCTCACAACGAAAGTTTGCAATATTATTCAGATTAGATTTTTCTAAAAATAACTGTGGCATTATGTCCACCGAATCCAAAGCCATTACTCAAAACCACATCAATCTTACGTGATTGAGCTTGGTTTAAGGTAAGGTTCAAACGATTATCAACTATTGGGTCTTCCGTAACGTGGTTGATCGTTGGAGGAACAAGTTGATGCTGCATAGCCAAAATAGAAGCTACTGCTTCAACTGCTCCAGCACCACCCAACAAGTGACCAGTCATTGACTTAGTTGAGCTAATGTTCAAGTTATAGGCGTGCTCGCCAAATAATTCTACAATAGCTTTCAATTCTTGAGGGTCGCCAAGTGGAGTTGATGTACCATGCGTATTGATGTAATCAACTTCTTCTGGCTTGATCTTAGCATCGTCTAAAGCGTCTTGCATAGACAACAAAGCACCATAACCTTCTGGATGTGGAGCTGTGATGTGGTAAGCATCTGAAGAGAAACCTCCACCAATCATTTCAGCGTAGATTTTGGCACCACGAGCAACAGCGTGCTCATATTCTTCCAAAATCAATGCTCCAGAGCCCTCACCTACAACAAAACCATCACGGTCTTTATCATAAGGACGAGAAGCAGTCTTAGGATCGTCATTACGCTCAGACATTGCACGTAAAGCAGTAAAACCACCTACTGATGCAATTGTTACTGGCGCTTCAGAACCACCTGTTACGCAAGCTTTCAAACGACCCAAACGGATATAGTTGAAAGCATCGATGATAGCGTTGTTTGCTGACGAACAAGCCGAAACAGTTACGTAGTTTACACCACGGAAACCATGACGAATAGAGATAACTCCTGAAGCAGAGTCAGCAATCATTTTAGGAATGAAGAATGGGTTAAACTTTGGCGTACCGTCACCTTTCGCAAAATTGAAGCATTCATCTTCAAAAGTGCGAAGACCACCAATACCAGAGCCCCAAATAACTCCAATTTTATTTTTATCAACTTTTTCTAAGTCTAAGCCCGAATCTTTGATGGCTTCGTCAGATGCGACAATTGCATACTGAGCAAAAGCATCCATTTTACGTGCTTCTTGACGTGGAATAAAGTTGTTAACATCAAAATTTTTAATCTCGCAAGCAAAGCGAGTACGAAACTTCTCAGCATCAAATTTAGTGATATAATCACTACCACTAACACCATTTTTGAGACCTTCCCAATACTCTGGTGCTGTGTTTCCGATAGGAGTCAACGCTCCTATGCCAGTAACTACTACTCGTTTAAAGCTCATGTGGCGAAGTTGAGTTTCAAGTTCTATTAAAAGTGAAGATATTGTTAGGCGCTGTTGGTGCAAAATCACCCTGAAAAAAGCATCTTGAGAGAGATAAATTTTCAGTGGCCTTGTTCACTCGAATTTCAAATATAGATGATTTTATAAATCAAATGAAGAAATATATGAATTAAGTTATAAAATCTCGCAGACGACTTGTTGATAAAAGGTTTGGAGATGGCACTTAATTACGCCTTTCAAATAAAAAATGTGCTAATCTGAACAATGATTTGCGGCAAAGCCACCAAACCACTCTCAAATTAGCACATACTGAAAAGTCAATTACTTAGCATGTTCTTCAAGATATGCAATAGCGTGACCAACTGTTTGGATGTTTTCAGCTTGGTCATCTGGAATTGTTACGTTGAATTCTTTTTCGAATTCCATAATCAATTCTACTGTATCCAAAGAGTCAGCACCCAAATCGTTTGTGAATGAAGCTTCTGGAGTTACTTCTGCTGCGTCAACGCCTAATTTCTCGACGATAATGCCTTTTACTTTTTCTGCAATTTCTGCCATTTTTAGAACGATTTTTGGTTAGAAAAACGGTGCAAAGATGATGATTAAAAATTAGATTGTCAAAAAATATTTCTAACAGATATTCTTAATCTTAGAATCTTTTAAACTTTTCTTAGAAAGAATAAAATAATTCTTTTACTCGCTCGTTTTCCAAACCCATTTTTAAGGGAATTTTATATTTAGCCCACAAATTTAGACGTTTTTTGCTATTCTTCGAGGCTTGCTTATAGTTAATTTTTTGTACTAGAAGCACAATGAAGCTGCTCCTAACAAACCTGCGTCGTTACCCAAGGTAGCACGCTTGATTGTTAAATCGCTTGCATGGTACTTTGTCAACCACTGATTTAGCTTGCGTTTCATGCTTGGCAAGATGTAGTCAAATGATGCTGAAAGACCACCACCAATCAAAATCAAATTGATGTCAAGAATGGCAACTAAATGACAAAGGTTTTCGCCTAACAACTCTCCTACTCTTTCAAATACTTGTAAAGCAAGTTTGTCATTGTCGGCTGCAGCTGCTACTAAACCCGTTGTAGAGATAGAACCATCATCTGGCAATTGTGTTTCGCCAGTGTATTCTTTTCTCATATTGTTAGCCAAATCCAACAATTCATTTTTACCGATGTTACGCTCTAAAACTTTACCATTAGCAGATGGTGTATGCCCTGGTTCCATCGCATTACCACGACCACCTGTAAATACTTTTTTACCGATGATAGCAGCGCCACCAACACCCGTTCCTAAAGTGATAAAGATATAGCTTTCGTCGATACGTTCTTCACCAAAATAAAACTCACCTAATGCTGCTGCATTGGCATCGTTTTCAAGATAGAAATTTACTCCTACAAATTTTTTCTCAAGCAAGTCAACCAATGGTACACGGTCAAGCTCAGGAATAGCCGTAATCTCGATTGGAGTACGACGAGTAGAGTCAATCATACCTGGCAAACCAATACCTACCTTCTTGATATGCTTGTGGTCAAGTAATTGAAGGGCAATAGCCTCGGCAAGGCGGTCTTCGAAATGACCTGATTTGCGCCAGCTAACAGTATCATGACTGTAAAAATTTGAAATTTGACCAGTTTCAGAGTTAACGATACCCATTTTTACGTTCGTTCCTCCAATGTCAATACCTAAATACTCTGCTGCAGCCATCTAGTAAAATTGTAAGTTTTAAAGTTATATGTATGATTAGTAATTGGGATTACAGTATATTAAAATTTTTTCAAAATTACAGAAAAGTTTGTTTTTTCTATGTTATAACGAAATATTATATAGGTTTCTAGTCTGTATTTAATACTAAATCAGTCATTTATTACTTAACTGTCAATATCTCGTTTGGGGAATACGTAATTTATTACATTAAGCCCTAAAACAGCACCACTTCTTTGAAGATGTTGTTATTTTTAGGAAACAATATACTTACACGATTTTTAGATTTTTCAATTGTTCTACAATTTCAAATACTGCGGGGCACACTTTGGTATTTTCTAAGGTCAACTTCATGATACCCGACATATTTTTTCGGTCAGTATGTGGATATTCTCTGCATGCTCTGGGTCTTACTTCATAAATTGAACAATAATTATCTGCTCCCAAAAATGTGCACGGCGAACTATTGAGTACATAGTCTTGGTCTTTGTCCAGATGCAAATACTTATCGATTAACTGTGCAGGGCGCATGCGCAAATGCTTAGCAATTCTTTCAATATCTATATCAGTAAAAATCGGACTTGTCGTTTTACAACAATTCGCACAAGCCAAACAGTCAACTTCTTCAAAAATCTCTTCATGACGAGGATGAAACAATTCGTCAAGGTTTTTTACTTTTTTGGTTTTTAATCTTTCAAAAAACTTTTTGTTTTCGGGATACTTATTCAATGAAGCATCTCTAAACTCGGTGATGGTATCTTGATTGTATAGCATATTCTACAATTTTATCTGACTACGGCTATTTTTCCCATTAATGCCTGATTGCCTTCGTCGGTACTTGTCATTACATAATATATTCCTGTTGGAACTTTACCTCCTGTTGGATATTGTCCATTCCAAACCGCTCTTGAACCGTTGGATTTGGTTTCATAAATCAAGCGACCCGCTACGTCCGTAATTTTTACGACTACATTTTCGTATAATCCATCTATGGTAATCAAACCTTCATATTCTGGACGAACAGGATTGGGGTAAATCAAGGCTTTTCCTGAAATATTATCGCCTGCTTCCATGGCTGTTCCTTGATAAGAAACCATTCCTTGTGAGGTTCGCATAAATACTTCGCCTGTAGATGGCTCGATGCCAATGTACGAGATTTGATTACTTGGAAGCGGCGAATTTGCGACTGTAAAATTACTAACCAATTCGGTGCCATCCTCTGAAAATAGAAATACCCCATTGTTCGTACCCATCCATTTGCGATTGCCCCCGTCGATAGCAATAGTCGTTACCGTTTCATTAGCTAAAAGTCTTCGTTTCTCAAAAATTGGTGTGTAAGCATCCAAATTACGCCCTGAAACCACACTTGCAGGGTCGTCAAAAACGGCTACCCCAGCGGTAGTTCCCACCCATATCTGTCCATACTTGTCCAAAGTCATACTGGCAACCGTCGCACTCGGGAGGTTTCCTTGCCCTTTACCACTGTACAAATATGTTCTTTGTTTGGCTGGAGTTTCTACCATTATGCCTTGATAAGCGCCTAAGCGCGTCCAGCGATTTTTGTCAGAGTCCAGAATAATAGAATCTTTACGGTATTGAAAAAGCGTATCTTGACTCATTGGACTGTAGGATTTGTATGTACCAGAAATGTTACTCACTAAACCATTCGCATAATCGGCTATCCAAAACTTTTGTTGATTATCCCAAAAACCATCTTGCAATTGTAGAGCCAAAGGCTCTGTCAAGCGAGAAACTGATTCGTCGGAGGTTTGGTAAACTCTCAGTATTGTACCATTTTTGATAAGCAAATGTTGTGTATCTAAGGCAATAAGTTTGTCGATACCTGTGGCAAATTTTAGGGTAGATAGCAGTTGCCCGTTGGTATATTTCCATAAATCACCTTCGGTACTTCCTATCCACAACTGAGTGCCTGTTACGCTCAAAGCTCCTTTCAACGCGGTTCCATTTGGAGATTTTAGGGTAGTCCAGTTACCAAAGTACTGCAAATTGACTTCATTACTAAGGGTTGCTTGACGTATTCCGATGGGTGTGGAGATATACAGGATATTTCCTACTACCACACTTTGAGATACTCCCAATGCGTTGCCATTTTCGCCCAAATACAAATAGGTTTCTTTCACTTCTTTTTTATCCAAATCCAATACAACTAAGCCAAAATCATAAGACATGAAGGCTGTGTTT
This sequence comes from Cellulophaga sp. BC115SP, assembly GCF_009905545.1. GTDB lineage: Bacteria > Bacteroidota > Bacteroidia > Cytophagales > Spirosomataceae > Flectobacillus > Flectobacillus rivi. Next base: position 21,974 of record NZ_JAAALB010000052.1, on the reverse strand, counting down.
TGGTAAAAGCTAATATCTGAAACATTCTTGGAGCTAAGAATAGCAGTATTTTCTTCGATAAATTTGAGCGTTGTAATCTGAGAAGTAGGTTCAAACTGACTATCGAGTTGTACCAAGTCTAGGGCTCCCGAAGCGTATCCGATGATTAATAATTTGAGTGAAGAATGGATTTTGATTTGAGCGATTTGGTTATTGCTCAAACCATCCAATTTGGTCAGTACATTGGCCTCATTAGCAGATTTGTCATAATAAAAAAGTCCTTGCTCGGTGGCACAATAAATCAGATTACCTGCTTGTGCTAGCGCTTTGGCTTTTTTATAATTAAAATGCGTCCTCCAAGTACCTACTGGAGTAGAAAGTTGTGCCACTGCATGGGTTACAGCTACCTGAACCACACACAATAGCATGAGAAGTTGGAATAATACCTGAGAAGATTTCATTCCAACTTCGGTAGTTTTTTTTATGTATGAAAACATTTGCGACATCTTGCTTCATAACTATCGGTTTCGCCCAATAGTACTTGATTTTGTGCAGGAATTTTACGGTAGGAATAGTTGGCGACATCACCACAAACAACACATACGGCATGCACTTTAGTGATATACTCGGCAATTGACATAAGGCTTGGCATTGGTCCAAAAGGCTTGCCTTGAAAGTCCATATCTAACCCTGCGACAATAACTCTTTTACCAGCGTCTGCCAATTGGTTGGCAACTTCCACGACTGATTCTTGAAAAAACTGAGCTTCATCAATACCTACCACATCGCAGTTACCTGCCAAAGAAAGCATTTCTGCTGGGTCTTTTAAGGGTATCGAAGAGATAGACGAGGCATTATGCGAAACTATATCTTCATGATGATAGCGGGTATCTACAGCAGGTTTGAAAATTTTAACATCTTGCTTGGCGATTCTGGCACGATTGAGGCGACGAATCAATTCTTCTGTTTTTCCAGAAAACATTGATCCACAAATTACTTCTATCCATCCAGTTCGCTGACCTGTTTGTTGTTGATTATGATAAGGTTCGATGAACACGATTTAAAAATTTAGTCTAAAAATTGAATAAATATTAATACAAAATAAAATTGCATTAATACGTTTTAGGCTATAAGCCGTAGGCATTAGGTAAAAAAGATTTTTTTGCTCACTAACTTAAGTACTTGAGTAAAACTAACATAATTTTACCCGCAATGGGTACTAAGCTCGTAAACTGAAAGTATAAAAGAGTTTCTAGTTTTTTGCCTAATGCCTACTGCTTACAGCCTAAAGCCCCCTATTAAGACTGCGAAGATACGACATTTTAGGTTTTCTTGTTGTTTTGAATGTTGTCACTAGCGCAAGGAATAAAACAAATTTAAGCTTCGTATATTTTCTTTTTTAATGAAGAAATTTGAAATATGAACAGCGACTTTTTCACTTTTTTTATTATATTCGTAAAAAATCACTATAAGCTTTTGATAATTAGGTGATTTTAGTCTTTCCGCTCTAAATGTTAGTACCGACTTTTATCGAGTTTTCATCGACAATATTTTTATACTCGGATAGTACGGTTACAATCAGTCATTTATCATAAAACAATCTTCTTAATCCTTAAAATCATTCGCTCCATCGGAGTGATATTTTCTTGTTGAGTCATTTTGATTAAACAAGGTAATCGTATGCTTCTACCCTTTTAGAAATCAACATTCCAGTATTAAATATAAAGCCTAAGGGCTTGAATGATTATTTACTAGAAACAAAACCCAAACCATAAATTAACTAAGATTACTTAATTCCTAAAATCACTAACACGTTATGAAGACAATTTATCAATGGTTATCAGAGTATGGCGAAAGTCATCAAAATGCTACAAACAAAGCAGTACATTCCATTTGTGTACCACTCATCTTTTTTAGTATTGTTGGTTTTTTCTTTAGTGTAAAACTTCCCTTTTTCAATGTGCTGGGGATTGAAGGAAATCTGGCTATGTTGATGCTTACTTTTACTACGTTTTATTACTTTGTACTTTCCAAATCTCTATCCATTGGGATGTTTGTCTTTTCCCTTATCTGTTTACTTCTCTGTTTAGCTATTGAATCTTCTGGAATTGCACCACTTTGGCAATTTTGCTCAACCATTTTCATTTTTGCTTGGATTGGTCAGTTTTGGGGTCATAAAGTAGAAGGACGCAAACCTTCATTTTTTAAGGACTTACAATTTTTAATGATTGGACCTGCGTGGTTATTGAGTTTTATTTATCAACGTTTTGGGATTACCTTTTAATATCATATAAGTTTTAGACACTCTGGCATTCGCTAATGCCACTCATCATATTCGTGAACAATACAGCACCAAATGAGCTTATTTGGTGCTGTATTATTTTATAAACCAATCACTTAAATTTAAAAAACATGATACTGATGATTTTGGGGTTAATGTTGTTCATCGCAGGATATATGTTCAACAGTCCCAATGCGAACCTTCAACGTATTGCTCGTCCACTTTCCATTGCTGGTGTTATCTTCTTTCTTATTGGATTTTCTACTTCTGTTGTCCGAAAAGTAGATACTGGACAAGTTGGCGTACCTTCTTTATTTGGCGAAGTACAAAACAAGACCTTAGAAAGTGGATTGAATTTTATTAACCCGCTAGATGATGTAACGATGTTTGATATTAAAACGCAAAACTATACCATGTCGGCAACACACGATGAAGGAGACAAAGAAGGAGACGACGCCATCAGGGTATTGACGGCGGATGGTTTGGAAGTGATTATTGACTTAACGGTACTTTATCGGATCAGTCCCGCACAAGCACCTGCCATTTTGAAACAAATTGGAGCTGATTACAAAGATAAAATCATTCGTCCGATTACGCGTACCAAAATTCGAGATAACGCAGTCTATTATGATGCAGTATCGCTATACTCGACCAGAAGAGATGAATTTCAGAATCGTATTTTTAAAGCAATTGATATCGATTTGAAGAATAGAGGGATTATTCTTGAACAACTTTTGATTCGAAATATTAATTTACCAGCTTCGGTAAAACAAACGATTGAATCTAAAATTAATGCCGAGCAGGAAGCGCAAAAAATGCAATTTGTTTTACAAAAAGAAAAACAAGAGGCTGAACGTAAAAGAGTAGAAGCGCAAGGTATTGCTGATTATCAAAGAATTATTTCTACAGGACTGAGTGACAAGCAATTGCAATATGAAGCTATCAAAGCACAAAGAGATTTGTCGTTATCTCCTAATGCAAAAGTAATCATTATGGGAGCCAAGGGAAATACACCAATTATCTTAAATTAATTTGAAGATTGGCTAATTTGAAGATTTGAAAATGAGTTTTGATACAAAAAAACAAATTTTCAAATCTTCAAATTCAAAAACTATCCTTTTAAGATATTATGTCCCATTTTGTCACGCTTGGTTTGCAAATAGCGCTCATTGTGCGGATTTGGTGCAATTTCGATTGCAACAGTTTCTACGATTTCGAGACCATAACCAAAAAGAGCAGCACGTTTTTTAGGGTTATTCGAAATCAATTTGATTTTGCCAACGCCCAAATCACGTAAAATTTGTGCGCCTACACCATAATCTCTTTCATCCATTTTGAAGCCCAATTCCAAATTAGCCTCCACGGTATCACGACCTTGTTCTTGAAGTTTGTAAGCCTTTAGTTTGTTAATCAAACCAATACCTCTCCCTTCTTGGAACATATATAAGACTACTCCTTTTCCTGCTTTTTCGACCATTTCCATGGCATTGTGTAGCTGTGCCCCACAATCGCAACGGCATGAGCCAAAGATATCGCCTGTAACACATGAGCTATGAACACGTACCAATACGGGTTCGTCTTTTTCCCAAGTACCTTTTACCAAAGCAAGGTGACTTTCGCCTGTGTTTAATTGTTTAAAAGCAATCAAGTCAAAATGTCCATGTTCGGTTGGCATATCAACACCAATTTCACGCTTAATCAAAGATTCTGTTTTGAGGCGATATTCAACCAAATCCTTGATCGTCACAAGTTTCAAATTGAATTTATCAGCCATACGTCTCAAATCTGGAAGACGCGCCATGGTACCATCCTCATTCAATACTTCGATAAGTACACCTGAAGGCTTGAAACCAGCCAATTTGGCAAAATCCATAGCAGCTTCTGTGTGCCCAGTACGACGCAAAACACCTTCTTTACGAGCCTTCAATGGAAAAATATGCCCAGGACGACCTAACTCTTCAGGACGGATATTTTCGTCAACTAATGCCTGAATCGTTTTAGCACGATCGGGAGCTGAAATACCCGTGGTACAGCCATGCCCTAATAAATCTACAGAAACAGTAAATGGCGTTTCGTGCGAGGCAGTATTATTGCCCACCATCATTTCGAGACCTAATTCATTACAACGTTCTTCGGTCAGGGATACGCACATTAAACCACGACCTTCGCGAATCATAAAATTGACCATTTCGGGAGTGATTGCCTCGGAGGCACAAATCATATCTCCTTCATTTTCACGGTCTTCATCATCAGCAACAATGATTATTTCACCATTTCTGATTGCTTCTATAGCCTCCTCAATACTATCTAATTTAATAGCTGACATCTTTTTATTTTTTTGGGGCCGAAACAAAAGCATTAGCAGAGTTTCAATAAGTCATAAAGAAGTCTCGTTTTCACGTAACCTATTCAATTCTTTATAATTTGAGAATGTTCTTGCCAACACTTTCGTGTCGAATCAATATCATAAATTTGTATTTCATTTAAAACTCCAAAGTTATACTATTTTGTTCCGAGTCAGTACAGGCTTACTCACAAAGGTGTTATTTTTTGTATATTTATCATAAAATCGCACCTCATTCGTTGATAGATTATCTTCCTTTTCTCTCCTATCTATTTGTGTTTATATACATGATTAGCATAGTTATTGCTACTACCTTTATTTAATCTTATCCTAAGTTGATTTTTGAAGATATTAACCATTATGATTCATTCATTTACTACATACTTTACTCGAAATATTTTTTTTCTTTTTCTTCTGGTAACTTTTCATGAAGTTGCGTTAGGACAACTATGCCCCGATGCGCCTAGTGGAGATATAGGGAAATTTAGCATTAATAATAACCCCACCTTCATTGAATACGATGGAAATGGTGCTCTCAACGCTAATAACATTCCTTCTAATTTTTGTAGAGGTGAACAAATAACCTTAGAAGACTTGGTAACAGGTGGAGGCTCACGCTCTTTTGAAATTACTCAAAATGCAACTGTTCTTTCTACCTCCAACGCAATTCCTGTACCTAGCAACACAAACTCAATCACCACAACTTTACCGACTACCCCAGGCATTTACTTTATCAAAAGTTTTGGTAGTATTGGCGGTTCAGGCTATTATGCTTGTAAGGTTATTCAGATTGTAGATTTTGAAAAACCAAAATACACTGTAAAATTATGTGATGAGCCGGGAACTACTACAATGAAAAAAGTTACTATAACTCTGTTAGATGCCCCATCCAATAAATTGTTTGAATCTTACACTTATTCTATAACCCCTTTTGGCGCCTCCCCTAGAAGTTTTAATGTTTCTACAAGTACTTATCCACGTGAGATAACACAAACTATAAATAGTAGTATTTTGGGTTTTGATTTTGTTATAGAAGGTAAAAGTCAATATGGTAAATGTTCTGAATCTGACCAAAAGAGACTCACCACAGTCTCAACACCTATAGCCCCCATTATATTCAATGTTGCTATTGATAATGGGATTTCATTAAATGTAGCAGCGACTGCTGGAATAGAACATAAAATTTGGATGCGTGATCCTACAAGCGAATCAACCTATAATACAACTGGTACACCTGTTTATACTTACACACCTACTGCCTCATTAGTAGGTGAAATACAAAAATTCTCTGTTCCTGACCCTACCAAACAATATTGCTTTAAAGTCAATGCCTTTGATATTTGCAACGCTAAGACCGTTGAGAGTACTAACGAAATTTGTACGACACCCCTTACTGGCAATACCAAGCAAGGGGGTAACACCATTGTTTGGTCAGTAGCACAAAGCAGTCTCCCTGACAATACTTTTCGCTCATACGATGTATTCAAAGTTGATGCATCTGGCACTGAATCGCTACTAAGGAATATTACGACTATAGGCAATAATCTGTATGATGATACAGATGTTATTTGTGGTGAAGAGTACACTTATAAAGTCGTCACTAATTACCAATCCAAATCCACATCTAATTTATTAAAAATCAAAAATACGTCCATTCCACCAACGCCTCTTGGTAAAGTGGGCAGTACCGTTATTGGCGGGCAGTCGATTCGTGTAACGTCATTGGAAAAAGAAGGAGGAGATTTACCAACATTTACAGCTTTCAACTACTACCGTGCCAACAGCATAAATGGTAATTATACAAAAGTACATTCGGATGCGAGTGCTTTTTGGGATGACACTTCGGTAAATCCAAGCGCTCAGCAGTATTGCTTTTATATGACATGGACAGGTGGCTGTGGCGAGTCCCAACCATCGTCTAAAATTTGTCCCATTTTTGCTCAAATGCAAGGCTCGTCAATGATTTGGTCTCCCGAAAGTTCTTTTACAGACCCCATTACAGAATATAAAATCTATAGGGTCAACCCTAGTACAGGTCTCCCCATTAATACCTCAGGGTCTGGTCTGCCTTATACAAGCACCAAAAATTCGCTCAACCTTTCTACCTTGAACATTCCTGAAGCAGAAGGGCAAACTATTTATTTAGCGATTGAGGGTTATCCAAGTAGCTATCCTCCAACTACCCTTTCTAATTATGTAGAATATCAACGTCCTTCGTTGGCACTTTCGGCACAGGCATTTACGCCTAATGGCGATGGGCTAAATGACACATTTTATATTCAAGGGCGATTTATCAAGGCTACTAAAATGTCCATTTTCGACCGTTGGGGCAATTTAATTTCATTTATTGAAAACGCCAACTATCAAAATAATCCACAGTTGGGTTGGGACGGTACAAGCTCAAATGGCAACAAAGTGCCTGCGGGAAGTTACGCTTTTCAGGTTCAAGTAGAAGACCTTTCTGGTAATATCATTACTAAAGAAGGAAGCATTGTGGTGGTTTACTAAATGGTTTCATTAATCAACGTTTTGGTGACTTGAGGGAAGAATTGTAACTTGCAAGTCTAAATGAGCATTGGCTCATGAACCATTTTTTGATTATCCAAAACAAAGCAAATAAGTTATGTTCGACATGATGGGAATGCTTGGAAAGGTAAAAGACCTTCAAGCAAAAATGAAAGAAGCACAAGAAACATTGGGAACAATCGTTGAAACTGGCGAAGCTGGTGGTGGTATGGTAAAAGTAACGATCAATGGCAAAAAACAATTGCTCAATGTTGAAATCGATGAAGATTTATTAAAACCTTCTGACCGTGAAGTTGTACAAGATTTGATTGTAGCAGCTACTAACATTGCCATGGGTAATATCGAAGGCAAAATCAAAGAACACCTACAGCAAGCTACCAATGGACTTCTCCCGAATATTCCAGGTTTGGATTTAGGAGGAATGTTTTCATAAAACATGCAATAAATGAGTGGGTGATTGGTAATGTAGAACTAGGTGCAAAACTAGCCTTTCTGCATAAATTTCCCTTGGGTATATTCACACAATCACTCATTCAGTCAATCATTCAACAATACGCTAGAATGTCTATCAAAATTCAAAATCTTACCAAAATTTACGGGCAGCAAAAAGCTGTTGACAATATTTCTTTTGAGGTTAATCAAGGTGAAATTGTTGGTTTTCTCGGACCTAACGGTGCAGGAAAATCCACTACCATGAAAATCGCTACTTGCTATATTCCTGCCACTGAAGGCTCTGTAGAAGTATGTGGTTACGATGTACAAAAGTCGTCAAAAGAGGTACGTAGAAATATTGGTTATCTTCCTGAGCACAATCCCCTTTATTTGGATATGTATGTGAAGGAGTTTTTGAGCTTTGTAGGCGGCATCTATCAAATAAAAGGCAATCAACTGACACGTAGAACCGAAGAGGTAATTGAGTTGGTTGGTTTACAAATTGAACAAAAGAAAAAAATCGGTCAGCTTTCAAAAGGCTATCGTCAACGTGTAGGATTAGCCCAAGCCTTGATTCATGACCCAAAAGTTTTGATTTTGGACGAACCAACAACGGGTCTTGACCCTAATCAACTTGTTGAGATTCGTCAGGTTATCAAAAATATCGGAAAAGAAAAAACAGTGGTATTTTCTACTCACATTATGCAAGAAGTGGAGGCTATATGCGATAGAGTGGTGATTATCAACAAAGGTAAAATCGTAGAAGACCAAGCACTTTCGACATTGGTACAAAACGGGCAATCTTTGGAGGATACTTTCCGAAAACTAACGATTCAATAAAAGAACAGTAAGCTAGAGAACAACTTTGATTTTCTAGCTTACTATTTATTGAGTAACTATATGTTTTGAAATTTTATTTGGCATTCGTTAAAAAAACAAAATTTCCTTTCGCCACTCCTTACTTTTCTTGTCTTGACACAAGAAAAGTAACCGCGCGGCGGCCGCAAAAGAAAGTCAAGAAATCCTAAACTCGCCTGCGGCTCAAACAACAGGATTTCAGAAAAGTAAATGTGAAATTTTTCAATTTAACAGTTTACAAAATTTAAACATGTTCTAAGTGCATTTTTAATTCTTAATCAAGTATTTCAAACTTGTCGGCATCCAAATAGGCAGGAAACTGCGTTCTAAAAGTATTCAAATCTTCTTTTGATAGTGTAATAGTAACGGTTGCTTCTTCATTACTTTTTTCAAAAAGATATTCTCCTTTAAAATTCAACACTGCCGAATCTCCCGAAAAAGCGTAATCATTACCATCTTTCCCAACTCGGTTTACCCCAACTACATAACTTTGATTTTCGATGGCACGAGCTACAAGCAAAGATTTCCAAGGATAGGCTCTTGCGGCAGGCCAATTGGCGACATATATCAGCACATCATATTCTTGAGCAACATTGCGCGACCACACAGGAAAGCGTAAATCGTAGCAAATCAATGGGCAAATTTTCCAGCCTTTCAAGGTTACTATTAATCGTTTATTACCCCCTTCATAATGAGAATGTTCGTTGCCCATTCTAAACAAATGTCGCTTATCATAGGTTTGAAATTGTCCGTCAGGTTGCATCCAAATCATACGATTAAAGACCTTCTCGCCCTCCCGAATCATCACGCTACCCAAAATCACAGCTTTTGTTTGAGCAGCTTGTTGCTTCATCCACTTAAAAGTAGTCAAGTTCATTGGCTCGGCGAGCGTTGTATTCATCGAAAAAGCTGTGCTAAACATTTCTGGCAATACAATCAAATCGGTTTCCTCCTCTATTTGTGCTATCTTTTCTTCTAGCATAGCCAAATTCGCTATGGGATTTTCCCAATATAGTTCTGTTTGTATGAGCGTAACTTTAAGGTCTTGCATTTTCTATTTAGATTTGGAATGGGAAACTCTCTTCTTCTTTTTACCGTTGTATTTTCATGCAAAAAGTACTCAAATTTAAAGGAAGTAACCTTGAATCATGACGATATTGAGGAATACTTTTGTGGTAAATGAGTAAAAAAATCTATTTTTTCGGTTTATTAAGAGGAAGATTTTAGTATCCAATCATCAGTTTTAGGGCATAAAAGCGACTTTTCAGAAAATAAGTGTTTTCAAAAACTAACAAATATCAGCTATTTGAGGTTTCTTGAATAATGTTACTGGCTTAGTTGCTAAACCCGCTTGTCTGTTCCAATATTCTTCCCTAATTTTACAGACAGTTTTCAATATGACAAGAATCTAATTTTTAACGCATAGCGTCCTAAATATCCTAGAATTATCTTAAACAAATGAGAGAAATACAATTCAGAGAGGCTCTTCGTGAAGCCATGAACGAAGAAATGCGTCGTGACCAATCAGTTTTTTTACTGGGAGAAGAAGTAGCCGAATACAATGGTGCTTATAAAGTTTCGCAAGGAATGTTGGATGAATTCGGTCCAGACCGAGTAATTGACACGCCAATTGCCGAGCTAGGTTTTGCAGGGATCGCTGTAGGTGCTGCCGCTAATGGTTTGCGTCCTATCGTTGAATTCATGACATTCAACTTCTCATTGGTAGCTATTGACCAAATTATCAACTCAGCTGCCAAAATGATGTCAATGTCAGGTGGTCAGTATTCTTGTCCAATGGTTTTCCGTGGACCTACAGGTAATGCTGGTCAATTGTCTTCACAACACTCTTCAAACTTCGAAAACTGGTTTGCTAACACACCAGGTTTGAAAGTAGTTGTGCCTTCTAACCCAGCTGATGCAAAAGGACTTTTGAAAGCTTCTATCCGTGATAATGACCCTGTTATTTTCATGGAGTCTGAATTGATGTACGGTGACAAAGGACTTGTTCCAGATGGCGAATACCTTATTCCTATCGGAAAAGCAAACGTTGTTAAAGAAGGTACAGATGTTACTATCGTAACTTTTGGTAAAATGTTGCCACGTGTAGTTATGCCAGCGGTTGCTGAATTAACTAAAATGGGTATCAATGCTGAAGTTATTGACTTGAGAACGGTTCGTCCTATCGACTATGAAACAGTTCTTGCTTCTGTAAAAAGAACTAATCGTTGTGTGGTAGTTGAAGAAGCTAACCCTGTTGCAGGTCTTTCTTCTGAGATTGCTTACAATATTCAACGTTGGGCATTTGATTACATGGACGCTCCAGTGATCCGTGTAAACTCAAAAGACCTTCCTCTTCCTTATGCACCAACGCTTATCGATGAGATTTTGCCAAGCATTCAGCGTACAGTTGATGCTGTGAAGGCAGTACTTTATAAAAACTAATTTCTACTGATAAAATTGAGTTCGGTAATTAATTTCAGTAACTGAATTTTTATTCATAGATTTTTCAAAAAAATCTTAGTCTTCACAGGCTAAGATTTTTTTTGTTTTAGTGCTATTATAATTATATGTAACAACAGATACTGTTCTGCGGTTATAACCAATTTTCATTCACTCATAATTATTTAATACTCTTATACAAAATTTCTTAATAGTGCTCAACTCACTTGCTATCAATAAAGTGCAAATTTTAAAATATGATTTATATCAATTATAACCATTTTTAAGCACTAATGTATTTGGAATAGTGATTTTCAATGTCTATTTTAGAGTTACAAAGCCCATAAAATTTTATACTCATGAAAAATCATTATCTATTTATTATTCTTTTATCCTCCGTCTTTCTGTTTACACAATGTAGCGAAGACTTATCAATGGAGCCATCGAGTCCAGAACATAATGGTCTCAAAATTGACTTAAGCTCAATTTACAGAGGGGTATATCTCGACAGTTTGAAATACATTGTCGGCGACCAAGGTAAAGAGAATGCACTACTGCAATGGTGCCAATACAACAGCTTCACTACGGTGACTTGCTACGATTTGTACACGTTATTAGCAACGTCGGCGGGGTATCCCAAAGTAGCGGCGTTTATTCGTAAAGCACGTACACAATATGGCATCACTACCGTTACCGCCTGCATGGGTTCGGCTAATGCTTTTACAACGACTATCAATAATTATAATGCTAGCCGTACAGATGCCCTTGAAAAATTTGATTATGCTAACTTGGAACTTGAATGGTGGAATAAAGCTGCAACCTTTAAAAACTACCTTAAAGAATTACAAGGAATTAATGCTTGGGGAGATGCTCAAACAACGCAAATACCTACAGAAACATACATAGGTTGGTTTCAAAATCCTACTGGTCAGGAGTTGACACAAGCAACAGGAATTGTTTCAAATACAGACCGAATATTGGTACATGATTACCAAACAACTCCTACTTTTAGCTATATGAAAAGCCGTTTACAATGGTTAGGAAAAGCAGCTAAAGCGCAAAACAAGATACAGAAAATTATATTCTTATTTAGTGCTGAACCAACATTCTCATTCAACTATTTTGTCAATAATAGCTTTGATAATACTTATATAAAAGTACTAAGTGAATATCAAGCTGCTTCATTCACAGGAAAAGAAAATCTTGAGATTATTGGTTATCAAATTTTTGCCCAATCAGAAGGACGTGCCGCACGACCAATGATGATTCAGTAGTATTTGAGTATCAATGGTAAGTGGTGAATTGTGAATATAAATTTTTAATTATTAATATTTCATATTTAGAGCAAATTCTATTTTAATAGTAAAATACTGATAAATAGCTCTTTATATTCACAATCCACCATTCAAAATTCACAATTGTCTAGGTAAATATAAGCTTCAGACAAGCAATTACTAGTCCCAATGCCAGCATATACCGTAAGGTCGGGATATTGAATCTATGACTACCGTAATAAGCCCCAACGGTACCTCCTACTATAGTTGCCATCACTGCATAAATCAAATCTGGCTGAATCACCAACGTTCCTTTTGAGATAGCTCCGATCAATCCCGAAACGGAATTGACAAAGATAAATAATGCCGACACCGCAGCCGTTTGTTTGAGTGTTGCCCAGCCCATTACTAGCATTACAGGACTCAGGATAATACCTCCGCCAATACCAATCATTCCAGATAAAAGTCCAATCACTGCACCAGTCAACAAGGCACCAAACAATGGAATCTCTTTTACTTCATGCTCGGACTTTTCGAATTTCACCAACATTCTCACAATCGAAATAAGAATACATACCGCTAATATTTTTTTGTAAATACTATCGGGAAGTGTATAAGTGGCTCCCAAAAAAGACATAGGAATACTGGCAATGGCAAAAGGCCAAAAAAGTTTGATTTTGAAATGCCCTGCGCGATAAAAACCAATAAACGAAAATAATGATACTGCCAAATTCATAATCAGTGCTGAGGATTTCATCAATGCGGGAGCAAAACCCAACAAGGCCATTACAGCAAGATATCCACTAGCGCCACCATGCCCTACGGAAGCATATAAAAAAGCCACTGTTGCCAGCATTGCCAGCATTAAGATCATTTGGGGAATATCCATGAATTCAATTATGAGTTGTAAGCAAGTTTAGCGGTTTCGAAAAATTCTATTAATTTTTCACGAATACTCGTTTCGCTATTTTTGTAAAAATATAACGTATGGATTAAAAAGACAAGACTTGATGAAGTATAAATGAAAAATGAGACTTGTAGCTAAACGATACCTAAGATGTGACTTTTTTGATTGAAGGCTTCTGTTTCTTGTTTCAAAAAATCTTTAAACCTTTGTTGCAAAGCTTTATATTCGACAATAGCTTTTACTCCTTCATCTGTGACTACTGCCCCACCTCCTCTTTTTCCACCCACTTGGGTAATCACAAAAGGCTTAGAAGACTGGACATTCATCGAATTAATCAATTCCCATGCTCTTTTGTAAGACATATTCATGGCTTTGGCTGCTTGTGAAATAGAACCATGTTCGATGATAAGCTCCATCAATTGGATTCTTCCTTTTCCTAAAAATCGGTCGGTACCATCAGATTTTTCAATCCAAACAGCCCCCACAACCTGATAAGATTCTTTTTCTTGACTCATATATTGGGTATTAAGAATTAGTGCTATTCGACGAATTATGAATTTGTAGTGTACTAAGCATTTTAAAATCATCCATTAGGTATTAGTACTTTATGAAGGATTATAAAAACTGTTTATATCGGATGTTGGATTTCGGAAGTGTAATTTTCTATTTTTTATGAAAACTACAGGTATTTCACTTTATTTCCGAAATCAGAAATTCCAAATCCGCAATGGCTTACAAACTTTGTTACAGTCCTACTTCACTATTCACCATAATCACTATTTCATAAATGTATAGGTATTTTTTGAGAAAAATATCTTTTAAAAACACCAAATTATCTTTACAAACTATTATAAAACATGAAAAAAATTACAACTGCTTTATTGTGTTGTTTTCTAGCAACGGCATCCATTTTTGCACAAAAATATGTGCCTAGTCCCGAAAACCTCAAAGCTCGTCAAGAATTTGATGAAGCTCGCTTTGGAATGTTTATCCACTGGGGCGCATCAAGCGTTTTGGGCGATGGCGAATGGGTTATGAACAACAAAAATATTAAAATAAAAGATTACCAAAGACTCCAAAGAGCTTTTAATCCAGTAGATTTTGATGCAAAAACATGGGTTGGTATTGCCAAAAACGCTGGTATGAAATACATTACCCTCATTACTCGCCATCACGACGGCTTTAGTAATTTTCATACGCAATATTCAGATTGGGGCATTGCAAACACTCCTTTTAAAAGAGATATTGTTAAAGAAATCGCAGATGAATGTCATAAGCAAGGTCTCAAAATATGTTTTTATTATTCGCTATTGGATTGGTATCGCACCGATTATCCTTACGAAACTGGTAAAACAGGTAAGGGTACTGGACGTACCGAAAAAAGTAACTATGCCAGCTATTTACAGTTTATGAAAAATCAGCTTACCGAGTTACTCACCAAGTATGGAGAAGTGTCAACTATCTGGTTTGATGGACATTGGGACCAGTTAGACAACGATCATGATAAAACATTGCAATCTAAAATAAACTGGAAATACGATGAAATCTATTCACTAATTCACAAACTTCAACCACAGTGTTTGATTGGCAACAATCATCATTTGTTACCAATTGATGGTGAAGATTTCCAGATGTTTGAGCGTGATCTTCCTGGCGAAAACAAATCGGGCTTATCGGGACAAGAAATTGGTAAATTACCGCTCGAAACCTGCGAAACACTCAATGGCTCATGGGGATATAATATCAAAGATAACAGTTACAAAACTCCAAAAGAATTAGTTGATTACTTGGTTAGAGCAGCAGGCTATGGCGCCAACTTTTTGTTGAATGTTGGACCAATGCCTAATGGCGAGATTCAACCAGAATTTGTCGAAAGATTAGCCAAGGTAGGTGATTTCATGAAAATATACGGCTCAACGATTTATGGCACGCAAGGCGGATTTGTTCGCCCGCAAGATTGGGGAGCTGTCACCGAAAAAGGCAATAAAATTTATCTTCATTTATTAAAACAAAAGGAAGATAAGTGGATGATTAAAATACCTGTAGCTTTCAAAACGGCTAAATATTTTAAATCTGGAGCACCAGTGAAGTTCCAAAAATTAGATAACAACTTCGTTGTTTTTGATATTAATCCAGCTCAAAGAGATGAATTAGACACGGTAATTGAGCTGGAAAAATAAAATTACCTTATCACATTTAAGCGTTTGATTTTATCGGGAATGGTGTTTTGAGCATCATTCCCGATTTTTTTAAATACAATTAGAGAAAGTATTGCTAAAAATAGAGCATTTTGATAGTTTTTTTTATTTTTACTACAAACTTTTAGTTCTTAATCTATCAAACACCTCATAATGATGCAAGAAGCCTTTTTACACCATGTTTGGCAATTTCAAAAATTTAATAGTCTTTCTCTATTAAGCACACAAGCTGAGCCTATTCAGGTTCTGAAAGTTGGCTATCACAACGCTCATGCTGGAGCAGATTTCTTAGAAGCGCATATTCAAATTGGCGATGTCGAATGGATAGGAAGTGTGGAAATACACCTCAAATCTTCAGACTGGGAACAACATACACATCAGCACGACCAAGCTTATGGCAATGTTATTTTACACGTAGTTTGGGAAAATGACCGCGAGGTACATCGCCACGATGGTACCATAATGCCCACTTTGGTCGTAAAAGACCTCGTTGATGCGCATCTGTTGCAATCCTATGCAGATTTTATGGCTAAACCTACTCAAATTCTCTGTCAAGGTCAATTCGAGGAAGTTCCCTATATTAGAAAACTAGGGATGTTAGATAAAGCGTTATTGCTAAGACTTGAAAAAAAGGCTCATTATATCATGGAGATTTTTGCCAAATGTAATCAAGATTGGGAGGAAGTAGCTTATCGATTATTAGCCAAAAATTTTGGTTTTGTCGTCAATGCCGAACCCTTTGTAAGGTTAGCCGAAAATTTACCTCTTAAATGTATTCATAAGCATCGAGATAGTCTTTTTCAGATTGAAGCCATGGTATTTGGGGTAGCTGGTTTGTTGGAAGTAATTGAGGAAAATGATGAATATCAGCAAAAATTAAAGCAGGAATTTAAGTTTTTGTCCGCAAAGTATCAGCTAAAACCTATTGTAGAAAAACATGAGTGGAAGTTTTTGAGAATGCGACCTGCCAACTTTCCGACGGTTAGGTTAGCGCAATGGGCAGCCTTAATTGGAAAAAATGCTAATCTTTTTTCCTTAATGATTTACTTTAATGATACTCAAACCATAGAATCGCTTTTTAACATTAGCACGTCATCGTATTGGGAAAATCACTATCGTTTCGGAAAGGCTACTGAGACAAAGGTGAAAAGTTTTGGAAAAAGTTCTCTTGAAAATATCCTCATCAATACCGTTGTACCTTTGATGGCTGGATATGGCAGGTATAAAAACGAGCCTCTGTTAGTAGATAAAGCAATTGCTATGCTTGAAGAAATACACCCTGAGAAAAACCATATTTTGGATATTTGGCAAGAGCTTCGCTTACCTATCAAAAATGCGGCTGATTCGCAGGGTGCTTTGGAATGGATGAAAAGTTTTTGTCAAACTAAGCGCTGTCTCTCGTGTGAAGTTGGCTTATTTCTTCTTCGTTAGATTCGAGAGCTCTTGATTTGAGGACTGTCTCACGAATAATATCATCTAGTTGTTGAGCGCTAATTTTAAGCATTTCGACCAATACTTGAATACTGGATGGAATTGCTTCGTTTTCCAACAAATCCACAGCACCTAAGATATTTGCCACAGGATGCCTAATCACATGCGATTGGGTATAGGCAATCTCTTTGAGTTTGGAGTTTTGGTCAATAATAATCTGCTCACGCTCTTTTACGTTGCTAATATCTTGAATAATTGACCATATACGGGGTTTTCCATGCTTGTCCAACACGAGTCTTCCGTGCAATAAAATCGGAATGGTATGTCCATCTTTATGGATATATTCTTTCTCATAAGGGCCATAACTCCCTAAATTATGTAAATTTCTGAGTTGTTCCTGTTCTTGTTCTTCGTAGGATTGAGGAGTTAATGCCCAATAATCTACCTTCAAAAGTTCTGATTTTGAATATCCTGTCATGGTAGACAATGCGGTATTCACTTCCAGAAAACGCCCATCCATCGAGTTCACAGCGATACCAACAGGCGATAACTCAAAAAGGCTACTATACTTATTTTGATGCTCGAGCAACAAGGCATTCATGTTGACAGTTTGCTCATTTAGCTCCTCCACGTGGGTTATATCATGACCGATACAAAGAATTTCATGGGGTTCTTGATTGGCGTTTAATTGTAATGAAAACTCCCATTGTGTCCAAAGAAAACTATTGGCAATATGAGGTTTTCTTAATACCACAGGAAAAGGCTTTTCAGGCTCAGCAAAACATAGCTGAATCACCTCAGCACATTTTTGATGATCTTCCATATAGACCGTATCAAGACTGAATACTCCCACCAAATTTTTACCTAAATACTCAAATCTCTTTTGAAAATATGGTGATACGTACGTGATAAAACCTTCTAGGTCAATTTTTACCATGTACAGGTAGTTAGAGTTCTTAATAGCATCAACAATTTTTGACATAATTGTGCGTGTGTTAGTTCTGGCCTTCTATCAAGATAGAAGAGTAAGGCAATTATAATTCATCAAAAACATTAGTGGTAGTTTGAAGCTGAGTTGGGAGTGGTATGTTTCTATAAAAATAAATCTTTCTCGCAAAAAGTAATACAACTATACTCATTTTCATGCGAAATATACTAATTAATCAAATTTCTTAGGCAATTTTAGCTCCTTCGCATAGTAAGCGGTAGCATATTCGTAATTGTAATGTAAAAGCAAATTGAGGTTTTCCAGAAAATCAAACTGCTCGTCGGGATGCAATTTTTCCACTTTCTTCACTACAGCCTCTGTTCTTTTGGCTAAATATTGCAATAATGCATCTGCATAAGAACTGTATTTTTCAACAATATAAGTATTGTGCTCAAAGCATCCTTTGATAAGGGCAATAGTAAGCTCTACTTCTCCGTATTTATCTTTTGTGATTTTTAGATGTCTTGTAATAGCACTGCTCATTTTTCTAACTTCATAAAGCAATGCTTTGGGAGAAGTTATGTGAGAATGATACATCATTTCAAATGCCTCATGTAAATCTGCCCTGCGTTCTTGCAAGGTTTCGCCTGCTTCTAGTAATTCAAACTCGAATTTTTCAATCAATAACTTATCTTTTCCAATCAAGCGAATCAAAAGTTTATCTTTTTCCTTTTGAGGTAAATCAAGAATAGCTTGTTGGAGATTTTTTTCAATTTTAGCCATGAAAATACAATTAACTTTACATTTGATGTTTGTAACAAAGTTATAGGCTTACTTGTTTAACCAATATGAACTCACTCAAAAATTATAAAGGTTTATATTATGCCGCATTGATTTTACTCTTGTGGGGAGCAAATCTTTGGTATTTTCTACATTATCCTGTTCGTTTCGATGATCCTTTAATTTATTTGGGACTATTGATACAAACGCACCTCTACACGGGCGTATTTATCACCGCACATGATGCCATTCATGGTGTAGTGATGCCACATCGCCCAAAGGTTAATTATGGGATTGGCTGGCTTTGTGCTACTTTGTTTGCCTTCAATAATTATAACAAACTGAGTTCGAAGCACCACTTGCATCACAAGCATGCAGCAAGTGAACAAGACCCTGATTATTATGCGGGTAATTTTTTTCGATGGTATCTTAAGTTTGCCTTAGAATATGTCACAGTTTGGCAAATAGTTTTGATGGCAATTACCTATAATTTACTCAAATTAGTCTTTCCGATGTGGAATCTAATCCTGTTTTGGGAAGTACCTGCTATTTTGAGCACTTTGCAATTATTCTATTTTGGCACGTATTTGCCACATCGTGGCGAACACGACCCCTCAGATAAACATAAAGCCAGGAGTCAAGGCTTAAATCACTGGATTGCCTTTTTTTCTTGTTACTTTTTTGGGTATCATCATGAACACCATGCTTATCCGTATTTGCCTTGGTGGAAATTGGCAGAAGCCAAAGAAAAGACTGAATCTAAGTAGCTGATTTATCCTTGATTGAGTGATTGAGCGGATGAGTGATTATGTTAAAATTTCTATCCTATTAGTAGAGACGCAATGATTGCGTCTTGAGCTGAATAAAATCTAGTATAATAGCATCAAAAAAGCGCTCGAAAAACAATTTTCGAGCGCTTTTTTGATATTTGTAGAATCATCCTAGTCCCACAATTAGGGGTAACTCATGTTCGATATTGGATTTTTAGAGACAATGTATTGGGTCTCTAAAAGTAAAAATCATGTAAAAAATAATCACTCATTCACTCAATGAAGACTTGACTATTTAGCTCTTTCTATCGTAAACTGTACCAATCCTGCCAAAGATGTGCGATAGATAGATTCTGGAAATGAATCCAAAATAGCTAGTGCTTCACGAACAATATTTTGCATTACTTCGGTAGCATATTGTAAACCTCCCGATTTTTTCACAAAATCAATCACTTCGGCTACTTTTTTAGGGTTCTCAGAATCATTTTTAATCGTGTTGATTACATGACGCTTAGTACTCCAATCTGCTTGGTTGAGAGCATATATCAAAGGCAAAGTCATTTTCTTTTCCTTGATATCGATACCTAAAGGTTTACCTATTTCAGCATCACCATAATCAAAAAGGTCGTCTTTGATTTGAAAAGCAATACCGACTTTCTCCCCAAATAATCTTGCTTTTTCTACTGTTTCGGCATTAGCTCCTGCCGACGACATGCCTGCGGCACAACAAGCAGCAATCAAAGTAGCGGTTTTTTGACGAATAATTTCAAAATAAATATCTTCGGTAATATCCAGCTTACGAGCTTTCTCGATTTGCAAAAGCTCTCCTTCTGACATTTCTCGCACGGCTGTCGAAACGATTTTCAACATCTCAAAATCCCCGTGATCAATAGACAGTAACAAACCTTTTGAAAGGAGATAATCACCTACTAAAACTGCAATTTTATTTTTCCAAAGCGCATTTACAGAGAAAAAACCACGACGATAGTTCGAATCATCCACTACGTCGTCGTGTACAAGCGTAGCAGTATGAAGAAGCTCGATAAGCGCTGCACCACGATAGGTTTCTTCTGTGATTTTGCCAAACACTCCCGCCGACAAAAATACAAACATAGGTCGGAGTTGTTTCCCTTTGCGTTGGACAATGTAATTCATGATTGTGTCCAACAGCATCACTTTCGTTTTCATAAACTGGCGAAATTTGCCTTCAAAGGCATCCATTTCGGCAGCGATGGGAGCTTGTATTTCCTTGATTGATAAAGACATTTGTTCAATTGCTGGGCACCTAGTTTGGGTATATTTTATGACAAAGACAGGTACCGTTCTTAATTCCGACGCAAATTAGTCGATTTAGATAAAAAACAGGTAATTTAACCTGACTTTATAACATAAAAACTGTATTTTAGTTTGTTAGAAGATTTAGTTTTTTTCACAAAAAAGGCTACTGAGTATGATTTTTTTCTAGAAAAAAATCATACGCTTTGAGAAAAATATTCCAAAAAAATGACAAGTATCCTATTGATTACTAGCAAGTTTAGTTATCATTGTTGATCAAATAAAGTAAAACTTTAGCTTTCAAAAAAGACTATCTTTCTCTCTATCCAAAGTTACCTAATTATTTAACTATGAACCAATATCATTGAAATACCACTATGAGTAAAATATTAGTATTGGCAGGTGGTTCTGTCAAAGGGGCTTATCAAACAGGGGTTGTTCGTGCGGTATTTGAGTCTGGTTTTTATCCAGATGCTATTTATGGCGTTTCGGCAGGAAGTATGAATGCTTCCTATTTGGTCAATGCCATTGGTAGACAAATGCTTGAGAATGGCGTTATTGACTATACAGAAACAGCCTTAGATTTATGCAAATTTTGGGCAAATAATATTGTAACGCCCGATTCGCTGGCATTACGTCGGGGCACTTACGAATTAGGCTTAAGTGCCATTCGTAGAAACTTTGAAGGATTATTAGATACTACTCCGCTCAAGGAAATTCTTCATAACAACATTCATCTTCGAAATCTCAACGCAAGTCCTGTATCACTAAAAGTTGGGGCGGTCGACATTATCAATGGCAATATGATCTATGCTGACCCAAGTTATGAGCATTTCCTAGACTATGTAATGGCATCGTCGGCTATTCCGATTTTGATGCCTGTTATTAATATTGGCGATCACAAAAAAATGGCTTTTCTGGACGGGGGTATGCGCGATGTAGCTCCAGTCAAAAAAGCCATCGACGATGGTGCAGATGAGATTGTATGTATCGCCTGCCACACTCGAAAACTTGACGGCGGGTATTTTCCTTATGGCAACTTGCTGGCGCTGGTAGACAGGGTGATGGACATTGCCGTAAACGAATGTCTCAATGCAGATTTGGATTGGGCTGAGTTTAGAAACGAATGTTTACCCGAAGATGGAAGCTGTGCTACTTCAGGAATTTTGAAAGGTCAAAAAAGAATCAAACTGAAAATCATTCGTCCACAGCAACCTTTGAATATCGATATCCAATCGTTTGATAAAGACGATATAGAAAGACTCATTTTGTTAGGCTATCAACAGGGCAGAGATGAAATGAAGAATTATTGAGGGGAAGTTAGTTGTTAGCTGGGTATCTGTTATTTGAGGGAACGTAAATAGCGTTGAGTTACACCCAATTGAGTGATTGTTGAATGAGTGATTTAGTGATTATTTTAAGAAGAAATTCACCAGTAGAGACGTAATGCTTTGCGTCTAAAAAGTGCCGTTTTGTAGGCTTCCCTTGAAAATTACTTTTTCCTGCGAAGGCCTACAAAAAATCCACTCAAATACGGGTGGATTTTTTATTT
>NZ_JAAALB010000051.1 GCF_009905545.1 Cellulophaga sp. BC115SP | reverse complement strand
AAGAACCTGCTACACTAATCAATGAAATTCTATCCCAAATTGAAGGCAATACCTCTTTGGGTAATTTGCCTTGCTGATAGGCCTCCCAACCACCATACAATATCCCTTGGATGACTAAATCTATACTACCGTTGATGATACAACGCTGAGCGGTTTGTTCGGCCACTACTGCGGTTTGAGCTCCGAGGCCAACACCTGCGCTTAGCAATACGGCAAAACCTTGGGCAAATACATTGGCAAAGGCTTCGCCAGCTGTCTCTCCCGCTGGCAATGGTAAATCATACCATTTTAGGTCGGATGAATTGTAATACTTAAATGCCAAAGGGGTATCGCTACTTTGGCAGACCCATACGTTGTTGACTAACCATAGAGGTAATGGGGTTTTCCATATAGTGGGTTTACCAAAATACGTGATTGCTGGTGTAAGTGAACTCCCTGAAGAGTACATGCAACCTTCTTTAAAATCTACAAATTTGTAATCTTCACAGCCATGTCCTTGTGCATAACTTGTAGTCAGTTGGAGCTGTGTTAGCAACGACAGCGCCGTCGGCAGGTCAGGAGAAGTGGTTGGCTTGTCTGTTAAATTGGCGTCTAAAGGTTGCTTCTCCAAGTCTACTGCTGTACTAAGCAAATCTTTTAGTTCGGATGATTTGCTTTGAGTTAGAGCTATTTTACAAGGGTTTTTGAGATAAAAATCCTCCAAATATGGCATACCTATAGAGGCATAAAGCACTTCTGAATCGTCAGTATTTCGGTTCCATACCTTCCCTTGGCGGTCACAGTCTATCTCATTGAGTAGTGATGTTTTGATATTGTCGATGGAAGAGTAAAGACGCTGAAATTCTGGAAACTTTGGGTTATCACCATATTTGTCTACCAGCTTTTTTTTCCAATCGTCCATACCTTTCTTGACAGCATTACACACGCTATTATACTTTTGATAATCGGAGGGCTCAATGGGTGTCCCTTTGGCTATTTTATCAAGTAACTCTTGTGCAATAAGTCCCATATCTGAGACCGCTTGTCCAAAAGTACCTGAATAACTTCCGGGGCTGTTGAGCGAATTGTAAAGTGCTTGGTATTGTGTATTAAGGTCACCGACTATGAGGTTGGGATTGGAACCTGCAACTATTACCTCGCCAGAGGTCAGACAGCCATAAGCATTTCCCATATAGTCTTTTCCTTCTCCTTCTTTGAGGGTAATGCCACTCCAAACTACAGGGATACGTTGCCCAAAAAGAGGCATATACAACAAGCCTTCCCCAGAGGTTTGGTTGACGACTTTGGTTATACGAACATCATAGCCATTGACATAAAAGGTACTGTTGGGTTTGCTGGTAAAATCTTTTGTTCCCTGATAATCAGAAACATCGTCTGGTTGGCAAGCGAATACGGCAGTTTGATTTACTTTCCCACATCGAATTTCGGATTTTGGTTCAGCGTTCAAGGTATTGACCAAATTATCGTAGACAGTAGGGTCAACATCAGCCCCATTCACGGGAATATCCGCAGGGTTGATGGCTTCTTCTCGTGTATAAACAACAACAGGAGCTGCAGGAGTCATGCTCTTGAGCATTGGGGTAGTATTTTCAGGATATTTGCTTGACTTCCAATCGCTATATTCGCCACCATAGCATTGGCTTTGAATCTCTACATCATACACCTGTTCCCTGTCAAATTCCAAACGGTGATAAGTCCATGAGGTAATATAGTGGCTATACTCATTGGTGCCTTGTATGCGCCACCGTAGGTCGTAGTTTTGGGCTTGATTGATTTTGTCCCAATAGATTTCGGTATAGCCCGAGCCTATACTTTTGAAGTTGAGTGCGGGTGCTTGACATTTGAGTCCGTATCTAAACTCCCATATTTCACTTTTTCCATTGTTTTCGTAGACATTATTACCAAAAGGGTCTACCACTTGCACCTGCCAAGCATAGTGCTTGCCCACTTGCAAAAGAGGCTTGGTGGGATCATACACTAACATTGGTACCGATACACTACTGGTGTAAATAGGTGTTTTACCTTCGGCTACATCATAAGGGTTTTCGTCTTCGCCCAATTCCCAGAGGCTAAAATTATAGGTCAAACCTCCAGCACCCGACAAGGATGTTCCTCGGGGAGTCCATGCAAAACTAAAATTCTGTCCATAACGAGCATCTATTTCCGATTCGTTACTAGGAAGGTTTAGCAAAGGAGCTTGCCCATTATTGACAGTAAAGGCTATTGAAATCTTGTCAGATACCTGTCGGTGATTTCTAGCAGCATCTAACTCAAAGAAAGTCAACTCAATCGTCCAAAAGCCATTGGGTAATACTCCTCCTTGGGTAAAGAGACTTTCGGGAACTCCAGAGGCGTCTAAATTTTGATAGTTGAAGTTCTCAGCGAAATCTATTCCTGAGAGTTGCAGAGGAGATCCAAAGTTGACTTTTATGCCTTTAGTGGCTACAAAACTTTGAGGGTTAGCTATTTCAATACCCACCCGAGACAAACGTATACGGGCAAATATTTCTCCGGGAGTACTACCAATATCCTTGGCTACTAGAGTAAGATTGAGTGCTTGGGTATTGTAAAGACTCGACCATGTGAGCGACGAAGGTGTCATAAAAGCACCATAGCCTGAAATAGGATAATTCTGTGCGTAGGCGTTAGGCAATGAGAGATTGAGGTATAAAACCAGAACTAATAATAAGTGGTAGATTTTCTTCATAGAGAACTGTTAAGTTAGTTTTTTGTTGAGACTAACTTAGCTCCATAAAGTATCAGTGTTTTTATTAGTTTAGTTTGACTTAAGGTTTTAGAGTTGCAGAAATATTTCTGAAAAATTTCTAATAAAAATGAGCCTCAAACAAAACCATTAAAGTTCTATTTGAAGCTCATTTTTGTATCATTTAAAAAATCTTGATCTACTCCTGCTGACCCGCCTCAGAAATGAGTTGATCAGATAGTTCTTTTCCTAAATATCCGTCTATCAAATTATGGGCTAGGTAAATGAGTGGTGTCATGATAATAGCCGAGAAGAATTTGTATAGATAATTGTTCAAAGAAGTAGAAATCCATTGGTCTATTGTCCAGTTGCCAAATACCACGAAGGCAATACCAATCACAACAAAGCTATCTATCAATTGCGATACTAAGGTAGAGCCTGTTGCTCGAAGCCAAATCTTCTCACCTTTCGTTACTTTTCTAATCGAGTGAAACACATACGCATCCAGAATTTGACTAATCAAAAATGCACTTAATGAGCCCGTGATAATACCTAATCCTTGACGGAAGATTTTGGCGAAAGCCTCATTGATATTGAAATTATGGTCGCCTTTGTTGACATCCAGCCAAAAGTCTGCTGGTACTAGTAAGGTTGCACCGTAAATAATCAAAAAGCTGTAGGCGATGAAACCAGCCGTCAAATAAGAAATACGTTTTACGCCTTTTTTACCAAAATATTCATTGATAATATCTGAGGTAATAAAAACAAATGGCCAGTTGAGCGCCCCAGCAGTTTGATTTAAGTCCCAAATGCCAAAAAAGGTATTGAGGTGAATTGGTGCAAAACCCAAAGTTTTTTCTACTGAAAAAATCTTGGCACCAACAATTTCGGCTACAATGGCATTGGTAAGGAATATTCCAAAAAGAAAGATATACAGTTTAGTACGTTTCGAGTCCAAGGTCGAAGTTTCGATGTGCATAAGTTAGTGCGCTTAAGAATAAAGCTATTTATTAGTTGAATTGTTGGTTTTAGGGTAAAATCACCACTATTGAGATAGATTTTAGTTCTAAAATACAAACAAACCCGTAAAAGTTCAAACAGAAGGGTTCGAAAGCTAGAGGTTTAACTTATAAAAGCTTAAAAGTGTTTGCTGGAGAGTTTTGTATTATCGATTAATTTTTGGGACAAATACAAAAAATCATGAGTCAGCACTAATTTAGCGATTTAGTGATTGAGCGGATGAGTGATTATGTTAAAATTTGTATTCTAGTGTTAAAGATGCAATGATTGCGTCTTAAGCCAAGTTATATCTAGTATCGTAATATCAAAAAAGCGGTTGAAAAATATTTTTCGACCGCTTTTTTGATGAAAATTTGGAGAATAACCCTAATCTTAAAATTCGAGATGACTCATGTTTGTTGCAGATTAATTTATAATTAAGCCGTCCTGCATAATGAGTTTTCGGTCTGCCATATTAGCCAATTCCTCGTTGTGAGTCACGACAACAAAAGTTTGCTGAAATTTATCTCGCAGGGTAAAAAACAGTTCATGTAACTCTTGTGCATTTTTAGAATCTAAATTACCAGAAGGTTCATCTGCAAAAATAATCGCAGGCGAATTCATCAACGCTCTAGCCACCGCAGTACGTTGCTGCTCACCTCCTGACATTTGTGACGGTAGATTATTGATTCTATCTTTTAGCCCTAGCATTACCAATAACTCCTCAGCCCTTTCTCTTACCGCTTTATCTCCTTTTCCACCAATAAATGAGGGCATACAAACATTTTCAAGTGCCGAAAACTCACCTAATAGGTTATGAAATTGAAAAATAAATCCAATTTTTTCATTTCTAAAAGTAGCCAAAGGCCTCTCTCCTAGTTGGGTGACATCTTGTCCATCGATGATTAGACTTCCAGCGTCTGGCTGGTCTAATGTACCCAAGATATGCAATAAAGTACTTTTTCCTGCCCCCGAAGCCCCAACAATTGAGACAATCTCCCCTTTATTGATATTCAGGTCTATTCCTTTAAGTACTTGTAAGGAAGCATAACGTTTGATGATATTTTTTGCTATTAACATGCCTATTTCAAATAAAACTTTTCCCTTTTTGATTATTTTTTCTTAGAAACAACAAAATATATTTTCTAGATATGTTGTCGTTTCAGTACGGTCTCTCTACCACAGGGCAAAAAAAGTTAAATATTTCCTAAAAAAAAAGGGTATAGGCTTAAATGCCTATACCCTTTTTTTATTTATTAGATAATTAGATTTTTATTTAGAAAATATCATAAATCCTCGATGGAGTAAATTCCTCATTTCGATTTATTTAAAAAACCTTATAAATTATCTAACTTTTAGCTTTTGTACTTAAACTAGTATCCAGCATTCTGAACCAAAGATTTGTTTGTATCTATTTCTCGTTGTGGAATTGGGAGTGTCAAAGCGTTAGAATTGGAAGTTAAAGCACCAACACTTTGTTTAGTTCTTTTGATATCTAAATAATTACCTCCTTCAAATGCTAACTCCAGGCGTCTTTCTTTTAAGATATCTGCTAAAGTTAAGTTAGTTAATAAATTGGCTCCAGCTCTATCACGAATCTTATTAATATCAGAAATAGGCAACGCACCAACCGTAGTACCAAGTCTAAAATTACATTCCGCTCTTGTAAGATACATTTCTGCAAATCGAATAATTGGCAAATCGCCATATCTATCAGCAAACTTCAAAGTAAAATTAAGGTTATTTACACGCTCGAAAAATTTACCTCTTGAATCCTCTGAAGAATATAAGGATAAGAATTTTGATTGCACACGAATATCACCACGTCCATTGCTAGCTGTAGAGCCATAGAATGTATTTAAATCATTTGCTCCATCTTGGTCGGTAACAATAATTCTAAAAATCAACTCTTCAGTATTTGAACCATCAGCAAATGCATCAGCAAATGTTGGTGCTAAGGCGTGTACTCCTGAGGTAATAACACGATTGGCAGCGTCTCTAGCCAAAGCGTAGTTGCCCTGTGCTAAATAAACTCTCGACAGCATTGCCGCTGCTGCATTTTTTGAGGCAAAACCATAGTTATCTACTTGCGAGCTCAATAGCTGCTCAGCTTTTGTTAAATCATCTATAACCTGAGCATAAACTTGAGCTACTGTAGCACGAGTACGGTAATCATCCTGTGTAATACCACGAGTTGGCGTCAATATTAAAGGTACTGCAAGGTTTGTGTTATTATCTCCATCACCCCAGAATTTTCCATATAAGTTTACCAAATCAAAATACAAGGCTCCTCGAATAAAACGGGCTTCACCCTCTACTCTATTTCTATTAGCATCATCAACCTTTGATATTGCCGACAATACATTGTTTACACGGTTAATTGAATTGTAGCTATCGAGCCAAAGATTAGTAATATCACCATTGGTCGTAGCAATAGTTTTTCTCCAAATTTCGTCAAGAGTTGTAAATGTACCTCCAAATACGACATCTCTGTCATCTACTAATAGTTCTTTTATGTACTGGCTCCCCCCTCCCCAAACATTTACGTCACTGAGTCCATCATAAGCACCATTAAGTGTTACTTGGATATCTTTCGATGTGTTTAAAGCCGCAGATTCATCAATACTTACTTTTGGCTCTAAATCTAAGTAACTATTATCACAAGAGGTGAGTGTTGAAACAGCTAAACCTACTAAGAATATATTTTTAGTTAATTTTTTCATATCAAGAATCGTTTAAATTAAAAGCCCAAATTTACACCAAATGTAATTGTTCGAGGTTGAGGCGCAGTGTAAAAGTCATAACCTAATGCAACGTTCGTCACAATATCATCAGCATTTACCTCTGGATCCCAACCAGTGTATTTTGTAAATGTTGCGAGGTTCTGACCTGTAACAAATACTCTCATACTATTAATATTTGCTTTTTGTAGCAAAGTTTTAGGTAAATTGTATGCTAGTGTTATTGTTCTCAAACGCACAAATGATCCATCTTGGATAAAACGACTTGAAGGTTGAGCTCCATTATTATAAAACAAACGAGCTTCTGGAATATTCGTATTACGATTTGTTGATGTCCATGAATTCAACTGATCTACTGTCTGATTGTCTTCAAATCGACCATTGGCAGATGAGAATCGACCTACCCCATAGAAGTTGATTTCATTACCAAACTGTCCGTTAAAGAACACGCTCAAATCAAACCCTTTATAACTAAACGTGTTGGTAACTCCTCCAGTCCAATCTGGCAATGCTTTACCCACTACGACTCTCTGAGCTTGGTTGTACACATTTGTTGTTGTACGGTCTACAGTTCCATCTGCATTTTTCGTGTTTTTATACCATAAAGCGTCACCATTGTTAGGGTCAACTCCTGCATATTCAGCAGTAAAGAATGTACCTATAGGCTGACCTTCAACAGCACGGCTCATTGTACTTAAACCACCTTCAATAATTTGTCCTTGTAAATCAGTAACCTTGTTGGCATTGAATGCTAAATTGATGCTTGTTCTCCATTTAAATGCACCAACTAGGTTTTCTGTATTCAATACAAACTCAACACCTTTGTTCGTTAATTTACCAACATTACGAGTCTGCACTGCAAATCCTGTTGTGCCTGGAACGTTAACGTTTAACAATAAGTTATTAGTTTTTTTCTCGTAATAATCAATTTCACCTGAAATTCTATTATCCAATAATCCAAAGTCAATCCCTACATCAAATTGGTCGGTAGTTTCCCAACTTAAATCTGGGTTAGCCAACTGAATTGGTCTTTGACCAGGAATACCACCATAACCAGCATCACCAGCAAATAAGCCTCTTTGTGGGAAATTTCTCACATTAACAGAGCTTTCAGTACCAATCTCGGCATTCCCTGTACGACCATAGCTTGATCTCAGCTTCAAAAAGCTTACAGTTTTATTTCCTTTCAAAAATTCTTCTTCAGAAATTACCCAACCTGCAGATACCGCTGGAAACAAACCATAAGGTTTATTTTTACCAAAACGCGAAGATCCATCGACACGAGCACTCAATCCAAAAATGTATCTATCATTAAATTTGTAGTTTGCACGAGCAAAATATGAAACGAAACTAAACGAAGTTTCCCACGACTCTCCTCCTGTTTTTCTAGCTGCTGATGAAACCGTTTGATACGAATCTGAAGGGAAGTCTTGACCTTCTATGTAATGTGACTTTGCAGTTGAGTTTTGAAAAGACATACCACCAATTGCTTCGATCGAATGAATACCAAAGGCTTTTGTATAAGATAAGAAATTGTTGGTATTATAGTTTTCTACTCTTACCGTTCTGGCAAGTCCCAAACCTCCATTTACGCCTGTATTTCTAAATGTTAGGGAGTTATAATATTGCTCTTCTAATTGGTTAAGCACGTCTACCCCATATTCTGAACGGAATATCAAATCTTTAGAAATCTTTAACTGACCATAAATACTTCCGATAGTTCTATTCACTGTTGTGTTGTAGAAAGCGTTTCCAATATTTACCATTGGGTTATAGTAATAAGGAACATACGGATCTCCTGGTAATGAACCTGTAGGCAAGCCTGTGGTAGGGTCTGTAGACGGAGTCATTGGAGGTAATGCAACCATTTGCATTGGGTTATCAAATTGGCGATCGCCCGACAAACGATTATTTAAACTGCGAGACAATGACATACTTGCCCCCATCTTAAACTTATTGGTCAAGTTATGATCCAAGTTGATACGACCAGTAGCACGCTTTAGTGCGTTTCCAATCAAAATACCTTTCTGATCAAGATACTGACCTGATACATATATAGAGGTTTTGTCAGTTCCAGAACTAATATTCATATCATATTGACTCATCGGTGCATCTTGATACGCCAAGTCTCCCCAATTTGTAGAAACTTGGTTGGCAGTACCAAATGTACCCAAACCTTGCGTCTCAAAGAAGCTATTCATATAAGCTGTGTACGAATCTCCATCAGCAGGGTTTATTCCTTCTATTCTATCTGAATTTCCTGCAGCCATCTTATAGTAGTTCACATATTGCTCAGTATTGAGAAACTGTAATTTTCTAGTAGGCTTACTAGAACCTGTCTGATAACCAAAATTCACACGTGTTTGCCCAGATTTTCCTTTTTTGGTCGTGATGATGACTACACCATTAGCAGCACGAGCTCCATAGATAGCTGCAGCAGAAGCATCTTTCAATACTTCCATTGATTCAATATCCTGAGGGTTAATATCAGCAAGAGGGTTAGTAGAACCAAACTGAAGCGCAAGGTTATTAGTCGTCAATGGAATACCATCAATCACGAACAAAGGCTGAGTACTCGCAGAAATAGATCCTTGACCACGCACATTGATACGAATACCTTGACCAAGTTTACCTGTTCCAGAATTAACAACAACCCCAGCGGCCTTTCCTTGAATTGCCTGATCGAATGTGGTTACAGGCATATCTGAAATTTCAGTAGATTTTATCTTTGCAATATTCCCTGTCAAATCTCTTTTTATCTGAGTACCATAACCAACTACCAATACTTCTTCAAGAGCTTTTGTATCCTCCTTCAAAGTAATGTTAATGGTAGTTTGGCTACCTACAGGTATTTCCTGTGACGTAAACCCTACAAAACGGAATGATAATACCGACTTTGAACTCGGTACAACAATCGAATAGTTCCCCTGAGTATCAGTTTGAGTACCTTTAGTAGTACCTACTATTTGGACTGTCACGCTTGGTAAAGCAGAGCCGTCAACTGAAGATGTAACTTTTCCTGTAATCTTGCGTTCTTGGGCATTTGATTGAAAGAAAATACCAACCACAAGCAGGAAACTCATTAGTAAAAGCTTCTTCATGAAGTGTATGTGTTTAGTTAAAAAATGAAAAAAAATAGAAAAATCAGGTTACGTTGAGCACAACGCACCTCACAAGTTTACACCCGTAAAAATAAAAATGAAAGTAAATTCACTAATTAATAGCCCTAAAATGAGTATAAACTACTAATAGTAGCAAGCCTCAGCTTAGATTAGTGATAATTCAGGGAAGAGAAATGATATAATTATCGGCGAAATTATGTTAGCGAGTCCAAGTTGTAAAAAAATCATTAACAAATCAATTATTTCATTCCGAAGGATAAAAATAATTTTGATTTTTAGGTCTGGCTTTGTAGCTGTTACAGCTTATTTTAAGCATAAATAATCATCGGACTATAAATATTTAGCAAAGAAAAACACTATGTTTAGAACTTTGTCAGTAATTTAGCGAGCGATTTCTCCAATAACAGTGAAATGCGCCCTATTGTTTGGCTCAAAATCATTGACGTTATTGGGTCATTGTCCCAAAAGGAAGCTTTTTCCTGCATTGTACATTAAAGTTTCATAAACAATTGTATATCAAATGAACATTCACGAGTATCAAGCTAAAGACATTTTGAAAAGCTACGGTGTTCGCATCCAAGAAGGCATCGTTGTTGATACACCAGCACTGGCAGTAGAAGCTGCCCGTGAATTAACGGCCAAAACTGGTACCGGATGGCACGTAGTGAAGGCTCAAATCCACGCAGGTGGACGCGGTAAAGGAGGTGGTGTTAAACTTGCTAAAAACCTAGAAGAAGTTCGTGAAAAAGCAGAACAAATCTTAGGAATGCAGTTGATTACTCACCAGACTGGTCCAGAAGGTAAAAAAGTTCACAAAGTTTTGATCTCGGAAGATGTTTACTATCCAGGTCCTTCTGAAATTAAAGAATACTACCTTTCTATTCTATTAGATCGTGCTAAAGGTTGCAATGTAATCATGGCCTCTACAGAAGGTGGTATGGACATCGAAGAGGTGGCTGAGCACTCTCCAGAGAAAATCATCAAAGAATGGATTGATCCTCGTGTTGGTCTTCAGCAATTCCAAGCTCGTAAAGTAGCTTTCGCTCTTGGTTTGTCTGGTGAAGCTTTCAAAGAAATGGTGAAATTCATCAACGCTCTTTACAAAGCTTATTTAAACACTGATTCTTCAATGTTCGAAATCAACCCTGTGTTGAAGACTTCAGATAATAAAATTTTGGCAGTTGATGCTAAAGTGAATCTTGATGATAACGCTTTGTTCCGTCATCCAGACTTTATCGCTTTGCGTGATACTAGCGAAGAGGATCCTTTGGAAGTTGAAGCTTCTGCAAACGACCTTAACTATGTGAAACTTGACGGTAACGTTGGTTGTATGGTAAATGGTGCAGGTTTGGCAATGGCTACAATGGACATCATCAAACTTTCTGGTGGCGAGCCTGCTAACTTCCTTGATGTTGGGGGTGGTGCAAACGCTAAAACAGTAGAAGCTGGTTTCCGTATCATCTTGAAAGATCCAAACGTTAAGGCTATTCTTATTAACATCTTTGGTGGTATCGTTCGTTGTGACCGTGTTGCTACTGGTGTTGTTGAGGCTTACAAAGCTATTGGTGATATTCCTGTACCTATCATCGTTCGTTTGCAAGGAACAAACGCTGCTGAAGGTGCTAAAATCATCGACGAGTCAGGTCTTAAAGTTTACTCTGCTGTAGTTTTGAAAGAAGCTGCTGAGAAAGTAGAGAAAGTTTTAGCTGGAACTATCTAATTCTAGATATACTCACAATAAAAAAGCTATCCTTCGGGATAGCTTTTTTTGTTTTACACGATTCA
The DNA here is from genome assembly GCF_009905545.1 of Cellulophaga sp. BC115SP. Taxonomy (GTDB): domain Bacteria; phylum Bacteroidota; class Bacteroidia; order Cytophagales; family Spirosomataceae; genus Flectobacillus; species Flectobacillus rivi. Next base: position 28,943 of record NZ_JAAALB010000051.1, on the reverse strand, counting down.
AGATATTGGTGAATTGAGAATTAGGACTGTACGAACAATTATAAAAGCCATTCATTTCGGATATCGGATGTTGGATTTCGGAACTGTAACCTTATGTATTTTGTAAAAACAAAGATGATTTTCTTTATTTCCGAAATCAGAAATCCCAAATCCGCAATAGCTGGAAACCCTTCGAACACTACTAATTATAAGTGGTGAATTAGTGAACAATTTACCACTCACAATTCAAAACTCATCACTCCTCTAGTTTCTCTGTACTCCTCCAGAACCTGATGGCTTGTAGTATTTCATAGCCTCAGGCAAGATACTTTTTATATCAGCAATACGTTGTTCGTCAGTTGGGTGGGTCGACAAAATTTTAGGAGGTTTTGAACCTGAGCCTAATTTTGCCATTCTTCCCCAAAAGCTAACAGCTTCGTTTGGATCATACCCTGCCATTGACATGAAAATCAATCCCAAATGATCTGCTTCTGATTCTTGTCCACGACCATTGGCCAATAAAGTCAATTGTGCTCCTGCTGGTGCAGCTACTCCAAATACTGAATTCCACAAATTTTGAGTTGCTTGAGGTTTGTCTTTCATCGCAATACCTAAGCCTACTTGTCCAGCTGCTAATAGTCCTTGAGCAATCATACCTTGACTCATACGTTCAGCACCATGTTTTGCAATAGCATGTGATACCTCATGCCCCATCACAACTGCCAGGCCTGCTTCATTTTGTGTTACAGGTAAAATACCTGTATAAACAACCATTTTACCCCCTGGCATACACCAAGCATTTACTTCACTACTTTGTACTAGCTCTGTTTGCCATTGATACCCTTGCAAATAATTAGGATTACCAGTTTGCTCAAAATACTGCTGAGCTGCCCTAGCAATTTTATCTCCTACCTTTTTTACCATCGCAGCCTGTTGAGTAGTAGGAGAAATTACTTTGTTGGTGTCCAAAAATTGTTTGTAACTCGTCAATGCCATAGAGTTCATTTCGTCATCGGATACTAACAAAAATTGCTTACGTCCAGTAATAGGCACACTACTACAAGCCCAAACTAATCCTGCTACTACAAGAGGAATGTATAATAAGATACGTTTCATAATGATATGTAAATTGATAAATAAAAAATGACGGTTGGCATTTCGAGGTCAAATTAATTGAAAATGCCTGTATGACTATACATATTTTGTATTCAGACGCAAAAGTTGTAAAAAGGTACTAAATTTTCTAGTATTTCGACGTAGTTTTGTAATAAAGTATAACATTCGTCAACCTTGCTAACCCAATAAGCGTCCATTGTTTGATGATATCTAAGCATTAGCTCAGCGCTATGAGACTGATAATCATCGTTTTTTGAGCATATTCGATGAAATAGTACTTAGAGAACTCTTTCAATTTCACTATTAACGATTTCTTATGAAAATTTTGTGTATAGGTCGTAATTACGCCGAACATATTGCTGAACTTCAGAACGAACGTCCTTCAGAGCCCGTTATTTTTATCAAACCAGATACTGCGCTCCTTCGTGACAATGAACCTTTCTATATTCCTGATTTTTCAAATGATTTACATTATGAAGTTGAAATCGTTTTGAAAATCAACAAGATGGGTAAAAACATTGAGGCAAAGTTTGCCAGTAAATACTATGATGAAATCGGTATTGGTATCGACTTTACTGCACGCGATGTACAGGCTAAATTGAAAGAAAAAGGTCTTCCTTGGGAAAAAGCCAAGGGTTTCAATGGCTCTGCTCCTATTTCAGGATTTTTTCCTAAATCAGAAATAGCTGATATGAATAACCTAAATTTTCGTCTAGAAATAAACAACGAAATTCGTCAAAATGGAAATACATCCATGATGCTTTGGAATTTTGACGAAATCATTGCCGAAATTTCAAAATATTTTACTCTCAAAACAGGCGACCTTATTTTTACTGGTACTCCTGCGGGTGTGGGCGCTGTAAAAATCGGCGACAGACTTACTGCTTATATCGAAGATAGAAAAATGCTTGATTTTGAAATCAAGTAATTCAAATCATATTCTGGTCAGCAGGTTCTTGCCTGCTGGCTTCTTCTTTTCATCAACGCTTCAAAATATATACACTCTGCCCTATTTTAGTTAATTCATCCAACACAGATTCATCTTTTAATTATAGCGTGTTTTGAAGAAAGTATTATTCTTTTTATTCTGTAGTTTATCTCATGTAGTTTTTTCTCAAAAACTTGTATTGCCATACCCTAAAGGAAGTATGCTTTTTCCCATCAATCCACATAAGCTTAATTATTTGGCAGGTGGCATGGGCGATTTGCGTCATAATCATTTTCATGCAGGGTTAGATATCAAAACTCAAGGTCGCGAAGGCTTGCCAGTATATGCTTCTGACGATGGATATATTTCAGAAATGCGTATCCAAACACGAGGCTATGGCCACGTGATGTATGTAACACATCCTAAAACAGGCCTTATTACAGTCTATGGTCACCTAAAAGGCTTTGCAGAACCTATGGCTGCTTATGTCAAGCAGGAGCGTTTGAAAAAACAGACTTTCGAAATTTCGGTAAAACCTACTCCAAATGAGTTTCCTGTACAAAAAGGGCAGCTTATTGCCTATTCTGGAAATACGGGTGGTTCTGCTGGGCCACATTTGCATTTTGAGATTCGTGATAGTCGCAACAACCTTCTGAATCCTTTACTATTTGGCTTTACAGAAATCGTCGATAACACTCCTCCTACTTTTCAAGAAATTTCCGTAAAACCGCTCGACCCACAGGCAAGGGTTATGGGTGATTTTGAAACCCACCGATATAGCCCCGCAAAATCTGCTGATGGTACTTTTTCGATTGCTGGTGGAGAAATTTTAGCTAATGGCTGGGTTGGCATTGAAATGATGGCAGTTGATCGCATGAATTATACCCATCATACCAATGGCTTGAATTGTGTTGAAATGATGGTAGATGGTCAGGAATACTACTTTTTTCATTTAGAACAATTTCCAGATGCACATTCTAACGATATTAATATCCATTTAGATTATCCTACTTATAAAAGTACAGGTAGAAAAATGCAAAAGCTTTTTATAGACGATGGCAATACAAATTTGCCTGTTTATAAACCTATTGCTAATAAGGGTAAAATTTTTGTCAAAGAAGGAGAAACACATCAAGTAACCCTCAAAATTTGGGATAGTAACGAAAACCTGAGTATCATGCACTTTACCCTGAAAGGTCAAGCTCGCTCTACTACTGTACCAAGCGTGATTCCAAGCAATGTGCCTACGCAGGTTTCCACTCAGGTAAATGACAACACCTTGGTTATTAAGGCCAAAAACCTCAAAACGCCAACGTCTACGTGTGAAATTATCACTACTAATAAAACCGATATTTTACCGATTCATTTTGTTCGCAACAACACTGCTATCTATTTGTGGGATTTGAGAAAGGGAATTCCAAGGACAATCCGAATTGACTCGACTGATTTTTCGGTGGGCATTCAGGAAGCTATTTTCTCTGGAATTGATAAAACGTTTCAATCTGCGGGTCTCAATATTCTCTTCCCAGCAGAATCTTTGTATGACACTTTGTATCTAGATACCAAAATAGACAAGAATAAAATTCAAGTTTCAAATGATTTAATTCCTTTGAAAAAACCTATCACTGTTACTTTCAGACCGAGCACTGCTATTATTTCACCTGATAAAACGGCGGTTTATAATCATGACCGAAAATACTTAGGAGGTACTTGGCGTAATGGTTCGGTAACTTTCAAAACTGATATTTTAGGAGATTTTCAGGTATTAAGTGATACGATTCCTCCGAGAGCTACCTTGGTCAGCAAAACAAAAGATGCTTTCTCATTTCATGTTTCTGATAATTTATCAGGTATCAAATCTTTTAGAGCGACTGTAAATGGAAAATTTGTTTTGTGTGATTATGAGTATAAAAAATCATTGATTTGGTCTGTCAAAAGTGATTCCACACAGACTTTTGTAGGAAATTTAGCATTAGAGCTAACAGATAACCAAGGAAATAGTAAAACATATACTGCAATTATCGACAGCTTGAAAGCGCCACAAGTTGTTAAAAAGGCTTTGGTAAAGGCTACAAAAAAAAATAGAAAAAAATAAGTGTTCTACACTGTTCTAAATAAAATTTTTCTCATATATTTGTGGAATATTCAAATCGTGTCTTTTTGACACCATATACTTAAGCCTCTATTAATCAAAAACCTACTAGTAGCGGGATTTTTTTCTCGGATTATGTCCTAATATTTCCCGATATTTGTACTAGAATAAAACCATGAAGATATGTCACTAACAGTAGGCTCAGTTGCTCCAGATTTTGAACAAAAAGACCAAAATGGGGATTTGGTAAAACTTTCGGATTATAAAGGTCAAAAAGTTGTCCTTTATTTTTATCCTAAAGATAGCACCCCTGGATGTACTGCACAGGCTTGTAACCTCAATGACAACTTGGATGCACTCAAAGCTAAAGGATATGTTGTATTAGGAGTAAGCGTAGACAGTCCAAAATCTCATAAAAAGTTTATCGAAAAATACGGTTTAGGATTTACCCTTATTTCGGATGAAGATCACAGTGTTGTGGAAGCTTACGGAGTTTGGGTGGAAAAATCGATGTATGGTCGTACCTATATGGGCACAGCTCGTACTACTTTTATTATCGACGAAAATGGCATTATTCAAAATATCATTGGTAAAGTCGATACCAAAAACCATACGAATCAGGTGATTTCCGAATAATCGTATGTCTCAATTTAGCATTATAACTTATAACTAATCAATAATGGAAATTTCAGAATTACAGAAAGTTGCTTCACAAGTAAGACGTGACATTGTGAGACAAGTTCATGCATGCCAGTCTGGTCACCCAGGTGGTTCATTAGGCTGTACAGATTTGCTTGTAGGGCTTTATTTTGACCAAATGACGCTTAAATCTGACGAATCTGGTAAAAGAGTATTTGATATGAACGGTACTGGCGAAGACTTATTCTTCTTGTCGAACGGTCACATCTCACCAGTATTTTATTCAGTGTTAGCTCGTTCAGGGTATTTTCCAGTAGCAGAACTCGCAACATTCCGTAAATTAAATTCTCGTTTACAAGGTCACCCAACTACTCACGAACATCTTGAAGGTATTCGTATTGCTTCAGGTTCATTGGGTCAAGGTTTATCAGTATCTATCGGTGCTGCACAAGCAAAGAAATTAAATAACGATAATTCTTTGGTATTCTGCTTGATGGGTGATGGTGAGCAAAATGAAGGTCAAGTTTGGGAAGCAGCGATGTATGCTCCACACCACAAAGTTGACAACCTAGTAGCATTTATTGACTTGAACGGTCAGCAAATCGACGGTCCTACAGAAAAAGTAATGAACAACCGTGATTTGGGTGCTAAATACGAAGCATTTGGCTGGAAAGTTATCACTATGCAAGGTAATGATATGGCTGACGTAGTTAGCGTATTGAACCAAGCTCGTGAACTTTCAGGAAATGGTCAACCAATCATGGTATTGATGTACACAGAAATGGGTGCAGGTGTAGACTTCATGATGGGTTCTCACAAATGGCATGGTGTTGCACCAAACGACGAACAGTTGGCAGCAGCATTAGCGCAATTGCCTGAAACTTTAGGCGACTATTAATTGTAAAATATTGGGCTTGTATTCCAATTTTAGTAGCTCAATACATTCACAATTTTTCAAAAATCAATCATGAACTTTTCTTAATGCTCGTCATTAAGTAAGCATATATCAATGAAAAAATACACATTCACAGAGAAAAAAGATACTCGCTCAGGTTTCGGAGCAGGTATGCAGGTGTTGGGACAAACCAACCCAAATGTAGTGGCACTTTGTGCTGACTTAATTGGCTCTCTTAAACTAGACGCTTTTATTAAAGAAAACCCTGAGCGCTTCTTCCAAACAGGTATCGCTGAGGCTAACATGGTAGGTATTGCAGCTGGTTTGACAATCGGTGGTAAAATTCCTTTCGCTACCACTTTTGCTAACTTCGGTACTGGTCGTGTTTATGACCAAATCCGTCAGTCAGTAGCCTATTCAAACAAAAACGTAAAAATTGCTTGTTCTCACGCAGGTTTGACGTTGGGTGAAGATGGTGCTACTCACCAAATTTTGGAAGATATCGGTTTGATGAAAATGCTTCCAGGCATGACTGTAATCAACCCATGTGACTTTAACCAAACTAAAGCTGCAACTATTGCTGTTGCCGAATATGAAGGTCCAGTTTACTTGCGTTTTGGTCGTCCAGTAGTACCAGTATTTACGCCTGCTGACCAAAAATTCGAAATTGGTAAGGCTTGGATGGTAAATGAAGGTACTGATGTGAGTATATTTGCTACAGGTCACTTAGTTTGGGAAGCTATCCAAGCTGGTGAAATTTTAGCTGAAAAAGGTATCAATGCTGAAATTATCAATATTCACACCATTAAACCTTTGGATGTTGAAGCTGTCTTAGCCTCTGTTAAAAAGACAGGTTGTGCAGTTTCGGCTGAAGAACATCAGGTAAATGGTGGCTTGGGCGATTCAATTGCTCAAGTGTTAGTACAACATCACTATGTACCTCTTGAATATGTAGGTGTGAACGACTCATTCGGTGAGTCTGGTACTCCTGCACAATTGATGGAAAAATACGGCTTAAATGCTGCTAGCATCGTCGAAAAAGCACTCAAAGCTATCGAACGCAAAAATGCTTAATATTCTGAGATAATTCTCTTTTTTATCTTTCATAAAGAGACTATCTTAGTTGTTAACCCAATGAAGATAGTTTCTTTTTGAAAGAAATTGTTTACGTTTTCGTTAGTTGATAGACTTCTTCTTATCGACTTTCTAAACATTGAGAGAATTATATGAACGATCACGAGTTAATCGAAAAATTTAACCACCCAGACTCTCGAAATTATGCTTTCAATTTGTTGGTACGCAAATACCAACAAAAGGTATATTGGCATATCCGAAAAATGGTTATTGACCATGACGATGCCGATGACCTTACACAAGAAACCTTCATTAAGGCTTGGCGTGGCCTCGAAAACTTCAAAGGCGAATCACAACTCTACACTTGGCTTTATCGCATTGCTACCAACGAATGTTTGAATTTTTTGGCCAAGAAAAAACGTCGCTTCTTTCTTCCTATCAACGATATTACCGAAGAACTTTCTAACAAGATAGAGTCAGCCGATTTGGTATCGGGCGAACAGATTCAACTTAAATTACAGAAAGCACTACTCACTCTTCCAGACAAACAGCGTTTGGTTTTCAACATGAAATATTTCGATGATATGAAATATGAAGATATCGCCGATATTACAGGCACGTCTGTGGGGGCGCTCAAGGCTTCTTATCATTTGGCTGTAAAAAAAATTGAATTGTATTTTGAGGAACATGACAACTAGCACTTCGTATTCTTTGAAATATTGACGATTCATGAGAAATTGTAAACCATCCTGTATTTTCGTAAACTAATTTTCAAACATTTTTTATCCTGTATTAAACCTTACAAAATTTGGCCTGTCAAAGAACCAAAATAGTAAGAACAATATTGAGGCCTCGATATTTATCCTTTACTAAATTTAATGCCATGGAATATTCATCCAATAAATTTGATCTTGATAAACTCCCTAAAGAAACTGTATTTCAAGTTCCTGATGGGTACTTTGAGGATTTGCCTATGCGAATTCAAGCGCGAACTTCTGCCAAAACCCAAACGGTTCCCTTGGTAACATGGTCGGCAAGACGCACTTGGGCAAGCCTAGCTGCTTGTACACTCGTAGCGATATTGGGGTATTTTACGTTAATGCCTCGTCAAGACTCAATTGGTGAAGAATCTCTCTCTGGTGTGAAAACAGAGGACATCGAAGGCTATTTAGTTCATCAAAACATTCATCAAGCTGATTATATCGAGCACATCGACGAAACAGAGGTTAGTGCTTCTACCAATATCGAAGATTCTGAGGTGTTAGATGAATTAAAATTATCATCTCAAGACATTATTCAAAGTATCGACACGCAAGATGTTGTCGAGGATATTTAAGTCTTTGGTGTTGCTGTATCTAAACAACAAATAGATTATTTAAAACTTACCAAAAACATGAAAAAGTTATTTGTTTTAATCGCATTATTAGGTTTCGCCGTGAGCTTTGCTGCAACTGCACAAGACGATCCGCAACAACGTGGTGGTAGAGAAAAAATAAAAGCCGCTCGCCTTGGACTTATTACCAATCGATTGAATTTGACAGAAGAACAAGCAAAAGCGTTCTGGCCAATTTTTAATGATTATGATACCAAAAGAGGTGAAATTCGTAAAAATGTTCGCCAAATTACCGCTGAGTCACGCAGTTTGACAACTAGCGATGATAAAATTGCAGCCAACTTGAAGGAAATTCTTAATCTTAGACAAAAAGAAGTTGACTTAGAAAAAGAATATCAAAGCAAATTCTTAAAAGTTTTGAATGTTCGTCAAGTATCAGAATTGTACAAGACAGAACAACTTTTCAATCAAATGTTGATGAAACGATTGAGAGGCGGAGAAGGTGACCCTCGTGAGCAAGGTGACCGTGGAGGAAAGCGTGAGCATTTTAAAAACAGATAATAGCAAAGCTATTCATTGAATCGTTGTATATTAAAAAAGCCCTTGAGCATCTTGTTCTAGGGCTTTTTTAATGGAAACGGCTTCACAAAAGCGAAGCCGTCCATTCAGATTACAATGTGTTTCACAAGTAGAAGGGGCATTGTTATCTATATACGCACGGAAATATACATGCGAAAACAACATTGAAAATGAATATTTTGAAAAACTTAAACTATGCTAATAAAGCAAAGTTATCAAGTATGCTAGGGAAAAAGATTGGCTATATACTCTTACTTTAGAAGGGCGGAACAAAGTAAGATTTTTGAAACAATGATGCAAATTTAACCCTCAACTATGTAATAAAGCCCAATAGCGGCTATTTTTAGCTCAACAACTATTCTTTTATGGTAAAAGGATTTAGTTACAGCATAAACAGTTATTGACTTTTGTTAAGACTTCAAGTGTAGAATTCTCTCCCCTATTTTGTGGAAATTTTCTCACATCAAGTGTATCACACAACATCTTCGGATGCACAATAACCTATAAAACAGACCATTAACTCTAAAACCATAAAGTGGCATAATTTTGTCAATACATTCATTGTATTTGTAATCCTTACTTTAATGAAAAAGGAGAGTCTAATGATTAGGCTCTCCTTGCTTTTTATAGACATTCTAATTGATAGCGCATTCAATTGAGGCAAATGATAAAGGTTTTTCAATAAATTTGTCGACACCTAAACTAAAGGCCATATCTTTAATTTTCCCCAAAGCTGTAATCATCACAATCTGAGTTTCAGGAGAAATCCGTTTTATGTCGTGTATTTTATCGATACCATGTCCATCGGGTAAATTATTATCAAGAAATACCCATTTAGGCGACAGGTCGATTATTTTAGAAATACCTTCGCTTAAAGAATGAGCCTGAAAGGCTTCAATTCCTTTTTTATGTAAAAAAAGTTTGATGAGTAAACAAGTATCTACTTCATCATCCACAATCAGGGCAAAAGGCTTCAAATTACCTGAGTTTTCTGACTCTAGAACATCAGTTGTTGTCAACATGCAAAAGCAATAAGGTTATAAAGGATAATAATGGGTTTAACTTGGCAATTCAATTGAGAGATCAGTTAGGATGTTTATATCTCTAAACGCTTTCTCAATCTATATAGTTAAGAAAAAAATCATGCCAAGCTCCATGTCTAACCGCTTACTCAAATTTTAAGTCAATTTTAAGCTCTATTCGGTAACATTTAAGATATTGTGTGCGTTTAAAGTATATAAAACAAAAACGTCTCCAACTTATAAATCCTTTGTACCATGACAAAAAACACGAAAATCGCATTGAGCTTGTTCGCAGCAGCAGCAGCTGGAGCAGTGGTTGGTATGCTCTTAGCACCAGAAAAAGGAAAAGACTTGCGTAAAAAAATCAAGGATGGAACTGGCAATCTTACAGATGATTTGCTTTCAACATTGAAGACTGGCAAAGCCAAGTTGCAGGAAGTAACCAACAAAGCATAGTTAAATAGAGTGATAGATTTGATTGTCTTATCCTTACTCAAGAATCTTAAAATTAAAGGCTCGCAATAAAATTGCGAGCCTTTAATTTTTATTGCGGTAATGAAGCAGTTACAAACCAGAATTGTTGTAGATTTTTAATAATTTCGAGCAGTCCTTCAAAAGAGGATGGTTTTGTAATAAAACTATTCGCTCCTAATTCATAGCAAGTTTTAATATCGCTAGGTGCATTGGAAGTACTCAAGACTACAATTGGAATCGCCTTAAAATTGCTATTGGAGCGCATTTCTTGAATAATTTCTCTTCCATCCTTCTTAGGCATATTCAAATCCAAAAGAATCAACGAAGGCTGCTTATACACATTGGCATCGGCATAAGCGTTTTCATTATTCAAATATTGCATGAGTTCTAATCCATCTTGTACAAAAAATAATGGAATCGTAGAACCGCACTCCTCAAATGCTGCTTTAATCAAAAATCTATCATCTTCGTCATCATCGGCAATTAAGATTGGTAAGTGTTTCATTCTTCGTTGCGGTTATTTGGCAAATATATAGTAAATGTTGCACCATGATTTGGAACAGATTCGGCTTTGATATATCCGTTATGATTGGTCACAACACGTTTACAAACTGCTAGACCAATTCCAGTACCTTCAAACTGACTTTTGGCATGTAATCGTTGAAAAATCATAAAGATTTTGTCGGCGTACTCTTGTTCAAAACCAATCCCATTGTCTGAGATGGTTATTTCATGATAGGTTAAAAATGGTTTAACTTCTGGAATATTAAATATTTTGCTTCCCAGCAATAATCTATAACGGATAGTAATATGAGGTGCAATCCCGTTTTTACTAAACTTTAGCGCATTGCTAATCAGATTCAAAAATAGTTGATGTAGTTGAAAATTTACTCCTGAAATAGTTGGTAAATGATCGTATTCGATAATAGCATTTTTTTCGATAGTCAATATAGAAAGATCCTTGAGCACGTCAGATAGTAGCACATCTAAGGATACTGTTTCTACATTTTGTGCATTTTTGTTGACCAACCTCGAAAAGGCTAACAAATCATTTATTAGGTTTTGTAATCGCTCAGAGCTTTTGGCAATTTTTTGAAGCGTAGATTTACCATCCTCATTCAATACTGCTCTTTGTCTTATCAATAACATATCACTAAATGCCCTGATTTTACGCAAGGGCTCCTGCATATCATGTGATGCCACGTAAGCAAACTGTTCTAATTCAGAATTGGAGCGTTTGAGTTCTTCAATTTTTCGTTCTAATTCATCTTGAAAAGTAATACGTTTGCGTAGTTCCGAAAAGATTAATCCAAAGCTAACCAACAGCAAAATCACTGTAAATAACGCAAATAAGAACATTTTGCGACTCATTTGATTGTCAGTTTGGTCTTTTTGCATACCACGAACCGACAACAATTGCTTTTGATAATTTTGGAAACTACTCAAATCACGCAGCATTTGATTGGCTTGGATTTGGCTTTTTGAGACTGCCATCTCATCAACTTTCTCTTCAGCACGTGCATAACGAATACTACTATTTAGGATAGCAATATGTCTTCGAAAACCTCTTTTAAATGCTTCCAAGCGAAGTAATTGACTTTCATTATCTTTTACTCTTTGTTGCAAGGTTGTCAGCAATCTAATGATTTGTTCTTTACATGCAAAAATCAAGTTTAAGTATTGAGATTCATGCTTATAGACATACCCTTTATGCGAATTTTCAAGTTCTTTGACCGTGGCGCCTAATTGCTCCGCTTCATGCTGAATTATGTGCATACGCTCCACCGATCTTGCGTATTCGAGAGATTCACGTACCTCGTGGTAAGCCGAAAAAGAAAGCATACCCAGTAACACAATACTTCCCGCAAATAATATGACTACGTTTCGGAGAGAGTTATACATGAATAAAAGTAATGTGGTAAGTTTTCTACAGAATGTAGAGATTTCTCTATAATAACAAATTAGCTGTGATACAAACTTACAGGCTTTCGGAGATTTTTCATCAATATCTAAGCCTTTTTTTACGGTTTATTCCTATATGTCCGATATTCGTCGGAATTTCACTTTTTTTTTATATTTTTTTAAAATTCGGTGCTTTCTTTGAAATAACTATTACACACTGATATGTTATACATGAAAATATGCTGAACCTAACACAAAATACCAAACAACAACTTAAAATATCGTCTAAACAAATTCAATGGCTTAATTTTCTTCAATATTCTACACTCGAACTTCATACTAAAATAGAAGAGGTACTTACCGAAAACCCTTTGTTAGAACTAGAAGAAAAAACTAATAATGAATTTGATGATGATGTCTTAAACGCTTCTTCATTGTCGGAAAATTCCAATTTTAAAGATTGGGACGAAATCGACGAAGAAGGTAGTTCAAACTATAGTTTTACCGAAATAAATTCTGGTACATCTTTCGAGACGCTTCAACTTCGACAAGACACCTCTCTACTCGACGAAGTCTTAGAGCAAATTCATCATTTAAGTATTTCTCACAAACAAGCAGAAATTTGTCGATATATCATACATTCATTAGACGAACATGGCTTTTTACCTTACGAACCTGAAGATTTAGCTGACGACATATCTTTTGCTCATAATACCTTCGTAGAAGAATCTGAAGTAAATGATGCCATTCTACTTATTCAGCAACTAGAGCCACAAGGTTTAGCAAGCAAAAACCCTGCCTCATATTTATTTTTCCAGCTTAAAAACAATTTTTCTTCGCTTGCAGAAAAGTCAAAAGTGATAATTGCTCGATATTTTCAAGAATTTGCTAATAAGCAATTTGATAAAATCATGCGCGAGTTGGCACTGAGTGAAGAAGAATTACAGGCGGTACTGAAACTTATTTTATCGCTAAATGTGCATCCACTTCACGCCAAACCTCTTACGCATTCTTTACAAGAGTATGTCGTGCCCGACTATATTATTATTCAGGGAATGAATCAGTTAGAAGCAAGTTTGAATTCTAGTTCGCTCCCAAAAATCAAAATTAATGAGCCTGTTGCTAACAATCTTAAACAGCAATTTTCTAAAAATGCTTCTTCTTTTATTCAGCAAAAGGTTACCCAAGCTGAGTGGCTTATTCAGGCAATTGAGCAACGAGAAAAAACGATGCAGAAAGTCATTAAAACTATTCTTAGGTTACAAAAAGAATATTTTCAATCGGGAGATGTTCAGTTGCTTAAGCCTATGATTTTGAAAGATGTTGCTCACATTATTGATATGGATATTGCAACCGTTTCGAGGGTTACAAGTGGAAAGTATGCGCAAACTCCTTTCGGGTTAATACATTTAAAGGATTTATTTTCGGAAGCTACACAAAAAGAGGATGGCAATTGGGTATCCAACAAATCTATTCAACAGGTGATAAAAGAAATAGTTACGAGCGAAAACGCTAAAGTTCCTCTCAGCGATTCGCAAATAACGGATATATTGAAAGAAAAAGGTTTTCCAACTGCCCGAAGAACAGTCGCCAAATACAGAGAACAATTAGGTATATTACCCGCTCAGTTACGGAAAATATTATGAGAATTAGGATTATATGAAGGATTTTAAAAAAGGTTCTTTCGGATATCGGATGTTGGATTTCGGAAGTGTAGGTTAGTACGCAAAATAGAATTTAATTTGTGCTTTAGGCTTTGGGAAAAAGTATGTCTTTAGTTGTTAAAAACATTTTAAAACTCTTTGCCTAGTGACTTTTGCCTGGTGCCTAAAGCACACAACTTAAATTCTATTTCAATTTTTGTAATACTTCCTTATAGCTCACAAGATCTATTCCTTTTTTTACAACTGCTTCTCGTACTTCTTCGCTAGTAAAAATAGTCGTTACGTCCTGACGTCCTTCGGCTACGTCTTCGTAACCAATGTGCGAAATAGCGCGTAATTCATGATTATCTAGTCCTGGGTGCTCTACAAATACATACGTTTTTCCATCTTCGAGTTTGTCAAACATTTCGATAAATGCCTTTATTTTTTGTTGTGTATTCAAGCCTCTTGCATCAAAACCTGTATAATTTATCTTATAATCCTGCGTCCCATCTGTATCAACCATAGGCAAATTATATTGTTTGGATACTCGTTTTGCCATTTCTTTTACCTCTGGAGCAAAACCCAAACTAAACATGTGTCCTGAAACATGACTCAGTCTTGGGATATACTTCAAAGCCATTTTGATTTGAGCATGAAGCTCTTTCTCAATATCCTCCACTTTCCAATCTTGATCCATTACCGCTTGTTTAGGGTAATTTTTGTTATGAAAAAGCATGGGATAAAAATAACCATCGGCATTTTTGAGACTAGGACAATCCGTGAGCGGTCGCCATTTTACATTATCCCACTCGCTAGTAATAGCAAAGTGTAAACCGACATCAATATTTGGATTATCCTTCAACAATTTTACTGCTTCAGGAAACCAAGGCGATGGCACAATCACCTCAATAGAAGTTTCGATACCGTTACGATATGATTGAATCAAAGCATCATTTCCTGAATGTGAATATCCCATATCGTCGCCACGAATGATTAATTTGGGAGCATTTGTACGAGAAACCGTCTGAATACCTTTGAATAGTGTTCGCTTTGTATTCTGATTAAAAATATTCTGAAAATCAACTGATACCTTATCGCCATCAAACTTGCAAACAATGGTTTCGGTATGTGGACTTTCGATATAGCGCAAAGTGAGGATTAAGGTATTATTGTCTTGCCAAGTATAGCTTCCTGCAATCTTAAAAGCAGGCAAACCTGTTCGGTTAGCTTTTGCGCCAGCCACCAAATAAGGACCCCGCTTAGTAGTTTGGTCAAAAATCCATTTACCTGAACCAAACTTTAGTTCATGAGCTACTGTATCTGTTCCTATTTTTACAGCACAAGTACCATCCTGAAAATCAAATTTGATGTTTTTAAAGCTTACATCGCCAGCGGTAATTGCAAAGGTTTTTCCCTGAATATTCGCCTGAATCGTAGAGTTGACCTGTTGCTGTGAAATTGGTAAACTGAGGCTTTGAATCGTATTTTTCAACTTTGCATAAGCAGCTTTATTGGTAGGTACTTTTTGCGTTTTGAGTACTGGTAAAAGATATTCCCAAACCAAATTAATTTCAGATTGCATATCTGGCGCTTCAGCTGTGATAATTACAACGGCATCTTGTTCTGGCATAACAATGATAAATTGTCCATTGGCACCATCACCTCTAAAGGCATTGTTTCGACAACGCCACATTTGATAGCAATATCCCTGTAACCAATCGCTCGCATCTTTTTTATCCTGCGGTGCTGAAGGATCTTGCATGATTTTCATGGTAGAAGCCTCCTCAACCCAAGCTTTTGGCAAGATTTGTTTGCCATTCCAAACACCTTTTTGGAGGAATAGTTGCCCAAATTTGGCCATATCCTCCGTCTTTAAACGCAAACCCCAACCACCTACATTGATACCTTGTGGGTCTACCTCCCAATCGATTCCTTCTACGCCCAGTGGTTCAAACAAACGTGGTTTTAAATAGTCCAAAATCTTTTGACCCGTAACTTTCTGAACAATCGCCGATAGCATATAAGTTGCTGCCGAGTTATATAAAAACTTAGTACCTGGCTCGTTGACAATTTGTGTATTCAAAAAAGCTTTTATCCAATTTTCATTCTTGCTCGCAATTTCAAAAGTCGGGTCAGTTTTGTGCCCTACACTCATCGAAAGCAAATCTTTAACCTTCAATTGTTTTAAAAACTCGGAAGGTTGAGCAGGTGTTTCTTCTGGGAAAAATGAAATTACAGGGTCATTCACAGAAAGCTTTTTTTCACTTACTGCAAATCCTACAGCAGTCGCTGTAAAACTTTTACTAACCGAATACATGGTATGTTTCAAATCCGAACGATATGGAGCCCACCAAGCCTCTGAAATCACTTTACCATGGCGCAATAACATGAAGCTATGAAACTCATGTTTGCTTTTGCTAGCTGCTTCGATAAATTGATTGATGGCTTCGGAAGAAACGCCTTCGGCTTCGGGAGTGCTTCGAGGTAACGAGCGATTGGTCTGAGCAAAAAGTAAATTAATGCTCAAAAGACTTAAAGCTAAAACCTTTAAGCCTCTGGGTAATACATAGTTAAACATAAGATTTATAATTAG
This sequence comes from Cellulophaga sp. BC115SP, assembly GCF_009905545.1. GTDB lineage: Bacteria > Bacteroidota > Bacteroidia > Cytophagales > Spirosomataceae > Flectobacillus > Flectobacillus rivi. The sequence goes on along the minus strand of NZ_JAAALB010000051.1, from coordinate 12,671 downwards.
TATTTGTTTGGATAATAAAAAAGCCTGAAGCTTTTAGCAAATTTATCAATTTACATAAAAAAAGCCCTCTATTGCTAGAGAGCTTTTTCATTATTCTAATACAATTTATAAAATAAACTGGCTTAAATCACGATTTTTCACCAATCCTCCTAAACGTTCTTTTACCAATTCCTTCGTAACAACAACCTTAGCATTTGGCGTAATTACATCTGGAATATCAAACATTAAATCATTAAGCAAATGTGACATAACTGTTTGCAAACGACGCGCACCAATATTTTCGACTTCGGTATTGACATTGTAGGCTATACTCGCAATTTCCTGAAGCGCATCGTCATTGAAAGATAATTCAACATTTTCAGAAGCTAGCAAAGCTTCATATTGTTTTGTCAATGCACCCTTCGGTTCTTTCAAGATTCTATAAAAATCCTCTTCTTTCAAACTTTGTAGTTCGACACGAATAGGAAAACGACCTTGTAACTCAGGAATCAAATCACTTGGCTTCGACACATGGAAAGCTCCAGCTGCAATAAACAAAACGTGGTCGGTATTGATCACGCCATATTTGGTATTTACGGTTGAACCTTCCACAATCGGCAAAAGGTCACGTTGCACACCTTCACGGCTTACATCTGGACCACCTCCGCCACTACGATTAGAGGCAATTTTATCAATTTCATCAATAAAAATAATCCCTAAATTTTCGGCTTTACGAATGGCTTCTTCCTTTACCTCGTCCATATCAATCAATTTTGACGATTCTTCTTCCATCAAAATTTTGCGAGCTTCAGCTATCGTAAGTTTTCTTTTCTTTTGCTTTTTAGGAATCATTCCCCCTATCATCTCCTGAATATTCATCATGGACATCTCGTCAATAGGTCCACCCATTACACCGATATTGGGAGAGTTCGAGGCTTTCACATCAATTTCTATCTTACGATGCTCCAATTCGCCACGACGTAACTTTTCACGGAATAACTCTCTCGTTTTATGATTCAACTCCTCATCAGAAACAGGCATAGCATCTGGATTGGCCGCAGCTTCTGCTTTAGCTTTTTTCGAAACTTTTGGCATCGCTGGCACAAGTGCTTCCAAAATAATTTCTTCAACAGCTTCGGTAGCCTTGTCTTTTACGGCTTCTTTCTTGGAAAGTTGTACCAAATGCACCGAAGATTCGACTAAGTCTCTGACCATTGATTCGACATCGCGACCGACATAGCCAACTTCAGTAAATTTAGAAGCTTCCACTTTGGTAAATGGCGCATCCGCTAATTTGGCCAAACGACGAGCAATTTCAGTTTTACCAACACCCGTCGAACCAATCATTAAAATATTATTAGGTGTAATCTCTTTTTGAATATCAGCAGGGGTATTCATTCTTCTCCAACGGTTACGTAAGGCAATCGCAACGTTTTTCTTTGCATCGTGCTGACCAATAATATGCTTGTCTAGCTCTTCTACAATCTGTTTTGGAGTTAATACATCTAAGTTTGTCATATTCATATTTTTCAATCGTGAGAATTACATCAGTAAGTATAAGGCAAACTCAAGTAATTCTAAGGTTTTCGTTAGGGAAATTAGTTAACGTATATTTTCGGTAAATTTATTGAATTCTTTGGGCGCAATCACAAGATTTCCCAAAGAGAAATATCATTTTACTATTTTTTTCAAGTCTAAAATCAATCCAAAACTATTGGCTGAAGCGCTAGCATGATAACCCGAATAGCTATAGGACAGTTCAAGATATTTTGTCTTGAAACGTAAACCAACCGAAAAGCCACCAAAATTTGAACCTTTTGTCAAACTTAATTCTCGGTTACGAAGGTGGTTATATCCGATGAGTGCTTGAAGATTTTTGCTAAATAATAACTCTACCCCAAACACCAAATGTCGTGCTACTTGATCAACCACACCAGCTTTCTGGCTTATGATATTACCATTCAGGTCGGTAACTACCACGTTGGGGTTAGTGTAGGCTATGTCATATTTGTAAAGATGATGTGCCATCAACGAAAACTTGGCAGGCATATTTAGAGGTTTAAAATGTAACCCCATTTGTACATCCAAAGGCACTTGACTATCGCTCGTAGGAGAATAATCTTTGAGCACAAAACCAAAATTTTTGACAACCAAAGAATATGAAAGTTCTTGGTTGGGATGTATAAAAATAGCGCCAATATCTGCCAATAAAGCTGTAGAGTTATATTGTTCGATGGTAGAGCCCACCAGCTTGAGACTAGCACCAAAACGGATATTGCCCTGCTGTTGTGATGTTCCTAAACTAAGCGCAAAATCATTGGCTTTGAACTGTCCTTGTTGAGTTCCAAGGGGGTCAGTTGTAACAAAATCCCCATAGTCCAAATACTGGACTCCTATCCCCCAACTACGCCCGAATGCAGCAAAATTGCTCGTAGCTGAAAGCAATTTTGACTGTTGAAAATAAGGCATAAAGTTGAGAGAAATTTTACCTTTTTGAGAAGAATCTACAAGTGCAGGATTTTGGAAAAAGCCATTGACATCTTTCAGGTTATTCTGAATACCTCCCAAAGCAGCAACTGTGGGCGATGTTGGTATCTTCAAAAAGCTATAGGCCTGCGTGTCATTACTTTGGGCAAAAACATCTATCCCTATTCCTGTCAGTAATACGCTTAAGGTTATCTTCGTAATTGTTTGTAACATATACCCTCTAAACACGGCAAAGCTATTTTTTATTGTTCTATCAAAATGATGAAGCCAATCATCAAAAACCTCCTCCACTTACTTTATGAAGCACAAAGATAGGATTTCTCAATATAAGTAAATACGAGTTGTGAATTTTGCATGCGGAGTTATCCGCTGCTCCCAGAGCGCATTTAGTAAAGAGAGTACAACGCTACTAGTTTTTAAAATCTTATTCTTTTTTGGTAATTGAGTAACAGAAAAGATTCAATTACTATATATCTACGTCCTTCTTTGATGAGTATTCTACTGATTCTTAGTACCGTTCAAATAAGGGATATGCCTTTATGTAATAACTTTTCATGAGTTTTCTCAAAATAATTCAAAATTAAAACTTCAAAATATACAATTTTAAATAAACTATATCAATTTTACACGTTATCTAATTTCTGCCCTTTATATTTGACACAAATACAAAACAAATACCATAGGAATACCATGAAGGTAAAGACAAACCAAGAGAAATTTGAAATTTTAGAGCGTAAAAACGCCGAAGCTCTTTTAGGAGGTGGCGAAAAACGTATTGAAGCTCAACATAAAAAAGGCAAACTAACAGCTCGTGAGCGTATTGCTTTGTTGATGGACGAAGGTTCTTTTGAGGAAATTGGCAAATTTGTCATGCACCGTTGTAAAGACTTTGGTCTAGAAAAAGAATATTACCTAGGCGATGGCGTTGTAACGGGCTACGGTACTGTCAATGGTCGTTTGGTGTATGTTTTTGCTCAAGACTTTACTGTATTTGGTGGTGCATTGTCAGAAACCTTTGCCGAAAAAATCTGCAAAATCATGGATTTAGCCATGAAGAGTGGCGCACCTGTAATTGGCTTAAACGACTCAGGAGGTGCACGTATTCAAGAAGGCGTAATGTCATTGGCAGGATATGCAGATATTTTCTACCGCAATACCCTTGCCTCAGGTGTAATTCCACAAATTTCGGCTATTATGGGGCCATGTGCAGGAGGTGCGGTGTATTCTCCAGCTATTACCGACTTTATTATGATGGTCGAAAACACCTCATATATGTTTGTAACGGGACCTAACGTTGTTAAAACAGTTACGCATGAGGTGGTTACATCTGAAGAACTTGGAGGCGCTTCAACGCATTCGACGAAGTCTGGGGTCACACACTTTTCATGCTCAAACGAAGTAAGCTGTATCAATGACATCAAGCGTTTGCTTTCTTATATTCCACAAAACTGTGAAGAAACAGCCCCTGCCCTAGCGTATGAATCTGCCAGCGAAATCAGAAAAGAATTAGATAAAATTATCCCTGAAAATCCCAATCAACCTTATGATATGAAGGAAGTTATCGACCATATTGTTGATAGCGATTCTTTCTTTGAGGTACACAAAAATTACGCAGAAAATATCGTGGTGGGATTTGCTCGTATTGCTGGTCGTAGTATCGGTATTGTTGCCAATCAACCAGCTGTCATGGCAGGTGTGTTAGATATTCAGGCAAGTATGAAAGCAGCTCGTTTTGTTCGTTTCTGTGACTGCTTCAATATTCCATTACTAGTACTTGAAGACGTCCCAGGCTTTATGCCAGGTACCAATCAGGAGTGGGGCGGAATTATTAATCATGGAGCAAAATTACTTTATGCTTTCTGCGAGGCTACAGTGCCACGTATCACTGTAATTACCCGTAAAGCTTATGGTGGTGCGTATGATGTAATGAACTCGAAACATATTGGTGCAGACATGAATTTTGCATGGCCAACCGCCGAAATCGCGGTAATGGGCGCTAAAGGTGCTGCCGAAATTATTTTCAAAAAGGAAATTGCAGTTGCCGAAAATCCAGAAGAAAAACTTCAAGAAAAAGTAGACGAATATACAGAGAAATTTGCTAACCCATATCGTGCTGCACACCGTGGCTATATCGACGAAGTAATTTTACCTTCAGATACTCGTCAAAAATTGATTCGCTCATTCAAAATGTTGGAAAATAAAGTAGCGAATCTACCACGCAAAAAGCACGGAAATATTCCATTATAATCAGCATTGATGGTATTATTTTAGATTTAGAACCCCAAGGGCTTTTAAAACCTTTGGGGTTTTGTATTTTTGTAAAAAGCAGATTTTTTATTATTTCAAAAATTAATATCCTATTCTCGGTGTTATTTACTAAAAGGATATTATTACAACAATAGAACTCATTATTACAATGACAGAACAATCAAAAACCTTCCTCTACGAATATTTGAATAACGCTTCGCCCACTGGCTTTGAAGCTGCAGGTCAACAAATTTGGTTGGATTACCTAAAACCTTACATCGACGAAACCATCATTGACGTCTATGGCACTGCTGTTGGGGTGATTAATCCTGGACAGCCTTACAAAGTGGTAATTGAAGCACACGCCGATGAGATTTCTTGGTTTGTAAACTATATCGACGATAACGGTTATATTTTCGTTCGTCGCAATGGTGGTTCTGACGCTGTTATTGCTCCATCAATGCGTTGTAACCTACATACCAAAAAAGGCGTTGTGAAAGGGGTATTCGGGTATCCTGCTATCCACGTGCGTGACTTGGGTAAAGATAAAGCTCCAACTGTAAACGACATTTTTATCGACCTTGGCGCTGCCAATAAAAAAGAGGTAGAAGAAATGGGCGTTCACGTAGGTACTGTGGTTACCTTTGAAGATGGACTTACTGAACTCAATGACCGCTTTTATGTAGGTCGTGCACTCGACAACCGTGTGGGTGGTTTTATGATTGCAGAAGTGGCTCGTCTTTTGAAAGAAAACAACATTCAGCTTCCTTACACTTTATACGTAGTAAATGCAGTCCAAGAAGAAATTGGTTTGCGTGGTGCCGAAATGATTGTTCGTCGTTTGAAACCAGATGTTGCTATCGTAACTGACGTGACACACGATACTCAATCGCCTATGTACAACAAAAAAGAACAAGGTGACTTGAAATGTGGTAAAGGTCCTGTGATTTGCTACGGACCAGCAGTACAAAACAACCTTCGTGACTTCATTATTGATGTTGCTACAGAAAAAGAAATAGCTATTCAACGTCAGGCTGTGTCTCGTTCTACGGGTACAGATACCGATTCGTTTGCTTATGCTACCGAAGGCGTTGCTTCAGCTTTGATTTCGCTTCCACTAAAATATATGCACACAACGGTTGAAACTGTACATAAAGACGATGTTCAGGCTGTTATCAACTTGATTTATGAATCATTGTTGGCATTGAAAGGAAACGAAGATTGGCGTTATATTAAATAGGAACACCCCAAGAATCATATTAATAATTCCCAGTAAGTGATACTTTTCATTTACTGGGAATTTAATTTTATAACCTCTTTTTAGGGAAAAAATCAAAAATCAACTAACTTCGATTACTAAGTAAATCTACCTTTACCGTCACTGGGAGTTACTTTTACTTACTGTACTTCATAAATATTATGAATTGCTAATACCTATCCATTTGGCTTTTACTATTACTATACTCAACCAACTATTATCCTTTACGAATAATTTAAACAAACTAAAGAATGCAAAAAATTCTTGTAATAGACGACGACACAGACATTTGTATGCTGTTGCGCCGCTTTCTTACAAAAAATGGCTATGAGGTAGCAATTTCAAAAAGTGGTAACGGTGGACTCGTTTTACTTGATGAGTTTCACCCTGATTTAGTCATGACCGACTTCCGATTAGGGGACATGACGGGTGCAACTATTTTACAGAAAATACATGAAAAAAAACCTCTACTTCCCGTACTTATAATAACTGGATATTCGGATATAAAAACGGCGGTAAACGTCATGAAAATGGGTGCTGTAGACTATATTACAAAACCTTTATTTCCCGATGAAATCTTGGTAACTATTCAAAACGCTTTACAAAAGGCAACCCAAACACCAAGTATATCGCCCAACAGACCCAAAGCTAATAGCCCCAAAAAAGGCTTAGTACAAAAAGACCATATTGCTGGTTCGGGACAAGAGTCAAAAAACTTATTCAGACAGTTAGACCTTGTTGCTCCTACTAACTATAGCGTGATTATTTATGGAGAAAGTGGTTCGGGCAAAGAGTCAATCGCGCAAGAAATCCATGCGAGAAGCAAAAGAGCCAATGGTCCTTTTGTGGCGATGGACTGTGGTGCAATTTCTAAAGAATTAGCCGCCAGCGAATTATTTGGTCATGAAAAAGGCTCATTTACAGGTGCCATCAATCAAAAAATTGGCCACTTCGAAATGGCAAATGGTGGCACTTTATTTCTTGATGAGGTAGCTAATTTACCTTACGACGTTCAAGTATCGCTTTTGCGTGTGGTGCAAGAAAGAACCCTGAGAAGAATCGGTGGAACAAAAGAAATTTCGGTAGATGTAAGAATTATTGTTGCCTCTAACGAAAGGCTTTTGGAGGCTAGCAGAAAAGGGAAATTCAGAGAAGATTTGTATCATCGCTTTAATGAATTTAGTATCGAAGTTCCTCCACTTCGTCAGCGGAAATCAGATATTATGGAATTTGCACATTTCTTTTTGGCCCAGACCAACGAAGAACTTGACAAAAACATTACCACTTTTGCACCAGAGGTTGAAGCGGTTTTTAAAACCTATGGTTGGCCTGGCAATCTTCGCGAAATGCGCAATGTCATTAAAAGAGCTACGCTACTTTCTGAGAAGGATTATATAGAAGCCAAAAGTCTGCCCTTTGAGCTTATGAATCATGAACGACTCCTAGTTTTTGACACGCCTTTCGAGCAACGTGCTCCCGAAAGTAGTTATCAAGAACCAGCCCAGCATCTTAATCTTAAGTCTGTAGCCTCCGATGCCGAGTACGAAACAATTTTGCAGGTTTTGAAACAAGTTAACTACAATAAAAGCAAAGCAGCCAAACTTTTAGGCATAGATAGAAAAACCCTTTACAACAAAATGAATAATTATAATATGTAAATAGTAGTGATGTATTTCGAATGATGATTTATTTACATAAATTACTATTTATCAAAACTTTACATTTAAAAACTAACACAATATCATTTTGTAATATTACACTTTAGGCAATCGGTTATTGACATTTGACAATAGCTTAATGCCTCACAATTCTACATTAAAACTTATACTCTTCCAACTCAACATATATTTCAAATAAAAAAGTAAGTCAAAACTTACAAAACTATTTATCAAACCAATGCTAGGAATAGTTTTTTCTAAAAATACCATGGGTAGTTTCAAGAAAAACTTTACAACAAACAATACACTACTTTGTTTGTTCATAGCTTGATGAGTAACTCCTTTCCAAAACTTAACATAGAACCCAAATGCCTTTATATCAACGAGACAATATACCTTTAGAAAAGTTTATCCAACTCATACCAGACTTGGTTTATATTCAGGAGTTTCCGTCCAAAAAAATTACTTTCATGAATCGAAAGTTTACGGATATTCTTGGTTATCAAAAAGAGGATTTGATTCAAAATGACTTTTCTCTAGATTTTGCCCTAAGTGAAAGCGAGTTAATGAAATGGGAGCTCAGGCTCGGAGAGTACAATAAAATCATCAATACAGGCGAACGCATTGAATACAATATTGAGGTAAAACATAAAAATGGGTCGAAGGTTATTTTGCGCCATAGAAGTATGGTTTTGAGAAGTCAAAGTCCTGAAGCCCAATTTGAAATACTTCATATTGCAGAAGATATTACGCAACTTCAAAAGCATAATGAGCTGATACTTCAACAAAGAAATCAACTCAATGAAGCTGAGAAAATTTTTAAATACGGTAGTTGGGAATGGTATGTTGGCGCTGACACTGTTAGCTGGTCTGACGGGCTATATGAAGTTTTTGGTTACGATGCCAAAGATTTTGAAGACAAAGAGATGACCTTTGGTTTCTATCAGAAGCATATTCCAGTGCATGAACTAGAATATACCAAAAGCATTTCTATGCAGTCTGTACAAGACAAAAAGACCTATTATGGGTTTGAACACTCGATTATTGATGCCAAAGGAGTATTCAAGTATTTGGCAGTAAAGGGGAAGTGCTATTTAGATGCGGAAGGAAATGTCACAAAAGTACTTGGAACATCTGCTGATATTACCCAAATAAAGAATTATGAGCTAGCCCTTGAAAAAAAGATTGAGGAGCTATTTCGTTCTAATCAAGATTTGGAGCAGTTTGCCTACATTGCCTCGCATGATTTGCAAGAGCCATTGCGCAAAATTACTGCTTTTGCCAACAAGCTCATTGAGCGATGCGCAGATGATCTGAACGAGGACGGTCGTTTTTTTGTAGATAGAATTTTGTATTCAAGCGATAGAATGAAAAGTCTGATTGATAATCTGTTAGCCTATTCGAGAATATCCCGTAACAATATTCCTCTCCCCTTTTCGGAGGTAAATCTCAACCAAATTGTTCAAAATGCTATAGGAGATTTGGAAATCGCTGTTGCCAAAAAGAATGCACAAATTACCGTAGATGACTTGCCTATTATTCAGGCTTTTCCATCTCAAATGCACCAGTTATTTTTAAACTTAATTTCAAACGCCATTAAATTTGTAGACGAATCTACACAACCAATAGTAAGCATAAAGGTAAAAGAAGCCTCTCTAGAAGAAATTCTTAAACTAAAACTCACAGACACTCAATACTGGAAAATTACCATAAGCGATAATGGTATCGGCTTTGAAGAAGAGTATAAAGAAAAAATATTTACCATGTTTCATCGTGTGCATGGCAATGCCGAATTTGAAGGAACTGGCTTAGGTTTGGCGATTTGTGCCAAAATTGTTGAAAATCATCGAGGGCACCTAAGCGCCCAAAGTACCCTACAACAAGGTTCCATATTTACCCTATATTTACCTTTTAAACCTTAAACACTATTATGTTATCCCGCTCAAATATAAAACTACTACTGGTAGATGATGATGAAGACGATTATTTTCTTACTTGTGATTATTTAAAACAAATACCCGGTCAAAACATTGAGGTCACATGGGCCAAATCATTTTCAATGGCCATTAGCAAACTTACCCAAATCAAGTTCGATATCTGTTTTTTTGATTTTAGATTAGGAGCAAAAACAGGTCTTGATTTGCTCAGAATCGTAAAAGAACATCGTATATCGACTCCTATGGTTATGCTTACGGGTAAAGGTCATAAAGAAATTGATGAAGAAGCTATGAAACTTGGAGCAATGGATTATCTGATCAAAGGTGAGTTGGATACCGAAAAAATTGAAAGATGTATTCGTTACTCCTTAGAACGCGCTCAAACATTACAAACCCTTCGAGAGAGCGAGGCTCAGTACAAAAGTATTTTTGACAATATCCAGCAAGCAATTGTACTTACAAGCCCCGTAGATGGTAGCTTTTTATATTTCAATCCAGAGGTTTCGGTACTTACAGGATATAGTCCAGAGGAGCTTCGAAATATGACAACAATTAGTATGTTTGGTAGCAACGCTAGTCGACAAAACTTTGCGACTCAATTGGCTCAATCTGGGCAGTTGGATAATTACGAAACATGGCTAACGACAAAATCAGGCGAAAAAAAACTTTGTCAGATTAATGCCTTCAAACGAACCGACAGCAATGGTTTGGAGCATTTTTTAGGAGTAGTTCGAGACATTACGCATGTAAGAAAAGCAGAAAAAGAACATGTAATTTCTGAAAAAGTAGCTGCAACAGGGCGTCTTATTCGTACCCTTGCGCATGAAGTCCGTAATCCTCTGACCAATATAAATCTCTCCTTAGACCAACTGGCTTCAGAACTACAGGATGAAGAACTACATTTTTTCCTAGAAATTATACAGCGCAATAGCAAACGAATCGGTGACCTAATTTCGGAATTGCTTAATTCATATCGTCCAGCGGCGGTTTCACTTAATATGTATTCTGGCTCTTTGGTTATTGAAGAAAGTATTCAGCAAGCAATAGACCGTTTGAACCTAAAGAATATTCAGCTTTGTAAAGATTTATCGGTGGATGCTCTATTACAAATTGATGCAGAACAAATAAAAATAGCTTTATTAAATATCGTTATCAATGCCATTGAGGCTATGGAAACAGGTAAAGGAATCCTTGAGGTAAAGTCTGCCATTAAAGGATCTTCGTATCTAATTAGTATCAAAGATAACGGTATGGGAATGTCAGTCGAACAGATAGACCGCTTGTTTGAGCCTTATTTTACTTCCAAGTCAAATGGATTTGGTTTAGGTCTCTCAGCGACTCTTAACATTATCCAATCTCACAAAGGAAGTATCGAGGTGGAGTCTACGCTTGGCGAAGGTAGTCTTTTTATCATTAGCCTCCCTATTCACAACCAAGCAGCCTAATTATCTCTTTAGTGGTCTTAAAAAGAAAAAAGGTGAGAATTATCATTCTCACCTTTCTGAACTATACCTAACCACTATTATATTTAATTCTATTATTGAAATATTCGTGCCAATTGCTATTCTGCGTATTTTCCCTAGCTAAGTAGATTATATTCCACAGTTTTATGTAGAAAAAATTCTACACTTTCCCCAGTTATTGAATTACAATATCATGTTTCTGATAATCTTTTAATAAAGCTTCATCGATACAATCGTCCGTTAACATCACGTCCAATTCATCCAAGGTACACACGACGTAGCTTTCAGCAGTATTTACTTTTGAGGCCGTTACAAGGGCGACAACCTTTTGAGAAATATCCACCATTTTGCGCTTTACTTGGTTTTCTCCCCAATCTTGAATCGTTACACCTATATTGTGATGAATCCCACAAACCCCTAAAATACATATATCTGCACGAATTTTTTGAAGCATCTCTATCACCTCAGCACCATAAGTATTTTGGGCATCTTTGAATACTTTGCCGCCCAAAAAGAAAAGCTGGATAGAGGGATGTTCACACAAAATTTGAGCGATTTGGAGACTATTCGTAAAAACTGTTGCCTTCAAATCGGGAGACATCATACGAGCCACCTCCATATTGGTAGAGCCATTATCTAATAAAATTACTTGCCCGTCATGAAAATAAGCTTGTGTTTTTTGTGCCAAAACCATTTTTTCTTCATGAGCCACTTTGATTCTTTCCTTCAATTTGTAGGGATGCGCCGACCTAGGAACAGCACCACCGTGCACTTTTTTGAGTAATCCATTTTCGGCCAACTCATTCAAATCACGTCGGATGGTATCGTCTGAAACATTAAGAATCTCGGATAGCTCTACTGACGAAACCCTTTGATTGGTTTCCAACATTTTGAGAATAATTTGAAGGCGTTCTTCCCTTAGCATAAATTCGTTTTATTTCGGTTTTATTCACAAATTTAATAAAAAACATTTTGATTTTTACGTTTTTATTCGGAAAATTGCATCATCAACTAAATTTTCACACTATGATTATTGAGCATATTGCTATTTGGACAAGCGACTTGGAGCAGATGAAATCCTTCTATATGCGCTATTTTGGGGCAAAATGTAATACAAAATACCATAATCCCGCAAAGGAATTTGAGTCTTACTTTTTAAGTTTTGCATCTGGTGCAAGAATAGAATTAATGCAAAAACCGCAAATTCCCGAAAGAGAAAACCCTAAAACCGAAACATTAGGAATTACTCACTTTGCATTTGCGTTGGGCAGTGAACAAAAAGTTGATGAACTTACCGAATTGATGAGAAAAGAAGGCGTTCAAATCGTGGGCGAACCTCGCCGTACAGGAGATGGCTATTACGAAAGTGTAGTTTTAGACCCCGAAAACAATAGAATCGAGCTAGTAGCCTGATTCAAAAGAACATACACGTATTAGTTATGAATTGTGAGTTGTGAATGGTGAATATTTAAATATCAATACTTTACACTCAAAGTTGACCAAATCTTATTTTGCACAACGACTTAAATAAATATTAAAATGTACTTTTGAATAATTTTAATGCTGTTGTCCTTGCCTAAAATAGGTTGCCCTGAGTTTTAGCCAAGTTAAAGTAATCAAAATAGTAAAATAGTTTGATTTG
>NZ_JAAALB010000050.1 GCF_009905545.1 Cellulophaga sp. BC115SP | reverse complement strand
AATTCTTTACTCACCGTAACATTATTATAGCAGTTGGCTACTTGTGTAAACAAATCTTCCACTCGGTTGGGTTCTGGCATCAATTTGAGTTGTTGCTCCCAGAAAGGTTTATCCATTTCCATTGCCATCTTTGCCGTGAATTTAAACTCTCTTAATCCCGGACGAATCTCACCAGCACCAATGACAATCATTTTCTTTACTCTTGCTGGATACATGGCGCCTAATTTATAAGCCGAATACCCACCATCACTAAAGCCAAGTACGATGACACTATCTTTAGTAACAGCATTGATAACAGTCATGGCATCATTGGCTCTTTGCTCAAGTGTTAGTGGCTCTGTTCCCAATTCTGATTTACCATGTCCACGAGTAGAAATAGCTATCACTTGATATTGTCCTTTCAGTTGGTCGATAAAATCAGCAAACTCAATGGTCGAGCCAAATAAACCTCCATGCAACAACACGATTGGTTGACCTTTACCATAGACTTCATAATAAATTTTAGCATCTTTTGTTTGTACATAATGCCCTCCTTGAGGATTATTTCCATACGGAATTTTATTTACTACATTAGCAGGCTGGAACGCTCTTCGTAGTGTTTGCTGTCCATAAAGATTGGATATTGATAGTATTACTATCGTTATGATTGAAATAAATTTTGAAAACATGGCTCTATTTTAAATGTTTATACTATCCTATTTTTTAAAAAGCAAAGAACATGTTGTCCCAGTAATTTAGTTACAGTAATCCTTATCTCACTTCTAAAAAATCAAATTCTTTTTTCAAAAATGCTGGTTTCGATTCTATCTTAGAATCTACTACCAAAATTTCGCCTTTCTGTCTATCGTAACTTTTCCATGCTGGCAAATTTTGTCCATTAGGATTCCCCGTTTTCGCAAAATTGACCCAGTAACTTGAAAATATATTTTCTATTTTTTTGTCTAATGCTTGCCACGGACGATTCCAAGTATGCAAAGTATGAAGAACATAAGGTACTTCGGAAGTATGAAATGCTCCATAATTTGGAAAATTGGGCTTGTCGGGTGGCACGTGTCCGAATTGATACACATAACTGGTCTTGCTATTAAAACTGGCTAATAAATGCGAAGGCAAGCCCGCAAAACCTAATAAGGTTAATTTTTGTTTCACAGCTTTTACTTCATCAGTTGTTGTAGCTGGAAAAATACTTAAATAGTTTTCGGCTCTGTCTCCATATTTTGTTTGGGCTTCTTTTTGATAGTCTTCAACAGTCATTCTACTATCTCCTAAAAAACTACCATCGCCTGTAACCCAACCTGTTAAAATTGGGGTTTGATTATGCAAGCCTTTTTGAAAATGTTCAAACAAATTCACAGGTAAAACGTATCCGTCCATCGTTGTGCCAAATCTGCCTAATTCTTGGTTATTGCTCAAAGTTTGCAATTCTTCGGCTGATTTTTTTCTTAGTTCTGCTATGGAATTGGCATTTGCTTTTTTCATAAAAGCAAGCCCTTGCGACTCCGCTTTTTCTAAATTCTGACTGAGCATATTCGATAACAAACCCCCACTTTGCGGAATAGCCTTGTGAAAAAGTCCCTTCGCCAACGGTGAAGATATCAAGGCGGTTACGCTAAATGCTCCCGCAGATTGTCCGGCAATAGTTACATTGTTTGGGTCGCCACCAAAGGCAGCTATATTTTTTTGTACCCATTTCAAAGCAGCGATTTGGTCTAAAAAGCCATAATTTCCAGAAGACTGATAGCCGGACTCTTTCGTTAGTTCAGGATGAGCCATGAAACCAAAAACGCCAACACGATAATTGATACTGACAAAAACTACGCCTTTTTTTGCCATTTCTTCGCCATCATAAATGGCACAATTGGCAGAACCACTATTTAATCCACCACCATAAATCCATACCAATACGGGTTGTTTTTCGGATTTTGCATTTGTGCTTGTCCAAACATTGAGGTACAAACAATCTTCGTTGATGGGTTCTGGTTGAGCGATAAACTCTTCTGTCCAACAATAAAAAGGCTGAGGTTTATTTTGCATAGGGCTTGCCGAAAAGCTTGTACACGCTTTAATACCTTTCCAGTTTTGTACGGCTTGTGGAGCTTTCCAACGCAAATCACCTACGGGTGGGGCTGCAAAAGGAATACCCTTGAAAATACGAACAGTATTATCTGAACTGTTTGAACCTTGCACCTTACCATTGGAGGTTGATACAATCGGAGAATTTTGAGCTTTTACCAATAAAGAAACACTCAGAAGGATTAATAATAAGATTTTTTTCATAGTCTTGTTTTTGGAATACTTCTGGAAATTTCAATAAAATTTATTCGTAATCATAAAAACCTTTTCCTACTTTTTTGCCCCATTCTCCTTTAGTATATTTTTCGACAACTGTGGGAGAAGGCCTATCAGCAGGGTCGCCAGATTCTTGGTATTTTTCCATGCCTACATGATAGGCTAAGTCTATGCCCGTTAGGTCTAATAAAGAAAAAGGCCCCATCGGATAGCCCAAGCCGTTTTTGGCGGCGGTGTCGATGTCTTCAAAACTTGCTACGCCCATATCCAATAATTTCAAGGCTTCTTGTCGGGTGGCTTGTAACAAACGATTCACCAAAAAGCCATAAATTTCTTTGTGCAATAACACTGGCGTTTTCCCCATTTTCTTTGCGACATTCATTACCGTATCGGCCGTTTCTTCCGAAACGTGTAATCCCTTTACCACTTCTACGCATTTCATCACCAAAGCAGGATTGAAAAAGTGCATATTGCAAACTTTATCGGGTCTGTTGGTAGCATCGGCAATTTTAGAACTGACGATATACGAACTATTTGTAGCCAAAATGGTGTGAGCTGGACAAATTTTATCTAAGTCAGCAAAGAGTTTTCGCTTGATGTCTAATTTTTCGATAATCGCTTCAATCACAAGGTCGGCATCTTGGGCGGCTTCTGCTATGCTCGAAGTGAAAGAGATGTTGTTACGGGCTTGCTTGGCGGCTTCTTCACTCAGCTTGCCTTTTGTTACTCTTTCTTTTAAGTAAGTATCGGCAAAAGCAATAGCTTTTGTCAGAATCTCAGGATTGGTGTCTGTACACTTTACTTGAAAGCCTGCTAAAGCCGCACACATTGCAATCTGATGCCCCATGTTGCCCGCACCGACAACGGCTATTTTTTGTATTTCCAACATATTTTCCAGAATAGATTAAAATTCGATTGCTCTTTTGCCTTTTACTTCAATTCGTCGATTTGTTTTTGAGCTAATAAAATCTTTGGCGTTTTATTCAAAACTCGTGCTTTTGCCAAGCTAAAATTAGCTTTAAGGGTTTGGCTACTTCCTTTGTTACCAATGCTTAGGGTATAAGTACCTGCATCTGCTATCCAAGCCGATTGTGAGGAATTAAATGAAGCTAAATCCATCGGTGATACGTAAAACGTGAACGTTTGTGCTTCATTTGGTTGTAACAATTTTGTTTTGCCGAAGGCTTTTAGTTCTCTTTCGGGCTTATGAATCTTATGCGTTGGTGCTGAAACATAGAGTTGCACCACTTCCTTTCCTGCCACTTTACCCGTATTAGTTACGGTTATATTCACCTTAATTTTATCTTTGAATACCTGAGTGCTTAGACGTAAGTCGCTGTATTTGAATGTAGTATATGATAAGCCAAAGCCAAAGTCAAAAGCGGGTTTGATACGAAAAGTATTGAAGTATCGATAGCCCACATAAATCCCTTCTTCGTAGGTGATTTCAGAAAGGTCGGCATCAGCCAAAAGGTATTTATCAGGTATTGTTTTAATTATTTTTCCAGGAAAACTTTTGGCAGTTGGGTCATCTTGGTAACTCATCGGAAAAGTGGTCGCCAGTTTTCCCGAGGGGTTTACCGTTCCTTTCAAGATGTCTGTAATGGCATTACCACTTTCTAAGCCTCCTTGCCATGCTAAAAGAATGGCATCTACTTTATCTCGCCAACTGGCTATTTCTATTACCCCTCCGATATTCAAGACAACTACTACTTTTTTACCTTGTGCATGGAATGCTTTAGCCACATTTTCGATGAGGGCTTTTTCGGCACTTGTAAGGTTAAAATCTTTGTTTAAATCTCTATCCAAAAACTCACCTGAGTGTTTGCCTATGGTCAATACAGCTATATCATTTTCGAGGGCCATTTTTTGGGCTAAAGCCTCATCAATTGGCATTTCGGCAACAGCAGTATGAGGATGAAAAGGAGATAGAAGTGGGGGGAGCTTGGCTTTACCTTCAGCGTAATATTTTTTGTAAGTTTCTGATAATAAAGGGTTAATAACAAAATTAGCGTTTACTAAACCTTTATCTAATGAAATCATATAGCTTTTATTCACATCGCCACTACCTGTTCCTCCAGCAATTAAATCATAACTAAAATTTCCGAATAAAGCTACTTTTTTTACCGTATTCATAGGTAAAGTTGCTTCATTTTTCAACAAAATCATTCCTTCGCTTGCTACTTTGCGAGATACTTGGGCGTGTTGTTTTAAATCAGGTTTGTTTGAATATTGATAACCTTTGAAGGTAGGTGATTTTACCACCAGTTCTAATACTCGTTTTACATTTTCGTCTAATTGCTTAACAGATAATTTCCCTGTTTGAACGGCTTGTATGATACTCATTTTTTGGTTTAGAGTACCAGGCATTAAAAGGTCATTGCCTGCTTGCATTTGTGCTACGGCATCTTTTCCACCAAACCAATCCGACATCACTAAACCCTTAAATTGAGATTCTTGTCTTAAAAAAGTATCCAACAAAGCTCTATTCTGGGAAGTATAAGTGCCATTGACCATGTTGTAAGAAGACATGATTGTCCAAGGGCTACATTTTTGAAGAGCTATTTGGAAATTTTTAAGATAAATTTCTCGTAAAGCTCTTTCGCTTACATGTACATTCATTCTGAACCGATTAAACTCATGGTTGTTGGCTACAAAATGTTTTACAGAGGTACCTACGCCCTTGCTTTGTACACCATTGACAATAGCAGCGGCAATACTTCCAGACACAAGTGGGTCTTCTGAATAATATTCAAAATTACGACCTCCCAACGTAGTACGGTGTATATTCATAGCTGGACTTAACAAAACGTCTATGCCGTACTCTTTTACTTCGTCGCCCAAGGCTTCCCCCATATTTTGTACTAAATTGGTATCCCAAGTAGAAGCCAATAATGTACCAATAGGGAAAGCAGTTGCATAATAAGTATGCGTAGAGTCGTTGTTGCGAATCGGGGCAATACGTACCCCAGCAGGGCCATCAGACAAAGTAATTGATGGAATACCCAAACGTGGTACAGCGTGCGTTCTGCCTGCTGCACCCAATACTTTTTCAGGAATACCTGCATCAGTAGAATCCATTGTAGGAATCATCCCTTCTGGAAGTCCGGGAATAAACATTCCCATACCCATCACCAAACGCACTTTTTCTTCTAAGGTCAAAGCCTTTATAACCTCGTCAATAGAGTTTTTTCCTAATTGTGGTAGCTTATCAGTTTTCAAATGCCCTTTGTTATCTTTTTTAAAACTTAAAATGAGAATCAGTAAAAATGGTATGATGTACAGTGCTTTTGACTTCATGATTAAAGGTCAATATTTGTTTTAAGTGTTGACTTTCATTAAAAGATTAAAAAAGTTTTAGGCATCTTTTACTTCTTTATTTCTCCACCAATTAGCCAACAACGAACCCGAAATGGTCATCCATGGTACAGAAATAGCCGATGCCAAACCAACAGTGGCGATTTTGCCCATTTGCAAGGCAATGCCCGAGGCGAGTCCTCCGTTTTGCATACCTACTTCTAATGAAATGGTACGACATGACTTTTCGTCAAGCCCCATCAGTCTGCCACTCCAATAGCCTAATAAATAGCCGATTGAGTGATGAATCATAGACGATAAAAAGAGTAAAGGCCCAATAGCCAATAAGGAATCTCTTCCCGAAGAAACAATTACCACAAGCATCATCAACACACCCGTCATGGAAATAATCGGCATGATAGTTTGTAGCCATTTTACACCCTTTCTAATCAGTTTATTGATAATCAGACCCAAAGCAATTGGCACAAGGATAATTTCAACCACGTGAAGCATCATTTTTACAAAATCAATTTCAACGTATTGTCCAGCCAATATTTTCATCAAAAATGGAGTCATTACTGGAGCAACTAAGGTTGAAATAGCCGCAATTGTAACTGATAAAGGCATATTGGCTTTGGCAATAAAAGCTAGTACATTGGAGGTTACGCCGCTGGGAACAGAACCAATGAGAATAACTCCCGCCGCAATTTCGGGCGGAAAACCGAGTCCATTAGCCAGTACAACTGCCACTAAAGGCATTATGGTAAAATGACTTATTAGCCCAATAATAACGGCTTTGGGCATTTTAATTACTCCTTCAAAGTCTTTTAAACTCATTTCTGTTCCCATCGAAAACATAATCAACTGGATGAGCGGAACAATAAGACTTGTAAATTTAAAATCGCCTATTTGCTGAAAATACTGAGGATAATACATCCCCAATGCAACCGCAGCAAATACCCATAAGGTAAAGGACATTTGCTTGAGGGTTGGTACAATTCGTCCACCTAAAGCCAAACATACCAACGAACCAATCACAAAAGGGCCTGTTGCGTCACCCTTTGCCCCAATCAACATTCCTATTGCTAAAAGTCCTAAAATGGCCGAACTTATAAGTGACAATCGATATACTCTATTCATAATCCTATAAAATGTTGATTGATACCATTGGGTATGTTAAATCAAACAGGGGGGGTTGTGTTAGAAATCCTTCTACTAAGATTAGATACACTCTCTTTTAACAATGCTTGTACTTGTTCTTGTGAAAATTGGTTTGTTCCATCAATACGAGCCAGCATAGGGACTGTCATGGCGGCGATAGCATTGCCGTTCATATCTAAAATAGGAAATGAAATGGCATGAAGTCCTGCATACTGGTTACTTCTGATAGAAGCAAATCCTTGAGTCTCAATGTCTTTTAAACTATTCCGAAAGGCTTCTATTTCTGTTTCAGATTTGTTTGGAAGACTTTCTTTAATTCTAATTTCTCTAATAACGGGGTCTTGAAAAGCCAATAAGACTAAGCCCGATGCAGAGGGTGCAACCTCAATTTCAGAACCTACACGGGTCATAAAACCAAGCCCATCTGGTGGCTGAATTGAGGCGATAACCGTTTGAATACCATTGTTGTACACCCTCAAATCACAAGGAAATGAAATTGCTCTCGACAATACTTCCATAATCGGAAGCGACTCGGTAAGTAAGCGATAGGTAGGAGGATGATAATGCGATAATTGAAACAACTTGGAGGTAATGGTATAATTATTACCGTAGTTGGTAACGTAGTTTCTTTGAACCAAACAATTGAGCATTCGATAAATTTCACCCAAATTTCGCCCTAACTTACTGGCAATTTCTTGTTGTGTTAATCCACTTTCAGACTGGCATAGTAGTTCCAAAATATCAAGTCCTTTCTCTAATGCTGGGGCAGAATATGTGCTGTTCTCTTCTTTCATCTATGTATGATTTGTGATTATATTGATTTACGATTTTCTGGATAAAAACTGTTCAATCACGAATTTACAAATCGTAAATTCAAAATCATATATCACTAATCAAATCACATTCCTATCTGATGAACCTCAATAATATTTCCATCTGGGTCATGAAAAAACACCTGATACCAGCCTTTCAAAGCCCATTTGCCATAGTCGGCATAAGGGATATTTAGTTCTTCTAATCTCTTTTTAAAGCTTTCAATGTCATCCGTTCTAAAACAGTAATGACCTCTTTGCATTGGATTTATCGGCATATTCTGGCGGAATCCCGTATTGTGGTCTTTTATAGCAATATGAAATTCAACTTGTCCGTCCGTCAAAAACTCCACTTGTCCTTCATAGCGGTTCACAGTATCTGAGCTTGTAAAACCATGTTCTTCATCTTGGATTTGCTTTAAGTCAAAAACCGTTTTATAGAAATTTGATAATCTTGGCACATCCTCGGTGCAAAAATTCGTATGATGATATTTGAATTCCATATTTTGAATGCTTTTAAATTGAATTACTTTGCAAATATGAAATTATATTTTCATATATAAAAATTAAATTATACTTTTGTTAGAAATTATATCAGTAAACACATTTTCATTATGCAAGATTACCTTTCAGCATCTCCCATAAAATCCAAAGAGCTATGCAGTTTGACAATGGTTCGTCGTGTGGCTGCCATGTTAGATTTAGAAACGCAATCATTTGCTGAGGGCGATGCACTTCCAAAGGGTTGGCATTTTTTTATGTTGGCTGGCGAAACCCGAAAGTCTGCATTACGCAAAGACGGTTTTCCGGGCTTGGGCGTTCCGCTACCAGACCTTGGCTTGCCAAGATTGCTTTTAGGCGGTAGAACCGTAGCCTATCTTGGGGAAATTATAATAGGTTCGATAATAGAAAAGAGCAGTTTTATAAAAAGTATTACAGAAAAAACGACGAAAAACGGACAAATGGCAATCGTCACCCTTCAACATGAATTGCGTTCTCTTGAAGCTGATACGCCTGCCATTGTAGAAACGCAAACTTATATTTTGAAGGAATTAGAAATTAGGAATGAGGAATTAGGAATTAGGAATCGTGAATTAGAAATTCCTAATTCTTCATTCCTAATTCCTAATTTAAAACTTCCTAATTCTATCGTTCCTGACGAAACCCTTTTGTTTCAATACTCAGCTTTGGGATTCAATTCTCATAAAATTCATTTAGATAGAAATTACACGCAGCAAGTAGAAGGCTTGCCTGATTTGGTTGTAAATGGAGGCTTGGCTACGCTATTGATGACTGAATTTTTGCGAAAAGAAAAAGGCGTTGATTTAAAAGGAATCAAAGTAAAGCATATCGCACCATTGTACTGCAATCGCCCTTTAAGATTGGAATACGAAAATGGCGAAGGAAAAATTTATGATAATAATGATGAAGTAGCGGTTCAATGTGAGATTAATTAGGAATTACGAATCGAAAACTCCCAATTCCTAATTAAACGATTCCTAATTCCTAATTAAACTTTAAAATGTTTAAACCATTAAAAAATATCAAAATCCTTGACCTAACTTCCGTAGTAGTTGGCCCTGTAGCTACGTGGCGACTGGGACAATATGGAGCGGAAATCATCAAAGTAGAAAACCCTTCGGGCGATTTGATGCGTGGTTTGGGTGGAATGTCGCCAACGGGGCAACATTCTGGAGCGTATTTGCACCTAAACAGAGGCAAGAAAAACATTTGTCTTGACCTAAAAAAAGAAGGTGGCAAAGACATTATTCAAAAATTAGTAGCATGGGCCGATGTGATTGTCGCCAATATGCGACCCGATGCTCTGGAGCGTTTGGGCTTGGGTAGTAAAAGTATTCGGGCGAAGTATCCCGAAAAAATTTACTGTCTGATTACTGGCTACGGCACAGATGGGCCTTACTCGGGACTACCCACTTACGACAGCGTTTTGCAGGGAGCTTCGGGTATGGCTGGACTTGCCTTGGCACGTGACGGCAAACCCGCTTACGTCCCCATGTTGATTTGTGACCACGTAGTTGGCGAAATTACGGCAGGTGTAGTGATGGCGGCTTTGATGCAAAAACAACATACAGGAATTGGTGCAAGTATCGAAATCCCGATGTTTGAAACGATGGCTTCATTTGTTTTGCAAGAACATTTGGCCCAACAAAGTTTTGAACCACCCGTTGGTCCAGCAGGCGACCTTCGCTTGTTGAGTCCTCATAACCAACCCGTTAAAACCAAAGATGGCTACATTTCCTTTACCATCAATACAGATGCACAAGTAAAAGCCTTTTTGAAAATTACCGACAGGACAGAACTTTTAACTGATGAAAGATTTCAGACCGTAGCAAGCAGAGCCAAGTACGTTTCGGAATGGTTTGAGATTCGTGGGGCGGCATTAGACAGTAAAACAACCGAAGAGTGGCTTGAAGTATTCCAAAAAGCCGATTTGCCAGCTATGCCTTGCCATACGCTTGAAACACTTACCCAAGACCCACACTTGAAGGCAGTGGAGTTAATCAATTTTGAAAATCATCCGACAGAAGGCAAAACAGCAGTGATTCGTTCAACCATCCAAGTAGATGGCGTGTATCCTTCTGCTCGCACTTCGGCTGTCCCTTGCGGTTGGGATACCAAAGAGATTCTGCACGATATGGGTTACTCAGATGCAGAAATGGAAAGGTTGATTAATGAAAATGCGACCTTTCAATTCAAAAAAGAGCTTTAAATTTATTTATTGAATTTTATGAAACAATCCTATATAATTGACGCTATTCGGACCCCCATTGGAAGTTTGGGCGGTAGCTTATCAAATCTTCGTGCCGATGATTTGGCAGCTTTACCGATTCAAGAACTTATCAAAAGAAACCCTAATCTACCGTTAGAATTAATCGACGATGTGATTTTAGGTTGTCATAATCAAGCAGGAGAAGACAACCGAAACGTGGCTCGTATGGCATTGCTATTGGCGGGAATTCCATATACTGTTCCGGGCGAAACCGTCAATCGTTTGTGTTCGTCGGGAATGTCGGCTGTAATTCATGCCAACCGAGCCATCAAAGCAGACGATGGCGATATTTTTATTGCAGGAGGTATGGAACACATGACTCGTGGCCCAATGGTAATGGGTAAATCTTCTAAACCTTTTGGGGGCGATGTTCAACTATTCGACTCAAGTTTTGGTTGGCGATTCGTGAACCCCAAGTTACACAAAATGTATGGCACAGATGCCATGGGCGTAACGGCTGAAAACTTGGCAGAGATGTATAAAATTAGCCGTGAAGACCAAGATTTATTTGCCTTTCGTTCGCAACAAAAAGCCTTCGTAGCCCAACAAAATGGCGTGTTGGCCGAAGAAATTGTGAAAGTAGAAATGGCAGATAAAAAAGGGAATATTACTGTTTTTGAAAAAGATGAATTTATCAAAGGAAATACTTCGCTTGAAATTTTATCAAAATTAAAACCCATTTTCAAAAAAGAAAACGGCACTGTAACCGCAGGAAATGCCTCGGGACTCAACGATGGAGCAGCCGCCATGTTGATTACTTCGGAAGAAGCTATCAACCACTACAACTTTAGCCCAAAAGCAAGAATTGTAGCCTCGGCAGTAGTGGGGGTTGAACCTAAAATTATGGGCATTGGCCCAGTCGGAGCAAGCCAAAAAGCTTTGAAAAAAGCAGGCTTAACCCTCGACCAAATAGATGTATTTGAGTTTAATGAAGCCTTTGCCGCACAATGTTTAGCCGTTACCCGCAATTTGGGCATTGCCGATGACGACGCAAGAGTAAACCCCAACGGTGGAGCAATTGCAATGGGGCATCCGCTTGGCATGTCGGGTACTCGAATTATTCAAGCTGCTGTAAATGAGCTACTTCGTTCAAAGAAAAAATATGCTCTTGCCTCTATGTGTGTTGGCGTAGGCATGGGTTATGCTGTAATTATTGAAAATGTTACCCTTTAAGAAAAATGGAAAATATTAAATACCAGTTTTTACAGCTCCAAAATAAAGTTTGTGTCATTACAGGAGCGGCATCCATCAGGAGTATCGGGTATGGAACGGCAGAACTTTTTGCGGCTCATGGAGCAAAATTAGTGATTTTAGATTTGGTCATGAACGAGCAGATTGCCAATGATTTAACCAAACATCTTGAAACACAAATCGGGAAAAAAACAGAAATAATTTGTCTGCAATGTGATGTAAGAAGTACGACAGCTTGTGACGATGCCATTCAAAAAGCGGTTGCACATTTTGGTACAATTGACTGCTTGGTGAATTGTGCAGGCATTGTAAAATCAGAAGGAATGCTGTCGATTAATGAGCAAGATTATGATTTAATCATGGACGTAAACCTCAAAGGTACGTTCAATATTTGCAAAAGTGTTTTGAAAGTTTTTGCTGAAAAACAAGCAGGGGTTATCGTCAATTTGGCTTCTTTGGCGGGTCAGCGTGGGGGAGGATTAGTCGGTGGCTCTCATTATGCTGCTTCAAAAGGTGGCGTAATTAGCTTAACTCGTTCAATCGCCAGAGAATTTGCTCCGATGAATATTCGTGCCAACGTCATTTGTCCTGCCATGATAGAAACGCCCATGTTAGACGGACTTTCTGAAGAACAATTAAATAACGTAGTAGTGGGTATTCCGTTAAGACGTGTTGGAAAAACGGCTGAATTAGCAGGAGCTTGTCTTTTTTTAGCTTCTGACCTTTCAGGCTTTGTAACAGGAGCGACGATTGATGTTAATGGAGGAATTCATATTCATTAAAAACATAACACAGTGTCATCATGGATGTTTATCTCAAATATTATGGTTTAGATTGGTTGGCAATGGCTGCAAGTTTATTCGCTGTTTATCTAATTGGTAACAAAAATCGCATAGGTTTTATTTCTTATATACTTGCTAATGCCCTTTGGATATATTTGGGAGTCTTCAAAATGCAAAGTTTTGGTATAAGTGTAGGAAATATTTTCTTTTTAATGATGAATCTTCGAGGTTTTCTTAAATGGAAAAAAGACAAAAATAATACAAATAAAAACGATGATTGATATAGATTCACTACCTCAAAAAGAAATCATAAAGGGATTTAAGGCAAGGTTTATTCATACAGAAAATATGACTTTGGGTTATTGGGATGTTGAAGAAGGAGCAATTTTGCCCATGCACCAACATTTCCATGAACAAGTCACGCAGGTTTTAGAAGGAAAGTTTGAATTGACCGTGGGTGAGCAAACAAAAGTATATGAGAACGGACAAATAGCGGTGATTGCTCCCCATGTTATACATGGAGGAAAAGCACTTACAAAATGTAAAATATTTGATATATTTTGTCCCGTAAGAGAAGATTATCAAGTATAATGTTGAAGTATTTAATGTTTTGCAAAATAACTTTAATCTATTGAAAATGAAAAGCTTAATTAATTTTACTAAGCAATTTGTACTTCAAGTATGCTTCTTATTGATGTCAAATCTGCTTTTCGCTCAGAAGATTGAAACTAAAAACTCAGCAATAGCCAAAAGAAACAACATAGCTCACGATACCGATAAAAGAGCATCGAAGACCGAACAACTTCTTGCTCGCCTAAGAGCCACAGAAGATAGACTCGAAATCTTAAATCTTTTGGCAGGTTCTGCGTTTAGCTCTGATGTTGCTTCCGAATCGTATTGGACAAAAATGTTTACAGAAGATGCTACTTTCGACAGAGGTGTAAAGCAAGATAAAGGGCGAGAAGAAGTCCTAAAAATTATAAACGCTCCCGAACAAAAAGTGGCGATAAAAGCAGGAATGACTCATTTGGCGATGCTTCCACATATCAAACTCAAGGGCGATAGTGCGGTTGCCACAGGGTACTTACTCATTGTCATGCCCGATTCTGCCGCCTCTCATGTAAAGCTTGCAGGAAAAGGCGTTTCTCCTGGTTTTTCAATTTATCAGCTTACCATCAATAAATATACCCTCGTGCGAACAACAGACGGTTGGAAGGTTACGAAAAGGGTAGTAAGACCAATTGCTGCCGAAGATGCTCGTACTATGATTCAAAAGGAAATTGAGGGAGAAAGATAAACAAAACCATCAAGAAGAAGACAATGTTCACCTCTTGATGGCTTTACTCTTTACATTCAGCAAAAATTACCATTTTGTTACCTTCAAATCTCTAAAATACCCTTCTGTTCCAACATCTACAAATAAGCCTAAAGCTCCAGAAACATCTGCTCCCATTTTGAGGTCATTTACCACCAATGAAGGCTGTTTATTCCCATTCAAAAATAGTTTTGCTTGCTTGCCTTTTACCTCAATCTTAATTTTTATCCACTCGTTTAAGCCCATATCTGTATATGATTCATACATTTCGGGCGATTCTTTTCGCAATCGAGTAAATTTAAAATCGGGGAAAGAAAAATATTGAATGGAATGATTTCGACGAATTTGGTCATCTGCCCGTCCATTGGTTGGACGAATGTACATACATTCAAATTTTGAGTTGTCGGCATTGATTCGATAAGCAATTCCAATGAATCCTCTATCAGATGGGCGGGCTTTTGCGTGTAATCTGCTCAGTACCATCACCTCAATGATGCCATCTTTAAAATCAGCATCCTTGATTTTAACAAACGTGGCTTCGTCCACTGCTTCTAAGGTAGAATCTTTGATTACCTTAATCACTTTTTTGCCATCCAGTTTTTCGGATGACATATATACCTGATTGGGTAAAAGATTTGGAGCAGACAAGTTGACTTGCTGCCCCAATGCGTTTATAGAAATGCCTATTATTAAGAAACTTATGAGCGATTTCATACCTGATTAGTTAGCGTTAAAGAATAAACCTACAGTTAAATTTGAACTTAAAGTCTTAATTTGTAAGTATAATTTATCAGTTTGGTTGAAATCTTTCTATTATTTAGAATAATATCTTTGTACAATTTTAATTTCTCTGGAATTGGCCATGGCTAATTATTTATATTTTATATCGGCAGATACGGTATGGAATTTAATTTTTCCATTTTCCATCACAAATGTATCAGTGCCAAACGGAATAGCAGCAACTTCCGATTCACTTGCCCAGATGATATGAGCTACGTTTTCGGTAACGGTTAATTGCTTCATTTCAAAATCTGAACCTGTAGGGATTGTGATAAATAAATCTGAAAAAAATGCAGTAATAGCACTCAACCCTTTGATAGCTCCTGTTGCTGTAAGTACTTCTGACTCTTCTGTATAATCAAGCATAATTTCGGCTAAATCATTATTGCCAAAAGCAGTAAGGTGGTGCATCAAAACGTCGTTTGTTGTTGAATCTTGCATGGTTAAAAATATTGTTTATTTAATCTGATAAAAATTATTTCAATGCACAAAATTAGATATATGTAAAAAAGCTACACTTAATCTACATTAAGAAATGGCGTTAGTTTATATAAAAAACAGTTCATTATATTTACAATGAAAGCTAAAACTTATTCAGCTTTAAGCCATTTACTTATTAGATCAGTGACCTCGCTTGTAATAGTATGACCCATGTTTAGTTCAAAATAGGTATTCTGAATATGCAGGCTATCTAATAAATGCTTGCATTGTCGGGCGTAATTAATGCTTAATACTTCATCTTTGGTGCCATGAATTACTAAGACTTTCAGGCCGTTCAATTTATTTTGCTCTGCAATCTTGGGTTTGATGTCACTTAATACTCTCCCGCTCAGGGCAATAACTCCTTTTACTTTGTCTGGTCGAGTAAGCCCTACACTAAAAGACATGATTGCTCCTTGGCTAAAACCACCTAAATAAATCTCATTTTCATTAAATGAGTGTTTTTCTTTAAGCTCATTGATAAAACTTAAGATAACTAATCTACTTTTTTCAGCTTGTTCTGCATTAAATCGTGGACTACCCGAAGAAAAATCAACATCATACCATTTATATCTTCCTTCTGAAATAGTAAATGGAGCTCTAGCACTAATCACTAAAAAATTATCTGGTAAGCTGTTAGCAATGCGAAATAAATCTTGCTCATTACTCCCAACGCCATGTAAAAGAATTAATAATGAAGGCTTTTGATTTTGAACTTTCGGAGGGCGAGCTACATAATATAATAGAGTTGTATCACCTTTAGCATATCCACTCTGTGAGTTTGATGTCATCATGATTAAGAAAATTAAAGAAACTATATTTTTTTTCACTTGTACAATTATTAAGAAATCTCATAACAACGCATACTAATAGTTCCATACTGTATGCCTTCAAAAAGATACTTTACTGTTTCTCTCTTCTCTACTAAACCTAACGTATAGATCATGGGCAAATAATGGTCGTTCGTAGGAATTGCCATTTGGGCTAATTTCCCAAACTGCTCATATTTAATAAGCGACGAGAAATCTTGTTTATTTAGCCTCGATTTTACTAATTCATCAAATTCTACTGCCCATTCTTGTGGTTTCGCATCTATATTTCTCCAATCTAGTATGCTCAAATTATGAACGATATTCCCACTACCAATAATCAATACACCTTTTTCTCTTAATTTTTTCAGCTTATTGGCTAACTGAAAATGATATTCAGCAGGTTGTGTATAATCAATACTCAATTGAAAAACTGGTACATCTACTTTAGGAAATAAATATTTTAGAATAGTCCACGCACCGTGGTCTAGCCCCATTGAATGATCCCCTTTTACATAAAAATCTTTAGCTAATTCTATCACTTCTTGGGCTAACGCTGGATGCCCTTTGGGTTCATATTTTATATCAAATAAGCGTTTGTCGAATCCTCCAAAATCATAAATTGTTTTGGGCTGATTATTTACAGAAACAAAAGTGCCACGAGTTTCCCAGTGTGCTGAAATAACCATAATAGCATTGGGTTTTTCTATTTGTTTTCCAATTGACAATAATTTTTGGGTAAAATTATTATCAAACAACGCATTCATTGGATGACCATGTCCGATAAACAAAACAGGCATTTTTTTAGTATTAAAAAAGCCATCCGTAATGTTCTTGAGAGCATTGAGGGTCATATCATGAGAGATTAAAGGCAAAGTAGCCATCGTCTTCAAAAAATATTTGCGTTCCATTTTACTGTTTACAGGAGTGTAAAAGTCAATTTTAATAATGAAAAGGAAAGCTGAGGTATTATAGCAATACCTCAGTCAACGACCCTAATTCCCTAAACCTATTTGGTTGGCGTAGGTTTGGTTATCCCAAAAAAGATGTTCTTCGATCATTGTTCCATCTTCACCCCAAATACCAACTGTAGCCATAGGCATTTTAAATGATTTACCAGTAGGTTGTATGAACTTACCATTACCAATTGGCATCGGTTTGGTAAATGTTCCTTCAAAAACCCCTGTCACAGCTGTAAATTTTCCTGAGCCAAATTTGATTGGATGAACCTTTATACGAGTGTCTGGAGCATATACAAAAAGTTTTTTTAGGTCTTCTATATGAATTTCTATACCTTCTGTTATATGCCCGTCTGGCCAATATACTTTAATGTTTTTTGAATGGCTTTCGTGTAATCTGTTCCATTCTTGATTACTAAAAACTTGATAATCCAAAGTTTCAAACGTGGCTAAATGCTTTTGTACTTCACTATTTGCTTTCGTTATTTCATTTAGTTGATTTCTTAATGCTGTTATTTCTGCTTGACTATTTTGTTTACTTTGAGCAAAAATTGTGATGAATGAAAATGTTAATAAAACTGTTGTTGCGATAATTGATAACTTTTGCATTTTTCTAACTGTTTAAAGACTGATGCAATCCTTATTGATTGATGATGCAAAGTTGGGGCTTACAACGATTGGCTTTCGTTCACCTATGTGAATAAAGTAATTGAGTTTATTTTTTGGATAAATTTTGTCGAATACGACTCAACGATTGCGGTTTAATCCCCAAATAAGAAGCTACTAAATATTGTGGAACACGTTGCAGAAGGTCAGGTTGTTGTTTAATAAGGGCTAAATAACGGTGCTCAGCATCATCACTATAATTTTTAGCAATACGATGTTGTGATTGAATATAAGCGTTTTGTATTAATATTCTAAAGAAACGTTCAAATTTAGGAATATCATTAAGTGCTTTTTCAAAATTACTTTTCGATATCGCCAGTATAGTTGTTTCTTCTAATGCTTCAATATTAAAAGTAGCAGTAGTGTTACTAACAAAACTGTATAAATCTGAAATCCAATGTCCTTCAAAGCCAAACTGTATTGTATGGTTTTCTCCATTATCGTCAGTCAAAAATGAATGCAGGACTCCTTCTTCCACAAAATAGAGGTATTTACATACTCTATCTTCAGTTACAAGTTGTTGTTTTTTTTGAATGGTCAATGGCTCTAAAAGCAAAGTGAATTTTTCATACTCCTCAATGGTCAATTCTTGCTTCAACTTCTCTTCTATATTCTCTTTTATGGTACTTTTCATCGTTGTAGTACTTTTCTTAACATCGTTTGTTTAAACTTCTTGTGGTTAAATGTTGAATTATGGAATGATTTATCTGACAATTTTTTGTCTTAAATGCTCCGAAACTAAAAACCGCTCGATAAGTTCAAAACACAATTCAAGGAAAATTGCTAGAATGGCAGATGGAATAGCCCCTTGTAAAATTAAATTTGTATTGTTTAGTGCCAAACCTGTGACGATAAATTCACCCAGTCCACCTGCTCCAATAAATGCGGCTAATGTTGCTGTGCCTACATTAATTACTGCCGCCGTCCGAATACCTGTAATAATCATCGGAATTGCCAGCGGTAATTCTATTAAGACTAATCGCTTGTAATCGTTCAATCCAATTGCTGTGGCGACTTTCTTTAATTGGGGGTCAACAGAGTAAAGACCAACAATGGTATTTCGAAGTATGGGTAAAATAGCATAAATGATTAATGCTACAATGGCTGGTACTATACCAATACCGAAAAACGGCAGCATTAAAGCAAGTAGAGCAATAGATGGTATTGTTTGCATGATACCTATCAAATATAAAGTTGGCTTTAACAACGACTGGAATCTATACAAAAAAACACCTAATGGTATTGCGACTAAAATGGCTAACAATAGCGAAAAAAAGGTAAGTTGGAGATGAACAAAACTATGTTCTACTATTTCATGCCACTTATTTTCGTCTTCGTTACTGGCATGTTTCAACAAGTTCTTTCTTGTCAAGAAATGACGTGCTATTTCTTTAAAACTCTTTTTTTCAAATAACACTTGGGCGTTTAATGCCTGCATTTCCGTTTCATTGATTACTCCACATAGTTTTTGAACGGATTATTTAACAGCATCTTCTGTTTTGGGAGCATAAAAAGCTACTGCTTGATAGGATGGGAAAAAACGTAAATCATCGTTCAATAGCATTAATTTTTCTTGTATAATTTCTCCGTCTGTTGAATAAGCATCCGTAAAATCTATTTGATTATTGTTGATTGCTTTGTATGCCAAACCATGTTCAAGCCCTACTGGATTTTGTTTTAAATGATAAAATGCAGCGAGTTTTCCCCAACCATCCTCTCGTCTGAGAAATTCATAGCTAAATCCCCCCTTTAGATTAGGATATTTTCTTAAATCACTAATGTTTTTAAGCTGATATTTTTGTGCGATTTCTGGCTTTATTAATAAGGCATAAGTATTGTTAAACCCCAAAGGTTCTGAGATTTCTAAACCATAATTTGAAGTTAATAAACGCTTGATTTTATGAAGGTTTAAGGTAGAACTCTCTTTTAAAATTTCTGCTGAAATTGTCCCAGAATATTCAGGATATATATCGATTTCACCATTTTTTAATGCTTCAAAGCATACATTTGTGCCTCCTAAGTTAAATTTCCTCTCTACCTTAAAACCGTTATCCTCCAGTAGTAAAGAAATCATTTCGCTCAAAATATAACCTTCATTAAAGTGTTTTGCTCCCACTTTTATAACCTTTTGGGCAAAAGCTGGCTGTATAATACAGAGTAAAATAATGATAATTTTAATTCTCATAATGCGGCTAAATAATCTGTTTTAATGGAAGGAAAATCTGATTTATTACCCTGAGACTTTATTTTCCCATTTTCGAGCCAAACAAAATTATCTGCCAATGTTTCAGCTTCATCAAATTGATGGGTAACAATAATTACCGAACATGGCTCTGTTTCTTGAAGTATTTTAAAATAGTTATAAATTCCTGTCCGTGTTGAATAATCGAGCGAAGCGAAGGGTTCATCCATCAACAATAAAGGAGGCTTGAGAAATAGAGCTCTGCAAAGTCCAACTCTTTGCTGTTCTCCTCCAGAAAGTTGATGGGGGTATTTGTTTAAATAATCTTGCGATAGTCCAACTGTATCCATCAAAAAACGGGTACGTTCATTCATTGATTTGATAGACTGTTTGGATATTTTTCCTAGTAAACTAATATTTTTTTCAATCGTTAAGTGAGGGAATAGTCCCACATGCTGAACAACATAACCAATTTGAAGACGCAGTATATTAGCCTGTTGATAATCAAAGCAATCATCAAAAACCTTCACTTTGCCATATTCAGGAATAATCATTCCATTGATTAGCTGTAAGATGGTTGATTTTCCACTACCACTCTTTCCAAATAAAGCAGTTACCTTTCCACTTTGAAAATTTACAGACAAATCAACAAGCACCTTTCTATCTTGGAAAGACAGTGTAATATCTATAAGTTCGACTACATTCTTATTTTTTTGCATAATTGCTGAAAATAGTTTTATAAATTTGAAGCACTAATTATACCCATGCAATGGAAGCACTTATAGCTCATTTCAATAAATATATATCCCTTGATGCCTCTCAATTAAATTTAATTGAGTCAAAAATTAGTGTGCGAAAAATCAAACGTCGTCAAATGATATTGCAAGAAGGATTTGTTTGCAAGCACTATACTTTTGTTTTAAAAGGTCTATTTAGGATGTATGGTATTGATGACAAAGGTTTCGAGCATAATATTCAATTTACAGCGGAAGGAGATTGGATTGCAGACCTTGGTAGTTTTCATACGAAAAAGCCCAGTAAATTATTTATTGAAGCCCTTGAACCTTCAGAAATTATTCAAATAGAGCAAAAAGATTTATACTTTTTGTACATCAATATTATAAAACTAGATAGGGTTTTCAAGGTTACTGTCGAAAATAAATTTATTGAAATCCAAGATCGAGTTTTACAAAACTTCAGCTCTACTGCCGAACAACGCTACCTTAGTTTCCTAGACCGCTATGCTGACTTAGCAGCACGTATCTCAAATGTTCAAATAGCTTCATATTTGGGTATCACTCCTCAATTTTTGAGTAAAATTCGTAAAAAAATCTCCACTAAATCTTAATCTATATTAACTAAAAAGATGAATCTACATTCATTGTTTTTCTTAATATAGGTGAACGATAAATCCCTTTATACTCCTCTAATTTTGCATAAAAAAAAGGAGTATGAAAGGGTACGCTTTATTCTTCAAACAATTCGTCCAATTATTAAATACAGCTGACGAAAATTTAGCTCAACAGCTAATTAGTCCGAATGCTCAATTCTATATTTCTAATAGCATTGAGGTATTTGAAGGGCCAATTGGGTATTTAAAAATCATCGAAGGAATACAAAATCATTTCCATAATGTACGCTGGGAAATAGACGATATTACTATCGTGAAGGATAAGTATTTCCTAAGGTTTTTGATAAATGCCATGGACAATAACGTATTAATGGATAATAAATCAAACCAAATGTACGTCACCAACACCTACCATTTAGCCAATAACCAAATTATTGAAGGCTATGATAACACACTTGAGATTCTTCATCAAAAAGGTATTTCTTCCAATTAATTGATACTCATAATATCTAAAAACGTTTCAATAACATAAAATGAAAAAACTTCTTATACTTCCTGTAATCTGTCTGCTATCACTCAAGAGTTTTGGGCAAAACTTGAAATTTGGTAAACAGACGTTTGAATTACACAATGTAACTGGAGAAATTATCAAATTTCAAGGCGATAAGGTTCTCAAAATAGAACGTGATTTAAAAGCTCTTCCATTCGATGAGAAGAAATTAGAAACCACGGTTGACGACCGTCATTACGCTCGACTTGTAGATATTGATGATTTTGAAAATGGCACAATAGAAGTAAAAATGTATAGCCAGATTCAAAACCCATCGCCTTACGCACCAGCGGCAGGTTTTATTGGCTTGTATTACAGAATTGCGGCAGATGATTCGGCTTGGGAGTCTATTTATTTACGTCCAAAGGTAGGTAGAATAAACAATCAAATGGCAAGAAACCATGCGGTACAGTATTTTTCTTATCCCGACTTCAAATTTCAAACGTTGAGAGACAAATTTCCAGCAGGTTCGTACGAGGGTTCAGCTCCTGTGATGTTGAATGAGTGGATTACAATGCGATTGGAAATCAATGGAGAAACAGCCGAAATGTTCATCAACAACATGAAATACTCCTCATTTATAGTCAATAAGATGTTGGGTAAAAACAAAAAAGGCTATGTTGGGCTATATGTAGATATTGCCACAACGGGTTATTTCAAAGATTTGAAAGTAACTAAGAGAGCTTTGAAAGAGAAGAAAGAAGAAGGAAAAGTAGGTGATATTTAACTAGTTTTAAAAAAATCAAGATGAGAAAAAGTATAGTTTACTTAGTAGCATTATTTACAATACTTAGCCTTCAAAGCTTTGGGCAAGTGATTGAAAATAAAATTTTTATAAATCCCAATATAGGGAGTGATTCCAACAAGGGTACAAAAGAAAACCCTTTAAAATCATTGAGCGAAGCCGCTAAACGAGTGAACACTGCCGAAGGTGAAGGGGCAATAAGCGTTTTTCTTGCAGCAGGTGTTTATGGTATGAGCGAAACGGCAGATTTTAACCCTAAAAAATGGAAGTTTACAAAAACTAATCGCTTAACGATTCGTGCTGAAGTCTTACCTGATGATGCTAATTGGACTCCAGCAGAAATGCCAATTATGATTTCAACAATGCCTTTTTCTGTAGAGAAAAACGACAAAGGTGAACTTACTGGCGGTCAGAATTTTGGTATCATGATTCAAAATAGCCATGTCACCATTCAAGGATTACGAATTCTGGGAGAGCCTGTCCACGAAAATCCATCGAAAGGGGTTTTGGTTAGAAACTATCCTATTATGTGGGAAGGGAAAAATTTAGAAGATTTCAGAGTTACGCAATGTTTATTCTTGGGCAACAAATACGCTTTACCTAACCATTTGGGGATTTTGGCAAATGGAAAAGAACAAGAAATTGACCACTGTGTATTTTACGGAGTGAAAGATGCCCTTGTATTATGGAATAGCCCTGCTACCAATTCATCTATGCACCATAATTTAGTCATTGATAGCTATGGCGGTATTGTTTGGACTTGGTCGGCTACGCCTGATTTCAAGTTTTACAACAATGTAATCAGTAATGCCAATGTATTATGGATGTTGAATAAAGATGAAAAAGACTCTTTTTCTATTGAAAACTCTGTTATTGTGGGCTATAATTCTTTTGTAAATAAAGGCGGTGGGCCACAAGGATTTGGTGAAAAAGCATCTGACGACAAACTCAAACTGGGTAAAAATGTCATTTTGAAGAAAAAAGGAAGATTGGAAGTAATTGAAGATCAAACGAGTAAATACTTTTTACATATCAAGGCAGGTACTTTAGGGTCAAATCTGGGTGCAGGCTTGTTTATGAAGTAAATATCACCATTTGGTAATTGATAAAATACGTATCATGAAAGCTATCGTTATCTATGAATCGGGTAGTTCTGAGAATTTAATTATCGAAGAACGACCTATGCCAAACCCCCAAAATGGTGAAGTGCTGGTCAAAATCAAAGCTTTTGGACTCAATCGCTCGGAATTAATGACCCGCAAAGGCTACTCCCCAAACGTAAAATTTCCAAGGATATTGGGCATTGAATGTGTTGGTGAAGTAATAGAAGACCCTTCTGGAGAGCTAAAAAATGGGCAAAAAGTAGCTGCTTTCATGGGAGGTATGGGACGAGATTTTGATGGTAGTTATGCCGAATATGGCGTATTTCCTAAAAGTATTTTAATGCCCTTTGATAGTAAACTTTCGTGGTCAATTTTAGGTGCTTTACCCGAAATGTTTCAAACAGTTTACGGTTCGTTGCACCTTGCACTGAAAATACAAAAAGGCGAATCGCTTTTAATTAGAGGTGGTTCATCTTCTATTGGACTATTGGCGACCCAAATGGCAAGTAAGTTTGGTGTAAGCGTTATTTCCACCACAAGAGATAAGAATAAAGAGCAATCGCTTTTATCAAATGGAGCCAATAAGGTTTTGATTGATAATGGTTTAATTCATGAAACCATGAAAGACATAATCCCTGAAGGTGTTGATAAAGCACTCGAATTGGTCGGAGTCAATACCTTACCCGATACTTTATTGTGTGTAAAACGAGGCGGAATTGCGTGTATGACAGGAATGCTATCAGAACAATGGTCGTTTCAAAACTTTGCACCAATGGAGGTAATTCCTCCGACAGTTTCACTCACGACTTATGATAGCGGAGCAGTTAGAGTTAGTTCAGATGCTTTTCAGGCATTTATTTTAGATATTGAGAATCATACATTACAAATGATCAATCATACCGTTTTTCCATTTACTGAAATTGTAGTGGCCCATCAATTTATGGAGAGTAATAAGGCTTCTGGTAAAATTGTAATGATTACAGAACATAAATAGCTATCAATGGATACGTTAAAAGAATTAGAAAGTATAGATTTGATGGACTCAGAGGAAACATCAAGTCAGTTTTATAAAGATGTAGTCAATGGTTTAAAAGCTCCACAAAAGCATTTATCGTCTAAATACTTTTATAATGAGCATGGCGATATTTTGTTTCAAAAGATAATGAACTGCAAGGATTATTATCTTACGAGAGCCGAAATGGATATTTTTCAAAATTCATCTGCTCAATTAGCTGATGGTATTCGTGCCAACGCATCTGCCTTTGATTTAATCGAATTGGGTGCTGGCGATGCTACCAAAACGTTTCATCTACTAAAATACCTGAAAGAGCAAAACACAGATTTTCGGTATTTACCTATTGACATTTCGGGCTATATTCTTGATATTCTTGAAAATAATCTTTTTGCCTCATTGCCTAATTTATCGGTATGCCCGATTCAAGGAGATTATTTTGAAGCCTTGCAAAAAGCTTGTGAACTGTCATCAAACCGTAAAGTTATACTGTTTTTAGGGGCAAACATTGGAAATATGAGTCCCAAAGAATCCCTTAATTTCTGTAGAAAGCTTTCCCAAAATCTTACAAAAGGAGATAGAATTATAATTGGATTTGATTTAAAGAAAAACCCTGCTACCATTTTAAAAGCCTATAATGATAACGAAGGTTTTACAAGTCAATTTAATTTGAATCTACTTGTCCGAATCAATCAGGAACTCAAAGGGAATTTTAACATAGCTAATTTTGAGCATTATCAAACTTATGACCCCGAAACGGGTGCTTGCAAAAGTTACTTAGTAAGTCTTTGCAAGCAGGAAGTAACAATTGGTTCAGAAACCATTTCATTTACCCAAAGTGAAAGTATTTTTATGGAGGTTTCTCAAAAATATGCTTTGACTGAAATTGAAAAAATGGCATTTGAAAGTGGGTTTAAACCTATTTTAAATTGTTTTGATACGCATAACTACTTTGTAGATGCCATTTGGGAAGTAGCCTAATTCTAAACAGATTTTAACATGGATTTACTCAAGCAATACATTTCGGTCAGACAACATTCAGTTGATATTTGTGTATCACTCAAAACCGAAGATTACGTGGTGCAACCCATCGTAGATGTAAGCCCACCCAAGTGGCATTTAGGACATACTACTTGGTTTTTTGAAACCTTTATTTTACAGCCCAATTGTACAAACTATAGAGTATTTGACCCAAATTACAACTTTGTTTTCAACAGTTATTACGAAACCGTTGGAGCAAGATTAATCCGTACTGATAGAGGAAATTTAAGCCGCCCGTCAGTAGAAGATATTTACGTTTATCGAAAATACGTAGATGCTGCGATGGTAGATTTTTTAGCCAGCACAACTATCGAGAAGGAATTACAAGACCTTTTTATTTTAGGCTTAAACCACGAGCAACAACATCAAGAATTACTTTTAACAGACATTAAATACATTCTGGGGCATAATCCCCTTTTTCCTTCGATTGATATTCGATTGGAAGAACAAGAAATCAATGAGAATGAAAGCTTTTTGTCGATTCCAGAAGGCGTTTACAAAATTGGATTTGAGGGGGATGATTTTTGTTTTGATAATGAACTAAATCGACACAAAGTGTATCTTCAATCGTATAAAATACAACAGCGTTTAGTAACCAATGCAGACTACCTTGAATTTATAAAAGATGGAGGCTACGAAAAATTTCAATATTGGCACGCTGACGGTTGGGAATGGGTAAATAAAAATAAAGCGAAAGCTCCTTTATATTGGTATTTAATTGATGACAAATGGTTTACGTATAGCTTAGATGGTTTACAAGAAATCAGGCTTAACCAAGCGGTTTGTCATGTAAACTTCTATGAAGCATCCGCTTTTGCAGCTTGGAAAGGAATGCGACTACCTACCGAAGCAGAATGGGAAGTAGCATCCGCACATTTTCAGTGGGGCCAACGTTGGGAATGGACAAATAGTGCCTATTTACCTTATCCAGGCTTTCAGAAAGCAGCAGGTGCTATCGGAGAGTATAACGGTAAATTTATGGTTAATCAAATGGTTTTGAGAGGTGGTTCGGTAGCAACTCCAGAAGGACATTCAAGAAATACGTACCGAAATTTCTTTCAGCCACAACACCGTTGGCAGTTTATGGGAATAAGACTAGCACTTTAAGTTAGAGTAAGTACTTTTCTAGCTAAGCTTCAATTAGTTGCAAATATTGAAGCCTAGCTTTTTGTTTTCATATTATCTAGCCCTATTAAAAACCTTGGTAGTCCTGTAAATGTAATGCTTTATTTTTTTTGTTATAAAAAAGGTAATATAAACTGTAGTAATTATGGTAGTACAACAATAAAAAGAATGGTCATACACATTGCGGTAAGCAAAACTATTTGCAACCGTCTATTTGTAGAAGGTGGTCAAGATTGGGTTGTATCTGTATCCGCTAAAACCCTTATCAACAAATTACTTTTAAAGCGAATCTCATTTTCTGGTACTTGTCGAGTATGATTATTCAGATTTAGAAAAAAAGCTCAAAGCTAAACAAACTTCTTTTGCTTGGCAGCCTGCATAATCCAGTGGTGTGAGTGGAAGACTAATTGCGACAAATTAGTGAAAGATGTTTAAAAGCAACGTTGTAATAATCTCCAATGAGATTCACTGTGACCTTGTCTATTCAGGAAATAAACATATTCCTTTTATATCAATCTGCGATAAGTTTTTACAAAATCGGTCACTTATATTATAAAGAAGTCTGCGAAATATACCCTTTTGCAATAGAAGCGAGAATTTTAGCTTATAATGAAGGCGAAGAATGGCTAGAATAACTGAAAGTTTATCTTTATGAAAATTACATGTTTTGAATGATTATTTTCAATAATATTTGCCAGATTTAGAAGTCATAAAATTGAAAGTAACTTATCTTAATATGGGTTGATTGCTCCATCATTAAAAAAGATACTGAAGAAATTACTGACGAACTTTTCGAAAAGTACAATATCCATATCAACAGCGGAAGCATTTTATAAGAATCAATATAGCTTGTTCCTGAAAGTTGTTCGGGTGAGGGTTGGAGATCTTGAGTACAGCATTCAAAGATTTTCTTAGTAACGTTTAGACCTTCTATAATCAAATCTTTAATACTAATTACTTTTGTATTCTTAAGGATTGAAGTGATATTTCACAGGATAAATAATAGAAATGAATAAGTTAGAAATAAAGAAATATATTCTGAAACCTGAAGATAGAAATTTATCATTCAGAGTTTTTGATTTAGTTGAATGTACACAGCAAACATATTTGGAACCTCATAAAAAAGATCACTTTATTATTTTGGTTATCGAGACTGGAACATTGCAGCTACATATTGAAGAGAAATTACATTACCTAAAAGCAGGAAAAATAGCCGTTGTTTTCCCTGATCAGGTTCATTTTATTTCAGATCTAAGTAGTGATTTAAAAGGAAAAATCATCCTTTTCGAAGAAATATTATTCTGTTCAGATATTCTTAAAAATGAATTAAGTACCTATAATGTGAATCTTTCGACTCAGCTTAATTGTACTTTTTTACCCAAAGAAGATTTTGAACAAAGTCTTCATTTGGTAAAGCTTATTAAAAGTATTTACGAAAAACCAAGTCTAATTAAAAAAGAACAAGCTAGATTCCATATTAAAATTTTTCTACTTGGATTGATTGAGTCAGTTCATGGCTTGCACCCTATTTTACAGCATGAAACTGTAGATAAGCCCATCTATGTAAGATTTAAAAAGCTCTTAAATGAGCATTATAAACAACATAGAACTGTACAATACTATTCTGAAGAGCTAGCAATTACTCCTAAAAAGTTGAATGCCATTACCAAAAAACATTGTGGTGAAACAGCAATTCAGGCAATTCATAAGAGAATTTTAATTGAAATTAAGCGACAATTGATTTTTTCAGATCTAACCCATAAAGAAATTGCCTTTGATTTAGGTTTTAACTCCCCTTCTGCACTTAATAAATTCGTAAAAGCAAAATTAAAAGAAACACCAACTGAACTTCAGCAGGAACTGGCGCAAATGTATAACGCATAGTCTTGTTTGTATAACATTGTTACTCTCACGTCTAAGTAATTTTGTCTCATCAAAAAATCAGAAAAAAATGAGCAAATTATTTATCGCAGGTGAAGTTTTTCACGGTGCTGGAACTCTCGGAGAATTAAAAAGCATTAAAGGCTCTAAAGCCGTAATAGTAACTGGTGGAAGCTCTATGAGAAAGAGTGGAACATTAGACAAAGCAATTGAGTACCTGGCTGAAGCAGGCATTCAAACGCAAGTATTTGAAGGAGTAGAAGAAGATCCATCTTCTGCAACTTGCTTTAAAGGTGCTGATATTATGGCAGCATTCCAACCAGATTGGATTATTGGTTTGGGGGGATGTTCGGCAATCGATGCTGCAAAAATCATGTGGGTGTTTTATGAATATCCGAATGCTGACTTCGACGCAATGACTAAGCCTTTCACGGTACCCGTTCTTAGAAACAAGGCAAAATTCATTGCCATCCCCTCTACAAGCGGAACTGGAACAGAAACGACAGGACTTGCTGTAATTACTGACAGAGAAAAAGGTGTAAAATATCCAATCGTTTCCTACGAATTGACTCCTGATATCGCGATTGTTGACGGTGAAATCTGTGCATCAATGCCAGCTCACGTTACTTCTAACACTGGGCTTGATGCTCTAACACACTGTGTAGAAGCGTTTGTTTCTAACATCGATAACAATATTGCAGATGCACTTTCGAAAGGGGGATTAGAGATTGTTTTCGACAACTTGAAAGAAGCAGTTGTAAATCCTGATAACATTACGGCTCGTCAAAATATGCATGATGCCTCATTTATGGCAGGTTTGGCTTTCAATAATGCATGGTTAGGAATTGTTCACTCATTATCTCACCAAGTAGGTGCTTTGTATGGTATTCCTCACGGGGCATCTAATGCGATTTTCCTTCCAAATGTAATTCGTTATAACGCATTTGCCACAGACCGTTACCCAGCATTAGCAAGAGTTTTGGGCAAAGAAACTGCGGAAGATTTGGCTCAGGCAATTGAAACTCTACGTTCAGATGTAAATAATCAATCTGCTATCAAAGATTTCGGCATTTCAAAAGAAGACTGGGAGAGAAACTTAGACTATATTGCTAACAACGCATTGGTAGATCCTTGCACAGGTTTCAATCCAAGAGTTCCGTCATTAGATGAGTTAAAAGCAATATATAATGCTTGCTACGAAGGTGTTGTTTATGCAGAAGAAGTAATAGCTTAACATTCAAATTCATTATTGTCTATAGAAAAAGCTGACCATTTTCAGGTCAGCTTTTTCTATAGTATAAATCAGCGTTTAAATACTCTGTAATTTTCCACTATCAATCTCATCTATCATCCGTCATAAGGGGCTGTGATAATTACTTTTTCGTTATTAATTCCCTCCTTTTCTGGTACAAATAACCTACGATTTTCAGGCTGTATTTACTTTAACAAATCATGGAAATTATACTTGTACCATATATCAAAGTTTATTTTAATATTTAATTTTAAGTAAAAGGTATCTGAGAGGCTATTTTAGCCTAGTGTAATTACCTTACACTACACTTTTGTTTCTTTGTAAAAATTGACAAAGGTTAAGAAATAATCTTGTAGCACGAAATGGAATGAAGTTTGCCAATAACCGTTTAATAAGATTTTAAAAAAATCCTGATTCAATATTTGTGGATCACAAATAAATCTTAAACATTGCGAGATGCACTTGCATTATTAACTCACCGCCCAATCACAACCTATCCAATATGAGTTTGAAAATTCGATACCTAAAAATACAATTCGAAGCCTCTATTAAACCGTTCGAATTACCTGCCTTCCGTGGAGCTGTTATCAAATGTGCTGGTCGCGAAAATATCCATTTTCATAATCATCTTGGCGATGGTTATTTGTATGGCTATCCTGTAATCCAATACAAAATGATTGGAGGTTCCCCTTCTCTTATCTGTGTCGACTATGGCGTTGATGAGGTTCATCATTTTTTTGAGAAAAACCGTAGCAAAGTCACTATCTCTGATAGAGAGGTTTCATTAGCTGTAAAAAGCATCTCGATGCAACAATATCAGATGCAAGTTTGGGAAAACACCTTTGATTATAGACTCAAAAACTGGTTAGCCATCAATCAAGAGAACCACAAAAAGTATAATCAACTCAGCAATGATATTGATCGAATTACCTTTTTAGAAAAAGTTTTGGTCGGCAATATCCTCTCCTTTGCCAAAGGAATCAAATGGTTTATCGACAAAGAAGTCAAGGTGCGTATAGACAGCATAGTAAGCACCCGAACTGTCCCCTACAAAGAACAACGCCTCCTAGCCTTCGACATCAATTTCAAAACAAATGTTTTCTTACCAGACTACTTAGGGATTGGAAAAGGAATTAGTTTGGGTTTTGGAACGGTGGTTAGGGAGAGGAAATAGCAGAAGTTATACATTAAAATCTATAAAATATTATGGCATACCTCTACGGAGCCAGTGTGCAAGGCATACAGGGCTTTATTTTTCAAACAAACAAACTCAAGGAAATTGTTGGTGCAAGTGAGTTGGTTGAACAGATTTGCACCAACGAGTTTGACGATTTTTGTGAAAAGCAAGGAATACAACTTTCCTCTGATGACACAATAATTAAAGCAGCAGGCAATATTAAGTATCTGTTTCAATCTGATGAAGATTGTAAAAAAGTGGTTAGAGATTTCCCTAAGCATATTGCCAACTTAGCTCCTGGTATTACAATTTCTCAGGCAGTAGTGAAGTGTTCTGAAAACTTACCAGATGCAATTAATGAATTAGAAACAAAACTAAAAGCACAAAGAAACAAGGCTTCAATGCCTGTTGAAACAGGCTTTATGGGTTTAAAACGAGATAGAAGGGCTGGTGGTGTGGCTTATATTGAAAGATATAAACGCAAAGGGGGAATTGAAGAGATTTGTGAAGCAACTCATAAAAAGCGTCGAAAGTCTGACCCTGACTATCAGTATAAAGATGACCAACAAAAAGAAAACTTGTTTTTTAAAATATCTAACAAAAATGTATCTAAATACGAAGTTGCTCACGATGTAGAAAAGATTGCAGAAAGTGGGAAAAACGCATGGTTAGCAGTTATTCATGCAGATGGAAATGCTTTGGGAATTCTTTTACAGAAACTTAGTGAAAAGTTACAAGGGAAGACAAAAGAAGAGGTACAAAAAGCATTTGCTACTTTCTCTAAAAACCTTGATTTTGCTACTAAAAATGCTGCTCAAGATGCGTTTGATAAAGTTATCAATGCTGATATGGACAAACTGCGTAAAAATTTAGGAGAAGAGGACAAGAATAAAACACTTATTTATCCCATCCGTCCTGTAATACTTGGAGGGGATGACCTCACTGTCATTATT
Organism: Cellulophaga sp. BC115SP; assembly: GCF_009905545.1. Taxonomy (GTDB): domain Bacteria; phylum Bacteroidota; class Bacteroidia; order Cytophagales; family Spirosomataceae; genus Flectobacillus; species Flectobacillus rivi. Next base: position 10,741 of record NZ_JAAALB010000050.1, on the reverse strand, counting down.
CGCGCAGATTTAGCTTTAGATTTTACGATTAAGTTTTTAGAAGCATTTGAAAATGAAACTAAAACACAGTTTAAGTTTTTAAAGAATGATTACCAAGTTGAAGGCTTTGAAAATGGCATTACTGCCTGTGCAGGTATTGCCTATATCAAAGAAAAATATCCTTTTCATTATGGCGTACATTTAGCGGACTTACTTACGGGTAAAGCTAAGAAGTTTTCAAAGGAAGACAAGTTTAAGAAATATGCTGATAATGAGAATATTAACATTCCTCCTTCAAGTATTTCTTTCTACAAAGTCCAATCCTCATTTATTGAGAGTTTGGAAGATATGACAGAAAAAACACTTACGGCTAAAATTTCAAATGTAAGCTTTGATTATGGTCCGTATTTAATTCACCCTGATAAAGGCGAACCAAATGTAGAAATGCTTGATGAAAAGTTAAAGGAGTTAGCAAAAGAAGCAGCCCCTGAAAATGACAAATCAAAGTGTGTATCTAAACTTCGCCAATGGATTTCAGAATTGTATAAAGATAAATCTACTGCGGATTTTATGATGACAAGAATGGAACAAACGGAAAAAAGTAGAGGTGTTGAAAGTCTGTATAAACGTTTGAATTTGGCAAATACTCTTGAAGAAATCATATACACTCAAGAACAAATAGCGAAAAATAAAGAGCAAAATAAAAAGCCTTTACTTGAGTATAAAACCATCATCTACGACGTAATCCAACTTCATTCCTTAAAATACTAAACTATGGAACTGACCTACAAAATAACATTTTTAAGCGATTGGCATTGCGGTTCGGGTTTATCGGGCGGTGCTGAAGCTGATGCAACGGTTATCAAAGATGACCGTAATTTACCCTACATTGCTGGTAAGACTATAAAGGGCTTATTAAAAGAGGCTTTGGAAGATATGGCAGAAGTCAACCAATGTACTAAGGATGATATAAACGTCATCTTTGGGATTGAAGCCTATGATAACAATGATAAAAAAGCTTTTTTCTCTAATGCCACTCTTTCAAAAGAAGAAAGAGAAGACATTGTTTCTGAACTCAGTAACTTCCTATATCGCAACATTGCTTCAACGCAAATTGGGCAGAATGGCACGGCAAAAGAGAATTCTTTAAGAGTAATGGAGGTTTGTATTCCCATTACCTTAGAGGGTACTATTTCAGGAATTCGTGATGAAGACCAGATAGAGTTACTGGAAAAAGCCCTCAAGTGGGTTAGGCATGTAGGTGTAAACCGCAACCGAGGATTAGGTAGATGTAAGTTTGAAATCACTTCTAAATCGAATTAGACCATGACAGAACAATATTATAAATGTACCCTTCTGAGTGATGTTGTTTTGAACAACAAGATGGCGACCGAGGGAAATATGACGACTTTAGACTATATCGCAGGAAGTAATTTCTTGGGGATTGTGGCTAATGATATATATATAAATCATAAAGAAAAAGCATATAAAATCTTACACACTGGAGATGTATCCTTTGGTGATGCACATATTTCTTTGGATGGGGCAGAGGTTAGTTATGCCATGCCTTTTTCACTATTCAAAGATAAGTTAGACAAAACAAAAACATGGGTTCATCATTTATTGGACAAACACCATTTTGATAATTTCAGAGAAAAAGGTATTCAGTTAAAGCAAGAAAGAAGCGGTTATTTAACTTCATCTGGTCACATCTTGGAAAGCCCAAAAAAGAACTTTGTTTTAAAATCTGCTCAGGAAAGAGAAGAAAGACGCTCAAAAGATGGTGCAATGTTTGGCTTTGAATCTTTAAAGGCTGGTCAAGTATATGTTTTTTCGATACGTTATGAAAATGCTGAATATCAAGAAATTGTAGAAAAGTTTCTTATAGGCAACAAACGCATTGGTAAATCTAAAACGGCTCAATATGGACAGGTTGATATTCAGCCAATTGCGAATCCAACGCTTATCAAAACTATCGAAACGCCACAAAATTATACCATCGTTTATGCTGAAAGTAACCTTTGCTTTTTCAATGAATTTGGACAAACGACTTTTCAACCTAAGCCTAAAGATTTAGGACTCAGTGGTGGTGAAATCTGTTGGAAAAAATCTCAAATCCGTACTTATGCTTATTCGCCGTGGAATGGTATTAGAAATACACCCAATACCCAAAGGGATTGTATTTTGAAAGGTTCTGTTTTCTATGTAAAAGATGCAGTTGCACCAGAAGACAAAATAAACAGCGTTGGCGAATACCAACCCGAAGGTTTAGGGCGAGTGATTTATAATCCTGCATTTTTGAAAGGTAATGAAAGTGATGGGGACTGGACGTTTGACCTATTCAAAGAACATAATAATTCTGATGATAAAGAAGAAAGTACACAACCAGCATCTAAAGAGCCAGAACCTACAAGCGATTTAGGTAAGTTTTTAAACGGACTAAAAAAACAAAAAGATAAAGATTTAGCTATTTCTAAGGCTATCCATAAAGCATTAAATCTTGAATCTTCAAAAGAACTTATGAAGATTACACCAAGTCAATGGGGTGGTATTCGTGCCTATGCAGAAAATACAAAAGATATTGTAGAATTAGAAAAGCAAATCTTTAAAGATTTTATCTCTCATGGGGTTGCTCTTGAGAGGTATTGGAGCAAAGGAGGACGAACTCAGAAGTTTCAAGCAATCTTTGATGATAACAAACAACATGGTACTATATTTTTTGCCAAATACGCCGCTGAAATGGCAAAAGAAGCACAGAAACTAAAAAATAAAAAATAAGATGGCTTTTACACATAGATATATTGCTCGTATTGTTTTAGAAGCAGAAACGGGCTTATTTGTTGGTTCTGGCGAAGCCTCTCTTTTGAAAGATGCTTTAGTTCAGAAAGATATTCATGGCTTGCCTATGATTCAGGGAACTTCTTTAACTGGTGTTTTACGTCACGCACTGGAAGATAATGACCCTGAAAATAGTACTATTTGGAAAGAAATATTTGGCTATCAAAAGGGCAATACAGGCTTAGGCTCACGCCTAAAAATCAGTTCGGCTTATATGCTCATCAATGAAAATGAGGTAGCAGAAGGATTAACGGCAAATATTCCAGAAAATATACTTGACAAATATACCAACTTGCCATCACGCCAGCACGTAAGAATTAATGATAGAGGTGTAGCTGATACCAAAGATAAAGGGCTTTTCGACAATGAAATAGTCTATAAAGGCACACGCTTTATTTTTGAATTGGAACTCAAAGGCAAAAATGAAGATAAAAAACATTGGGATGATATTTTAGCTAACTTTTCAAGTCCACTCTTTAGAATTGGACAAGGCACAAGAAATGGTTATGGCAAACTCAACATTCATAGCCTTGAGCAACGAGTGTATGATTTAGAAAAGTCAAAAGATTCAAAAGATTTTAATGACTATCTTAATTTTAATCCTTCATTTAATCATAAAAATGAAGGATTTACGCCAAAAGACAGAAAAAGTAATGACTCAAATTTGACAGAATATAAGCTAATCTTAAAGCCCGACAAATTCTTTATTTTTAGTGAAGGTTTTGGCGACGATGAAGCTGACAACAAGCCTGTCACTGAAGAAATTGCTGAGTATGAAAATGGTACTATCAAGTTTGATGAACGAACCCTTATTCCTGCTTCATCTATCAAAGGAGCTTTGTCGCATAGAACGGCTTTTCATTATAATAGATTGACTGAAAAATGGGCAGATAAATTATTGAGTCCAGAAAATAAGCAATTAAGAGACCTTAACGTAAAATGCTATACTGGTACTGCCAATGATGCTGTTTTTGAACTTTTTGGCGGTGCTGCTGGTGATGAAAAACGAGAGGATGGACAAAGAGGAAAAGTAATATTAAACGATTTTTACTATTCTGATACAGAAGTAGAAAACGATAAAATCTTTAATCACGTAGCCATTGATAGATTTACAGGCGGAGCATTAGACGGTGCTTTGTTTAGTGAAAAAGTTTCTTATTTTAAAAAGGAAGATACATCTTTTGAGTTCACTGTCTATCTGGATTATAACCAAGAAGATACGATTCAAAAAGCTTTTGAAGAAACTTTAAAAGACTTATGCAAAGGCTTACTCCCTTTGGGCGGTATGACAACCAAAGGACATGGAATTTTTACAGGAAAAGTATTTAAGAATAATGACGAAAAAGCCCTATTTGACTATGAAGAAACTAGATAATCTTTCAGATATACCCAAACTAACATACGAAGGCTATGTTTGGTTTTCAAATAAAAAAGAACCTCAAATTTTAGATAAAGCACTCTTTGACTCTGTTCAGTTTGAAGAAAATACCTTTATCATTGAAGCCCTGCTTTGGAACGCAGAAGATGGAGGAACTTCTATCATGATTCGTCATACAGGCAAGTATCATATTCAAGTGTTTAAATTAAAAGAACTACCTGCTGGACATAAATTGGAAGAAAAAGCCTATTTACCTCACCGCTTAGATAAAGTAAAACACGTTTACTTTCAACAATTATGGATTCCAGAACCAGACGCATTTTGTGAAAAAATGGAAGTAATGACCATGAAAGCACTCATTTTTACAGGTTTTAATTCTTCAACCGAAAAACATTAAGAAAATGACAGAAGTAAAATCACCCTATAATTTTGTACCCGCTCCTACGGAAAGCGAAGTATATAAACCAGAATGGGCTAACCAAGTTAGTCATGATATTCCATTTTTTGATGGCGAAAGTGGAGAAATTTCCTTAAAAATTACGGCTGAAACACCAATTTTTATTAGGAATGGACACGCCAAAGATACAGAAGAAAACGAGTTTTCTCATATTGGCGAAGGAGCAAATAAACGCTACTTTATCCCTGCTACTTCCATCAAAGGAATGTTGCGGAATGTGCTGGAAATTATGAGCTTTTCGAGAATGAAGCAGGTGGATAATGATAGATATGCTTTTAGAGATTTGACAAGAGATAGTGAGTATATGCGTTCATACAAAAGCTCGGATGTGCAAGCTGGATGGCTTTTTGAAGATTTTGAAGGAAACTGGGTTATTGAAGAATGTGACAATTTTGCATTAATTTCTCATACGGAATTAGCCAAAGCACCATTGAATTTACCTTTTAGAAATTTATTTCTTGGCAAAAACCCAAGTGACAAGTCATCAAAATTTAAGTACGATGAGATTGGTGATACAAGTTTACATCAAAAATTTTCAGTAGTTCCTAATAAATATGGAAGACTTATTACAAGTTTAAGTGATAAAGGGACAGAAGGAACAATTGTATTTACAGGACAGTCTTCAAGTAGAAATGAAGAAAGGGCTACGCCTTCTGGTAAAATTAATGAATTTGTATTTTTTAATGCCAAGAATCCTAAAATATATCCTCTTACACCACAACAAAAGAAAGATTTTAAATTTATCTACTTAGACCATGATTCTCAAAATATATCTATAGATTGGAAATTCTGGAAACAAAAGTTAGAAAAAGGTTCTAAAGTACCTGTTTTTTTTACTCCTGTAAATAACCAAAGTGAAAGTATCAAACATTTTGGTTTAGCGTACATGTACAAACTACCATTTAAACACAGCATCCATGAGCTAAACCCAATTAGACCGTATAAAGATATAATAAAACAAATTATCAATTTACCAGATTTAATATTTGGCTATATAGATGATGGTAATAGTCTAAAAGGAAGGGTTTTTATATCTAACGCAATGGCAACCAGTGCAACAGTTTTGCCTGAAAGGAGAGAAATTTTAGGTTCTCCTAAAGCTTCTTTTTTCCCTTTTTATCTCCAACAGCCTAAAAAAAATGGCACGCATTACTCTTATCAAGATTCAGATGCGACATTGAGCGGTTATAAAAGATACCCTCTACAAAACCCCAATAATCATCAAGCTTTTGAAGCACGATACACAGCCGAGCAGCGTAACAATCCAAACGTTTTCACACATTTTAAACCTTTAGCAGAAGGAACAGAATTTATTTTAAAAATCAGATTTCACAATCTTAAAAAAACTGAAATTGGAGCATTATTATCGGCTTTAACATTTCATGGAAATGAAAAATCAGTATTCCATAATATTGGTATGGCAAAGCCATTAGGATATGGCAAAATTAAAATATCAGACCTTCAACTTAAAGGATTACAAAGTGAGTTTTTAGAGTATTTAGCATCTTTTGAGGAGTTAATAGGATATGAAAAAATAAATTCTGAACGTATCAAAATACTATTTGCAATGGCAAGTTCAGGAGAAATACTAAGACATCCTATATTAACAACAAGGACAAATCAATTTAAAACCATCAAGGAGGATAAAGATATTTTAGCAGAATATCCAACTCAACATATTCAAGTCAAATCAGCTCGTCAATTACTTGAGAATAAGAAAAAGATAGCTAGTTCAAGTGGAGAGAACCCATTTTCATCTTGTAAAAGCTTCAAGGAATTAAGAAATATGTTGAAAAATGATTTTAACGATGAAGCTGATGGCTATCAAGAATTTATTATTGAAACAATAAAAAGAGTCTTTGATGAGAAAGAAACAAGGAAGACTTTTAAAAACAGAACGTTTAATGACAATCCGTGGCAACTTCCTATTTCTCTATGGCTCGGAAAAGAAAAAGCTCAAGAACTTTATAAACAATTGATAGGATGAAAATTTTAATCTCGCTGATTGGTAAAGAAGTCATTGGAAACTTCCGTGTTTTCAAATATGTCAATCCTGATAAAGTGGTGCATCTCTATTCAGATGATACTAAAGTACATAACCAAAATTTAGTTAATACCATCGAAAATAGTTACAACTGTAAGGTTGAATCTTTTGACGTTGGAGGTTTTGACTATGATAGTTGCTTACAAAAGCTTCATTTACTTAACATCAATGCTGATGATGAAATTATCTCAAATATCAGTGGTGGAACAAAAATTATGTCTTTGGCTTTATATGCTTTTGCCCATGAAATCAATCAAGCTGAGAATGTTTGCTATTTTGATACTAATCAAAATCTTCACTGGTTAAATAAAAAGACGAAAGATAGCGTAACTACAGAAATTCTTTTAGAGGAATACATAGAGCTTCAAGGGCAAAAAATTACTTCTAAAATTAATTTCGAAGATGCTTTATTAAAGTTTAAAAAAGTAATTAAGTTCATAAAATACCATCATACAAGTGAGTCGTGGAAAGTGTTTTTAAAGGACGTAGTAACTCCATTTAGAAAATACAGAGATTCAAAAAATAACGAACAGAGCATTATTAAGATAATTTCAAATGAATTGGTATCGACTAAATCATTCAAGTTAAGCTTCGATGATGGGAAGTTCCTTGCTAAACACAACGATGTAATCTTTTTAAGGAGTACATTAAGTGAAGCTGATGTAGATTTCTTTTTCTTCAATGCTGGATGGTTCGAACTTTTGACGGCATCTGAATTGAAGAAGAAATATTCTCCACAGAATATCTATCTAAGTGTTAAGTTTCCTTATTTATCTAATCAAAGCACTGAAAAAAACGAGGTCGATATTCTAATAAATGACAATGGGAAACTTATTTTTATTGAATGCAAATCTGGAGATGTCAAGTCAGAACATATCGATAGAATAAAAAATCGTAGAGATACTTTTGGAGGATTAATTTCAAAAAGTATTCTAATAACAAAATACCCTTTGGAAACTAGTTCGAACCCTTTACTAAGTAAAAATATAGTCGAAAAGTGCAGAGAGTATGGGATAGAATATAAAACCTTGTTTGACCTTTCTAAATAGTTTATTTTCTTGTATATTTAGGAATTTAATTCCTAAATATACAAGAAAATGATAGCTCGAACTATTACAAATAAAGTAAATGAACTATTAGGAAAATATCCTATCGTAAGTATTACTGGGCCTAGGCAGTCGGGTAAAACTACGCTGACGAGAATGTTACGTCCTGATTATCAATATGTATCGCTCGAAAATCCTTCTGATAGGCTTTTTGCTCAACAAGACCCTGTGGGTTTTTTGGAAACCTATCAAAATGGAGTTATTCTTGACGAAGTACAATATGTGCCTGAGTTGTTTTCGTATTTGCAGATATATACAGATGCTCGACAACGAATGGGCGAATATATTTTGACAGGTTCTCAAAACTTTTTGCTGATGGAAAAAATTACCCAGTCCTTAGCTGGTCGAGTGGCTATTTTTAATTTACTCCCTTTTGCTATAGAAGAATTGCAAAGTACTCAATACCTCTCTGCCGATTGGGAAAGTCAGTTGATACAAGGTTTTTATCCTCGAAAATTGGTCAATGATATTAGTTCAGAAGATTTTTATGATAGTTATTTGCAGACCTATATCGAACGAGATGTACGACAAGTAAAGAATATAATGAACCTTGATTTGTTCCAGCGTTTTATTCGATTGTTGGCTGGACGTATTGGACAGTTGTTTAATCAGAATAGTCTTGGAGTAGAATTGGGTTTAGATAACAAAACGATTAATGCTTGGATGTCGGTTTTGGAAACATCCTTTGTGGCTTTTCGATTAAATCCCTATTTCGAGAACTTTAGTAAGCGTTTGGTCAGTACCCCCAAAGTGTATTTTTATGATACAGGCTTGGCGGCTCATTTATTAGGTATTAGAAATACACAGGAATTAGACCTACACTTTGCTAAAGGGAATCTATTCGAAAATCTGGTCATAACAGAGTTAATGAAGAAGTCGTTGAATCAAGGAAAAAGACCTCAATTTTATTTTTGGCGAGATTCGGCTCAACATGAAATAGACTTATTGGTACAGAATGGTGTACAGCTCGAAGCCATCGAGATAAAATCAGGGAAAACCATCCAGAAAGATTTTTTCAAAGGATTAAATTATCTCAAGAAAATCAATCCTACTACCAATTCGTATGTAGTGTACGGAGGAGACCAATTTCAAAAACGTAGTGACGCAACGGTATATGGTTTTAATCAGTTAACTAAACTCAACTTTTAAAATGGGACGTAAAGTTTTTATTTCGTTTTTGGGGACTAATAACTATGTTCCGTGTAACTATTTTATAGAGAAAGATGCTACGCAAAAGGTAAGCAATATAAAGTATGTACAGGAAGCTATCATTAAGCTATTTTGTAGCGATTTCACTCAAAATGATGTGATTTTTACATTTACCACATCACTGGCTTATCAAATGAATTACCTAGATGATGGTCAGTGGAATAACAACAGTAAACAATACGACTTACCCAATATAGGTTTACAAACAGTTTATAAGAATATTTTAGGAGATTCAAACAATCCTCAATATCAATCTTTACCAATTAAAGAAGGTTTTTCCGAAAAAGAGATTTGGGAGATATTTGAAACTGTATCAAATGTTATTGAAAATGGAGATGAACTGATTTTAGATATAACTCATGCCTTTAGGTTTTTGCCAATGCTTGGAGTAACGCTGATTGATTTTTTGAAGGTAACAAAAAATGTTTCAGTCAAAGGTGTATTTTATGGTGCTTTTGAAAAATTAGGGGTTCAAGCAAAAGTACTTAGTATGCCTATTGAAGAGCGTAATGCTCCTATTATCAATCTTTTACCTTTAATAGAATTGCAACGCTGGACACAAGCTGCTAACAACTTTAATCAGTATGGCTTTGCTGATAGTATTTTCGAATTAACCAATGAAAATATAAAGCCTGTATTAGCACAAACACAAGGCAAAGATGAGTTATCAAAAAGTTTGAAGAGTTTGGGGAGTATTTTAAATACACTAATCGGCAACATTTTTACTAATAGAGGTAAAGGACTTAAAGAATTTGACGCTACGAATTTAAATACTATTATCGCAACAATAGAATCATCAGATTTATTTATCAAACCTCTGAAACCCCTTTTCCAAATTATTAAAAATAAAGTCACGCCTCTTATTCAAACAAAATATGTCTGGCTAGAATCCTCCAAATGGTGTTATAAACACAACCTTATACAGCAAGGTATTACACAATTACAAGAAGGCATTATAACGTATTTACTCGACCAATTAAAAACAACTTACAACGATAGTTTTTACAATTGTTATGAAGAAAAACCAAGAACACTTATTTCTTCTATACTGAACATAATTCATAAACAGACTCCTGAAACAGAGTGGAACTCTATGCTAAAAAAAGAAAAAGATAGAGTTTATCTACTTATGACAAATCCGTTAATTACACAATTTGTTAGTTTATTTGCAAAGATTACGAGTAGTAGAAATGATATTCAGCATGCGGGATACCTCAAAAATGCTGGTGATAGTAAAACGTTTAAAGACAATCTTTTTTCATATATTAAAAACACAGAAGAAATTATTTATGCTCCTCAATCTCACCAATCACCCTAGTAAACAATGGTCTGCCAAACAATATGACCATGCTATTGAATTATATAAAGAAGTAATAGATCTACCATTTCCACAAATTTCACCTGCCCTAGATTCAGCTTCGCTTGATATACTTGTGGACGAATACGAAATAAAAATTCGTCAACTCAATCCGCTTGCGGTACATTTGATGGGTGAAATGACCTTTGCTTTTAGATTGGTTCAAAGGCTTAAATTTATAGGTATATCATGTATTGCTAGTACTACCGAACGCATTACTGAGCAAGTTGGAGATACCAAAACTTCTCGTTTTGAGTTTGTGCAGTTTCGAGCGTATTAGTTTTATTTTGCTTTTCTAATTAGGCTTCCCTTTTAGAGTATAAACAATTGATTATCAGGCATTTTTATCAAAAAGCAATCCCCGAAAATGCAC
>NZ_JAAALB010000005.1 GCF_009905545.1 Cellulophaga sp. BC115SP | reverse complement strand
TGCAAAATAATTTCGATATTTATTAAAATAATACAATTTTTTCTTAAAAGATTTTATTTTGAATTCATTTGATGGTTTGTACTTAAGCCTGAATTGATGATTTTTTCATTTTTTTTCAGAATACTAGATGTTTTTTAAACTACTTTTAAAGTAATAATGCAATTATTATGGATATAGTATATGTATAATAGACTAGATTTTACAGAAAAGCTAAAACCATATTAGGGTATTTATACGGGTTTCTGAAAAAATCCTGATTGTTTTTATGAATCTATTGTCTATTTTTGGATTGCAAACAATTTTGTCAACCAAAATTCATATTTTCAAATTATGGCAATAGCAAGATTTAAAGCTCTTGAATTGGCTCAGTCACGCCAGACTGTCCCTGTTAAAGTGCCTACTGAAAAAGTAACTGACTTTTATGGCAGTAATACTTTTAATGACGAAGTGATGCGCTCGCTCCTTAGTCCAGAAGCATATCTCAAAATTACCAACGCTATCCAAGATGGGAAGAAGATAGACCGTGAGGCGGCCGATGAGGTAGCAGCAGCGATGAAATCTTGGGCACTTTCAAAAGGTGCAACACACTATACTCACTGGTTTCAACCATTGACGGGTACTACCGCGGAGAAACACGATGCGTTTTTTGATGTAACTCATACGGGAAAAGCAATTGAGAAATTTAAGGGTAGTGCTTTGGTTCAACAAGAGCCAGATGCATCTTCATTCCCAAATGGAGGTATCCGTTCTACTTTCGAAGCTCGTGGCTACACTGCATGGGATCCTTCTTCTCCTGCTTTCATTATGGAAAACACCGCTGGTACTGCCACGCTGTGTATTCCTTCGGTATTTGTTTCTTACACTGGTGAGGCGCTTGACTACAAAACTCCTTTGTTGAAATCAATTGAGTTAATCGACAAGGCGGCTACTAAAGTAATGAATGAGTACTTTAGTCGTGATGTATCTAAAGTAACCGTTACCTTAGGTGCTGAGCAAGAATATTTCTTGGTGGATGAAGCATTATATAATGCTCGTCCAGACTTGATGATGGCAGGTCGTACCGTTTTCGGACATTCTCCAGCAAAAGGTCAGCAATTGGAAGATCACTATTTTGGTTCGATTCCTTCAAGAATCAATGCCTTTATGGTTGACTTTGAATTGGAAGCCTTGAAATTGGGTATGCCAGTGCGTACACGTCACAATGAAGTAGCACCAGCTCAATTTGAGGTAGCACCGACATTCGAAGAAGTTAACTTGGCTTGTGATCACAATGCGTTGTTGATGGACTTGATGAACAAAGTGGCTGCTAAACACAAATTAAGAGTGTTGTTCCACGAAAAACCATTTGCGGGTATCAACGGTTCGGGTAAACACAATAACTGGTCTTTGGGTACAGATACAGGTATTAACTTGTTAGGACCTTCGACTAAACCGAAAGAAAACCTTCGTTTCTTGACGTTCTTTGTAAATACCATCAAAGCAGTACACGATCATGCAGACTTGTTGAGAGCCTCTATCGCTACTTCTGGTAACGAACACCGTTTGGGTGCAAACGAAGCTCCTCCTGCGATTATCTCTATTTTCATTGGTACCGAAATGAGTCGTGTATTAAATGATTTAGAAAACCTTTCTGACTTGAACGATATTAAGTTAGAAAAGGGAGATAATGTGTATTTGCGTTTGGGTATCAACAAAATTCCTGCATTGTTGTTGGACAATACCGACCGTAACCGTACTTCTCCATTTGCCTTTACTGGTAACAAATTCGAATTCCGTGCAGTTGGTTCATCAGCGAACTCAGCTTCACCAATGACGATTTTGAATACCATTATGGCAAACCAATTAATCAAATTTAGAGAGGAAGTAGATGTTATCCTCGAAAAAGGAATTAAGAAGGAATTAGCTATTGTAGAGGTATTGAAGAAATACGTGAAGGAAACTAAACGTATTTTGTTTGAAGGAAATGGCTATTCTGACGAGTGGGTAGAGGAAGCAGCAAGTCGTGGCTTGTCTAATTTGAAAACTACTCCAGAGGCGTTGGCTAAATATATTGAGCCTTCTGCTATCGAGTTGTTTACCAAATACAGCATCTTCAGTGAGACAGAAATGCACGCGCGTTTTGAAATCGAATTAGAGAACTACATGAAGAAAGTACAAATCGAGTCTCGTGTAATGGGCGATTTGGCAATCAATCACGTGGTTTCTACTTCATTGAAATACCAAACACAATTGGTAGATAACGTTCGTGGACAAAAAGAAATCGGTATCGATCCGCAGTATTATGCTCCTACGGTAGAGATGATTAAGAAGATTTCGCAGTACACGTCAAAAATCACTACTTTGGTAGATGAAATGACTGAAGCTCGTAAAGAAGCAAACAACTTAGAAGATGCTTACGAACGTGCTAAAATGTACAGTGACAAAATCAAAAATTATTTTGAAGAAATCCGTTATTGCGTTGACAAGCTTGAATTAATTGTTGACGACGATGAATGGCCTTTACCAAAATACCGTGAGTTATTGTTAATTCGATAATTTTAATGCCCTCTATTCTCAAATAGAGGGCATTTTTCTTATATTTGACAAAACATTAAGAAAATCTATTAAAGTTAAAATTATGGCACAACCAAAAAATTTAGGGTTTGACCCAGCCGAAATCGCTCAATTAAAGCAAGAATGCCAAGAAGCTGGTCAAAAATTTGTGTACTTCGAAGACGAGCTAAATGATGAACCAGACAATGTTGAAGAGTTTGTTCATGTTCAATTTGTAGGTGAATACAAAGGCCAAGAAGTAATTTATGATGCTGTGCTTTACACGTTGCGCTTGCATTATAGTAGCGTTGTATTTGAAGCTGCCGAGAAAAAAGCAGTGAAGGCATTTCCTAAATACGTGCCAATGGATCAACGTTCGGCTAAATACAAACCTAATGAGGCACTTGATGAGGAAGTAGATATTTTCATCGCAGAGATAATCGATGAAATGGAGGAAAATGAGGAAATCAAGTTATCTGAACATATTGAAATCGATGAAGAATTTGAATATGGTATCGGCATTGACGTATGTTTGAATGTAGATGAAATCACAGAAGAAGTGGTAATTAAGTTTGTCGATGATTTCTTGACTGGAAGTATCAGACTTGATCCAACGCTTTATTCATTCAAAACTGATCACGACGAATAACACAAAGCATGGTCAAAAAGCAAGGTCGCAAAGCTAAAGAACAGGTTTTTGCGACCTTGTTTGTTTGGAATCAACCGAACATTACACACTAAAGCATCAAGTTTAACAGAGAGTGGAATGAATTTATTTTATCAACCAGAAATTCAAAAATTACAACAACTCAGTGAAGAAGAGTCTCGTCACGCCATTAAGGTATTACGTTTGAAAGAAAGAGACGAAATTCATGTAATAGATGGAGTAGGGGGATTATATCGATGTGAAATAAGTAAAGCACATGATAAAAAATGTGAGTTTCGCATTTTAGAAACAAAGCAGGGTTTTGGACAACAACCTTATCGTTTTCACTTGATTATAGCACCAACCAAAAATTTGGATAGGATAGAGTGGATGGTTGAGAAATGTGTCGAGATAGGTATTGATGAAATATCTTTTATCCAAACCCGTTATTCTGAAAGAAAGGAAATTAAAATACCGAGAATTGAAAAAGTGGCCATTGGCGCCATGAAACAATCTTTAAAAGCATATTTACCCAAAATTAATGAGATTCAAACATGGAAAAACTTTCTGAGTAAACTTCCAGAAGCTGATTTTCATGTTATTGCGCATTTGGAGGAGGGCGAAAGGACTTTGTTGAAAGATATTCCAATGCAAAAACAAAGCATTTGTGTGCTAATTGGTCCTGAAGGTGACTTTTCACCAGAAGAAATCCAACAAGCTTTAAGCAAAGGATTTAAACCCGTAAGTCTTGGCGAAAGTCGTTTGAGAACCGAAACCGCAGGTTTAGTAGCTTGTCATACAGCGAATTTATTGAATCAATAACATATACAATCCGTACATTTAACTACGATATTTAGACAATATGATGCGATTTAGACACCTTGCTTGCATTGTACTCGGAATTGTACTTTTCCTAGGATTTAAACCTGCCTATTCTCAAGCATCTTTCAAGATTGCTAAAATGAAATATGGCGGTGGTGGCGACTGGTACTGTAACAAGACATCTCTCGGAAACCTCATTAAGTACTGCAATAGCAACTTGCGAATGAACATCTTTCCTGAAGAAGATATTGTAGAGCCTGGTAGTCCCGAATTGTTTACCTATCCCTTTGTGCACATGACTGGGCATGGAAACGTGGTATTCTCAGAATCGGAGGCTCGCAACTTAAGAAAATATCTGTTGAGCGGAGGTTTTTTACACATAGATGACAATTATGGGCTCGACAAATTCGTTCGTAGAGAAATGAAAAAGGTATTTCCTGAGCTAAATTTTGTGGAATTGCCCTATAACCATCCAATCTATTCTCAAAAGTTCAAATTTACCAATGGTTTGCCTAAGGTTCATGAACACGATGGAAAAGCACCACAAGGTTTTGGTCTGATTTGGGAAGGAAGACTAATTTGTTTTTATAGCTATGAATGCGATTTAGGTAATGGTTGGGAAGACCAATCTGTGTATAATGACCCAGAGCCAATTCGCCAAAGAGCCTTACAGATGGGGGCTAATCTTTTATCATTTGCCTTGACTTCTTTTTAGGAAAAAATAGCCTGTATAAATGGGAGGTTAATGAGAAGAAATTTGTACTTTTCCTGAAAAGCATACGATTAAACCCGACTAAATTTGAAAGAAAAATGACATTTGTCAGAATAATTAATGATTAAAACAATTTAGAACAACAAAGAGTATATTTGTTGTAACATTTAAACAACTTTTACACATGCAATTGGTATTACCCGCATTCATCATTCACTGGTATTTGTCATTGTTTAGCCAAACATTTTTCTTGCACCGTTACTCGGCGCACAAAATGTTTTTGATGAACAAGTTCTGGGAGCGCTTTTTCTATTTTTTGACTTACGTTTCTCAAGGTTCTTCTTATTTGAGCCCTCGTGCTTATGCGATCTTGCACCGAATGCACCACGCATTCAGCGATACCGAGAAGGATCCTCACTCACCTCATTTTTCGAGTAATGTGTTCACAATGATGTGGAAAACGAAAGACATTTACAATGCACTTTTGAATAGCAAAACAAAAATTGAAGAACGTTTTGACCACAACTATCCTTACTCAAATTTTATTGAGAAGTTAGGGGATAGCTGGATGTCGCGAGTTGGTTGGGGAGTTGCTTATTCTGTGTTTTATATCGTTGCATTTGTTTACTTCGATATGCACTGGGCATTCTTCTTTTTATTGCCAATCCACTTCTTGATGGGACCAATCCACGGTGCTATCGTTAACTGGTCTGGTCATAAGTATGGATACCAAAATTTTGATAACCATGATAAATCAAGAAACTCATTGATTTTTGATTTCTTGATGTTGGGTGAATTGTTCCAAAATAACCACCACAAATTGCCTAACAGCATGAACTTTGGTGCAAAATGGTACGAAATCGACCCTACATATCCAGTAATTAAAGTTTTGACTTGGTTGAGAATCATTCGTCCGAATGTAAAACCAGCAGATGCGCAATTCTAATTTAGAAAAAGAATAAACTTTTGAGGCTATCCAATCAAATGGATAGCCTTTTTTTGTAATTATCTGTTGATGTTTGCGACTCATAGGATATTAGATTCTTTGATTCAATGACAAAATGAGTGTTTTATGATACAAAAGATATGCTTTCTCAGATACAGACAATTACTTTCGATTCTTCAAAAAACGGGATGGGTATATACTTTTCTAGCTATGTGTTTGCTGCTAGGTTTGTTTCTGCAACTGATTGGGAGTTCGAAATCAAGTCCTTTGTGGATTCTCATTCTTCCTTTTTCAATTATCCCTTTTCACCAAAACCGAAAGGATAAGCGACTACTACAGCAAATTTTCTTAGAAAAAACATGGCTCGTGTATCTTTTCGAGTACGAAATACTTACAATTCCGTTTGTTGTGTGGAATGTACTTTGGAGTCAAAATTGGGTATTTGGGAGTTTAACAGTTGGAATTGTGGCACTGCTGGCAAGATTTCAACCTAATGTTGAACTCAATTGGCGTGTTATTCGATTGAAACACGCATGGATTCCTCCCTCTCAGTTTGAATGGCGAGCCCACTTTCGACAAAATGGTTGGGGAATTTATGGACTCTATCTTTTAACAATCGTAATTGGGGTATGGCATTGGGCAGGTTTTATAGGAATCGGCTTGGTGACAATTAGTCTGGCAGGTTGTTTTAATTATTGTGAAAGCCTATTAATCTTAAAATTAGACCACCAGAGTGCTCGTGACTTTTTAAAGACAAAAATACTTTCTCAGTTTTTCCTTTTTACGAAGTTCATAGCACCATTGGTACTTTGGTATTTATTCCGATTTCCAGAACATTGGTTGGCTTATCTGATTTTACTACTCTTTTATTGTCTCAACTTTACCATATTTATTTTGAATAAATACAAATCATATATCCCCAACGAATCGGTTACATCGGGGAAAGTTTATGTTGGAATGATTTTGTTGGGAATGTTACTGCCTTATTTCTTCCCAATTTCTATCGTACTTTTTGTCGTATTCTATCCAAAAGCTATCAGAAACCTTCAAACCTACTTTTATGCTTAGTATCAATCATCTTAGTTTTTCGTATGAGGAAAACCTTGTTTTAGAAAATGTATCATTTGAGGTCAAAAATGGAGAAATATTGGGCATTTTGGGCTTGAATGGAGCAGGAAAATCCACATTGTTGAACTTGGTTGCAGGCTTTTTACCATTAGCACAAGGAACGATTCAGTTTCAAAATGCACCATTAAGTCAGCAATCAATTGCAATGCTCGAAACGCATAATTATTTCTATCCGCACCTAACGGCACAAGAGTACCTTCATATTTTTATAAAAAAGGAAAAACTGGTTGATATTCAGGCTTGGGCTACGATGTTGGACATTCCCTTGAACCAAGAAATTGAAAATTTTTCAACAGGTATGAAAAAAAAGCTGGCATTACTAAGCATTTTGATACTTGATAGACCAGTTATGATTTTTGACGAACCTTTTAATGGGCTTGATTTAGAATCTAGTTTTCTGCTCAAAGAAATCATTTTGAAGTTAAAGGCGAAAGGGAAGATTATCCTTTTGACATCACATGTGTTAGAAACACTTACAGGAATATGTGATAGGGTTTTATGGTTAAAAAAAGGAAATGTAGAGCGTATTTTTGAACATGATTCTTTTGGAAATATAGAAAAAATCCTCAAAGAAGATTGGACAAAGTTAGATACTTTGCATCACCTTCTTTGAGGATTGGATATGCTTAAGACGAATCCTAGATAAGATTTCGTTTTGGATCGAATCCTTCTAAATAATCAGACACTCGTTTGACAAATTGTCCACCAAGTGAGCCGTCCACAACGCGGTGGTCGTATGAATGAGAGATAAACATCTTTTGACGAATACCAATTAAATCACCTTGAGGAGTTTCGATAACCGCTGGTTTTTTCTGGATAGCACCAAATGCAATAATCGCTACCTGCGGTTGCATAATGATCGGCGTTCCCATGATGTTACCAAAAGTACCGATATTTGAGATAGTGTAAGTTCCACCTTCAAGATCTTCTGGTCTCAACTTATTTTCACGAGCACGTTGGGTTATATCATTAACTTTCTTGGTCAGACCAATCAAATTGTATGAATCAGCATTATGAATTACTGGTACAATCAAATTGCCATTTGGTAAGGCTACAGCCATACCAATATTGATATTTTTACGATAAATAATTTTATCACCATCCACCGAAGCATTGATTTTTGGAAAATCTTTGATAGCTTTCACCACCGCTTCAATTAAAAGAGGGGTATAGGTAATATTTTCACCATATTCCTTTTTAAAGCTATTTTTGATACCTTCTCTCCACAGCGAAACAGTTGTCATATCAGTTTCCACAAAAGAGGTTACGTGAGGCGCGATGCGTTTTGAGTCAACCATACGGTCGGCAATCATTCTACGCATACGGTCCATTTGCACGATTTCGTCTTGTCCAGAGAAAGTGATAGTAGCAGATTTAGGAGCCTCAGCAACTGGAATTGGAGCTACTTTAGGAGCAATACTTGCAGGATTTTGACGATTTTTTAGGTATGCCAAAATATCATGTTTTGTCACACGACCTTCCGACCCTGTTCCTGCAATTTGAGATAATTCTTGTGCCGAAATTCCTTCTTCGTTAGCGATACTCATCACCAAAGGTGAATAAAAACGGTTTGCTGTATCAAGGGCAACACTCTCTTCAATTGCTTGATTAGTAGGGTCTAAGTTAATTCCCGTAAGCGATTGAATTTCTTGAATTTCCTTTTCGATTGTTTCTGAAACTGGCTCAGAGCTGGCTTCGCCATCAGTTTCAATAATACAGATAGGCTTTCCTATTACGGCAATTTCACCTTCCTGTACCAAGTACTGTTTTACAATCCCACCATGCGATGAAGGTACTTCGGTGTCAATTTTGTCCGTTGCTACCTCCAATAAGTATTCGTCTGCCTCAATGCGTTCGCCAACTTTTTTTAGCCACGAAAGCACTGTAGCCTCCATAATACTCTCACCCATTTTGGGCATAATAATTTCAATTTGAGCCATAATTGTAAGTTTTTTGTTTTGTTTTTGGCTGTAAAGTCTAAATTTCGGTTCTAAGAAAGCTCAAGCCTCATTTTCGGCCGAAAATCCGAAACTGTTCAGTTATTTCAAAACTTTTCTCAATAAATTAAGTATGTTGATAGAAGTTAAATGAATATTTTGCTCTCTAAAGCCTCCCAATTGAAGCTTTTGAGTATATGTCTTATCTTTTGTTGCTACCGCAATCCAAATAGTACCTACGGGTTTGTCTGGTAATCCTCCGTCTGGGCCAGCAATACCACTAGTGGCTAGTCCGAAATCTGTTCCCAGTTTTTGACGTACATTTTCAGACATTTGAATAATGGTTTCTTCAGAGACAGCCCCAAATTGGTCTAAAGTTTCTGGTCTTACACCAAGTTGATTGATTTTAACCGAATTGTCATACGAAATTACGCTACCCCAATAATAACTTGACGAGCCCGCTACTTTGGTAAATTGATGAGCTAAATATCCACCTGTGCAGCTTTCGGCTGTTGAAACTGTAAGACCTTTTTCTTTCAAAAGTCGTCCTATTGCAACTTCTAACTCAATATCTTCTAGTGCATATACAAACTCCTCAATGATAGGAATAAGTTTTTGAACTTCAGAAGCAACTTGAGCCTTTATTTCTTCCTCATTTTCGCCAAAACCTGTAAGTCGCAGTTTGACACTTCCCATCGATGGCAGATAGGCGAGCTTTAAGTTTTCAGGTAAAGCATCTTCCCAATTAGCAATTTTTTCTGCTAAAATAGATTCGCCTATACCGACAGTTCTGATAATTTGATGGAAAATCGTAGGTGTTTTAAAATGACCCTGAAGTCGAGGCAATATTGCATCAGACATCAATCCTTTCATTTCGTAAGGAACCCCAGGCATTGAAATATAGATGACTCCATTTTGTTCAAACCACATACCTGGCGCTGTACCTAGTTTGTTTTGAATATAAGTAGCATTCAGTGGGAGTTCGGCTTGACCTAAATTAAGTCCTGTAACCTCTCGACCTCTTTTTTGGAAAAAAGCTTTTAGGTCGATAAGGGCTTGTTCGTGGACAGCTAGTTCCGTACCGAAATACTTACAAAAAGTTTTTTTAGTAATATCATCTTTTGTTGGACCCAAACCTCCCGTGACCAAAACTACATCTGCACGGCTCGTTGCCTCTGAAAAAATAGTTAGAATTGCCTCTTCTGTGTCACCAACCGAAGACTTTCGGACAGTTTTGATACCAATTTTATCCAATTCTGCACTAATCCATTGTGTATTAGTGTCTGTAATCTGACCATACAGGATTTCATCCCCAATTGTAATAATCTCTGCTTTAATCATTGCTTAAAAGGTTCAAGATGCTTTTGGAACTGATTTATTCAATTTTGTACCGAACAAACCACTCTGATTCGGATAAGCCCTGCTAAGAATTCATTATTTTTGTTCAAAATTACACATTTTCGGCACTTTTGTCGTTTAATTCAAGGGTACAAAACAAAAGATTTTAAAAGAGTCAGGGTTAAAATCTTAGATTTTGTTACTTCTATTCACTCTTAAAGTCTGAAAATGAAAGTAATCGAGAGCCTCAGGTTCTCTCCATTTAAACAACATCTTATTTATGAAAAGAATTCTTATCGCCATCTGCCTAATGGGTACAGTAACTAGTTGTCAATCTCAAAACCTAGGAAATATCTTAAAACAAGCCAATGATGTATTGGCAAATGCAAGTAAGGGAGGTCTTACTTCAGATGAGATAGGTAAAGGCTTAAAGGAAGCGTTGACGGTTGGTATCAAAAACTCATCGGCACAAGCAGGGGCGCTAGATGGATTTTTGGGAAATCAAACCATTAAATTATTGTTTCCACCAGAAGCACAAAAAGTAGAGGCAAAACTTCGTCAAATTGGCTTGGGAAGCGAGTGTGATAAATTTATTACCACTTTAAACAGAGGGGCAGAGAAAGCTGCTGGACAAGCAGTCCCAATTTTTGTGGATGCTATTAGCAAAATGACAATCCAAGATGCGTTGAGTATTTTGAAAGGAGACAAAGACGCTGCGACGCAATACCTAAAGCGTACATCGTCGGATGCGCTGGCTAAAGCATTTGCCCCTATCATGGAAGAATCTATCAATTCGACGGGAGCGACCAAATTGTATGGCGATATTGCGACTACTTATAACAAGATTCCGTTTACGGCTCAAAAGCTAAATCCAGATTTGAAAGGATATGCCACACAAAAGGCAATCGATGGTTTATTTGTGTTGGTAGCACAAGAAGAACAAAAGATTCGTGAGAATCCAGCCGCTCGTGTGACAGACCTTCTCAAAAAAGTATTTGGTTCGAACTAGTTTTTTGTGCTAAATTCGTGGTAAGCTTTTGTTTGAACCAAGCAAACTTTTCGGGTGAAATCGCTGTTTCATTTGAAAGCTTTAATTTTCCAATATAGATACTTGCACAATATTTAAGCAGGTGAAGAATTTATCATGAAAAAATCAGAAATCAATTTTCAAGTAACATTAGACGACCAAAGTATTCCAGAGCAAATTCAGTGGACTGCTACCGAAAACCCTAACGAGGGAATTGAGGAAACAAAATCTATCTTTATTGGTGTTTGGGATCACTACCACAAAGGAACGCTTGCATTACCTTTATGGACTAAAGATATGGATGTACTTGAAATGAAACGTTTCTATATCGAGATGATGGGAAGTATCGCTGAATCTGCGATTCGTGCTACTGGCGATGAAGCCATGGCTATCAAAATCGATGCATTATGTAAAGATTTGAGCCAAACGTTGAAAGAAGAAATGAAAGCAGCTCAACAGCAACAAGCTTAATTTCCTAAAATCAGAAGGCTGATTATGTTGGAGTTTTTCAGCATAATCAGCTTTTTTATTGCAAATGTATTTGTTGTTTCCAACCATATCCCTAATACTTTTACTATGAAAAAAACTTTGCTAAGTATTGCCATTTTGCTGTTGTTAAGTCTTTCTACGATTGCACAACGAGGAGTTAACTTTATTTCTGGAGGAAATTTACGCACCGTTTTTGATTTGGCAAAAGTTCAAAATAAAGCGGTATTCTTGGAAGCTTATGCACCAACTTGTCATGTTTGTATAGCATTTAAACCTACTTTTGAAAATCAGCAAGTAGGAGATATTTATAATAAAAATTACATTTCTTATAAACTGGATATGACCTCGCCAGAGGCGGCTGGTTTTTTACAAAAACAAAATATCTGGATTCCATCCACGCCAACGTTGCTGTTTTTTGACAAGGATGTCAAATTGATGCATGTTGCCATTATGGGAGAAAATACCAATTCACCCGAAGCACTTATTTCATCGGCGATGATTGCGTTGAATCCACAAAAAAGAGCAACTGGCTACAAGGCCATATATCAAAGTGGAAATAGAACGGCTAATTTCTTGATTGATTATGGCTATATGGCGCGTATTTTGAAAGATACCGTGATGAATATTACAGTTTTGAAAACCTATGCAAAGTCGATTCCTACCACTCAATACACCAGTAACGTAAATTTTGCAGTGCTTCAAAAAGCTATTATAGATGATGAAAATCCTCTTTTTGTATACATGATTAATCACCTTGCGGAATTTAATGCTAAGTTTGATAAAAATTTAGTCAAGCAAACGGCTGAGAATATTATCATGTATTCACTATATTCGAGTAGAGGAAGTAAATTTTCATCAGCTAAAATTGCACAAATAAAAGCCAATTTGGCTAAACTTGGTGTGACACAAAAAGCGATTGGTGTTCGTGTGTTTAGAGAGGAAGCAACTGCTTTGTTTAGAGAAGGTAAATCTGCTGAAGCCATTAAAATTTTGGAATCAATCATAGATGCCAAAACTGATAAGGCCAGTTATGCATATCTAAGTAATTTTGTAAAATCGAGAACTTCAGATAAAGCTGCCTTAGCAAAAGCAACAGTTTGGGCTGCAAAAGGACGCTAGAGGAAAGAATTATAGCAAAACAAAAAAGGTGAATGATCTAAAATCATTCACCTTTTTTGTTAAATTTTATGAATATACTCAAAACTTGTTCTTAAAATATAGTCTGAATCTTCGTCTCCTAATTGAACTGCTAGTTGAAAATCTTCAATAGCGCTTTTCCGTTGACCTAATTGGTACCTTGCCATTCCTCGCCATCGTAGTGCTGTTGGATTTTCACTTCTAAAATGCCAATCAGCTTTGTCAAATTCTAAGAATGCACCGTCAAAATCTTCTAATTTGTACAAAATCTTTCCTTTGGTTACATAAGACTCTCCAACTGTATTATCAAAACTCAAAGATTGTTCGATGTCATACAATGCCGAGTACAAATTCCCCAATTGCAAATTACAAAGTGAGCGATAATAATGCGCTTTGGCTGATTTTGGAAAGCGTTTTAGCTTTTCGGTAAAAAAAGAAAGCGCTTCTTTATATTTTCGATGATGAATTAGGTGTTCACCATCTTCTAGCTTCTCTCTATTTTTGATGGTAATAAACTTTTCCTCTAACCAATTGAAAAACATCAAGGTTAGAACAAAAGGTAAAAAGAAAAAGAGGACCAGCCATTCCATAGTACACGAACGATTGCTATTGGTTTATAATTGTGCTAACTCCGTTTGAAGTTTTTTGGTTAAGCCCGATACCACAATATCATAGGAGTGATCTACAAGTTCGGATGCCATCTTCGAAGGAGCTCTTTCAAAATTAACGGTATTCCAATGCTTTTTGTTCATGTGGTAGCCAGGAATAATAAAAGAAAATTCCTCTCTGAGCGAGACAGCTCTTTCGGGGTCACATTTGAGATTTACCGTAAAAATTTCGCTATCAAGTCCTGTTAAGGCAAATATTTTGCCCATAACTTTATATACCAAAGTTTCAGGCCCAAAAGGGAGTTCTTCTGTGACTCCTTTTTTTGAAAGGCAATATTCTCTAAACTGCTCTATATCCATACTAAAATGTATTAACGAATAAAGGCACGATAAATCATGACGATTAAACAAACCAAAAACATCAGAATCGAAATCTTGTTGATGAAGTGCATCGTACGCAAATTGAAGCTTGTCGGTTTCGACGGGTCTGGTTTAGAGAAAACTCTAAGAAAATAACCGAAGGCTTCACCTAATTTGAATTGATCTTTAATACGACTCATGGCTTTTAAAATCTATTGTGAAACAATATTTATTTGAGTGTAATTCTCTGTTAGAACAACAAAGAATTTAATTTTACAATTAAAGTATATCTGCTAATTCGGCACTTTGAGCTGGCTCAAACCATACTCCATCTTCTTTAATTAGCTCAATAAGTTCATCAACCGCACGGTCGGCATGCACAGATTTTTTAACTACTTGCTGTCCACGATACAAAGCAATTTTATCTTTTCCTATTCCTACATAGCCATAATCGGCATCAGCCATTTCGCCAGGACCGTTTACAATACAGCCCATAATTCCGATTTTTACACCTTTTAAATGATCCGTTCTTTTGCGAATCATAGCTGTAGTTTCTTGTAAGTCGAATAAGGTACGACCACACGATGGGCATGAGATATACTCGGTTTTACTCATACGAGTTCGGGCAGCTTGTAGTATTCCAAATGCTGTAGAATTGTAGATTTTTGCGAGGCCTTGAAATTCTGATGCAGGAGTATTTTGGGGTACAGAAAGTATTGCTCCATCGCCTAGGCCATCCACTAACAAACCACCTAAATCCGTTGCTGAAAAGAGTTGGAAATCACTAGTTGACATAGCATCATATTGGCGCCAAATAACAACAGGAAGTTTTATTCCTTGACTTATCAGCTCAAAAAAGAAACGTCTTAAGGCTGGCATTCCGTGCGTATTATTCGTAGAAATTACCAAAACAGCATCTCTTAAAGAAGACAAACTCGAAATCAATTCTGGCTTTAGGTTGTCAATGTTAACTGCAATGAAATTCAAAGAGTTATGTGTTTTCACATTGTCCGAAATTTCCTCAAATGAAATCATTGGGAATAAATTTTCTGGACATTTTTTTTCTAACCAAATTTTGTAGTCAACAATCTCTTTTAATCCCATAGGCAGCATGAAGGTCGATGGGCGTTGTCCTGTGTAAACAAAATCTGCACCTAAATCATTCATTGCCCATTTGTCAGTAGCAGGTAGGTAAAAATGACCAATTGGCTTTAAATCATCATGTTCATTGATCCCCACCTGTGAGTAGTCTGCAATCACTCTTGGAACGTTATGTCCACCAAAAACTGCCACCTCATTGGTCGCTCTTCTGAAATGTTGAAAGGGATTTATTGGCGAATCAAATGCTTCAGAAAGTTCTGTGTTTGCAGGTTTCCAAGCTGGAATCAAGGTAGTGGTTTCGGCACGATGCGTGTATCTGTCGATAAGACTTTTGGCAACTGGTGCTTCAAATTCTGGGTCTTCTGTCAACGAAACACGAACGGTGTCTCCAAGACCATCTTCCAATAAAGTTCCGATTCCGACAGCCGACTTGATACGACCATCTTCACCTTCGCCAGCCTCGGTTACACCAAGATGTAAAGGATAAGGTTTTAGCCCTTCTTCGTCCAACTTTTTACAAAGTAAACGATAAGCTTCAACCATTACTTGTGTATTCGAAGCCTTCATTGATAAGACGATATTGAAGTAATTTTCGTCTTCACAAATTCTCAAAAATTCTAAGGCAGACTCAACCATTCCAAGTGGTGTATCGCCGTATCTACTCAAAATTCTATCACTCAAAGAGCCATGATTGGTACCAATACGCATAGCGGTACCATATTCTTTACAAATTTTAATTAGAGGAACAAACTTATCTCTAATACGTTCTAATTCTGCTTGATACGAAGATTCGGTATAATCAATAGTTTCAAAACGCTTTTTGTCAGCGTAGTTTCCTGGATTGATACGCACTTTTTCTACCAATCTTGCCGCTAATTCTGCAGCATTAGGTGTAAAATGTATATCTGCGACCAATGGAACATTACAACCACGATTACGAAGTTCTTTGCGAATATTCTCTAAATTTTGCGCTTCTTTTACAGAAGGAGCTGTAATACGTACCAACTCACAACCCGACTCCACCATTCTAAGCGTTTGCTCTACCGAACCAATGGTGTCCATAGTATCGATGGTCGTCATAGATTGGATACGAATTGGATATTGCGAGCCCATCCACAAATCTCCAATGTTCACAGAGATTGTTTCGCGACGTTTATATTCGGTAAGAGAAGTACAATACTTGGTTCCTTTTTCGATAAGGTTTACTATTTGAGAGTTATTCGACATAACGAGCTAAAATATAAATTTGATTTTTTGCCAAAACTATTGACTGTACAAATTTAGGGCTTATTGGTAGATTGACAATAAAATACCCCGACTGTTTCTATAACAACAGTCGGGGTAGGAAGGTTATGAATTAAGGCTGAATATTTTAGAAATCGCCAAATTCATCAACTAAATATTTTTGTACCAATGAAATATCACCTTTTGAGGTTAAATCAGGTACATTTTCAGCTACAGGAACGGTGGTTACTAAACCTGGATTCTCTTTTGCCATACGAGTAACGGCACTTGGCAATTCACGTTCGTTACGAATAGGATTGAATGGTTCAGACTGAACATATTTCAAAATGTCATCATATTTGAAGTGAAATACATTCATATTAACACCAATTTGACCAGCTACACGTTTTGCCTCGGCAATTTGTTCGTCGTTAGGTTTTTCTAAAATTTCTACCAAACTACCATCTGCGTTAGTTTTGATAATAGCAAATGCCTTCACACGTTCTGGCTCTACACCTAATGCATCAGCATTATAAGAAACTACAGCATTGGGAATTTCTGCATCCTTCAAAAGCGTTAGCACTGAAACAGAATATAAATTATCAGAGTTACAAACCGTGAAACGTTCGCCTTTCCATTCTGGCGTTTGCTCCAAGGCTTGTTGAATAGCATCGGCTGTTCCAGCTGGCTTTTCACGATCGGGAGCAATTTGCTGCGTAGCGAATTTAAAAGTAAATCCCCATGCTTTTCCTTCCGCTACCAATTGGTCATAGTAAGGTTGTGTAACAGTATCTTTCGGATTTTTGAGAATCAAAACTTCATTATATCCAGCACGATGCGCATTATATAAAAGATAATCCATAAACGGACGACCATCTTTCCCCACGCCAATCATCCCTTTTGGGAGCGTATTTGCTTGTTCGATTAGCTTTTCATCCAAATTTGAATTGCCGTCTGTTTTTTTCATGCGAGAAGACATCCCGCCTGCCATAATCAATAGTTTTGCCATATAAAAAATGCTCGATGAAAGTAGCAATATATTTTTTGAAAATAGTGTTGCTTTCGCCTCAAAAGCGAGGTAATATATTACCGCAAATTTAGGAATAGTTTTGATTTTTTAACTAAACTAATTAAAAAACTCTAATATCCCCAAATTTCGGTTTCTGTGTAAGTTTTGTACCAAAAGTAAAGTGGTTCAGGTACAGGAGTTTGTAAAATAGATTTCCAAAACGATACTTTGATGATACCTGAAATGAAATATCAAAAAATATGCTAGATTCATTATCAGCCCAAACCTTTAGTGAAATAATCTAATTCCTTTGTATCTTTGAATGACTAAATGCAAAATCACTTTTAACCATTACATTGAACAATCTCAATCGATTCTGTGTTTATCATTTTAGAGGGTCATACAAAACCATTGACAGTTTAAAGATATATTTATTTTTGTTTAATCTTTTTGAAATAATTTTAAACAAAATCGAAACCTTTTCTTTGAACTTGCAGTTTGACTCTATGAAAGAACTACTCGCCGATTTAGTTTAAGAGTGTTGCTGACAACCTTTCAGACGACTTTTAAACTTGATGACTAAATCCCCGATAAAATATAGTTTGTTTCAATCGGAGCGAAAGCTCGGGATGTGTCCTGCCCGATATATCCATTTGTCTCTAAATTCACTTTTAAATTAGCAAAATTACAATGAGTGCAAAGCGAGTGGCGGTGTTCCGCAAAGAACACTTCAATGCCGCACATCGCCTTCATAATCCCAATTGGACGGATGAGAAGAACGAGCGAGTTTACGGTAAATGTAACAATCCAACCTTTCATGGTCATAATTATGAATTAATTGTACAAGTGATTGGCGAACTGGATCCTGAAACTGGCTATGTGATTGATATGAAGGTGTTGAGCGATATTATAAAGTTTGAAATCTTGGATAGATTTGATCACAGAAACTTAAACCTTGATACAGAGGAGTTTAAAGATCTTAATCCTTCTGCCGAGAACATTGCTATTGTTATTTACGACATTCTCAGAAACAAACTAAACCCAAACTTGGATATTAAAATCAGATTATATGAAACAGAACGAAACTTTGTTGAATACCCTGTTGGATAATAATGGAAAATTATTGCTAACTGATGAAGAAATTGGCGATGACCACATTGCGACTTCTGTAGATACACCTATGCGTGCTGATGCCTTCGAGTTGAGTGATGAAGAAAAAATAGCTCAAATTGAATATCATTTCAGACAAATTATGGAAACCTTAGGTCTGGATTTGACTGATGATTCATTGAAAGGTACGCCAAAACGTGTAGCAAAAATGTACGTCAAAGAAATTTTTAGTGGTTTAGACCCTAAAAATAAACCTTCTATTGCGTTGTTTGAAAATAAATATCAATACAATGAAATGTTGGTTGAAAAAAATATTTCTTTCTATTCAAACTGCGAACACCACTTTGTACCAATTTTTGGCAAGGCTCATGTGGCTTATATCGCTGAAGGAAAGGTAGTTGGTTTGTCAAAGCTAAATAGAATTGTTCAGCATTATGCAAAGCGCCCGCAGGTACAAGAGCGCTTGACAGTACAGATTGCTAGGGATTTACAAGAAATTTTGGGTACTGAGAATGTAGCTGTAATGATTGATGCAAAGCACCTTTGTGTAGCCTCTCGTGGTGTAAAAGATGATACTTCATCGACGGTTACAAGCTATTATGGAGGCAAATTTCAGGAAGAAAGTGTACGTCAGGAGTTTTTGAAATATATAGGAATCTAGAAAGTAGGTCGTTTATTTCTTGAAATTTAAACAAAAAAAGGCATTTGAAGTTTATACTTTGAATGTCTTTTTTTGTTTAAAAGAATTTTGAAAACACTCCACAAAATATGATAAAGAATTATTTAGTTATTGGTGCAAGTTCAGGTATAGGTGAGGCAATCGCTTTGGAATTGCTTAAAGAAGGACATCAAGTTTTTTCTGCTTCTAGAAATACACCAAAGATAGAAGGGATTACTCATTTGACTTGGGATGCAAGTTCTCCAGATGCCTCAATTTTTAGCCAATTGCCTGAGTCACTGGACGGACTGGTATATTGTCCTGGTACAATCAATTTGAAACCCATCAATCGATTGACTTTGGATGACTTTAAAAATGATTTTCAGATAAACTTAGTAGGAGCTGTATCCGTCATACAGGCGGTGTTGCCTAAGCTGAAAAAAGCAGATGGTGCATCAATAGTGTTATTTAGTACCGTCGCCTCCAAAATAGGCATGGGGTTTCATGCATCAGTGGCAGCCTCAAAAGGAGCTGTTGAAGGATTGACAAAATCGTTAGCCGCTGAGTTATCGCCTGTAAAAATTCGAGTAAACTGCGTGGCACCATCCTTGACGGATACACCTCTAGCGAAAAATTTGCTTTCTACAGAAGAGAAAAAAGAAGCCTCCAACAAGCGCCATCCACTTGGCAGAGTTGGTACAGCTGAGGACATAGCTCGCATTTCTACCTTTTTATTAAGTGATTCAGCCTCATGGGTTACAGGACAGATTATTGGCGTGGATGGAGGTATGGGAAGCATTAAAGGTGCATAAATTTGAAATATTATTATCGACTTTGGTATTTTTTCTGTAAAATTGAAACAGCATATTCGTCCGAGTGTGCTGTTTTTTTTAACCTATAATATTACAACTATGTCGTTTTTACTTGTCTTATTAGTTATTGCCTTCCCTCTGTTGGCGCTTTCGTTTGCTATTGTAAACCAAGGAACTGTCGCAGTAGTGACTATTTTTGGGAAATATCAGCGAATTATGACGCCAGGGCTAAACTTCAAAATCCCTTTTGTTGAAGCAATCTTTAAAAAAATCTCTATTCAAAGTCGTTCGATTGAACTCGAATTTCAAGCTATTACTGCTGATCAAGCCAATGTGAATTTTAAAGCCATGTTGGTGTATGCCGTAATGAATCAAGAGGAGGAAACGATTAAAAATGTGGCGTTTAAGTTTATGGATGAGCGCTCTTTTATGCAAGCCTTGATTCGTACCATTGAAGGTACAATTCGTGCTTTGGTAGCAACTAAGCGTCAAGCTGAGGTACTTGGGCTGAGAAGCGAAATCGTGATTCAGGTAAAGGAGCATATCGATAATACACTCGAAACATGGGGGTATCATTTGATTGATTTGCAACTGAATGATATTGCCTTTGATGAGGCGATTATGCGCTCGATGGCACAAATTGTGGCATCAAATAACTTAAAAGCTGCTGCCGAAAACGAAGGCCAGGCTTTGTTAATTACCAAAACAAAAGCAGCGGAAGCAGAAGGAAATGCCATTCGTATTGCAGCAGAGGCTGAAAAGGTGGCAGCACAATTACGTGGTCAAGGGGTTGCTTTGTTCCGTGAGGAGGTAGCTAAAGGTATGGCAGAATCGGCTAAGGTGATGAAAGATAACCAACTGGATGCGTCACTTATTTTGTTCTCTATGTGGACTGAAGCCATTAAGCATTTTGCAGAACAAGGAAAAGGAAACGTGATTTTCTTGGATGGTTCTACCGAAGGAATGGAAAAAAATATGAAACAACTTACGGCTTTACAACAGCTTAAAGAAGTAAAATAAATCAAAAACCGTAGACTTTAATGCTTAAGGTCTACGGTTTTAATAACAATTCTTTTATCAAATCCTTTCTTTCTGCGGTCAATAAATGCCCATTATCTGGTAGATAAATAAATAGTTTGGGCGCTTCAGTAATCATTGAATCCAAATAGGCTCCATTTCGGGTATCAATAATCCAATCTTTCCCTCCCTGCAAAATAACCACTGGGCAGTGTATTTTACGCCAATCATTTTCTAAGTTCAATAGTTGTTTTTGGTGATCAAACTTTTCTTCACTGGCTCTATTTACATAATAGGGCAAGAAAAATTTCACAAAATCCGAATTTACAGGTTTCGAGAACCACCAGTATTTCTCTAATTTTGGCGCACAAGCTGGTGAAATTAGAAACAGTTTTTTGACCAAATTGGGATAATCCATCGCTAATTTGGCGGCAATGGCAGCTCCATACGAACGTCCCACTACCGTAATTTCGTAGTCAGGATACTTTTTAAGTAACTCATAAAATGCTTTTGCCTGCTCATCTATGGATACCAACTTTTTATCAGAGTGATTATACCCGAATCGGTCCGCAGCTACGATTTTAAATTCCTTCAATAGCAACGAGTCGTTCAAATAATCTTTGTACCCAAACCATGCACCAGGTGCTCCATGTATAAGAAATAGCAGTTTGTGACTGACGTTGGTTGATTGAGCAAAATATATTTTTTTATGCTCATATTCTGCATAACTAAAGTCGGGCTTGGGAGGCAATGCCGCATAGTATTCATCTACTTGGCTGGTGCTCATCGTAAAACCTTGTAAACAACCACTCAGACCTAATATACTACAGACAAATGCCAATAAAATAAGGCTATATGCTTTCAATGAAGTGTTTTTGATTAAGCGATAAATTGACTTCATTCCATTCAATATTTTTGGAAACAGGAAACTTTCTTATAGGACAATCCTGCACTTTACAATAGTAACAGCAATCGTCTAAACATGGGTCGGCATGAATGAATATTTCTACATTACCTTGAAATTCAGCGCCTAAAATATCCTCAAATTCATGCACATTGGCATGTACAACTTCAAGATTATAGTAACGTGGCAAAGTGATATGGCAGTCAATATGAAGGTCGGCACCGTAGTGTTGGATTCTCAAATTATGAATATCTATCCATTCAGATTTTTTATTATTTTTCAAAATTTGGACTACTTTCTCCAATGTTTCTTGGTCGGTCTCGTCCATTAAGCCACCTATTGATTTTCGCATGATTTTTATCCCACTCCAACCCATATAAAGTGCAAATATTACAGAAGCTACACCATCCACCCAAGCAGATTTGGTGAATACGACTAACGCAACGGCTGTAATCAATATGACACCACTTTGGGCATCTAATTTGAGGTGCTTTCCGTCGGCTATTAAAGTTGGAGACTGATATTTAATACCTTCTTTTTCAATGTAATATCCTAAAAACCAATTGACAATAACGCCAGAAATAATAATGCCTAAGCCCAAGGGAAGGTCAGAAAGAGGCTGTGGGTTAAAGAAGTTTTGTACCGCATGAAATATGATAAAGATACTCGCCAAGACAATCAAAACACCTTCTAGTCCTGCCGAAAAAAATTCAATTTTTCCATGCCCATACGGGTGGTTAAGGTCTTTGGGCTGTGAAGCTAGGTAGATGGCATAAAAAGCAAATCCGCTAGCTACTACATTAATGATTGATTCAAGGGCATCTGTCAGAATAGCACTTGAATAGGTCATATAATAGGCCACAAATTTGACTATCATTAAAAAAGTACTAACTACAAACGAAGCTAGGATAATCCGATATTTAGGGGTCATGGTATTGTAAGAATTTCCACAAAGGTACTGAAAGGGAGTTGATTACTGGTTGAGGAAGCTTTATTTATCCTTTACCATTTTGAAAAAAACACGACTCCAATTTTCTTTTAAGCCTTCAGTTTGTCAAACGAAAAATATAGGGAATGATTTAGAAAACCGAATCGATTTCGGAATAGTTCAAATAAAACGTAATATTTCCTGTTTTGTATCTCAGCTTCTTACTCTACCTTTGTGATATGACAAAAGAAAAAAATCCTTGGACCAAAACCTCTTCTACCCAAGTATACGACAATCCATGGGTAAGTATTCGACACGAGGAAGTGATTAAACCTAACGGCGAACCCGGTATTTATGGGGTAGCGCATTTTAAAAACAAAGCCATTGCAATTGTTCCTGTCGACAGCGAACTAAATACTTGGCTGGTAGGACAATACCGTTATCCTTTAGAGGAATATTCATGGGAAATTCCAATGGGCGGTGGAGCGTTGAACGTAGAAAGTCTGGAGTCGGCTAAGCGTGAATTGAAAGAAGAAACAGGAATTTCTGCCGAAAGTTGGACTGAGTTGGGACGTATCCATACTTCAAATTCTGTAACTGACGAAGTGGGTTATATGTATTTAGCCGAAAATCTCACTTTTGGAGAATCAGAGCCAGATGACACTGAAATTTTGAAGATTCAAAAAGTAAGTTTGTCAAAAGCCATCGAAATGGTGATGAATTCAGAAATCACAGACTCGTTGAGTATTGCTGCCTTGTTAAAAGTAGCTAGGTTGAAAGGAATTTAATTAGGAAGAACATTTTGTTTGGGACAAAGGGCTACCTTTTAAACCCAACCAAATTTTAAGATATTTTGTATGATAACAGCAGCGTTTTTTGGCTTTTTGTATGGCTTTATTCTATGTTTTACATTTGGACCAGCCTTTTTTAGATTGATACAAACGAGTATTGATAATGGCTACAAAAGTGGTATGTTGATAGCCTTAGGAGTAACAGCCGCAGATGCTATATTAATGTTTTTGGCAGTTTTTGGAACCGCTTTTTTGCCTCAAATCGACAATTTTGATATGTATTTATCTGTTGGTGGAGCGGTGTTATTAATAGGTTTGGGATTAATCAGTATTTTCAAACAACAACCACAATTAGTGTATCCCAAAACAAAATTTGGTACCGTTTTGTATTATTTTACCTCAGGGCTATTTCTTAATCTGCTCAATCCTTCTAATTATATTGCAGTATTTGGTACATCTACCTACTTAAAAGGAGCACAACATTTCGACTTAGGACAAATTATTATTTTCTTTTGCTTGAGTCTGGTAGCCACTATGTTTGCAGAATCACTTATTTCTTATTATGCCAATAAAATGAAAAAAGTGCTTACGCCTAAAATCATTACGCGCATTAACCAAGTCGCTGGCTTGGTATTCATTGGTTCGGCTATGGCTATTTTGTACAAACAGTTTATGATTTAACCATGAAAATCTTCATCGCTTGTGATTCTTTCAAAGATGCTCTTTCTGCTACAGAGGTTTGTAAGGCGATTTCCGACGGCATCCTTTGTACTTTCCCTGAATCTCAAATACAACAGAAACCATTAGCAGATGGGGGAGAAGGTACGCTGGAGGCTCTGAAATTGGCGTTGAATGGAACTTATCAGTTTGTACAGACCTTTGATCCGCTACATCGTCCGATTGAGACTAGTTATTTGTGGATCGCTGAACAAAAAACAGCTGTTATCGAAATGGCAAAAGCTTCTGGGTTAGAGTTACTTTTACCAGAGGAGAGAAATGTCATGCAGACATCTACTTTTGGTACAGGTATACTGATTATAGATGCACTTACTCAAGGAGCTAAAAAGATATTTTTGACAGTAGGAGGAAGCGCTACAAACGATGTGGGAATGGGTATGGCGAAAGCGCTAGGGTATGATTTTTTAGATGAAAAAGAAAATAAATTAGAGGCATCAGGAGAAAATGTAGGGAAAATCGCCATCATTAATACTGAGCATATCGATAAAAGAATTTCTCAAACTGAATTTTATGTGGCAACGGATGTGACAAATCCTCTATTTGGGAAAAATGGTGCTGCTTACGTGTATGCTCCACAAAAAGGAGCAAGTCCCGAGCAGGTTGTTGCATTGAACCATGGTCTAGAACATATTCATCGGTTGTTGAAAGATACTTTTTCGATTGATACCCAAGAGATCGCTGGTGCGGGTGCAGGTGGGGGAATGGGTGCAGGTGGTGTGTGTTTTTTAGGGGGAAAAATTATTTCCGCTGCCCAATGGGTTTTCGAAACAATTGCTTTATCCTCTGCTATCGAACAAGCTGATATAGTCATTACTGGTGAAGGTCGTATTGATAGCCAATCTTTTCAAGGAAAGGTACTTTCGGAAGTTTTGAAATACGCTAAAATGTATCAAAAGCCTATTTTTGGAATAGCTGGACAGATTCAAGAGCTTGATAAGCTTTTGGAGATTCCTGAAATGGTATATGTGAGTGCCATACAAACGGGTCCAGAAACCTTGGAAAATTCTCTTAAAAACTGTAGCGAACTCCTTTTTCAAAAAGGAAAAGTTATCGGAAAAATGCTCAAAATGATTCAACATGGATAATCTTGATGAGTCATATTGCTTGTTCAAACGAACGGTTAATGCTTTTGAGATTCTTAATCAAGAAGAATTACAGAAATTCTATGCACTATTCAAGCCGGTTACCTTCAGTCGAAAATCGGTACTTACAGAGTCAGGTTCTACTGAAAAATATTTGTATTTTGTGGTAAAAGGTGTTCAAAGAATCGTTTTTCAAGACGATTTGGGTCATGAAGCTACCATTTTGTTTACCTATCAAGGGAATTTTGGTGGCGTTTTGGATTCAATGTTAACTGGTAGAGCTACCCAATATACCTATGAAACTCTCACCAAATCTATACTACTTCGTGCCAACATTAATGAGGTACGAGCCTTGGAGAAAATATATCCAGCTATTCATAACCTATTATTTGAAGGTTTGCTGTATGCCTTCAGTGGTCTGCTGGAAAGACTAGTGGAAATACAATGCTATTCGGCGGAAGAAAAATTTCGGATTTTATTGAAACGCAGTCCACATATCCTCCAGATTGTTCCGCATAAGTATTTAGCAAATTATATTGGTATCGATGCTACCAATTTCAGTAAGCTTATCAATACTGTTAAATTGTAAATCTTAGAAAATACCAAGATTTATCATTTGCTGAGAATATACCTTTGTCCAGAAATAAACTATTTTACTTTATGGCATTAACTTATTTTGATACAAAGGAAGAATTGCTCAATTTTTTGACTCAACTAGCAGAAAAACAATTAGATAAAACCGTTGAATGGCGACACTCTATCGATGTTACAATCCTACTACAGCCTAGCAATACAGGCGGTTGGAGTATGGCTCAATGCTTGGCGCATCTAAATGCCTATAGCGACTATTATTTGGCGAGTTTCCGACATGGAATTTCAAGTCATGAGAAATACTTACAGAATCATTCCATCAAATCGACATGGTTAGGAAGATTGGCGATTAAAAGCATGCATCCCGAAACAGGAAAAAGTAAGTTTAAAGCTATGAAAGGCTATATTCCAGACACCGAGCTTCCTGCTCTCGAGGTATTAGATACTTTTATATCACATCAGAAGAATTTACTGGAAATCCTTAAGAATGCCAGAAATTATCAGCTCAATCAGATTACCATTCCTATCTCAATTGCGAAATTTTTGACATTAAGATTAGCTGATGCACTTTATTTTTTAATAATCCATCAAGAGAGACATATCCTTCAAGCAGAGCGGAATTTAGAGGGAAAATAGCAATTCATCAAAAAAGGCGACCTAAAACCTAGGTTCGATCGCCTTTTTTGATGCTTAAAGAGTAATGAAAGAATTCATTCAATTTTTATATTTATTTCGATAAGAAATTTTCCCAATCTTCAATTTGCTCTTTTTTCTTAATTACCCTTGGAAATTTATTTTGACCACCCGTTTTTCCTTTCGATGCCATGAAATCATAGAAAGTTTTAGCAGGAAGTACTCGTACTTTCATTTCACGAAGTGCGTGCTTTCTTTCTACTGGATAATCATCGTTTATTTCACAAAGTGTTTTGTCAATAAATTGTTCTAAGGCTTCTGCTTCTATTTTATCATCAGTTCCGACGTACCAGTGATGCGCGAAGGTGGTTTCTACCTTTTTCCCAACAACCGTAAACTCTCTAATATCGATATTGAAATGTTTAGAAGCCAATTCTATCGCTTTGTTCATGTTATCGACAGAGAGGTGTTCGCCACAAAGACTTAAAAAGTGCTTGGTACGACCTGTAATGACGATTTCTGCGTTTTTCTTATTGGTAAATTTAATGGTGTCGCCAATCAAATATCGCCATGTTCCTGATACTGTAGAAATAAGCAAAGCATACTCTTTACCTTCTTCTACTTCGTCAATCATCAAAGTTTCAGGACGTTCGACCATTGCCCCATCCGAATCAAAGTTGTTTTCGTTGAAAGGCACAAATTCGAAGAAAATACCATTGTTGAGCACCAAGCGCATATCGCTATTTGGGTGCGTTTGATATGCCAGAAATCCTTCTGATGCCAAATAGGTTTCGATATAAGTAATCGGACGACCGAGGAGTTTTTCAAAACCTTGTTTGTAAGGTTCAAAACTTACGCCACCATGACAGAATATCTCCAAATTTGGCCAAATATCGTGGATATTATTGACACCATATTCCTTGATGATTTTTTCCATCAATAACTGAATCCATGCTGGAACGCCCACAATAAAGCCAATATCCCAATTTTTAGCTTGTTTGGTGATTTTATCTAATTTCTCGCTCCAATCACGAGTAGCAGCTATTTTTTTACCAGGCTTATAAAATCGTTCAAACCAAAAAGGAATCTTTCCTGCGGTAATACCACTTAAATCACCTTCATAGTGTGTACCCATTTGTTGTAATTCAGTGCTACCTCCAAGCATCAAATAACCCTTTTCGTAGAGCTGAGGAGGTAAGTTTTTATAGGCACCCAAGGACAGAATCTGACGAATAGACGTTCTATGAATAGCCTTTACCATATCCTTTGTCACAGGAATATGTTTGGAGGCGGCCTCTGAGGTACCCGAACTTAAAGCAAAATATTTTACACGCCCCGGCCACGCAACATTTTTCTCTCCTTCGTGCGCTTTATACCACCATTCACTATACATTTTATTGTAATCATAAACAGGTACTTGATTTTTAAATTTGGTATAATACTCTTTGTCATCCGAAAACAAAGCTGCATTCATGATGTCTTCAAAATTGTATTTATCACCAAATTGCGTAAATCGGGCTTTATTCAATAACTTAATAAGTGTCTTTTTCTGTAGTTTGGCATGATTCGTTTTTTTACGTTGAATCACAGTTGTCAAACCAATTCCTTTCTTAAGCAGATTACCGACTATTGCCATATTATGATTAATATTTTGATAGAGAAAAAGAACATAATGATCTTGGTACTGAATTACAAAGCAACATTGCTACTTAATCTCTGTATGATGAAAAATGATTTTCAAAGTTATTGTTAAATTTTGAGGTTAAAATAATGTAAATGTTAAATTCTTAACTGAGATTTAGCATTTACTCACCCAATTGAAGGGATTTTAATACATCAATCGCTTTATAATCAGTCAAATCGAATTTTACAGGTACAATGGCAATATAATTTTCTTTTAATGCGTCTTCATCGGTATTTCCGCCTTTATCATCATTCTGCAAATAACCATCCATCCAATAATAGGCTCTTCCGTAAGGGTCTTTTCTTTCTTCGAAGGATTCTCTGAAAAGCGCATCTGTTTGGCGGCATATCTTGATTCCTTTGATTGCCTCTTCAGACTTAGCTGGAATATTTACGTTCAAGGCTACGCCGTGTGGCAAACCATTTGCTAGAATAGTCTGAGCAATTTGCTTGATATATGGTTCGCCATGACCAAACTCAATATCAGCCCCAAATTCACATAATGAAAATCCAATGGCAGGAATACCCTCAATCGCTGCTTCGATAGCAGCCGACATAGTTCCGCTGTAAATGACAGCAATCGAAGAGTTAGAACCATGATTAATCCCACTCACAACCAAATCAATCTTACGACCTTTTAGAATAAAATGTTTTCCAAATTTAACACAATCCGCTGGGGTACCGCTACACTTATAGGCTTTGACATCTGGTAAAAAATTGGGCACTTCACTCACGCGCAAAGGGCGATCAAGCGTAATAGCGTGACCCATACCTGATTGATGAGAGTCGGGCGCAACCACCACAACTTCACCTAATTGTGACATAATGGCAGCGAGTGTTTTGATACCTTTAGAAGCGATTGAGTCGTCGTTTGAAATAAGAATTAATGGCTTTTGCATTGCAAAGTTGATTTTAGGGATTGTTTTAGTTTGTAGTTAATTTTATCAGCAATAGGCTCTATGCTTTATGCAGTAGGCTAAAAGTTAAAAGTATTTATTATGAAATAATAGAAGCTTTTTTGCTTACAGCCTAAAGCTGATTAACGCAATTTTATTTTGCACTAATACTTGAGTGAGAAGCCCTTATTCATAAAAAGTATAATTGTTATTTGTGGATGTCAACAAGCAAAAGGTTACAATCAAAGCGTGCCACGGATTTAATCTTTCCTACTTTTTAAAATAACAGAAAAGGTAAATAAATTCAACAGATGTGTTAAACTTTGACAGAATCTAAAATATTATGAGTGAAATCAAAAAACTGATATACGATTAACTCATAACTTATTTTTACTTACCGAAAGGCTAATCACAAATAACGTTTTCTCTCAAAGGAAAAATGATTACATTTGAAATACAATAA
This sequence comes from Cellulophaga sp. BC115SP, assembly GCF_009905545.1. Lineage (GTDB taxonomy): Bacteria > Bacteroidota > Bacteroidia > Cytophagales > Spirosomataceae > Flectobacillus > Flectobacillus rivi. The sequence goes on along the minus strand of NZ_JAAALB010000005.1, from coordinate 222,886 downwards.
ACAAAAACAACCTCAAATTTTGTCGTTATCTTGAAGCTTGTTCTCAATGTGTCTATTGATTTTGACCCAAAGATAATAGGCTTTTAGAGATTAAATTTAGTTTTGACCTCAATTATGCCATGTTGAAAATTATTGGTAAACTGATTTTACAGCTAAGTGGCTGGAAGATTGTAGATAAGACTCCCTTAGGAATTAAGAAATATCCCAAAGCTGTGATTATTGCCGTGCCACACACGTCCAATTGGGATTATCCGTATGCTATGGCAACCCTTTATGCCATGGGTTGTAAGATTCGCTATCTGGCAAAGGATTCACTTTTTAAATTTCCGTTGGGTATTTTGATTCGTGGCTTAGGAGGAATTCCAGTTAATCGTTCTCAGAAGAACAATTTGGTGCAGATGATGACAGATTTACTCATAAATGCTCCTGAAATGCAATTGCTTGTTCCAGCTGAAGGCACCCGATCTTACACAAGCGAATGGAAATCTGGTTTTTATCACATCGCCAAAAATGCTGGTGTCCCAATTGTGCTTGGCTTTTTAGATTTTGGAAAAAAAGAAGCTGGATTTTTAGGAGTATTTCAGCCTTCAGGGAATTATGAGGAGGATTTACCCAAGATTCAATCGTTTTATAAAAATATTACCCCAAAACACCCAGAATACTTTTCATTAAAGGATGCAAAACTCGATTAACTTAAAAAATGCTACCGTTGAGGATATTCCTCTAATTCAATCTATTGCCGAACAAACTTGGCGACCAACTTATGGACATATCTTGACTGAAGAGCAGACGCTGTTTATGTTAGACATGATGTATTCTTCAGAATCCTTAACCCGACAGTTTGAGACCAATACCTTTATTTTTGCTTATGAAGATGAAACTCCGCTCGGATTTGCTGGTTTCGAGCCCAAAGATGATGCGGTGATGAAACTTCATAAACTCTATATGCTCCCAGCTGCCCAAGGTAAAGGCATTGGAAAATTATTGATTCAGGAAGTGGCAAAATATGCTAAGCAACAAGGATTAAAATTTGTTCATTTAAACGTAAATCGCAATAATAAAGCGATTGGTTTTTATGAGAAACAGGGTTTTAAAATCATTAGAGAGGAGGACATTAATATCGGTAATGATTATTGGATGAATGATTATGTGATGCAGTTGGATGTTTAGGATTGATAACAAGAAATAAAGATTAAACTTTGGTAGGGTTAATATGGTCAAAAGGAAAATTTTCAAATCTTTAATTCTCAGTTAATCATGAAAAAAATCCTTGTTTTAAGTATATCACTATTAGTTACTGTGATTTCAGCAAAAGCACAAACCAGCCAAGAAACTCCAAAAGAAAGAAAACGAGAAAGAGTGGAGGCAAGACTTGCCAATTTGACACCTGAACAGAAAGCCAAGTTAGAAGAAAAAGCTGCAGCCCGTAAAGCAAAGATAGATTCTTTATCCCCAGAAGAAAAAGCGGCTTTAAAAGGTAAAAGAAAAGAACTGATAGAAAAATGGAGAAGCTTAAGTCCAGAAGAGCGAAAAGCACTCAAAGAGGAATGGAAGGCTAAAAAAGCAGGAAATTAACAAATATGATTCCTTCCGAATTTTTAGGATTGGAATTATTCTCCGATTTTTTGATGCTACTATGCTAGATATGACTAGGCTTAAGACGCAATCATTGCGTCTTAAGCTTAGAATACAAATTTTCACATAATCACTCACTCGCTAAATCACTAAATTCGGGATGACTCATGTTTTTGACGCTAAAACTCCTTTACTCAAATAGTATTCACTCAATTTATTTTATAGCATTGTAATTTTTTCAAGCACTTGCTGAATCAAACTTTCGGTATGTTTTTCTGGATTTTTTGAAAATTGATGCGTCATTCTTGACGCTACGATAGCGCTCATCGAAAGTACTTCATGACCCAATAACTCTCCAAATAAATAATACCCCGCCGTTTCCATCTCCAAATTCGTTAACACATTCCCTTGAAAGGAAAATTGATTAAATTTTTGAAGTAAATGTTCTTGTTTAGGACTATACCTTAAGACTCTTCCTTGCGGTGCATAAAACCCTGGACAAGTCACGGTATTTCCTTCAAAATACAAGGGATTCTTATTGTCAAAAAGTAGATCATAAAGTTTTTGAGAGCCAAATGATGTGTAAGATAGAAAATCCAAGTTCATTTGAGCTTGAACCGCTTTGGAAAAGGAAGAAGTTGTAGTTGGATAAAAATGCCCCAAAGCATCAAACCCAATGCCTCTTTTTGACACAACGTAGCTATCCACTGGAATACTTTCTTGTAGGCTTCCTGATGTGCCTATCCTTACGATATCGAGGCTAGTATGCTCTTGTTTAACAGTTCGAGTAGATAAATCGACATTCACGAGGGCATCCAGTTCATTCATCAAAATTTCGACATTATCGGTACCAATACCACTAGAAATCACAGATAGTCGAGTGTTGCCGATATATCCTGTGTGCGTCACAAACTCACGTTTCGATACCTTTTTTTCTATTTTGTCAAAATATTTAGAAACTACCTCCACACGGTCAGGGTCGCCTACCGTAATGATGGTATTAGCAATATCTTCAGGGCGTAAGTTCAAATGATATATGCTTCCATCAGGATTTATAATTAAGTCGGTTTCAGAAATTGATTTCATAGGTTGTTTTTTTAAGATTGTTGATTTACGTATTTCCTAAGTTAAAAATAAAAAACCTCTCATCGAAATGAGAGGTTTGTATTTTGTATCAAATTTTAATTATTCTGCGCTAAGCTGAAAGCTAGAATAATCTACATTTGTTTTCTGGCGACTTTTGAATCCAAATTCTGGCGAGTAATTGTCAGACTGTTTGCTATAATAGCCAGAAGGATTGTACGGGCGCTTGCGAGGGTGATTTTTACATTCTTCAGAACAAGCTCCTTCCATTTTTTCTAAACAACTAGGACAAATAGGTACGTGCTCATTACATTCAGGATTGGCACAATTGACCATGTGGTCGCTAATCGTTTCGCAAATATGACATTTTGAAATAACCTCTGGATTCACCGTATTTACAGAAGTTGTCACACGATTATCAAATACATAACATTTGCCTTCAAAATCCTCTCCACCTTCTTCTAAGCCGTATTTGATAATGCCTCCATGTAGTTGATATACATTTTCAAAACCTTGGTCAATCAAATAAGCAGAAGCTTTTTCGCATTTGATACCACCTGTGCAATAGGTAATGATTTTCTTGTCTTTTAAGTGTTCAATTTCATGAACATGGTCAGGCAGTTCGCGCAAGGTTTCCATATCAAACGTTACAGCACCTTTAAATTTTCCAACCGAATGTTCATAGTTTGAGCGCATATCTACCAAAACGACATCAGGATCATTTTTCAATAATTCCTTAAAATCTGCTGGTTCAAGGTGTTTACCTGTACGAACGCGCGGATTAACTGGTAAATCTGAATTAACGATTTCTTCTTTGACACGAACGTGCAATTTGGCAAAAGCATGTGTGTCATGCTCTTCAACTTTGAAGTCAAAGTCACTTCCTGCAAAAATAGGGTCGTTTTCCAACCAATTCATGTATTTCTCACAATCTTCAGCTAAGCCAGATACAGTTCCGTTTAAGCCTTCTGATGCTACGATAATACGACCTAAGAGGTTGTTCTCGATACAATATAAGTGGTGAATTTCTCTATATTCCTCAGGATTGGGAATAGGAGTATAGTTGTAATATAAAAGCACTCTGTATGGCTTCATCTTCAACATGAGTTACAGATTAAAAAAATGATTTAAGTTGCAAAGATAATTAAGTTATAGCAATGTCACAAAATGATTGAATCTTCCTTGATGAGTTGAGTTTGGATTTTGAGGTAAAAAAATAGACCTTTGCACCGTTTTAAAAAAGAAAAGCGTTATTTCTCGAGTGCGAAATAGATCTCGCACAAGAATTCATATCTCATCATCATTTTCATTTTATGCACATAGCAGTTACAGGAAATATCGGCGCAGGAAAAACTACATTAGCCAGCAAATTGGCAGAGCATTTTGGTTGGGAAGTGCTTTTTGAAGCGGTTGAAGGCAATCCTTATTTAGCCGAGTTTTATTCGGATATGCCTCGTTGGGCCTTTCATCTACAAATGTATTTTTTGAAAAGTCGTTACGAACAAGTAATGCAAATACAACGTTCTAACCGTCGTATTATTCAAGATCGAACTATTTACGAAGATGCTTTTATTTTTGCCATGAACCTTTACAAAACAGGTATTATGAGTGAAAATGACTACGGTACTTACCGTGGTATCTTCGATTTGATGATGCAAACCGTAAAAGCGCCAGATTTGACTATCTATTTGAAAGCTGATTTACCTAAATTAGTTCGTCAAATCGAGAAACGTGGACGTGATTTCGAAGCAAATATATCTCACCAATACTTGGCAGACTTAAACGACCATTATGAAGAGTTTGTCAATGGATACACCGAAGGAAAGCTATTGGTAATAGATGTCAATGATTTAGATTATGTCAACAATGCAGCGCATTTTGAGCATGTGATAAAAGAAGTTGATAAGGCGCTTTTGTATCAAAAATAAATTAACCAAGTTCCCGATAAATACTAAAATATAAACAAAGAGAAAAGAATATTACTCATTGTTTATGTTTTAAAAATATACTATATTTCAACAATATGCTATGAGAATGATGGTTGTTGATTCATTTATGCAATATATTGCCTAACTGATGATCAAATCAAGTGGTTGTGATTACAGACAAAAAGCTAAATTTTCAAATTATAGAATACCTTTAAAAACTAGGACAATAATCGTTAAGCCTAAACCCAATGTCAAGAGAAAACTTTTACGAACCCGAAGAAAACGAAAATGAGTCAAGCTCAGCGTATGAACAGTACAATTTTCCTGAATTGGCAGAAAAGCTTCGTAGCTCAACCTCTTATATGAATGTCTTAAAACAACAAGTTGCGGAGGAGCCACAAGACAACGAGGAACAAACAAAGGCAAAATTTAAACGCCTGAAAGCGATGTATTACAAAGCAATGTCTGAAGGTGAATTTAAAAATTAACAAACATGAGTTATCCCGAATTTTAAGATTGGGATTATCCTCCAAGTTTTCATCAAAAAAGCGGTCGGAAAATGTTTTCCGACCGCTTTTTTGATGCTACCATGCTAGATTTTTACTCAGCAAGAGACGCAATTATTTCATCTGAAGCTTATATTCTGTCTGAATCGTCATATAAAAATCTTTTGGGTTATGAGTTATGATAAGGCAACCAAAGATATTTGTTTGTCAAATATAACCCACTAAATTAAGATGAGAATGAAGTACTCAAGCGAGTTGATTTTTGAAATACTCAACGAAATGATTTCAGGCAAAAGTATGAATGCTATCTCACGTGAAAAAGGTATTCCGATTTCTACCATTTTTAGTTGGAAACAACAGCATATCGACTACTACACGAAGATAGAGGACCAAAAAGAAAAGTTTAGAAGACTAAAAGAAAATTATCAGAGAGCGGATGTGAAAAAGAGTAAAGTAAAATGATAGAATGGTGGTTGTCTAGCCTCTCAATTTTGAGAGGTTTTTTTGTACTTTAGACATAAAAAAAGCGTCCTGATTTCTCAGGACGCTTGTGACGATGGGGAGACTCGAACTCCCATACGGTTACCCGCACTACCACCTCAAAGTAGCGTGTCTACCAATTCCACCACATCGCCTTGTACTTTGATGATGCAAAAGTAGAGAGATAAATTGACAAAGCAAAATAGTACTAATCACTTTTTTTAAATAAAAAATGTAGGATTTTTTTAAGTATTTGAAAATCAGAAATTAAATTAGCATATTATTTTTAAACTTTTTTTTTGATGGCATTAGAATTAGAAGGTACTTTGATTAAAGTACAACCTGAACAGACAGGAAGCGGTAAAAATGGTCAGTGGGTAAAACAAGAATTTGTGGTTGAAACACAAGAGCAATATCCTAAGAAAGCTTGCTTCTCAGCTTGGGGTGACCGTACAGCTGATTTGAAACAATTTGCTTTGGGAGACAAACTTAAAGTGACTTTCAGTGTAGAATCAAGAGAATACAACGACCGTTGGTACACAGACTTGAGAGCTTATCGCATCGATCTAGCATCAGAATCGTCAGCGGCTGCTCCAGCATCAAATTCTTACCAAGCGCCAGCGCAACGTCCTGCTACGCCACAAGCGTCATCAGTGGATTTGCCTTCATTTAGCGAAGACGAAGATTTACCGTTCTAATTAAGGACAAAAAAATAGCGTTGAGAAATCAACGCTATTTTTTTTTATACAAATGCTCCTTTAAGTTTTTGAGATTTGAGCCAATCAGGCTTCGTAATGCTTACTTCTGCTCGTAGTTCATTCAAAAGAGAATATAAGCCAAAATACGTTCGGTTGATATACAGCCCGTGTTGTGAACCTCTGGCGACTTTGGAATTTCGTAACTCGTCCAGTTTTTGAAGCTTTTCTGCATACAAATACACCTGCTCGAAATAACTATCATCTGCAAAATCGAATGTCTCTTCTCCAAAAGGACGACCCAATAAGTAAATCATTTCTTTAAATAACTTAGAAAAGAATGCTGATTCTTCTGGAGAGTCTGAGGAAACTATAAACTCTAAAGTTTTGAAGATTTCATTCATCTTTGACTCATCCTCCAACGTATCGAAATTGATTAGGGCAAAATAATTGTCGTAAAACAAATCTGGAATTACCTTAATACAACCAAAATCAATAATACCCATGGTGCCATCTCCACGCATCAAGAAATTACCTGGATGAGGATCTGCGTGGACTTGGCGTAAGTTATGAATTTGATAATCATAAAAATCCCATAACGCTTGTCCAATTTGATTCCTGATTTCTTGCGAAGGATTTGTTGCCAAAAACTCCTTCATGTGTAAGCCCTCAAGCCAATCCATCGTCAAAATTTTATCACATGAAAGTTCTGGATAATACTTTGGAAAAAAGACATTCGGGATATGTGCACACGCTTTTGAAATTTCTACAGAGCGTTGTAACTCTAAGACATAATTAGTTTCTTCAAGCAATCGGTCATGAACCTCACCCATGTATCTATCTACATCCTTTTCATTGAGTCCAAACATCGCCACTGCAATGGGTTTGACCATTTTTAAGTCTGCCCCAATACTTTCGGATACCCCTGGATACTGGATTTTAACGGCTAACTGTTTTCCATGAAGTTCGGCTTTATGAACCTGACCTATAGAGGCGGCATTGGATGCACTTAATTCAAAGTTATCATAAAGCTCACTTGGGGACTTTTTGAAGTGTTTTTTAAAAGTTTTTACCACCAATGGTCCAGACAGCGGAGGTGCCGAGTATTGTGACATGGCAAATTTCTCACGATAGGCTCTTGGTAACATCCCTTTATCCATACTCAACATTTGCGTTACCTTAAGCGCAGACCCTTTCAGTTCGCTCAATGATTCATAAATGTCTTCAGCATTATCTTGGTGTAACTCTTCTCTTGAGGTAGCAGGGTCAATGATTTTTTTGACATTATGCTTGAGATAATTTCCCCCAATTTTTACTCCCGTTTTTACAAATTGTGTTGCGCGGGCTACTTTGGAGGTAGGTATCGAATTTTGTTCTTTCATAAATAAAGCACTAATTCTAAGGGCGAACTAGCATTAACGATTTTGATACAAAAATTTGGCAAAGTCTAACACCGAATCCAATGCAGAGCTAGCCATCAAGTCAAAGGAAGTATTAACAGCTTTTTCGATCATGGCATCGGTTTGCTCAAAACCCTTTGAGCGGTCTTTAACCCAAAAATCCAAAATCATCAATAGCTGAAGCCACAAAGCATCTGGATAGCGTTCATCCAAGTATTTTCTAGGTTGAACCTCCTTACTTTCTTTTCCTTCCAAAATCAAATCTCGTGTGTAATCTTTAAAAGCGATTTTGAGATCTGTTAAAAAAGTAGGCGTTTTTAACTTACGCTTGTCAATTAACCTCCAAGTTTGAGAGGCATAACTTCTATTTTCTTTCAAAACCTCAATCCAAGTGTAGTAGAAGGCCAATAGTTTTTCTCTGACAGAATAGCCTGCATAGATAGAATCGCTTTCGATTCGTGTAACAGTATCCTTGAAAAAGTCCAACCAAATGCTGCTTTCTAATAACTCAAATGAATTGTAGTATTCATAAAATTCTACTTCTTTCATTTTAAGCTTTTTGGTAAAAGCATAAACTGAAGCTGGATGTGCGCCATTTTCCAAAAAATACTCAATAAAGGCCTGTTTGATTTTTTCTGATTTTTCCATACTCTTTCCGTTTGTGTAGATAACATGATGTAAAAAAACTTTGTTTAATTAAATTAAGAAAATTTTCAATAAAAGTATAAAAGCCCTCTATGAAAGCTTTATCATAGAGGGCTTTTATTATTTCAATATAAACATTCTCAAAACTTTGGTTTCCTTAGAAGTATTTACTCTTAGAAAATACATGCCATTTGCATAGCTGGAGGTATTAATTAAGAAATAGTTGGAGGTCACATTTTGATAGCTGTACTCGTTTAAGGTATTGCCGTTTTCAGAAATGAGTTGGATCGTGATATTTTCCGTTCCGCTAAATTGAATCTTGATATTTGCACTACTTTTGACAGGATTCGGGTCAACGCTTACTTGTAAAGCGTTACTTTCAGAAACAATGGTCGAATTATTCACTAAAGATTTTCTGCGATAACTTAATTCTAGTGCTGCTCTGGTCCGTATCTTTTGATCATTCGTAAAAAGATTCATACAAGCATCAGGAGAATAATCCATATAATTCTCAATCTGATTGGTTACTGTAATACCATCACAAGTAGAGGTCATTTTGTTGCAAGTAAAGCCAGCGTTTAGGCTCTCAATCGTTGGGGTATCATCACAATAGTCTGTACCACAACGAACATCTCCTGTAGGATGTAATAAGCCTAACCAGTGACCGACTTCATGGGTGGTTGTTCTGCCCATGTTATAGGTTGTGCTAATAGTCCCACAACATTTACCAAAATATCTGTAGTCTATTACAACACCATCAAATAGTTTTTGCTCTGCTGTTTCGTCAGAATTAGGAATAAGCCCAGGCAAATAGGCATCGAAAGGAAATCCAGAATATCCGATAGTGACTGGTGTGGAAGTGATTCCACTTTTTACCACATAGATATTCAGATATTTGTATGGATTCCATTTTGAAAAAGCAGTAATCGCGCTTAACTCCTTGATAATATCAAAGCCAGTTTTGGAAGTATAATGTCTTGTAATTCCTTTGGTTGTTTCGCCTGTGGCCGTTGAGTCTGCCAAAAAGAATTCAATTTGCATATCTGCACCAACTGGATTAGTGTTATAGCCTGTTGTTCCTTCTTTCTTTCTGTAGTCTTCGTTGAGGGTTTGAATTTGAGACAAAATTTGCTCATCACTGATATTGATGTTGTTGGTTCCACCGATGATTTTGCTAGCTGTATTATGAATCACGTGAACCACTACAGGGATACGTATGGTCTGATATGCCGTAGTTCTTGAGGCTTTCAGTGCACTGGTATACTGCTGAACCTGATACTCAAAACTACTTTTTTGCTGTAACCATCTTTGGTTGATGGTTTGATTCAGGGAGTCCTGAAATACAACACCACATTTGCTTTGAGCAAATGTGGTGTATGAAAAGATAACAGCTAGTGCGCTTAAAATACTTTTTTTCATTTCTGGAAAGATGAATAAGATTTTTGTGCTTCTTTTTCCGCATCCGCTTTATCGTAAGCCATAATAATGTCTCTTACTAATCGGTGACGTACAACATCTTTACCATCTAGTTCAATAAAAGAAATTCCTTTGATACCCTGTAGAATCTTAGTTGCTTCCACTAAGCCTGACTTTACTTTAGTGGGTAGGTCTATCTGTGATTTATCTCCTGTGATAATCACTTTGGAATTAACCCCCATACGAGTCAAGAACATTTTCATTTGCATTGGAGTAGTGTTTTGGGCTTCATCCAATAAAACAAAAGCATTGTTCAGGGTACGACCACGCATATATGCCAATGGTGCGATTTCTATGACACGGTTTTCGATAAAGAACTTCAACTTTTCTGGCTGGATCATATCGTCTAAGGCATCATAGATAGGACGCAAATACGGGTCAATTTTTTCTTTTAAATCACCTGGTAAAAAACCTAAGTTTTCACCTGCTTCAACCGCTGGACGCGTAATGATAATTTTTTTGACTTCCTTATTTTTAAGCGCTTTTACCGCAAGGGCAACCGCTGTATAGGTTTTTCCTGTACCAGCAGGACCAATTGCGAATACGATATCATTTTCTGCGGCGGCATCTATGAGCTTTTTTTGGTTAGGCGATTTCACGCGAATAACCACCCCTTTGGTGCCGTACAATAAGACATCATCGTCCTCTTTTATGATAACAGGTGTCTCTTCTTCATTATTCTTATCCCTAGAAAGATACGTTTTTACTTGTTCTGTTGTAATTTTGCCGTACTTCTGAAAATGCACAACCATCGACTCAATAATTTCGGTAATCTTGACAATGTCAGAAATAGATCCTCTGATGGTGATTTCGTTACCTCTGGAGATAAGTTTACTTTGTGGAAAAGCTTCAGCTACTACTTTGATATTGCTGTTTTCAACGCCAAGGAAACCAACTAACTCAACGTCTTCGAGTGTAATTATTTTTTCTGTCAAATCTAAAAATGAATAAATGTTAATCGATGATTTAGTCTTATAAGTTACTAAACTAACAAAAATAACGCTTGTTTGTGTTCGCTTCTTGTAAGATTAATTCGAAGTTTTTTTTTGACTCTGTAAATCAAACCCTTAGGTTTTTTTTGCAAAATGGGATTGTGGTAATATGAGAAAATATTTGTAAAATTGTATTAATGGAACAGTCAAACAGAAATAATACCTTTAAAAAGCCCTCCAATTTTGCTGGAGGTCGAATATCTGCGACCAATCGTTGGCTGGATACAGGTTTGGGTAAAATCCCACCTCAAGCTGTCGATTTGGAAGAAGCTGTGCTTGGGGCTTTGATGATAGAGAAGGATGCTCTTACCGCAGTGGTAGACATTTTAAAACCTGACTCATTTTATAAAGAAGCACACCAAAGAATATATGGAGCCATTACTCAGCTTTTTGCTGCGTCTGAGCCAATAGATTTGCTTACAGTAACCAATCAATTACGTACCAATGGTGAACTCGAAATGGCTGGTGGGGTATCGTACCTTGCTGAATTAACGCAAAGAGTTAACTCAGCGGCTAATATCGAATTTCACGCACGTATTGTTGTAGAACATTCTTTAAAGAGACAATTGATTACGGTATCTTCTGAAATCCAAAAAATGGCTTATGAAGATACAACCGATGTATTTCAATTGTTGGATAGGGTAGAACAAGAACTTTTTAGAATTTCAGAGGCCAATATTCGTAAAAATTATTCGGATATGTCGCAAATTATGCGAGCAGCCTTGTTGGAGTTAGAAATGAAGAAAAATCAGAAGGATGGTCTTACGGGAGTTCCTTCAGGATTTAGTGCATTGGATAGAATTACTTCTGGATTCCAAAAAACAGAATTAATTATTATCGCTGCTCGCCCTGGTATGGGTAAAACAGCCTTGATTCTTTCTGCTTGTCGTAATGCGGCTGTGGATTTTGGTCAAGCGGTAGCGGTATTCTCTTTGGAGATGTCCTCTGTTCAGCTTGTCAATCGTTTGATTTCATCAGAAGCTGAATTAGAATCTGAAAAATTAAGAAAAGGTAATTTGGCTCCACATGAATGGGCTCAATTACACGCAAAAATTGGTCGTTTAACCAATGCTCCAATTTTCATTGATGATACGCCAGCTTTGTCACTTCTCGAACTCCGTGCTAAGGCGCGTCGTTTGAAAGCACAGCACGATATTCAGATGATTGTGATTGACTACTTACAACTTATGTCGGGTGATACAGGCGGAAAAGGAGGAGGAAACCGAGAGCAAGAAATTGCCACAATTTCTCGTTCCTTGAAACAACTGGCCAAAGAGTTGGATGTACCTGTTATTGCGCTTTCGCAGTTGAGCCGTGCGGTAGAAACTCGTGGAGGCGACAAAAAACCTCAATTATCCGATTTACGTGAGTCTGGGTCAATCGAGCAAGATGCCGATATGGTAATGTTTATTTATCGTCCAGAATACTATGGTATTACTCAGGATGAGAATGGTCAGTCCATTGCAGGAATGGGTGAGTTGATTATCGCTAAAAACCGTGCTGGTTCTCTGGATACTGTACAGTTGAGATTTATTGGTAAGTACACCAAATATTGCGATTTGGATGCTACGGACTATTCAAGCTTCACTGGTGGTGATTCACTACAATCTTTTGCCGCTGTTCCAGATACGATGGCAACCTTTGAAGGCGGAGCAAGAACGGTAGGAAGTAAAATGAATAATTTCCAATCTGGAGGAGGCGAAATGCCATCTTTTGGTACTACTCCACCAAATCAAGATGTTCCTTTTTAAAATTCGTGGGTTTGGATTGAGTGAATGAGTGATTTTTTTTTATCTGACAATACTTGAGATTGAACATATTCATTTGCTATTAAATACATAAAAAAGGGGTCGAAAATTGTTTTCGACCCCTTTTTTATGTATTTCAGAATGACATCTCCTCAAATAATCACTCATTCACTAAATCACTCAATTAAACCTCTATCTCTTCACCAATTTCACAACGTTCTCTACATGGTGAGTCTGTGGGAACATATCTACAGGTTGTACTGCTTCAACACGATATTTTAAATCTAGTAAAGCCAAATCACGTGCTTGTGTCGCTGGATTACAACTTACATATACAATCGTGTGTGGTTCGGCATTTAAGAGTGTCTGAACCACTGGCTCATCCATACCTGCACGTGGAGGGTCAGTAATTACAACGTCTGGTCGTCCCTTAGCATCAATAAATGAATCATCTAAAAGCTTACGCATATCACCTGCATAAAACTCCGTATTGTTGATGCCATTGATTTGTGAGTTTACCTTCGCATCTTCAACAGCCATTTCTACATATTCCAATCCAATTACTTTCTTGGCTTGTCTAGCGACAAAGTTGGCAATTGTTCCTGTACCTGTATACAGGTCATATACAAACTCAGAACCCGTTAGACCTGCATAGTCACGTGTAATTTTGTATAATTCATAAGCTTGTTTTGAGTTGGTTTGGTAAAAAGATTTTGGCCCAACTCTGTATTTCAAGCCTTCCATTTCTTCTACAATGTACGGCAATCCTTTGTAGTTAACTACCTCTAAATCAAAGAACGTATCATTTCCTTTGGTATTGATAATGTAGTTTAACGATGTAATTTGAGGGAAGTTGGCATCCAAAAACTCCATTACCAAACTAATCTGCTCCTCGGTTGCGTAAGCAAACTGAACGATTACCATCAAGTCACCCGTCGTTGCTGTACGAATGATCAAGTTACGCAAAGCGCCTTTTTCCTGCTTGATTTGCTCGTAATAATCAATTTGATGTTTTTGAGCTAATTCATGCAATGCATTACGTATTTGATTCGAAGGATCTGGCTGTAGATAACAGTGGTCTACATGTAAAATTTTGTCGTAGCGTTTTGGTACGTGAAAGCCCAAGGCATTACGAGAAAACTCTTCACCAGATTGGATTTGCTCAATGGTCAACCAACGGTTTTGAGAGAAAGTATATTCTAATTTATTTCTATAATAGAATGTTTCTCCAGAACCTAAGATAGGATTGATGTTAGGAAGATCTACTTTGGCGATTCTTTCCAAAGCGTCTGTCACTTGTTTGGTTTTAAATGACAATTGCGTTGTATAATCAATATGTTGCCATTTACAGCCTCCACAAGTCCCAAAATGACCACAGACTGTTTGAGTTCTATAAGGCGAACTTGGCTTTATATTTTGAGCAGTAGCTTCATAATAGCTTTTTTTCGATTTCGTAATGCGTAAATCAGCATAATCGCCAGGAGCCACAGGACCGTCGATAAAAATAACTTTATCCTCGACACGACTGATACATTTTGCCTCAGCTGCAAAATCTTCTACCAAGACATTTTCAAAAATGATATTTTCTTTGTGCTTTTTTCTCATAAGGATGCAAAATTACAAAAAAGAGCCACATAAATCGAAATCTTTGGACTACATCTAAACTAAAAAATGTATTTTGCTAATTAATACCTAATTTTGAAAATCTTAAACACAAGTATAGATATAGTATTATGAAAGATAAAGTAGTCATTATTACTGGGGCATCGTCGGGTATTGGTAAAGCAATGGCTTTTGCTTTTGGCAATGAAGGTGCAAAAGTTGTAATCACTGGACGTAAGCAAGCTCCTTTGGATGAAACTAGCAAAGAGCTCAGTCAAGCAGGGATAGATAACCTTGCTATTGTTTCTGATGTAAGCCTTGAGGAGGATAATATAAAGGTGGTGGAACAAACTGTCGCCAAATATGGCAGAATAGATGTGCTCATCAATAACGCAGGTATTTCGATGCGTGCCATGTTTGAGGATTGCGAGGTAGACGTTATCAAAAAAGTTATGGATATTAATTTCTATGGAACCGTTTACGCAACTAAATATGCTTTACCGTATATCAAAAAAGCAAAAGGTTCTATTGTAGGAATTTCGTCGATAGCTGGATACCGTGGCTTACCTGTCAGAATTGGTTATTCGGCCTCAAAATTTGCGATGAATGGCTTTTTGGAGGCACTTCGTACAGAGTTACTTCACGAAGGTGTTCATGTATTGACAGCTTGTCCTGGTTTTACGGCTTCTAACATCCGATTTGCTTCTCTAGGAGCTGATGGTCAAACAAAAGGAGAAAGTATGCGAGATGAAGGAAATATGATGTCTGCGGAGGAGGTTGCTGGTCTTATCCTCAAAGCCGTTAAAAATCGTAAGAGAGAACTCATTTTAACCACTCAGGGTAAACTTACGGTATTCCTTAACAAGTTTTTACCTTCCCTGACAGATAAGCTTGTATTTAATACACTTGCGAAAGAGAAAGATTCTCCTTTGAAGAAAAAAAATTAGCATTGAGTGAGTTGGTGAATGATTTATTTATTCTACATTTTAAGGTAATCACTCGTTCACTAACTCACTATTAATTACTTATTCGACCTGCCAAAGGTCAGTTTGCTTCACATACAAAAGTTGATCTTCCCAAAAGACTCTTTTCCAAATATCACTTCCTCCAATAATATTTAGGCGATGCCCTTTGTTAATGACATATTCGACTGGTGCGCCTGCCGATGGGCTTTTTCTTAAGATGACATGGTCTGCATTGATGATGCCTTGATGATATTTGTCGGGAAGGTTTAATAAAGTCCAAACTCCTATTAAGTAAACTCCCAAAATAATTTTTTGCGAAGTGGGAATATATTCATTTCTATATTTTTTGCCAATCAATACGACAAAAACATATAATCCTATTACAAGCATCAACGCCACCAAAAAGCCAGAATAGGTTTTGTAGACCAATATTAAGAAATTAAAATCATTTAATTCGTATCCTTTTAGTTCGTGTTCTTGGGCAATTGTATAGAGTTTTGAAAGAATTTTGTCATTTGGACTTGTCTCAAAAGACTTATTGAGGTAGTAAAGTGTCCTCAAATAGTCTCCTTTTTGCTCGTTAATTTTCGCAAGCTTCAAAAAAATAATATGCGACGGATGTTCCAATTTTGTCAATTCTCGTTCAAAAATCCGCTCAGCCGCACCATAATTTTGAATTTTGTATAAAGAATCTGCATTTTTTAGTGATACTGTATTGTCCAGACACCTAGAAAGTTGCGGAATCGTAACGAAGAAAAATAAAAAAAATATAACTTTTTTTAGATGGATGGCTTGCATTATGTTTCTAGAAGTAGTAGTTTTGCACCGCAATTAAGGAAAACGAAACAGAACAACAAAAATACTGAAAACGCTTCTTATATGCAACGATTCCGTAGCTCAGTTGGTAGAGCAATACACTTTTAATGTATGGGTCCTGGGTTCGAGTCCCAGCGGGATCACCGAGATGTCTAGCACGATAGATGTTTTTAGAGTAAAATTTTTGACTTAGTTTTTACGATGTAAATTGTAGAAAATGAGTACCGATTCCGTAGCTCAGTTGGTAGAGCAATACACTTTTAATGTATGGGTCCTGGGTTCGAGTCCCAGCGGGATCACCGAGATGTCTAGCACGATAGATGTTTTAGAATAAATTTTTTGACTTAGCTTTTGCGATGTAAATCGTAGTAAATAAGTACCGATTCCGTAGCTCAGTTGGTAGAGCAATACACTTTTAATGTATGGGTCCTGGGTTCG
The DNA here is from genome assembly GCF_009905545.1 of Cellulophaga sp. BC115SP. Classification (GTDB taxonomy): domain Bacteria; phylum Bacteroidota; class Bacteroidia; order Cytophagales; family Spirosomataceae; genus Flectobacillus; species Flectobacillus rivi. Next base: position 206,537 of record NZ_JAAALB010000005.1, on the reverse strand, counting down.
AGTCCCAGCGGGATCACCGAGATGTCTAGCAAGATAGATATTTTTAGAGTAAAAATTTTGACTTAGTTTTTACGATGTAAATTGTAAGAAACGAGTACCGATTCCGTAGCTCAGTTGGTAGAGCAATACACTTTTAATGTATGGGTCCTGGGTTCGAGTCCCAGCGGGATCACCGAGATGTCTAGCACGATAGACGTTTTAGAATAAATTTTTTGACTTAGCTTTTGCGATGTAAATCGTAGGAAATAAGTACCGATTCCGTAGCTCAGTTGGTAGAGCAATACACTTTTAATGTATGGGTCCTGGGTTCGAGTCCCAGCGGGATCACCGAGATGTCTAGCAAGATAGACGTTTTAAAGTAAATTTTTTAACTTAGTTTTTACGATTTAAATTGTAGAAAATGAGTACCGATTCCGTAGCTCAGTTGGTAGAGCAATACACTTTTAATGTATGGGTCCTGGGTTCGAGTCCCAGCGGGATCACGAAGATTGTCAGTGACAAATCTTACCTTCGCCTCCAGAGTGGGGCACTTTTATATATAGTGAAGCGGCTACGTGCCAAATCACACGATTCCGTAGCTCAGTTGGTAGAGCAATACACTTTTAATGTATGGGTCCTGGGTTCGAGTCCCAGCGGGATCACCAAAAGGTTCAGAGATTTCTCTGAACCTTTTTTGTTTTAGGGCTCAAAGCTATTTTCTAGTCAATTTTTTTAATCTTTATCAAATGATTTAAAAAATGCGCAATAATGAAGAGATTCTACAGTCTCGTAATGTTATTCTATTTCTTAAGCTTTTTTGAGAACAAAGCCTGCGAATGTCCACAGCCTGTGATGGATGCAAAAAAGGCTATTCAGAACTACGCTTATGTGTTTGAAGCTGTTTGTGAAAGTTCAAATCACGATTATCCTTGGAATTACACTTTAAGCATTTTGAGATGGTACAAAGGGAGAAGTTGGAAGTTGAAACTTAATGGTGAAGCAGATGGATGTGGCAAAATACCAAAATCTGGTAAACGCTGGTTGGTTTTTACCAATAACCTTGAGGATACATCTATCATTAATATGTGTTCGCCGTCTATTGGTTATCTTGATGATATGCCACCGCCATTGCCACTGGGTACTACCGCACCAATGAAAATATTTTATGTCAAAAAACACGTCAGCCGAAACATACTAATATATAACAAAATGAGAGCCGATTTGGATCGGCTCTCATGGAATGTTTTAATGCAAAATACGAAACGTTAGTTCTTTTAATTTATCGCCATCAGAGCTTGAGCTAGATTCTATTCCTTTGGCTTGTAGCTCTATTTGTTTGATGTCGTGAATGATTTGTATGACTTTGGGTAAATTGTAATTCCTGATGGTTTGAACGTAGTCTTTAGCAAAGAATGGATTAATCCCTAAGAAGCTTGCCAAGCCCTTATCTGACTTATCGGTATGTGTGTGGGCAAGAAGTACCTTACTAAAGAAATTGTACATCAAAAGTATCATTGGAGGCAAAGGATTGTCTTTTGGATTGGAAGCGAAAAACTGTACAATTTGATTCGCTTTCAACACATCTCTTTGTATGAGTGCTTTTTGAAATTCGAAATAGTTGTACTCCTTACTAATTCCTACAAAGCGTTCTACTACGGATGCATTGATTTCTTCATCTATTTTGAGATTAATGACAATCTTATCGATTTCTGAAGCCAATCGCTTTAAATCATTCCCAACATTCTCTACAAGCATTTGTACTGCCTTAGGACTGATTTTTACACCAGATTCATGACAATATTCAATTACCCAATCAGGTATTTTGTTGTCATACATCTTTTTGGAGGTCATTACCAATCCCGATTGATCTATTGCTTTTACCCAAGCCTTTCGCTCGTCTACTAAATCCTTACTCGCTAAAACCAGAATAGTGGAAGCCAACGGGTTTTTGGCATAGCTTTCAAGTACGGATTGCATATCTTTCTGCTCTATTCCTTGAATGCTTTGCGCTTCTTTTACGATGACTACTTGTTTGTCAGACATCATCGGAAATCGCTTGGCATAGGACATAATGCTGGGCACTGTATGGTCCTTGCCATAAATAATATATTGATTGAAACCCTTATCGGCTGCCGATAAAGCGTTTTCTTCAATGAAGTCTACTACTTTGTCAATAAAATACGGTTCGTCACCGTGGAGTAAATAAATAGGTTGAAAGTGCTTTTTCTTTACTTCTTTAAATACCTCTGCAAATAATTTGGGCATACTATTTTGGGGCTTGGACTCTTATTTCACAAAGATACAACATCAAATGTTTGATTTCTATCAGGTGGCTTGTTGAACAAATTAATTTTCCAGAGATTTTAGAAAACGGGGTTTTCTATGAATTTTTGACAATGTGCTTGTATTTCTGGAAAAAATTGAAAGAAATCATCTTCAAATTCCTGATACTGTGCAGTTAATATTTCGGTAGCATTCTCAATGTCAGATTCATATTTTAATCTAGAGGAAATACCTTTTAATGACCATTTCAAACCCTCTAAATTGGCATAATTGGTCAGCCAATCTCTCGAGGTCATCGAGATGATCATTCTATCAAGTGCCGCAGGAAGGTCGTCTTCTCTCTTTTGGAGTATTTGATAAAAATTAGCACTGAAGTTTTCCAATTCGATAGCTGAAAAATGATGGAAATTTTTGGCAAAAATATGATCATAGAACATGTCAATCACAATACCTGAAAATTTATGGTATCGATGTCTGATTCTACTCATGCTCTGTTTTACGATAGGGTGCTGGTCGGTAAAAGCATCAATTTGACGATGCAGGGCTATACCCAAAATGATATCCTTATTATAAGATGTATCATGCAGTTTACTTAGGTGACCTTTCACATAATCTCCCAAGAAATTCCCAAGAATAATGTCCTCATTATCCCCAGATAAATATATATGTGATAAGTAATTCAACTTTTTACAGAATTTTGATGTTGATACCTTATAAAGTTAAGGAAAAAAGATTACGTTTGTAAAATAAACGAAGACTCTTCCAGATTCTTTCAAATAGGTTATAACTCTTGCCGATGACAGGAATAACTTGTTTTAGTATATATTCGCATCGGTACCAAACACTTAGATATAATGCAAATTTCAAACGCTAAAGTTGTGTCATTGACTTATCAATTAACAGTGACAGACAAAAATGGTGACCGTGAGTTAGTAGAAACAGTAGAGCAGGAGCACCCAATGGTATTTATCCACGGTATGAGTGGTTTGCCAGAAGCTTTCGAAGATAAAATTGCTGGTCTTTCAGCTGGAGATACTTTTGAATTCTCAATTCCTGCTGAGGAAGGATATGGCGAGTATGATGCTTCGGCGGTAGTAGATTTACCAAAAGATATTTTCAAAGTAGATGGCGAGTTAGTTGATGAAATGTTAGAAGTGGGTAACTTCCTTCCAATGACCGACGATCGTGGAAACCGTCTTCAAGGTCAAATCATCGAAGTAGGTGAAGATTTTGTGAGAATGGACTTCAATCATCCTTTGGCTGATAAAGAAATGTTTTTCAGTGGCGCTATCTTGAGCGTAAGAGAAGCGACAGAATCAGAACTAGACCATGGTCACGTACACGGTGAAGGTGGTGTTCATCATTAATTCTGATGATAATAAAAAAGTCGCATAGTGTGAGCTATGCGACTTTTTTGTTTATTTAAACAAATGAGACAGTCGATTTTTATCATATTGGATTACCTCTACACCAAACTTCCTCAAGAATTCGACGCCCTCGTCAGCTACTAATCCTTTATACTGCGCATAAGAGTCCAAAAATACTACCTTGCTTATTTTCATAGAGAAAATAATTCTGGCACATGCAATACAAGGAGACAATGTTACATATAAAGTGGCTCCATCTACCTGTGAACCATTTTTGGCAGCAAACAAAATTGCATTTTGTTCAGCATGTAGTGCCAACGAACAGCTTCCTTTCGAATCGCGTGCGCAGCCATGTTCGGGAAATTCTTCATCGCAGTTGTGCGTGCCTGATGGTGGACCGTTATATCCGATAGAGATAATGCGAGTATCTCTTGCCAAAACAGCACCTACTTGGGCTTTAATACAATGTGAACGTTTGGCGATATTTACAGCCAACTCCATATAAATATCATCAAATTCGGGTTTTGCCATGATGTGCTATAAGATTTGGGAAACAGATAGGAGATAAATCATTCGTAAATACGACACTATTTTGAAGCGAATTTACAAGTTTTTATAAAAAAAAAGCCTTTCTGCAAGAGAAAGGCTTTTTTAGTAGCGGGGAGCAGAATCGAACTGCCGACCTTTGGGTTATGAATCCAACGCTCTAACCATCTGAGCTACCCCGCCTTGTTTTTCGTGATGCAAAATTAGACAATTATTCTATCGAAGGCAAGTGATTTAGAGCATTTTTCTGAAAATAATTCGTAACGTATATGGTTACTTATTGGTATTCAGTGTCTTATGAAAGGCAAAAAAAGTGAAAATATTTTTTTTAGTATAAATTATAGTTTAATATTTTAAGTCGCTGAAATACAGTGGCTTGTGTATTATTTTGAGGCTTAATTGAGTAAAGATGTGATAAATACTTGCATATTATCTAGATAATTATACCTTTGCCAAAAAGGTAAATTTAAATTCTTGCGTATGAGTAAGCACAAGTTTGTTATTGAGTTCGAATTAAGAGCATCTCCTAAAGTTTTGTTCCCGTATGTTAGTTCTGCTTCGGGTTTACAGCAGTGGTTTGCGGAGAAAGTAACATTGAAGGATAGCTCTACTTTCGACTTTGTTTGGGATGGTGAAAGTCACATTGCCAAATTGTCTCAATTACGATTAAATAAATCCGCAAAGTTTGATTTTGTCCCTTCTAACCCCGACGACCGTGATCATAATTATCTCGAGTTCAAAATGGATGTTAGTGATTTGACTGGCTCAACCTATTTAAAAATCATTGACTATTCTGCAAATTCGGATGAAGAGGAGTTGAATGAACTATGGGAAGATTTAATTTTTAAATTGAAAGAAATCGTAGGTAACTAATGTTAAACTCAAATGCTAGTTGATGGGATATAATCTAATCCTGCCAACTAGCATTTTAATTTTAGCATATATGATTTCTTTTTAGGAAGATAATAATGCTCAAATAACCTAGTGTGTAGGCTATGATATCTAGCCAAGAAAATGCACTTCCGATGAGCATTGACATAATCTTGTATTTTATCAATCCTGTTTTTTCTAGAAAATGAATTTTTTGTAAAAATTCTAGGAAATAAGCCACTCCTAATGCTACTGCTGCCAGTTTCGTATCATATTGATTTGTGTGATAAAAGAAGCTTTTAAAAAATGTGTAGGCAAATATCACTGCAATAAAGTCCCCAAAAAATGGTCGAAAGAATGCGTCATGAGCATAAAGCGCCAAATACGCTTCATAACAGAATAATACTACACTAATGAATGGATACAGCATACATCGATACGTTGCTGTTTGAAAGAACGAAGTTTTCATGATGAGTTATTAAAGGTGTTTTACGTATTTACAATGAAACTGAATGGCATTTTTTCTAGTTAAGAAAATATAACATGCGTTTCGCACTTCAAAGATATGAGAAATATTAAACAAATTCATCAGCCTCATTATGCACCCATTCGTGATTTGGTAACTTATGGCGTAATTCCAACACGAACTTTAGATTATCTTGACCCATTTCTTTTCTTAAATCATCATGGGTATCAGGTCTATCCCAAAAACAATCAAGGTTTACCTTTTGGTCCTCATCCACACAGAGGAATGGAAACGGTGACATTTATTTTGGATGGCGACATCAAACACCAAGATAGCACTGGACATACGAGTGTGATGAAAGCAGGAGGGGTTCAATGGATGACTGCTGGAAAGGGACTAATTCATGCAGAGACGTCTTCAGAAGAGTTTATGAAGGAAGGAGGGCCTCTTGAAATACTTCAATTATGGATAAATCTTCCTGCTTCTCATAAAATGATGGAGCCTCAGTACAAAGGATTGGACAAAGATGATATTCCTACTATTTCGAAAGAAGGTGTTGTTGTCCAAGTATTGTCTGGCAGCGTTGAAGGAACTCAAGGACCATTTGAATCCGTGACTGGAGTAACTTTTACTACGGTAAGCTGTGCTGCGGGCTACTCATGGAGTATGGATATTCCTGCTGAGGATACCATCTTCTTCTATATTGTAAGAGGAAATATCAGATTGAATAATCGTTCGATTTCGTATCGAAATTTAGTAGAGTTTGATTATCAGGAAGGTAAGTTGTCATTTGATGCTATTGAAGATTCTTACATCCTTTTAGGGCATTGTAAGCCATTAGATGAACCGGTAGTTTCACAAGGTCCTTTTGTGATGAACACTGAAGAAGAGATTTATCAAGCATATTCAGATTATCAAAGAGGATTATTTGGTAGATGGAACTTTTGATAAAATATTCTTTCAGTATTACGTATAATAAAAAGGGTATCTAAGAAATTAATTTAGATACCCTTTTTGCTTATTTCTCAAAAACAGTAAAATCTAAGAAATGTCCAATTTGTATTCTAAACTTCTTTATTGTCACGGAGTTAGCTGAGTCGAATTTCTTAAAGTTTCTTAAAACTTATTTCATCTATAAAATTCTTCGAAAAGGATTTCGTTAATTTGACTGAAAAGAAATAGGGTAGATAGAAAAAGTTAGCACGAAATTCATCTTAGGATAATTTTGCCTCCTGACGTAATTGATTAAAATATTGCTCAAGAAATGGTAACTTTGCATTGCAAATTATTGTGGATTTATGAAAAAACTAGATAAGCTTATCCTCAAGGCTTTTTGGGGACCATTTTTACTGACCCTTACTGTTGTAATATTTATATTTTTAATGCGCCTAATTGTGGTCTATTTTGCCGATTTATTCGGGAAAGACCTAGGTGTGGAGTTATATTTTGAATTATTCTTCTACTTTAGCCTAATTACCATTCCGATAGCATTGCCACTGGCGATGTTGATTTCTATGCTAATGACTTTTGGAAAGCTTGGAGAGTTTTTTGAACTAACTGCGATCAAAAGTGCAGGTATTTCTATTAGCCGAGCTTTGCGACCTATGTTCGTGGTAGCGGTATTAGTAGCAGGATTTTCGTTTTGGTTCAATAACGTACTTTGGCCGTGGGCGAATCTTAAAGGATATCGTTTGTTATATGACATAAAAACTACTAAGACAACTCTGAATATTAAGGAAGGAATTTTTTATAATGAGTTACCTGGCTATAGTATTAAGGTTAACAAAAAGTTTCCTAATGGTAAATCCTTGAAAGGCGTCATAATTTATGATCATTCCAAAAATGATGGTAATAAACATGTCACCATTGCAGATTCGGCTTTGATGTATACGATTATGGACAAGCAGTATCTGGTGTTTGAATTATATAATGGTCATGATTATGTAGATGATGCAGATAGGTCGACTGGTGCAGATGCAACCGATTTTGTATCGCATTCATTTTCTAAAAGTAAAGTGGTGATGAGTATGTCGGCATTTGATATGCATAAGACCGAAGAAGATCAATTTAAGCACCATCAAATTATGAGAAATGTGCTTCAATTAGGAAAGGATGCGGATTCTTTGTCGAGACTGACCACTGATTACCGTAAAAACTTTTTTGAAGCTTCGAAGTCGTATTATATATACAGTTTGAAAACCTTACCAGCTACTATTACTCCTGAGCAAAAAGCGATTATGAAAAATCAAGGAGATTGGGTAGGGAAAATAATTAAGAAAAAAATTAAGCCTAATCCTTATGAACATTTAGATTTTGCTGTTTCACAAGCCAAAAACATGATTTCATTTGCAGAAAGTAATGTTTTTACCATCACAGCTAAAAATGAGGATTTACGCAAAACCAATTGGTTTTGGCATCAAAAATTTACTGATTCAGTAGCTATTTTTGTTATGTTCTTAATCGGAGCACCTTTAGGAGCTATTATTAAAAAGGGTGGATTTGGAATGCCAGTTGTTGTAGCCATATTTTTCTTCATTCTTTCTTATGTCATGACACAACAAGGGAAGAAGCTTTCAGAAGAAGGAAAGGTGATGGTACAAGTAGGAGCTTGGACTTCAAATTTGATACTATTCTCTATAGGCTTGTATTTCTTTAATAAGGCTCGCCATGACTCACGATTGTTTGAATCTGACGTTTATGTGATGGCAATGGCAAGATTGAAGGAAAAAATAGGCTCACAAGCAACTTTAAGAAAAATATTTTCTAAAATCGGGATGAAATTTGCAAATAACTAAGAAAATTCCTATTTTTGCACGTTTACAAAAATTCATTAATTTAAACTGGTTGAAGATGTATTTAACTTCAGAAAAAAAGCAAGAGATCTTTGAATCTAAAGGTCACTCGAAGTCTAAAATCGATACTGGTTCTGCTGAGTCACAAATTGCATTGTTTACTTTCAGAATCAATCATTTGACAGAACACTTGAAAATCAATAAGAAAGACCACTCTACTCGTTTAGGTCTTTTGAAATTGGTAGGTAAGCGTAGAAGCTTACTTGATTATCTTATCAAGAAAGATATTACACGTTACAGAGCTATCATTGCTCAGCTTGGCATTAGAAAGTAATTTACTTTCAGCAAACAGGGAATTCTATCTAATAGGGTTCCCTGATTGCATAGACGGAGATCGTCTTCCCCCTCTTCTATTTGGGTCTTCGTTAATAGTTGATAGTTATGTTAATCGTGAAGCAGCCATTCATCATCAAACTACACTATTGGCAATTGACGATTCACTATTAATGACTGCAAATCCAACAAAATCCTTTTACATTTCGTTGATATCAAGTAGCGTAAAAGGTAATAAGCAAACAATTTATGGCGTTTAACGTAATTACGAAAAAAATCACAATGCCTGATGGTAAGGAAATTACCATCGAAACAGGCAAACTCGCGAAACAAGCCGATGGGGCTGTTGTAGTGAGAAGCGGAAATATGATGCTTTTAGCAACGGTTGTTGCTAACCAAACACCAAAAGACGGTGTTGACTTTTTGCCTCTTTCAGTAGATTACCAAGAAAAATTTGCTTCAGCAGGTAAAATTCCTGGAGGTTTCTTAAGAAGAGAATCAAAGTTGTCAGATTATGAAGTATTGGTAAGTAGATTGGTAGATAGAGCTTTGCGCCCTACTTTCCCTTCTGATTTTCATGCAGATACGCAAGTAATGATTAACTTGATTTCTGCTGATGCTGAAGTTTTACCAGATGCGTATGTAGGTCTTGCTGCAGCAGCTGCTTTGGCAGTTTCAGATATTCCTTTCAACGGTCCTATCTCTGAAGTTCGTGTCGCTAAAATTAACGGTGAATATATCGTTAACCCAGAAACATCGATTCTGAAAGATGCAGAATTAGAACTTATTGTAGCAGCAAATGCCAACGATATTTTGATGGTTGAGGGTGAAGCTAACGAAGTTTCTGAACAAGAAATGTTAGAAGCACTTCGTTTGGCTCATGCAGCTATTAAGCACCAATGTGTTGCTTTAAAAGAACTTGAAGCTGAAGTTGGAAAAACTCAAAAACGTGAATACAAACACGAAAATCACGATGAAGAGTTAAGAACATATTTGTGGGATACCTATTTCGATCGCTATTATGAGGTTGCTAAATTAGCAAATCCGAGTAAAAAAGCACGTCGTGAGTCTTTCAAAGCTATTGAAGATGAATATTTCGCTTCATTGCCAGAGGATTCTACTGTCAACAAAAGCTTGGCAAAATGGTATTTCCATGATATCGAAAAAGAAGCGGCTCGTCAATTGGTATTAATCGAACGTTATCGTTTGGACGGTCGTAAACTTGACGAAATCCGTACTATTACTTGTGAGGTTGACTATTTGCCAACACCACATGGTTCGGCTGTTTTTACAAGAGGAGAAACTCAATCGTTAACTACAGTAACTCTTGGAACAAAATTAGACGAGCAAATTGTAGATCAGGCAATGGTGTCAGGATACAATCGTTTCTTGTTACACTATAACTTCCCAGGATATTCGACAGGTGAGGTAAAACCAAACCGTGCTCCTGGTCGTCGTGAAGTTGGTCATGGAAACTTGGCAATGCGTGCTTTGAAAAAAGTATTGCCTCCTGATGCAAAAAATCCATATACTGTACGTATCGTTTCAGATATTTTAGAATCAAATGGTTCATCATCAATGGCTACTGTATGTGCAGGAACGCTTGCGTTGATGGATGCAGGTGTACCTATTAAAGCTCCAGTATCTGGTATTGCAATGGGACTTATCTCTGATCCTAAAACTGGAAAATATGCAGTACTTTCAGATATCTTAGGTGACGAAGACCACCTTGGTGATATGGACTTCAAAGTAACTGGTACAACTGAAGGTATTACTGCTTGTCAGATGGATATCAAAGTAGACGGTTTGTCTTATGAAGTATTGACAGAAGCTTTGGAACAAGCAAAACAAGGTCGTTTGCATATTTTGGGTAAAATGCAAGAAACTATTGCTGAGCCTCGTAGCGACTACAAACCACAAACTCCTAGAGCAACTGTAATCAGAATCTTGAAAGAGCAAATTGGTGCGGTAATCGGACCAGGTGGTAAAGTTGTTCAAGATATCCAAAAACAATCTGGCGCAACAGTAACTATCGAAGAGAAAGAAGATGGCGGTTATGTATCTATCTTCTCTGCTAATAAAGCTGCGATGGATATTGCTGTTAAAATGGTAAAAGGAATTGTAACAATTCCTGAAGAAGGCGAAATCTATGATGGTGTTGTTAAATCAATCATGCCATTTGGAGCATTCGTTGAATTCTTACCAGGTAAAGACGGACTTTTACACATCTCTGAAATCAAATGGGAGCGTCTTGAAACAATGGACGGTGTACTAGAAATTGGCGAACAGGTAAAAGTGAAGTTGATTGAGGTGGATAAGAAAACTGGTAAATATCGTTTGTCAAGAAAAGTTTTGTTGCCAAAGCCTGAGAAGAAATAGAACAAACTTAAGGTTATTTACGTTATTTCTATAACGGATTAAACTATATTGTTAAATTTGTTTCCTACCAAACAGTTATATTCTTCACTTATATAACTGTTTGGTATATAGTTTTCAGGAAGTGCTATTTGAGTAAGAAATATTGTGACTACCTATTACAGTATTTTCCCCTCAAAAAACTCTTTATTCCTAATTGTTAACCTACTAAGAACTTTAAGAGGTAGTAACTAATATGAGACAGCTAAAAATTAGTAAGCAGATTACCAACCGAGAATCACAATCACTCGATAAGTATTTGCAAGAAATTGGCAAGGTAGATTTGCTAACGCCAGAGGAGGAGGTTATTTTAGCTCAGAAGATTCGTGAAGGAGATCAACTTTCATTAGAAAGATTGACCAAAGCGAACCTTCGTTTTGTGGTGTCTGTTGCTAAGCAATATCAAAACCAAGGCTTAAGCTTAGGTGACCTTATCAATGAAGGTAACCTTGGTTTGATTAAAGCAGCTCAAAGATTTGATGAGACTCGTGGATTTAAGTTTATTTCGTATGCGGTATGGTGGATTCGTCAGTCAATTCTTCAAGCTTTGGCAGAGCAATCACGTATCGTGCGTTTGCCACTCAACCGTGTGGGCTCTTTGAACAAAATTTCAAAGACGTTCTCTGAGTTGGAGCAAAAGTTTGAACGTGAGCCAACACCAGAAGAACTAGCTGAAGTACTCGAAATCACAACTGGAGAAGTGGTAGACACTTTGAAAATCTCTGGTCGCCATGTGTCTATGGACGCACCATTCGTTCAAGGAGAAGAAAACTCTTTGTTGGATGTTTTGGAAAATGATGGCGAAGACAAACCAGATAGCGGCTTGATTAACGACTCACTTCGTCGTGAAGTACAACGTGCATTATCAACATTGACTCAGCGTGAGGCTGACGTAGTAACGCTTTACTTCGGTTTGAATGGTGAGCACGCGATGACTTTAGAAGAAATCGGTGAGAAGTTCAACTTGACTCGCGAACGTGTACGTCAAATCAAAGAGAAAGCAATTCGTAGATTAAGACATACATCGAGAAGCAAAGCGCTCAAAACTTATTTGGGCTAATATGCTTACAATGCCTTTTCAGAGCCTCATTTATGAGGCTCTTTTTGTTTGTGGGAAATACAAGAAAAAGTACATAGCTGGATAGTAATGTAAGAGTGTTAACAAGAGAAAATCATTGATATAATTATGAAAATAGCTGTAGCACAATTACGACCAATTAAGGGTGATACATATTCAAATATTGTAAAGCACCAACAATTTACTCATCTAGCTATTTCTCATAAAGCTGACGCCATATTTTTTTCTGAACTTTCTATCTCAAGTTATGAGCCTGAGCTCGCTAAAGCATTAGCATCTGATTTAGGGGATAACCAATTTGATGTCTTTCAAGAAATTAGTGATCACAGTAATATTACGATTGGTATTGGAATGCCTGAGAAGACTATTGCTGGGATTAAAATCAGTATGTTTATTTTTCAACCTAGCCAACCCAGAAAAGCGTATTCAAAGCAACAGTTACATTCAGATGAATTAGCCTATTTTGTAAAAGGAGAAAAACAAATTATCATAACAATTGATCATGTAAAAATAGCACCAGCCATTTGTTATGAAAGTTTACAACCATCACATATAGAGTCAGCAGTTGCCCTTGGTGCTGAAATTTATATGGCAAGTGTTGCAAAATCTCAAGAAGGCATACGTAAAGCAATAGAATATTACACTGTAATAGCAAAGAAATATTCAATGCCAATATTAGTTTCAAATTGTACAGGGTTTTGCGATAATTTTGAAAGTGCTGGACAAAGTTGTGTATTGTCGAAACAGGGTAATGTAATAGGACAATTAAATAGTACTGATGAAGGAATATTGATTTTTGATACAAAAACATCAGAGGTATTAGTACAAATGATATAGTCCTGTCTTTTTCTCCTCATAACAACCAAGATGCATGCTTTGAGTATAAAAGTTAAGAAGATATAAAATGATAAGATTTGAAACTTCTGATTTAACGATTGAACTTCTTAATGAGTCAATTTATAGGGTTGATTCAGTCGATAATATGTTTTCTTATACAAAACAATATAGTAGCAGTGATGGAAGTCAAGTATCATCAAGTAAAATCGGAATTAAAATTTATCAACATAAAGAGCTTGTTGATAGTTGTATTATTATAGGGATAGGTGGTGTATCAGCAATCACTCAATATTCGTATATAATTGCATCGGAAAATATATTGATTTGCTGCGGAGACTCTGTATTTTGTCTGTCTCTACCGAGTTTAGAATTAGTATGGAATATGAAGTTAGATGACATAACGTGCTTCCAAATTTTTAAGTGTGAGGATGATTTTCTCATTCATGGAGAAATAGAAATAACAAGAATAGATACAGAAGGGAAAATAAAATGGAAATTTAGTGGAAAAGATATTTTTGTATCTCTTACCCAAGAAAAAGCAATATCTATTTTACCTGATGGGGTTTTACTTACAGATTTCGAGCAAACAAAATATAAAATAGATTTTGATGGAAAGCTTACATGGACTAATAATTCTAATATGTAACGCATCAAAATAGAAAAAACAAAACAAGAGAACCAAAACCATTTATGGCAATATTACAACCCATTATTAATATAGCGGAAATACTGGTTACCAAAAATGTGACTGATGCGGTAATTTCCCCAGGTTCCCGCAATGCACCCTTGACGATTGCGTTGGCAAGACATCCGCAGATAAATGCTTTGTCGGTATCAGATGAACGTTCGGCTGCCTTTATCGCTATGGGAATGGCACAAGTGAAAAATAAGCCTGTTGCCATTTGTTGTACCTCTGGGTCGGCGGCCTATAATTATGCACCTGCCGTGGCTGAAGCCTTTTTTCAAGAGATACCTTTAATTGTTCTTACAGCGGACCGACCAATCGAATGGATACATCAGCATGATGGACAGACGATTTATCAGGAAAATATTTATGGAAAACATGTAAAAGCTTCGTATCAGGTAGGGGCAGATTATTCGCACCCTGATGCTCGCTGGCATATCGAACGTGTGATGAATGAGGCTATCAACACAGCCAATACTTTTCCCAAGGGACCGGTTCATATCAATATTCCTTTGCGTGAGCCATTTTATCCTTCAGCTGAAGAACAGGTTGTATTCGAACGTCCAAGAAATATTCGCCAGCATTCCTCAAAAGCTAGTTTGAGCCAAGAGACTTGGGAGGAATTACTCACTCAAATAGAAGATTATTCAAAAGTTATGGTCATTGCTGGACAGGATGCGACTAACTCTGAAGTTAATCAAGCGTTAAAAGGATTACAAGAAGAGTTTGGATTTGTAGTGGTTGGAGATTTGATTGCAAATACAAAAGGCGAGTTCATAGCAAATCATGATTTGTATCTAGGTCAGTTAGACGATAGCTATGCTCCAGAAGTTTTGATAACTTTTGGTAAATCGGTGATTTCAAAATCATTGAAGCAGTATATCAGAAAACACAAACCTGAAGCTCACTGGCATGTGCAAAGCACAACGCATTTGATTGATACTTATCAAAGCCTTACAGATATTGTTTCGATAGCCCCTGAAGACTTCTTTAAAGAATTATTGGAGAGCTTAGATTTAAGAGCTTACAAAATGGGTGATGAGGAAAAGTCTTTCGAATACCAAGAACAATGGTTTAACCTCGAAAGAAAATCTTCAAGATATATTCATCAGGCTTTGAGTAGTACCGACACTTGGAATGAATTCACGACCTATTATAAAGTGATAGAAAATATTCCTGCTGGCTCACAGTTGCATTTGGCAAATTCGATGGCTGTAAGATATGCCAACTATCTTCACCTATCCAATATCAATGAGGTAGAGATTTTTGCCAATCGAGGAACGAGTGGAATCGATGGCTGTGTAAGTACTGCTGTGGGCGCGGCTTTGGCGACGGAAGCTCAAGTATATCTTTTGGTGGGAGATGTAGCTTTTTTCTATGACCGTAATGCACTTTGGAATAATTTCTTACCATCGAATCTCACGATCATTTTAGAGAACAATAGTGGGGGAGGAATTTTTCGGATGATTGACGGACCAAGTCAGCAACCAGAGCTTGAACCATTTTTTGAAACTGCTCAAAAAATGACGGCAAAGCTAACTGCCGAAGAATCCAATATGGAATATATATCAGCTACGAATTTTGAGCAGTTGGAAAATATCCTGACTACAATTCCACAAAAGTCTACTCGTGCTCGACTTTTTGAAATCCACACCAACTCAGTAGAGAATACAGCTTTCTTTAAGAAATTTAAAACTAATTTTTTAGTTTAAAATCTTCTGAAGCCTAAAATACATAAGCCCTGAGAATCAAACGAGCTGTAATTATACCTAGAACAAGCTCAAATAAGCGATTCTCAGGGCTTTTATTTAGGCATAAAAATGGCAAAAAGGCTGTTTTTTGAGTAATATAATGCCGAATATTAAAGGGTATCAAACTTTCATGAAAGATAAAATTTGTATTATTTTAATGCTTGGTAAAGAAAATGCCGAAATAACACTTTTTATTTTTGTACTATTCTAATATTACTTAAAAATGCCTATAAAATAGACTCGAGAAAACAAATTAGTAAGTAAAGTAAGAAAATGGTCTATTGCTGAAGCCTTCTCCTAAATTTTATTAAATCAAAAAATCCCTAGCAACATTTTTGTGTCTAGGGATTTTTTGATTATTGAATCGAAATATTAGGGTTAAGTTTTTTAGCCTTATCAAAATACTCTTTGGCTTTTTGTATATCTCCTTTTTTCTGGAAATATAAACCTAAGTTACGAATGGCGAATGCATTTTCAGATTCTATTCTTAAGGAGTGTTCGATAGTTTCCTTTGCTTCATCCAACTTCCCTAATTGTAGTAAGATGTATCCTTTATTGTTGAGATAGTAGGCTTGAGCAGGTTTGAGAAATATCGCTTTTTCTACCAAAGGTAAAGCCTCTTTATATTTACCTTCTTCGCTCAAAATAAAGGCTAGATTGTTTAGCGCAAAGTGTTGTTTAGGGTTAATACTCAAGGCTTTTTCAAAATCCTTTTTTGCTAGAGGATAATTGTTTTGTTCAAAGTACAAATACCCATGATTGGTATAGGCCTCAGCATTATTGGGATCAAGTACGAGTGCTCGCTCATAAGCTGCGGTTGCTCCTGAATAATCTTGCGTTTGAGTTTTGACGTTGCCTAGGGTAACATAGTAAAAACTAGAATCTTTATAAACCTTTCCAATCTTGTTAAGGTCTTGTATGGCTTCCTGATAATTACCAAGGTTAAATAACAATTCGGCGCGATTATAGTAAGCCTCCCAGAATTTAGTATCTACCTCTATGGCCTTATTAAAATCCTCTAGCGCTTTCTCAGGCTTATCACTTTTCTGGTAGGCTAAGCCTCTATTATTATAAATATCGGCAAAATCTGGTTTCTTGTTCAGCGCTTCACCATACCAATGAATGGCCTCGTTATATTCTTGTTCTTTTAGTTTGAAATTACCTCGCTTGAAGAACTTGATGGCTTCTTCATTTTTATCAGTTCCACAAGACCCAAGACTCAACATAGCTGCTGCCATGATGATAGGGAATAGCTTTCTTCCTTTCATTGAATTTGAGATTTATTCATTAATATACATTTACTCAAAATTACGCTATTTTGCTTGAAAGACCGTCGAATGTACAGAAATCGTATAAGAAGAAACAAATGAGTAAAATGTTTAAAGAAATGGAAGAGATGCCTTAACTTTGTAAAAAACAATTGCTGTTTTCTCATCCATTAACAATTGATTATAGTATGTTAAAAGCTGAAATGTTGACCGAAAAAGGTCTAATGGTTATAACGTTTTTCGAGGAGGATGCTCCAATTCACGTAAAGAACTTTGTTGATTTATCGAAAAAAGGATTTTATGATGGCGTAACTTTCCACCGTGTTCTTCCAGATTTTGTAATCCAAGGAGGTGACCCAACAGGAACTGGTGCTGGTGGTCCTGGTTACACAATTCCTTGTGAGTTGACTGGAAATAACCAATACCATGATCGTGGTGTTTTGTCGATGGCACACCGTGGTCCAAACACAGGTGGTTCTCAGTTCTTTATTTGTCATAGCCGTAACAATACTGCACACCTTGACCGTAGACATACATGTTTTGGTAAAGTTGTAGAAGGTTTGGACGTAATTGATCAAATCCGTCAGGGAGATAAAATCATCAGTATCACTATCGTTGAAGAAGAAGCTTAGTTATGTACTTTATCGGAGAAATCCCAAATCCCAAATGTAAGGTATCCCTATACAAATGGAATAACAAGTATTTTGCAAAATTTGAAACGGCTGATTTAGAACAAACTTTCAAAATTTCAGAAACGGAAGTTTCAGGTGAATCAGAAGTAAGAGAATTGATTACAGAAGAATTTGTAGATAAAGTGATCAAACGCTTTGAAGATATGTATGGCGATTTGCATAATGCCTTGAATCCCTACTAACAAAAAAGCCCTGAATACTCAGGGCTTTTTTTATAAATGACTTATTGGATAAACATCCATTTTTTGTAAAGTGCTTTTTGCTGTTCGGTTTGATCTGCTATTGGCTCGAGCTTATAAGATTTGATTGGGTTTTTAGCAAGTGTTACCGAGTACGTTTTTTCTAAACCGTCTCTTTTTACTTTTACCTCAATTACATCACCAATTTTTTTCGAAGCTAATAATTTTGTTAAGTCTTCTACTTTCTGGCCATCGATGCTCAAAATTTCATCGTTGACATTCAGACCATAATTGTAGGCAGGAGAGTCTCTTCTTACAGATGAAATTTTTCCAGCTCTTAAATCAGCACCAAGGAAAGCATTGGTATTATCAGCATTCGTATCTACGATTTTCAAACCTACTGGGGCTAAGTATACATTATAAGGAATAGACTCAGTACCGAAGATATAATTCTTGAAGAATGATGACATATCTTTGCCTGCTACGATATCGGTAGCTTTCATGAATTCTTCATCTGTAAAACCACGACCTAGTTTTTTGTAGTAATTCTGATAAAGGTAACGCATTAAATCGTCTAGGTTCTTTTCGCCTTTCGTTGAAGACAAAATGGCTAAGTTTAAAATTCCTCCTAACACAGCACCTTTGTCATAATAAGATACCGTGCTATTACGAGAGTTTTCGTTTGGACGATAATATTTAATCCACGCATCCCAGCTAGACTCAGCTGCTGATTGAATAGCATTACCCGGTTGGTTTTCGATGGTATTCACATCGTCCATATACGATTTGATATATTCTTCAGGAGAGAAGATACCTGCACGGCGGAGGATATAATTTTCATAAAAACTTGTACCTCCTTCAGAATACCACAACATGTGCGTGTAGTTTTCGTTTTCATAGTCGAAAGGTCCTAAAGCTTTTGGACGGATACGCTTTACATTCCAAAGGTGGAAATATTCGTGAGCAATAAGACTTAGAAAACCTTTGTATGATTTTTCATTTTCGTACACACCACGTGAAGTTTGGCAAGTAGTAGAATTAAGGTGTTCTAAACCACCACCTCCAGCAGCAAGGTTATGAATCAAAAAAGTATAGTCTTTACAAGGGTGTTCAGTCACCACGCTTTTGGCAGCTTCGCAAACACGTTTAATGTCGTTAGTTACTTTTTCGGCATCATACTTTGCCTCGCCATACATGGCAATTTTGTGAGGAACACCTGCTAAATCAAAGTTTAAAACTTTTTGATTACCTATCTCGATAGGAGAGTCTATCAAAATGTCTAGGTTATCTGCCAAGAAGGTATTTTTAGAAATTTCTTTCATGCCTGTCGAAATCGTTGACCAGTCTTTGTAAGGCGTAATTTCTAAAGTAGAAGGCAAAGCTTTCCATTCATTCACATACATGAATACACTTGCTGGATTAAGATAGCCATGAGAATCATCCAAAAACGAGGTACGAACGGACAGTTCATAAGCATAAACTTTGTATTTTAGCGTTACTTCCTGAGTGGAGGCATTCACTTTTATGCGCCAAGTATTTTTGTTGATTTTGTCAAGAGACAATGGAGTGTTTGCCGAGGAGGCAGTTACTGATTCCACATTTTTAGCGTATTCACGAACAAGGTAAGACCCCGGAGTCCAGACAGCCATTTTTACATCGACGAAACCTTGCTGTTTCATTTTGGCATCTAGCGTCTTCAATTTCATGACTACGTCAAAGTAGTGAGACTGAGGTTTTTCCATAGAAAGCGCATAAGCAATCTTGGATTGGAGCTTATTAGTTTGAGCTGATGAAATTACGCTAAACAGTAAACAGATAGCGAAAATTGAGATTTTTTTCATAATTTAACGTATGAATTTTGCGTTTTTAAAACGTGAAACTAACAAAGCCTCGCCTTTGAAACAAGTAAAATTTGGCTAATCTATTATCCCAACAAAACATAGATACCCAATAAAAAACATATCTAATGAAAAAATTACCTTCGATTGTATTTTTATCCGTTGCGGCTACATGTACTATTTCTGGTTATGAAATTTTTGCACAAAGTACGCTCAACTATAATGAAGCCAATATTCATTTTAGAAACGGACAAGAGTATTATGAATCCAAAAGCTTTGAAGCGGCTCGTGCCGAATTTGAACTCTATCTCTCTGAACATCGAAACTTCTTAGACAAAAATGACCCTAATCAGGCTTGGGCGAAGTATTTCATCGTGATGTGTAGCTTATACCTAGATCGTGCTGATACCGAACTCCTTGCCGACCGATTTGTTCGTGAATATCCCGAACATCCTGTGGCGAGTAACCTTTTCCGAGAAATTGGAAATTACTTCTTTGATAATGGAGAATATGGTAAGGCCATAGACTATTTGAGTAAAACTGGCAAAACTGATGAAGAATCCCAGTATCATTTGGGTATTGCCTATTACCAAACGCAGTCGTATGCGCAAGCGCTTACCGTATTTACACGTCTTCGTGAAAGTCCTAACCAAGCTTATGGACCTCCATCTGCGTATTATGCAGGAGCTATTCAGTTTCAAAATAAAAATTATGAGGAGGCAATCAGCAATTTTAATCTTGCTGAAAAATCTTCGCAGTATAAAGCTGAAATTCCCGGATGGATTGCTAATGCCTATTATCGTCAAGGTAAGTATAACGAAATGCTTGATTATACAGAAAGAGTACTTCGTGAAAAAGGACGTAAACTCGATGATATTGCTTTGCTAACGGCGGAGGTATATTTTAATAAAGGGAATTACGAAAAAGCAGCAACTTATTATGGTGTTTATAAAAACTATAAATCACAAGGGATGATGCCAGTTGTGGCGTACCGTTATGGATATAGTCTTTATAAAACGAACCAATTCTCTGCTGCAACCGATCAACTGAAAAATGTAGCCTTGCCTAAAGACACTTTAGGACAGAATGCTTCTTTTGTGCTAGGAATTTGTTACCAAAGAGTCAATAATTTAACAGGTGCACTTGGTGCTTTTGATCAAGCTAGTAAATTATCATTCAATAAGCCTGTACAAGAGGAGGCAACCTTTAATGTTGGTAAAGTACTCTTAGATCTAGGTCGCTCTAATGAATCTGTAAAAGCATTAGAAGGTTTTATTGCTCAATATCCTGGTTCAAGATTTGAAGATGAAGCCAATGAACTACTTTGCGAGGCATATCTTTCATCTAATAACTTGTTGGCAGCGCTTAATTTTGTAGAGAAACTTCGTAGAAGAACTCCGAGAGTAAATGCTGTTTATCAGCGAATTGCTTTCAACCAAGCTGTAAAAAAATATAACGAAGATGGATATGCGGAGGCAGTTACCTTTTTCGATAAATCTTTGAGTGCACCAGAATCTCGTGATTTAAAATACAGTGCGATGTATTGGAAAGGCGAATCTTTGGTTGGTCTGAATCAAAATGCTGCCGCGATTGATTTGTATAAAAAAGTAATTGCTGCGACAGACAAAGATGTTCCTTCTTTACCTGAATTTCAACAGAAAAGCCGTTATAGCCTAGGTTATATTTATTTGTCTACCAACCCAGCGGAGGCGAATGCTTATTTTAATGAATACTATCAACGCGGAGGTACAGATGGCAATGTAGATGATGCACTTTTGCGAATAGCGGATTCTTATGTAGCTCAGGGTCAATATGCTCAGGCACTAAAAGCTTATGACAAAGCCTATCAAACCGTAAAAACGAATAAAGATTACGCTCTCTATCAGAAAGGTACAATTCAAAATATTTTGAATGACCCTAATGGTAAAGCAACACTAGAGGAAGTTGTTCGTACATTCCCGCAGTCAAAATATGTGGAAACAGCTTTACGTGATTTGGGTGATAATGAAATGTCTGCTGAGCGTAGTGAAAAAGCAATTGCCTATTATTCAAGATTAATTTTAGAACGTCCTCAAAGTGCCTTGGTGCCTTATGCGATTATGCGTAGAGGAACGGCTTTCCAAAATATTGGAAGAACGCAAAGTGCTATTTCAGATTATAAGTATTTGTTAAGAAATTATATCAACGATTCTGATTTTGCCTCACAAGCGATGGCGGGTTTGAATGAGTTGATGGACCCAAGTTCTCCAGAGTATATCGAGATAAAAGCTTTGTATGCCAAAGCAAACCCGAACGATACCAGTTTGCGAGAAAAAGAATTTGAAAAAGCGAAAGGGTTATATTACGATGATGCACACGACAAAGCTTTAGTTGCTTTTGGAGAATATGTTCGTAACTATCCAGATTCACCTGATACCCCAGAAGCTAAATTCTTAATTGCAGAAACGTATTTCAAGCAAAAAAATAAAATGGATGCTTTACGCAATTACTATATTGTGATTGCAGACAATAAGTATAAAGCACTTTCGAAAGCTTACGCCAAGGCAGCACAAATTGAACTTGAAAACAATAATTATTCAAGAGCTATTACTAACTATCGTGGGGTGTTGAGAGTTTCATCGGATCGCAAAGATAATCAAACGGCGATTCAGGGTTTGATGGATTCGTATTTCAATACACCGAAAAATGACTCTACTATCTATTACTCAAAACAAATGGTATTATTACCTGAAGCTACAGTTGCACAAAAAACGAAGGCTTACTATTATATGGGTAAAGGATACTTGCAAATTGGGGATAATATTTCAGCAACGAGCTCATTTAATCAAGGGGTGGCTCTTGCAAAAGATGACTACGCAGGGGAGTGCCAAATTATGTTAGCAAGAATGCTTTATAGTCAGAAAAAATATAAAGAGTCAAGTGAAATGATTATGAATAAGTTTAACAATGAGTTCTCGGGTGTGTCGTTACCAGTGATGGGGAAAGCCTTTTTATTGTTAGCGGATGACTTTATTGGAATGGAGAATTATTTCCAAGCAAAAGCAACCCTGAATTCTATCATTGATAAACTACCAGATGAGAATTCGGTTGAACAAGCGCGTGTAAAACTACGCTCTATTAGTAACAAGTAATCTAAATTTATTCTTAATCAAAGACTTTTATTTATTATGCATCATACATCATTAAAGCTTTCTCTCGCCAGCATTATGCTACTTGGATTATCCACACAAGGATTTTCTCAAGTAAATAAGAAAGAAGGGAAAATAGATAATTCAGAGGTAAGTGTAACGAAGGAACAAAAAAAGATTGTTGTACCACCACCCGTGAGAAAACTCGAGAAAATGGTAACACCACCCAATACTGTTCCAAGACCACCTTTGAGATTTTTATTTTCTGAAGTACCCAATAATGGAAGAATTACAGAAATTTCGAATCAAGTTCAAATGCCTGTAAATCCAGTGACGCCTGTTCAGTTATCTAAATATAACAATGTGATTAGAGCAGGATTCGGGAATTTTGGACATACTTATCTCGAAGGGCATGCAGGTATTGCTGTTGGTCAAGAAAACTATCACGGCATTTATGTCAAACACAATGCTTATCGATTAGGTCCTGTTGGAGCTAACTACTCTGGGGAATCAGATAACCAAATCAAAGTACACAGTCGCACGCAATTTAACTCTGTAAAATTGGAAGGTTCTTTGGGCTGGAAACGTAAAGGTTTTTATTATTATGGATATCAACCTAAGGTATATTCATTTGATAAAGAAACCATTTTTAACTCATGGAATAAATTCAATTTTGACGGGACTATTTCTAATACGAGTAAAACATCTCCTATTGATTATATCTTCCGTTCAAAATTATCTTACCTATTTACGAAAGTAGGGGCAAACGAGTTACTTTGGGATGCAGGTATGTCGGCGTCATTTCCTTTAACGGATAAACTTTCAGCCAATTTTGATGGACAGATGGTCTTGGCACAATCCCAAGATTCATTGACTACTTATCGTAATTTGTACAAACTGGTTCCTAACTTTAAATACAAGGACGAATTATTTAGTGTGACATTGGGGGTAATGCTTGCTAATAGTAAGGAAAAAACTACCGAAAATGAAACCTATGTACTTCCTGTCCTAAAAGCTGATTATCAGTTGATGGATGGAATCAAGCTTTACGCAGGTTATGAAGGAGATGTTATGGCGAATAACCTCACAACAATTCTTCAAGAAAATCAATGGTTAGGTCGTTTTCAATCTTTAAAACCAACCAGAAAACTGTCTGATATATACGCAGGTGTCAAAGCTAACTTATATGGCGGACTTTCAGGTGAGTTGAAAGGGAGTTTTGCCACATACAAGAATTTCTATGTCCTGAATAATTCTCGCTCAGATTCTACCAAGTTTGAAATTTTGTATTCTAACGATACCACAAAAGTTCATGTAACAAGTCTTTCAGGACAAATCAATTATGAAATTCCACAATTGTTTCGTTCATCCTTGTTAATGGATTATTATATTTATAGTAATCTGGGTAACTTAAAAGAGGCTTGGCATCGTCCTGCTTTCAAGGCTACATGGTCAAATCAGTATCTGATTAGAGAAAAAATGCTAGTAACATCCGATTTTTATGTGCTTACAGGATTAAAAGGACTCAATGGACAGACCAATCAGCAGGTGACGCTCAACCCAATCTTTGATTTAAACTTGAAATTCACCTTCTTTATCAGCGAAAGATTTGATGTATTCCTTTCAGCGAATAATATTTTAAATAAAAATTACCAAAGATACTTATATTATCCTGTTCAGGGTGCCAACTTCCTTGCAGGATTGTCATTTTCTTTTTAAATTGTAACACAATTTCTTAAGATCGTGTAATTATTTTTCTCAATAATTCAGGTTATTGATTTTAAGATAATTACACGATTTTTTATTTTCTGACAATTCTATGGCAACAATTCAACACTATATTCAAGAGCTTTTATTCGAGCGCGATTGTGTGGTCGTTCCTGACTTTGGGGGTTTTATTACTAACTTTCAAAGTGCCAAGTTAGACCGCTCGTTGAATTTTATCTCACCTGCCAAGCGCTGGGTGGCATTCAACAGCCTTTTGAAAAATGACGATGGTTTATTGTCTCATTTCATCGCCAAGTCAGAAGGAATTTCACTGGAAGAATCAACGATTAAGATAAGAGCATTTGTCGATGCACTTAAGTTTAGACTGAGAAATGCTGAACAAGTATATTTAGAGCAAATAGGCTTCTTTGAACTTAATAAGGAGAATAAATTGGTATTTACGCCATTGTCAGAACAAAACTATTGCTCTGATAGCTTTGGACTAGGTACTATCAATATTTATCCAAAAAGAAATCTAGAAATAGAATCTCCACAGAAAGAGTCCAAATCTAAACTTTCAGTATTCAGAGGCGCTGACCGTGCAGCAGAAAGAGTTGTCAAAACTTCTAAGAAAACGGCTGCAACCGTTAAAACGCTCGTTCCCTTTATGACAGGAGTGGCTACGGCTGTCTTGTTAGGCATCGGAATACTTTCTTATGAGGAGCAAAATAGTCTTAGCACAATGAATCCTTTCGTGGGTATCACAGCAAGAAAGCCAGTGCCAGCCCCCATCATTGAGACGAAATCGAGGTTTGTTGATACCCTCACTAGAGAAGTTCAACCGATAAAAGATTCAATACCTGCATCACAAGGAAATACGCTTTCCTATAACAATAATGGTGATTATTTCGTTATTGTAGGGAGTTTTGGCAATGAGGCCAATGCCCAAAAGTTTGTAAAAGAACTTCAATCAAAGGGTTTTTCAAACGCTACTGTGATTGAGCCAGAAAGAAAAGGAAAGTTGATAAAAGTATCTGCCAACTCATATCGCAATGAAAATGAAGCCTATACTGAATCAGCAACAATCAAGTCGAAACTAAGAGCTTCTGCTTGGATATTTAAGTCTTCAAAAAAACAATAGCTCTAACGAATGTCTACCTACAATCTAGAACAAGAAGAAAAACAAAATCGGCAATTTGCCTTTATTGTGACCAGTGCCGTTAACATACTCTTATTTATCATGCTTTGGTATGTGACAGTTTGGAATTCAGAGGAAAATAAAAAAGTCGAAAAAATTGGAGGTGGCGGATTTGTAGTCAACTTTGGAACAGACAAAGATGGTAGTGGTTCCATTTATACCAAAAATCATGGAAATAAAGCAAAAAATGAATTTGATTCAAAACCTGCTGAAGTTAAGCCCTTACCTAAGAAAGAGCCTACCCCAATTGTAGAAAAAGTAAAACCCGTTAAAGCCAAACCAAGCCCAGAACCAGAAATCATTAAAAGTACCCGACCTAGTCCAGTGAAGGTGCCAGAAGTAACCAAAAAGGTAGAAAAGGCCAAAGAAAATCCTAAAGCCAATGTACCCGTTACTAAACCAACTCCTGCCAAACCAGTTGAACAACAAGTGATTAAAGGAGCAACAATCCCAGTAAGAACTGGTGGTAATGGTACTTCAGGTACAGACCCGAGAACAGGAGGCGGTTCTGATGGAGATGGAAAAGGTGTTGGAAACAAAGGTCAGCCTAATGGAAATTCAGTTAAAAATGGGACTTATGACCCTAAGCCTCCAGGAAGTGGTAACGGAGGAAATGGAGGTAACGGTTCAGGTACTGCCATTAGCTTAGCTGGTTGGACTTGGAATAGCCGACCAGAAGTAAACGATGATTCGGATGAAACAGGAATAGTGAAATTTAGACTAAAGGTAGATTCAGACGGAGTTGTTCAGGTAGTTGAAACCATCGAATCCAGTTTGAGTCCAGCCGTAACACAGAAATATAAAAGAGCCGTACAAAAATTAACTTTCCGTCCGACTTCCGCAGGGGAGAGACCAGAAATTTCGGTAGGAACCATAACATTTAGAATTTCATCAAAGTAGTGCGGTAACGCACTACTTTATTTTTTTGTATTATGAATTATCAAGAAACAATCGAGTATCTCTATCAATTACTCCCTGTCTTTCACAGGGAAGGTAAGAAGGCCTATAAAGCCGATTTAAAAAATACCTTGGCAATTTGTGAGCATTTAGGAAATCCACAGCATCAATTCAAAAGTATCCATGTTGGAGGCACAAATGGGAAAGGAAGTTCATCCCATTTTTTAGCATCAATTTTACAAGAGGCTGGATACAAAACAGGGCTTTATACCTCCCCACATCTCAAATCATTTACTGAACGAATCAAAATCAATGGACAGCCTATTCCAGAACAGGAAGTAGTAGACTATGTAGAGCGAAATAAAGCCTTTATCTTGGATTTAAGGCCTTCATTCTTTGAATGCACTGTTGGGTTGGCTTTTGAGTATTTCGCCTCTCAAAACGTAGATATAGCTATAATTGAAGTAGGTTTAGGAGGGCGTTTGGACTCCACGAATGTAATCACACCAGAGCTTTCATTGATTACAAATATCAGCTTTGATCATACAGACATATTGGGGAATACCATTGAACAAATTTCTACCGAAAAAGCAGGGATTATTAAGCCAGAAATACCAGTGGTTATCTCTCAAAGACAGCCTGAAGCCGATGTAGTGTTTCAAAATAAAGCAGTTGAGACATCATCTGTAATTTCCTTTGCTTCAGATAGATACATGCTGAATGAATATTCAGTTGATGAGAATTTTGCAAAAGTAGAGTACTCTGACACTCAAAATAAGGAAATAATCAATCTTGAATCTCAACTTATTGGTAGGTATCAAATTGATAACCTACGAGGAATTCTTAACGCTGTAGAAATTCTCAATAAGAGAGGTTTCGCCATTGATAAAATGGACTTGGAAAGGGGGGTAGCTAAAGTTGTTACAAATACAGGACTAAAAGGCAGATGGCAAACTTTACGAGAGACCCCTAAAGTGATTTGTGATACTGGCCATAATATTGCTGGGATTACTGAAAATTTGATGACGCTTGATAAGTATAAGTATCATCAGTTATGGATGATCTTAGGATTCGTAAGTGATAAGGATATTCGTGCGATTTTAGAAGTTTTACCAAAGACCGCTAAATTTGTATTTTGTCAAGCAGATGTACCAAGAGCTCTCGAGGCAGACGATCTTCAACAGTTGGCCAAAGACTATCAACTCGAAGGCACTGTCATTAAGGATGTCAATGAGGCCATAGATTGGGTGGTGCAACAAGCCAGCGAAGATGATTTTGTATATGTAGGAGGAAGTACCTTTGTCGTAGCAGGAATTCATCAATTATAGGTCAAAATGAAGGTTCTGAGAATTAATCGTACTGAAGTTAGGTACGGTTGTGTAATTTCATTTGATTCTCAAGCAACTCAATTTTAGTCATTTTAAGGGTAAATTCTTATTTATCAGCTAGTTTTAATCAATTTATTATAACAAATTTTTACCGTGTCAAGAAAGAAATCAGACAGGTTTGCGCTAAGTAGAGCGCTTTCTAACGTTTTAGAGTCAGGAAAACCACTTTATGAAACTATTAAGGGTAAGTGGAATGAAATTATGTTCGAGAAACAACAGCCAATCGTTTTAGAGCTCGGTTGTGGGAAAGGTGAGTACACCGTTGGCCTAGCACAAGTTTTTCCAGAAAAGAATTTTATCGGGATAGATATTAAAGGGGATAGGATTGCGGTCGGTGCTAAATTTGCTAATGAAAATAGTCTTTCGAATGTTGCCTTTCTAAGAACTAAAATTCATCAGTTATTAGATTTCTTTGAAAAAGATGAGATTTCAGAAATATGGATTACCTTTCCTGATCCTCAACCTTTGAAAAGTGGGATAAAGCGTCGGTTAACTAATCCAAGGTTTCTGGAACTGTACAAAGAAATCCTTCAAAATGACGGTTTATTACATTTGAAAACAGATAGTGAGCTTTTGTTTGACTATACTTTGGAAGTTTTACCATCATTTGGCGTAGAAGAATTGGTATACACGAAAGATTTATACAATTCTGAACTAAATGTTCGTCACTATGGAATTAAGACCAGATTTGAGCAAATATTCACGGAAAAAGGATACAATATCAACTATTTGTCAGCGAAGTTTAAGCATATATCATAAATAACGATAATAATAGTCAAAAGTCCCTGCATTCGTGGGGGCTTTTTTATGTTCTTAGGTTTGACTATACCTTGTATCTAGAAGTTACAAAATTTTTATGCTATTCTCAGAAGGCATTTTTGTCTATAAAAAGGTTATATATCGAGTTGATATTACCTAAAAAGCAAAAAAAAAGGAGACCGAAGCCTCCTTTTTTCAATATGTTGAATTATTTGCTGATCAATTCAGCGAAATATTTAACAGTTCTAACCAATTGGCTTACATAACTCATTTCGTTGTCATACCAGCTAACTGTTTTCACTAATTGTTGGTCACCAACAGTGATAACTTTAGTTTGAGTAGCATCGAATAAGCTACCAAAGCTAATTCCGATGATATCGCTAGAAACGATTTCATCCTCAGTATAGCCAAATGATTCGTTTGCAGCAGCTTTAGCAGCAGCATTAACTTCTTCAACAGTTACTTTTTTATCTAAGATAGTAACCAATTCAGTTAAACTACCTGTGATTGTAGGAACACGTTGAGCACCACCATCTAATTTACCTTTCAATTCTGGTAATACTAAACCGATTGCTTTTGCAGCACCTGTGCTATTTGGGATAATGTTAGCAGCAGCAGCTCTTGCACGACGTAAATCTCCTTTTGGATGTGGAGCATCTAAAGTATTTTGGTCGTTAGTATAAGCGTGAACTGTAGTCATTGTACCCATTGAGATACCGAAGTTATCGTTTAATGCTTTTGCCATTGGAGCAAGACAGTTGGTTGTACAACTTGCAGCACTAATAACATCTTCCGTTCCATCTAATGTTAAATGGTTAACATTGAATACGATTGTTTTCAAGTCTCCAGTAGCTGGCGCAGAGATGATAACTCTTTTTGCACCTGCTTGTAAGTGAGCAGCAGCTTTTTCTTTGTCTGTAAAGAAACCAGTACATTCTAAAACCACATCTACGTCGTGCTCTCCCCAAGGAATATCAGATGGACTACGTTGAGCATAGATTTTTACTTCCTCACCATTAACGATAATGCTATTTTCTGTAGAAGTAACTTCTTGGTTGAATCTACCTTGAGCACTGTCGTATTTCAACAAGTGAGCTAGGGTAGAAGGACTAGTTAAGTCGTTGATAGCAACAACGTCAATGCCAGGCATGTTGTAGATTTGACGGTACGCTAGACGACCAATACGACCAAAGCCATTAATTGCAACTTTAATTTTAGCCATTTTTATATAAGGGATAATAGTTTAAACACTCTACAAAAATACTGGATTTAGAACCTTTTTCCAAAGAAAGAGGAATAAAACATCATGAAAAACTGTAAAATAAGTAGGTTATATGTTTAGTAAATAGGATACAATTGTTAGTAATTAGTTAGTTAAATTAGTAAAATACTAATAAAATTGACAATATTTTTAGCAAATGGTTAAATATTGCTAAAAATAATAGTGTTTAACTTACGGCTAATAACTATACTTTAATGAGGCGATTATAATCGAATAGGAGCAGAGGCTATTCTGGGAGTTTATGTCATCTATGGGCTACAAGTAAAGAATTCCTTTCTAGTTATAAAAAGAATTTTCTCCGCCAAGTCCTGTGATTTTCCTCTAGAAATTATTTTCTAAAGACCATTATACCTTAGTACGCTTTATGCTCCTGGCAAAAGAGAAACGCTTTCAGTATT
Organism: Cellulophaga sp. BC115SP; assembly: GCF_009905545.1. Lineage (GTDB taxonomy): Bacteria > Bacteroidota > Bacteroidia > Cytophagales > Spirosomataceae > Flectobacillus > Flectobacillus rivi. The sequence goes on along the minus strand of NZ_JAAALB010000005.1, from coordinate 176,401 downwards.
TCTCTTTAGAAACTTTAGCATACGGTATAGCTTGCTTAAAACAGGTTTTTATATTCACTAACATTATTCTCTTACTTCTTCAAACTCAAAATACGAGTAGGGGTTTGATAGAAAAACCTCTTGAAGTTTGCATACATTTGGTCAAAAATTCAGTTGGTATTGGGAGGAACTTTCTCCTAGGTGATTCAGTCGGATTATTAAAGAATAGGATAGAGACTGTTTAAACTTTTGTAAAATTGTTTGCGTGAACCATGAATCTCTACTGTTTGTGCGAAGCAAGGTAGAACGCCACTCCGATTATAAATTCTTGAACTTTTCGCAGCCTCCACTGTGGTTACATTTTGTTTCAAGACGGAAACGCCTAGCTAAAAAGTAAGATGAAGAAAAAATCGATAAAATATTTTTTGAAAAATTTAAACAGTATCATAGTGTTTCTTGTACTGATCCTTCCTAAACTCATCGAATTTGAATGTTGGTTTAACCTAAAATACCCATTTGACAGCCTGGAATATGGGCTATTTATACACAGTAATCTAGCCTCCACTTATAAGTCTGACTATTTTTTTAACATTTTTTAAGGCATAAAATCCTTTCTTTTCGCTCAAATATTATAGAAAAAGCTAGGATTTTTCATTTATTTTTCCTTTCTTTGTTTAAGAATAATTACTTATTCTTTTGCTCATCCTTACATAAAAAATCTTCTTTTATTAATCATTTCTTTTGTGCCTCCTCATGGCACACTATTGTTTGTTTTTTCTATATTATTTCACCAAACAATATTCTGTTTTCGTTATTTGTTCACTTTTTCCAATATTGTAACTTCAACTAAATCAGTCAATTAAATACTCTTACCTCAAGTTGAAAATTAAGCCTACTGATACGAGTTGTTTCTCACAAAATCCAGTTTTTTTATTCAAATAACCTCATTTAGTCATCTAGAGAATACCCTCCAAAATTGGATTTTCCTCCACGTATATAGTGTCTGTATCGGTTAAATATGTTTTCTTTGTGCTTGAATTAAAAATGTATTTATTCACAGTATTCAATGGAAAACGTAAAAGAAATTATCGAGAAGGCTTGGGAAGACACTAGCCTCCGCTCAACTCCTGAAACAATACAAGCAATCGAATACGTTGTAGAGCAAGTAGACAAAGGCCTACTTCGTACAGCTCAACCAAACGAAGACGGTTCATGGACTGTTAACGACTGGGTGAAAAAAGCTATCGTAATGTATTTCCCAATTCGTAAGATGGAAGTACAAGAAGTAGGAATCTTTGAATTCCACGATAAAATGAAATTGAAAACAGACTACGCTGGTCTTGGCGTACGTGTGGTTCCTCCAGCTGTAGCTCGTTATGGAGCATATCTTGCTAAAGGTGTCATTATGATGCCTTCTTACGTAAACATCGGTGCTTTTGTAGACTCTGGTACTATGGTTGACACTTGGGCTACAGTAGGAAGTTGTGCACAAATCGGTAAAGATGTTCACTTAAGTGGTGGTGTCGGTATTGGTGGTGTACTAGAACCACCTCAAGCAGCTCCAGTAATTATTGAAGATGGTGCATTCATCGGATCAAGATGTATCGTGGTTGAAGGCGCTCATATCGGTAAAAGAGCCGTTTTAGGTGCTGGCGTAACTATCACAGGTTCTTCTAAGATCATTGATGTGACTGGACCAGAACCTGTAGAATACATTGGATATGTTCCAGAAAACTGTGTTGTAATTCCGGGTGGATACACAAAAAGATTCCCAGCAGGTGATTACAACGTGCCATGTGCTTTAATTATCGGAAAACGCAAAGAAAGTACAGATTTGAAAACATCCTTAAATGCTGCATTACGTGAAAATAACGTAGCGGTATAGAAATAGGAGAGAAGTATAAATATAAAAGGGCTTGCTACTGATAGCAAGCCCTTTTTTGTGCCCTTTAATGAGATTTAACGCCATTTTGTTTCTTACCTAAAGCGTTGGGATACTTCAGCCTCTTTTAATCCCTTAGCGTACGAATAAAAGCCTTCGCCACTTTTTACCCCTAATTTCCCAGCCTGAACCATATTCACCAATAGGGTACAAGGAGCATATTTAGAATTCTTGAATCCATCATACAATACTTTCATTATCGAAAGACACGTATCTAGTCCAATAAAATCAGCTAATTGTAAAGGTCCCATTGGATGTGCCATACCTAATTTCATAATCGAATCTATTTCATTAACACCTGCAACTCCTTCAAATACACTTATAATTGCTTCATTAATCATTGGCATCAAAACTCTATTTGCGATAAACCCTGGGTAATCGTTCACAACAACAGGAATCTTGTCTAACGCTTTTGTATAGTTATACACCAACTGATAGGTTTCTTCGCTAGTTGAGTAGCCTTTAATGATCTCAACCAATTTCATGACAGGTACTGGATTCATAAAGTGCATTCCTATAACCTTATCGGGTCTTTGGGTATAAGAGGCTATTTGTGTAATAGAGATAGAAGAGGTATTGGTGGCAAGTATACAGGCTTCAGGGCAATGTTTATCTAATTCCTGAAATATAGCTTGTTTCAAAGTGGGGGCTTCAGAGACTGCTTCTACCACTAAATCTGCCTTCTGAACGGCTTTCTCGATAGAAGTAAAGGGTTGAATCAGTTCAATGGTTTTTGATTGAATTTCGGCAGTTATTAAGCCTTTCTTGGCTTGTCTCTCAAGGTTTAGTTGAATAGTCTTCAGTACATTTCCTAATACCTCTTCTTTTGTATCTACAATAGCTACGTTAAAACCATTTTGAGCAAAAGAATGGGCTATACCATTTCCCATAGTACCAGCACCTATTACAGCAATGTTTTTCATATTTAATATCAGTCTGAGTGATTGTAATTAGTTTGTTTGTAAAGTCTAGAAGTAGGAGCAAGAGCAACTGAATAATTGTTCTTGTCTACTTGATGATCTAAAAGTATTGTGACTGGAATTTACAGAAGAATTACTTATACACAAGCTCATTTCAAGACAGTTTTCTTAATTGCCTGAAAATCAACAAAATGTAACTTGTATATACATGAATGAAAAACAAGAAACAATCTTGTATATACAAGATAAAATATTGAGAAAGAATAGGTTAGGAGAGTGTGTAATTTATTCCATCATTAGGGATTCTAACAGAGATATTGCATTTTTGTAAATAGAAATGAATTCAACAAATCAATTAACAAAATGGAAAAACAGAGAGTAGAAATCGCCTTGGGAAAATACAATAACCTGGAGGTGATCAAGGAGCTAGAATTTGGTATGTATTTGGATGGTGGCGATGAAGAAATTCTAATCCCTCGTTCTTATATTCCTGAGGGTACAAAAATAGGAGATTTCATAGATGTGTTTCTTTATAGAGATTCAGAGGATAGACTTATCGCCACTACTATGAAGCCATTTGCTCAGGTAGGAGAATTTGCTTATTTGACCGTAAAAGACATAAATCAATTGGGTGTATTTCTTGACTGGGGATTAGTAAAAGATTTACTTGTACCTTTTGGCGAACAATCTCATAAGATGGCCGTAGGAAGAAAATATTTGGTCTATATATATGTAGATACCCAAACGGAGAGAATCGTGGCTTCAGCGAAGATTGATCGCTTCTTACCTAGTGATAAAATCTCATTCTCAGAAGGACAGAAGGTTTCAATTCTTCCTTACGAATATACAGACCTCGGAATAAAATGTTTGATTGAAAACAATTCTCAAGGTGTACTTTACAAAAATGAATTGTTTAAAAATGTAAATATGGGCAGTTTACAAAATGCATTCATTAAGAAGGTAAGAGAAGATGGTAAAATCGATTTAACATTGGAAATTATCGGATTCGACAGAATTGAAGAATGTAAAATTACATTATTAAATGAACTTTCAGCTAATAACAACTTCCTAGAATTAAACGATAAGACTGCACCAGAGGTTATTTATGCAAGTTTACAAATGTCAAAAAAGGATTTCAAGAAAGCTGTAGGTGGTTTACTAAAAGAAGGGAAGATTCAGTTCTATAATAATGGTATTTCACTTTTGTAACTATTTAACATTGTAAATACATTTGTAAATCAATATTATCTATCTATATTTGTAACAAATAATGTAAATTTACATTAATCAATATATGATTTACACTAGTAACATGGACTTAAATAAAAAAATAGAGCAAATAATAGTAGACAAAGGAATGTCGCCGAGTTTCTTTGCAGATGCGATTGGAGTGCAAAGAAGTAGCATTTCTCATATACTTTCTGGTAGAAATAAGCCTAGTTTGGACATTATTCAGAAGATTTTAAGGGTTTTTCCTGATATTAACCGAGATTGGCTACTTTTTGACACTGAAACTCCTTATGATAACCACTCCACAAACAGCATTCAACCAGCTGTTTTTCAGCAAGTTACACCTCAATTAAGAGATAGCTCAAACGCACGAGAATCGAGTAAATTTGTAGTGCCTGAGGAAAGGATTATACAACAAAATCTCAGACGTAAGGTAGAGCGCCCAGAAGTGCCATCAAATCCTATTACTCCACCCATTTCGGTGGCTCCAGAACCAACAGGTAAAAAAATTGAACGCATTGTCATTTTCTATACCGACGGAACTTTCATGGAAAGCAAGCCAATGTAAAGACGGGTTTATCCCGTCTTTTTTTTTGTATTTTTACAAGTAGACAAAACTGTTGTTCTGTTAATTTTAACTAGGAAGGTTTGCCTATATGTCTTTATTATAATATTGAAGTTGGCTTCCTACTTACTTTTACCTCTATTCGAATAGTACAATTTAGTAGCTTCTAATTCTCCTACTTTATTGAAAGATTTTACAGCTATTCCGATGTCTATATCCAATGGATTTAACACCATCTTTAGGTCTATTTAGTTGTGCATTATAATGAATATATATTCATTATAATGCTTATATTGAAGCACTGCAAGATAGTCTAATACCTGTTTTACCATGAAACTATCTTAATCTATTTGGCTAGTTCCTTCGAAAAAAGAGGAAAGAAATACATATATTTTATGATTTTGAAGGCTAATTTGTTAGGTATTTCTTTCTATTTTTCAACGAAAAACCTTTCTTTGAAGGTCAAAATCTCCTTCTGAAAATGAATTGTAATGCAACTTTAATAAACATAATGAATGGCATTATGCCTATTTTTTCATCTAATTCACTATGATTTAGTAACCTTTTATACATCCACTATAGGGTAAAAATGGCCTTTTTTTCATGGTTATAGGTTTATAAAACCTGCGCATGTTCTATTAAAATGATGAAATATCCCAGCCTGGAAGGGCAAAAATATGCTTGAATACAATGCTTAAATTTGACAAATTAAAGAAAGGCATACTTGTCACCAATATGGTTTGAATTAGCCCAAAAAGCGGTCTATTCATCAGAATAAGATCTCTCTTTTTGTAAAGAATAATAAAGAATTTGTAGACGATGATGTAATAATTGTCAGCCCAGAAGTCCTTTTCTCATGTATTTTTATCTTATAAAACATCCTAAATAAAGACCTACTGACTTATTCCATTCAACCGGGGGAATCTATAGAAGGCGTCTTTCTCACTAGGAATAAAGCTAGCCCTTCCTTTTACAAATACTTTACTACTTAATTGGTATCCTAATCCAAAACTTATTCCTATAACTTAGGCAAATTATTGTGAATGTACTCATTATAAGTAGGGCTTAGTGCTAAAGTGTACATCAACATCAGAACCCCTCAAAATGATTAGAATTCTATTCTAAATATTCCTATCTCTAGAATTGCCTGCTGGCACAAGAAGTTATGCTCGAAAATGTAGCTTTTAGAAAGGCTATATTTCCCAAAAATATCTGCTTACTACACAATACAACATAGGACTAGCTTCGGCCAATACACTTCTAGCCCTAAGAGTTATGACATGGCTAAAGCCGTTTTCTTCTTTGACTCCAAAATGCTGTAGTGATGTTTCAGAATGAGGTGTATAGAAACTTAATAAAAGAATTGGTAGCAAAAGGTATAGGGAGATTACCTATTTTATTAAAAAGTAAATGACTAAAATTCATACATAAAGGCTATAAAAATCTAAATAATTCATATTTTTATAGCTATAAATCACTCAAAATAGGGCATTACACACGTTTTTTAGGCAGTAGGGGAGGCTATTTTTAGTTATTCAATGCTAGCATTGAGCGATGAAAATAGGGGCTTAAATTCAAAATTTTGAAAAGAGTAGGAGTGATTTCCAAAATTTTTATATAAATATTAGGAGGGAAGGGGTTTATTTTTTTGCTCCGACCCGACTCTCAATTTTATATCTCTCCATCCATAACCCTGTCTTATTGCCACTTCTACTATAGAATCTTTCCCACTCTATACTCTTTGCCTATCCCATTTATTTAGGGTCCTTTTCTACTCTACTTTGATAATTCATTGATATACAATTTATTATCCTCTACTCAAATAGACAATATTTAGTATTATTCCGTGAAACTACCCTGCTTTTTATAAATGTTTCACGTGAATATATAAGTGACTGATACACAATTTATTATACTAAAAGGGGAATATCTTATTTTTCCGAAGAAATCATAAAATTTATAAAGTATCCATATATAAGGTTTAGACTAATACAGATATAATATTTTGAAGAAATAGAATAATTAAGGACTTTTGGTAATGATTGCTTAAATTGCAGTACTAAAGACCCATTTGGGAGACCATATAATTAAAAAAGATAAGTATAAATGGAAAAGTTAGATTCGTTGAACCAGGTTGCAGCATTTCATAAAACTTTCAAAGCGCCGATTTTGGACACACCACAGGTACCATCAGAGGACAGAAGCAAGCTTCGTGTAAGTTTAATCGCTGAGGAGTTAAAAGAATTGGAAGATGGTATTAGAAATAATGATATTGTAGAAATCGCAGATGCTCTTTGCGATATTCAATATGTATTGTCTGGTGCGGTTCTTGAGTTTGGACTTGGAAATAAATTTGTTGAACTGTTCAATGAAGTACAGCGCTCAAATATGAGTAAGGCTTGCCAAACGATTGAAGAAGCTGAAGCAACTGTAAAATTCTATTTTGAAAAAGATGGTACAGAAGCGTTTATTGAACCAGACGGTGAGCAATACTTGGTATATAGAAAATCTGACAATAAGATTCTTAAATCAATCAATTATTCTCCAGCGAACCTCGAAGCCATTCTGAGTAAATAAATCGCACAGAAGCCAAATAAATGCAGTATTTGAAGCCCCTGAGAATCGTTTATATGAAAACATTCTTTAGTTGGGTTCCGAATACTGCATTTTTGTTTAAAGCTAAAAGCCTTCAAATTCGCGTTAAAACGTGTTGTTTAACTCATAAAATAGAGATTTTGTCGGTGTTAAGTATGAGAGGGCTGAAGAGAACAGAGAACATCAAATGACAATACAGTAAAACAGCCTGTACCCCGATAAATTACTGAAATTGATGGATTTACACAAAAAATAAATGTTTCATAATTTATATTATGTTAAATAGAACTTTAAACTAAATAAATCTATTAACTGTACGTCCTACTTTACATTGTGATATAGCATAACAAAAAAGCCTGACGAAAACTCGTCAGGCTTTTTTGTTATGCTAATAAATGATTGAATTACTCACCTAATTCTTTCAATTTATCTTCCATTTTCAATACGCGGTACAATTGTTTCAGGTTTTCTTTAACATCTTCCTCTTTCTTCAAAGAATATGCTTTTTCGAAGTACTTCAATGCTTCTTTGAACTTGTCATCTCTAGTAGCTTCAGCAGCTTTTCCATCTTTCTTGTACTCATCCATACCCATGTCACCTACTTTCTTATTTAAGATAACTGCCTCATTGAAAGCAATTACACCTAAGTTATAGTTCACATCGTAGTTGTTTGGATCTACTTTTAATGCTTTATCGTAATTTGCCAATGCACTTGCTTTAGCAGCTTTTTGTTTTTCTTGTAAAGCAGCAATCTTAGCATTCAACTCAGCAGCATTTCCAGCATTCGCAGACTTTTTAGCTAATTCAGCATTCAAGTTATCAAGCTCCACCTTCTCAGCATCTCTTTGCTTCGTAATCTCAGCAATTTGTTTCTTTGTGTTAACTGCTGATTTTGGATCTTTTTTAATTTTGTCTGTCAAACGCTTAATTTCTGATTCAAATGCATCTACTTTATCTTTTTGAGCAGCTACTTTCTTCTTCACTCCTTCTACATCGAATTCAGCTAATTTTTCTTTAATGTCACGAATTTCACCATTGTATTGTTCAGCCTTGTTATCGAACAAAATAGCCAAGTTTAATACAGTTTGAACATTACTTGGGTCTTTTTCAACTACTGCAGACAATTCAGAGATCGCAGAATCAATTTTCTTGAATGCCAAGTACATATTGATTTTCTCGTTCTTCAAATCTTTATTAGCTGGGTGAAGTGAAATACCCTTCTCCAAAGTCGCTAATGCTTTATCTTCATTTTTCTCATCTTTGTAGATTTGAGCCAAGCTGTAGTAAATACCTGGATCTTTACCTCCTAACGAAATGAATTTTTCAAAGCCAACTTTTGCAGCGTCATTTTCTTTAGCCATTTGACCAATGATACCTGTGTACATTGCCGCAGTAGTATCTTTTGAGCCAATTTCTGATGCCATTTGAAGATCTTTCAACGCACCTGAGTAATCTTTAGCTTGGTATTTAGCGATACCTGCGTTCATAAACGCACCGTATAATTTCATACCTTCGCCCTCTGCTTTACCTTCCTTATTATAAGCAACTGATAAATATTTCTTTGCAGCAGCAGCAGTCGATCCTTCTTTACCGTTTACAACATCCAATGAAATTGCTTTCTTTAAAGATTCAACAGCGATAACGCCAGCATTAGGAACTTGATTCGTTAACTCGGTATCTTGAGAGTTTGCCAAGTCAAGATAAGCTTCAGCTCTTGTCAACCAAGTTTTAGCTTTTAATGAATCTTTTTTAGTAATCGCTTCGTCTACTTTCTTTTTTGCATCTAAGATTGTTTTGCGGTTTGCCTCCAGAAGCAATTTATCTGTTTGGGCATACGATGCTCCTCCAGTTGCGGCAACAGCGAAAAGAGCAAATGTGAGTTTTCTCATTGTTTAGTAAATGGTTTGATTAAAAAATGAAATAGCAGTTAATACTAATGCTATTTTGGCAAAAAGCCAAAGTTGTACTAAGAAAATAAATAGCTAGCGTAAAATCGAATTGCTTCTCTCCTACTCTAGCTATCTAAAATTATTACTCTGCCGAAGCAGTATCGTCTGATTCATTATTTATAACTGCATCAGAATCAACCTCTTGAATCTCTTCTGGATCTTTGACAATTTTAGTAACTGAAGAAATTTCATCAGATTCGTTTTTCAAACGAATTAACTTCACTCCTTGTGTATTTCTTCCCATTACTCTTAAATCTGCCACTGCGATACGAATCAAGATACCTGCTTTTGTGATAATCATTAAATCATCATTGTCAGTAACATCCTTAATCGCTACAAGATTTCCAGTTTTATCTGTAATATTCAAAGCTTTCACACCTTTACCACCACGGTTTGTCAAGCGGTATTCCTCTACATCAGAACGTTTACCAAAGCCTTTTTCAGAAACAACTAATAATTGTTGTGACTCTGGGCTTTCTACGCAAACCATACCGATAACTTTTTCACCTGGATTCTCTTCATCAAGCCATATACCTTTCACACCAGCTGCTGAGCGACCCATAGGGCGTACACGATTTTCTTCAAAGTGCACCGCACGACCAGAGTTTGTCGCAATGATAATATGATTATTACCATTTGTCAACGCTACATCCAACAATCTATCTCCTTCACGAATGGTTACCGCAATGATACCATTTTGACGAGGACGGGAGTACGCTTCAAGAGATGTTTTCTTGATTGTACCATCCTCTGTACACATTACGATAAAGTTGTTATTGATATAGTCGGCATCAGTAATAGACTTCACGTTAATAACCGAGCGAATAGAATCTCCACTCTCGATATTCATCAAGTTTTGCACTGGACGGCCTTTGGCATTTTTCGAACCTTCAGGAACTGCATAAACACGTAACCAGAAACATTTACCTTTTTCAGTAAAGAATAAAAGCCAGTTGTGCATGGTCGCCGTAAACAAATGCTCAGTATAATCGTCATCTTTTGTAGCTACAGCACGAGAGCCTACACCACCACGACTTTGAGCTTTGTACTCAATCAAAGGAGTACGCTTGATATAACCCTGTGCTGAAACTGTGATTAACATTTCATCATCAGCAATCATATCTTCAACAGAGAACTCATCGTCAGTCATGTTGATTTGCGTACGACGCTCATCTCCATAACGTTCTTTTACTTCTGTCAACTCAATTTTGATAATTTCTAACTGTCTTTCTGGACGAGCTAAAATATCTTCTAAGTCTTTGATTTGCTTTTGAATTTCTTCATATTCAGCCATAATCTTATCACGTTCCATACCTGTAAGGCGTTGGAGACGCATCTCAAGAATTGCTTTTGCCTGAATTTCAGAAAGGTTAAATGATTGGATCAATCCAGCCTGTGCTGTATTCGGGTCGCGAGACTCACGAATCAACTTGATAACAGCATCAAGATTGTCTAGTGCAATAATAAAACCTTGTAAAATGTGTGCACGCTTTTGAGCTTCTTTCAAATCGTACTGAGTACGACGAACGATTACTTCGTTGCGGTGTTCTACAAAATAATGAATCAAATCTTTCAAGTTCAATGTCATTGGGCGACCTTTTACCAAGGCAACGTTGTTGACACTAAATGAAGATTGAAGAGCAGTATGTTTGTATAAATTATTCAATACAACGTTTGGAACTGCGTCGCGTTTTAGATCAAAAACTACACGCATCCCTTGACGGTCTGATTCGTCACGAATCTCAGAGATACCTTCAATTCTCTTATCGTTTACCAAATCTGCACACTGTTTAATCAAGGCAGCTTTGTTTACCATATAAGGAATTTCCGAAACGATAATTTGCTCTTTCCCTGTTTTAGAAGTTTCGAAGGTAGCGTTTCCACGAACAACCACACGACCACGACCCGTTTCAAAAGCATTCTTGATACCCTGCACACCATAGATCGTACCACCTGTAGGAAAATCTGGAGCCTTAATATACTCCATCAATTCTGGGATGGTGATATCTCTGTTATCGATGTAAGCAGTAATACCATCCACAACCTCACTCAAATTATGAGGAGCCATGTTGGTAGCCATACCTACGGCGATACCAGAAGTACCATTCAATAAAAGGTTGGGGATTTTTGCTGGAAGTACTGTCGGCTCTTCAAGCGAGTCATCAAAGTTTGGTTGAAAATCAACAGTTTCCTTATTGATATCTCCCAACAACTCTTCAGCAATACGCTTCAAGCGAGCTTCAGTATAACGCATTGCAGCAGGTGAGTCGCCATCAATCGAACCAAAGTTACCTTGTCCGTCTACCAATGGATAGCGCAATGACCACTCCTGAGCCATACGAACCATGGTATCATATACTGATGAGTCGCCATGTGGGTGATACTTACCAAGCACCTCTCCAACAATACGAGCAGATTTCTTATAAGCTTTATTATAATTGACGCCTAGCTCATCCATTCCAAATAGCACACGGCGGTGTACTGGTTTCAAGCCGTCACGGACGTCAGGTAATGCACGGGATACAATTACGGACATTGAATAGTCAATGTACGCTCCCCGCATTTCGTCTTCAATGTTGATGGGGATAATGTTACTAATTTGATCTGACATATTCTTTGATTATGTATTTCGGGAATGAAATTCAATAATTATTTCTGTTTTCACCTCTCATTCCTTATTAATCATGGATAATATTGGAAAGTTTAGTAGATGTTGAGATAAACTAAATGCCAAAAATTAGCCTATATATACAAATTTCGTGAATTTTTCGGGGGTTTGCAAATATCAGACCAGTTAGTATATAACTGGTACATTGATTTTAATTGGTTTCTAATTTTTCTAAAACTGAGCTTAAAATTAGCTTAAGATACCAGAAAGATAATTTATTCAGAGAACAGACCGTCGTAACCAAAAATTAACCATCTAGCATCGTAAAACAAGGTGATTGTGAAACAGATTCTTTCATACATCCATTTTACTCGAATATATTCCTGGTAATTTCAATTAAATACATGCAGGATAAGATTAAAGTTATATGTTTAGGCACAAGGCACAGAGTGTTAAAATTTTTTTATTACCCACAGCCATGCTTTTTTCCAAAACCCACCGCAGAAAGCCGTTACCTGAAAGCCTCGAGCATAATCTTAAATTTTATTTTGCCCACTAACCTTGGTATTAATGCAAAATAAAATTGAATTAAAATGCTTTAGGCTGTAAGCCGTAGGCATTAAGCAAAAATGTATTCATGATTTGTTAGAAATACTTTTTGCTTGTGGCATATAGCTTAAATTATTTCATGAAACAGACTCTCTAATTCTTAGCCTACTGCATAAGTCCTAGAACTTAAAGCGGGTAAAAGTATTTCAATTTTGCCTAAGTAGGCATTTTACAGGCATCAAGAATCATTAAGTTCTAGGACTTATAAAATAGCTTAAAAGTTAAAAACGTTTCTCATGGAATAATGAAAACCTTCCTGTGGCGAACAAGATAATTCTCGTTTATTCAAACTTGCTTTGACGATTGCTTTGGTAATTTTACTTTAGATAAATTTGGTTTTATGTACCACCAATAAATGACTAATTTTTGTAGATTTACATCTATAAAATAGAGATGAAAGAGGATATCCATCATTTCTAAAACAATTAACCAATAAAGCTTTATGTTAAAAACCTCAATTCAACGTTTGCTATTAGTTCTTGCCTTATTAGTAGGATTTAATTGGCAAAGCATAGCAATGTCTTTTTCTGAAGGTATTCACCATGTTGAGAAACAGAATGATTTCAGAAAGAAAAAACACAAAAAGAAAAAAGACGAAAATAGTCAAAATAATACTGACAAGATTAAGTCTAACGGTGAGATTCCAAGTAAAGTTTATGAGGTTTTATCCCATATTAAATCAAATGGCAAACCAATAGATGGTTATGTTGGAGGACGGAAATTTGGGAATTATGAAAAACTACTACCTCAAGAGGATGAAGAAGGTCGAAAGATACAATATCAAGAATGGGACGTAAACCCCAAAGTAGAAGGTAAGAATCGTGGTACCGAAAGAATTGTGACAGGCTCTGATGGAAAAGCTTATTACACCAATGACCATTACAGAAGTTTTCAAGTAATTCAAAATTCTAAACAAACAAGTAAATCAAATCATGGCAAATTTTAAAATATTGAGCGAGCTTTGTGTGATAGTGCCAAATGAGAATCAAGTTGTAGTATATGTAGATGGTGAGGAGAATTTAAGCATTGAGCAATTTTATCATACGATTGCAAAACAGTTACAGTTCCCTTCAGATTTTGGCACCAACCTTGATGCCTTTGACGAAATGCTGAATGATTTATCGTGGCTAGCTCAAAATGAAATTTTTATTGTATTCAGAAATTATGATGATTTCTTGGCGGATGAAAATGACGAGCTAAGAGAAATTCTTTTGACTATAATGGATGACGCTGCAGAGGAATGGAAAAGTGATGCAGGAACAAAATCCCTAAAAATTCTTATCGAGCCTTCTGAGTTGGGAGTTGATGATTTAGAGACTATCGGAATTTCTTATGAAGATGAGGCATAGAATAACCTCTCTCCTACTGAAAATCCTATTGCTCGACAATCGCGTGAGACTTAAATGAACCATCATAAGGTCAATTTTAGGTGTTTTATGCGATTCTCAGGCGCTTCATAGAGCTAAAAAAGGCTATTTTTACCTAAATTTCAGGGTAAAAATAGCCTTTTTTAGTGGTATCAAAAATACCAATTTTACGTAACTATCTAATAATCAATAAATTATAAAATATCTGTTTTTTTGCTCAGAATTGAAGATTTTAGTCAAAAAACAAAAAAACGTACTTTATTCAAGTACGTTTTTTACTTATTTTCTTCCTGAGGATTCTCGAATCACAAGATGTGTTTTTAAAACTCGAACTTGTGGCTTATAAAATTCTTGTCCATCTTCTATTTGGTTAATCAATAACGAAGTTGCAATTCGACCAATTTCTGTAGTTGGTTGTGCAACACTAGAAAGTGTTGGTGTTAAAAAACTACAAATAGGTTCGTCATTAAAACTTACCACAGATACCTCGTCTGGTACAGAAATTCCTTTTGAGCGTAAAGCCATCATGGAGCCGACCGCTAGTCTGTCGCTTACTACAACCAAACCATCTGGTCTATCCGTGAGGTTCATCAATCCATGCGTCAGTGCGATGGCTTTGTCTAAGTTATATTCTCCATGTACGATCAACTCGTCCTTAAAGGGAATGTTCAAATCTTGTAGTGCTTTCCTGTATCCTTCGATTCTTTGATTGCTTACTGTAACACTTTTGGGTCCTGCCAAAAAAGCTATTTCTCTACATCCATTTTGATAAAGATGAATAACTGCTTCATAGGCCGCCCCCACGTTGTCGACCATCACTTTAGAAACATCTATTCCTACAGCATCTCTATCAAAAAACACAATTGGAATACCTTTTCTTATAAGCCGATTAATATGGTCATAATTGGAGGTTTCTTGCGAAAGCGAAATAATAAATCCTTCTACCTGTCCTCTGGATAAAGTTTGTAAGTTTACCAACTCTCTTTCGTAGCTTTCACCCGTTTGAGTCAATAGTAAAGTGTAGCCACGATATAAGGCTTCTGCCTCTATACCTTTTATAACAGATGAGAAAAAATGATAACCTAAATCAGGCACTATAACACCTAATGTCTTAGTTCTACTTTTTACTAAGCTTGTAGCTAAAACATTGGGTTGGTAGTCCCATTCTTTTGCCAGATCAAGTACAGCCTGACGAGTTTCAGGCTTGATATCAGGCATATCTCTCAGCGCACGAGAAACGGTTGCAACTGAAATATTCAAATGCTTGGCGATATCCTTGATTGTTACTTGATGAGCCATAAAAATGAATTACTTTAGAAAAATAAATAAACAAATATAAGCAAGTTTTTACGCAAATCAGCCGATTACGGTAACTTTTGCACGAGTACAAACACCGCCAATTGGTGGGTTAAATTTAGATACTCCCACCTGAACTTCATTTACATTAGGATATATTTTACGGATTTCATCAATAATCAACTGCCCTACATGCTCGAGCAATTTAGATTTTGTTTGCATAACTCCTGCGATAATCCGATATAAATCCTCATAATTAACGGTATCTTTTAATTTATCATTCTGTGCGGCAGAAGAAAAATCAACAGATATCTTCACATCTATCTGATAACGGTTTCCTATTTTACGCTCTTCCTCATAATATCCATGATAGGCAAAAAACTCTAGTCCCTCTAATTCAATTGTTCCCATTTTAATTGATAAATTTAATTTGACCGAAAATATAAAGAGTCAGGCAGTTGTGCTACCTGACTCCATGAAATTTGTTATTTTATTATCTAGAAAGCATCAAAAAAAGAACCTCCCCCATTGGCAATTCCACCAGGATTATCTTTTTTCAATTCCTCCATTACAGACGAAACTGTTGGAAGCCCTTTGCTGTCACCAGACTTTTTTATTTTTTTGATAAACTTGTATGGGTCTTTAGCCTGCGCATTTTCTTCAGTATTTTCATCACTTGAAGCAACAACCTCTGATGTTTCTTCCTGTGGCTCTTCTACAACTTCATTTTCTTCAGCTATGGCTTCAATAGTTGGAACGTTTTCAGGAGTTTCTATTGGTTCTGGTTGTTGTATAAGACTTTCTAACAAAGGATTATCAATAACATCAGCTTCACTTTCTAGGATTGATGATAATGAAGGAAGTTTTTCATCAATTGAAAACTCTGAAGCTTCCTGCTCATCCTGTAAGACTGAAGATACTGTTGGAAGCTCTCCTTCTTCTTCATCAAAAACATCAGGATCAATTTCTTGAGTGATATTCTCAACGACAGCTGGTAATTCCTCTGTTGCGATACTAGCCTCTAGTGATTCTTCCACCTCTGCAATTGGCTCTTCTATAACAGGAGTAATTCCTTCTGCTGGAGTAATTTCTGGATCATTAGAAATAGTGGTACGTTCTTCAAACTTCGAAATTTTATCTAGTGTATCGGTTGCAAACTTTTTCAACTCCAATACCAACAAATCTTTATACTTTTCAAGCGACTTGGTATCTCTCTCAAAAGTTTTCAATTTGGAATCAGCTTCTTCCACTAAAAACGAAGCACGAGCTTCGGCATCTGCTATCGCAATATTTGATTGTCTTTTGGCATCTTCCTCAATCTGTGCAGCTTGGGCTTTTGCTTCTTCTACAATTTTTTCAGCTGAAAGCTTAGCGTCATCAATAATCTTTGAAGCTTCTTGATGTGCTTTTTCATTGATTTCTTTTTGAGCTTCTTCTGCTACCTTAATAGTTTTGAATAAGCTTGATTCTATCTCCTTCACACGAGTAACCTCCTGCTCGGCTCTATCAAGTAATTGTTTAGTCACTCTTACTTCTTCAGCAACTCTTTCCCATTCTTGAGAAAGCGAAAGTAAAAAAGCATCAACTGACTCGGTATCATATCCACGAAAGCTTTTGTCGAAGGTATGTTGTCTGATTTCTAAAGGAGTAATTCTCATATATCTTTTATTTTGTTTGTAGCACGAGCAGTTTGATTTTTCATACTACAGTACTACAAAGGAATAGCTAAATATCTAGTCTAAGTAATTTTCCAAACAGAGACATTTCTATCATCGGAGCCAGAAATCAAAAGCGAAGATTCTTGTAACCAAAGAAGTTTATTAACAGATGTACCATGACTAGCGTGGCGAGCTTTGTCAATTACTTTTTTAAGTTTAAAGTTTTCGCTGTCCCAAACTTTTATTGATTTGTCCATACTACAAGTGGCAAACAAAGGCAAGTTGGGATGAAAACAAATGTCATTTATGGCAAACAAATGAGCGACAATATCCTGTTGAAGTTGATAATTTTCGGAAACATTCCACACTTTTAGATGTGCATCTCGTCCTCCTGTTAAGAGAAATTTATAATCAGGAGAATATTTCACAGTAAATACAGAGTTGGTATGCGCTTCAACTACTAATTTCAAAGAAAAATCGGTTAAATCAAATATTTTAACCGTAAAATCACTGTAGCCAACTGCAATTTCTTGGGTTACTGGGTTAAAATCAATAGTTCTAACGCTTTTATCTGAAGCTTTTATATGCTTTCGAATAGACAATAACTCCATGTCTATTACTACGATAGTCCCGTCTGATAGGCCTACAAAAGCCTGATTATCAAATAATTTTATTACAAAAATAGACGCATTTGAAATCTTCAATGACCCCACTTCCTTTTTATTTAATATATCCAGAACTTGTATTCCGTCAAAGTTTTGACCTATCCACAAATGATTACGTTTTTCATCAAACGCTAGAGCATATACAGACGTCGGAATTTTAGCAAATAATTCTCCAGTATCTGGTTTTTCTACATTCCAACGCACGACCAAGCCATCACCTCCTGATGAAAAAAACTGGCTAAGACTATTTCCCTTCTCGAGAGCATACACACAATCACGATGACCTGAAAAAGTATCAAATTTTTCTACTAACATATACGCAAATTTTCCTCATTTGGTTTAACCAATAAGGTTTTATATTACAAAAGTACTTGTTTTATTACCAACCTCAAAACTCCTATAAAAGGTTTTGAAGAGTTTAAAAAGTTTCTGAAATTTGAACTTCATTTCAATCAAAAGCTATTTATGCCCATTTTTTTTAATCAAAAACTAAGCGAAAGTCAAATTCTTTGTGTCTGGAAAATTGAGGAAGATGTATCTTTTTATACAGCCTATTTAGGTATTTCCGAAAATCAAATAGAAGATTTATCTAACAGTACGCATCCTCAAAAGCAACTAGAATGGCTTGCAAGCAGAACTTGTTTGAAATTTGCATGTCAAGAAATGGACATTGAATTTTTAGGTGTTTTAAAAGATGAGTTTTCAAATCCTTGCCTCGTAAATCATCACGCTAATATTTCAATTACACATGCAGAAAAATTTGCAGCTATTAGCATCGACCTTGAAAAACCTGTGGGCTTAGATACCGAAAAAATTTCTAGCAAACTAGAACGAGTGGCAAAACGCTTTTTGTCTGAAAATGAGATAAGTGTCCTCGATGGTACACCCGAACAAATTGGCGTGTATTGGTGTGCCAAAGAGAGTTTATATAAATGGTACGGTAAAAAGAAAATGAGTTTGAGAGATAACATCTATATCAAACCATTTGTCAATCAGACTGATAAGATTGTTGGAGTTGTAGACTTTGAGGATATTACTGAAGAACTTTTATTAAAGGTTTTTTACTGGGAAGACTATATTTTGACAGTGACTGTATAAATGGAATGAGTGGTAATTGAGTAAATGAATTATGATTTTCACCCTGCCTCTGATATTTAATCATCCCAACCTTTCAGTATCAAAAAAGCGGTCGAAATATGTTTTTCGATCGCTTTTTTGATGCCTTGTTTAAGAACAAACTTAATTATAAAATTGATAGAGACTCGTGTATGCTAGGTAATTAGTTGCATTAAAATTGCATCTAGTTCTTTTACTTTTTCGGTATCGCCAATTTTCTCAAACGCAATTATTAAGTTTCTCAACACTCTTCTAATAATATCAATATTCTCACAAGGTTGATAAAAAATTTCCTCTTGTCCAATATTCAACTGTTGCAAATAGTTATCAATATCCGTTTTACTAAAGACCAACCCCCTATTAAATACATTGATATAAAATTGCACCTTGTCAGTTTTATAGGTTAGTATAAACAAGTTGGGAAGATTTACTCCATAAATTGGCAACTTAAGTTTCTGGGCTACAAGCATATAGATAACACATAACGAGATAGGATTTCCTCTGTGAGAATCTAAGACCACATTAATCATTGAGTTCGAAGCCGAATGAAAATGTTTGGTATTTGCACCAAATTTATGCTTCGAGAAAAATACATGATTTAAGGTTTTTATCTGATCCATTGGGTGCATATCATCTCTTAACTCTGTCCATGCATCCACATATATAGCATTTATCTCAGCTTCTAATTTTTCAAGTGAAAGCTCTGGGTATTGGTAAGTTGCAACGGCCCACATTCCTTTCAAAATATCCTGAGCTCCTGTATTATACCATTCCACAACTCTTTTTTCGAATGAACCAAATTGCAAATCATGAATCAAATCCTCCAATTTTCTTTGAATCACAGGACTCAGAGAGGACTCTTCCCATCTGTCTTCTAAATAAGGTATAATATTCCCTCCCAAAGATTTAATCTTTGACTCTACCATCGTAACCACCTCTGTATCCTCGTCATCCAATAAGGATACTAAGGCCTTCAGTTCTGAATCTCTCAATTCCATAAAATACACATTATAAACCATGAATAAGCTTTTGCTTGCGATACGGTATTTTATCTATACCTAACGATTAAGTTTGGTTGATATTTCTAAAATCGCTCGTCAAAAACTCATAATATTTGATTAACACAATTTAAGCGAATGAGTTCATATCTCCATCTATTTTTATAGAAATATTATTTCCTCTCAAAAACCTTTTCCATGATTAGTACAACCGTTTGTACATCAATCATAAACCTCTTAGTTAGCAATAGAACTTATTTTGCAAATCATTGATTACCATATAGTTATTTGAATTTTAAAAGTAAATCAACTTTAAAGTGACCTTTCTTTCCTTATCTATTTTAGGAGCTTTCAGTAAGTTCTACAAGTGTATATAACGTTTCAAAATCGTACATTTGTAATGAGTAATTTTGATTGAAATAACAGTTTTATCGGCATATTTTACCAAAAAGAAGTCTGTAAAACTTGATAAATATTACCAAATACTCACAATTCAAAAATATAATTTTTTTTAGATTTCGATATTATTAACTTTGTTATCGAAAGCAAATCTTTCTTAATCTTACCATGATGAAAATACTTGTAACTGGAGGAGCTGGATTCATTGGCTCACACACTGTTGTTGAGCTACATCACGCTGGCTATGAATCTATTATCTTCGACAACTTTTCAAATTCTGAAAAAGCGGTACTTGCTGGGCTCGAAACTATTATTGGGAAACCAGTAACATGTTATGAAGCAGACATCAATGACCCTGCTGCTTGGGATAAAGTTTTTACAGAAAATAAAATCGATGGTATTATTCACTTCGCAGCATTCAAGGCAGTAGGCGAATCTGTAAGCGAACCATTAAAGTACTACAGAAACAATGTGGCAGCCACCGTTTTGATGTTAGAAAAAATGGCTGAACACCAAGTTTCAAATTTGGTATTCTCTTCTTCATGTACTGTATACGGTCAGCCAGAAGCATTACCTGTAACTGAGCTATCAAAAGTGCAGCCTGCTAATTCTCCTTATGGCAACACAAAACAGATTTGTGAAGAAATTATCAAAGATACAGTTGCAACCAATAAAGGATTGAAAGCCATATCTCTTAGATATTTCAATCCAATCGGAGCACATGAAAGTACACTAATTGGCGAATTGCCTTTGGGAGTTCCTGCCAATTTGGTACCGTTCATTACTCAAACTGTAGCTGGTTTACGTGGTCAATTATCTGTATTTGGTGATGATTATCCTACTTCAGATGGTACCGCAATTCGTGACTACATCCATGTGGTAGACTTGGCTAAAGCCCATGTTGCTGCTTTGGCACTTCTTTTGAAACAACAAGAAAAGACAACATATTATGATTATTTCAATATCGGTACAGGAACTGGTAGTTCGGTATTGGAAGTAATCACGGCGTTTGAAACAGCCACTGGATTGAAAGTTGATTACGCTATCAAACCAAGAAGAGAAGGTGACGTAACAGCAGTGTATGCTGACTGTAGCAAATCTAACGAAATCTTAGGTTGGAAAGCTGAAAAAACTTTGACAGAGGCACTAGGCGATGCTTGGAAATGGCAACTTGCTGTGGTAAATCGTAAGTAATTTTATTAGAAAAATAATACAATGAAAAAAATTCTCATTACAGGTGGTGCTGGTTTTATCGGCTCTCATGTGGTAAGGTTGTTTGTGACCAAGTACCCAGAATACCAAATCTTCAATCTTGATAAATTGACTTACGCAGGTAATTTGGCAAACTTGACAGATATCGAAAATCAACCAAACTATACTTTTGTAAAAGGCGATTTGGTAGATGCCCCATTTGTTGACGCACTTTTTGCTGAACATAACTTCGATGGTGTTATCCACCTCGCAGCCGAGTCACATGTTGACCGTTCAATTACTGATCCAATGGCTTTTGTTTTGACAAACGTAGTTGGTACCGTAAATCTATTGAACGCTGCCAAAAATACTTGGAAAGGCAATTATGACGGCAAAAGATTTTACCATGTTTCAACAGATGAAGTTTATGGTGAGTTACATAACCCTGAAGATTTCTTTACTGAAACTACAGCTTATGACCCACGTTCGCCATATTCTGCTTCAAAAGCATCTTCAGACCATTTTGTGAGAGCGTACGGAAATACTTACAAAATGCCTGTAGTGATCACTAACTGTTCAAACAATTACGGACCAAATCACTTCCCTGAGAAGTTGATTCCTTTGATGATTCATAATATCCTTAACAACAAACCTCTACCTGTATATGGTAAAGGCGAAAATGTTCGTGACTGGTTGTTTGTAATTGACCACGCTCGTGCCATTGATACGGTATATCACAAAGGCGTACTTGGTGAGACTTACAATATTGGTGGTTTTAACGAATGGAAAAATATTGACCTAGTAAAACTTCTTTGCTCGGTTATGGATAAAAAATTGGGACGTGCAGAAGGTACTTCTGAACAACTCATCACTTATGTAACTGACCGTGCTGGTCATGATTTACGTTATGCCATTGATGCAAACAAAATCATGAAGGAGCTAGGTTGGGAGCCATCACTTCAATTTGAAGAAGGTTTGGAAAAAACCGTAGATTGGTTCTTAGCTAACACAGAATGGTTAGATAACGTAACTTCTGGGAATTACCAAAAGTATTACGAGACCATGTACGAGAATCGTTAATAAACCGATATTGATATGAAAGGTATTATTTTAGCTGGTGGCTCAGGCACCCGACTTCATCCTTTGACTTTGGCAGTTAGTAAGCAGTTAATGCCTGTTTATGACAAGCCTATGATTTATTACCCACTTTCTATTTTGATGTTAGCGGGTATTAAAGAAATTTTGATTATCTCAACGCCACACGATTTACCTAATTTTGAAAAATTATTAGGTGATGGCTCACAAATTGGATGTAAATTCAGCTATGCTGTACAACCTGAACCAAATGGTTTGGCTCAAGCATTTGTGATTGGTGAAGAATTTATTGGAGATGATAAGGTTGCCTTAGTATTAGGTGACAATATCTTCTATGGTTCGGGGTTGAGTAAATTATTGCAAGCCAACAACGACCCAGATGGAGGAGTTGTATATGCCTACCAAGTACATGACCCAGAACGTTATGGTGTAGTAGAATTTGATGGAGACTTTAATGTTCTTTCTATTGAAGAAAAACCAACAGAACCAAAATCAAATTATGCTGTTCCAGGTTTGTATTTCTATGACAATGAGGTAGTTGAGATTGCTAAAAACATAGCACCATCTCCTCGTGGAGAATATGAAATTACAGACGTGAACAAAGTTTATTTGGAAAGGGGTAAATTGAAAGTTGGCGTTTTAAATAGAGGAACAGCTTGGTTAGATACAGGAACCTTTGCTTCGTTGATGCAAGCAGGTCAATTTGTTCAAGTAATTGAAGAACGTCAAGGACTTAAAATTGGTTGTATCGAAGAAGTGGCCTACAGAATGGGCTTTATCGACGCAGAACAATTACGTACTGTAGCTACGCCATTAGTAAAAAGCGGTTACGGAAAATACTTATTAAACTTATTGAAGTAAGGTAGAATTGCCTTGCATTTAATAATATATCATCTGATATTCAAAAAGCGGTCGAAAGTATTTTCGACCGCTTTTTGGTTTAAGAGAGACTAAAGATAAACTATCAAACCAATAGCCAAACCTCCAAGGAAAATATAGAAGCTTGGGATTTTTGTAAATCTTATAATCAAAAGTGTTACTAGAATTGTTCCTATGCCAAGCCAATCTTTCTGCACTAAGATAGGTTCTAAGAAAGAAACAGCTGCACCTAACGTAAGTCCTACAGAAGCTGAATTAATGCCATCTAAAGACGCACGGATAGCTCTAAACTGTTTTAATTGTCCCCAAATTCTGTAAACAAAGAATATTAAAAAAGTCCCTGGAAGAAAAATACCCGCTGCTCCTACTGCACTTCCAAGTAATTGCTGCCCGATGCCATGTCCTTTCATAGCAAGTGTTCCTAAATAAGAAGTAAAGGCAAACACGGGTCCCGGTAAGGCCTGCGAAAGCGCCATACCCGTAAGAAAATCATCGCTACGAATTACTTCTTTAAACTCTACAAATTCGGTGAAAAGCATTGGGGCAAGCACTTGTCCTCCGCCAAACACAAGACTTCCATTTCTATAGAAGTTTTCGAATAATAAAAGAGGCATTGAATCTGTAAAGTGTCCAAGCAAGGCTAAAAACACCAGAAATCCCCAAAACAGATTGAAATTCGCCCAAGGAATTATCATGCGATGCTTATTCTGACGAGGATGATCTTTGTAGTTAAAAGAAGTAATGGTACCGCTTACAATGAGCGCAATAGGACAAACCCATGGAGATTGAAAATAAAAGGCAAACGCCGCCACCAGTATCATTAGCACGTAATTGGACGTATTTTTCAGTACCAATTTTCCTAATAGAATTCCTGAATGGATAATAAATGCAATACCGATAGGTTGGATAAATCGAACAATTTCGCGGTTTTCAAGATAGGTCATTCCGAAGGCTGCCATCGTCATGATGGTAACTGCTGGAGCTATCCATAAAAATAAAGTCAGGTAGGCTAAGTTGGGACCTCCTAATTTATACCCTACTGCAATAAGCGTCTGTGTAGAGCTTGGTCCGGGTAAGAATGAACACAAGGCCTGAATTTCTAGCAGTTCCTCCTCGGTAAGGTACTTCTTTTTATGTACCAGTCGATTAATGAACATAGCGAGATGCACCTGTGGACCACCAAAAGTTGTAAAGGCTAAGACTAGAACGTCTTTTAAGAAATCATAATGCTTAGAAAGTTTCATCAGATGCAAGTAAGAATGCCCCAAAAGTACATTCTTTCCAACGGCGTTTAATAATGTAAAGCGTTTGAGAAAAAGAACCTCCTCATTCTCAAACGCTTTGCTAAATTCTTAAATTTGTTTTGATTAAACAAATCAAAGGCAAATCTAAGTAGGTATAAAGTACTAAAATTTATTTTTTTAATCCCAATTCAATCAGACGCTCATTCAAAAATTCGCCTGCTGTCATATCAACATATAATTTAGGATTCTCAGCATTTACGCAAGATTCTAAACATGTCAGGTTCATTTCTGAACGTGGGTGCATAAAGAACGGTATAGAAAAACGAGAGGTACCTAATTTTTCCTTTGGAGGATTTACCACACGGTGAATCGTAGATTTAAGTTTATGATTCGTCAAACGATCTAGCATATCTCCTACATTCACGATAACATATTCTGGCAATGAGGTAATAGGAATCCAAACACCATCACGACGTAATACCTCAAGCCCTTCTGCAGAAGCACCCATTAATAAGGTAATCAAGTTAATATCACCATGAGCAGCGGCACGAACAGCCCCTTCTGGCACCTCATCAGGATTTGAAATAGGGAAATAATGAATAGCTCTTAGGATAGAGTTACCATGTTTTACCTTATCTTCAAAATAATCTTCTGGTAATTCTAAATAAATTGCGATCGCACGAAGCAAGTTTTTTCCAGCTACTTGAAGCGTGTTATAAGCTTCAACGGTATATTCCTCAAATTCTGGTTGTTCTGTAGGAAATACATTATCAGGATATTCAGCCCAAATTGGGTCTCCGTCATCAATCTTTGGTTGACCAATATGATAAAACTCTTTCAGGTCAGCTACCTTAAAACCTTTTGCTGTTTCTTTCCCTTTCGCTACGTATCCTCTTTGACCAGCAATACCTGGAACTACATATTTAAACTTTAATTCGTCGTCAGAATAAAAGAACTTTTGAACTACTTCATAAAGTTTAGTTGTAAGTTCATCTGTCAAACCATGGTTTTTTATAGCAACAAAACCAATATTATTAAATGCCGAGCCTAAATCCTGAACAAATTTAGCTCTACGCTCCGCATCTCCCGAAAGGAAGTCTGCAAGGTCAAGCGATGGAATTGTGTCGAGAAGTGTTTCTGAATTCATAACTTACATAAGTTTTATGATGAAAAATCCCCATCCTTGATAAAACAAAAATGGGGATACAAAGGTCTCACTAAGTTGGAATTTAACAAAACCTATTTCAAAGCATTTTCAAAATTTTTAGAGACTTCGTCCCAATTTACGACATTCCAGAATGCAGTTACGTAATCAGCACGTTTATTTTGATACTTCAAATAGTACGCATGCTCCCAAACATCAAGTCCTAAGATAGGCTGTCCTTTTTTCTCAGCAACATCCATTAAAGGATTATCTTGATTTGGTGTTGACGAAATTACTAATTTTTTATCTTGAACAATCAACCAAGCCCAGCCTGAACCAAAACGGGTAGTAGCAGCTTTGCCAAATTCTTCTTTGAATTTCTCAAAAGAACCAAATGTTGTTTCAATCGCCTTAGCTAAATCACCTTTAGGAGCGCCTCCGCCCTTCGGAGAAAGTACATTCCAGAAAAATGTGTGATTCCAGTGACCTCCGCCATTGTTACGAATAGCGACAGGTTGTTTGCCAGCATCTTTAATAAGTTCTAACAACGTTAATTTCTCAGCTGGAGTACCTGCTACCGCTTTATTCAAATTATCAACATAAGCTTTGTGATGACGACCGTGGTGAATCTCCATAGTAAGCTTATCGATGTTCGGTTCTAAGCTCTCAGGAGCGTAAGGAAGCGCTGCTAATGAGTACGGAGCTGTTTCAAGAGAAACTTGTTCAAGCGTCAAAGAAGGTAAAAACTGGTTATAGTTAGATTTTCTACCAAAACCCCATGATTTTATTCCTGACAAAGCAAAAGCTGAAGCCAATGCTGATTTTAAAAAGTTCTTACGGTTCATAAGTATATATAAGTTTAAGTATTCTTGTACTCAGTAAAACGGGCAATATGCCACAATCATTGCTATTCGTAAACAATCCGACTGACAATACTACGTCCAAGTGTAATCTCATCGGCATACTCTAAATCTCCTCCAATAGGGATACCTCTTGCGATGGTTGTTATTTTGACACCAAATGGCTTAATTCGTTTAGTCAAATAAAAAGCCGTTGTATCTCCTTCCATTGTAGGACTGAGTCCGAGGATAATTTCTGTAATGGGATTTTCAGTATTTTGAGACGTTGTTATTCTGTTAATCAAAGACTCGATTTTCAAATCTGCAGGACCCACACCTTCGAGTGGAGAGATAATACCTCCCAGCACATGATATAAGCCTCTGTATTGCGACGTATTTTCGATGGCTAATACGTCACGAGCGTCTTCAACTACACAAACTAGTGAAGCTTCACGTTTTTTACTGGCACAAATCCCACATATTTCAGTATCCGAAATATTGTGACATTGTTCGCAATAACGAATCTGAGTACGCATAGCAACAATAGCCTCCGCTAGTTTTAACGTATGCTTTTCATCTCGCTTAAGCAAATGCAAAGCCATACGCAGAGCAGATTTTTTACCTATGCCCGGCAACTTGGCTATTTCGTCGATAGCCTGTTCAATTAATTTGGATGGATAATTCAACGTGGTAAGCAATTAATAAGGACAAGCAACAGTCAATATTACATGACCTCAGCAGAAAGACCTCTGCGACAAATATCATTGCGCATTGGGGCTAATTCATCAAAAGAACCTTTTTTAACAGAACATTTACCTTTGAAGTGAATCAAAATAGTACATTGCTCAGCTTGTTCTGGGGTGTGTCCACAAACGTCAATTAACGTTTCGATAACATAATCAAACGTATTGACATCATCATTGAAGACTACTAAGTCATATTGGTCGGTATCTTTGACATCCTCCAGTACATCTACTTCTTCTTCAAATTGTTCAAATGGGCGCATCTGTGAAATATTTATTATTTTTAACTTATTGGATTATAACGCATTAATAATGAGCTTGGAAATATATTCTAGGCTCTATTAGCAAATTTAACAAAAAATATCAATTTTGCCTTTCATTTTTGATACAAAGGGAGTATTATTTTCTTATTATCAAACACCCAATTAAAGCATTTACTTATCAACTCAACCTTAAAAATTATGAGCACAGGTTTAGCCTTTGGCATATTGGCAGTTTATTTCTTACTTCTAATCGTTGTTGCACACTTTACGTCAAAAGGAGCAGATACTAATACCTTTTTTACGGCAAATAAACAGTCTCCTTGGTGGTTGGTTGCCTTTGGTATGATTGGAACATCTATTTCTGGGGTAACGTTCATTTCTGTACCCGGAGATGTC
Organism: Cellulophaga sp. BC115SP; assembly: GCF_009905545.1. Classification (GTDB taxonomy): domain Bacteria; phylum Bacteroidota; class Bacteroidia; order Cytophagales; family Spirosomataceae; genus Flectobacillus; species Flectobacillus rivi. The sequence continues at coordinate 148,711 of NZ_JAAALB010000005.1, read as the reverse complement.
GGAAAAGTTTCACTTTCTTATTACCAAATCATTTTAGGAAACCTTGTTGGTTACTTTGTTATCGCAACGGTATTGCTTCCTCTCTATTATAAGTTGAATCTTATTTCTATTTACACTTATCTAGAAAAACGTTTTGGTTTTTGGTCTTATAAGACTGGCTCTGCTTTTTTCCTTCTAGCACGAACTTTAGGCTCAGCGGCCCGTTTGTTTTTAGCAGTACAAGTTTTACAATTAGCCATTTTTGACAATTGGCATGTTCCCTTTGCCGTGTCTGCCTTAGTCACAATTGCCTTGATATGGGTATATACCTACAAAGGAGGTGTTAAAACGATTATTGTAACTGATACCTTACAAACGTTCTTTCTTTTGACAGCCTTAGCTCTGACCATTATTTTGATAAATAATCAGCTAGGTTTGAGTTTTTCAGAAATGGTAACGACTATTCAAGAAAGTAAGTATTCAAAAATGTTTTTCTTCGATGATTTCTCTTACAAACATCATTTTGTAAAAGACTTTATCTCTGGTGCCTTCATTGCCATAGTAATGACGGGGCTCGACCAAGATCTTATGCAGAAGAATCTTACATGCAAGAACATTGGCGAGGCACAAAAGAACATGTTTTGGTTTTGCTGTACGTTTGCTGTAGTAACGTTAATGTTTATCGCTCTAGGTGCTTTGTTATATATCTATGCAGATAAGATTGGCTTCGCTATTCCAGCTAAAACGGATCAGTTATATCCAATGTTGGCATTAGGAGGACATTTTGGAACCGTTGCTGCAATCACATTTTTATTAGGAATTACCGCAGCAACTTATGCAAGCTCCGATTCGGCGCTTACTGCTTTGACAACTGCCTTTTGTATCGACTTTATGCATATCGAAAAATATGAAGAGTCACAACGTACCAAAATCAAGCATTATGTACATATTGGGTTTTCGGCATTGTTCTTTGTTGTAATCATGATTTTTTATGCCTATAGTGAGCAGTCTATTATTTCGGCAGTATTTAATATAGCAGGATACACTTACGGCCCATTACTAGGGTTATTCTCATTTGGTCTATTTACGAAGACTCCGATAAAAGACAAGCTAGTTCCTTATCTGTGTATTGCCTCTCCTATTTTGACGTACATCATAGATAGTAACTCACAAGCATGGTTGAATGGCTATCAATTCGGCTTTGAGAAGTTATTAGTTAACGGAGCAATTACCTTTATAGGGTTATGGTTATTAAGAAAGTCTGAATAAGATTTTCTGTCTTTCATAAAAAAAGGCTAACTCAGAATTGAGTTAGCCTTTTTTTATGTCTATTATCTAGCGAAGGTCGTTAATCTCTACACCTGGATATTTAGATTTATCGAATGAAAAGAATTTGTCATCAACATTTGTATTAGGATTAAACTTAATCACACTAAATGTTTGACGCTTCCCGCTCTTATCAATGATTGTCCAACCTCCAACAGATTTATCAGCCTTATTTACTTTGATTTTTACTTTCGAAACTTGACCGCCTTTTTTCTCTGGAGAAAGCTCAACTACTTCGTACGTATTGGCTCCTTCTTTGGACTCTCCCACAAAAGTATATTTATAACCCTTCTTATCGAAAGAATAAACTTTTGCTGGATTCAAGTCATTTTCACTTGGTTCGTATTCGGAGATATTTACTTCGTTAGTCTCCTTAATATAAGTAGCAACGTCTTTGCCGTTATTAAATAGTTCCTGACCCGCAAGTTTCAAACGATACTTTTGGCCTTTTACCGTAATGTCACCTTTTAGCGCTTGCTTACTACCGTCAGCTCCATAAGTAAATGTAGCGCTAAACGACTTCATCGACTTATATTTTTTTTGCATAGCATCAATGATTGCGCCAGCTTTTGAGTCTTGTGCATGAGCACCAGATAGGTTTACAGCTACCGCAAACGTGATAATCGAAATCAACTTTTTCATTATATCTAGTTATGAGTATTATTATACGTATTGACAAAGTTAAGAATAAATGGTTTGAATTTTTGAGGAAAAAAATCAAAAAACGATAAAAATCGACGATTTTTCTTTTAAAAATCCAATAATCATTGCCCCTATAACGTAATTTGTCCAAGAAACTGATATAAAAACTCTCGAAAGTACCAACAAGTTCATTTATCAATGAAGGATTCCTTTTATCTTTGTTTCATAGCAGATAAGATATGTATTCATTAAACCAAGAAAATCTTAATCACAAAACATGCAATTTTCATTCAAAAAATTCCTTCCGCACATTGTAGCGATTGTATTTTTTGCGGTATTGGCAGGGATTTACGCATCACCAGCCCTTAAAGGCAAAGTCATTCAGCAACATGATATTCAAATGGCTCAAGCAGCCGCTCACGAGTCTGTCGAGTTCAGAAAAACGACTGGTGAAACTACATGGTGGACCAACTCAATGTTTGGTGGTATGCCTACTTACATGATTTCGGCACAATACCCTAACAGTATTACAACCAAAATTGGTCAGTATGCCAACAACGCACTCCCTAGCCCTATCAACATGATATTCTTGGAAATGCTTGGGATGTATATTTTCTTGATTATTCTAGGGCTCAACAATTGGCTATCAGTCTTGGGAGCTATTGGATATGCCTTAGGAACTTTTAATATGGTTATTATCCCCGCTGGACATAACTCTAAGGTATTGGCATTGGCTTTTGCTCCTTTGGTATTAGCAGGAACCGTTCTGGTCATGCGTGGTAAATATTGGATTGGTGCGGCACTGACGGCCTTGTTTATGGGATTAGAGCTATATGCCAACCACGTACAGATTACCTATTACCTATTCTTATCGTGGGGAATTCTAATTGTGGCAGAAGCTATCGAAAAAATCAAAGCTGGACAGGTAAAACAACTAGCTATTTCATTAGCGATTCTAGCAGGTTCATTGAGTATTGGTGCTGCAAACCATGCTATGCGTTTGTGGAGTAACCTTGAGTATTCTAAAGAAACAATCAGAGGTAAATCAGAATTGAAATCAAATACACAGTCGAATGGAGGCTTGGATAAAGACTATGCCTTTGACTGGAGTTACGGTATTGGCGAAACAGGGACATTACTTATTCCAAATTTTAGAGGAGGGGCTTCAGGAGGTTCGCTTGGTGGTAACAAATCAGAAACATACAAGGTACTTATTGATAACGGACAACCAGAAGACGTAGCTCTTGGATTTTCAGAAAGAAGTGTAGCTTACTGGGGCGATCAAAGTTTTGTTGGTGGACCTGCATACGCTGGTGCAGTAATCTGCTTCTTGTTCTTACTTGGATGCTTTGTAGTGAGAGGTTCATTAAAATATTGGCTAATCGGCACTACAGTTTTATATATTGTATTGTCATGGGGTAAAAACTTCTTCTTTAATGACTTAATGTTTGACTATTTCCCTATGTTCAATAAGTTTAGAGCGGTGACGATGATTCTTTGTCTTGTACAACTTTCATTAGTTACGATGGCTGTATTAGCAGTTAAACGTATTGTTGAAGAAAAGTTGACATTTGAGCAAATCAAACAAGATTTACTAATCAGCTTTGGTTTGACGGCAGGTTTCTCATTAATCCTCGGATTGCTACCTGATTTGTTTTTCAATTTCCGTTCTCCAAACGACGCTACCTTCCAGTTATCAGGCAATCAGTCTTTCGACACACAAATACTAAACGCTATTGTTAAAGATAGAGCTTCGTTATTGCGTGCTGATGCTTTCCGTACATTTATCTACATTACGATTACTGCTGCGGCAATTTGGGCTTTTGCCAAAGGGAAAATCAAAGAATCGGTTTTATATCCAGTGTTGATTTTATTGGTAACACTTGACTTGTTTACCGTAGATAAACGCTATTTCAACAACGATTCATTTATCGATAAAGCAGCAGTTGAAGAAAATACGGCACCTTCGCCAATTGATGCAGAAATTATGAAAGACAAAGGCATTTACAAAGTAATAGACCTTTCGACAAACTTTGTAGGCGATGCCAAAATGTCGTATTATCACCAATCATTGGGTGGTTATCACGGAGCTAAATTGCGCAGATACCAAGAATTAGTAGAGCATCATCTTTCTAAAAACCCGTTGAATCTTCAGGTTTTGAATATGCTCAATGCGAAGTATGTGGTAGTGCCTGGCGCACAAGGTACTCCAGCGGTACAATTAAATCCAGAGGCTTGTGGAAATGCTTGGTTTGTACAAGAAATCAAAATGGTACCTACTGCTGATGAAGAAATAAATGCACTGACAAATTTTAATCCTAAAAAAACAGCCGTTGTTGATGAAAGATTCAAGCCAGAGTTAGGAAACTTATCGGTTATCAAAGCTGATTCTGTCAATAACAAAATTACCCTTACCAACTATAAGCCAAATCATTTGACTTACAGCTCAAATGCTAGTTCTGAACAATTAGCAGTTTTCTCAGAAATCTTCTATCGCGGTAACCAAGATTGGAAAGCTTACATAGACGGACAATACAAACCACATTTACGTGCAGACTACGTATTGAGAGCATTAGTTGTTCCAGCAGGAAAACACACTATTGAGTTTAAGTTTGAGCCAGAGGTTGTCGCAAAAGGCTCAAAAATAGACTTTATCGCTTCTTTCCTTTTAGTAGGTTTGTTGGGATTGGCTATTTTCTTCGAAGTAAAAAAGAAAAAATAATTTGGTTGTAGGATAAAATTTATCTTACACGAATCCTCAACACTTTTGGGCTTGCAACACTATGTTGCAAGCCCATTTTTTATATAAAATAAAATGGATATATTATTCAGTATTTCCGAAATCAGAAATCCCAAATCCGTAATAGAATCAAAGTTTCCCTCCTCAGCAGGGCATAATATTCGGAATAGAGTATTACATTTGTTTTTGTATATGATTGTACAATTTCCCCAATCAGCCCATTTTCTAAATTCCCTTTATTACATGAAAAAAACTAGTTTAATTACTTGCTTAATGCTTTCAGCATCGGTTTTTAGCCTACAAGCTAAAGAAACTCCAAATACTCTCTCTAAAAAAGAAATCAAATCAGGATGGCGTTTATTGTTTGACGGTAAGTCTACTACAGGTTGGCATACTTGGAAAAGCAAGGAAGTAAAAGCCAACTGGATTGTGTCGGATGGTGCGTTGAAATATGATACTTCAAAAGGAAAAGAAGGTTCTGGCGACTTGGTAAGCAATGAGGAGTTCGAAAACTTTGAATTGAGTGTCGAGTGGAAAATTTCACCAAACGGAAACAGTGGTATTTATATCAATAGCCAAGAAGATGCAAAATATGCTTACGGTTGGTTTACAGGTCCTGAAATCCAAGTAATCGACAACGATGGTCACCCAGATGGTAAAATCAAAAAACACCGTGCAAGCGACCTTTATGATTTGATTCAGTCATCATCAGAACCAGTGAAGGCCGTTGGTGAATGGAATACTGTTAAAATCATCAGTAACAAAGGAAGCCTTCAGGTATTCATGAATGGCGTAAAGGTAGTTGAAACTCGCATGGATGATCAAAACTGGAAAGATTTAATCGCAAACAGTAAATTCAAAAATATGCCAGACTTTGGTAAATTCTTGAAAGGACATATCGTATTACAAGATCACGGCAATGATGTTTGGTACCGTAGTATCAAAATCAAATCTCTTTAGTATTTCGCTTCACAATTGAGTGAATGCTGATTGAGTGATTGAGTGAATTTTTTAGCAGTAAATTTGTATCAGAAGCGGTCGAAAAGTATTTTCGACCGCTTTTTTTCAACCAGTATTATAATAGCCATAATTTCAGCAATCCCAAATCCAGCATTGTTCGGAAACTTTAGCTCTAGACAAACTCACCATTCTCGACTCCGCACTCATCCTTAATTACAAACACCTCCTCTATTTTATTTGGACAAGTCAATTTTTACCTGCAAATTGCATAGAACGTAAAATATTGAATAACTATGTTGAAATCAATGACAGGCTTCGGAAAGGCAGTAGTAGAAGCAAATCATCTTACTGTAACTGCCGAAGTCAAAAGCCTGAACTCTAAATTCACTGATATATATTGCCGTATTCCGAAAACATTTTCTTCAAGAGAAATCGAGATTCGTAATATTCTCACTCAGCAATTAGAAAGAGGTAAAATAGAATTTAATTTACAGGTACAATATACAGATACAACCGCTGGCACTTCTGTCAACAGAGCTTTGGTGCAAGCTTACGTAAAAGACTTGGCTGAAACCGCAGCAATCTTCGGAAGCATCGAAACTACTGAGCTATTGAAAATTGCCTTGACTATGCCCAATGCTTTTAATACTGACGCCGTTTCGGAAGAACAAAGTGAAGCTGAATGGAAAGTTATTGTACAGGCTGTAAATAAGGCTGTGGAAGAATGTAATAAATTTAGATTAAGAGAAGGCGCTATCGTACAAGCCAAATTTATCGAATATGCACAAAGTATTGGTAGTCTCTTAACAGAAGTTGAGGAATTGGACAAAACACGTATTCCTGGGGTAAGAGAACGCCTCCGCAAATCGGTGAGTGATTTATTACAGGATGAGAATTTTGACAAAAATCGCTTCGAACAAGAATTGGTGTATTATGTTGAGAAATACGATATTTCGGAAGAAAAAGTACGTCTACGCACGCACCTTGACTATTTTCAAACAATTGTAAAAGAAGGAAATGGTAAAAAGTTGAATTTTCTATCACAAGAAATTGGTCGTGAAATCAATACGATTGGTTCTAAGGCAAACGATGTAGGTATTCAACGTTTGGTCGTGAATATGAAAGACGAATTAGAGAAAATTAAGGAGCAGACTTCTAATGTTCTTTAAAACAGACTTACGATAAAACTACTATTAAAAAGCGGTCGGAAAATAATTTCCGACCGCTTTTTTGATGAATAGGCTAATAAATCATGATTAAACGCAAAGCTATTTGTCTCCAATACTGAAAAGAGTAATCACTCAATCACAACTCACTCAATATCTCATTTATAACCCATTCGCATTGGCAAATTCTATAAGTTCGGATACCTTTGACACTCCAAGCTTGAAATGAATATTTTTGCGATGTGAGCGCACTGTTTCTTCACTCAAATGTAAAGCCTCCGCAATTTGCCCAGAACTAGCTCCTTTCTTAATCAGTCGAATTATTTCAACTTCACGTGGCGTAAGCAAAAATTTCTTAACAAAATAATCTGTCTGATGGAGGTTTGTTTTCTCCAAATTCAATTTTGGGTCGAAGTATTTTTCCCCAGACAAAACTTTATCAATAGCCACAATGAGTTCTTCCTTCGTGGAATGTTTAAGCATATAACCGTCCACTTTGAGTTTTTGGGCTTGTTCCACAAATTTTCCTTCGTTGTACATCGTAAGAAAAATAACACTGACTTCTGAAAAATTGGACTTAATCAATTTTGCTAACTCTAGCCCGTCAATGCTAGGCAAATTTATATCGAGTAAAACTAGGGCTGGATTTCTTTCTAAAATTGCATTCATCACATGTTTTCCATCGGTAACAAGTGCCAAGAAATGATATGTATCTCTTAGCATAGAGATAATTCCCTCACCAAATAAAACATGGTCGTCGGCTATTAACAAAGAGGCATTAGTATCATTCATAGGGTATTTCTAATATAAAGGTGGTGCCAAGATTACTTGTATCTATATGCCAATGGGCATGAAGGTTATCAACACGAGTTTGAATATTTTTGAAACCAATTCCCCAAGAAGAATCCTCTTTGTTGATACCAATTCCGTTATCCTCTATGGACAGATAAATCATTTGTTCATGAAAAAGAAGTTGCATCGTAGCCTCATTAGCTTTTGAATGTTTTAAGATGTTGTTAAAAACTTCAAGAACAATTCGATAAATATGAATTCTTGATTCTTCTGGCAAATATTTTTCTTTTCCAAAATGAATAAATGTAAATTTTATATCCGTCGATTTCTGAATTCGTTCCACCGCATTTTCCAAGGCAGGGATTAAACCATCCTTCATCAAATCGGGTGGTAACAAATTCCATGAAATTAGTCTTAAATCCTGAATGGCTTGATTAACAAGCTGAATCATTTCGTGACTTACTCCTTCGTTTGAAAGTCTACCTCTTAAAATCGACAAGCTTCCTCCCAAATCATCGTGTAAATCTTGGGCTAAGCGCTTCCGTTCGGATTCTTGTGTTTTAAGAATAGTATCAAGCTCTCGTTTTTGCACCAATAACTTACGATTTAGCCAATAAGAAGCTCCTAAGTATCCACCCAAAATCAAAAGTATCACAATGGCAAGATAAAATGGGATTGTTCGCCAAAAAGGTGAATTGATTACAATCACTAATTCTTTGATAGGAAATCGCTCATTGTCTATGTTTTTTACTTTTATCTTCAATTTGTATTCACCATAAGGTAAATGGGTATATCTTATCGACTGCTGGGAACCAACATTCAACCAATTTTTATCAAATCCTTCCAGTTGAATAAAATACGTATTACTAATTTGATTTTGATAATCGATACCTACGTAGGATAATGTTATGGTATTTTCATCATAATTGAGCACAATTTTATCCTGTTCACCAATATGTCCTTTTTCAACGGCTAAAGGTTTATCGTTGACAGCCATATCAGTCAAATAGATATTAATCAAGGAATGTGTAGAAGGTAAAATGGCAGGATTAAAATAGGTAAGTCCATGGGTAGAGCCAAAATAGAAAGTTCCATTTGAGGTCATAAGACTCGCATTACGATTATATTCTCGAAACTCCTCTTGCGTAATAGCCTTAAATTTCTCTTTAGATAGGTCAAATTGCGCAACACCTTTATTGGTACTCAACCAGAGATAGTTCTTAAAAGGCATAGTGGCATATACAACATTATTGATTAATCCATTTCGGTTGGTAAATGCATGAAGTATCTGAAGTTTTTTTGCATCAAATTTGACCAGACCTTTATTCGATGAAACCCAAAGGACATCAGTTTTAGGCTGTTTATAAAACTCCATTACATTCAGACCTGGCAAAAATAACTTGGGCAAAAGCACAGGCTTTTCGGCTTTGGTCGAATACACCGCCATGCCTTTTTCACGCCAACCCACATAAAGCCTTTGTGCCATTGAGTCGTAATAGAGACTTCCAGAACCTGGTTCTCTATCCCTCGAAAAAGCGGTTATTTGTTTGTTCTTCAACAGAAATAAACCGCTCATGGTACTTAACAGGATTTGATTATCCTTATAATTGCACAATTCAAGAACATAATTTGCATTGACATAATTATTGGAATCAGCATGATTAGAGATAGGAATAAATTTCTTTCGTTGTTTATCGAAATATGCCATTCCTAAAAAAGTAGCTACCCAAACGATTCCATTAGCATCTATTAAAATATCATTAACATCATTGTCTGGTAAACCGTCCTTTGTCGTAAATTTCTGAAGTGAAAGTGGCTCTTCAAGCCCTCTGTTTCTTTTGGGATTCATTTTGATATACCAAAGTCCTTCATCAATAGATCCGACCCAAAGGTTATGTTCCTCGTCTTCAGCAATCCCTCGAATAGATGCACCATTAAATTCTCCAAAATCACAGGGATTACTGTCAAAAGTATTAATTTGAAAATGTTCTGGTAAAATAACATCTATCCCAACTGGAGCTGGATTTGCCCAAAGTATCTGCTGGTTATCCAATATGGCCGTAGAAATTTCCCAGTTGGATAAACTACGAGTATTATTCATTTGATGAATGTAGTACCGACTGACACGCTCTTTCAGTTTATCAAAAATCACCAATCCATAATTTCCGCTAATTACAAGCTTTTTTGTATCAGAACTTTCTTTAATATCATACGTAGTCGGTTTAATACCTCGAAGGTTGGGCAGTTGAAAGGATTTTACTTGCTTTGAAAGCATTGAGTATTTCCAAAGTTGTGATGCTGAAACACCCCAGATATTACCTTCTCTATCTACCTCAAAGCTCGTTATATTACTAGGGTTAGGAAGTATTTTTGGAGAGAGAATAGTTTCTTCTCTAGTCTGATAATTATATCCAACGACTCCTTTGGGCAACAAAATCCAAACAATAGGCAGAACAGGGTCCTTTTTCACTTTTCCTGAAAGGTAATCTGCTTTGTAAATAAAGTCTCTCCAAATTTTCCTTTTCTGAAAGCTTTTATAATTCAAAGCTACAACTCCCTCTTCTTCATTGATATACCATATTTCTTGTTTATTAGCATAAAAAACAGTCGTAATAGTCGAACGCTTTGAGCTATTACTATAAAATCGCGTGAAATTATTTAACTTTCTATTATAGCGATTCAAGCAATCGCCAGAACCAATCCATAAGTCGCCATTGGCATCTTCAACAATCCCACGCAAGTTGCCTCCACCTATGGTAGTGCTATCCTCATCTATAAATTGATAAACTTTTATATTAGTACCATCGTAACGATTTAGTCCTTCCTGACTAGCCAACCAAACAAATCCCCGAGAATCTTTAAAAATGGTATTTATAGAGCCTTGAGAAAGCCCATTTTTAATGGTAAGATGTCGATACCCCTCTTGTCCTATACAAGGAAGACTTAATAATAACCAAACTAAGAAGACTGAACCTTTCATAGATATTTTAGTTAATCGAATAGGCTAGTTACTAATAAAAGATAAGCATTAAAATACTTAATTATGGGTAGATGGAGAAATATATGAGCATTTTATGTCTGCTCGCCCTTTCAAAGCTTCCACAAGAGGCTTTATTAGTATTAATGGTACGCTTTAGACTGTAAGCCATAGGCAAAAAGCTTAAATTCTTTTATAAAAAACATTTAACTTTTAGCTTAGGGCGTATGGCGTATGGCTTACAGCCTATTGCTGGTAAAATTAATTAAATTTTGCCCACTAACTTATTTGTCCATAAACCATTAAAATATGAATGTAGAAAACTTGTTAACCTTAGATACCCTTCAACTTTCCAAATCGCTATTGGGATGGAGCTTGAGACTTGATTCAGAAGATGGACGCTATGAAGGAATAATTGTTGAAACTGAAGCCTATTTACAAGGCGACCCTGCCTGTCACGCCTATAGAACAAAGACTAATCGAAACGCTGCTATGTTTGGAAAGCCAGGCACTATATACGTTTATCAGATTTATGGTATGCACTATTGTTTCAATATATCAGGAAATGATGAAGGTATAGGCGAAGCAGTATTAATTCGTGCTCTCGAACCTACTCAAGGTATAGAATTAATGAAAATTAGGCGAAATACAGCATCTATTAAAAACCTCTGCTCAGGTCCAGCCAAGTTAGTTCAGGCTTTTGGCATTCGAATGGACATGAATTTTTGGAATGTCCAAACAGATGCACTCAGCTTGATTCCTCCTCAAAGTCCAATAGCCGACGATAAGATTTTCACCACCACTCGCATTGGCATAACACAAGGTGCAGATTTACCTTATAGATTTTATATAAAAGGAAGTACATTTATCAGTAAGAAATAAATAATTGAGAGAGTGATTTTTAAAAGCTACATTTTACCCGTAGAGACGCAATACTTTGCGTCTAAAGAGGTGTCATTTTGAAATAAAGTATCAAAAAAGGCGGTCGAAATTAATTACTCGACCGCCTTTTTAAAATTCAGAAAAACGCTTATTTCAGAAAAATCCTTGATGATTGATGAGAAAGATGGCGACTAGCGCCAGCAACAAACCCAGATAATTAAGTTTGCTAAGTTTTTCTTTAAAGAAAACAATTCCCACCAAAGATGATACCATGATGACACTGATATTATACAAAGGCAGCACATAAGCTCCATTGTTATCGTAATCACTAAGTGCTTTTAGTAAAAAGTAAAAAGACAAAAAATTAGGGATACCTAATGGAAATGCAGCCAATACACTTTTAAAGTTAATATTCTCATTCAATTGGATTTTACGATAAATCAATACTAAAGCACCAAAAACCATTGAGCCAATCAAAATCGTAAGGGTATATGGAATGCGCTGTTCGTCTGTCTTGATAAACTCTGCCGACAGAAAGTTAAAAGTTGTATTTGTGATACCATACATGACAAATACCGCCAGAGGTAATAACCAATTACGGCTAGTGTCTGTACCTTTTGCCTCCTCTTTTTTAAAAGTACTTAAACCTACCGCACCAATTGCCAATGCCAAGCCTGCATAATTGAGCGCATCAAAACTGCCAGATTTTGTAATAAACAACAAGCTAAAAATAACAGGAATAACCAAAGAGATATTATTCGCCAAAGAAGTAGCTGTCATACCCATTTTTTGCGTTGAGATGCCAGACAGAATAAATGTCACGACAAATCCTATTCCTAATAACAAAGCATATTGTGAGCCTGTATTGAAAAAATTGAATTCGAAATGCTGTTGGGCTGGCATCATCAATAGTCCAGTAAGAAAACAAACGGGATAATTTAAAATAATTGCCTGAAATGTATTTACCTTAAAATTGGGATGAAGTCTAAAATTGACCAGTAACAATACGGAAAAAAGTACGCTAAGTATTAGAGATAGCATGGTTAGTTTGTTAAGTTGATTTTGTGTTTAAGATATGCGTCTTGAGCTTTTTTAAGTCCTTGTCCATGAGTAGGAGGATTCAAAATAGCTACTATAAAAGTCTTTATATCTTTTTTAGTTTTAAGTATATTATCATTTTTCATAACATTTTATGAGTTTTTTCTCTTAAAGAGTAAACAAATATAACCTCACAACATTTTCACAAGAGAGGCTCCTCGATTTTAAACATTTGTATATGACTTAAACCCTTAATTTTATACTCAATCATATAAGTTTATTTACGACTATTTCTCACGAAATGCCCAACCTGAAAAACAAATTTACAGGAATTCCTGAACACATTTAACAAGGTGTAAAAAATTACCCGTCTTGTCTGCATCAATATGAGTAAGACAAGACGGGTAAAGTAATATAACCAAATATGTATTAAACCTAAGAATTTTTGGTAACTAAATCCTTCAATAACTCTACCCAAATTGGAGAATTATTTAGGCTTTCTACGAGTTGCCAATGCTCTCCGCCTAACTCTTCAAAAACTTCTTTATACTCTTCTCCCACCTCAATGGTTGTTTCGAGACAGTCAGACACAAACGCTGGTGAAAATGCTAGCACGCTTTTCTTGCCTTCTTTAGCTAGTTTCTTAATGGTATCTTCGGTATAGGGTTGTATCCATGGGTCTCTACCTAAACGAGACTGGAAAGTTGTAAGGTAAGTCCCTTCTTTTAAACCTAATTCTTTTACCATCAGTCGTGTTGTCTCATGACATTGTGCTCTGTAGCAATACTGATTAAAAGAATGAATTGTATCGCAACATGAACCAAAATTACAAGTCTTGCCTGTGCAATCCCCTTTACGAATCTGACGTTCTGGCACACCATGATAACTAAAAATAAAGTAGTCATATTCATGTGAAGCCATGTAGTTACGTGCAGCTGTGGTAAAATGCTCGATAAACTTCGGATGGTCGTAGTAGGTATTAACAAACTTGATTTCAGGAATGATTTGCCACTGCGAAACAATCTTCATCACTTTTTCGTACACCGAACCTGTTGTGGCAGAAGCATATTGTGGAAAAAACGGAATCACAATGATTTTTTGGTAGCCCGAATTTCTGAACTGTTCTAACACAACATCCAAACTTGGACTTTGGTAACGCATGGCTAATTTTACTTCAAACTCCTCTCCTAGTTCTTTTTGGAGCATTGCCTCCACATCTTCTCCATAAAACTTTAAAGGCGAGCCTCTATCTTCCCATAGTTCTTGGTAAGTTTTGGCTGACTTTGGAGAGCGAAATGGTGCGATAATCAAATTGACCAACATCCAACGAAAAGCTACTGGAATATCAATAACCCTACCATCCATCAGAAATTCACGAAGATATTTTCTCACATCTGGTGTATTGGGCGAATCGGGGGTTCCAAGATTGACAATTAGAACACCAGTTTTCATATTTTTTTGAGAAGTGGTCACAGAAGTTTGCGTGTTTTGAGTTTTTACTATTTCCATCTGAGTTAAATTGCCCATACAGGCATCCTATTAGTGTGGGATAACAAACCTACGATACAAAGTTCGAAAAGGTTTCTTAAATTTTAACTTAACTCTTCTGCTTTTGTTTAAGAATTTATGAAAGTTAGAAAATGACTTGCTTTTAATCTATCCAACCTTCTGGTTTAAATGGTGTACGATATAGCCCTTCTAAACATGGTACTCGATCCTGACAATTTGGTGCGCCTGGCGGACAAGAATATACTTCGCCTACCCCAAAATTCACAAGAGGTCTTTCATCAGCGGGCACTCCTGTTTGACGATCTATATAAAAAACTCGTTTTTTAACGGCATAAACATCAAAAATGCCAAGGATTTTCTCCGTCGGGTCAGTTTTAGATTTTATATTTAAACTGAAGCGAGTTTCGGCAGGTACATCAAATAAGGTACCAGTATTCTGAGTTTGATTACTTAAGCTTTGATAATAATCGTAGGCATCTTTGGTAATAGAGCGCTGTTCGAGTCTTAAGTAGTATTTTGAATAATTATCGAAAGGCACTCTAGCGACTTTTTTTCCAGTCAATCGTTGACCATTCATTAGGGCGTCAGACATAATATTGAGCTCATTACTAAAAGTCAAATTCCAACACGGGGCACTACAGATATAATTCCAAACTTCATCTGTCGGAATACGAGGAGGGTCACAATTGGTTGTTGCAAAGTTATATTTTGCCCCGCTATAACAAGTCACACAAAACTCAGCTCTTTCATAATGTTTCCAAAACCATTGATAATAATCTCCTGCCGCTGGGTCATCTTGAAAATCTGCATATATATTAAATCCTGCTCTTCGTGGATCGGCTTTACTGTAAACGTCATTGATTTCAAATCTTGTAATTAAATTCTCAATCTCTGGAGCCTTGCGCATTTTTTCAGGTGAGGACTCATACTCTTTTCCATTCGACAAGCGAAAATGTAAAGTATAGGTTTCCCCAACAACTCCCTTGAATGTATCAGGCGATGAATAAACGCCCTTCGCAGAGGTTACACCTGATTCTACATAATTAATCGTCGAACCAGAGGCTGTTGTTAGCCATACCTTCGCACCTGTGATTGGTGTAAAACCGCTCGTTCCGTCGATTCGGTCGGCAGACCAGTAGAGCTTAACCTTTTGTGCCTCAGTAAGGTCAGATAAGGAAGCTTCTACGGTAATAAATTTCAAATAAGCTGCTTGCTCAAAATCACTGACAGGATTGATACAAGCTACTAGATTGAATAATACAAAAATGATGATATATAAATACGAAAAACGCTTCATAACAATAGCTGGAATAAGTTTTATAAGAACTTGAAATTATAGGTCAACGAAACAAATGGTGCACCAAACACACTTAGCTCATACGGGCGTACGCCATAGGCAACAGGCTTGAAAAATACCGAATAGGCGTTTTGTCGTGCATAAATATTATACACGGTAAATGTCCAACTACCTTCCCAACGTTTTTCTTTTAGAGATGGGTTGGTAATCGTCCACGAAAAGTCTAAACGGTGATAATCAGAAATACGAGAATTGTTACGAGCAATATATACGGGATACCTTTGATTATCAATTTGGAACAAACCTACAGGCGATGAAACAGGGCGACCTGTTTGATAAGCAAATGTAAAGGAGAAGCTATGGTGTTTTGACGGCTGAATATTGACCAACATATTAAAATTATGAGGTTTATCATAATTCGAAGGAAACCAATCGCCACTACTAATCTGCTGAACACTTGGAAAATCGCCTAGCATTTGTTGCAAACTTCTTGCGTAAGTATAGCTCAACCAACCGTTTACCTCGCCTCTTCTTTTAGTCAGCATTAACTCTAAACCGTAGGCCTTTCCTTTTCCAGATATTATTTGAGTTTCGAGGTTTTTATTTAATTGCAAATTTGCGCCTGAAACATAATCCAAAATATGTTGTGCATTTCGGTAATACCCTTCAGCTGAAAGCTCCCAAATATCATCTTTAAATGAGTGGAAACCACCAATCGTATAAAAATCGCTGAACTGCGGCTTTACGTATTCGTCTGCCAATTTCCAACGAGCAGTAGGTAAAGGAGTGGTATTATTGGAAATAAGTTGGAAAAACTGTTGCATTCTGTTATAACCCAACTTCAAAGTATTTTTCTCGTCGATAGAATATTTCATCGTCAATCTAGGCTCGAAACCGCCGTAAGATTTCATTACTTCTCCACTTCCGTAGGTTCTAGTACTAACGATTGTGTTTAAAGATTTGGGTTCGGTGGTCAAATAAGTATTTACGGTTCCTGCTCCCAAAGCCAAATAATGGGCATATCGCAAGCCTGCCTGAATGGTCAATTTGTTATTAAACTTGTACTCATCATCGACAAATATCCCAAATTCCATTCCTTGTTCTTTAGGTATTTCTACCGCGGCAATACGTGATTTCACGTCCTTATTCAAACTTCCTGGCTGAATATCGTAACGAATACCACTGATACCGAAGTTAATCTTCTGTTTTTCATCGGGCAAATAATCCCATTGAGCCTTCAGGTTATTGTAAAAAACCTGATTGCGCAAGTCAATGTTATTCACTGAGTCAGGAGCATAAGTTCGAGTTTTGTACAAACTGGTAACTCCCACAATCTCCATACTTAATTTTGGACCAAAATAATGACTCCAATGAATAGAAGCATTTTGATGTCCATAGTCAAACTGAGTTTTCGAGGCAATAACATTCTCAAGACTAAAAAGCGAGTCTACCTGATAATAATCCTTACTCAAATAGGCTGACAATGTAATCGTATTATTCTTATTAGGACGATAAAATACCTTTGAGGCAAAATCATAAAAATTTGCCTTTGTACCTTTCATATTATCTGGAGCTAACCACTTAAATAAGAAGTCGTTGAAGGAAACTCTACCAGCTACCAACACAGAGAGTTTTTCTTTTACAATAGGTATTTCAGCCATCGCTCGGTTGGAGACTAAACCTATACCACCAGATAATTTAAATTTCTCAGTACTCGGCTCTGTCACCTTGATATCCAATACTGCTGCACTACGCCCACCAAATCTGGCAGGGATACCTCCTTTATAAAGTTCTAACTCACGAATTGCGTCGGATGCAAATACCGAAAACAAACCAAACAAGTGGGTAGGGTTGAAAATGGGCATATCGTCAATGTAAATCAAATTCTGATCTACATTGCCTCCACGAATATTAACACCATTTGATCCTTCTCCAACTGAGGAAACCCCAGGAAGCGTTTGGATTGAGCGAATAATATCAATTTCACCCATCATGGCAGGAAGTTTTTTGATACCCTTAATATTGAGAAGGGTTACTCCGAGCGAAGGGGTTTGAATATCCTTTCGAATAGCTTGACTCGACACAATTACCTCCTCTAAGGTTTTGCTGATTTCATCAAGTTGGATGGAGAGTTGGACATTTTTGGTGAGTACCACCCGTGTTCTAAAGGGTTTGTAACCTACTGCACTTACTTTGACTACATATTCGCCATTGGGCAAATACAGTTTAAATACCCCTAAAGAATCGCTTATAAACCCAGATTTTTTGAAATCAAGCGAGACACTTGCGTTAGCGATAGGCTCTCCCGTGCGTGAATCGGTTACTTTCCCGCCGATTTCGAGGAGGTTAGTCAAAGTCTTATTTTGGGCATAACAGGAGTTTGAACTTTCTACGGCTACCAATAGCAATAGAATTTTCAGCAATAATGCTGTTTTACGTAGTTGTTGAATCATGTAAATAAGTGTTTGAGGAAAGACAATCGTCTCATTGTTGGTAAAAACGGCAAGATAAGTAATTTTCCTCATTTGCTGCCCTGATTCTATACCAACGGTAACAGTGCTACGATAAGGCAGGCGATTTTATCTACTAGCAGAATAATGGAAGGATGAGCATTTCATTAAAATAAAATTTATGTAGTCGCAACCCTTGAGGTTGCCATTTTGAATGCGGCAACTGCAAGAGTTGCGACTACATAAAAAATACTAATAACATTAATTGTGCTTCAAATTTCGAAATTTGAAGGGTTTAGCCATTCCTTATAAAACAGCCAGTACTTCATTGGCATGAGCGAACTGATAAAAATTTTCGTGTTCGACCTTATGCTCGACCGTTTCATGTGCCCAAGTGGTGTGATAAGGCACATGTACGCCTATTCCTCCCAATTTTAGTACTGGCAAAACATCTGACTTCAAAGAATTTCCTATCATCATAAACTCCTCAGGTGCTATGTCCAAATGTCGAATCAATTTTTGATAGTCAGCCTCTTGTTTGTCAGACATGATTTCTATATGGTGGAAATATTTTTCCAAACCCGATTTCTTGAGTTTTCGTTCTTGGTCAAGCAAATCTCCCTTGGTGGCCACGACCAAGCGATATTTCCCTTGAAGTTGTTGTAATACTTCTTCTACTCCATCAAGAAGCTCAATAGGTTTTTCAAGCATTTCTTTTCCCAATTCCAAAATCTTTTGAATAGCCTCTATCGATAAGGTTTTACCCGAAATATGCAGCGCGGCTTCTATCATACTCAAAATGTAGCCTTTTACTCCGTAACCATAAAGCGATAGATTGGCAATTTCGATTTTGAGCAATTCCCTAGAAATGGTGTGTTGTGGATGATAATCTTCCATCATTTCACAAAATTTCTTTTCCACTTCTTGAAAATAGGGTTCATTCACCCATAAGGTATCGTCAGCATCAAAAGCAATAACTTTTAGTTTATTCATTTCTTAGAAAATAAAAATGGATGGTTTTTCTAACAAATATACAAGAGAGGTTGTACTTTATAATTTTTTCAAAGAAAACCGTGGCTTTGAGGCTACCCTCATATCCAACGTTATATCATATTTGCCTGTTTCTTTTATTTTGATGTTGTATCCATCATAACATAGGTTTTTGTCATCGTTATTGAGCGCCAAGCTATTATTCCAATCGTTGTTTAATCGAAATCTTAATTCTCCCGCATTTAATGGATAGTTTTTGAGATAAAATAGATTGGGATTACCCTTTTTAGTTTGCATCACAATATCTTTTCCATCCCAACCGCTTGTTGTCGCCGTTCCAATAATTCCCCAAGGAAAAGTATCTGATATTTTTTCTGCGGTTTTAACGCCTCTTAAATTAGTAACAGTAAGGGCTTTTATTTTGCCAAATTGGTCAGTTTTGAAGTTAAAAGTAAAACTATCAACCAATTTGTATAAAGTTTTTGTCACTGGAATCAGCGGAACTCGTGGAAGTATACTTCCATTAAATACCACCGTTCCATCTACTATTCTTACGTAAAAAGTCCCTTCTTTTGAAGAGTATATCCCTTCTATTTGGTGCAAATCGTTTTGAGTTACTTTACCTACCTCGATTTTCTTTTGCGACTTACCATATACAATACCTGTTATTTCTTCTGCGATTTTGTCTACTGGCACCATCTCTGAATTGGCTAATATGATGATAGCAATTTCTTGCTCACGGTCTCTGATAAATCTACATCTGTAACCAGGACCAAGTCCGCCGTGACCAAACAATATTTTATCAGAGTTTTGAATCCTGTACACCTCTTGTCCAAGTCCATAATGCTCTTCTAAATAAGGATTACACATATATTTGACCAAATTAGTGTCAATGATTTTACCTGTATAAAATGCCTCACTAAATTTGTACAAATCCTCTACGGTCGAATACATGGCTCCTGCAGCATAAGGATGATCGGACTTAAAACGTAATGCTTCATTAGAATTTTCACCAACTATAAATTCATAACCGAGTGCTTTATTTTCATCTTTCAAATCATTGAAATGAAAACCGCTATGCGTCATTTGAAAAGGCTTCAGAATCATCTCGGCAATAACTTCTTCATAAGGCTGTCCCGTTACCTTTTGAATGATATATCCTAGCAGATAAAAATTCGTATTACAATAACTCCATTTGGTATCAACCGAAAAGTCGAGTGGTTTGGTCAAAAGTTGTTTTAACAGTTCTTCCTTGTTGTTTGACTCTTCAGTTTCGGGAATTCCTGAGGTATGCGACACCATATTTCTAATCGTAATACTATCTCCTTTGGTATAACTCGGAAAATACTTTGAAAGCTTATCTTCCAACGAGAGCTTACCCTGTTCTTGGAGTTTTAGAATAACAATGGTTGTAAAAACTTTCGTCGTAGAGTAAATCCTATATTTGCTATTATTGGTATTCTTTTCTTTTTTGACCGCATTCCGATAACCATAGCTTTTTTCAAAAATGACTTTTCCTTTTTCTGCCACTAATACCGAGCCGCTAAACTGGTTGATTTTTTCGTAAGAACTCAATAAATCGTCTATCACAGCATTTTTTTGAGCCAAAACAGCACTTTGACTTATCACAAAAAGTAACGCAACTAATATCTGTTTCATAAGATGATTGGTTTAAAAAGATTTAGGTTTGGGCAATAGTCTATCCTACCGCCGAAATACATTTCGGCATGGTTCAATAAAAGAATGCGATTGGATTTTACTGTGACTTTAGGTAGAAATCTACCAATAGGTTTTCAAGGGTTATCCTTTCTATTAATCAATTTTAAAAGTCAGGTTATTGTCTGCTGTTTTATCAGTATTCAAGGCATTTGTGGGAGTCAATAGCCAACTGTTTTGATTAATCACAAACTTAAAAGCATAAGTTCTACCTCTTTCAAATTGTGATTTGGGCAACTCAAGTTCATAGACATTTTTGCCTTTTGAAAGCATTTGGTAAGCTTTATTGTTCGGATTCCAATCGTTAAATGAACCAGCAACCGATATACTTTTTATTAATTTTGGGTCTAGCTTCTTGTTGTGTTGATAACTGAAAACCACTTTGTCATCAGTTAATTTATAACCATAATCTATTTTTTCGGACGATTTGGCTTCTAAATCTTGTACCATTTCGGCTACTGTCTCGTATAAATTCCCAAAGGTGTTTTCGCCAGTAATATTTACGATAATACATATCCCTATTTGTAATTCGGGGTAAACCATGAATAGCGTGTTTGTTCCAAATGCACCACCGTGTTTATAACAATACTTCCCATTTTCGGACACTCCGATTTCGTCCCAAAAATAGCCATTCCAAGATTGATCGCTATCGGAAAGGTTGCGCTGTGATTCTTGCACTATTTTGTTTTTTGTATCTAACTCAAAGGACAAAAACTTGATTAAATCGTTCATCGTTGAATTTCTGTATCCACCAGCGGCCCATAAATTAGTGTAGCTATTGGGCATTAATAAATGATTGCTGCTGTATCCATTGGCAATGTTGCTATCTACTTTCAAATTACGCTTGGTAGCATTCATTTTTGTTACAGCAAAAAAGTATTCGTTTAAAAGCGTTTCAAAGTTTTTATGATACACTTTCTCTAAAATAAGCGCCGACAATTCGAGGCTTGTATTGCTGTATTTATGCTTTTTGCCAGGGATAGTATCTAATTGTATCGTTTTGAGGTCTTCCAAAAATTGTTTTTTGCTATAACTTTCATCCATTTTCTTAATGCGAAAACAAGTACTATCATCATTAATCTTTCTAATCTGACTGTTATCGGGAATTTCTCTATCAAAAGCAGTTTTAAACGAAACCAAATCTATGATTCTTACAGGAATACCTTGAAAAGCTAAATTTGGATATGACCCATCGAGGTATTTTCTGATGTCATCGTCAAGCTTGACTTTCTTTTCCAAAACAGCTTTTGCCATTAAATGCCCAGTCATCACTTTTGTCACAGAGGCGACATCAAAACTTGTTTGGTTATCAGCTTTATTACCTATCCCTTTATCGAGTTCCCCGTAATGTTTTGTATAAACTTTTCCGTCTTTTATGAGCCCGATAGACACTGAATAGGCTTTTGACTTTCTGAGCAAATTATCGGCATTATTGTCTAAAATCGTGTAAACTCCATTATTTAAACTATTTTGTTGCTGGGCAAACAGCGTAGTGCTTAAAAATGTAAATAAAAAAAGAAAGGGTGAAGAATATAGCCTTGCCCACTGAAGCATTATGATTATTGGTTTCATAAATTGAAATGTTTAAAATGTTTTAGGTTTGTTTCTAATTTGTATTGATTGAAAATGAGAAGAATAAAGAGGTTTATTTAATTTCTTTAAAATGTAATACCTCAAATTCAGGCAATAGCATTCCATCCACTGAATTTGAGATTCAAATGCTTACAATTGACCATCAAATAGAGAAATTTATCTCAATTTAGCCTTGGCTTCAGCCCAAGCCTCCTCGTAACTGGCACCAATGGCAATTTCTTTGGATTTGATTTCTACAGCGTTTTTGGCTATTTTTTCTATTTTATCGAGCGCAATCAAATACGAACGATGTATACGTAGGAATAAGTTTGTGGGTAACAACTCAGACATTTCATTGAGGGTCATTCTTACAACCAATCTTCTTTCTGTCAAAATCACATTGAGATAATTTCCCTCGGCTTCGATATAATGGATTTCGTCAAGAAAAACTTTTTCTTCATGATATCCCGTCTTCAGAAATATGGATTCGGGAGCAGTTTTAGCAGATTTCTGAATGACTTCACTAGCTTTGTTACAAGCTTTCAAGAATCTTGGAAAAGAGAAAGGCTTTAAAAGATAATCTAACGCATCTACTTCAAAGCCCTGAACAGCATACTCTGAATAAGCAGTGGTAAATACCACAAAAGGTTTAGAGGTTAAACTAGAAAGCAGCTCCAAGCCCGTAATATCGGGCATTCGTATATCCAAAAATATCAAATCCACCTGATTGGTTCTCAAATAATCTAAGGCTTCAAAAGCATTGGTAAACATCGCTTTTAGTTCTAAAAACGGCACTTTTTCTGCATGAATTTGAATTACCTCTAGGGCTTTGGGTTCGTCGTCGATGGCGATAGCTTGGATAGCTTGGTTCATACTTATTGGGTTTGGAACGGTAAATAATTGATTTGCAAAGAAACAAAATATTCATGCGAATTCGACTGAATATCTAACCTATGGCGATTAGGATAAATCATCTGTAGGCGTTTTTTCAAATTATCCAGCCCAATACCTGAAGCTTTTTCAGTATCCAAGCCTTGTCGAACATGCATCGAATTATGAACCTTGCAATACAAATAGGTATCATCAAAAGTAATCGTAATATATATCCACGAGGGATTTCTCAGACTTACCCCATGCTTAAAAGCATTTTCGACTAGGGGATTAATCAACATAGGCGCTATCCAAATTTCTTTTTCTTGAGGCTGGATAATGACTTTTATATCTATCGAGAAATTTTGGTCCAGACGGAGTTTTTGTAAGCTAATATAGTTTTCAAGGTATTCTATTTCTTTGACTAATGAAATCTTATCTTGGTTGTTGTCATGCAACATAAACCGCATCATATCCCCCAGTTTTTGAATTCCGGTAGAAGTATCCTCCGCCTTTTCACGTAATGCTACGGCATACAAAGTATTGAGAGCATTAAACAAAAAGTGAGGATTGACTTGTGCTTTCAAAGAAGCTAGCTCTGTGGATTTATGAACAATCTGGTTGGTGAGTGTCGTTCGGGTATAATCAATATATGAACGAATCACCGCGGAGATATACCCTATTCCAGCAGCCAAGGTAAATACGGCCTCCAAGTCAAAGATATCACGAGGAATATGTTTATAAATAACTGCGTAAGATACCATGCAAAACACCACATAGGCTAATCCTCCAAATATAAACACCAAAACTCCCTTGGCAGTCTTAATTGATTGTGGAATCAGCACAAAAGGAAACAGCCCATAGTACGCCAACCCGTGAAACAAGATAGCTCCAAAAGCAATGGAAGCCCAGTATGCTGGTTGTGGAGGATGTATCACTACATTGCCAATAGAACCAACTGATACCCAGAATATCCCTGTTAGCACCCAAATGGCCGCCACACATACATAGGCACCAACATTGGCTTGGTCGGTTTTTTCAATGGCTTTCTTTTCCAAATGATATACCAATAACATTCCCAGCTCGTAGGCAAGTAACACAAAACACGCATTGAGAAAACTATTGAAGACAAACCATTTTCGATAGATAGATTCAGTCGCAAAGCCCGAAACATGATCTAACTCCTCCTTCTCTATGCGCCAGTTGAGCTTAAAAAAATGGTATGACCAAACACTGAGAAATGTAAGTAACAATACGCCTGCCAACATTAAAATGACCGTTGTATTAAACTCTTTTTTCACAATTTTAGGAACGGTAAAAAAGTGTAACAACGTCCAAGCTCCAAAAAATAGTACCGCCGCAATAATCGTTGGCAAGTTGATATACTTAATGGTATCATACTCTCGAACAGCATCCCAGAAGGATGTATAATCCATCAGTATGTATTCGTAGTTTTGTACTTTACCAATTTCATTATCAAAATATTTTATGACCCTCGAAAGGTGTACAACATTGTATAGTACCGTAAATAGTAGTGCCAATGACCACTCTGTAATTCGTAATTTTTTCTGGATAGGATTCATGGTTTAGCCGTTTTTTCTTCAAACTTATATAATCTCATCTAAGCAATGCGACTAATGGGATGAAACTTCGTAAAAATGGGGTAAAATATGCTTTTAGCGCTTTACTAAAAGTATTAGCTGGTCGTATGAATAGGTAATCGATAAAATTCAACGTAAAATATCAACGTATAATCTTAATCAGTATGGGCTGAAAAAGTATCTCTCAGCAGATTTAATTACGGTCATTGTGATTAAAAAAAATAGACCTTTCAATCCGAATTTCAACCAAAAAATATATTCAGTACCAAATTTGAAAACTAAATACAATTCATCTGCTTTATCGCTTTCAAAATTCAGTTTAAAAATAGCGTTGCCACTTTAGCCACTTTCTTTACTTTGGAGATGGGCAAAAGAATAAAAAAATGTAGACAGCAGAAATTCGGCAATAAACGCATTTTTTATTCTTTAAAATAAATAAAAATGAAGCTCGCAAAGCTGACTAAATTTGGTGTGCAAATTTCATAGTCAGTTTCACGAGCTTCACGTTTCGATTCTAGCTTTATTTACCAAACCTTAAAAGCTTGAAGTGCAACAATTTAAACTTTTTTAAAAGGATAAAACCATTGTTTTTAATCGTAAATAATACTGCTTTTTTTATTTAAGTTGGTTCAGTGAGTAACAAACCAAATTATTCAATACTCTTTTAGACTTATTAGCATTAATTATTTCTCCTAGACGCATTTCGTAGACATATCCTGCTTTCATATCGTCTAATACCACATGTACCTTGGTTTTATCATCCGACAGAGAAATACTTTTTACTCCTATCTCTTTCACATCAAATTGCTTGGAACCATAGGCTTGGTGGTATTCATAATAAAAGCGTTTAAACTTAAAATTGGCTACATTTTGTGCACTTTCGGCATCGAGTGGCATCGAGAAGGTCAAATCAAAACCATCCTTTGTCAGGTTCATTGCCATAAGGTCTAAGTGTTTTTCTCCCTTCCATTTAATCCTTTGAATACCCCTAGCTCCTACCCAACCATGGTCGTTTTGACCAACCCACAAAGCACCGTCTGGGGCAAATGCTAAACGATTATTACCAATACGCATCTTGGCTCCTACGTTCAAAGGAATACAGGCTCCTTGCATTTTACCATTCACTTCTTCAAGCAAAAGGCGAATCATATATTTATGATCCATATCTCCAATCAACATTTGACCTCCAAATTGACCAAACTTTCCATTGGTATTGTCCAATACAGGTTGTGTGGGTGAATTAGCAAAATAACCATGTGGAAATTGTACTATTTCTTTAGTTCGCATACTATCCAATTGTACTACAGGAAGCGAAATAGGTACAACTCTTGGGAAATCCTTCTTCCAAATGAGCCCAGCAGGATGCCCATAAAACTTGCCTTCTTCTACATGAAATAGCTTACTAGTGCCCAACCAATCGCCTTGATTATCGGATACTAACAATCTACCTTGCGCATCAAATCCAAGTCCGTTTGGCGAACGGAAACCTACCGCATAAGGATGTAACTTGCCCTGCTTATCTAGTCGCATAATCCACCCACGATAATCCACACAGGCATACATACGACCTGGTCTTGACAATGAATCATAAGTACCTCGAATTTCAGGACGAATGCCTGCGCCATTCGAAGCAAGATTGAGAGCAATATATAGGTTCCCTTGTTTATCCTTGACAGGACCAAAAGCAAACTCATGGTAATTACCTGACAAGCCAAAATCATCGGTTACTTTCTGGTATAAATCTGCCTCGCCATCTCCATCAGTATCTTTAATTCTGGTTAACTCAGGTCTTTGCATAACCAGAATTTCGTTATTACTCACCACCATCAAACCCAAAGGGTCGTGAAGTCCCTCTGCGAAGCGTTTCCAAGTACGAGTCTTCGGATTATAAATCATAATTTCTCCTCTGTGGAAGCCCGCCACAAAACGACCATCTGGCAAAAAGCCAATAGAACCCGTTTCGGCAATCAATCCATCAGGCAGAGGAATATCTTCAACTTCATAATACATCGCCGCAGAATCTTTGGGCATTGATGTGTTTTGTGCAATGCCAGAAATATTTCCGAAGCTCATCAACAGACCAACCGCAGCATACTTCCATAGCTTTTGCTTCAACTCTTTCCTTTTCATGAAATAGGGCATTTTAGTTTCGTTTGATGATAATACTAAAGGTTTTAACTGTCTTTGGAATAGCAATAACCCCATTTTTAAGTTGACCTTTTTTTACTGTATAACTTACTGACTTTTGTTCAGGAAGATTAAAATACAAGGTTTGTGTTCTTTCTCCCAACACAAATACCCTTGTGATTGTCTGAGCACTCTCATTCCATACAAGCGTTTCAGCTACCTTTATACCATCCAAGGTGTATTCAAAGGTGGGTAAGCGCTTTTTGAGTTTGTACCCTTTGAAATCTACCTTCGGCAATGACTTTTTTGTACCAATCGTAAAAGGAAATTGCTTTTCACGCCAATAAATTTCACCTTCCACTTTTGTAAGCTTACTTCCATTACCTTTCCATTGTTCGGCATTATCTACAAATCCTCCTGTCCAGATGTAACGCAGGTAACACTTGCCCGCATCCCAACAATAGGACTCCGTTGGAGTTAGCGCCACTGCAATTGCTGCTGGACTAGCCTCTGGCATAAACGTACGATAGAGCATTGGGAACTCGATGGGATATGGATGGGGTGAGCTAGGCATTCCATGACCATGGTGGGCATGCTCATTGCCTGTGCCTGAGCGCTGAGATTCAGGAATATTGGTATCCTTTTCGAAAGGCGGAATATAGGATTGTCCCACATAAATAACACCAAACATCACATAGCCATGTCCCGGGTAAGTACATACATAAGGATATTGACCAGCTTTATCAAGCACAAACGAAATAGTTTCCATGTTGCCAGGTTCTACAATTTTTGTACTGGCTATCACCAATGGAGAAGTTGGAACATAATTCATTTTGGCACCACGTTCTGCTAGCTTGGCGGCTTCTTCGACCACTTTTAATCGAGAGCTTGGTTTGGTCAATACAAAATTATGTGCCATATCATCATGATTGTCCAAAATAAGCGTAACACGCGTGTTTGGC
The DNA here is from genome assembly GCF_009905545.1 of Cellulophaga sp. BC115SP. Taxonomy (GTDB): domain Bacteria; phylum Bacteroidota; class Bacteroidia; order Cytophagales; family Spirosomataceae; genus Flectobacillus; species Flectobacillus rivi. The sequence goes on along the minus strand of NZ_JAAALB010000005.1, from coordinate 121,115 downwards.
TTCAGTATCAACCGTGGGGTATCGAATTGCAAACCGCCGAGTACTTTTATCGTTATAGTGGTATCTGACAATACTTGGGCTTCAGTCGCTAATGGAATGCTAGCCAAAAGTATCATTCCTGAAAGCACGTGTTTCAAGCGGTAAAATACTTGTTTCAATTTGAGAGTCATTGAATACTTTGTTTTTGAGAAAAACGGGTAAAGTCGTTTATTGAATTAGACAAAAGTTGTCAAAAAAATTTTCTGCCTAATTCAATAAAGACAGCAATCTGTAAAATTTACCTACATTAACATATTAGAATTTCTATATAAAATCTCTAAATCTTACTGATTCAAAGCATACATGGCAAAGGAACCTAACCAGTGATCACCTCCATAATTACCGTTAGCAATGTTAGGTAGTGTCTTTTGTAAGAACATAACAGCAGTTTCTTGAAATTGTTTTTTGCGAGGATCAGAGGCAGGTAACTGTTTGGCAATACCTTGTAAACACCACGCCTTACTCAAAGACAAACCATCCAAATGTACAATTGAATAATCTGAGCGGTCACTTACAACAGGTAATTGTAACACATTTTTCAAACCTTCAGGAGTATAAAATTGGTTAAACCAAGTACTAAATTCTTTATTGGGTAATACTCTGCGCATCAAATCTGCAATTTCTAAACTAGGAGATAGAAAATCCGTTCCATCTGGTTCGAGAATGGCAGCAACTGCCTTATTTTTTAAATAGTAATCCTTACTACGCTGTACCAGCAAACTTTCAAACTCTGTATTTTTCGTAGCTCGTGCCCAATCCAAGGCAAATACCATCCCAAAAGCAGTGTTTGGATGCACACCTGTACGATTGGGATAGGTCTGCTTTGGTAAATAGTCTTTCCAACGTTGTACGATAATCTGAGTCAATGGCTGTAAATTTTTGTGCCACTTCTTCGCTAAAGGACTATCCCAAGCCAATAATTCCTCATCGAGTTTTAGTAACCAAGCCCAGCCGTAGGTTCTTTCAAATCCCTTTGCAAGTTTATATTTGGTAAAATAATCTGCTTCAGTTTGTAAATTTTCAGGAAGAAAACTATGCTCTAGTACTTTTATAATTTGGGCAGTTTCAGGTAGATTGGGATACGATTTCAGAATTTTCACCAACATCCAATGCCCATGTACAGACGAATGCCAGTCCAAACAGCCATAAAACGATGGATGCAATTGCTTGGGACTCAAAACTACTTCTTCTGAAGTTTCAATAGTGTGATTAGGTTTATTCGGAAATTCGGTTTCGATACAATGTAGCGGCAACTGCGCCAAGAAAGACACTCCTGCTTGTGTTAGTTCTACCTTTTTACCATCCTTTGATAAATTGATATAAGGATTTTGCTGTGCGAAACCAGACAAGCTGCCTGCAAGTAACAAGCCAAGTAATATTTTTTTAGTGTTCATTATAAAAAGTTTTAGAAATGCTAGAAGTGTTTTTTACAAAAATGTAGAAGAATACATTGGCATTTATCTTGCTTTGGGCTGTAATTATCCGAAAGCCAGTATAGTACAAAAGCATATTTTCATTAGCAATTTAATACAAATAAAGGTCAGGACATTGCAGCATTACAACGTCCTGACCTTTATATCAAATTTTCAAATTCTGTTTACTGGTTAGCAATAGCCATTTTTATATTTTTTTGAAATTCGGAAGGCGTTAATCCTGTATGCTTTTTAAATACGGTAAAAAATGTACTTTTTGCATTAAAACCACAGTCTTTCGAAATTCCTTCGATACTATAGTTTTGATATTCATCATCGCTCAATCGACGTTTTACCTCTTCTATTCTAAGTGAATTAATATAGTCACTAAAATTCATTCCATAATGTACTCGCATCATATTCGAAATTTGATAGGCGGGTAAATTAGTCTCGTAGGCAACATCATTCAATGAATATTTGGCCCTTAAATATGGCTTATGAAGATTAATATAGGTCTCAAAGTTATTGATAACTTCAGGCTCAATTTCAACTGTTTCTAACACGTGAGGTTCACTTTCATTGACAGAATAATCAAATACTTCTTCATAAACTGACCACATTTTTCCAATTTCACGTCGATTAATCCAGATAAAACCACAAAGGGTGTAAAAAAACACACTGTGTATAATGATCACTTGCGTAAAGATGCCTTTGAAAGCTGATACCCCCAGATTATTTATAATAACGCCAAAATAAGCTATTTTAAGTATAAATAAAGCTGTCACCATAACTGCAACAAAGATACTCCATTTAAAATGCCCCAAAGGAGTATTCGGGTTCTGCTTAAATCTTTGTGCAATTATACGCCATATAAGCAGTCCATACCCCATAAATAACACCCCTAACAGAAAATCACGAACATCATTACCTAGTAACCCTTCATGCCCTACAAATAAATTGGCAGGATTTTCTTTGATTGATTTCAAAATATCCACTTTTTGTTCAAAAGGTAGTATATAATAGGGTACCAATTCTAGGAAAATAAGCACAACAGGGATTCCATGTGCTAAGTCTTGACGCTTTAATTTTAGGGTAGGATCGTTGATTTGTCGTACATATAGATAGGTTAATGATGGCAAAATAAAATAGATTGGCATGGCTACTCTAAAAATAGCTGCCTGAAATTCGTTAGATAAAGGACCATAAAGAATGGTATTGGCTAGCCCATTGACTGACCAAATGAAGAAAATTGCCCCTAGTATATTTTTTCCTTGGTGTGTAAACTTCGTTATTACCCAATATCCTAAAAGGCATCCAATCAAAAATGAAAATAATCCTAATCCAAAAACAAACGTTTCGAACAGATGACCCATGAGAGTTGAAATGGTTTAAAAGTAAGGTTCGAGCTATACAATAACTATTTTCAGGTAGAATGAATTGCTATTGTAGACCCTAAGGGATGCTTTGTAATTTAAAGATACCACAAAAGTTAAAAATATTTATGGATGTTCAAAATTATTAGGACGATTCTGTGATTTCTTGACAAAAGTGAATAAAACAAAAAAGTTTGAAGATAACATGATCTTCAAACTTTAAACTTTACATCCTTACTTTATATTTATCTTTAACTTGAAGCCTTTCATATTTTCAACTTGGAAGACTTAAGTATTTTTACTTATTAAAAATATACATCAAAACGAAAATCAATATTTTTACCAAAACTCACATTTCAAAACAGTTTCTTTCAGCGGTAAATTTCCTTTTTGATGTTGAACAAATTTACAAATTGGAATCACTCAAATACTAAAAAAATGGTTCAAAAAGGTTCAGAATATTAAATTCTGAACCTTTTTGAACCATTTTTCAGCATAAACTGCTACTTTTTCTTTGCTCACAACCATTATTTACTACCAAAAGGCAGTATATAGCGCTACTAAAATTCCTGAAATAAGAATTGATGAGACTACAAATGACTGACTAACTCTAAACATTTTAGACTCAATTTCGAGACCTTGTGGGTTATCTTTACTAGCAGGGTCGGTCAATGTCACCAAAATCATCAATGCCACTAAGAGTAGAAATACCCATAATGTTCTATCCAAAAATGGCATTGGCTCAACAGTCATTCCCAAGAACATCTCTGCCAAAGCTGGAATTGATTTAAAAGCAACCGATAATGGTAATGCTAAAAATGCTGCCACAATTGCTGCTTTTGATGTAGTTCTTTTCCAGAATAACCCCAAGAAAAACAGTGCAAAAGCCCCAGGTGTGATGTAGTTTGAATATTCTTGAATAAATTGATAAGCTTGCTCCAATCTACGTAACTGAGGAGTGATACATAGCGCAATAATAAATGACACTAAAACTGCCAAACGTCCTACTTTCACAGTTCTATCCTCAGATGCATCCTTGTTATAGAATTTTTTATAGATGTCTAAACTGAAAATAGTAGCGATACTGTTACATTTTCCTGCTAAAGAAGCCACAATAGCCGCAGTTAAGGCTGCAAAAGCTAACCCTTTCATACCAGCAGGCAAGAGATTCATCAAAGTCGGATATGCATGATCTGGTTTCACTTGTCCGCTCACATCGAGCATTTCTTGCTGAAATTCACCATTTTGGAACAAAACATACGCCGCAATTCCAGGAATAACAACTATCAGTGGCATTAACAGCTTCATAAATGCCGCAAAAATAATACCTCCACGAGCTGTATTAAGGTCTGCACCCAGCGTACGTTGAATAATATACTGATTACAGCCCCAATAGTTGAAGTTATTAATCCACATACCACCTATCAAGATAGATAACCCTGGCAATTCATAATAATGTGGGTCACCTTTTGAGAAAATCATGTGAAAATGACTATCTGCTTGTTTTTGCAAAATACCCAAAGCATCAACTACTCCGTTGCCATTGAATTTTTCAGAAACCATATTCAACGCTAAGTAAGTGGTGGCCAAACCGCCAAGCACTAACACAACTACCTGAATTACATCGGTATAACCAATTACCTTCATACCTCCTAAGGTGATAAAAACGGCAAATACAGCAAGCCCAAACATACAATAGTAAAAAGGAATCCCAGAGATGGTTTCGACAGCCAATGCCCCTAAGTACAAGATTGATGTTAAATTGACAAAAACATAAAGTAACAGCCAAAAAACAGCCATTATCGTAGCAACAGTGTCATTATACCTTGTGGAAAGAAATTGGGGCATGGTATAAATCTTATTTTTCAGATAAACTGGAATAAAAAATATTGCCACCAAAATTAAAGTTGCAGCTGACATCCATTCATACGAAGAAATAGCTAGTCCAATGGCGAAACCAGAACCAGACATACCAATAAAATGTTCTGCGGAGATGTTCGATGCAATTAGTGAAGCGCCTATCGCCCACCAAGTTAGGGAGCCTTCAGCAAGAAAAAAATCTTTGGTTTTGGAAGAAGTGCCTTGCTTTTTTTTGAAAACCCAAATGCCGTAGCTAATTACTACAATAAAATAGACAAAAAATACTAAATAATCTGCGGTTTGCAGTTGTTTCATGATTGTTATAGTTAATTGGGGATTAAAGATAGAATTATTCTTATGTAAAATATGAAATTTTACACCATTTTCCAATTAAAGACAACAAGTACCCTCTTATAATCAAAAATGTGTCATTCTTTTGATAAATTTTATCTCAGAATGACACATTTAATTTATAATTAGTTAATTTAAAACAAATTACAACACTTTATCTCAACTACTTTTGTAGATATACTTTTCCTTCTTTCATCACAAACTTTATTTTCTTTTCTAAAACTGTAATATCTTGTTCTGGATTTCCTTCAACAGCAACAATATCTGCCCATTTTCCTTGAGCAATCGAGCCAAGTTTGGCCTTCACTCCTATCAAGTCTGCTGCGTTAATTGTGGCAGCTTGAATAGCTTGAGCTGGCGACAACCCAAATTTTACCATGTAAAAGAACTGTTTTCCATTATTACCATGTGGATACACTCCAGCGTCGGTTCCATAGGCGATCTTCACACCAGCTTTGGCGGCTTTCTGAAAACTTTCTCTTTGAGTTTTTCCAACCGTTCTTTCTTTTTCAATGAGTTTTTCAGGATAACCTAATTTGGCAAATTCTGAGAGAATATAATCATCGTTATAAATGTCAGCGACCAAATAAGTCCCTTTTTGTTTCATCAACTCAATTGCCTCCTCATCCAAGAAACTTCCATGTTCAATGGATGCTACTCCTGCCTTAATGGCCATTTTGATTCCTGTGGTTCCATGCGCATGCGCAGCCACTTTTTTATCCCACATAGCTGCCTCCGCAACTAATGCATTCATTTCTTCTTGTGAATATTGTGGTGCTCCAACCGACTCCTCTTCTGACAATACACCAGCTGTAGCGGTAAATTTGATTAAATCAGCCCCATATTTGATATTATAGCGTACTTGTTTGCGAATCTCATCGATACCATCGGCAACACCTGAAATGGCTTTAAATGAAAGATATGGAGAAAATCCACTTATATCTGCATGTCCACCAGTTGCGCCAATAATAGGCCCTGAAACAAATAAGCGTGGACCAGCAATATGCCCAGCATTAATAGAACGTTTTAAAGCTACATCTATCAATTCTGGTGCGCCCACATCACGACAAGTAGTAAAACCTGCCTCTAAGGTCTTTCTCGCAAAAATGTGTGCTTCAACCGCATAATCAATTGGCGATTTGCGAAACAAATCCTCCATATAATTATCTGGCTGCGAGGTAATATGTGTATGACAATCGATAAATCCTGGTAATACTGTGGCTTTGGATAAATCAATTATCTTAGCTTGAGCAGGATATTTAAGATTTGTCCCTACCGACTGAATGATATTCCCTTTAACTATGATCGTTTGATTTTCGAGAAAAGTACCTTTCTCACTATCAAACATACGTCCTGCTTTGATTACAATTAATGAATCGGATGTTTGAGCGAAAACAGCTCCATGTAATAAAAGACCAACTAGTAGCGTCCAGATTTTTTTCATAAAGAAATGTGTTGATGAAAAATTGATTTAAGCAAAGGTAAGTATTATTTGGCTATCGGCTATCAGCTATTAGAATTTGACGAAACTCTTAAAAATAAAAAACTCCAATCCCGCAAAAGCAGCATTGGAGTTAACAACAGAGATTGTTTTTCTACCAAAATTTTAAACCTGACAAACGGCTCACTTCAAGTTTTGCCTGTGTCATCATGTATTGATATTGTAACTGTGTCAATTGAGCCTCACGCAAAGCAGTTTGTGCAGCCTCAATTTCAACATTGGTAATTACGCCATTTTTGTAACGACTCTCAGCCAATTTCAAGGCATATTGTGCTTGAAATACGTTCTTCTCTGAAAGATCTAGTTTGTTTTTGGCAATGTTATAATCGTTCTCAGCTGCATCCAAATCACGCTTCAAAGCTTGATTGGTTGCTTCAGAAGAATATTTCAACATTTCTTTACTCAATTTCGCCATTTCTGTCGAATAAGCTCCACGACCTCCTGCATAAATAGGAATAGTCATTTTTAAACCTAAAACTGTATTGAATTTAAAATCTTGATCGATTGGAGGTATTTCACCATTAATACGTGGCAAATAACCGTTTTTGATACCAAATTGACCTACTGCTGAAACGGTTGGAGCCATGCTCAATTGAGCAATTTTTACATCCTTGTCTGCAATCAAATCCTTTTCTTTGATATTTTGTAAATCAACATTATTTGTTTGTGCTTGTTCAAACGCTGCGGCAACGGTCAAATCAGCCCAAGATGCCGAAAAATCTGCATCTGTCGGAACCATTACTCGTGCATCAGCTCCAATCAATGAACTCAAATAAATCAACTGGCGGTCTAATTGTCCTTGTAAGTCAGTCAATCTCGTTTCAGCATTTTTATAACGAACTTGAATCGATACTCGATCGTAATCCAAAGCATCGCCTTGTTTCAAACGATCAGAGATGAGTTTTTCGTTATTAGCAACTAATTTCAACTGCTCTTTTTGTACTTCAATTGCTTTTTGTAGATACACAATTCCGTAGTACAAATTAGCGACTTGATAAGCATAATTTTGTTTCAAACCCTCTACATTGTTTTTAGAAAGGTTGGTTTCTAACTTTGCTTTTTCAATGGCTAACGCTTGTTTACCCCAATCGGCAATCGTATAATTGGCACCAACATTGGCATTGTAGTTCATATTCGGCTGAAAACGCAACTCTGTGGAAGTTGAACCAAAGGCAAAACTTGCCTTGGCAACTGGGTCAACACGCGTTACACTTAATTCAGATTGAACTTGTGGTTTTAATGCTGCTTCTTGAATTTTTGTTTTATAATCTCCAATCGAAATCAATTGTTGTTGTTCTTTGATTCTTGGAGAATAATCAATAGCAGCCTTCACCAACCGACCCAAAGCGTCCGTATTTTTATCTTGTGCAAAGGTCATCTGAGCACATAGGATAAGTCCGAAAACTGTTAATTTTTTCATTATCTTCTTTAAAATTATGTCTGTTAAAATAGAGGTTAAGGAATTGGGTCATAAGACATCCGTTGCAATTTTGTCAACAGATGCCTATTCCCCGTGACCTTATGCCTGTTAATGACTATCTGCTGCGGCTTTTGCAGCGGCTGCAATTTCCTCCTTGGTTTTCTTCTTAGTTCTTAACAATAAGAGTAAGGGAAAAATAGCGACGAAAAACAACGAAACTACTCTGTAAGTATCTAAGTAAGCAAGGTAATATGCTTGTTTGGCAACTAATCCTTCTAATTGAGCATAAGCCATCTTGGTTGCACCGAAGTAATCACCTGTTTTAGAGGCAAAATTGGCAATACTACCGTTGAGGCGCTGTACAAACAAAGGATTATCCATTGTCATATTAGCCATCAAGTCCGAACGGTGTTGAGCCGCAGAGTTTGTAACGTAGTTGTTTGCTAAAGCAATACCAAAGGCTCCTCCCAGTTGACGAATCATATTAGTTAGTGCGATACCCGCAGGATATTCTCTTTGTTGCAAACCAGCTACTGCTTGGTTGATCAATGGCATTTGAAGCATAGCTACCCCTAATACACGACATACTTGCATCGGAAAGAAATCCCATTTGCCCATTTCTGGTGTGGCAGTACCACTATAGAATCCAAAGAATACAAATATGAGAATCCCGATGGCCATATATGGTAAAGGAGAATCTCCTGCTGCCATACGTCGTCCAATCACAGGGAATAGCACAACTCCAAGCATGGTTGGCGCAATTAATGACAAACCCGTTTCGAGTGGCGTAAACCCATTGATACGCTGAACCATTACTGGATACACAAATACTGAGGTAAACAAACCAAGGCCTGCCACAAAGGTAAATATGGTAGAAAGCCCAAAAACTTTGTATCTAAATATCTTCAGGTCTACAACAGGATGTTCGGTGGTTAATTCTCGCCAAACAAATCCAACTAAGCCGACAGCTGCCGATAAGCTCAAGATTACGATAGTTCTTGATTCAAACCAGTCATCTGACTCTCCTTTTTCTAATACATATTGTAGAGAACCAATACCTAGCGTGAGTAAGAAAATCCCTGGATAATCAATTACAATTTGACTTTTCTTCTGTCCTTCTCCTTCTTTTCTTTCAATATAAAGAATCGTCAAAATCGTGGCAGCAATACATATTGGAATATTTACGAAAAATATATCTTGCCATGTAAAATGTTCAACGATATATCCACCCAATGCAGGACCTAAAGTCGGTCCAAGGATAATACCCATCCCGAAAATACCTGATGCTATAGGTCTATCTTTAGGTTCGAAGGCATCAAACAAAATTGCTTGTGAGGTCGATAGCAAGGCTCCTCCCCCTACACCTTGTATAAATCTCCAAAATACTAATTCCCAAAGTCCATGAGAAGCTCCGCAGAAATAGGAAGAGACACCAAATAATAGAATAGAACCTAAGTAATATGTTTTTCGTCCGAAGTAATCTCCTAAAAATCCCGTCATTGGGATAATGATTACGTTAGCGATGGCGTAAGAAGTTACTACCCAAGCTACGTCCTCGATTGTAGCACCCAGCGAACCAGCCATCTGGTTGAGGGCTACGTTAACAATTGTGGTATCCAAAAGCTCCATCACCGCTGCCGAGATGGTGGTTATCACAATCATTGCTCTTGCTAATCCTTTAGCCGCCATAGTTAAAAATTATTTTAGTTTCGAAACTAAAGCTGAGCAATTCAAGAAGTGTTGGATATGTCTCCAATCAGTCCCTTATCATTGGTAGTCAATATCTACATGAGGCATTGTTACACTTGATATCAAATGGCTGAAGAATTACAATTATGAATTGTGAGTCTAATCTAGATTCAACAATTGACAACCGCGCAATCCCTTGCTTATTTCTTCACCTCAATTTGTCTTTAGATAAGCAAAACCCTAAATCGTGATTACTCACAAAACTTATCTAAGCCTCCACTTCTTATAACCAATTACCCAGCTTTATCTCGAATTATTTTACAGGAACAGAAACCTCTAAAGAAAGACCTGCACGTAAAATATCTTTGTTTTTAGCAATATCCTCAATTTCAATTTTCACAGGAACTCTTTGAGTTACTTTTACGAAGTTACCTGAAGCGTTATCTGGTGGCAACAAAGATGCTTTAGCACCAGTTGACTCTGCAATTGAAATGATTTTTCCTTTTAATGGACGGTTTGGATACGCATCCAATACCAATTCTGTTTCGTCTCCTACTTTCAAACGAGAAATTTGATTCTCTTTAAAGTTAGCTACTACCCAAAATTGTTGGTCTTGCACTACTGTCATCAACGTTTGACCAGCTTGAATAAACTGACCAGCCTCTACAGTTTTCTTACCGATACGTCCTTCAGATGGAGCGTACACTTTAGCATAAGAAAGTTTTAATTCTTGCTGTGCAATTTTTACTTTTTTGACAGCCAAAGTTGCTTCAGCTTTATGCAAAGCCGCTGTCAAAATTCCCATTTTTGACTTGTTTGACGCGATGTCCTGTACAGCAGCATTATATTGAGCTACTAACACATCGTAGTTTGAACGAGAATCTTCTGCTTGTTTTTTAGTAATGGCATTGTCTGCTACCAAGGCATTGTCACGGTCAGCATCACGTTTTGCTTTGTCACGACGAATAGCGGTAGCTTTCAAGTTAGCATCCATCGCTACAAGGCTCATTTTTAAGTTTTGAATGTTTGCTTTAGCATTCTCCACGTCAGTTTCTGCTTGTAACAAATCTGCTTTCAATTCCTCTAAAGCTAATTTTCCCTCTTCTGAATCAATTTCAATCAGGAGTTGGTCTTTTTTAACCACATCATAATCTTTTACAGAAATTGATTTTACATAACCTGATGTACGAGGCAATACTGGTACAAAATAAGACTCAATCTGAGCATTATCTGTATCCTCATGCGTCTGAGAATATTGATATTCTCTATATCCCAAAAATCCACCTACTGCGACTACTGTTAATAGAATTAACTTTGGCAATTGCTTTTTCATTGAACTCTGATTTTCCATAATTTTTATAAACTTAAATAATCATTGTATTTGGTCTACTCGCTGTTTGCTTATAGAATCAATTCGTACAGATGGCCCCTCGAACTAATCTTTTTTACTGCTTCTTCAAATGGTAAGAGATGAATATGTATAAGAAAAATTCAATTTGTGTGTGAATTGATGATGCAAAGGTAAACTAAGTTTACTAAATTAGTCAAGTAAGTTGACAAATATTTTTTCATTTATTAACTTTGTATCAGATTCAACGAAAAAACAGTCAAAATTTCCTTGGATTATTCATCTTTTTGGTAAAAGATACTTAAAACTACTACTGCAATTGTCTGTAACAATTCGTAATTTTGAGCTTCTAAGCCCCAAGATGATATAAAATGATTTGTACCACAGAATAACCGAGGTATTGTTTTTGTACAAAACAGTACTCTTAAACAGTTATGACAGAAGAGGATGTAATAAAACTCAAACAGTTCCGTGACAGCAAGAATCGCTTGATGGGACGTCTCCTAAATCGCTCATATCGATATATGTCCACATTGGCCGTAAAATTTTTGAATGAGCGTGGCTATAATAATTTCCGTGTTGGTCAAATAGTGGCCCTAGTCAATATTGATGTAGAAGGAACTAGTGTAAATAAAATTGCGCAAAAGGCAGGCATGACCAAACAAGGCATGAGCAAACTCATCAAGGAATTGGCTGATGAAGGTTTTGTATATACTGAAAAAGACCCAAGCGACGCTCGTGCTTTAATTGTTAAACTCACAGACCTAGGCGTCAGATGTATTTTAGACTGGAAAGCATGTACAGAGTATATCGACCAAAACTTTGAGGAGGTGATCGGTGCAGAACAATTGAATATACTCAAGGATATTTTGAGGAATCTGGTTGATAAATATGAAGAAATGATAGAAACAGGTGAAGTGACTTGTGAGCCCATTCCGTTAGCTTTTATCAAGAAATAAATATCAGTTTTTTAGCCAATTAATATCATTGAAGGAACTGAGCTGATTCCTGAAATTGCATACCAAATAATAGAATATAGCATAAAAATTAAGGCAATTATTCCAATCTGTGTACCCGATTTGGGATATTATCTTTATTTTTGCCCTGCTATTTTCCTCCAAGGCACTAAAAACAAAAAAATGGAAAACAAAATTTTCAAAACCCTACGTGTAGTAAACACCCTTTTAATTGTAGTTGTAGTTTGCTTTATTTTTACTTTATTGGCGTTTGCGATGATGCCTAGCCAAGCCGAAACTGCGGCAGCTGGTGCTACTTCAGGAGCAGTCCCTGTAGCTGCGGCTCCAGCAGCACTTTCAGCAGAAGCGACAAAAGGTAAAGAAATTTTCACAAACAACTGTGCAGCTTGCCATGCTTCAACCGACGAGGTTGTAGTTGGTCCAGGATTGAAAGGAATCGAATCACGTAGAGATGCGGCTTGGGTTGAGAAATGGGTACAAAATCCACAAAAAGTGTTGGCTGGCGGTGACAAATACGCAAACGACCTTTTCAAGAAATTTAATGGTACTCAAATGACAGCTTTCCCTAATTTAGGCACTGAGGACATCAAAAACATTTTGGCATTCTTAAAAGAAAGTAACCCTTAAGAGCAAAATTACTTTAAACAAAAAGGCGAACTAATTGACAAAATTGGTTCGCCTTTTTGTTTGTTTAATGTAGTATATTAATAAATATCTTATCAACTTTACAAATTTCAATTTCTTTAAATTATATTGCCTAACAATAGATTTTCGCCACTAAAACCTATCATTTAATGTTTAAAGCACCATTCTCTTTCAAAGGTCGCATTCGTAGAACCGAATATTGCCTTTCGTTTATTATCTATATCCTAGGTCTTATGTCTTCCTTTATCACTTATGAAATCATTGATCTTGTAGGAATTAATATGGAAAAAATCATCCATACTTATATCCTTTTAGGATCTTTCTGGCTGAATTTGGCGCAGAGTGTAAAGCGTAGTCATGATAGAGGAAATAGCGGCTGGTTTATCATTATACCTTTTTACACGATTTGGTTGTTTTTTGCAAAAGGTAAGTCAGATACAAACAGGTATGGACCTAATCCTAAAAATAAATAACTATTACTACATAGAATCACTCAAAAGTGCCAATGCAAAATAAAATGGCATTAATATGCTTTAGGTTGTAAGCTGCAGGCATTAGACAAAAGGTTTATCTATTTCGAGAGAAATACTTTTTGACGTTTAGACTTGAGCTTAAAGCGGGTAAAATTATTTTAATGTTGCCCACTAACTTACTTCTCGATTCTCAAATAAAGTTTTATGTATCATATTTCTCCACTTAAAAACTCTTCTTCAAATGTTTAAAGATTGCTTTGGTTTCGAAGGACGTATTCGCCGACTCGAATATGGTCTAACATATATCATCGTCGTTGTTGGTATCAACCTAATTTTTGTATTTGGTGGTTTTCTAGGCAAGTTTTCTAATCTTTTTTTTATCATCACATTTATTCCTCTGGCAGTTTTCAGAGTGGCTCAAGCAACCAAGAGATGCCATGATTTGGGTAATTCTGGCTGGTTTCAGCTTATTCCATTTTACACTTTCTGGTTAATTTTTGCGGATGGGCAACTCACTAGGAATGAATATGGCTCAAATCCGAAAGCTATTAAGCAAATAGATATTAGTCAATTAGGAAAACATTTGGAAGATGACAATCACTAAACATGAGTCATCCCTAATTTAGGGATTATGTTAAAATTTCTATTCTAGTAGTAGAGACGCAATGATTGCGTCTTAAGCCAAGTTATATTTAGGATAGTAGCATCAAAAAAGCGGTTGGGAAATATTTCCTAACCGCTTTTTTGATGAAAATTTGGAGAATAACCCTAATCCTAAAATTCGAGATGACTCATATCTGTTAAATAAACGCGTAGTTAAAAAGTTTAAACAGCTTCATGCTTTAACCTAGAGAAGATTATCCTCTGCTAAATCATCAACATTCTCCAAATGGCAGATAAAAATACTGCTAAAATAGAAAATGGGGTTAGTACTTTCCACGTCAAATACATCAATTGGTCAACACGCAAGCGCGGGAATGTCCATCGAACCCACATTTGTACAAAAATGAGCATATAGGCTTTGGCTAACAGCCACACAAACCCCCAAATTGCTCCAGACCATGAACCTGGTTCCCCAGAAGTCCAATTCGCTAATTTGACAGAACCAATATTAGGAAAAGGCGAATTCCAGCCTCCTAAAAACAGGATAACAGCTAAAACGCTTACTAATAGCATCATGCCATATTCTGAAAGGAATATCAATGCCCATCGCATTCCTGAATATTCGGTGTGAAAACCACCAACTAATTCTGATTCAGCTTCGGGTAAATCAAAAGGTGCACGGTTACATTCTGCCAAAGAAGCAATAAAGAAAATGATAAACACGCCAAAGAAGAATGGAACTCTGAAAATATTCCATGTCAAAAACCCTCCTACTTCAGTTACATCAATTCCTAAAGACTTCAGACCAAAAAGATAATTATCATGACCTGAAAAAATACCTTGTTGTGTACTTATTTCTTGCAGGTTTAAGGTTTGAGAAACCATCACGACACACAAAACTGACAAGCCTAACGGAATTTCGTAAGACACAATTTGTGCAACTGAGCGCATAGCACCTAACAATGAATACTTATTGTTAGAAGACCAGCCAGCCATTAAAACCCCAATAATATCAATTGAGACAATTGCCAACAGATAAAATACGCCTATTTGTGCTTGTGAGCCTTGTAGGTATTCGCCTGGACCAAGCGGTATTACCGCGAAACCTGCAAATATTGCCACAAAAATCATACAAGGTGCTGCTAAAAACAGCCACTTATCCGCCAGTTTGGGTACAATATCTTCTTTTAACAAAAGTTTGACTAAGTCTGCAATCAGTTGAAGTGAACCGTATTTTCCTACAACCATAGGTCCCAAACGATCTTGCATAAAGGCAGAGACTTTGCGTTCGGTATATACGCCAATCACAACATTTGCTAATACTAAGCTCAAACAAATTAGTAATGCAACGAACATATCTTATTCTTTTAATATTTCGTCGTTGAGCAAAAAAGTATTCGATTTATCTCTATATACTCTTTTGCTCAAAAACATTATTATTCAGCAATTGCTTTTTCTAGCGCTTGTTGGAAATCTGCAATTAGATCTTCCACTGACTCTAAACCTACAGCAATACGTACCAATCCATCGGTGATTCCCACCTCAGCACGTTGTTCTGCACTTAACTTAGAGTGTGTAGTCGATGCTGGGTGTGTGATAATCGTGCGAGTATCTCCCAAGTTTGGTGAAATAGAAGCAATTTTCAAGTGTTTCGACATTTTGTTTACCACTTCAAAACCACCTTTTACATCCATCGTCATAATAGCACCACCCATTTTCATTTGTTTCTTCGCTAATTCATATTGTGGGTGCGAAGTCAAGAATGGATATTTTACCGAATTTAGTGCATCGTTTCCTTCCAAAGCAGAAGCCAACTTATGAGCATTTTCTGAATGCTTCTCCATACGAAGGTGAATCAACTCTAAGCTTTTTGATAAAATCCAAGCATTGAATGGCGACATAGATGGACCTGTATGACGAGCAAAGAAACGAATTTCTTTAATCAAGTCGGCACGACCACATACTACCCCACCCAAAACACGACCTTGTCCGTCAATATATTTCGTAGCTGAGTGAATTACTAAATCTGCACCCCAATCAGCAGGAGTTTGAATAACTGGCGTAGCAAAACAGTTATCGACAGCCAAAATCAAGTTATGTTTTGCTTTCAACTGAGCGATTGCTTCAAGATCGATCAAATCCAAACCAGGGTTTGAAGGACTTTCACAAAACAAAAACTTGGTATTAGGTTGAATAGCATTTTCCCACTCTTCAATATTATGTCCATCTACGTATGTACAAGTGATACCCCATTTTGTAGTGATTTTGCTCAAAATCTGAATCGCGGAACCAAACAGCGCTTTTGATGCTACCACGTGGTCGCCTTGCTGTAATAATGCTGCCATAGCTGCAAAGTTGGCAGCCATACCCGAAGCAAAAGCAAGTCCATCTTCCGTGTTTTCGAGCATACACATTTTCTCTACAAACTCATCCACGTTGGGATTCATATATCGAGAATAAATATTTCCTTCCATTTCTTCTGCAAAAATGGCTCTTCCTTGCTCGACATCTTCAAAAGTAAAACTTGAAGTAAGGTACAATGGCACTGAATGTTCACGATTGTGTGAGCGTTCTGCCTGAATTCTGATGGCTTTAGTTTGTTTCTTCATCTTGGCCCTCCATTTTCTACCAAAATCATCGGTCAATTTTGGTAATTTGATTTCGTTTTTGATTAACAAAGGTTTTTTCAAACCTACGCTTTTTATAAATCTAAAGCGATTTTTATCTCTGTTTCTTCGACTTCCTCTTATAATACTCGATAAAATCAATATACTAAATTGGGTATTTCTTTAAAACAAAAGAATCTGACCCCTAAGTTACGCCCAAAAGCTCGAATGGCGAGCAAAAATCGTCTCTTTTTCAAAAAGAAGCGACATTTTTCGATTTTATAATTCTGAATTCTTATTTTTAGGAAGTGGTATATAAATGTTGATCTTGTGATTGAGTTATCAGCATCCCACTTTTCACCGCCATTTTGGCTAAACTACCTTTATTAACAAACATGAAAAAAACGCTACAGACCATCGCCGCTATTGCGATTTTCAGTACGGCTTCACTTGCCCAACGCACACTTCTTCACTGCGGTACATTTATCGATGTTACCAAGGGAAATACCCAAAGTCAGGTTACTGTCATAGTCGAAGGCAAAAGAGTCACAGGAGTACAAACAGGCTATCTGGCTCCTAAAGGTACCGACAAAGTCATTGATTTAAAGTCAAAAACCGTTATGCCTGGCCTAACAGATATGCACGTGCACATTGAGGGCGAAACCAGTAAAGATCAGCTGGTAAAACGTTATCAATTTAATCAAGCAGATGTAGCTTTTGAAGCAGCTCGTAATGCCAAGACTACGCTCATGGCTGGATTTACCTCAGTGCGTGACTTGGGCGGTTCGGGTGTGAATATCGCACTTCGCAATGCGATCAGTAAAGGTATTGCTGTAGGTCCTCGTATTTATACGGCTGGCAGAACTATTGCTACCACAGGAGGACATGGCGATCCGACCAATGCCTTGAGCGAAAACTACACTCCAGATCCACACATGGTTACAGGAGTTATCAATGGCGCTGAGGAGGCACGTCAGGCAGTTCGTCAGCGTTACAAAGATGGTTCTGATTGTATCAAAATCACGGCAACTGGTGGTGTTTTGAGTATTGCTAAAAATGGGAAAGCTCCACAGTTTCAAGAAGACGAGTTAGAGGCAATTATCAAAACAGCTAAAGACTATGGGTTTCATGTGGCAGCTCACGCACATGGTGCTGAAGGAATCAAGCGTGCGGCTAAAGCAGGCGTAACAACGATCGAGCATGGTACTTTTATGGATGACGAAGCCATTGACATCATGAAACAAAAAGGTACTTACTTAGTGGCTACAATCTTAGCTGGTAAAACTGTTGCCGATTCTGCTAAAGTCCCTGGCTATTATCATCCTCTGGTTGTTCCAAAAGCTTTGGAAACAGGTCCACTTATCCAGAATATGTTTGGAAAAGCTTACAAAGCAGGTGTAAAAATTGCTTTTGGTACCGACTCTGGTGTGTCATTGCATGGATTAAATGCCTACGAATTTCAATATATGGTAGAGGCTGGTATGCCAGCAATCGAAGCCATTCAAGCGGCCACCGTAACGCCTGCTAAGATTTTAGGTGTTGAAAAAGATCTTGGGTCAATTGAAGCGGGTAAATTTGCTGATATTATTGCTACCGATGGTAATCCTTTACAAGACATTACTCAAATGCGTAAAGTAAGCTTCGTGATGAAAGATGGTGTTGTTTATAAGCAGTAGGGGTTGCATTATTCGTTAGGCATAGAATCTGCTATTCAGCGGCTCTTTTTGAACAAAATTTCCAATCGGGTGCGACTTAAGTCGCGCCCGATTGGAAATTAAACGTTTTAGTGTACAAAATGACTCATGTTTTTCTCCTACCCCAATCGCTCCAACGCTTTTTGAATCAAGGCTAACCCTTTTTCGCTGTAAGACAATTGTAAGGCAAAACTATGACCGTGAGCATCCATCTTCAACAATGATTTTCTGATAATCTCAATCATTTTTTCTTCATCATGTTTTTGAAAAAATGCTTCGTATTGAAACTCCAAGAAAACTAAACAAAGTGCATTTTCGATGGTTTGAACATCGGCATCCTGTTTAATTTTTTGTTTAGTAATTATTTGCTTTACTCTTTCTATTACAGATTCATTATATCCAACTTGCTCCAATATCTTAGCGGCTGTTTCGGCATGAAACTTTCCTAAATCCTTTCTCCATGTCAAATATCCTACTTTCCCATCAGGATAAGTATTGCGAGGAATACTCCAACGTCCAATATGTTGACTTCTCGATGCTAATTGTAGCTCTTCACTTGCTTGAGGATCTAGTTTCAGAACCCATTCCGAACATTTCAATGCCATAAAATATTCTTGTGGATAGATTTCTCCATTCCATTCAAATGAATTGGGGTCTTGTTTGTTATAATCATCGAACTTTTCGAAAGCTTGAGTAATTTTTTCCATATATTTAGAATAGTGTTTGATACCTGTTCATTTATTTTTGATTCTATCCAAAGCTACAGCACATCATCCACACTAGCAACCAATCATCCCGATTTTGCTTGTTAGTTCAAGATTAAACCTGTTAAATTTCGAACAAATAAACCAAAACATGATTTAAAATGTGGTCTGACTTACTACAAATCCTATTTAACCATGAAAAAAAGTCCTCCACCGACCCTAACCCTCAAGACCCAAACGTTTTGTTGGCGCTGGCCGAAAAAGAACTCATTAAAGCGATTGCTGATGCCGAACAAGTAAAACGTGTTGCCCAAAATAATTATCATAGTCTTCTCGCCAAAGCGGAGGAACTTCAAGGGCAAGCCAATCAAATGTATCAGGCTGCGCAAAAATCGTTACAAACTGGCAACGAGGAACAGGCTCAACAATGGTTACGCAAAAAATCACTCGTCGATGAACGTATTAGTGAGTATAAAACATTGTTGGCTCAAGCTCAACAATTACTTCATCAACTTGAAGCGCAGCATCAGGATTTACAATTTCGCCTAGAGTCTACTCGGCTAAAAGGTCAGATGCTGATTGCCAAAGTTGAAGCGGCCAAGACTCAAAAGCTAGTGGATGGAGTACAAAATTCCGAGAATTCATCTGCATTCGAGCAAATTTCAGTTTTGGAACAGCAGTTTCAAATCAAAGAAGATGAGCGAAGCATGCGAGAGGAATTACAGCAAAATGATACGATAATAAAAAAGGCATTTGAAGAAATTGCCTTTCAACAAAGTATTGAAAAAGATTGGGAAAAACTCAAATCGGAAAAAGATTTGAAATTAAATGATAAACAAGCTAAAAAAATAGAGGACTTTTTTAGCAAAACAAAAGAAAACCCAACTGAGAAACCTCAAAGCGATAAACAGAAAAAAATTGACGATTTCTTTAAATAGACAAGATTTTATACCATTTCAAAAATTAGGTAGCTCTAGTCTGAAACCTGTTTACTATTTTAAAACACTTAAACTCAAAACAAAATGGCAATCAATCTCAAAAAAGGCGGTTCAATCAACCTATCAAAATCAATGACGAAGCTCAACAAACTGATGATTGGGCTTGGCTGGGAATATGCATCTATCCCTGTAGACCTCGACGCCTCAGTGTTCATTCTGGGTGCTAATGGCAAACTCTTATCTGATGAGTATTTTATTTTTTACAACAATCTAAAAGCTCCTGACGGCTCAGTGCAACATACGGGTGACAATCGTACTGGTAGCGATAATGATGACGATGAGGTTATTTTAGCAAACCTAGATAATATCCACCCCAACGCCACCGAAATCTGTATTTGTGTAACAATACACCAAGCACTACTCCGTAATCACACCTTCGGAATGTTGCGTGATGCCTACATACGTATAGTGGATATGGATACCAAGGCGGAGGTAGTAAATTATGATTTGGATAGTTCACATAATTCAGAAAATTCCCTAGTTTTTGCAAGAATCAAAAAATCAGGCAATGAATGGTATTTCTATGCAGATTCTCAAGGTTCAACCTCCGAATTGCAAGCACTAGTTGATATGTTCGTTTAATAGAAAAACACCTTAATTTCATGATAAATCTGACCAAAAACAGCCGTATTTCTTTAGAGAAAAACGGTACTCAACTCAAAGAAATTAGTATCGGACTAGACTGGGGAAGTATTCAACATTCATTCTTGTTTGGGCTTTTGAAAGATTCTACTGCCGTTGATTTAGATGGGTCTGTTTCGCTTTTTGACAGTGACAAAAAAGAAATTGAAACCGTATATTTTCACAATCTAAAATCCAGAGATGGAGCTATCAAGCATAGCGGTGACGATAGAGTTGGTGATAGCAGCGCCGACAACAAGGATAACGAAATTATTTATATCAATCTTGAGCAAATAAATCCTAAAGTCACATCGATTTTCATTTATTTAAACTCCTACAAACAACAAGATTTTGCATCAATTCCTTATGCCAAAATCAAAATTGTAGAAGGGAAAAACCATAATCCACAACAGACTTTTGCTACTTACAATATTGCCTCAGACGATACTTATAGTGGATATGTCTCTATGATTATGGGTAAAATCGAAAAACTCAATCACAACTGGACTTTTACTGCCTTGGGAGATCCAATTAAAGCGAAGAATATTAAAGAGACTGTCATGTTGATTCAAGACAGATATATGTAGATTGTCAGAGTGCTTTTAATTGCCATTGCTGGAGTTTTCTTCAGCAAATTAGCGTCAGCAACAAACCGACTTATTTATCTCCTCGATACCTGATTTGTTGCTGACGCTTGTTTCATTGGAAAAAACTCCAATGAAGGCGAAAGAAAACATCTTCTGTATTGTCATTGCTGGAGTTTTATCCAGCGAATTGGCGTCAGCAACATATCAAACTAGTTATGCTCCCTAAATTTGACGTAACTTATTATTCATTGGTTATTCTATGATAAAATCTGCTGGCAAAGACACAGAAAGTCCTTCATTAGCCCAAAAACCTGTAAGAATCATACCATTTGGTTTTATTAGCCAACCTCCTTTTGAAAAAGTCAGAGTATTATGGGGAAGAATTACCATCGCATTTTTATAAGGATAATCTGAAAAGATTGGATTTTCCTCCTCTCTATCCATCAAAAAAACTAATAACTGTTTATTGGTAAAAAGAATATGTTCATCTGTCCTTTTATCATGAAAATAAAAGTCCGAGAGCTTACACGGAATAATATTTTTCTTAATAATTTCCTCATAAACAAAGGTATTAAAAGTATATGTCTTCTCTTTAAAATTAGTTTGAAATACCTCAAACTTATCTTTTTTAAGTCTATTGTTGGCAAGAGAAACCAAAAAATTCCGAAACGACCTTTTGAATGCGATTTTTCTATTTTTGTTCCAAATAAATTCTTGTTCAGCATCTTTAGGCACTAACTTCTCGAAAAATTGATCAATAATGGATTCTGATTCGCTACCATTACACTTAAAATATGACATTTGTATTGTTATTTTATAACCCAAAGCATCATTTTGAACATAAAAAGGTTCAACAGCAGAAGCAAATAAATTCTTATTATCATCATATTGAAGCCTTATTACATCTGGGTTCAATATCTTGCATTCTCTAGCAAAATCTGATTGTCCCAACAATGCTGTCTGAAATAACTGCCATTTTCTTTTGAAATCTTTAGGTTGTTTTGCTGTTATAGTAACTTCTGGGATGGCTATTGACTTTAGAGAAAATGTAAAATTTTGCTCTGTGCCTAATTGCTGAGTAATATTTTCTCTCAAGCCTTGAAAACCCACAAAGGAAACCACCAGTTCTATATTGGGAATTGTATTTGGAATTTGTAGTTTGAAACTACCATTTGAATCAGTTGTAGTCCTAAAAGAAGTGTTGTTGGCAAAAACATTAGCAAATTCAACAGGCTTTTGTTTTTCGTCGATTACTTTACCAGTGATTTCCCAAAATAATTTTTGAGAAAAAGAACTCTGAATATTTAACAGATAGATGAAGAGTAGTAATTTTTTCATAAAAATAAGTTTGTTAATCTAACTAAAAATGAGAACTAGACAATAGGCTCCAAACATAATATTAAACCATTTAAATTCAGACAATTACAGATTATAATTACATTATAATCTAGCAAAACCGATATTTTTATAAATAGAAGTAGTTTTAACTTTTTGCCGTTAATGCAGTTGCTGGAGTTTTCTCCAGCAAATAGGCGTCAGCAACTTATCAACGTACTTATATCCTATAAACTTGGCTCGTTGCTGACGCTAGTCTCTTTGGAGATAATTCCAAAGAGGGCTAAATCTTATTTAGGTAAGACAAACACCTTCCTCATAGTGGAAATGGTCAACTGATGCACAACTAAATTGTCCAATGTATTTGGGGCTTTTTTGATATTCCTTTTTGATATCGAAATATTTTTTTTCAATTGCCCAATCATACAATAGCATATCAATTGGGTATAAACTTAGTATACCTGTCAAAGAATAGCGTTTAATAACTTCCTCAGCTTTTTCCTTACTTTCAAATATTCCTGCTGGAAAATTCGCCCCTTCTCCCATAAAAACATAGACTTGGTTTTTCATTCTTTATATATTAATGTACTGATGAAATTACAGCTTTTAATTACTCTATTGGAAATTTCTCCAGCAAATTGGCGTGAGCAACCCATAAGCGTACTTATATCCTCTAAACTTGGTTAGTGACGCATTAAGCTCATTGAAGATAGCTTTACCTAGGGCAAATATGGCATGTAATGGATTTATATTTCAAAAAAATCAATTATTCTTTTTGATACAATAAAGCAAATATTTACATTTACATCTATAAATAATCTAAAAACTATCCAATTATAATGAATACTAGAAGAGATTTTCTGAAAACTTCAGGTGGTGCTTTAGCCGCAAGCTTATTACCTTGGAATAATTTGTTTGCGCAGGCAGGTCTGGTTAACAAAGTCGGAATTCAATTATTTTCTCTCCCAAAAATGCTCGATAAAGACTTTGCAGGTACAATGCAATTCTTATCTAAAATGGGCTACAAAGAAATTGAGCTATTTGGACCTTATCCATTTAGTGCCGAAGCTGCCCGTGAAAGTTGGAGTAAAGTAACACCGATGCTTGGGTTTAGCGGAAGTGGTTATTTCGGAAAATCAGCTAAAGAAGTAAAGCAAATTCTTCAAGATAATGGTTTAAAAACTCCTTCAGCACATACTGATTTAGCAACGCTTCTAAATAATATGCCACAACTTGGAGAAGCTGGACGCACTTTGGGTTTTGAATACGTGGTATTGCCTGCCATTCCTGAAGACCGTCGTAAAAACTTGGATGACTACAAAAGAATTATCGACGATTTTAATAAAATTGGTGAAAATGCAAAGAAAGAAGGCTTAAAGTTTGGTTACCATAACCATGGATACGGGTTAAGTAAAATGGATGGAATTGTTCCATTAGAGCTGATCATGGAAAAAACGGATCCAAATTTGGTTTTCTTTGAAATGGATATTTATTGGACAACCGCTGGTGGACTTGACCCAATTGCATTATTGGATAAATACAAAAATCGCTATCACATGCTCCATTTGAAGGATATGAAGGAGAAAAAACGCTTCTCAGGTGATGGTAATAGCTCTAACCAATGGTTTGAATTATTCCCATATATGACATCTGCTGGTGATGGTGTTTTGGGTGTGAAAGAGATTGTTGAAAAAGCTAAGCAAGTGGGTGTAAAACACTATTTTGTAGAGCAAGATTTAGTAGCTAATCCAGATGTGGCTTTAAAGAAAAGTATCGATTTTATTAAGTCGGTTTAAAAATATTGACCTGAACATTACTATCCACTATTAATTCGTATGAAGGGAGACTACAACGGTCTCCCTTTTTTGTTTTCAAAGGTGACTATTCCAAGCAATTACGTCCGAAAGTCAAATTATTCACTTAAACCTCACTTATTACCATGGACGTTAGTTTCTCAAATCTCAAAGACCAAATCTTTCTTGCTATTACACAGTATGGTGGAAAAATTTTATTAGCACTTATCGTTTTTATTATTGGTCGTAAAATTATCACAAAAGCCTCTCAGCTTTTAGGCTCCAAAATGACCAAAAGTAATTTTGACAAAGATGTCCAGCCATTTCTAATCTCTCTCGTTTCGGTTGGTTTAAACATCATGTTACTGCTAAGTTGTGCAGGTATTTTAGGTATTCAAACCACTTCTTTTGTTGCTGTACTAGGAGCAGCTGGCTTGGCTGTTGGATTAGCATTACAGGGGAGTTTATCAAACTTTGCTGGTGGTGTATTAATCCTCATTTTCAAACCTTACAAAGTTGGTGACCTGATTAGTGCACAAGGATTCACAGGAACGGTAGAATCGGTACAAATATTCAATACTATTTTGGTAACGCCAGACAACAAAACATTGATTTTACCCAACGGATCATTAGCCACATCTGCAATCACCAATATTAGTGGCAAAGGAACAATACGTGTAGATATGGTTTTTGCCGTGGGAAATCAAAATTCGTTAGAATCAGTCAAAAAAGCATTTACAAATGCGGTGAAACTATGTCCTACTGCTTTACAAAACATTGAACACGATATTTTGCTCAACTCAATGACCAAAAATGCGTTAAAATTTGATGTGAGAGTTTGGACGAACTCTGAAAATTACTGGGCAACTTATTATGGTGTTACAGAATTGGTATATGAACACTTGAAAAAAGAAGGTATTGAAGCACCTAAAATTCATTTAAACTTGCATCAATTATCATAGAACGAATCTTTTTTGAGTTTAAGAAAAAGGTTACTTTTAACACTTTTCACAAAAAAGGCTATCGAAAACAATTTTCGATAGCCTTTTTTGATGCTTAGATGCAGGATGATAAATCCGTAGACGCAAAGCATTGAGTCTCTACGATGGATACCTTATATTTTCTTACTCAATACATGAAAGTATAATTTCACAAGCAGTTCTAATTTGTTCCTCTGTGATGATTAAAGGTGGAGCAATTCGCATCGAATTATCACAAAACAAAAACCAATCTGTCAATAAACCTTTTTCAATCGCTCGGTCGATAATCCCCTTTAGTTCATCAAAATCAGCAAATTCTACTGCCATCATCAAGCCTTGATTACGGACTTCTTTGATTTTGGGATGCACTAACAATGAACGAAATAGAGCTGCCTTTTCAGGAACTGACTCATACAGTTTCTCTCCTCTAATCAAATTAATTGTTGCCAGCGATGCTGCCGCCGACACAGGATGTCCGCCGAAAGTAGTAATATGCCCCAAAATCGGATTATCCTTAAATACACTCATTACTTTCTGATTCGCAATAAATGCTCCGATAGGCATACCTCCGCCCATTCCTTTGGCACTGGTAATTACATCTGGATAGACACCAAATTGCTCAAAAGCCCAAAAGCTTCCTGTGCGACCAAAACCAGTTTGTATTTCGTCAATAATTAAAAGTGCTCCTACCTCATCACATTTTTTTCGTAATGCCTGAAAATACGCTATGGTTGGCACTCTTACCCCTGCTTCTCCACCAATGATTTCGATAATAACGGCGGCAGTTTGCTCGGTGACTTGCTCTATATCAGCCATATTCCCATGCGTGATATTTTTAGTCATTGGCAATAGAGGTCTAAAATTTCGTTTGAAATTTTCACTGCCTGATAGCGACAATGCACCCTGTGTAGCGCCATGGTAAGCGTTATAGCAAGATACAAACTCTGTTCTTTGTGTGTATCGTTTTGCCAACTTCATTGCTCCTTCGATGGCTTCAGTGCCAGAGTTGGTAAAATATACATTGTCCAACACAGGTCTATCTCCTGCGCTTGGGGTTAGCGAATCTACCAAAGCTTTGGCTAATTGCACCTGTGGACTTTGTACAAATTCTCCATAAACCATCAAGTGCATATATTTGTCGACTTGGTCTTTTATCGCCTCAACGACTTTGGGGTGACGATGCCCCACATTGGATACCCCAATACCCGAAATCAAATCTAGATAAGACTTTCCTTCTGTGTCATATAAATAAACCCCTTCGGCACGCTCGATCTCCAAGGCTAATGGAAAATCTGAGGTTTGGGCTACGTTTTTCAAAAATAACTCACGCTGCGTAATCAAAACCGTAATGTTTAATATGTGATGAAGCCACAAAATTACGAGATTTTGTGGCTTCATTTCTTATTTTTCCATAAAACAAACTGTTCCCCCCACCCAATCAAAGTCTTTATTGAACCTCACCCCTATCATTTCACCTCTGGACAAACGAGCAAGGTTGGTCAATAAGGTTGGTTTGGGAGCTCCTTGTTCCCAGCCATACAATAGACGAATTTCAGCTTTTACTTTGCTTCCGTCCGTGGTTTCGATGACTGGTAAATATTTGACTTTCCTTTGTAAAATATACTCAGCAGGATTTTCAACTTCCTGTAAGTCGGATTCGGTAATATTGATTTTCACGCCACTTCCTGCAAAAGAAAATAATGGTTTTAACACATAATTTTCTAAATCTTTCGGAAAATCTCCTTGAAAATCAGATAGATAATGGCTTTCGGGGATATATTGATGATTGAATAATGGCAAAATGTATTTACTAATCCTGAAAAACCAATTGGGATGTCCAACCCATTCTACGTCTACATCGTCTGTAAAATTAAATGCCGTTTGAAGCCCAGGATAATTAGCCAAATCATCAAATATCAATCGATTATAAATACGATTGATTGGGACAAGCTCTCCTGAATCTTCGTAAAAGAGTAATTTTCCCTTCTTAATAATCTTGGTAATGCATATTGCCTTTACCCCCAATAATTCCTCAGTGACTTTAAAATCAATTCTCGTTTTTTGTGTTTCGGGATAAATTTCCAGCAAAATAACATTTTCAGGTTTTTCTTCTCCGACAATTAAATTTCTTAAAAACTCCACATATTTTGGTCGAGTCAAATCATTAAACAGAAAATCAAAGTTATCAGGAATAGGATATTGATTTTGAAACTGTTTTGAAAGAAAATATTGAAAAGCAAATAACGAAGGAAAGCCTTGCAATTCAATCAATTGAGGCTCAATTTCTCCCTTCTCATTTTCACAAATGGCAAAATCTATCGCCAAAAAGGAAGAATTCAAGTTTTCACGAGGCACATTTTGCCCGTAAGGAATAGCCTTATTTGTTTTTTCCTTAAAATCTGTTGAAGTTAATACAGAAATGATATGCTCACAGGCATCTAGCAATTGATTTTTAAAAGATTTTGGCACAAAAACAGGAGTTTCCGCCACTCGAAAATCTAATTGTTGAGGATATTCACGGTGAATCGATGCAAGGAATTGCTGATAGGTATCAGAAGAAAATTGAGCATTAAAGTTTTGTCGAGAAGCTTTATGCATATTTTTCAATCGGACGGCCCTATCCGAGGGTATTTATCGTGAACAGATAGGGCCATCCGTTGTTAATTCTGTGAAGTAGTTTTGAAAATTGCTGAGGTAGCAGTTTTCAAAAAATTAGGTAAAATCACGGCTTCTGTCAACAAAATCTTGTCTGGGTCGGCCAATTGTTCTACCATACTATTATATTTTGCCAAACCATGCGATTTGACCACGGCCTGTCGCTTATCTTCTTTTTGTAAATAACGCAACATCCCTTCGCCATCGGCTTCTGGGTGAAACTGCGTCCCGAATACCTCTTTAGAAAAACGAATGGCCATAATAGCACGTTCCAAATTTACATGCGGACGTTCCTTTTCTAACCGTAAAATAGTCACACCCAAATCCTTAATGCGCTTTTTGTTGGGACGAACCAATTGATAATCTCTAGAGTCGACCACATAAAAAGGTTCTGGCAATCCATCAAAAAATGGTTCTGAACCAGCCTCAGTCGTACGATGTACAGGAAAAACTCCAAAGGAAGTACTTCTACGTTTAGAAACCATTCCTATACCCAAATGACGAGAGACCAATTGAAAAGAATGGCAAATCAAAAACATATATTTAGGTTTTTGAATACCTGCGATGACTTCTTCACCACGATTATAGGCAAAAATGGAATCTATAAAAGTAAAATATGGAGCTTCCCAAGACTCGCCAGATTCGAGAGGACTCCCTGGACCGCCTGTAGAGATATAAATATCATAACTCAGGTCTGGCAATGCCATTTCGGCACGAACGTTATAAATATTGTATTGTAAAGGAATATGAGATTCCTCCTCAAAGTTTTTGATCAAATTTAGGATACAACGCATACCTTCATTGGCTACGTTGTCGTACATATCGAGAATGGCTATTCGGAGACTATTATGATTCATCTGAAACAAAGTTGATGGAAATGCTTTGGGATTATTAGTGGAAGCACTTGTCTTTAGAAACTAGCTTTTATTACCTAAAGTGCTTAATTACTTAATATTAGAATGTAAAATTAGCCATTTTAAGTCATTTTTCGGGCTAAAATTTTACATTTCCCTAATCTTTATTTCTCAAAAACTTTATTTAATTTTTATTTCAAATAGTCAGAATATTCAGCCAAGAAATATTATTTTGTATTTCTTAAATCTTAAAAAACACCTAGCTTAGTTTCTTCAACGATATAGTCCACTACCTTTTTCAAATCTCCTCCTGATTGCTCAAAAACGGCCAATTGGCGATCTGCACCAGTGCCATTATCCAAAATTGTACGAATATATTCTACTTCATGACGACTTCCTAGTTCGTCTAACACATCGTCTACAAAATCGAGTAGTTCATCACAAAGATTGCGATAGGGAACTTCCTCTTGCTTGCCGAAATCAATCAATTTCCCCTGAATACCATAACGTGCAGCACGCCATTTATTTTCGTTGATCAATACTTTTCGGTAGCTTCTAAAATTGAGATTTTGTTTCAACAATTTATAAATTTTGGCTACCAAAGCCTGCATCAAAGCCGCCAAACATATTGTTTCGTCAGCACGCATAGGAATATCACAAATACGAAATTCAATGGTATTGAAGTAAGGATGTAAGCGAATATCCCACCAGATTTTTTTACCATCGTCAATACAATTTGTTTTTACCAACAAATTGACATAATCATCATATTCGCTTGCAGAGGCAAAAAACTCAGGGATACCTGTACGAGGGAATTTGTCAAAAACCTTTGAACGATAGGATTTGAACCCTGTGTTACGACCACACCAAAAAGGAGAATTGGTAGATAAGGCATATATATGGGGCAAGAAATAACGAACAGCATTAAGTATTTCTAGACCTTGATTTCGGTTTTCGATACCGACATGGACATGTAGACCGAAAATTAAATTTCCTCTTGCTACGTCACGCATTTCATCGATGAGAGCATCATAACGTGGATTGTCCGTAATAAGTTGGTCTTGCCAGTCAGCAAATGGGTGAGTTCCTGCGGCTGCTACTTTTAGATTTTGGGCATCAGCCAGCTCAATGATATGTTTGCGAAGATAAATTACCTCATCACGAGCTTGTTGGATATTGTAACAGATATTCGTACCAACCTCCACTACTGCCTGATGCATTTCGGCTTTTACTCTTTCTTGTAAACTGATTTTCCCCCCTTCTACAATTTTGGACATGTGCGAACGCAAATCTCTCGTTTCAGGGTCTATTGTTTGAAATTCTTCTTCAATTCCTAGGGTAAATAATGACATAGTTATTTGCGGTTGGGTGGTTTGATTGAGAACTATGTTGTTTCCAAACACAGTTCTCAATAAGGTCTATTTTTCCATCATTTTATCGCGTGCTACGCCTGCTACGGAGCTACGAACAAATGTTCCCCAAGTAAGATTATCTTTTCCTGGCTTATGCTTTTTGGCACGGTCAATAGCAAACTTCGCAGAGGTTTCGACCACCCATTCAAAGTTTTCTTGACCGACTGAATTAACATCTGCATCTGGCGCAGGGTTGCAGAAGTCAATCGCATAAGGAATACCATCGCGCACAGCAAACTCAACTGTGTTGAAATCATAGCCGAGAGCATGGTTTAGCGCCAACACATAGTCTTTGACGGTAGCTAAAAGTTTCTTAGCAGCTGGTCCCGTTGGCAGCTGAGCATCATAACGCAAATGATGAGGATTTCTTGGTTCGTAAGGCATGATACGTACATCTTTGCCACCGATACAGTAACAACGGAAATAATCCGTAAAGAGAATTTCTTCTTGTAATAGCATCACCAATTGCCCTGTTTCGTCATAAGCATTAAATAGCTCATCGGCGTCACGTACTTTGTACACGTTTTTCCAACCACCACCAGAGTGAGGTTTCATATAAGCCGGGAAACCAATATAATCGAAGATATCGCCCCAAGGCATAGGAAATTTCAAGTTTCTAAAAGAGGTATCAGAAGTATCGTCTGGGCGAACTTTTGAGGGTAAAATCACAGTTTTAGGTACAGGTACACCAATATTTACTGCCAACGCATTATTAAAAAACTTTTCATCAGCACTCCACCAAAAAGGATTATTGATTACGGCTGTTCCTGCCATGGCGGTATTTTTCAACATCGCTCTATAATAGGGTACGTCTTGTGAAATACGGTCGATAATTACATCATATCCAGAAGATTCTCCTTGAACTACTTTATCAATCAAGGCTCTTTCAGCGACAATTCCCTTTGGCGCAATCTGATTCACGCGCTCTACAAATGCTTCAGGAAAAGTATTCTCCATTCCATGTAAAATACCGATTTTCTTCATAGTTTTATTCGTAAGTTTTTTGTTGAGTGAACTTTATAAAATTTCTTTTAAGTTTATTTTTCGTTAAATCCTTGACAGATATTCTGGAAACATTTCTCTCCAAATTGGCCAATCGTGCGTTCCATGCCAGCGCACATCTAACCAATGATCAATATGTTTGCTTTTCAGTATTCCTGAAAGCCTCTCCGTTTCTGGTCTACAAAAATCCGCGTTACAAGTACCTAGTATGATATTCATTTGCCACAAATCTGCATTATTCAAATTTGGCAAATAATCTGGCGGGTTATTAAAATATACCTGATCATTGTAAAAACCATTGAGGAAGGAACGAATATCAAAAGCAGCTCCCATGGTAAAGAGATGAGAAACCTTGTCGGGATGTCTAAAGGCAAAATTTGCGGCATGAAAACCGCCAAAGCTACAGCCTGCAACTGCCACCTTTGCTACGCCACATTCTCGCTGAATGGCAGGAATCAGCTCTTCGTTTAGGTATTGATCATAATAGATATGGTTTTGGATACGCTCTGAAGGGTGAAGGTGTTTGGCATACCAAGAGTATTTGTCTATACTATCAGGACAATAGATTTTGACTTTCCCATCATTAATCAAACCTTTGGCAGCGTCAATGAGCTTGAAATCTTTGGCCTCGTAATAACGCCCCATGGTAGTTGGAAACACAATCACTGGATATCCCCAGTGTCCATAAATTAAGATTTCGTTGTCAGCCCCCAAATGATGCGAGTAGTATTTGATGTATCTTTCCTGCATAAGGTTAATGGTTTTTGAAGTGTTTGGGCTATTCGAGGTAAAGGTCAAAAATTGTATTTCAAAGGAAAAACGGTGCTTTTGACTCTCTCAAACTTGCATTCCTTGGAGGATTTTCTCTTAAAAATAGGCATTGTTTTTTATTTTCAAAATTTTTCAAAATAATTAACTCATTAATTTATTGTTTATCCGAAGAATCCTCCAAGGATTCTGTATTTTTCAGGAAAATCTCAAATTTCGTTCCCCAATACAAGGTTATTGGCAAAATTTGTACTTTACCAATGTTTAGGGTGAATCATTCTTGAGTTATACAAATTCAGGCGAACATTCTCGAAGAAAAGCTTCTATTTTCAATCAACAAACTCTATTTTTATGAAACTGACTTTAACCTTGTTAGGACAATTACTCTTTTTTTCATTAAGCTACTCACAAAAAAATATTAAACCAGTGCAGCAAACCACATATAAAAACGATAGTATTTATTCACAATATCTTCAAAGAACTGTCACCTTATCTATCATTATTCCTACGCAACACCAGCAAAAATTATCATTGCTTTTGGTCAACGATGGGCAAGACTTTCCAGCGCTTGGTATGCAGGCTAGTGTAGAGTCTATTTTAGGCGATAATCATATTCTTCCTTTTCTGACGGTGGGTATTCATTGTAATCATGAAAGAATTTTAGAATATGGTACAGCTGCACAGGCAGACTACAAAAATCGAGGAACAAAAGCTGGACTTTACACGCTTTTTGTCATTAACGAACTCATCCCTTATTTAGAGCACCATTATTCCTTAAAGAGAGAACCTGAAGCTCGAGTGCTCGCAGGATTTTCTTTAGGAGGTTTATCAGCATTTGATATTGTTTGGCATCATGCCAGTGTATTCTCAAAAGTCGGAGTGTTTTCTGGTGCTTTGTGGTGGAGACAAAGAGAGGAAGGATATACCGACGAACACGATCGAATTATTCATAAATTGGTGCGTGCAGGATTGTATAAGGCTGGATTGAAATTCTGGTTTGAAGCAGGAACCAATGACGAAAAAGACGACAGAAATAATAATGGCATCATCGACGCCATCGATGACACCTTAGATTTGATGAAAGAGCTTCATCAAAAGGGATATAATGCAAATGCTGACACCCATTATCACCAAGTTGAAGGTGGCGAACATAATCCTCAAACCTGGGGAAAGGTTATGCCAGTGTTCTTAAAATGGGCATTTGAGAAGCCATAGATACTTTTTCTTAATTTTTGTTAACAATAAAACACTATATCCTATAACTGACTATCTTGCCAACGAGTCCAGAGTTCCCTATTTTTCTCTATAAACTCAACCTCAATCCTACTCTTCTCAATCGCCTGATAGAGAAGATACAAACCCCATTTCTCACTATATGAAATTACTACAGTCCGTAATTGCTTTTATTCTATGCTGTTTATTTTCTAATGATTCGTTCGCTGAAGGCGGAATTAAAGGCAGTATTAAAAACGTCAAAGGCGAGTCGCTCTCATTTGCATCTATCATTATCAAAGGACAAAATAAAGGTACGATGGCCAACGAAGATGGCTTGTACGAATTGTCCCTACCAAGTGGAACCTATACAGTGGTTTTCCAATATTTAAGTCATAAGTCATTAGAAAAAACAGTAAATGTCGAAAATGATTATGTTACGCTCAACGTAAGCCTAGAGGAACAATCTATTAGTCTCAACGAGGTAAAGTTTTCCGCTAAAACAGAAGACCCAGCCTATACTATTATGCGCAAAGCCATTTCAATGGCAAGATTTCATATTTTAGAAGTAAGCAACTACAATGCTCGAACGTATGTAAAAGGAACGGGGAAAGTCAACTCCGTTTCGAAACTTCTCAAGGCTGTAGCTGGCAATAAAATGGAAAAAGAATTAGGATTAAAAATTGGACAAACCTATATTCTTGAATCAATCAACGACATCAATTTCTCACAACCCAATACAGTAAAAGAGAAAATTGTTTCAAGCAGAAGTAATTTCCCTAAACAAATCCAGTCGAGTAGTGGTAATATTATCACTTTTGCCAGAACCAACTTCTATGTTTCCAACGTTGGAGGCGTTGTATCACCTTTATCTCCGTCGGCATTGGCGTATTACAAGTTTAGTTTTGAAGGTATGTTTGAAGACCGTGGGGTGCAAGTCAACAAAATTAAAGTTACACCCAAATCATGGGGCCCAGATGTTTTTTCAGGAACCATCAATATCATCGAAGATTCGTGGGCCATTCATAGTCTAGACTTAAAGTTTAACGACGAAAATGGCAATTACACCTTAAAACAACTTTACGCACCATTCAAAGACGTTTGGATGCCTGTATATATGGATTCTGGATTCAATTTCGATGCTTTTGGAATTGTTGCTGAAGGCCGCTACGTAACCAACGTTCGCAATTACAATGTAACTATCAATCCTAAATATCATCAACAGCCCGTAGTAATTGACGAGAAAATCGATAAAGCAGAAGCGAAAGAATTGAAAGGTCAAAAAGTAGATAAGAACTTAGCGTTAAAACAGCAGTCGATGACACGCAAGCAGCTGAAAAAAGTGTTGAAGGATTTAGAAAAAGAAGACAAAGCTGAGAAAAAAGCCCAAAATCAAAACGTAGATGTCGTGCGAGATTATAGTCTGGATGTTGATTCCCTGTCTACCAAGCGCAACAATGATTTCTGGAATACTGAACGCCAAGTTCCGCTTACTGAATATGAAGTAATAGGCTACAAACAAGCAGATAGTTTGAATAAAGTCAACGAAGGACAAATTAAGAAGGACTCACTTAAAAACCTTCCAAAATTCAAATTAAGCCACATTTTTGCTGGTCATACCTATAACTATGGTCCACGTACTCCTTTGTATGGTTATCAAAAAAGTTTGATTTACTCGTCGCCATTGATGCCGAACTCCAATGTTGATGGTTTTTACTACAATACCGTAGAAGGCTTTTATTTGGAATCAGGATTGAAATATATCAAACGTAATAAGCTCTTGAGTAGAATGGAAATTGGCACAGACTTACGCTATTCATTTGGAAGAGAAAAATTAACAGGATTGTTGTATGGCACCTACGTGCATAATTATACCCAAATTTCGGTTAAAGGTGGTCAGTTTGTTTATCAATACAATCAAAATCAACCTATTACCTCTTTGGTGAATACCTTCTATACTTTGTTATTCGAACAAAACTATATGAAGTTGTACGAAAAAACTTTTGCTCAGATAGATTTTCGTCATCAATTTTCTCCAAAAATTACAGGGACTATAGGTTTAGAAACTGCTGAGCGCCATATTTTGGAAAACGCAGCTAATGCAAAGCCTATTTTTGACAACAAGAATAGAGAGTTTTCGAGTAACTTACCAATAAGCAGCGAGTTAGCCAACGTCTCTTGGAGTAATCATTCTATACAGTTTCTCAACGCAGGATTAACGATTCGTCCTTTTGCTAAAACAAGTAAATTTAACGGACGTGAATTTATTTCAAACTACCGTAACCCTAATTTCAGAATCAGAAGCAAATGGGGCTTTAGCAAAGCGGGAGACTTTAACAATACTGAAATTGAATACGAACAGGTATTCAATCTCAATCGACTAGGCGACCTTCGCTTGATGGTAACTGCTGGTGATTTCTTGAAAAAACCAAGCTATTTCCTCGACTACAAACACTTCAATGGCAATCAGGTTTTGTTCAGAAGAGAAGGATTGTTTAATTCATTCAGAAATCTAGATTACTACAACTACAGCACAAACGGCTCGTATATTGAAGCACATGCACAACAAGATTTTAGATCGTTGCTGTTAACAAAAATCAACCTATTGAGATTGTATGGTTTGAAGGAATCAGTATTTGCCAACTATTTATACACAGGCAACAAACACTTCAACTATTTAGAAGTCGGATACGGAGTTTCAGGTATAGGAAAAATATTTGGCTTGGAAGTCGTAAGCAATTTTATCAATGGCAAATACGATGCAACAGCTTTGAGAGTGAAGTTTAGTAGATAATCTAAATTGTCTAAATCTTTGATACTATGGTAGCGAAACAGTATACGGATCTAAAAGTCTATCAAATTGATAAAAACTTTTACGAATTATCTGAATTTAACGAAAATGAAAAAATTATAAATTTTATAATCAACTATCATAAAACAAACTTCAAAAGTATTCATAGAGTTGAAAGCTCTACAGAAGAATATACATTAAATGGTATCAAGTATAATTTATATAGTTTTACTGAAGGGGAGAAATCATCTGTGTGGACTAACTATTTTCCCAAGTCTTTAAGTAAAGAAAATGACTTCGTTACCAAAAGTACTTCATTCGTACTATTCTGTATAGTAGAAGAAAATATCTTTTGTGTTATAGGAGGGAAAGGAATATCTGTGATTAAAAGATATTTAAACCCAACATTTGGACTTGATATATATGAACGAATTGCCAATCCAATGACTGATACTGTTCAAGAAATGGAATCCAGAGGTATTTCAGGCAAACTTACTTCTGAACAAGTTATATATAGAACTGAACAAAGACTCCAAGACATATTGAGTATAGGAAGACTTTTAAAACGTGTCAGTATAACTTTGAGCCAAGAAATTCTAGATAGTATTTTTGATTTTTTGGACTTTGATGATTTAGAAAATAAATCCGTCGAAATAGGAAGTGCATTTTCATTAAAAACTAAATTAACCTTCCAACAGCTACATATATTACTTGAAAAACTTAATGAAATATCGAAATTCGAGAATAGGACATCGATAAGTAGATTTGAAAGAATAAGGGATGAACCTTTTATCAATCAAACTTTGATTCCAACTTTACTTGGAAAGCTCAGAGATGAGGCCGTTAACCTTTCAAATCCTCAAGGAAGATACAGCCTTCCATTTGATATTGACTTTTTACATCCGAATAAATTAAATAAATTTTATGAATGCGAAACATATAAATTATTTTTCAAAGGTAAACAGAACGGTTTCTATGAAACATCAAACAGATTTAACTTATTTAAAGAAGGTTTAAAAGGTATTTATGAACAAGTTAGCCCTTCAGATCCATTTAGTTTTAATTCAATCCTATTGGGAGTAAGAGTAAAAGGATACAAAAATGGAGAACTCTTGACAGATGCACCATTTATTAGCCATTTAACTTGTGAATTAACCTTAATGAAAACAAGCTATTTCAAAATAGACAATCTATGGTATATAGTGAAAGGAGACTTCATAAATTCAATTTCATCTACATGTATAGAATTGATTAGCAGAGATTTGGTCTCCCCTAATCCACTAGAATTAGAATGGAATCGAACCACGCAAAATGAAGGAGATTATAACTTGTCTTATGAAAACTTGAAGAATTATTTTGTTTTTGACAAGGTAATATTTCAAAATATTGAGCTTTGTGACATTCTATACGTTTCGAATAATACATTATATGTAATTCATGTAAAAGAAGGTTTTGATGCTAAAATAAGAGATTTAACTAATCAAATCTCTATATCATCCAGGCGACTATGGAATGATTTAAAAAGCGACAAAAGTTACCTTAAAGGCATTTACGATAGATATAATGATATGAAAAGAAATCATAAAAACATTTCATGGATAGATTTTGAAATGCTTTTTACAACGAAAGAAATCCGATATGTATTGGCATTTACTTCGAGTTTTAAAGGAAAATCTTTTTTTGAAAATTATGAAATTCATAAATCAAACATTGCTAAATTCTCAATAATAAATATAATTAGTGAGCAGTCTGAAAGCTATCCAGTTAATTTTGCAGAAATTAAGTATATATAACTTAAATAACGTTTTTGACAGTTTAAAATAACAAAAGGCACAAAGCGAGAAATCTCACTTTGTGCCGTTGTGCCTTAATCACTTTGCCTCTAACTAACTCAACCTATTTCCCTACCGAAATCAAGTTAGCAAATAGTCTGTATGCACCTGAAACACCTGCAGGAAGTTGGCGGAAGAAAGCATACCCTGTAAAGATGTAATTACCTTTTCCATATTTGGCATATAATAAACCTCCATCTGCTGGTTTTTCGTTAGGGTCGTTAGATGAAATAATGGTTTCATATTTACCATCCCATTCGTTTGAGAAATACAAACCTCTTTCCTGAATCCAGCCATCAAAATCCTTTGCTGTAATTTTGTTTGGAACATTCAAAATCGGGTGTTCTGGTTTTAAGAATCTAATCTCCGCTTCCTCCACCGTTACACGGTCACGCGAAAGTTTAAAATCATAAGGACCTAAACCACCATCAACTTTTTGTAGGTTATTATTTACCTGATATTGCACAACCATATTACCTCCATTTTGAACATATTCCATCAATTTCTTTTGATAGAATTTCAGGCGTGGCTCCGTATTATAAGCACGTACACCAACCACAATAGCATCGTATTTGCTCAAATCTTCATCCAATTCTTTCTCACCTAGCATGGTTACTTTATACCCAATCTGACGCAATGCCGAAGCCACTTCGTCACCCGCACCCATGATATAGCCAATATTATTGCCCTTTTTCTTGATATCTAATTTTACAATTTTGGCCTCTGCTACAGGAAATAACGTTTGAGGAGGAATATGGTCATAGGCAACTGTCAATAAACCTTTGTCTGATGTGCCACTTGGCGTAGTTACCACTGCACGGAAGGTTGCTTCGCTTGCTCCTGCATGGGTAATATCTGCTGGAGACACCTTAAACACCACCTTTTGTTCTTGGTATTTATTCGAAAACTGAAAAATAGTTGTCGTCGGGTCAACCTTCCATCCTTTTGGTACTTCAAGCGCTACACTACCACGAGCATCTGCTTTGTTCGCCTTCAGTGTTACCTCCACTTCCTTGGGTTGATTATCAGCAAATACATATACTTTGTCAGCAATGTTGGCAGTTACTTCAGGACGAATTTCGTAAGTACGGTACAACTCGCCTCTAACTTCGTCGGTGTATTTGTAGATAACTGGCGTTTTGAAAGTAAAATCTTTGCCCTCAATCGTAAAAGTAAGTTCAGCTTGTAAATCGGCAGGTTTTTCGGGTAAACCGATAATAGAAGCATCATCTACACGGTACATTCCTTTGCCCATTTTCTTTTCGGCTAACCAATATGGTTGTGTCAAAGGTTGGTTGGCAGGAATAGTTACAGGAAAAGTAATACGATTCAACTCATTATTGCCAAGGGATTGAGTCATAGTTGTATCTTTTTCAAAACCTGTCAAGTGCACTTTTTTCAGAGAAACATTTGCATCAGAACGTTTGATATAGCTTAACGCAACATTGACTTTTTCGCCACGAACTGCCGAAAACTCATTAGGATTTGCTTCAAAATAAAGTCCAGAACAAGCTACAATTAGGCTTTCTAGTTCTTTTTTCTTTTGAGTTTTCCAGTATTCATCCTGAATACCTTCTACCTTTTGGTAAGCCTTTACCAAAATAGGCACAATAGTTTCAGGTTTTTCTGGATTAAACTTTGAAACAGCTTCATTGATTAAATCCTGAATTCCTTCACTCCCTTTTACACGACTCCAAGTGATATCTACACCATCAAAAGCATCTTTTGTTGCCTTTTCACCCGCTTTGTGAACCAAATATTCAGGGCGGGCGCCACGACCACGAGGAACACCAAAGCCTTGAGATTTATGTTGAGAACGGCTTTCAGCAGCAATTTCGTTATAAGATTCACCCAAAAGAGGATTATACACCCCAATATCAACTTGGATAAAATCTTTCTCCGCAGGCTTTTGGGTTTGTGCTACTGTTCCAAAATTGAAAGTATTCCACACAATACGCTTTGCTTGCCAAGGTTTTACAAATTTTAATTGTTCTGGAAACTTTGTCGGGTCGGCGGCAGCGGCAAATGCCTCCTCTGCCAATGCTGCCGAAGCAGAGTGATTACCATGTCCTGCACGTGCATCAGGCGGAAAACGACAAATAATTACATCAGGACGCAAATTGCGAATACGCCAAACGACATCACCCAATACAGCATCTTTTCCCCAAATTTGAAGCGTTTCTTCCGTAGTTTTTGAAAAACCAAAATCATTGGCTCTTGTAAAATATTGTTCAGGACCATCTATTGAACGTGCCGCCAAAAGCTCTTGAGTACGAATCAAACCCATGAGTTCGGCTTGTTCTGGACCAATCAGGTTTTGACCACCATCGCCACGTGTAATCGACAAATAGGAGGTACGGACTTTTCGCTCTTTTGCCAACCAAGACAACATAATGGTATTTTCGTCGTCTGGGTGAGCAGCGATATACATTGCCGAACCTAATACATTTAATTTTTTTAGATTGAGAATCATTTCGCCAGTAGGCATAGGCTTGATAGCTTGGGCAGTTGCACCAAAACTTAAAGCCGAAGCCGCCAACACTTGGCAAATCAAACGGTTTAACGGGTGGTTTCTTCGCATGAGAATAAAATCAATTTTTATGAAGTCTTTTAAAGGCAGTATTCCTCTCTACAATAACTACAAATCTAAACTTTTCCTTTGGGTGTTTGTCGCAATTCAGACCAATCGTAAGGTAAACTCGACCAATTGGAGGTAGCAACAGATTTATGTAGTCTATCTAC
Source organism: Cellulophaga sp. BC115SP (assembly GCF_009905545.1). Classification (GTDB taxonomy): domain Bacteria; phylum Bacteroidota; class Bacteroidia; order Cytophagales; family Spirosomataceae; genus Flectobacillus; species Flectobacillus rivi. Next base: position 80,838 of record NZ_JAAALB010000005.1, on the reverse strand, counting down.
AGAGTCGAGAATTGATAATTATCAGTACTGTCTTAGCATTTTTCTTTTCTTTTTCTGGTCAAAAAACTTACAATTTGCCCATCGGTAGGTATCAAAGTGCTCCGAAAACAATCATATAAATTAAATACAATAAAATCTTGGAATAATTTTTTTATACCAAAGCAAAAATTATATTTGCATAGTAGGGCATTTTGCCCAAACACAAACGTAAGTGTTCTTATAAATCTCATTTACTCAACATTTTAACCAACCAAACTATTTAACTCTTATGAATGACATTATTTATTTAGTTCCTGCTCTGGGTCTCGTTGGCTTGTTGTACACATTTTGGCGTTTTAATTGGGTTTCGAATCAACCAACTGGTGACGAAAACATGCAAAAACTCTCAGGATATATTGCCGATGGAGCCATTGCTTTTCTTAAAGCCGAATGGAAAATTCTAGCCTACTTTGCAATTCCAACCGCTATCCTACTTTTTTGGTTAGGCTCTGACGAAGGAACGCCAGACCATCCTATTCATTCTTCACCAGTAATTGCCTTAGCCTTTTTGATTGGGGCTGTATTTTCGGCCACAGCGGGTTATATCGGAATGAGAGTAGCAACCAAGGCCAATGTAAGAACAGCTCAGGCGGCTCGTACTTCCTTAGCAAAAGCTTTAGAGGTGTCATTCACTGGTGGTTCAGTAATGGGTATGGGTGTTGCAGGCTTAGCAATTCTTGGTTTAGGCGGTTTATTTATTGTATTTTATCAAATGTTCGCTGCAGGTCATGAGCTTACTTCTGTAGAAATGAAAAAAGCTATTGAAGTACTAGCAGGCTTTTCACTTGGTGCCGAATCTATCGCGCTATTTGCTCGTGTAGGTGGTGGTATTTATACAAAAGCAGCCGATGTTGGTGCTGACTTAGTGGGTAAAGTAGAGGCAGGTATTCCTGAAGATGACGTACGTAACCCCGCTACGATTGCCGATAACGTGGGGGACAACGTAGGTGACGTGGCTGGTATGGGTGCTGACTTATTCGGCTCGTATGTAGCAACTATTCTAGCAACCATGGTATTAGGTCAAGAAATCCAAGTGACAGATCATGTAGGTGGGTTTTCTCCTGTCATTTTGCCAATGTTGATTGCAGGTGTTGGACTTTTGGCATCTTTGGTATCTACCTTTTTTGTAAGAATTTCTAGCGAAACGGCTTCAGTTCAAAATGCTTTGAACTTGGGGAACTGGCTTTCTATTGCGATTACTTTTGTTTCATCATATTTCTTGGTTCATCATTTATTACCCGAAACCCTTAATCTTCGTGGATTTGAGTTTACTTCGAATGGCGTATTCCTTGCTATTATTGTTGGTTTGGTGGTAGGAGCCTTGATGTCTGCTATTACCGAATATTATACTGCGATGGGCAAACGTCCTGTTTTATCAATCATTGAAAAATCAGGGACTGGACACGCTACGAATATCATCGGTGGTTTGGCTGTGGGTATGGAATCTACAGTATTACCAATTCTAGTATTGGCGGCAGGTATTATATTTTCTTACAAATTTGCAGGCTTATATGGCGTATCTATTGCAGCAGCAGGTATGATGGCAACTACGGCCATGCAGTTGGCGATCGATGCTTTTGGGCCTATTGCAGATAATGCTGGTGGCATTGCCGAAATGTCTCAATTACCTTCTGAGGTACGTGAGCGTACCGACAATTTGGATGCTGTAGGTAACACTACTGCTGCCACTGGTAAAGGTTTTGCTATTGCTTCTGCGGCATTAACTTCGTTGGCATTATTTGCAGCATTTGTTGGTATTGCAGGTATCAAAGCAATTGATATTTATAAAGCTGATGTTTTGGCTGGCTTATTTGTTGGCGGTATGATTCCATTTATTTTTAGTGCATTGTGTATTTCTGCCGTAGGTAAAGCTGCGATGGAAATGGTAAACGAAGTACGTCGTCAGTTCCGTGAAATTCCAGGTATTATGGAATACAAAGCTGAACCAGAATACGAAAAATGTGTGGCTATTTCTACGCAAGCTTCTATTAGACAAATGATATTGCCTGGTGCAATTGCCTTAATTTCGCCAGTACTCGTTGGATTCACTTTTGGTCCAGAAGTATTAGGTGGTATGTTGGCAGGCGTGACGGTATCAGGTGTATTGATGGGAATGTTCCAGTCAAATGCTGGTGGCGCTTGGGACAATGCTAAAAAATCATTTGAAAAAGGGGTTCAAATCGATGGTGTAACCTATTACAAAAAATCAGAACCACACAAAGCTTCAGTAACTGGTGATACCGTTGGTGACCCATTCAAAGATACTTCTGGTCCATCGATGAACATTTTGATTAAATTGATGTCGATTGTTTCTTTGGTAATTGCACCTTATATCGCAGTAAAATCTGATGCCTCTGTAGGACAAAAAGAATTACAAAAAATTGAAAAAACTGCGGCAAAAGTTGTCAAGATTTCAACTTCGAACAAGAGTTAAAATTTTCTCATGAGTCATCCCTAATTTAGTGATTTAGTGATTGAGCGAATTAGTGATTATTTTTAATCTAGATTTTACTAGTAGAGACGCAATGCTTTGCGTCTAAAGAGATGTCATGTTGAAATATAGTATGTAAAAAGGCGGTCGAAAAACTAATTTCGACCGCCTTTTTACATAAACAATACAATGGTTCACCTTGTAAATCCCAATAAGTACAAACAAGAGGTCTCTATTTTAAATTATTACAAAATTAGGGATGACTCATGCTTATTGAAGTACCACCTATATCCCTCGCCCTTTTCTAATTCATTCTTTTGGAATACTCCTCCAATGCAGCCTTTTCACTGGTGCTTAAGCTGTCAATTCCTTTGGATGCGATTTTGTCCAAAATTTCATCTATTTCATGCTGTTTTTTAGCCTTATTGGCATTGTATCTTTCATCAATGGTATCATGTTGTTGATTATTTTTGAAATAGAAATTGTCAATCAATAACAAATAAGGACGAGTCACAATGATATAGATAAATACCAAAGATGGAATTAAGAGTAGTAAAATAACCCAGAGATTTTCCTGTAAAATTTCAGGAATGAACAGAATTGCGAACAACATTCCAACAATAGCTCCGCCTAAATGGGCATCGTGTCCAATATTGTCTTTATTGGATTTGATTCCATAAATAGATACACCTAAATATAATAGCCCAAAAACCCAAGCTGGTAAAGCTATAGGAATAAACATAATTCTTAAGTCCATTTCTGGAAATACTGCTATCGATGCAAACATTATCCCAAATACCCCACCAGAAGCGCCCACCGAGGTATATCCATCGTCTTTTCTGTGAATTAATACCGAAATAAGGTTGCCTCCCACTATACTTCCCAAATAGAGAATTAAGAACTTAGCTTCTCCGAAAATATTAATTGTAAGTCCTGAAAATACATACAAACTGTACATATTGAAAAAGAAATGTAGCCAGTCGACATGCAAAAAACCTGAGGTCAACAAGCGTTTATAGTCCTTTTGTAAGAGTACTGGAAAAACGTGAAATTTATACTTATCGAAAAATAGGAAGTCACGAAAACCCTGATAGGTGAATACTAAGGTGATTATGATAATGAATAATGCAATCATGGCTAAGAGTTATAAAATGAATTAAGACTACTAAAATACATTTTTTCACATAACAAACTAAATCCTTCTTTAGGTCTTTATCAAAAACACAAAAGCCCCAAATGTGATTATTGGGGCTTCTGTGTACAAAACTTTAACTTTTTTTAAGAAATCTTATCTCGATTAATCTGTCCCACGAGCCATTGATGCGGAAATGTCGTACACATCACCAACAAATACATCATCGGAATAGGATTCATACTTTTTGCAAAAGCTGCCCAGAAATAAGCATACCCCAATGTCATCACTACAGCAATTAAGGTAATCGGCATGGCATGTAACCACAACTGAAAAGCTGAGTTTGTACTACGACCTTCGGGCAAAAAGTAACGATGAGCATCTGAAAATGCATTCACGGCGTGCCAGCCACCAAAATACAATGCCATTGCAGGTAATAAAGGCAGATATTCACACAATACCAAGATAATCACTAGAGATATAACTTTTCTTGCTGTGAATTCAGAAGGGTTTCGATATTGAGCAAGAAACAATAATAGTAGCGTGATCATACAAACTACTCCAATAATCAACTCTTTTGATGCCGTTAACATCAACCAAATTTGCATCATCAGCATATCTTGACGCGTAATACTTGCCCACAGAATACTGGCTTGACTGCCATGTCCTAGAAAAAGCCACAGTACAATCATCATTCCATAACTATAGCGAGTCCAAGTCCACAGAAAATTGTTAGCTTGTGGTGATTTCAAATCAGACTCACCAATATGCCATGCGGTAATTAATAAAAACAAGAAAACGCTCCCAGTTGGCCAATACCACCATAGCGCTCCAAATAACACAATAGCGAGAAGATAACGGACATAAAAAGTCCATTTTTTATACACTTTCCCTGTTCTTTTAAATAACTCTTGTTCCAACCAAATATCCAAGGTTCGGTGAGGAATCCCTATAAAAAATACAAAACCAAAGGCAAAAAAGATTTGTACCCAAATAGACAAACTTCCCTGTAGCTCTTGCCATAGTAGCAATAATACGCCCAAAATAATCGTCAAACTTGTCGGATTGTAGGCAATTTTCTTCAAATACTTTACCACGTGCGATTGAATTTTTACTTGAATGGCAAAGGTAATCAATTGTTGTTGCTTATTTATAATGTGCTATTGTGTTGAAAAAATTTCCAAGATTTATTCCTTAAAATCTTGACTTTGTCAAAGAGATTATTTTCCTTTGAATCATATTTAACCAAATGGTTAAACCTTTTGATAAAATGGAAGTAGAGATAACAACAGAGGAAAAGATTTTAATTGCAGCAAGAAAGGTTTTTATCGAAAAAGGCTGGGATGGTGCCCGTATGCAAGAAATTGCAGACAATGCTGGTATCAATAAAGCGCTATTACACTATTATTTTCGTAACAAAGAACAATTGTTTAAAAGAGTATTGGCAGGAATTGTAGGAAAACTGATTCCTAATCTCAATACAATTATTCAATCTGAGCAGCCCATTTTTGAAAAGATTCAGGCATTTATTGATGCCTATCTCGATTTCCTGTTGGCTAATCAAGAATTACCACTTTTTGTCGCGAATGAGTTATCACGAAATGCCAATCTTATTGTAGGTGCTTTTGAAGAAAATGGACTCAAACCAATGGTTGGTCAGATGGTCATGGAAATTTTCCAAGCTATTGAAAACAAACAAATTAGACCTATCAATCCTGCACATCTTTTGATGAGTATTGTTTCCATGTGTGTTTTTCCTTTCATGGGAAGGTCAATTTTTCAAAAAGTCTTGATGCAAGTCCCTGAAGAAATGTATCAAGAATTATTAAAACAACGTAAAAAAGAAATTTACGAAATGGTTTATCATTCAATCGTTTTGTAAAATTTCCTTATTAAAGTAAGAGTAACAAATCAGTAGTCCGCCCAATGTATTACCTACTTATTTGTTGCTTTTTTAAAGATATATTTTTAACCAAATAGTTAAACATTTTAGTTAAAACCATGAGAAAAACCATTTATATTCTCCTCATTAGTTTGATTGTCAATCATACACGTGCTCAGGAAGTGCTTCCTTTGAGCCAGTGTTATACCTTGGCAAAACAAAACTACCCCATTGCCAAACAAAAGGGCTATATCAATGAGAATTTGGAACATCAAATTGCACAACTCAAAAGCAATTTCAAACCACAAATTGACATTATTGGTCAGGCAACCTATCAGTCAGATGTAACTTCTGTGCCCATCAAAATTCCTAATATAGACATTCCGCAGATTTCTAAAGACCAGTATAAATTGTATGCTGAGGTAAAGCAAAATCTGTATGATGGTGGTATAACCAATTCTCAAATTTTGGTACAAAAGGCTGCTGCTCAGACCGAACAGCAAAAACTTGCAGTTGAGCTCGACAAACTAAAAGAGCGTGTCAATCAGAGTTATTTTAGTGTATTGTTGAGTCAAAATCAGCTCAAATTAATTGACATTATTAAAAACGAATTACAGTCAAAAATCAATAAAATCAAGGCTGGTATCCAAAATGGCGTTAGTACACAAGCCAATTTGAATCAACTAGAAGTAGAAATTTTGAAACTTGATCAACGTATTGGTGAAGTAAAATCTCAGGAATTGTTGGGGAAGAAAATCCTAGGGATGCTTATTAACCAAGATTTATCCTCAGCCCAATTGATTTCACCTCTGCTAACCAATAGCCAAGAAACCAAAATTCAACGTTCTGAACTTTCTCTTTTTCAAGAACAACAAAATCTTTTGAGTACACAGGAGCAACTTATTACTGCCAAAAATATGCCTAAAGTAGGGCTATTCTTGCAAACAGGCTATGGGCGTCCTGCTTTGAATATGTTAGAAAATGACTTTAAAGGATATTATATCGGAGGGGTACGATTCAATTGGTCTTTAGGAGGATTATACACAAAAAAGCATGAAAAAAGCCAGTTGCTAATTTCTTCCAAAAATGTAGATGCGCAACAAGAAGCTTTTTTACTTAATACCAATATTGCTTTGCAACAATTGGATGCTGAAATCAAAAAGCTGGATAATATGATTGAGTTGGACCAAAAAATCATTGTTTTACGAGAAAAAATCACTAAAACCTCTAGTGCACAACTCGACAATGGTATTATCACAGCAAGCGATTATGTAACTGACCTTTCTGCCGAATTACAAGCCAAAGAAAATCAGTTAATTCATACACTACAACAAGCACTCAGCAAGGCCAATTATCAAAGCACATTAGGGCTTTAATCTTCTTTTCTTAGTTACGAAACGCGAAATTCGCACAACCCAATATTTGAAATGAAAAAGCAATTTATATTCATATCTCTTGTAAGCACGCTTATTTTTTCTTGTAAAAAAAATGAACAAACTTCGGATGCTACAGGCACTTTTGAAGCTACAGAAACCATTATTTCGTCAGAAGTGGCAGGTAAAATCCTCCAACTCAACCTCGAAGAAGGTGACACTTTAGCCTTAGCTCAAAAAGTTGGAAATATCGATGTAGCAAACTTACAACTTCAAGAAGCCCAGATTGAAGCAAGTATCAAAAGTTTACCACAAAAATTCAATGATGCTTCAGCTCAAATCAAAGTTTTGGAAAATCAAATTGCTGTTCAGAAAGAGCAGTTGCACATCCAACAGAGAGAATTCCAACGCTTAACGAATTTAGTAAAATCAGAAGCCGTTCCGAGCAAACAGCTTGACGATATGGAAGGAGCTATTGCCCTGACCAAAAAACAAATCAGCGTACTAGAGAGTCAAATCAGTGCTCAAAAAACACAAGTCACTATCCAAAATCGTAGTATTAACAGTGAACTTTCGCCACTCGAAAAACGTGCCGATCAGGTGACCGACCAAATCAAACGTGGCGAGATTATCAATCCTGTTCGAGGTACAGTGTTGACCAAATATGCAGAACAATACGAAATGACAGCACCTGGAAAAGCGCTTTACAAAGTTGCTGATTTATCAGAAATGATCTTGAAAGTATATGTTTCTGGAAATCAATTAACAAAAGTGCAACTCAATCAACCCGTAAAAGTGCTTATCGACAAAGCAGAAGGACAGTCGGACACCTTACAGGGTAAGGTTTATTGGATAGCCTCAAAGGCAGAGTTTACACCAAAAACCATTCAGACCAAGGAAGAGCGAGCCAACTTAGTATATGCGGTAAAAATCCGTGTAAAAAACACTGGTGCATTGAAAATTGGTATGTATGGAGAAGTGATATTTTAACCCCAAAAGCTATGAATGCAATCATTGCAAATCACCTTTTTAAGTCATTTGAAAAAGGCAAAATCAAGGCATTGGAAGACATTTCTTTTGAGGTCAAACAATCAGAATTATTTGGACTAATCGGACCAGATGGCGCTGGAAAAACTACGCTATTTAGGATTCTTGCCACTTTACTATTAGCCGAATCTGGAGATGCAAGTGTTGATGGCTTGGATGTAAAGAAAGACTATAAAGCAATCCGAAAAAGAGTGGGCTATATGCCAGGGAAATTTTCCCTGTATCAAGATTTGAGCGTAGAAGAAAATCTCAACTTTTTTGCGCATGTTTTTGGTACTACTATAGAACAAAACTACCATCTTATCAAGGATATTTACCAACAGCTAGAACCTTTCAAAACTCGTAAAGCAGGGAAATTATCGGGTGGAATGAAGCAAAAGTTAGCCTTATGCTGTGCTCTGATTCACGAGCCAAGCGTATTGTTTTTGGATGAACCCACTACAGGAGTTGACCCCGTTTCGAGAAAAGAGTTTTGGGAAATGCTGAAATATCTTAAGTCGGAAGGTATCACGATATTGGTTTCAACACCCTATATGGACGAAGCCAGTCTATGCGATAGAGTTGCTTTGATGCAAAAAGGGAAGATATTAGATATTGATACGCCTGTGGGTATTATTGAGAAATATCCGAAAAAAATCTGGTCTATTCATGCCCCCAATATGTATGCCTTATTGCAGGTAGCAAGAGCATTTCCGAATACGCATACCTGTTTTGGTTTTGGAGAAAGTCATCACCTGACGCTCAAAAACGATGATGAGGATTATCAAGCTTTTTGTCAGTACGTTCAAACGCATTACAAAGAGCCTTTCCAAATCCAAGAAATTACAGCTACCATTGAGGATTGCTTTATGGCTTTGTCCTGATGCTTTCAAGAAATAAAATGTGCCAAACATGGAAAATAAAGAAATAGTCATTCAAGCTCAAGGACTAACCAAACGTTTTGGGGATTTTATCGCCACCAATGCCATTACCTTTGAAGTTTACAAGGGTGAAATATTTGGTTTTTTGGGAGCCAATGGTGCTGGAAAAACAACAGCCATGAAAATTCTCATTGGCATATCCAAACCCAGCGGAGGCGAAGCAAAAGTCGCAGGTTTTGATGTGTATTCTGAAACCGAAGATATTAAAAAGAATATCGGATACATGAGTCAGAAATTTTCACTTTATGAAGATTTGACCATCCGAGAAAATATTCGATTCTTTGGCGGAATTTATGGTTTAGACCGAAAAACCATCAAAGAAAAAACGGATGTATTGCTCAAAACACTAGGTTTTGAGGCTGAGGCAGACAAATTAGTCTCTTCTCTCCCATTGGGCTGGCGACAAAAACTGTCATTTTCGATTGCAATTTTACATAATCCTAAAATTGTATTTTTAGACGAACCAACAGGCGGAGTTGACCCTGTAACTCGTCGTCAGTTTTGGGATTTAATCTATGAAGCCTCCAATCGTGGCGTGACTATTTTTGTCACCACACATTACATGGATGAAGCCGAATATTGCAATAGAGTGTCAATCATGGTAGACGGAAAAATCGAAGCACTCGATACTCCAAAAAATCTTAAAAAGCAGTTTCAAGCCGAATCTATGGACGATGTATTTCACCAGTTGGCTCGTAAGGCAAAAAGAAGTGAGTGAGTTGGTACAAAACACTATTAAATATTTCAACCATGAAACTATTCTTAGCATTCATTACCAAAGAATTCAAGCATATTCTGAGAGATACTCGAACCTTAATCATTCTGTTTGGGATGCCCATTGTTCAGATTATCCTCTTTGGCTTTGCTTTGACCAACGAAGTAAAAGATTCTCGCATTGGTATTTTGGATTACTCAAAAGACCAAGCAAGTCAACATATTATTCAGGAACTTGATGCCAGCAGATATTTTGATGTAGAGGCCAACTTTAGCAGTCCTCAGCAAATAGACCAAGCTTTTAAAGAAGGTAGAATTAGATTAGCAGTGGTATTTCCTGCCCATTTCAGACATTCTCTTTTTCAACAAAATACGGCTTCTATTCAACTAATAGCAGACGCCTCAGACCCAAATACTGCTACTACAGTAGTCAATTATGCCAGTTCCATTCTGAAATCATACCAAGACGAAGTGCTAGGCGAACAGACCTTGCCTTATACGATTCAACCAGAAATTCGTATGTTGTATAACCCACAGCTCAAAGGTGCATATAACTTCGTACCTGGGGTAATGGCAATGATATTGTTACTTATTTCAGCTATGATGACCTCGATTGCTATTGTTAGAGAGAAAGAACTAGGAACCATGGAAGTTCTTTTGGTATCGCCTGTCCCTCCTATTTTGGTCATTGTTACGAAAGCAATCCCTTACGTTTTGCTCTCATTTATCAATGTAAGCACCATCCTCATTTTGAGCGTAAACCTCCTCGATGTACCTATCCAAGGCAGTTTATTGCTTCTTTTAGGCGAAAGTATGCTCTTTATTTTTGCTGCTTTGGCATTGGGTTTATTTATTTCGACCATCACCAATTCTCAGCAAGTGGCGATGTTGGCATCTTTAATGGTGTTATTATTACCTACTTTGATTTTTAGTGGCTTTATGTTTCCTATCGAAAATATGCCCAAACCGATGCAATTTATCTCTAATTTGATTCCGTCAAAATGGTATTTCTTCATCGTTAGAGACGTAATGATAAAAGGATTAGGCTTCAAAAGTGTCCTAAAAGAAAGCCTGATTTTGGTAGCTATGACAATAGGCTTTGTGCTAATAGCTTTAAAAAATTACAAAACGAGGTTGGAGTAGTTAAAAGGAGGCATAAGGGGTAAGGCAAAGAGGCAATAGTAAATAGAATTTTAACTTTCAGAACATTACTGTTGCCTAGTGCCTCTTGCCTATACCCTATTAATTCAAACAATCATGAAAACACTACTTTTTTTACTAGAAAAAGAGTTTCGGCAGATATTTCGTAACTCATCGATCATTCGTATCATTTTTGTGATGCCTATTATCCAGCTGATTGTTTTGCCCATAGCAGCCGATTATGAGGTAAAAAACGTGAATATTGCCGTAGTCGACCACGACCATTCGAGTTATTCAAGACAGCTGGTTCAAAAAATTATCGGTTCAGGATATTTCCGATTAGTTGAAAATACAGATTCTTACAAAAAAGCACTCAAAAGTGTTGAGCAAAACGATTCTGATGTAATCATCGAAATTCCTGCACATTTTGAAAGAACCTTAATCAAAGAAAATGAGGCTAAATTATTACTTGCGATTAATGCCGTAAATGGCACAAAAGGCAACATGGGTGGGGCGTATCTCAACTCCATTATCAAAGATTTTAATCAGGATGTGCGAACAGATTGGGTTACCTTTCCAAGAATGAATCCTATGCCATTATTAGATATTGTTCCTCGTTTTTGGTACAACACCCGTATGAATTACCAGCTATTTATGGTTCCTGGGATATTAGTTATTTTGGTAACAATGGTCGGAAGTTTCCTAACAGCATTGAATATTGTAAAGGAAAAAGAAGTAGGAACTATTGAGCAAATCAATGTTACGCCTATCAAAAAACACCATTTTATTTTGGGTAAATTGATTCCATTCTGGGTATTGGGTTTGGTCGTAACTGCTATTGGTCTGACCGTCAGTAGAGTCGTATTTGGTATTGTTCCGGTAGGGAGTTTGCTTGTGATTTTTGGCTTTACAGCTATTTTTCTATTAGCCGTTTTGGGACTTGGACTACTCATGTCTAACTTTTCAGATACACAGCAGCAAGCCATGTTTTTTGCCTTTTTTATGATAATGGTCTTTGTCCTAATGGGTGGTTTGTACACCTCCATAGATGGTATGCCTGAATGGGCGAAGATTATGACAAAGTTTAACCCTGTTGCCTATTTTATCGACGTCATGAGATTGGTTGTGATAAAAGGTTCAGGTATTTACGAAATCAGGAATCATATTTTTGCCATATTGAGCTTCGCCATCGTATTCAATGGATTAGCCATTTGGACCTATAAAAAGCAAGTGTAATCTGAGTGATGAGTTGTGAGTTTTGAGTGCGGAATTGTCCTTGTCTAAAATAGGTTTCTTACATTTTTTTCATCAGTAGAAGCTCCGTAGGAACTATGGTTTGCTCGCAGTAATCCTTGAGAAAAGACTTTTAGTGCATAATTGAAATGATTAGATTTTGAAAAAATTAAAGTATTCTCACAAAAAAACCGCTCTGTAAATTACAGAGCGGTCATCTATCAGTAATGGATTTGTGAAAATTAAGAGTTTATTTTTCCTCTCAATGCACGTGGGATATCGATTGTAGCAACTGGGTTAGTTGGGTTGTTCAAGATAGAAACACCTTCAACTTTCAATTTGCTAACTTTGATAGTTTGTCCCAAGTCCAAACCTGTAATATCTGCTTCAACAAAATCAGGAATGTTTTCAGCTAAACCTTTCAAAGTAACTTTGCGAAGTTTCTGAACCATTTTACCCCCTTTTTGTACACCTGGAGCGTTACCAACGATTTTCACTGGAACGTCAATTTTGATAGCTTTACCATCAACGATTTCCAAGAAGTCAACGTTCAAAATAGTTTCGTTAACTGGGTGGAATTGTGAATCTTGTAAGATTGCACGACGGATTTCGCCTTCAATGTTCAATTCAACTTCAGCAACTTCTGGAGTATAAATTAATTCACGGAACAAAATCATTGGAACTGCAAAGTGAACTACATCTTGTCCACCGTACAATACACATGGAACTAATGATGCATTGCGTAAATCTTTCGCTGATTTTGTACCTAAAGTTTCTCTTTTGAAACCTACAACTTCAATCTTTCTCATTTGAGTGATTTTTGTGTTACTAGCCTTTCGCGAACTGCTATCTTCTAGTAACTGTTTAAGTAATTATTGTTTTATGAAAAGTGAACTGATAGACTCGTGGTCACGGATTCTTCCGATAGCTTTAGCAAACAATTGTGCTACTGAAAGAACTTTAATTTTATCACACTCTTGTTTGCTTGGAATGGTGTTTGTCACAACCAATTCTGTCAATACAGAGTTACTGATATTTTCGTAAGCATTACCAGATAATACTGCGTGTGTAACAATAGCTCTTACTGATTTGGCACCTTTGTCCATAATCAACTGTGCAGCTTTACACATCGTTCCACCTGTATCAATCAAGTCATCGACTAACACAACGTCTGCGCCTGTAACATCTCCAATCAATTGCATCGAAGCAACTTCATTGGCACGTTTACGGTGTTTGTCACAGATAACCATTTCAGCGTTGAAGAACTTCGCAATGTTACGAGTACGAACTACACCACCTACGTCTGGAGAAGCAAACAAAATGTTATCTAAGCCTAATGATTTCAAATAAGGCACAAAGATAGCTGTTCCTTCCAAATGATCTACAGGAAAATCGAAAAATCCTTGAATTTGTCCAGCATGTAGGTCAACTGTCATCAAGCGGTCAGCACCAGCGGCAGTCAAAAGGTTAGCAATTAACTTTGCACCAATACCTACTCTTGGTTTGTCTTTACGGTCTTGGCGTGAGTAACCGAAGTATGGAATTACCACTGTTACATAGTGCGCCGAAGCACGACGAGCTGCATCAATCATCAATAACAATTCCAACAAATTATCAGCTGGTGGAAATGTTGATTGAATCAAGAAAACATCACAACCTCTGATTGATTCATCAAAACTTGGAGAAATCTCACCGTCTGAAAATCTCTGAATTGTAGTTGAGCCTAATTCTTTACCGAAATACTGAGCGATTTCTTTTGCTAAATATTCAGAAGAAGTCCCTGCGAAAATTTTAACTTGATTTATGGAAGCCATTTTTTGTGGGGGTACAACGCCTTGCGTTTGCGAAGTACTAATTATTGTTGGATCTGTTTGCAATCGTTAATACCCAATTTTAAAATTTTCCGCAAAAGTACAAAATCCAGCGGATAAATGCTAGCAATCAAGACCTGTATTTTTGATTTTTCAATGCTTTTTTTTCTATACACCTCGCTAAATGGTTATATCTTACCGAAATGCCTCTCTTTCGAGCTAAACAATGAATTTCAAACTTAAATAGCGTCAATCAGACACATTTGCTATGTTCTAATTAACGCCAAATCTATACTACATTTTTTTTCTGGAAATAATTCAGCATTTCCTCAAAAAATACAATTCGTTATTCTCTATTAAGATGGAATGAAGGACTTCAAACTATTGCAGATTTAGGATTTCTGATTTCGGAAATAAAGTAAAATCCCTCTGTTTTTTCACAAAAAAAAGTAGATTACAATTCCCAAATCCAACATCCGATATCTGAAATGGATGGGTATTACATTCCTTCGTACACTACTAATTCTCTATCCATAATACTTATCAAAGCTAAAACCACTATTCAAAAGTTTCTGTGTACGGTCTTTTTTCCACTGTTCCACATCGTTGTTGATGACGGCCTGCACAACACTTCTTTCATCGATTGAACCTAATCCCGAAGCTGAATAAATACCCTGCGAGCTGGCCGCTTGAGTAACCGCTTTTTGGAGTACTGCCAACGAACCAGATAGTCCTCTGTTGACGGCTAAATCTACTCGTAACGCTATGCCTCCCTCTGAAAATAAAATGCGATTTAAAGGCACTTGTTGACCAAAGATTCCAATGCCCGTTGTTTCCGACAGTGCTTTATTCATGTACTCCTCCTGAGCGATTTGAATCTGAGCTCGTATCATTTCTCTTTCAAAACCTGAAGCGATAAATACACCCGTCAATTGCAAATCGTTTGCCACAGCCGTAAATGCTGCATCGCCAGAAGCCCCTCTGACACTTACCACTGGTGCACCATAACCTGAAACATCTATTCCGAACTTGCTAAAAGAATTGTAAAAAGCATCGCTATTGTTCTGCTTCATTCTTTGTAACACCTTACTCAAAATCGAACCACTTGCCGAAGCTCCTGTAAACTGAATAAAACCAAATGAAAAAATAGCTTTGTCATAACTATTCACAGCATCAAAACAGCCTTCATTTTTACCAATAAAATGTAATACGTCTGCGTAAAAAGGCTTTGGTAACAAATCTTCAAATTGGTAACGTTGTGAATCAAATGTCGATTTACCAAAATATGAAACCCCTCTTGGGTTTACCAAATTAGGTGAGGGATAGTTATCACGCATAGTACCCGTTGAGTCTGTTCCATAACTTGATGGATACGAAATCACAATGCTGTTATAGCTGCCTTTATTGTCTTTTCTTACCACAAAAGAGGAAATACTTGAGGCTGTACTGCCACCACTTCCTGAACCTGAATAGCTACTTCCTCCTCCTGACGAAGAGCTACCATAATTTGAGTTGGAGTTATTCGGATAAACAGGATCCGTATTGGGGTAAACAGGATTATTGCTAGGATATACAGGGTCACTGTAAGAAGGGGTATAGCCTCCTCCTGAGGAAACATTTAGTGTCTGACCAATCGAAATATTATTATCATACAGATTATTAAATTGCTTTAGCTGATCTACACTAATATTAAATTTTTTCGCAATACTATAAAGAGTGTCTTTGGGTTGTACGGTATAAGTTGCCATAGTTTTGTGTGCAATACATTAAAAGGTTCGGTTGATTTTCGAAATTAAACAAATACTATGCAGAAAATAAAGTATAGGTTCATAACTGAGTAAAAGGCACTGCTGGCATGGGGAATAGCATTGAATTATCAAACCATTTCGGATCGGAGATTGCGGATTAAATGTTTCCGAAATCCGCAATCTTCAATACGAAATGGTTTTTACAATGGTTTATTTCCAGAAACTAAAAGATCCATCCAATAACTTTAGAATTCTTTGCTTTTTCAGCGCGTCTGGCTCATTTTGTGCCAATACCTCCACTACCCTACGCTCATTGATTTTGGCTAATTGCATACTGGTAGAAAGTTTAGACTCTTTCGCCACCTGGGTGATTGCCGCCTGAATGGGAGCTAATGACCCCGTAAGACCACGATTAACAGCCAAATCGATGCGAATTGCAAAACCTCCTTCTGTTTTGAGAATTTCATTAAGCGCTATCAACACGCCATTTACATTGACTTTTACTGTAGGCGCTACCGCCTTCATGACGTATTCCTCCAAAGCTAATTCTACCTGTGCTCTCACCATGCTGCGTCTATAACTACTAGCAATAAAAGCTCCTGTCAAAGATAGATTATTCGCTACCTCCATATACGCAGCATCGTTTTCCAAGATACCTTTAGTAGTTTCAACTCTAAAAACGGGCTTGGCTCCTGCTATTATATCCATGCCATACTGACCAAAACAGTCATTAAAGGCGTATTCATCTCTTTGCTTAAAACGATACAAGACTTGAGACAAAATTGAGCCTGAGGCCTGAGCTCCTGTAAATTGCAAAAAACCAAATGAAAAAATGGCTTTGTCATAGCTATTTACCGCATCAAAACAGCCTTCGTTTTTGGCGATATGATGTAATACCTCCAAATAAAATGGCTGTGGACACAAATCTTGAAAATAGCTAGTATTCGTCTCAAAGGCATTTTTTCCTGCATAACTTACGCCGTTGGAGTTTACCCTGTTGGGCGAAGGGTAATTATCTCTGAATATCCCTGTTTTTTGGACTCCTGCTGGGGTCGGATACGAAATCGTAAAGGTATTATAACCAACTTTGGGGAGTTTCTCTACTAAAAATATATTGCGCTTCTCGTAAATTGACTTAACTGTTGTAACAGGTTTGTTAGGTGTTATAGGCGATGGCAACGAAACAATTAGATTCTGGCCGATATTAAGATTCGTAGAAACGAGGTTATTGAGTGAAATAATCTGCTCAACGGTCAAGCCATATTTTTTAGCAATGCTGTAGAGGGTTTCTTTGCTCTGAACGGTATGCGTCATAGGTTATCGTGGGTTCTAATAAATGATTTTGTAAGAAGGTACGAATGTACGGAATTCGCTTCAATTCATGGCGAAGCTGAATAAATAGTTGAGTGATAAAATCAAGGGAGACTTCTGGAACCTTTCGAGAAAGGTGTCGTGGAGAAAACCAATAAATAACTAAATAAGCGGATTAGCGTAAAGGCTCTTTGCTATGCTGGGCTAACTACCTTTGTTGGGGACGGCGTAATGGTTGGAAAGATTTTAAAATTGGCTTTTTTAGGTTAATAATCATAAGTTTAAAAATGGTTTTGTGTCAAAGTAGTTACGTATGAAATGACTTAAAAGAAGAAAGAATATGTCCATCAATGATAGATTTATTGCTGTTGAATTATGAGAAAATGACAAATACCATTTTTCCCGATAATCACCTTTATACGTCAATTATAACTATACAAATAAAACAAAGAAAGGATACTAATCCAAAGATTAATATCCTTATTATTCAAAATATTGATAATTGTTAAGCAAAACTCATATCATCGGCACTAGGACCATAACTTCCAGGGATTGGAATGTTTAGTAATCTTAAAAATACTCCTAATTGTGCTCTATGATGAATAATTTGGGAAAAAGTCATTCGAATCACATCCACCTTAGGATCTGAGCTGTAAATAGTTTCTCCTGCACGTAAAGTCCATGGTTTGTCGAAAGTACTTACATCGGCTGTTGCAAGTGCATCACGACAATCTAACAAGTTTTTTTCAAAGAAATCTACTAATTCTTCTGAGGTGTTGATTTTAGGTAAAGAGTAAGGATTTTTTTCAAAATCTAATTCATCGGTCTCCAATACCATACGAACCCAAGAAGGTAATTCTGCCACGTGAATCGACAGGCTTCTTAATGTCATACTCTTAGGATGTGGTTGCCAATCCAGTTGGTCGGCAGGTACAATGCTCAACATCTTACGAGTTGTTTTGGCTTCATTTTCAAGCTCTTGCTGGAGTGCTGATAATACGGTCATGGTTTTAAGGTTTAATTATTTTGTTTTTGATTGAGAACACTACAAAATAACAAGCCCATAGTGACAGCCCTATGTCAGTAGGGTTGACATTTTTTTACCATTTCTATAATTTTTCCAAAATTTTCAAAACAATACCTTTCACCATACCTTTAAGTTCAAGTGGCTCTAGGATTTCGGCATATTCGCCAAAGTTCAAAAACCAATGCGCAAAACCTCTGATAGAAGCCGTCAGAAAAGTCATTTCTACTTTATCGCCCCTATCTTTTTGGTCGACAAAACCATTGTAATATTTCTGGTCACCAAAGTAACGTAGTACATTTTTTTGTACCAAAATCTTCACTAAAGTCAGATTTTCTCGCTGACTAAATTTGGGCAAATAGGTCTGCAAGGAAGGATGCTCGCCTGCAAAGGCTTGATGTGTATTTCTCAGTTCCTTAATTCTATCAATCCTAAAATGTCGGTAGTCTTTTCTTAAATGACAATAGGCAATCAAGTACCAAGCGGTAGCCTGTAAGAATATCCCCACTGGTTCAATAATTCGCTGACTATCGACTTGACTATGATTGGCAAAATAAAGCATTTCCACACATCGTTTTTCGGCAATACTTTGTAGTAAAGTTTGGATATGACTGCTTTCATCATGATGCTTAGGTAAGTAGGGATTATCCAACACCTCAATATGACTTGAGATAGTATCCAGATAATCTTTTTCGGTCATTTTCAATACTGCCTTTACCTTAAAAAGAGCAGACTGATAGGTATTTCGAGTTTGTTCATCGGTAAGTTTTTCCACCAATTTTTCAGCCGTCAAAAAGGCCGTTGCTTCTTCTTTGGTAAACATGACAGGAGGCAACCTATAACCTTCCATCAAACTATACCCGATGCCAGCTTCGCCAATGATGGGTACACCCGCCTCCTCAAGCGTACGAATATCGCGGTAAACGGTACGAAGACTTATCTCAAATCTATCGGCAAGCTCTTGGGCTTTTACCACTTTTTTGGATTGAAGCTGTATCAAAATGGCCGTTACTCTATCAATACGATTCATGAGAATATAGTTGTTCTAGGTTTGGGGTAAAATAATTCAAGACGCAAATTTCGTATTTCTTAGGCTGATATAAAATTCCTTTTAGTATATTTAAGCTACACTTCGAACGAATTATGAAAACTAAAACGCTCATCTGCTGCTACGCTATTATTTTCAGTTTATCGATTCAATTCTCTTTAGCACAGAATAGAACCATTGAACTTTGGAAAAATCGTTTGCAAACTGAAACCAGAGAAATCCCCAAAACAGATATTCTTTTGAATCTTTCGAAAGAATATGAGCTCGAAAATAACCTCAATGAATCATTGATTTACGCCAATCAAGCCCTGAGTCTGGGAGAAAAAGCCAACTACAAAAAAGGAATGGCATTTGCTTATCTGCAACTTTCGTTGGTCAACGGGAAGTTGGGCAATAAGTCTACTGCTCGCAAACAGCGTAATAAGGCTAACGACCTGCTCGAAGAAATCAACCAACATATTGGAAATGACATTGTTCAACTACAAAAACAGCAACTATTAGCCGAAGAAGAACTCAAAAAAGACCAAGAGGAATTGGCTTTACAAAAAGAAGAAGCCGAAAAAAAACGCTTAGAACTGGAACAGAAAAACGCTGAAGTAGAACAGTCAAAAGGCGAAGTAGCTCTTTCCTTACAAACCATTAATGAACTAAGTGGGGATATTTCGGAGAAGGAATCTATGCTTCTCAAAAAACAAAGACAACTCGATAAGCAAGCTGACAAAATCAAAATTCTTCGCCAAGAAAAAGCCATTCAAGACCTGGCACTCGAAAAACAGAAAGTCGTTCAAAAACTGATGTTAGTAATTGTTGGAGGGATTTTATTGTTGGTGCTTTTTCTATTGATTTTGTATTTTAACAAAAAACGAAGTAATCGGAAATTAGAAGAAAAAAACGAAATCATCGAAGTAGAAAAACAACGTTCTGACGAATTGTTACTCAACATTTTGCCTTCCGAACTGGTTGATGAACTAAAAGAAAAAGGGACTGCCACCACTCAGTATTACGAATTGGCAACAGTCATGTTCACCGACTTTAAGGGTTTTACTCAAATCAGCGAACAGCTTTCTCCACAGGAATTGATAGAAGAAATAGACTACTGTTTTAGAGGCTTTGACTTGATTCTTGAAAAATACCCGTCTATCGAAAAAATCAAAACCATTGGTGATGCCTATCTCTGTGCTGGAGGTATACCGATTCCCAACGCCCAACATCCAGTAGCAGTCATCCGAGCAGCATGGGAGATTTTGGCATTTATGAAAAAACGAGAATTACAGCGAAAAGACCAAGGAAAACCCTATTTTGAAGTTAGAATTGGCGTGCATTCGGGTCCATTGGTAGCAGGTGTAGTGGGTGTCAAAAAGTTTGCCTATGATATTTGGGGCGATACCGTTAACACCGCCTCTCGTATGGAAAGCAAAAGCGAAGTTGGCAAAATCAATATCTCTGGTAATACATATCAGTTAATTCAAAATCACTTTGCTTGTCATTATCGAGGAAAAATTCAGGCAAAAAATAAGGGAGAAATTGATATGTATTTTATTGAAAAACCACTCAGTAATAATGCTGAATAGTGAGTAGTGAATGTAAATTTTTAAATATCAATACTATGTCTCTTATGAAATGATAAAAACATTTTGCTGACCACCCATTACTGATTGCTGAAAACCCAATTATAGTACTTATCACATTTGGATTACAATAAGATGAACCTCGCATTAGCTCGAACATATATCTTAGAACGATTGACGAAGGAACTCTCTCCTGCTTTTAGCTATCATCATGTCAATCACACGCGCTCTGTCGCAAAACGAGCGCAAGAAGTCGCTTCTTCTGAAGGTATTTCCGACGAAGAAAGCCTTATCTTATTGGTTACAGCATGCTATTTTCATGACGCAGGATTTCTCATTTCGTACGACAATCATGAAGATGTTAGCTGTCAAATTGCAGAAGAAATTTTGCCCAACTATGGCTATAACATGGCACAGATTTCAGTCATTAAAAATTTGATAAAAGCAACCAAAATCCCCCAATCGCCTGACAATTTACTCGCAAAGATCTTGTGTGATGCCGACCTAGATTATTTGGGTGGAGCTAATTATTACGCCATTGTTGAGACTTTACATCAGGAGCTCTTGCATTTTGAACGTCTTGACTCAAAGCAAAATTGGACGCAAATCCAGATAGATTTTCTAGAGAAACATTCTTATTTTACCTCAACAAACCAAAAAGAACGAACAGAAGAAAAGAATAGAAGAATAGAAGAGTTACGCTCAAGCCAAGATACCTCAAATGGCTAAGCTCAAAGTCTACTTTCAAACAAATCTCAAATCGAACAACTTAAACTATGCAACAAAATTATCCAATAAAAGACTATCAACATGATTTATTGGTAAATAGTCTATCCAGTGTTTTCGGCAAATTTGATACCCAAATGCTTGGACTCATCGAGCCGCAATTGGAGTGGATAGAATTGGCTGGAGGCGAAATCTTATTTAGACAAGATGAGGTGGACGATTCTTTGTATTTTGTGATTAGCGGTCGTCTTCGAGCATATATCACAACAGCTGAAGGTGAAAATTTGACCGTAGGAGAAATTATCAGAGGTGAAACGGTGGGAGAAATGGCTCTGTTTACAGGCGAACCGCGAGGCGCCAGTATTGTGGCTACCCGCGATAGCGTATTAGTAAAACTAACAAAAGCGCTTTTTGAAGAAATTTTGAAGGCATATCCGCTGATTTCGATGAGTGTTTCCAAAATTATCATCAATCGTCTTCGCAATTCTCAATCGCTCAAAAAAAACGTTAAAAAACCTGTTAATATTTGTTTTGTAGGAGTTTCTCCTACCCTGAATCACGGAGATTTCATAGATAAACTTTTTCCCTATCTCGAACGAAAAGGCAGAACATTAATACTTTCGTCTGATCTCATTAATCATACCCACGAAACAGAAAATTTGGCTCAAGCCGCCAAAAGTGATACCGCACATTATCGAAAACTCAGTCAGTGGCTCGACGAACAAGAGTCTAAATATGACTTGATGTTGTACCTCTGTGATAGTGCTAACACCGAATGGACCAAACGTTGTATCCGTAATGCCGACGAAATTTATCTACTTGCCTCGGCAGAAGATTCACCAGCGTTGACAGCTTTTGAAAAAGAGATATTTATCAAAACACAGGCCAAACCAGCTGTCAAAAACCTAATCTTGTTACACGATGAAAGAACCAGAATTCCTCACTTTACAGATCAGTGGTTAAAACCTCGCAATGTACAAAGGCATTTCCATATTCGACCCCACCTAATTGCTGATTTACAGCGACTTGCAAGGGTTATTTCTGGCAATGCCATTGGTTTAGTACTAGCAGGTGGAGGCGCCAAAGGCTTTGCACATTTGGGTGTATATCAGGCACTGAAAGAATTCAATATTCCTATCGATTTTGTGGGAGGCACAAGTGTTGGCGCGATGATGTCTTCTTTGGTTGCTTTTGATATTTCTCCTGAAATAGCAAAACAAAATGCCAGAAAAGGCGCGTTTTTCAACCCAACCAAAGATTATACCTTATTGCCATTCGTGTCTTTGATTAAAGGACATAGAATCGAAAAAATGATTTCTGATAGTATTGTCAGTAGTGTTGGAAAAGAGGTAAATATCGAAGATACTTGGATTCCCTGCTATTTTGTCTCTAGTAATTTTACGGAGGCTCGAGAAGTATTACATACCAAAGGCTCTATTACCAAGTATTTGCGTGCCAGTAGCTCTATTCCAGGGGTTTTTCCTCCTGTGATAGACAATCAAGATTTTCTAGTAGATGGCGGGACATTCAATAACTTCCCGACGGATATTATGAATAAAATGGGCGTTGCCAAAATCATTGGAGTAGACTTTTTTATTGATAAACCCAACAAACTCTCTATTACCAAAATGCCTTCTGGTTGGGAAATTTTAAAAGATAGATTTCGCAGTAAAAAAGACCAAAAATACCGAATGCCCCTCCTCATGTCTATCATTTTGAATAGCACAGTGTTATACAGCGATGCCAGACAAAGCGAGACTAAAAAATACACAGACCTCTATATCAATCCAGATTTACGCAAATACAGCATTCTCAATTGGCAAGCTTTTGATGAAATCTACGAAATCGGCTATCAGCATGCCAAAAAGATGTTTGAAAATATGTCAGAAGAAGAATTAAGATTTTATAGAGAATAGTTTTGTTAGAAGCAAACTATTGAAACTTACCTACCTATTTTGTGAGAAAAAGATGATTAGATGAAACGAAAAGTTCTTGACCAACAATTCCAATTAGCGGGTGAATTTATTCACCCGTGACAAAAAGGTTCAAATAATTTAAAATTTATTTTATTCAATTTTTTAGCAAAATAATATCATTTTCAACTTGGTTTTGCAACGAAAAAAGCCCATATTTCGTTTAATAAATAGAGGATTGAAACCACATATTCCATGATGAAAGTTAATACAAAACCTGCTTTTCAAGAGTGTTTTGTTCTTTTATTCAATATAACTTGCTTTCCATAAATGAGTAGAAAGCTTAAAACATCAAGGCTATGAAAAAGGTGATTGTTGCAACGAATTTTTCGGAAGAAGCCGAAAATGCTACTATATATGCGGCACAAGCTGCGGCTGCATTAAACTTGGAGTTGGTATTGTTCAACCTACATAATGTGTCTATACACGCCCTGAACGCCCGTACTTCAAGTAATTCAATGAATCATGGATTAGCCTTAGCGAAGTTAGAGTTGGCTGAAGCTGCCCAAAAACTCGAAAAAGAATACCAAATCAAAGTAACACCTCATATTGCTTCTGGAGATATAACTGACGAACTAAATCGTTGTTTTGTAACGCATGAAGCAGATATGCTTGTTTTGGGAATGCCTGAGAAATCGGTTGAACAAGATTTATTAGGGAATACCACTACTCTGGTTATCAACAAAATCAAATATCCTATTATGGCAATTCCTAAAAGTGTAAAATTTGAAGGAATCAAAAAAATTCTATTTGCCTGTGATGTCACCAAAGGCGTTCATGGTATCATTTTGGAAAGAGTGAAATCTGTTGCCAGAAGTTTTGGGGCTAAAGTGGAGGTGTTTTATGTTTGTCGCAAACAGCATGAGCTCAGTGCGGTAGATACCGAGCATTTGGACAGTATCTATGCAGGGTTGGATGGTATCGACTATTCTTACAACAACGTAACTTCTGATAGTGTAGTCGAATCTATTAAGGATGAAATAAAAGAAACCAGTTCTGATTTATTGGTGATGGTACCATATAAATATGGCTTTTTGAGCTCTATGGTTCATAGAAGTAAAACCCGTATGATGGCATCTGAAAGTAATGTTCCTTTACTTTCACTGAACCTTTAGATTATTGAGTGATTTGAGATTGAGTGAATGAGCGATTATTATCATTGATTAAAACATAAATTGAAATAACTGATTCGAGACAAAGTCAAAACTATTGAATCACTTTTATCTGTTTTGTCCCGTATTAATAATCACTCATTCACTCAATCCTAATTCACTAAATTAACCAAAGCTCTAGAAAAGCTTTTCCTGCGGTGGCTTCGCTCCTGCCAAACGAATATAAACCGTTGTTTGACCTCTGTGGTGTGTTTGATGCTCAAAACACTTAGTAAAGGCTGTACCTCTAGTCATCTCAAAACGATTAAATAATTTGATCGTTTCTCCCATTTTATCTGCTGGTACTTTTTTCAAACTATTAATCACAAAATCATATCCATCCAATACAATTTTAGAGACATTTGCCTTAGACTTATCCGTTGTTTTTTCCAATTCTCCTGGACCAAAAGCACTTTTTTCACCAGAAGCTGCTGCTGCAAAACCGTAGTTACCATCTGTCAAGTGTAACATTTGTTCAGCAAATGAGCGCATTTCTGGTGTGGGCTTCAAGGCATAACCAGACTCTGGCATTGCATCGAGATATTCCTTTGTATAGGTCTTGGCTCTTTCCCACTCTTTTATCATTTCATCCTTAGATGTTTGTGCGTTTGCAAGGCTAGAAATAGCCAAAAACAAACAAATCATTGAGAGTAATTTTTGAAGTTTCATGAATTGGATTGTTTAGAAATAAATATTCTTCGAAAGATAAAACACTCAGTCCAGTCATTTTCATAAATCAATTCAAAAATTATCCATTCTTAGCAAATTTTAACCCAAACGTATATTGCATCGAATAATTAAGTAAATTGTTTTCTTTACCTTCATTAACCTTTTAATTGCACAATTTCGATGAATAACTATTTCAAAAAGGGTTTTAAGCTACTAGTGATTGGATTATTTGTAGTTTTTCAAAACGCAACAGCCCAATCTTCTAAAAAAGCACTATTTAATTATACCATTGATTTCAGTAAGCCTCAAAATCAAACTTTTACCGTTGAATTACATAGCAGTGGATTTCCGAAAGACACCTTAGATTTTACGATGCCTCAATGGATGCCAGGGTATTATCAAATTATGTCTTATGCCAAACAAATCAGTAAAATTGAGGCAAAAGATGCTAAAGGAAAGTTGTTGACGCTTAACAAAAAAGGGGATAATGTTTGGCAACTAGTTTTACAAAAAAATACACCCTTTACCATCAACTATTCGGTAACCGCCAAACGCAATTTTGTTGCAGCGGCCGTAGTAGATACCACTCATGCCTACGTTGTTACTACAGCAGCTTTTTTGTATATACCCGAATTTCTTCAGAGCCCAGTGCATGTTAAAGTAAAAACGCCTTGGAAAGATGTGACTACTGGTTTGACACCAGTTTCAGGGAAAAAACATGAATTTACTGCACCAGATTTTGACATTTTATACGACTGCCCTATCCTTTCGGGAAGTCTTGAAGAGTTACCATCGTTTGTAGTTGGTGGCAAAAAACACCGCTTTGTGGGTTATAAAATGGGCGAATTCGACAAAGTTCGTCTTATGAACCAGCTTCAAAAAATTATCGAGCAAGCTACAACGCTTATTGGCGATATTCCTTATAATGAATACACTTTTATTGGAATCGGTCCAGGAAATGGCGGCATTGAGCACTTGAACAATACAACCGTTAGTTTTACAGGCGAAAAACTAAGCAATAGAGATGTTGAAATAAAGATATTGAACTTTTTGACGCATGAATATTTCCATCATTATAACGTAAAAAGAATTCGTCCTTTTGAGTTAGGTCCATTTGATTACAGTCAAATGAATCATACCAATCAGCTTTGGATCAGCGAAGGTTTGACTGTATATTATGAGTATTTATTAGTCAAAAGAGCGGGGCTAATCTCCGAGGAAGAAGTGTTAACTAATCTTTCAAGAAACATCACGAATATTCAAAACAACCCTGGCAGATTACATCAATCCCTAGCGCAGGCCAGTTATGATACTTGGAAAGACGGACCTTTCGGAACATCTGGAAAAGATGCTTCAAAATCAATTTCTTATTACGAAAAAGGCCCCCTAGTAGGCTGGATTGTTGATTTAGCTATTAGAAATGCAACTGATAACCAAAAATCATTAGACAATGTCATGAGCTATTTGTATCACTATTATTACAAAAAACTCAGTAGAGGCTTCACGGACGCCGAATTCCGTCAGGCTTGTGAAACAATTGCAGGACAATCACTGAGTGTAGAATTTGACTATATCTATAGCACCAAAGAGTTGGATTATGCCACTTATTTGGGATACGCTGGTTTGGAAGTAAAAGCCGACGACGCAACTCACAAATGGACTGTTTCAAGAAAAGCTACTGTTACACCTAAGCAAGAGGCTATTTTAAAAAGTTGGTTAGGAGAAAAATAACAATTCCTAATCGGTTGCGACTGAAGTCGCAACCGATTAGGAATTTGTAAAATACCTCTAGTAAGTAAGAAGACGTTATTAGTTAATAGTATATTCGTTATTTGAAGGCACTCATATTCAAAAAGTTATAGCAAACTTTCACCTCAGATATACTATTAAATTAATATTTCCTACTACTTATATTCAAATAACAGATACACCATTAACTGATAACTTCACAGTAGCTACAACATCACTGGCAACCCAGTTTTGACAGATTCGTCACAAGCAAACGCAATTCTTAAACTATTAACTGCATCTTCCACGTGGTCATCTAAGTTCAGGTCTTCTTGGATTGCTTTTAAGAAGTATGCTTGCTCTCTATTACAAAGCTCTTGATGATCTGGCTCGTCGGTGAGGTTAATCCATTCATCAGGTTTAGTAAAAGCATTATTTCCATCAATATCCGCATAGTGTACACGCAAAGATTCCGTTTTAGTATGGGCATCCACATTATCAGATTTGCCTACGCCACCTGCTTCTTTGGCAACAATCGATACACAGCCTTTTGGTCCAATAACATCTTTGACAAAAAACGCCGTTTCGCTCATCATTGGTCCCCAACCAGCCTCGTACCAGCCCACTGAACCATCTTCAAAGCGAATTTGTAATTGACCATAATTATAATTTCCTTCGGGAATATCATTGGTCAATCTTGCACCAATAGCATTGACTTGCAATGGTTTAGAACGAGTCATTTGACACATCACATCAATATAATGAACGCCACAATCTACAATCGGACTAAGGCTTTTCATCAAATTTCTGTGCACATCCCACATATAGCCATGACTTTGTTGATTGAGATTCATGCGCATAACCAAAGGACGTCCTAATCCAGAAGCAACCTCTACAAATTTTTCCCAGGATGGGTGATGTCTCAATATATATCCAACAACAACTTTCTTATTTTTCTCTTTTGCTTTAGCAGCTACTCTCTCAGCTCCAGTTACGGTGTCAGCCAATGGTTTTTCGATAAACACATGACAATCAGCTTCTAATGCCTGAATGGCAAAGGTTTCATGGGTATCAGGATAAGTCGAGATACAAACTGCATCGGGTTTAGTAGCTTCTAAGGCTTCTGTATAGTCATTAAAAAGAGCATAGCCTCCTCCTAATTTGTCATTGAGCACCTCCTTACTTTTTCCTGTAGAAACAATTCCGCAAATCTCGAAATTTTCTGAATTGTGATAGGCTGTGGCGTGCGAGGCACCCATATTTCCACAACCGACAACCAATACTTTGATTTTTTGAACTGACATGTTTTTGGTAGTTAAATCAATTTAGATATGTGTATGTAATCTGTTTGTTAAAACAATCAACTACATCCAATATCTTCATGTTTTATGAAAATTGGATATGATGTGATTTCTCACTGTTTAGCTCAAATCTATGAATTTATGCTGAATTTATTGTCCTGCCGAGTGAAGTTCCTGAGAGAAAAGAGCATAGCAACAAAGCCACAAAGAGAAGTAATAGTTTTTGCATTTCAACTCAAAATATATCTATGTCTTATTTTTATTGTATGCACTAAGTAATCGTGAAGACTAACTAGTTCAAGACTTAGTCTTGGACTCATTTTTTTATACAGTTTTAAACTGTATAAAACGATAGTTTGAGACCAAGCCTCAAACTATCGTAGCATATAATCTTATTTTAGAGACTATAAGCGCTTTCACAAATAACTGATATACAACCAACTAATAACATCTTATACTTATGATATTTTGAAAGAAGTCATCGATATTGCTCCTAAAACAGTCTTATCGTTGAATACGCTCACTTGTTCTTGGGCTTGCTGTGTTCCAAGCGTATAAAGCAATGGTAAATAATGGTCTGGTGAAGGCGCAGCCAATTGTACAGCCGAGCCTAAACTTTGGTAATTAATCAGAGATTTATGGTCTTGATTTACTGCCATTTTTTTCAACATTTCATTAGCTTCCAATGCCCAATCATACCCGTATTCTGGCAAACGAGCTTTGTCCCAAGCCAAACGGCGGAGGTTATGAACGATATTCCCACTCCCTACAATCAATACGCCTTTATCCCGTAATTTGGCAATTTCTTTTGCCAAGTCATAGTGATATTGTGGTGCTTTGGTATAATCTAAGCTTAACTGCAAAACAGGAACATCGGCCTTTGGATAAATATGCTTAATAACACTCCACGCACCATGATCTAAGCCCCATTGTTCGTCGAGACCAACCTCTGTGGTATGAATCGCTTGCTTAGTTTCCAAAGCAATCGAAGGACTTCCCGGTGCAGGATATTGCACATCAAATAAAGCTTGAGGAAAGCCTCCAAAATCATGGATGGTTTTCGGTTTGGGCATGGCAGTAACAAAAGTACCTCTCGTTTCCCAGTGCGCCGAAACACAAAGAATGGCACGTGGTTTAGGTAAATCCTGTCCTATTTTCTTCCACCCTCTCGAAAACTCATTATCCTCAATTGCGTTCATCGGACTACCATGTCCTAAGAAAAATGCAGGCATTCTCTCCGTCTTTGGAGCATTAGCCAATTCGTTTAAAGCCTTGATATCCATATTCATAGTGGCTGGCAATATTGCCATAGCCTTTAAAAACTCTTTGCGATTCATGTATATACATTAAATTTCTATAAAGGTAACAATAATTATTATCTATTCATTTCATGAACAGTAAAATTTAATGTATATACACGAAATATATTGAGTGAGTTTGGTATTGAGTGATTTAGAGATTCACACAAGAAGAGACGTAATATTTTACGTCTTTCATTTCTACACAAGGATAATTTAGCTTACAAAAGGATTTTTGAAGAGAAAATTTACAAGAACTTTACCTTAAAGAAGCCATATTGATATTGTATTTTGATTACTGCGCCATAATCAATATCGACTGCGAAGACTTTTTGAGCGGGAATTTCTAAAATTAAATGTAAAATCGTTCGTAATAAGCCACCATGGCAAACAATGATTTTATCGTTTGTAGTTTGTTGTAAAGTTTCTTCCCAAACAGCTTTTACTCTTTCTATCATTTGTGAAAAACTTTCACCATTGGGAGTCTGAACATTGACAAAGTCTTGCATCCAAATTTGACTTTCTTGCTCTGGAATATCGTTCCAAAGCTTCATTTCCCAATCACCAAAATTCATCTCCATCCACCTTTTATCTGTTTGGAATACTTTTTCTGGAAACAAAAATTCCATCAAATGAGTACAACGACTTAGTGGGCTTGAATGTAAATCAAAATCCACTTGGGTCGATGGAAGTTTCTTTTGTATAACTTTTGCTTCCTCCTCAAAGGTCTTTGCCAAAGAAACATCACTTTGCCCATAACACAGTCCCTTGGGAACATCTACAGAAGTATGTCGAATCAGATATATATCCATGATAAAAATCTTATTTTACTGTCCAAATTCCCACTAAATACAAATAGGCGATAACCTCTGTCAATTGTTGAATGCTACCTAAACAATCGCCTGTGTAGCCACCAAGCCATTTGGTAAAATACCTAGCCAGATAGGCTCGCATTAAGAATACAGGAATCAATACTCCAATAATTCTCCAATCTTGCGTGACATAAACAATGATTAACATTGGTATTAAAGCAAAGATAGAAGCAACGAAAAAAGCACTTATTCCTATTTTCTTTCCTATAGGTTTTGCCTTGCTTAGGGCATCTTCACGCACATATTCATGGGTAAAAATCATCGACAGCGCCGCATATCTACTGAGTGGATGTACCAACATGAGAGCATAAATTTGATAATCTTTTCCGATGTAAAAGAGGCTACTTACCTTTAAAACAAGCGCTAACCCAAGACCCAACAACCCGAATGTTCCCAAACGTGAGTCTTTCATAATATCCAATATTTTCTGTTTGGTCCAGCCTCCACCGAATCCATCGCAAACATCAGCTAATCCATCTTCATGAAACCCACCTGTTGTTAGGATACTTGCAACCAAACTCAAAAGAATAGCAATTGGGAAAGGCAATACCAGTGAAAATAGGTAAAAAATAAGGCTCGAAATAGCGCCTACAATCCAACCTATCACTGGGAAATAAACAGTTGCTTGGTTGAGCATATCCTCGTCATGTTTCATCCATTTGGGCACAGGAATACGAGTATAAAACATGAGGGCATTGAGAAAAATATGGAACTGTCGAGTTAGCATGATAAGATAATTTAATTTTTCTGATTTAGGCACAAGGCAACAGGCACAAGGCACAGAGTGTTAAAATGTTTTTCTGTAACAATAAATATGTTTTTGCCAAATGCCCAAAGCTGAAAGCCTAAAGCTCAAAAATTAAATTTTATTTTGCATTAATATACTGTAGGCATTAGGAAAAAATGTAATCATAATTTCATTAGAAACACTTTTATACTTTCAGCATACTTCATATAGCTACAGCTTACAGCCCAAAGCTAAACATTGGATACTCCTGCTGACTCAAAACTAGCCATTTCGTTCATAAAGTTTACCGCAGATTGGATAATAGGATATGCCAAGGCACAGCCTGAGCCCTCCCCTAAGCGTAAGTCCAATTTGAGTAAAGCATTGGCTCCTAGGAAATCTAACATAGCCTTGTGACCGCTCTCGTCTGATTGATGACAAAAAACGGCATAATGCGAAATATTAGGTTCAATTTGATGCGCTATCAAATAGGCAGATGTTGCGATAAATCCATCCACCAGTACAATCATACCTAGTTCGGCTGCTTGTAGCATAGCTCCTACCATTTGAGCAATTTCAAAACCACCAAATGCCGTCAAAACTTTTAGTGGGGTATCTAATCTGCGATGTAAATCTTGGGCTTTTTGTAGAAGTTGTAATTTAGTTTTTAGCGCTTGGTCATCTAGTCCCGTTCCTCGACCCACACATTCGGATAATGGTAATTTGCAAATTTTACTCATAATCAAGCTTGCTGAGGAGGTGTTGCCAATTCCCATTTCACCAAAACCAATGATATTACAACCATTTTCAAAAATCTTTTGAATGAGTGCAGCTCCTCTATCAATGGATTTTTGTCCTTCTTTAATACTCATGGCAGGCTCTTTCAAATAATTGTTCGTGCCAAAAGTATTTGGAATTTTATTGTGAATGATAGGAAGGTTTTTCTCAAAAGTACCATTAACACCTGCATCTACCACCTCTAGGGTAATGTTATGTTGACGACAAAAGACATTTATTGCTGCCCCACCTTGCACAAAATTCATAACCATCTGATAGGTCACTTCGGGAGGATATTTACTGATGCCTTCTTGTGCAGCACCGTGGTCACCTGCAAATACGACTAAATGAGGTTTTTGTAAGGAAGGATTTAAAGTTTGTTGAATCAGCGAAATTCGCAAAGCAAGTTTTTCTAATTGCCCCAGTGCGCCTAGTGGTTTGGTTTTGAAATCTATTTTATGCTGAATAGCCTCTAAAATAGATGAGTCAGGCACGGGAATATGGAACGTTTTCATAAA
The DNA here is from genome assembly GCF_009905545.1 of Cellulophaga sp. BC115SP. Classification (GTDB taxonomy): domain Bacteria; phylum Bacteroidota; class Bacteroidia; order Cytophagales; family Spirosomataceae; genus Flectobacillus; species Flectobacillus rivi. Next base: position 48,677 of record NZ_JAAALB010000005.1, on the reverse strand, counting down.
GGAATCAAATCTGTAAAGTAATGTGTTGTGCGGTGCATGTTGAGGGCTGCATCCTTGTATTCGTAGGTCTTGTCGACGGTCTCTCCTACCTCAAATTGAATTTCTTGGCTAAAATAGGGTGCTTTAAAAACGAATGTATGAAACTCACCATTTTCTCCGCAAGGGTCAATATTGGGTGGAAGGTCATTGACAAAGTCTTTGTCGAGGATTCTGCCGCAAAAACTTTTATCTAATAAGTTTCCATTCACACTAACCACAATGGTTTGAAAGCCCAAAGACCAAAACTCTTCTAGTAATTCCATCGAATCTCTTTTCCAGATAGGAAAAACACCTGTAATACCTTGTTGAGCCAAACGCTCCTCTCGGTGCTTACGAAGATCTTCTAAAAATATATCCCCAAAAATAGAGTGCGTAATCCCCTGTTCCAGTAATGGATTCAATGTCTCAGCCATTCGTTGCTGATATTCCTCCATGGAAACTGTTTCTGGTAAACGAAGCGTTACAAGAGGTTTGCCAATATTCTTGGCTTGCTGTTGGAGCAACTCTTCACGTACTCCGTGCATAGAAATACGTTTGAAGGAGTCATTAACCGAGGTAAGAAGCGTCTCGACACTCAAATTAGGGTCTTTTAGCGCATGATAAAGACTCAATGCTGAATCTTTACCTCCCGACCAGTTCATGAGGGCTTTGTGTGTCATGTTGAAATAATAGTTTAGGAGCAAAATTCAGTTAAAATTACTTAATCTGCACAGGAATCCCGCTTACCATCAAGGTTGCCTTTGTTGATTTTTGGGCAAGATATTGGTTGACCCATCCTTGCAAATCTACAAACTTTCGTCCCATTTCAGTTTCAGCGTGCACGCCCATTCCTAATTCGTTGGTAATAAAAATAATCGTAGCATTGAGCTTTGCCAATTCATCAATTTCTTGTTTGGCTTTGCTTAAACAAACCTCAATATCATTTTTTTCATCAATAAAAAAATTCGTCAACCAAAGTGTTACACAATCAATCATATACACCTTTTCGACTTCGATTACTTTACTGATATTTTTTTCTTCTTCTATCAAAGTCCAACGCTCGTCGCGATCGCCACGATGGCGCTCGATTCTTTTCTCAAAATCACCATCCCAATGCCTTGCCGTGGCAAGATACGTTGGGGATTGCGAAAAACTGAGGGCAAGATTTTGTCCGTAGCTACTTTTCCCACTTCTGGCACCGCCAGTAATCATCCAAATCATGGTATTATATTTATAGCTGTTGGCTTTAGGCTTTCAGCATTCGGAATTTCATTTACTTTAAGTAAGGACATTTTTACAATCGAAACTCAGCACTAATACCTACACCAATACTGATTCGTAGATATTTACGGCTTTGTGTTTTAAATGTGCTGGTATTTCAAAAATTTCAGGATGAAATAAAGCGGCTAATACCTCTATTCCATTCACTAGTGTTGACGCACTTGGTTGAGTAAACATATCAAAGTCAGCCAAATACACTTGTTTGTTCTGCACAGCTTGAAGTTCATCCCAGCCTTGTTGTTTTTCGAGCAGAAATAACTCTTCTCTAGCACGTTCGGTTTCGAATCCACAAGGGGCAATCACCAAAACTTCTGGATTATAACGTTTTATTTTATCAAAATCAGTCACAATACTGTAGCCCGCAGGATTACTTAGCATATCGATTCCTCCTGCAAAAGCAATTTGATAAGGTATCCAGTGTCCACAATTATATACGGGCTGAATCCATTCCAATAAGCTCACTCGTCTAACGGGTGCTTTGTGTTTACGTAGGGTATCAATTACCACGTCTATTCTAGCATTGAGTTTGGATAAATACTCATACGCCGCTTCTTCTTTTCCCAACGCTGTTGCAATCTGAATGGCACAATCAAATACATCCTTGAGATTTTTGGGTGTAAGTGCTACCAACTCAGGAACTTTTGGAAGTTGAGATACAGCACTAGCTGTACAAACGGTATCTATTTGACAAACTTCACAAACATCCTGTGTAAAAACCACATCTGGAGCGGCTTTTTCGAGACGCTCCTGCTCTACGTAATAAAGGCTTTTTCCTTGGGCTTTGTAAGAAGAGAAAATTTTATCAATCTCATCGCTCGTGTAGTTATTATCCTCCAATACACAACGCACCACAATTGCTTTTTCCTTTCGGGATTCCGTACTACATTCAAATGTCACACCATAAAGGTTTCCTTGAAGATTCATATCATAAATCATCTGGGTAGCAGCTGGTAAAAAAGAACAGGCTCTCATATTAAATAAATGGCTATGGGGTTTGGAGAGTAATTGGCTGTAAAGTTTGGGCTATCAGCTTTCGGCAAATGTTTCTATAGTTGCCGAAGAAACATTTTTAAACTTTTACCTCAAGACCTATTGAATTTTATTCAAAACAAACAAACTACTGATTATCAATAATTTACAATTCATTATTAAAAAAAAGGTGAGAACTACTATAGTTGATCCGAGTATATATTAAACAATAGGTTATAGGTATGATTGAGAAATTAAAGAGTGTTACTTTGAAAAATTAACCAGATTTTTCAGAACTATATACTAAGCTTGTTCAAAGGCAATATTGGGTAATTTAATTTTTGCAAATTCAATCGCGCCAAACATCACGGCACCATAACCCAATGTTCCTGCTAAAAAATTAAGCATATATGGATATCCTTGGATATAACATTGGATTAAGCCATTCAAATCTCTTGAAAGTGGTCCGCCTGTGCGAATATCCATACCTCCACCAAACCAAACACCAAAGTCAACCAGCAACCAAAATCCTACCGATGCAGCTACACCACTCAATAAGAAATTTTGAAGATTTACTTTTTTCATCAAGACTTTTCCTAGTAATACTATTCCTGCAAAAATGGCATAGTTATACATCCAGCCGCTATACATGATACCGTATTTTCCTCCATAAATTATCCCATTGATGATTAAGTCAGAAAATAAAAGTGTCAATAAAGGAAATGCGAAGGCTTTCAAGCGTTGAGTAAAATAAGTACCTCCAAATAAGCCCATAGCGCCAATTGGCGTAAAATTGCTCAAGGGATTGAGACATGAGGCGTTGATGAGACGTGCTGTTCCTACCAAAATTACAATTGATAGTAGCAGACTTACACGTGGATTTAGTTGTGTTTTTGTCATGTTTGTAATCGTTTTTACTGTTAGCAAGGCAGAAAAACAATGTTTTCTACCTTGCCTTGCTTTTTAGTGAATACTAAATACCGCTCCAGCCATAAAGTTACGACGACGGCTATTGTAGCCTGGCGCGTCTGAAAACTCCTTGTCTGTAAGGTTTTTCAAATCAAAGAATAATTTGATAGTCGAATTGATTTGATACTCTGTATAAAAATCTAATGTTGTGTAATTTCCGAGAACAACTTTTGCATCGTCGTAAGGACCACTACTTGCTTTGCTTACCGAACGAAGTGCTAATTGAGCTGACCAATTTTTCAAGATTTGATAAGCCACATTTACGTTAACTGTATGCTTTGGTCGACGGAAAAGATTGGCATAGGTGGTGTCTTTACCAGCTACTTGTGTAGTTACTTCGCCATCTACAAAGGTATAATTAGCTTTCACTTGTGCTTTGCCAATACCCCATTGAGCATCTACTTCAAACCCGTGGTCTTTTTGTTGACTCAAGTTTACATAACGTCCCCAAGGGTCTTGATTGATACTGATATAAGCAATCACATCTTTGATATTTCGATTGAAGTACACCCCACGAATATATGATTGGTGATTTTTGCTAAAAAATTGAGCACCGATTTCACCTGTTTTACCTACCTCTGGCTTCAAAGCTTCGTTGCCATAAGGAGAGAATAATTGGTATAAGGATGGCGCTTTGTAGCTTGAAGAATAGGTAGCTAATACTTTTAACCTTGACCCAACCCAATAGAACGGATTAACATTATACGTAAAGTTATTACCATAAATAGAATGATTGTTGTAACGTCCACCAAGCTCTAAACCAAATCCATTGAAGTCTTGTAAATTCAAAGAAGTGTAGCCACTAAACAAACTTGTATTGGCTGTTGAAGCTTTAATAGCTGGACTCTCATAAGGGCCATAGCTACTGATAGACACATACGTTTGGTCGGTATTTTGCCAGCGGTTTTCGACACCTAATACCCATTTGATTTTATCAGAAAATGTATGAGCGTAGTAAGCCTCCGCAAATCTTGCTACCCCACGATAGTATCCATAAGAATAGTTAGCAAATGCTCCAGCTTCTACATGTGCAGAATCATCGACATATACCCTTTGACCATTGGTTTGCTGAAAATTGACCGTTAACTTTCCATTTTTCAATTGGTAAGCACCGCCAACAGACCAAAGCAAGTTTTTATTTTCAAATGTATAGTCTTTTTCGTCTTTGAAAGCCCCTGCATCCAAGTCAGTTTTGTAATAATTACTCATCAAATCAGCTTTCAATGTTAAGTTTTCACCTACCTGTTGCCCCAATTTTACCTGAAAATTATTCTGCTTGAATCCGTCATTATCATAAGGAGTTTTGGCTGTTTCTGGCTGTTTAGCCGCAGAAATACCATTTGATTTAGTACCATTCCACGACAAACCATAGGTCGTTTTTTTGTACTGACCACCTGCATTTACACTAGCACGGTAGGTATCATAGCTACCACCTGCCAAACTTCCGCCAAGACCTAATTTTTTACCACTATTTTTTGTCGTAATAATATTAATGACACCTGCTACAGCATCAGAACCATACAAGCTAGACTGACCGCCTTTCAAAATCTCGATACGCTCGATTTGATCAATGGCAATCAAGTTGATGTCAAACGACGTAGAAGCACCAGAAGGGTCATATACAGGCAGGCCATCGACCAAAATCAAGGTATAACCAGCGCCTGCGCCACGCAAATACAAATCTTGGTTAGTACCAAGTGTATTCTGAGAACCAATTACCGTAAGACCAACTTGTTGATTCAACAACTCGCCTATGGTTTTACCTTTGCTACGTTGGATTGTAGCAGCATCAATTACTGTAACAACCTTTCCTGACTGAGACTGCTTTTGAGGATATTTGTTTGTACTAACCACTACCTCATCAAGTACCTGAGTCTTTTCTGAATTTTGAGCAATACTTTCTACACTTGCACATAAGGCAAGCATTACTACTGATGGAATAAACTTTGAAGAATAAAACATTTAGAATTTGAACTTCCATTTTTTTATTCACCCATTTCAAAACATTCATTCTAATACCGCAAAAGACAGCACAGAGAACTGTTTAAAAATGTTGATAATGGTCAATAAAAAAAGCGAAAATACTATGCGAACGCTCGATTTTTGCTCATCCTCCGTAAGCGCCTATCAAGAATAATCTACGGCAGGTCTCCTGACTTCACTCGTCAAACTCGAACCTTCCCGAATTGCTTCAGTGGTTATGAGGATTGAGTTGACACGATTGAGTGTTACAGTTGCGGGGACAGTTCAGGTATCACACCTGATTCCCTATTAAGCTTTGAGGTTTTTACTGGGAAAAACTAAAGCACCATAAACTGTTGGCAAAGTTAGGCAAAAAATTAGGACAAAAAAAATAGCGTATCAACTAAATCGATACGCTATTCCAAACTACACCAAATATTATTATGATAACCACAATGGTGGCTCTCGAAAGTCTTGTTTCATTGTAAAAGCACTTTGATGTTACAAATTTGAGTATTTATTATTAATAATAAAATAAGTAATTATACTTAATTGTTAGCAAAATTTATAGATTTAAAATAAGTGCTTTCTTAAATTACTCAAAAAAAACCAGAAAGTCACAAACTTTTATTTTTCGGACTCTCATGCAAATGCGTATAATCATTTCAAACAAATCTGTTAACTTCAAAGCCAATCTCAATTTTTTACATTAATTCTATAATCAAACATTTTTTTACTCCCTGAAATTTTAAAAAAATGACCCATTTTCTAAAAAACTCAAAAATCTTAACACTTTTATTCGGCAGTTTGACGCTCGGTACACAAGCCCAAACCGTTGATAAAGTAAATGACCCCGTAGAATGGATTAATCCGTTGATGGGTACAGCCTCAAAACCAAGTCTTTCTACAGGCAATACCTATCCAGCCATTGCTTTGCCTTGGGGGATGAATTTCTGGATGCCACAAACTGGAAAAATGGGCGATGGTTGGGCTTATACCTACGATGCCGACAAAATTCGTGGCTTCAAACAAACCCACCAACCAAGTCCGTGGATCAACGACTATGGTCAGTTTGCAATTATGCCTATCACAGGTAAAATTCGTTTTCATGAAGACCAACGTGCTAGCTGGTTTTCACACAAATCCGAAATTGCCAAGCCTTATTACTACAGTGTGTATTTGGCAGATCATGACGTTACGACCGAAATCACACCTACGGAACGTGCAGCTATGATGCGTTTTACCTTTCCCAAAACTGACAGCGCTTTCGTGGTAATTGATGCTTTGGATAAAGGTTCATTTGTAAAAATTATTCCTGAAAAAAATCAGATTATTGGCTATACCACCAAAAACAGTGGTGGCGTTCCTGAAAACTTCAAGAATTACTTCATTATTCAATTTGACAAGCCTATTACCTTTAAATCCGTTTGGAAAGCTAAAGAATTGCTTACGAATGAATTATCAGTAACAGATAATCATGTTGGGGCGGTTGTAGGATTCAAAATCTCAAAACGTGGTGAACAGGTAACAGCAAAAATTGCTTCTTCTTTTATCAGTTTTGAGCAAGCCGAAATTAACCTAAAAGAAGTTGGAAGCCAATCTTTTGAAGAAATCAAAAACTTAGGAAAAGGTATCTGGAACAAAAATCTTTCGAGAATCTCGGTTGAAGGTGGCAGCGTAGATCAAACTCGTACGTTTTACTCTTGTTTGTATCGTACCATGCTTTTTCCAAGAAAATTCTATGAACTAGATGCTAAAGGAAAGGTCGTACACTATAGCCCTTATAATGGTCAAGTATTGCCAGGATATATGTTTACAGATAATGGATTTTGGGATACTTTCCGTGCGGTATTTCCATTTTTCAACCTGATGCACCGTGACCTCAACTCTCATATTATGGAGGGTCTGGTGAATGCTTACAAGGAAAGTGGATTTCTTCCAGAATGGGCAAGTCCTGGGCACCGTGACTGTATGATTGGTTCAAACTCGGCATCGCTCATCGCTGATGCGTACATCAAAGGTATCAGAGGATTTGACATTGAAACACTTTATCAAGCAATGTTGAAAAATAGTGAAAATGAAGGTCCTTTGACATCAGTAGGTCGTAAAGGTGTGAAATACTACAACGATTTAGGATATGTGCCTTATGATGTAAAAATCAACGAAAATGCTGCTCGTACCCTTGAATATGCTTATGATGATTTCTGTATTTATCAGTTAGGAAAAGCATTAAATAAGCCTGCTTCGGAATTAGAGCGATTTGCAAAACGTTCACAAAATTACAAGAACCTTTATGACCCAAGTCATAAATTGATGCGTGGTAAAAATGCTGATGGGACATTCCAATCACCTTTCAACCCGTTCAAATGGGGCGATGCGTTTACAGAAGGTAACTCTTGGCATTACACTTGGAGCGTATTCCACGATATTAAAGGACTATCAAATTTGATGGGAGGTAAAAAGGAATTTGCTAATATGTTGGATTCTGTGTTTGTTGTTCCACCCGTTTTTGATGACTCATATTATGGCTTTGTGATTCATGAAATTCGTGAAATGCAAATTATGAATATGGGTAATTATGCACATGGCAATCAGCCTATTCAGCACATGCCTTATTTGTATAATTATGCGGGACAGCCTTGGAAATCACAATATTGGGTGCGTGAAGTAATGAATAAACTTTATCAACCAACGCCAGATGGCTACTGTGGTGACGAAGATAACGGACAAACTTCTGCTTGGTATGTTTTCTCAGCGATGGGCTTCTACCCTGTTTGCCCGGGTACTGACCAATATGTATTAGGTGCTCCATTATTCAAAAAAGTTACCTTATCACTTGAGAATGGTAAGCAAGTTGTCATTAAAGCGCCAAATAATAGCGCTGATAATAAGTACATTGGCAATTTGAAATGGAATGGCAAAGATTATTCTAAAAACTGGTTGAGTCACAATGATTTGCAAAAAGGAGCTACTTTGGATTTCTTGATGCAGTCAAGCCCAGCCACGAACAGAGGTGTATCGGAGACAGACATTCCTTATTCGTTTGTGAAGTAAAATTGTGATTATGGTTGTGGTACTTTTTTCAGAAACCCCATAGCTTTTACATATTTATTTAAGCAAAATACAACTTTTTGAAAGCGCTTTCTGATACTTTATCAGAAAGCGCTTTTTTAGTTTAAGGTGGGCAAGACGCTTAGGGTAACAATTTGGTAGTCAAGTTCCCTTGCAAAAATTCTTAACAGATACTCGATTTAATAAATCTACTAAAAGCCTGAGTATTTTGAGTATAGTAATCATAAAACGGTACATAGATATCTCGTTTAATAAGTTAAAGTGACAAAACTTGCCTTGTTTTCGTTTAAAGATAAAATTTGTACTTTATTAATAAATTCACTTAAATCTTAGGACATTCTCGCCTATGAAATCTCAACAACTATTCCTTGCTATAGGATTTGCTATTATTACTACTTCAATTTATCAAGTAATTTCAGTCTGGAACACGTCGATTACCTCCAATATTCCAGTGCTGTTTTTCAATGTTTTTTTACTGGCACATTTTGCTTTAGCTTTCAAACATGTTTTGGCATCACAGAAACTTTCCTATTTCTATGTAGGAGGGTTATTTGCAGCTGCGGGTATCAATGTATTTATGCTCAAAATGGAAGAAGCATCCTTGATTTCACAAGTTTTACTTACTGTTACAACCGTTTCATTGAATTACGTGAAAGCTAGTATTGACGAGCAAAATTGGGAGGAAGATAATTATGTTTCACTCGATAAGAGAGAATTAGTGGAATTGTAGATCATCGTTTGAAGCAAGCAATTCAGCTTTACAAAAATCCTTGATAATTATTCGTGTGATAATATTTACGCCGAAACATTATCAGGGATTTTTTATTAAATCGTAAAATATTAAGTCAAAATCTATTGGTTTTTTAATCACAACTTATTAATTTAGAACTAGTTCACCTTTCATTCTTTTTAAAACAGTTATATGAAAAAGTTCTTAATCCCTCTCCTGATTTTATCAATAGTGAGTTTGATACTTTTTTGTCATTTCTTCGTTGGTATTTACCCAACACTCGACCAATTCCAGCTATTTTATGGAAGTATTATTACGGTCACAGGTATTTATCATCTGTATAACCTCCGAACAATTCTCAAGTCAATAAACTCCTTTAGTGATTTTAATTGGGATTATTTTTCATACAGCTTATCTATCAGCATTTTTCAAATCGTCTGTAGCTATTCTGTATCAATCTGGTCTTTATTGGGGTTATTTTCTTTAAGTGCTGCCTACCGACTATGGAAAGTAGGCAAAAAAACACTATCATAACATTTTATTCCACTCAAATTATTTCACCTAAACTATCACTTATCATGAACCTTCACAAATGGATACTAGTAACTGGCATACCTATCATTGTCAACGTTTGTTTTGCACAATACAAAACACTTCATTTTCCTTTTGACCAAAGCTCTATTTTACCCCTTTTCTTGATACTTATCAACCTTGTACTTTTTTACTTTTTGAGTAAATACCTTAGAAATCCCGAAGGCAAAAACTCCCTTTTCCCCATAGAATATCTCTATGCTGGTTTATTGATCAATACAGGACTATTGTTCGATAACATGTCTTTAGTATTTGCCTTCATTACACTAGTCATTATCAATCTTAGAATGATAAGTTTAAAATTGGGAAAAGTATAAATATAAAACCCTTGGAACTGCTCAAGGCTTTTCCAAGGGTTTTCTTCAAGTACACCAATTTATTAAGCTAACATAACGGTCACTCTACAAATTAATTTTTTCCGTGTACTCATTCCCAAATCTATCAGTAGCTTTCACAACAATTGTTTTGGCCTGTGCAGAAGGTTGAGCAAAAAATAAATGATCTGTTAGCGTTGGATCAACGAATTTATGTTTTTTGGGTAAATCAGGGCCTGCAAAAAGCTCAATAGCTAAGGGGTCGAGTCCAATTTTTTGTTCCATTGCTCCTTTTGCTATTCCATCTTCCCACCATTCAACTTTCCATTTTTTATCCCAATTCCAAACATTGGCAATAATACTTTCTGGAAAATCCTTATTTGCTCCTTTCTGATACAATTTCAATTGATACGTGGCAGGTTTGCCTGTTCCTTTGTAATACCAAGAGATATTTCCACCATCAACCTGATACACGCCATATCCACTTGGTGAGCCATCCGTACAAATGGGACCTGTCCACCATGCACCGCAAACCGTTCCGTGGACGTGCTCGATGATATTGCCTTCCTCCCATTTTTCATTCACGTGGGTATGTCCCGACATAATATGTGCTTGGAATGGTTCTAGCATTTTGTACAATTGACGTCTATTGGCAACAGTTCCACCTAATTCTTCTTCTTTTAATTTATTGCGACGAGCATGACCCGTGTTAGTTGGAATATGCAGGCTCACTACAACTGTTGAACCTTTGGGTACAGAAGCCAAATCCTGTTCTAGCCAATGCAATTGATTTTCTGTGAGATACCCAACGTATTTCTTGGCAGTACCCATAAAAAACACATCATCCAGAACCACATAATGAACTTTGCCACGATTGAATGAATAGTAGGTTGGACCAAAAGTATTTTTAAAAGTTTTTGAAGAAAAATCGTCTGTTCTGGCATCCAAATCCATGTCATGGTTACCAATGACACTAAAAAATGGAATCTGAGCTTTTCCAAAAGCTGAAATATAATCATCCAATAATTCAAAATGATCCCAAACTAGGTCTCCACAACCGATACCATGAAAAAGAGTATCTTTTGGTGCTACTTTTACCAATTCAGCCAAATCTTCGCCCGACTTTTGAAGCTCCTCTGCATCCTTTTTAGAAATAATCTGAGGGTCAGCCCACACCACAAATTGGTGTTTGATATCGTCAACAGATAAAGGATTCATGGTAAAGTTTGCTTGAAAAGAACTTTTAGTCGTATCTATTTTTTGATAAAAACGAGCAACTCCTTTTTCATTCGGAAATTCATATCCTGATGGCACACTGATATATACAAACTCAGCTTGGGAATGTGCCTTGATTTGGTATTTACCATTATTATCGGTGCTAACCACTGTATAACCATCTGTCACTGATACCTGAGGAATACCTTTGCCGTTGGCAGAAACAGTACCTTTTATCGTGACAAATTCAGAGTTGGTAGACTGGTCATTTGCCAGCACAGAGGGTGTGCTTAGCACAGCCCCTCCTATTCCAAAATTCTTAAGAAAATTTCTTCTATTAAACATATATTTTGGTTGTTTTTGTAGCTAAATATTAATGCTGAATTGTGAATTAGTGGTGTAAGAAGGTTGAGTTTTATCTTTAAAATAAAATTGATGTAGCTGCAACCCTTGCGGTTGCAGCACTCAAAATGGCAACCGCAAGAGTTGCAGCTACACCCAAAAAACTATAAATAAGAACTTTATTGAACAAATAAAAACCTTTATAGAGCACTAATTCCAAGTGGCAATTTTTAAATATAAAATACTGATTATTAAAATTTTATACCCACAATTCATCACTCACAATTCAGCACTAACAATTACTTCCTTACTTCGTCCACCATGTTTTGGTATTGATATCATCTCCTCCCATTTGTGCTACTGCTTTGTTGTAATTAGCACGATTAAGTGATTGCGTCGATAAGGGATATTTCAGTCTCATAGGCATTTTTCCGTTGTTTTCAACACCTTTTCCAACTGGCAAAACAGGGTATCCTGTACGCTTATATTCAAACCATTGTTGCATATCATTGAAAAATAGAGCAATGTATTTTTGCGTCATGATTTGTTGGAGAGTTCCGTTATAGGCAACGCCCGAACGAGTCAAAAAATCCGTTGGTTGCGTTGCACCCCAATATTTCATAGAAGCAGAAATACCCTTCTCATAATGGTCTTTGGGGCTATCGGTGGTATATCCTTTGAACGCTGCCTCAGCCAACAAAAACTCTACCTCCGCATATTGCAAGATAGTACCTAAAATTAAAGAAGTTTTAAGGTTTTTGTTAAGTTTTGAAGAACTTATCGCGTTCATCGCTGGACCGTCGGCTATGGTGTAACCGCTTGGAATACCTGTGTATTTACCGCTGGCTTTGGTAGCCCAAATATCCAATCTTGGGTCAGACCAAGTGCTTAGTGTTTTGATAAAAAACTCAGAAACGGCATTTGCTCCGTTAAAATCATAATCACGGGCACTGGTAAAGGGATTTAGTAATGGGGTTACTTGGGTAAATTTCAAAGCAGCACTTTCGTCAGGACTCACCATTAATGGATATTTGTCGGGGTTTGCCAACATGGTTTTCAATTGAGCTTGGAAAGCTGGAGATTTGGCTTCACCACGCATTAATAGGCGTAAACGAAGCGAATTAGTAAATTTTTTCCAGCGCACTGTCCCAACAGTACTCTTGTCTGCTCCAAACAAGGCATCTTGTCCTAAAGTTAAGGTTTTACTTACGTCATAAAGCGCATTGGCAGTATCTAGCTTTGCTATCAAATCGGCATAGATGTCTTCTTGTTTATCAAAAGCGGGATTTACTACGTAATTTGGATAACCTTTCAATGCCTGTGAATAGGGAATATCGCCATAAATATCTGTCAAGTTCGCAAACAACCAAGCCTTTAAAGTAAGTCCGATAGCTAGGTAATTGGGCTGTGACATGGCTTTTGCCTTTTGAATCATATCCTCGATATTGGTCAATGACAAATAGTAATTGCTCCACATATAATCTGACTCACTCGGAAAAAGTACATATCGATGAAACACCGTATTGCCTTCGGTCAAAGAAACTGTCACTTGCATCAACTCATTATTGAGACGATGGCTTCGACTCAAACCAGTGTTAACTCCTTCCAAAATGGCAGTATTCATAAAACTGCCTGCTGTGGCGGATGATACCCCTTCTGGGTCGTGATTGAGTTCCTCCATGCCTTCTGTACAAGACGTCAGAGCTACGATAAGAAAAAGATATAAAAAGATAAGTTTTTTCATGTTATAAAAATTAGAAAGAAATAGTAAGGTTTGCTCCCATAGTACGCGTAGATGGGAATTGTCCAACTTCTAAACCTGGGGTGATCGTAGCATTATCGAGCGTAGATGTTTCGGGGTCAAAAGCAGGGAAAGTTGACCATACAAATAAATCACGACCATAAATTCCGATACTGGCAGTTCTTAAGAAAGTCTTACGAAGTATTTTTGCTGGAATCGTGTAAGCCAAACGAGCCTCGCGAAGTTTGACAAATGAAGCATCAAATGTATTAGCCTCCACATTGTCACGACCATACCATTTGTTGTAATACGTTACGATATTGGTCGCCTTGGTGGTATTTGGCACATATTGACCATCGGCATTGAGCGTTACACCTTGTCCAATGATGCCGTCATATCTACCTGCCAACGTGGCTGTATTTTTACCTTGTTCACCCAATATAGAATTTGTCAATGAGAAAATTCTACCACCTTGACGAATATCTAGCAAGACAGAGAGACTCCAGTTTTTGTATTTAAAATTATTAGAAATACTTCCCCTCCAATCAGGATTTGTATTACCTAGATTAACAAACTGGTCGGTAAGCACAGGATATCCATCTTTGTCAAATACAATTTGTCCTTCTGGCGAACGCTTAAAGCCTAGTCCGTAAATCGTTCCTAAAGGCTGACCTTCTCTCGCCTCCACAGTTACACGGCTACCAACATATTTTGCCAGTATTACACTTCCTGTTTCGTTGTTTAACTCCAATACTTTATTTCTATTCATCGACCAGTTTACGGTCACATCCCACGAAAAGCCTGCGTAATTTTTCACAGGATTGCCATTCAAGGTTAACTCGACACCATTGTTTACGACTTTACCCATGTTGATCAATGAAGAGCTATATCCTGAAGCATATTCCACTGGTGCATACAAGATTTGGTCAATGGTAGTTTGCTCATAAACGGTAGCGTCCAAACTCAAACGATTTTTGAAAAAACGCCATTCTGTTCCTGCCTCAAAGGAGTTATTTCTTTGGGGCTTTAAATTTGGATTGGCAATCACATTAGGACTTTCGAGTTCACCCGGGAAAGTGCCTGAGTTATAGATTTTTTCTAGATTATAGGTTCCTAAGCGAGCGTCATAGCCCACACTGGCGTAAGCACCACGGATTTTACCATAGCTTATCCAATTAGGCATATTAGTCATTTGAGATAAAACCAAACTCAAAGTGGCTGATGGATAAAAGAAAGAATTATTTTGTTTTGGTAAAGTACTACTCCAGTCATTACGACCTGTAACATCCAAAAAAGCAAAATCTTTGTAACCAAGGTTAACAAAACCATACAAACTGTTGATACGCTTTTCGGCACGGTCACTTTGGGTGAGTGGTAATTGTTCAGAATTTGCCAAATTATATACGCCTGGAATCACCAAGCGGTCAGCTAATTGATTGGTAAATTTTTGACTTTGTTTCAAAATATTTCCTCCAAAACTTGTAGTTACTTGCCAAGTTTTTTCAAGTGGCAATTTATATTTTAACAAAAAATCAGAGTTAGATTCGAGGTTAAATACATTTTGCTGACGGTACATACCCGCTTGAAATTTTTGGGTATTCTTAGGACGTTGTTGCGAACGAAATTCATAACCCATATCCAAACCAGTACGCACCGTTAAATCCAAGCCTTTCAAAATATTGTAGGTAGCCGACATAGTACCCGTTACATTATGACGACTCGATTTGTTCAGCATTTCATATACAATCAAATAAGGATTATCAATCAAAGAACTAAAAGGGTGATTTTGTTCCAAACCTTCTTTTCCTGGCAACCAGTAAGGCTGATACCAATCCAAATTAACATTCGGATTTTGGAACGCAATGAAGTACATAATCGACTGATTGTTGTAGCCCGTCGACGGAAGGTTATCGCTAAATTTATTGTAATAATTGACCTTCGCAGCAGTACTCAACTTCGCCGAAATCTGTGAATTATTTGAGAAACCTAAACTGATACGTTCATAGCCTGTGTTAGGCAAAATCCAGTTATTTTTCATTTGGGAAAGACTCAAACGAGTATTGCTTTTGTCTTTCACATTGGTAATCGAAATATTGTTTGACAGGGTTACACCTTGCTCAAAAAAGTTTTTGCGATTGTCTGTATAAGGTTTCCATGGTGTTCTTTCTGTAAAAGCTCCATTGGCATCACGCGGTGAGTCATATTGATAAAATGATTGACCATCAAATTTAGGTCCCCAAGCCGAACTTGTACTTTGCGTTCCTGCACCATCTGCCGTTGTACCATAGGAGTAATAATTCTGCCCTGCCGTTCCTTGCCCGTATTGGTATTGATAGTCTGGCCAACGATTTACTTGGTCAACACTTACATAAGAGTTAAAAGACACCCCAAGACCTTTTTTGTCTTTACTGGCGCTCTTGGTCGTGATAATAATCGCCCCATTGCCTGCACGAGAGCCGTACAAGGCTGATGCCGCAGGACCTTTTAGTACGTTGATAGACTCGATATTATTAGGGTCAATATCTGTTAGCGCACTTCCAAAATCAATTGGGGAATCGCCACCCAAATAGGCTCCATGTCCTACACCTTGAAAGGAAGTATTAATCGGTTCGCCATCGACCACGATTAAAGCACCAGGGGAATTGAAATCCAAAATACTTTCGCCACGCAATGTCACGCGACTGCTACCCATAGGTCCATCAGTCTTGGTCAAGTTCAACCCTGCGACTTTACCCGATAGTGCATTCATAAAGTTGTTAGATGGTGCATCCGTCACAGCTGAACCATCTAGTTTTTGGGTAGAGTATCCCAAGGCTTTCTCCTCTCTTTTGATACCTAAGGCTGTTACTACTACCTCATTGAGATATTTGTTATCCTCTGATAACTGAACATTGAGATGGTTTCTTCCTTTTATTGGAACCTCTTGTGAGGTAAATCCCACAAAGGAAAATAATAATACTGCGTCTTTTTCTGAGATGCTGATTTTGAAATTTCCATTCGCATCAGAAGTGGCACCTTTGCTGGTACCTTTTACCGATACGTTTACCCCTGGCAAAGCATCGCCTGTTTGAGCATCGGTGATTTTTCCACTTACCGAAGTATGGTCTTGCGACTTTGGGCTTGCTTTTAGGACGATTTGATTATTTCCAGAAAAACTAAAATCGATATTTCGGTTTGAAAAAATACTATTCAGTACTTGTTTCAAGTTTTGATTTTGGACCGAAAATGTGAGTTTATCTTTCTCCGAAATCAAACTTCCTGCATACACGAAACGTACACCTGTTTGTTTTTCGATTTGTGTTAAAACACTTTCTAGGCTCTGGTTTTGAGCCTGAACCGAAACTTTGTTATTCAATACTTCCTGTGCTTGGGATACTTGTGCATGACACATACCAAAGCCTAGCGCCAACGACAGTGTGGGCACTGAGATGATTCGCCTTATCATTAGCGAGAATCGATTTTTTTGCATAAGTTTGCTTAAGATAATAACCTATAAGGGCACCTTGTAAAAGGCGCTATGACGTGGGAATTGTTTGCAAGGTTAATGAAGCTCGACCCTTCATTGACCTTTTTTTATTTGTAAAATAGTCTAAAACTATATTTTGGACTCGTATTTATTGGCAAATTCCTGTGATAATAACCTCCTTTCCTTTGATTTGATATTGGATACCTAATGAAGATTGCATCAATTGTAGAACTTCTTCCAAGCTAGCATTTTCGAAAGAAGCAATCCATGTACAATCTAATAACCGAGGATTTTTGATTCGAAATGACACCTCATACATTCGTTCTAATTTCCTAAAAACCAAATCCATACGCTCACGTTTGAAGTAAATTTTTCGTTCCCTCCAACTGATTGACTCTCTGGCATCTTCCACATCTGACTGTTCCAAAACAGCTTTTCCATTTTGATATGTACATGTTTGATTTGGAAGAATTAAGCAATTACTAGTTCTATTATTTGCCATTTCTACAGCAACTTTCCCTGTCAATACCGTCACATTTGCTTGTATGTCTTGTGCATAATCATGCACATCGAAAGTGGTACCTTTCACCGTAGTGTTTAGGTGTTTTGAGCTCACTACAAAAGGCTGTTGAGGGTTGTGCGTTACCTCAAAATAAGCTTCCCCTTCTAAATATACGTGACGGGTTTGTCCCAGTAATTTTGTTGGAAATCGTAAACTTGAAGCACCATTCAGAAATACCTTTGTGCCATCTTCCAAAGTGACGGTAGCGTGTTCACCAGCCTTTGTTTTGATGGTCTGATAACTTAATTCATATTCGGGGACTGGTTGGTTGTATGTGACAATCCATTTCCAAGCTAAGAGAGAAATCAACAATAAACTCGCTGCCATTCCAGCACGAAGCCCCCATGAAGATGCCAAACGAATAATTGGGGCAACCTTTTTAGCAGAAACCTTCTGCCAAATTTCTTGTTGTGCTTTTGCTAAAGCCTCCTCGGTGTCGGAAGGTTGCAATGAACTATCCTCATAGAGCGATTGCGCCCATTGATCAAAAAGGGCTTTTCCTTCGGTGCTTTCTTGACCACTGAGGTATTCTCGTAAAATTCGCTCCTGCTCTTTGGAAATCATTCATGCAAAGGAAATGGGGATGTTTTCCTTTCCTTTCATGTATGTATTCGTGCAAGGTAAGTTTTGGTACTATGCTGAAATATGATTTTTTAAAAAAAAGTAGATAATAAAAGCCCAAGAGTTGCAAACTCTCTTAATCGAAAACGAACTACTTGTAGCGCTTTGGATAATTGATTTTTGACGGTTTGAGGGGAAATTTGAAGCTTTTGGGCAATCTGATCAACTGAGAGTTGCTCGAAACGACTAAGTTGAAAAACTTCTCTGCATTTTTCTGGCAAAACATCCACCGCTTGATGAATATGATTATTCAAATCATTGGTCAGGATGGTTTGCTGGGTCGAGAAATCAGACTCAGTGGAAGATTGAAGAATTTTCTGGACATAATCTTCTCGCACATATTGTTTTCGAATTTTATCCAATAGTTTATTTCTCACAATAGCAAACAAATAGGATTCCGAAAATACAGCAGCATCGATTTGTTCTTTTTGCATCCATAATTGCGCAAAAACATCTTGAATCAAATCTTGGGCATCCTCGGTATTGGGCGTGGTACGGCGTGCAAAGACATAGAGCTTTCGCCAGTACTTTTGATAAAGTACCTCAAATGCGTCGGAATCGCCCGCTTGCCATGCTTCAATTAAAGCAATATCATTTTGAAATTTAGTGTTTGTCATAACGCAAAACCAATTTTGCCACAAAGGTAAATCTTGATTTTTGCTAAGTCTCGACTAGTACATTATGCTTTTATTATGGTATTGTTAGGTATATTTTATTGTAAAGCCTTTTACTAGGTTAACGACAATAATTAAACCTTTTCAATCATTGAAAATCTAAAAGGTCCAACTCTAAGCACAACATACTATGACTTTTTCAAGTAAACAAATTAAAGGAGGATTGGAGGAATATAAAGGTGAATGGAGTACGCCACAGATTACTCACTTGCTCAAGCGGGTAATGTTTGGCGCCAAACCAGCCGATGTAAACTATTTCAAAACCAAAACTTTAAGTCAGTCCGTCGATGAATTATTAAAACCTCAATCGTTTCCTGAGCCTCCGCTCAACTATTACAATACGAGCGATTATACCGATCCAACAGGCATTGCACTTGGCGCCACTTGGGCATTTGCCGCTTACGGAGATGGCACGCTCAATAGTAAGAGGAGAAATAGCTACAAAGCTTGGTGGTTGCAACAAATGTTTTATCAAGGGCGAAGTATCCACGAGAAAATGATTTTGTTTTGGCACAATCATTTTTCTACCGAAGCAGATACCGTAAGTGACGCACGCTATTTGTACAAACATCACTCATTGTTACGAAAATTTGCTTTGGGTAATTTCAAGACCTTCGTTCGAGAAATGTCCATCGACCCTGCCATGTTGGTGTATTTAAATGGAAATAAAAATACCAAAACAGCGCCAGACGAAAACTACGGGCGAGAGCTACAAGAGCTTTTTACAATGGGAAAAGGCTCCGACTCAAAGTACACAGAAGACGACGTAAAAGCAGCAGCTAGAGTATTGACAGGCTATGTCGTAAGTGCTCTGACCATCGATTATAGCTTTACGCCAAGCAGGCACGATACCAGTGACAAAACCTTTTCATCGTATTATAACAACACGGTCATAAAAGGAAAATCAGGTACAGATGGTATGTTAGAACTGGATGAATTAGTCAATATGCTATTTCAGAAAGAAGAGTTGAGCAAGTTTATTTGTCGGAAAATTTATCAGTTCTTTGTGCATTATGATTTGAATGAAACCGTCGAAAAAAACGTCATCACGCCGCTCGCCGAAATTTTCAGAAAAAACAATTTTGAGATTACCCCAGTCCTTTCTACCCTCTTTAAAAGTCAATTTTTTTATGATGCACAGCTTTATGGAGCTGTTATCAAATCTCCCCTAGATTTAGTTATAGGAAACCTTCGTGAATTTGATGTGATATTCCCAAATCCGAAAACGGAATTTGTGGATGTCTACACGTTTTTTGTGGAAGTCGTTCGACAAGGTACGATTATGCAACAAAGTATTGGAGACCCTCCCAACGTAGCTGGATGGGCGGCTTATTATCAGCAACCGATATTTTACGAAGCATGGATTACGGCAGATACTTATCCCAAAAGAGTGCAATATACCGACACCATAGTTACTAATGGAATCACTCGTAATGGAAAAAGAATACAGATTGATGTCATTGCTTTTGCCAAGAATTTACCCAAACCCAACGATCCCAATTTGTTGATTACCGATTCCATTGCCTTGTTATACAAAGTGCCCGTTTCAGCAGAAAGAATTGAACAACTCAAAAGAGACATACTGCTTTCGGGGCAGTCGAGCGACTACTATTGGACCGAAATCTGGGATACCATGCTGGTAAGACCGCAAGATACCATGACACTCGTCAAGAGCAAATTACAATCACTTTACCAGTACTTATTGTCATTGCCAGAGTACCAACTAACTTAGTTATGAGTGATGAATTGTGAGTTGTGAATTAGTAGTGTTCTAAGGATTTCTAACTATTTCAGATTTGGGATTTCTGATTTCGGAAATATAGAAGCTTATTCTTCCGAAATCCAACATCCGAAATAAACAGTTTTTATAATCCTTCGTACACTAGGTGAATTGTAAGTGAAATATTTTACTCTAATTCATTTTGCACAATAAGTTGATTTCGGTATTTCTTCTATCTAAAATCTCTTTTTATGAAACGTAGAGAGTTTGTCCAGCAGTCTATATCAGGATTCTTAATGCCTGCATTACTCAGTGGTTTTTCGGTGAAAGCCTTGGGTAATGTTGCCAAAAATCAAAGTGGTGACGAAAACACGCTTGTGGTTATCCAACTGAATGGAGGTAACGACGGTTTAAATACCGTTATCCCTATCGATAAGTATGGGCTTTACAAAAATGCTCGCTCAAACATCGCCATTCCAGAGACATCCCTATTGAAGATTTCTCAAAATGATAATATAGGTCTGCACCCTTCTATGGCAGGAGGCTTGCATAACCTATTTATGGAAGGCAAAGCCAACGTAATACAAAGCGTAGGGTACCCCAATCCCAACTTTTCCCATTTCAGGGCAACAGATATTTGGAATTCGGCCTCAGATGCCAATCAGTATGTGTATAATGGTTGGCTTGGAAGATATTTGGCTTTACAACACCCTGCCTATCCCAACAACTATCCTAATGCTCAATTCCCCGACCCTTTGGCAATACAAATTGGCTCTACGGTGAGTACTGCTTTGCAAGGTCCTGTTTCCTCTATGGGAATGGCTATTACCAACCCTAGCAGTTTCTACAATTTGGTACAAAATAAGGTAGAAGATGCCCCAGATACTTTAGCAGGGAAAGAATTGAAGTTTTTGAGAGAAGTAGCCAATCAGACAAATTTATATGCCAGTTCTATTAGAGGAGCGGCAGGCAAAGCTAAAAATTTGGTTACCTACCCGAATACCAATTTGGCAGGACAATTAAAAATCGTGGCAAACCTTATTGGAGGAGGACTCAAAACGAAGGTGTATTTTGTCAATCTGGGAGGCTTTGATACGCACAGTAATCAGGTAAATACGACCGATACCACCACAGGAACGCATGCCAATCTTTGGAAACAAATCTCGGATGCCATCAAGGCCTTTACCGATGATTTGAAAGCAATGGGCGTATCCAAAAGAGTCGTAGGAATGACCTATTCAGAATTTGGACGTAGGATCAAATCTAATGCCAGTGGCGGAACCGACCACGGAGCCGCCGCCCCTTTGTTTATGTTTGGGGATATGGTCAATCCCATTGTATTGGGTACAACGCCAGATATTGCAGCTTCAGTTCAAACAGGTGACAATGTACTCATGCAATATGATTTTCGTTCGGTATATAGTTCTATTCTTGAACAGTTTTTATGTATGAATGCCAGTTGGAAGGACGATGTGTTGTTTAAAGATACCTTTCAATCTTTACCACTCATTCGGCCGCAAGCTTGTGGACTTACTCCTGTTGTGGATTTAGATTCTACAGGAGAATACATCTACAATTACCCCAATCCTTTCCAACAAAGTACGATTTTGGTATATACTTCAAGAGGCGGTCATAACCTGGTTCAAATTTTTGATAACGTAGGAAGGCTAATGGACACCCCAGTGGATGGGCTATATCCTGAAGGTACTTATGATATGCCTGTAGATACTTCAAAATGGAAAAATGGCGTCTATTATGCTCGTTTTCAAAATGACTCGTACCAGCAGATTAGGAAATTGATGAAGCATGGGTAAATGATATAAAAATGAGTAATTCCTAATTTAGCGATTGAGTGATTATATGAAAATTTGCATTCTAGCAATAGAGACGCAATGACTGCGTCTTAAGCTAAGTCATATCTAAGATAGTAGCATCAAAAAGCGGTCGAAAAATATTTTCCGACCGCTTTTTTGATAAAACTTGGAGAATAATCCCAATCCTAAAAATTTGGGATGACTCATGTTTCAATTAGTATACCTTTTTAAAACATCAAAGGATTACACAAAATATTAAAATGGGAATCTCCCTCTTACACAAATTATATATCGTATTGGTCTGTCATTAGGGTTTTTGGGGTTAGGTATATTAGGAAGTTTTGGTAAAGCAAAATTATCCGTCATGTTACCTCCAAATATTGGACCTAATAGAGCAAATAAACCAGACTCTTGTCTAGTTTTGAGTAATCTTCCGTCGCAAAATGCCCAATTGTATATTCAAGCAATATTTGGGCGAAATCCCCACCTCTCTTCAATTTTTAAACCCTCCACTAATTCAATGATGGTTGTACCTTTCTGAGGGAAAAATAATTCTTCATCTGGCTCGTGGGGGTTTCTATTGATACCCATTTTTACGTATGCTGGGATCATTTTGATTAGCAACATTAACGTATTTATCACTTCCAAATCATTGCCTTCAACTTCAAATCCAGACAGTTCATTGTTGTACTCAATACGGTAATTTTCAAAATTGATTTCTGTAAAATATCTCCCTGTCACTACTTCCCCCTTTTCCAACTTAGCTTTTTGCTCAAGAAAAGAAAATATTTGAACAGCATCCTTTTTTGATACATGTTCACCCATGTGCCAAGTAAAAAACTTTAATTGTTTCATCTTTATTTGGTTATTACCCTACTTAATGATTGAAGTTTTAAGACCTAAATTTATTGTAATTTGCGTTTTAGAACTCTATCTCAACCGACTAATATACCAAGATTATTTGGTTTGTTACTGAGACAAAACTCATCAGTAAGAATATTAGAATAATGGACTAATATTGAATTTCAAATAGTCATACCACTAGTACCACCCAACATTTATAAAAACCTAACACAATTATTATCAACGATTTGCATCGTCGTGATAACAATTTCTTGTAAAGACGATAATCTACAATCCACCTCAACAATTATTTCGGGCAAAATACTTTTCGAAGATATATAATATATAGTACACCTGTTCTCGGTATAAATATTTATCATTCAGGTCAAAAAATCAATTTTAGCAAAATCAAAACCCTATTTTTCACAACAGTTGATCTAAATGAAAAAGGAGAATATTCAATTTCTCAATTGATTCAGAGTGGGTCATATGAGGTTAGCTCAATGCTAATTTTAGCGAGAATGGAAAAGCCCCAAAATCAAATAGTGTCTATGGGTAGAAATAGCAAAAATCGACTATTACGAGTAGCAAGAATATCAATTCTTATCTTCTATATTTTAAAAGCTCCTGATTTATTTCCTTTGGAAGCTTTGAGGTAATATACACCATTTGAGAAGCTTTGTAGGCTGATTTGATTTTTACCTGAGTGGAGTTCAGCATCAAACACCGACTGTCCCAACATATCAAAAATTTCAGCTTTGACGTTTAGCTCATCACTTGTGATGGTGATATAATCGCTGGCAGGGTTTGGTTCTAATCTACCTTAGCTAGGTTTTTTATTTTAAAATAAATTATACAGCTAAAATCAACATTAAATTTATTTTTTAGCTTATTTTTGTATTCAAATAGATTCGTTTGAATAATTTTTGTAGCTAAAAATGGAAAGAGCAATTGTACACATGGACCTTGACTGTTTTTTTGTATCTGTAGAAAGACTAAGAAATAGTCAACTAAATGATAAACCTGTTATCGTAGGTGGTATGTCCGACCGTGGTGTTGTATCAGCCTGTAGTTATGAAGCCCGACGCTTTGGTATACATTCGGCTATGCCTATGCGTATGGCCCGACATCTTTGTCCCGAAGCCATTATTGTAAGAGGTGATTATGAATCTTACTCGCAATATTCAGACATGGTTACTGAGGTTATTGTGAGCAACGCACCACTTGTTGAAAAAGCATCGGTCGATGAGTTTTATCTTGATATGACTGGTATGGAAAAATTCTTTGGAACTTTTTCCTATGCTCAAAAGCTCCGAAAAACGATTATTAAAGAAACTGGATTGAGTATTTCTTTTGGGTTGTCGACGAGCAAAACGGTTTCTAAAGTGATAACCAATGAGGTAAAACCTGCCAACTTTGACATTGTACATATAGGTGCAGAAAAAGGATACTTAGCTCCCTTAAATATCCATAAACTTCCGATGATTGGCGAAGTAACGGCTCAAACATTGCGAAATATGGGTATTTCTAAAGTAGGAACTTTAGGTGAAATGCCCTTTAAAGTCCTCGAACGTACTTTCGGGAAAATGGGAAAAGTTCTTTGGGAAAAAGCTAATGGAATAGATTTGACTCCCGTAATTCCCTATTCCGAGCCTAAAAGTATGTCCAAAGAAGTAACTTTTCAGCAAGATACGACTGATATAGTTTACCTTCGGTCGGTCATGATACGGCTTACCGAACAATTAAGTTATGAGCTGCGTCAAGATGGATATTGTACCGCTTGTGTTACAGTAAAACTGAGGTATTCAAACTTTGATACTCATAGCAAACAAGTTGTAGTTGCAAGTACTTCTGCAGACCATATTCTGATACCTTTGATATTACAACTTTTCGAACAATTATATGAAAAACGTCTATTGATAAGACTTGTTGGTGTGCGTTTTACCAAATTGGTTCGGGGCGTCCAGCAACTCAGTTTGTTTGATCAAAGTGCCAAAATAGCACCGCTATATACCGCTATGGACAATATTCGTAGTCGTTATGGAATAAAAGCTGTTGGAAGAGCCATGGGGCAGTCGCCCAAACGTGAATGATTTGATAAACTTTTCCGTACATTTATTCCTGAATATTTATCAACTTTCATTTTACAAACCATGAAATTTATCGACTTAAGTCATACTATCGAAGACGGAACTGTTACTTACAAAGGACTTCCAGCACCCAAAATCTGTGATTTTTGGACTCGAGAAGAATCTAAAAATTGGTACGACGAAGACACTTCATTCCAAATTGGCAAAATTGAAATGGTTGCCAATACAGGGACTTACATTGATACCCCATTTCACAGATATGAGGATGGTAAGGATTTATCTGACATTTTAATTGAAAAAACTGCTCTCCTCGCCGCTGTCGTCGTCAGAGTTCCATATCAAAAGTGTAAGGCTATTGATGTCGATATATTCAAACAATATGACATCTATAACAAGGCGGTGTTGGTACACACAGGCTGGGATGAACTTTGGGAAAAGGATGCATATTATTCAGAGAACCCCTTTTTAACCGCAGAAGCAGCCCAATATTTGGTAGATCAAAAAGTGATTTTGGTTGGGATAGACTCATACAACATTGATGATGTTTCTGGAAAAACTAGACCCGTTCATACTATTTTACTCAAAAACGAAATTTTGATTGTGGAGCATTTGTGTAACCTCCACCAAATTCCTGATGGAGTAGCGATTCAATTTTGTGCAACGCCACCTAAAGTGAAAGGAATGGGAACATTTCCAGTTAGAGCCTATGTGGTTGTGGAATAAGTTACCTGCATTAGGCTATACGCTTTAGGCTGTAAGCCGTAGGCATTAGGCAGTGGGCTTTGGGAAAAGCATGGCTTGAGTTATGAAAAACATGTTAAAACTCTTTGCCTTGTGCCTGTTGCCTTTGAGCTTTCAGGTATCGGCTTTCGGCAGTGGGCTTTGAGAAAAAGCATGGCTTTGGTTATGAAAAACATGTTAAAACTCTTTGCCTTGTGCCTGTTGCCTTTGAGCTTTCAGGTATCGGCTTTCGGCAGTGGGCTTTGAGAAAAAGCATGGCTTTGGTTATGAAAGACATGTTAAAACTCTTTGCCTTGTGCCTGTTGCATTTGAGCTTTCAGGTATCGGCTTTCGGCAGTGGGCTTTGGGAAAAAGCATGGCTTGAGTTATTAAAACATGTTAAAACTCTTTGCCTTGTGCCTGTTGCCTAGTGCCTAAACTCATAACTTAAATCTTATTTTGCACGATTACATATTAGTTTTTGAGAAAAATAGACTATGTTAAATCTTATAAAAAATCCTAAGACTGTAACCCCAGTCGTGGTTTTTGCGCAATTTTCAGGAACTTCTCTGTGGTTTGCTGTCAATGCTATCTTAAAGGATATTCAACCCTTGTTTCCGCCCAATAATCATTTTTTAGGTAACATGACTTCGGCAGTGCAATTGGGTTTTGTTTGTGGAACCTTATGTTATGCCATTTTAGCCATTAGCGATAGGTTTTCGCCCAAATGGGTATTTGTTATCTCTGCTCTTTTGGGCGCTTTGCTCAACCTCCTTACACTTCAGAGCATGGGAAATACGACTTTGTTACTCAGCATAAGATTTGGCGTAGGTTTTTTTCTGGCAGGTGTATATCCCGTTGGTATGAAAATCATGAGCGATTGGCATCAGAAAGGATTAGGAAAAGCCTTAGGGTATTTGGTGGGAGCACTGGTATTGGGCACGTCCTTTGGTCACTTTTTAGCCGCAATACAGTGGCATTTTAATTGGCAAGCTATCATTATAGCTGCATCTATCTTGTCATCAAGCGGTGCATTATTAATGGCCATAGGCATAACAGATGGTCCCTATCGTCAAAAAATAGGGACATTTAGTCCAAAGGCAATATTAGAAGCATTTGCCAACCCCAATTTCAAACAATATGCTTGGGGTTATTTTGGACACATGTTCGAGCTCTATACTTTTTGGGCTTTCGTACCAGTCATTTTACAGCATTATCAAAGCCTCCACCATGAATCATTTTCTATCTCAGCATGGTCTTTTGGCATAATTGGCATGGGGATTTTGGGCTGTATATGCACAGCCGAACTCTCCCAACAACGTTTCACAAGTCGTCAGTTAGCTTATTTTTTCTTGATTGTTTCTGGATTTTGTTGTTTACTAAGCCCATTTATATGGCAGTTACCTTTTGAGGCATTTATAGGCTTATTACTAATTTGGGGATTTAGTGTAGTAGCAGACTCACCTCAATTCTCTACACTTATTTCACAAAATGCACAACCTGCATATCGTGCTTCAGCTATAACGATTGTCAATAGCATTGGCTTTGCTATCACAGTTTTAAGTATCATGTTTTTGCAAAATCTACAAGTTTTAATTGGTGTTGAATGGTTATTTTTCCCACTTTCATTCGGTATGGTCTTGGGATTAATTACCAAAAAACGAATACCTAACTATTAGCCTTAAAAGAATGTTCTGTTTTGAATCTGTTCTGAACAAATTTTATCAGCTCTCGTTCATTCGGTACAGATAGCTTATGATATATATTCCGTTTATGTGTATTGACTGTATGAACACTGATAAACAACTTTTCAGAAATTGAGCTGCTTGACTCACCTTGCATAACGTAAGCAATTACTTGAGCTTCACGTAGAGAAATACCATACTTACTAAAAAATGGTGTTTGATAATGATAGGTTTCGTTAAAGAGCTTTTGACTTGAATTTGTATTCAAAGCATTGATTTCGGATAGCAAATCATTTAAACCACTATTTAATTGAAAAACTTTGGTAACTACAGATGGAGTAGACATCCATTGGCTCACTCCTAACACAAAAGTAGCAAGATTAACATTTTGTATTGATAAGGCTTCAAGTAGGTTTGTCACTTGGTGGTGCGATTGTTGACAGTCAATCAACAGTATGTCTGGGGCAAAAGACTGAATACTTTGTGTAGATGCTTGTTCTAAAGAAAGTAAGTTGACAGATAAAATACTAGGGTTTGGCTCAAGAATAACTTTAAGGCCATCAGCCAATAACTGATGCTCATAAATGATCAGTAGATTCATATAATTAAGGATAATATTAGTGATAAAACTTTATTTTGAGTGATAAATACAAAGTAAAGCTTTGTTTAACAGTGGTGGTATTTGTTTTTATTTTACGGTGCAAAGTTATGATAATCGTTGATTTTCATACACTATTGCATGATTTTTTTAAAGCAAAATTTAAAAAATTAATCAGGAATAAGCTTGCTTAAAATAGGTTATATTTATATTAACAATCTTAATTCAAAAAAATCTTGGAAAAGTCTATTAATATGGAAAGACTAATAAACTACTTTTCTACCATTCCTTCGTCACATCGCTCAATAATTTTGGTGGGTGGTATTACTTTTTTCTGGCTGATTGAATCATCCTTACCACTATTCAAATTTTCCTATCATAAATGGCGCCATGCTGGTGTAAATATATTTTTTACGTTAACGACTATCATTGTCAATTTTTTCTTGGCATTTATTCTACTAAAATCTTCTGATTGGGCAGTTGCTCATCATTTTGGAATTATCAATTGGCTTCCTGTCATGCCTTTATGGATCTATGCTGTTTTAGGATTATTACTATTGGACTTGATTGGCGCTTGGTTTATCCATTGGCTTGAGCATAAAGTCAAGTGGATGTGGCGATTTCACATTATTCACCATAGCGATATGCAAGTAGATACTACCACTGCCAACCGTCATCATCCTGGAGAAAGTGTTTTTAGATTTGTCTTCACCACCATTGCTGTGGTCATTACTGGAGCACCAATGTGGGTTGTCATGATGTATCAGTCTATTTCGGTACTGTTATCACAATTCAACCACGCCAATATTACGCTTCCCCCTACTCTCAACAAAATATTGAGCTGGGTTATCGTTACGCCCGATATGCACCATGTACATCACCATTATGTGCAACCTTTTACGGATTCTAACTATGGAAATATCTTCTCTATTTGGGATCGTTTATTTGGTACATTTTCACATATTAATCCCAAAGAAATAGTTTATGGAGTGGATACTCAAATGAATGCTTCCAAAAATGAATCGATTTCTTCATTACTCAAAATGCCCTTCGAATGATTTAGCCGTAGTTTGAGGAAAATTTGAAGAGTTTGGGCTAATTTTGTAAAATCATCAACCCTAATTGCTCATGCTCCTTGACGATATTAGTCTTCAAACTCTTTCTTTTTTACTCATTTTTGCCTTTTCTGCTGGATTTGTCGATTCGATTGTTGGCGGTGGTGGTATGATTCAACTACCAGCTTTATTGATATTTTTACCACAATTTTCTATTCCAACTATTATTGGTACACACAAATTAGCTTCTGTGTCTGGTACTTTAGTGGCAGCTTCACAATATATCAAACAGGTAAAAGTTGATTGGAAGGTCATGTTACCTGCCGTAGCAATCACAGGGATATTTGCCCTAATGGGTGCTCGATTAGTCAGTTCACTTGACAAAGAAACCCTACGCCCCATTATTTTGGTGTTATTGGTATTGGTTTTAATATATACTTTGGTCAAAAAAGATTTAGGAACACATCATGCTCCCAAATATCATGGTAAGGTATTTTTCTGGGGAGTCATGCTCACTGGAGCTGTTTTGGGGTTTTATGATGGCTTTTTCGGACCAGGAATGGGTAGTTTTTTGATCTTTACTTTTGTATCAATTTTTTACTTAGATTTTTTACACGCCTCCGCTTATGCCAAAATCATGAATTGTGCATCGAATGTTCCTGCCATTATCTATTTTATGTCATCGGGAGATGTGTTGTACAAAGTAGCTATTCCATTGGCGATTGCCAACATTCTTGGATCAATAGTTGGCACTAAATTAGCGCTTAAAAAAGGGAGTGCTTTTGTAAGAATCTTCTTTGTGGTCGTTGTAATAGGTGTGATTTTACGCTTTGGCTATGATATATTCTTTAAGCATTGAGTAAGGTGGTGATTTAGTGAATTAGTGATTGTTTGAATTAATGCGGAACCACAAAGAAAAAATAAATAACTGAAAATCAAATAATTAAGTTACAATTAATAATGAGTAACAGAAAAGGGGACAAAAATATTTTTGTCCCCTTTTCTGTTACTATAATACTTAATGACTTATATATGGACGCAAAGTATTGCGTCTATACAAATTAGATAACTACGCCAATTCCGTAGCACCCAAGGCTACCACTACAGACGAAGTAGCTTTTACTTCGTAAGCTTCAGAGCCTACATTGATTGTAATATCTCCGCCCTCGAGGTTTTCGATTGTTACATGATCAGATGTAGTGATAATATTGAGAATATTGTTTCTAAATCTGATTTTGAAAGCAAATGATTTCCAATTTTCTGGTACAAATGGGTTCAAGTAGACTTGACCATTTCTCACACGCATGCCGCCAAATCCTTTGATTACAGACATCCATGTTCCAGCCATTGAAGTAATGTGCAATCCGTCTTCAGTATCATTGTTGTAATCATCCAAATCTAGACGAGCCGAGCGCTGGTAGAATTCGTAACTACGTGGCTTATCACCTAATTTGGCTGCAATGATAGAGTGAACACATGGGCTCAATGAAGACTCATGAACCGTCATTGGCTCATAGAAATCATAGTTACGACGAATTGTATCAATATCGAAATCGTCTTCAAAGAAATAGATTCCTTGTAAAACATCAGCTTGCTTGATGAAACAAGAACGAAGGATTCTATCCCAAGACCATTTTTGGTTGATAGGACGTTCAGTAGAAGGTAGATCTTTTACTTGAATCAATTCTTTATCTAAGAATCCATCTTGTTGTAAATAAACACCCAATTCTTTATCCTCCGCCAAATACATATTGTCGATGATATGCTGGAATTTACCAAATTCAGCTTCTTCATTCAAACTCAATAAAGCAACCAATTCTGCATAACGAGCACTATCGGTAGACTTGATATATTCTGCGGCTTCTTTGGCGTATTTCAAACACCAAACTGCTATATAACTTGTGTACCAGTTGTTGTTTACGTTGTTTTCGTACTCATTTGGTCCAGTAACGCCCAACATTACATATTGCTTTTTAGCAATTGACCAGTTAACACGTTGAGCCCAGAAACGAGCAATACCTAATAATACTTCAAAGCCATATTCAGCTAAGTAAGCTTTATCGTCAGTATAGTTGATGTAATCATAAATCGCATAGGCAATGGCTCCATTACGGTGAATTTCTTCAAACGTGATTTCCCACTCGTTATGGCACTCTTCTCCATTCATGGTAACCATTGGGTATAAAGCAGCTCCATCTTTGAAACCTAATTTACCTGCATTTTCGATGGCACGACCTAATTGTTTCCAACGATATACCAACAAATTACGAGCGACCTGTGCATCGGCTGTAGCCATGTAGAATGGAATACAATACGCCTCAGTATCCCAATAAGTTGAGCCACCGTATTTTTCACCAGTAAATCCTTTTGGACCGATATTCAAACGAGCATCCTCGCCAGAGTAAGTTTGGTTGAGCTGGAAAATGTTAAAACGAATTCCTTGTTGAGCAGCTACGTCACCTTCAATTACGATGTCGTTCATGTGCCATTTTGAAATCCATTTTTCTGCTTGCTCAGCCAGCATGGTATCGTATCCTTTGGCTGCAACTTTAGCCAAATACGCTTTTGCTGCTGGAAGAAGCTCTTCTACAGCATAATTTTCTGAAGAAAGATTACAAGCATATTTAATCAACGTAGTTTCTTGACCCGAAATAACGTCTAAGCTTACTTGGCTTGCAACGTATTTTTCTGCTTTGATGGGGAAACTTTGAAAATCAACCGATTTTCCGTCTTGAAGAATTTCAAACTTCTGACCAGTTACCACGTGGAAACCCGTCTTTTTAGTACGAAGCTCAATATAACCTTCCGCAAAAGCAGTTTCGCGATGAATTTCATCCCAGAACTTTTCGTCGTAGTTGGCATCCTTATTCTTGATATCACCATCAATAAACGGTGTCAGAGTAAGTTTACCGTCAAAATTCAATGGCGTAATCGAGTAGCTAATAGCACCCGATTCGTCGTCCACGATTGAGTTAAATCTTTTTGTATATACCTTGATTTGTTTTCCACTAGCCAAAGTTGCGATAAATGAGCGCTCCAAATATCCTTCTCTCATGTTAAGGACACGGCGGAAGTCTGCTACCTCACAACGATTCAAATCTAACTCTTCTCCATCGATTTCAACTTTGATACCAATCCAGTTGGCGGCATTCAATACTTTTGCGAAATATTCAGGATAACCATTCTTCCACCAACCCACACGGGTTTTGTCAGGATAGTAAACACCAGCTACGTAATTACCTTGAAGCGTCTTTCCTGTAAAGGTTTCTTCAAAGTTACCACGCTGGCCCATACGTCCATTTCCTAGGGAGCAAACTGACTCAGTGATTTCGTTGTATTCACGGTGAAACCCTTCTTCAATTATGCACCATTCGTCATGTTTTAAGTAGTTTTTCATTGTATTATAATGGATGGTTAATGGCAATGTATCTAACTATTTCCAATACTTCAATACTTTAGTATATCTTTTTCACGCAAGTTCTTGGAAATGTACAATTCCTTAAGTTGATTATTTTATTAGCCTGCTAAATTACTTCAATTCATGAAGATTGTCCTTGCTGTGCTAGGGTGTTTTTTTATACACAAAAAGTAAAAGAACTGTTTACCAAATACTTAGTTCCTTTCAAAATTAATTATGATAATTTAGAATAGTAAAATTAAAGCAATACAATAAACTAGTTCTTGATGCATTTCGTCGAAAATTGTATTTTAACATTTAGAAAAAAGCAGACCAAATAAAAATGCATTACTACATTTGTATTTGGTCAAAATGTAGTAATGCAAATGACACTTTTAATTAATATCTAATTGTTGAAGATTTCGTAATATAATTCCTCTAAATATTTAGTATCGAACTTCATTCCAGTCTTGTTGTCTTGAATTGTCATATTTAGAGAATCTAACACTCGTTTACGACCCTCTTCTCCTCTTTCCAGTATAATTTGTTCGATAAAGAACTTTAGAATTCTTTTTTCTTTTACCGTTTTTCCAACTATCGTAAATTTCTCACCCGTTTGAAGATTACGAACAGGTTGAAAACAGTTATCAACTAATCTTGTATTAGGCCATCCCAGAGCAACAAACTCTTCAGGAATATCTTTTCTTAGTTTACTTCTCGCTTTTAATGCACGAGCATTATAATAGGCGTTTACCTCATGATACAACTTAAGCACAAGAGCTTTATTATCAAAGAAAGAATCAACACTTTGGTTCATATTCATTTTAGTAGTGTTTTGCTATATGATTGACTAATTGAATCTGTTCAGAGGATACAAAACTATCTAATTTCGATTAAGATGTGCTAATTTCTCAACCGAAAAATCTTCGAAAGTAGCAATAACAATATCTGCTTCTGTCAAAATATCTGCCGAACCTACACCAACGGCTTTCATGCCACCTGCTTTAGCAGCTTGAACACCCGCTACAGCATCTTCAAAAACCACACATTCAGACGGTTGTGCACCTGTTGCCTCTGCTCCCATCAAAAATACTTGTGGGTCTGGCTTGCCTTTAGTGATATTATTACCATCGATGATAGCATCGAAATAGTCAAGCATTTGAATTCTTTCTAAAATCAACTTTGAATTTTTACTTGCCGAACCCAAAGCGATTTTGATACCATTGGCACGGAGAGACTTCAAAAACTCAGGTACACCAGGCAAAACCTCGTTAGGTGTCATTTGCATTACTAAATCCAAATACCATTGATTTTTCTTGGTCGCCCATGCTACTTTTTCCTCCTCGGTAAGTGTAACACCACCCCAATTCAAGATCAATTCTAGGGATTCCATACGGCTGATACCTTTCAACTGCTCATTTTGGTGTTCTGTAAAATCAAAACCCAATTCATTGGCTAATCGTCTCCAAGCTTGAAAATGGTAAACTGCTGTATCTACGATTACGCCATCTAGGTCAAAAAGGCACGCTTTTACTGTTGTCATTGTTTGAAAGTTTGGTTAATGGAAAAAAGAGAGGTTGGGAAAAATAACATTCCCAACCTTTTCTAAAGATTTATTATCACAAAGTTACAAGTAGTATCGATTAGAAAGACACTGAGGCATGGAGAATATTTCAGCGGTCGGGTATTTAATGGTGAATTTTATTACCCAATCACTTTCACTCTTTCATTCTCTTCATTTCCTTAAAACTACTTTTTCAACTCAATTACTTGAATTGACATGGCTGGAACCTTGATTTTTTGCAAAGAAGAAATGGTATTTCCTGAGACAACTTCTTTACCAGAGGTAAAGCCTCCCATAATTTCAGCAAAACGGTCAGTCGAGAGTTCTTTATCATCTTTATTCTGACTCATAACAATCATAACCGTTTGTTGTGCATCGTACCTGAAATATACATACATGCCATCTTGTGGTAAAAACTGCATTAATTTCCCAGTAGTTAATGCCGAGGAGTTTTTACGGAAATTAGCTAACGTTTTTACAAAATTAAACGCTTCATTTTCTCTCTCATTTCGTCCATTAGCTGTGAATTTACTCACTGCATCTTCAGCCCAACCGCCTGGGAAATCTTGACGAACTTCTGCATCAGAAGGATTTTTAAAGTTTTTCATTAATACTTCCGTTCCGTAATACAAATGTGGAGTTCCGCGGGTAGTTAACAAGAAACCTAAACCTAATTTGTATTTGTTCAAATCTTCACCAATAACTGAGAAATAGCGGTCTTGGTCATGGTTATCGACAAAAGTCATGTTTAAATCAGGATTTTGATATAGGGCATCCATTGATAAAACCTGATAAATACGATTGAAGCCTTTTCCCCAATCAAAATTTTGATTCAAGGCATCATTGATAGCCGTTTGCAATACAAAATCATTTGGTGAAGGCAAATTACTTTTGAAAGGCAAATTGATATTGTTTCTCACATGATACGCCTGACTGTAGATATTTTGTACCGCATTTTCACCTGTGATAAACATATCTGGATATTCCTCAAAAAGAGCAGCATTACAACGATTCATAAAAGGCAAATCATTATACTGATACGTATCTACTCTCCAACCATCAATACCAAAATATTCGACCGTCCAAAGTGCATGTTGAATCAAGTAATTAGCCACAAAAGCGTTATTTTGGTTTAGGTCTGGCAAGAATGGTACAAACCAGCCACTTTGCTGAACCTTGAAGTCTGATTTGTTTCCATGTAAAACATCTACGACTGGTTCGTCACGATATGAAGTATTGGTATAAGTGTCCCATTGATTCAACCAATCTTTTGATGGCATATCCTTCAAAATCCAGTGGTTGATACCCACGTGGTTGTACACTGCATCTTGAATCACTTTCAAGCCTTTTTTGTGTGCTTCAGTGACCATTTCCAAATAAGCTGCATTGCCTCCCAAACGACGGTCAACATTATATTGGTCGGTAAAACCATAGCCGTGATAAGCAGAACGCATTGCACCACCCTCGTTGGTTTGAGGCTGGTCATTTTCAATTACGGGATTCAACCAAAGAGTCGTAGCGCCTAACTCTTTGAAATAATCAAGATGTTGGGTAACTCCCTTTAAGTCACCACCATGACGAGCAAAAGGATTTTTACGATCCGAAACCTTATCGGCCATATCCTCAAACTTATCATTACTTGGGTCGCCATTGGCAAAACGGTCGGGCAATATCAAATAAATAAAGTCTTTAGAATTGACAGTTTGAGGCTTTTTATCACGAACACGCAATTCAAAAGGCTGTGTAATTTTTACGACTTGGTCTATAGCCTTCTTCTTACCTTTCTGTACCTGAATGGTCTTAGTCACTTCTACGTTGAACGTACCCTCTTTAGTTTCAGGGGCAATTGTCAAATCAAGAAATAAATAATTTGGATTCTCTACAGTATTTACTTTTTGAAGCGTAACGCCAGGGTAATTGATTTTGACGTCGGCGCCTTTCAAGTTTTTACCATATACCAATAATTGCAAAGATGGGTTTTTCATGCCCACCCACCAGTTTGTAGGGTTTACACGTTGGATACTTGGTGTTTGAGCGATACCCAAAAAAGTACTTCCCAAAAGCACCAAGGATAGAATTGTTTTTTTCATGTTTATAAAGAGATGGTTAATGGAAAAATGAGTCATTAAGCTATTGGCAATGAGCAGCAAGGCAGAAAATGTAAATACAATTAAACATTTCTAAAATACAAAAAAAATTACTCAAGATACCTTATGACAACTTTAAAAGTTTGCAATTTTTCAAATAAAATGAAGAAAATCCTAATAATAAAATCTTAAATTCGAGCAAAATTATCACAAAGCTATTAGCTACTTAAATGAATTGAATCTGTGCTAAACTGTGCTAATAGCCAAATATTATTCTAAAAATGCTTAAAAAACACTTCATTTTCCTAACAATATTGGGATGCATATTTCTGAATTGGGCATCCTTCTCGCAAACTAAAAAACGTCCGAAAACTCAAGTTTTGGTCAACAAGAATAATTCTAGTAAATTAAAGAATAAAGATAAATCCCTGACAAAAACTAAATCAAGCGAGAAAACGAAAATTATGACCCAGAAAAACGACAAGTTAGTAATTCTACAGATGATGTTCCACTTGTGGGGCAATACCAATTCAACCAACAAAATGAATGGTTCGGCTGCCGAAAATGGTGTGACTAAATTCAAAGACATCAACGATAAAGCGTTGAAAGAATTGAAAAAATTTGGCTACTCACATCTGTACATGACTGGTCTTATTGAGCATGCTACGATGGAAGATTTAACGGCGTTGGGTATTCCAAAAGACCATCCAGATGTAGTAAAAGGCCGTTGTGGTTCACCATTTGCTATCAAGGATTATTATGATGTAAACCCATTTTTTGCCACAGATCCTAGCAAAAGAATGGAAGAATTTGAGGCGATGGTAGCTCGTGTTCACAAAAATGGACTAAAGGTAGTAATGGACTTTGTACCCAACCATGTGGCACGTGTGTATCACTCAGACATGAAGCCTGCGGGTGTACGTGACTTTGGTCAAGATGATGACGTAAGTAAAGGCTTTGACCCACATAATAACTTTTACTATCTCCCTCATACTCAGTTCCAAATCCCTGATGGAGTAAACTCTCCTGTCAAACCAGAAGGTCCGTATATTGAGTCGCCTGCAAAAGCCTCGGGTAACGATGTATTTTCGTCAAAACCAACAATTGATGACTGGTTTGAAACGGTAAAATTGAATTATGGTGTAGATATTCTCAACGGACGTAGTCGTCATTTTGATCCAGTTCCATCTACTTGGATTAAGATGGTTGAAATCTTGAAATATTGGTCTGCGAAAGGTGTTGATGGTTTTAGATGTGATATGGCCGAAATGGTACCTGTAGAGTTTTGGCAGTATGCAACTTCAGCCATTAAAAAAGAATATCCAGAAATGGTATTCATTGCAGAAATCTACAACCCTCGTGAATACCACAACTATATCAAGGTTGGAGGATTTGACTATTTGTATGACAAAGTTGGTTTGTATGATGGACTAAGAAGATTAGTTGAGCAAAAACATGAAGCAACCGTAGAAGATATCACTCGCGTTTGGCAACATGAATCAGGGGATATTTCTGAACACATGTTACGTTTCTTGGAAAATCACGATGAGCAACGTGTCAATACACCAGCATTTGCCAAAGGAAATCCATTCGCAGCAGTGCCTGCCATGGTCGTTACAGCCACGCTTCACACAGGACCAGTGATGATTTACTTTGGTCAAGAACTGGGCGAAAAAGCTGATGGCAAAGAAGGCTTCAATCAAGCGGATGACCGTACCACAATGTTTGATTTCTGGGGAGTTCCTTCCCATCAGGCATGGATGAATGGAGGTAAATTTGATGGCGCAGGCTTAACCGAGGAACAAAAGAATTTACAAGCATTCTATAAAGGCTTATTGAAATTTGTCAATGGTTCTGAAGCAGTACAAAAAGGCGCATTCTTCGACCTTCAATATATTCAAAATCATGAGTATGATCGTCGTAAGGTATATTCATACTTACGTTATAGCGAAAATCAGAAGCTAGTAGTAGTTTGTAACTTTGACCATTATCAAGAAAAAAATATCAGTCTTCATATTCCTGATGGTGCATGGTCAGTCATGGGACTTGACCCTCAAGGAAATTATACCTTAAAAGGGGTGTATGAAGCAAAAGGTTCACAAAAAATTAATGCCAAAGAAAATATCTCTATCAAAGTAGCGCCAAACTCAGCGGTAATTTATGAGATTTCTTCTAAAAAATAGTACATTTGAAAGTGTAGAGTTTTGTGTTTGAACAAGACTTTACACTTTCACCCAATAATCCATTAACCATAAACATGAAAAAAATTAATAAACCCTTCTTGAGTCTGGCGCAGATTATCAATATGAGCGTTGGTTTCTTGGGTATCCAATTTGGCTTTGCACTTCAAAATGGTAACGCCTCACGTATTCTTCAAACTTATGGCGCCGATGTAGAACACCTTTCTTGGTTTTGGTTGGCAGCACCACTTACAGGAATGATTGTCCAGCCAATTATTGGACACTATTCCGATACCACTTGGGGACGATTTGGTCGTCGAAAACCTTATTTTTTGGCGGGAGCTATTTTAGCGGCAGTTGCTTTAGCATTTATGCCAAATGCTTCGTTTTTGGCAGGTGTACTTCCAGCAGTAGTTTTGGGAGCAGGCTTTTTGATGTTTATGGATGCCTCTTTCAATATTGCTATGGAGCCGTTTAGAGCCTTGGTAGCCGATAACTTGCCAGATGAACAAAATACAACAGGCTTTTCGGTACAAACTACTTTAATTGGTATTGGTGCAATTGCTGGTGGTTTTCTTCCTACAATTCTTAATAAATTTTTCAACGTATCGAATGAATCCATCAATGGAAATGTACAAGACAACGTTCTTTACTCTTTCTATGTTGGTTCGGTTATTATTCTTACTGCTATTCTTTGGACCGTTTTTACCACGAAAGAATATTCACCAGCAGAAAGAAAATCATTTGGTTTTGAAGATGAATCACACGATCAAGCTAGTTTAAAGGATATTTTCAAGGATTTTGCCCAAATGCCAACAACCATGAAACAGTTGGGGTTGGTACAGTTTTTCTCTTGGATTGCCCTATTCTCTATGTGGGTATATGCAACACCAGCTATCGCGCATCAGGTATATGGCTTGCCATTGGACGACCATAGTTCGAAAGCCTATAACGATGCTGGAGACTGGGTGAGCTCATTATTTGGCATCTACAATGGTGTCTCAGCTGTGTATGCTTTGGCTTTGCCAAAAATTGCTTCGTTGTTCGGTAAAAAAACTACACATGCCTTTTCTTTGGTTTGCGGTGGTTTAGGACTAATCTCCATTTTCTTTATCACAAATCCAGATTATTTGATTTTGAGTATGGTGGGTATCGGGTTTGCTTGGGCAAGTATCTTGGCAATGCCTTACGCAATTTTAGCCAACAGTATTCCTATCCACAAAATGGGCGTATATATGGGTATTTTCAACTTCTTTATCACTTTCCCTCAAATTGTAAATGGTATTTTTGGAGGTTTAGTAGTAAAACATATCTACGATTCTAATTCGGTATATGCGCTATTGCTTGCAGGTGTATTTATGATTTTAGGAGCAATATCTGTTATGTTTGTGAAAGAAAAACAATCATAAAATTTGGAATAGTTTATAGGCATTACAGGTTTTAGTTTAAGCTGTTAGTATTTAGATTTTTAGCGCTATGTCTCTCTATTTTTAATTCGACAATAGCACAATTAATCAGGATAAGTTTCAAATAAGAAGTTTTAATATTGCGTTAAAGAAATAAAAGCGCAACCATTTTATTACTACTACCGTGTCATTATTAAGAAAAGCATATCAAAATAAAAGGTTTAAGGCGATTGCCTTAAACCTTTTATTTTGTGGGATTAGTTGGGCAGGAATTGCTCAAGAATCAGACAAAAGTATTTTTGAAGCTACCATTCAAAAAAAGTATAATTCAGAACA
Organism: Cellulophaga sp. BC115SP; assembly: GCF_009905545.1. Classification (GTDB taxonomy): domain Bacteria; phylum Bacteroidota; class Bacteroidia; order Cytophagales; family Spirosomataceae; genus Flectobacillus; species Flectobacillus rivi. The sequence continues at coordinate 8,655 of NZ_JAAALB010000005.1, read as the reverse complement.
AGGTCAAAGGGTGATTGAAATTGCACAATCATTTTTAGGAAAACCTTATGTAGCAAACACATTAGAAAGCAAAAAAGAAAATTTAGTCGTCAATCTTCGAGAGTTTGACTGTTCTACTTTGGTTGAATCCGTATTAGCTATTTCGCTGTGCAAAAACAATTCATTTGAGGAGTTCAAGCATAACCTCGAAACGCTTCGCTATCGTTTTGGTCATGTAAATGGATATGGCTCACGACTACACTACTTTACAGATTGGTTGAAGGAAAACGAACGAAAAGGGCTTATTAAGGACCAAACACAGATATGTGCTGGAAAACCGTACAAGAAAAGCGTGTCGTTCATGACCTCGCACCTACCGCTTTATCCTCAATTGGAAGATTATCGCGCACTTGAGGCAGTGAAAATGGCAGAAATAGAATTGATACGTAAAAGTTTCTTCTATATCCCTAAAGCCGAGGTTGCAAAAAGAGAATCGTGTATTCAAAATGGTGATATTATTGCTATCACAACCTCAAAAAGTGGCTTGGATATTTCGCATCAGGGATTTGCGATTGTGGTCAATGGACGAGTGCATCTATTGCACGCTTCACAAGATTTGAAAGAGGTCATTATTTCACCAGAGCCACTAGCAGAATACTTGGCAAAGCACGCTAGTCAAACAGGCATTATGATTTCGAGGTTGGTCAAGAAATAATGTAAAAACCTCAATCAGGTAAGTGAAAGATAAAAGCATCTATCATATTATCTGATTGAGGTTTTGATATTGACAAAATTTGACTGAATATGCTTCAAATCGTTTCTATTTTGTCTGGCTCAACTATTAGAGCACTGTACCTGAAAATGGATATCCGTATCCAAGGTTTTCCAAAATTTCTTCTGGAGTAGCTTCACTCTCTTTGATTTTAATCGAAATATCTGGACTTACTGACAACACTGGTATTCTCGAGTGATTCACCACTTGCTGAGAATAACTACCTGCCAAGTATTTTGCAAACGATGTTGTGGTAGAAGTTGTCATTACAATCAAGTTTACACCCTCGGTATTTGACATTTCTAACACTTTTCCTGCCAGATTTTCCCCTTCATAATTTGACAACTTAAACTGTTTGTTTTGACTAGTCAAAAACTGCGTAAATTGTCCCACAAATTCCTCCACTTTTGCCTTGTCATCTGCCTTTTCGTGGTCATTCAATCCTACGAGTAACCATTCAGGATTATCAGAAGGTGACAATAACGCCTCTGTGATAGGATATTTATCCAAAGCACCCAATACTGAACGAATCGGGAATAATACTTTGTGGATTCCTTCCCAGTGATAATGCGTTGGAATAGTCAAAACTGGGCATTTCGCACGTTTTACCACACTGTAAGCATTGGTACCTAGTAGGTCATCCAAGCTTGTTTCAGTACCATGACTTCCCATCACCAACAAATCTGCCTCAATCTCCTCTGCTGTTTGTACAATTAAAGGAGTTACCTCACCGTGCTTCACTACGCTTTCTACCTCCCAATATCCTTTACTTTTGAAACGATCATATAGTTTTTCTAAACGATGTTCATGTTCTTTATCAATACTATCTGATGTAATATCAAAAATTAAACTACCATCTTGAGCAAACATCAAAATTCCTGGCTCAATAATATGAAGAAGGTAAAGTTTAGCCTTGTGTTGTTCTGCAATATGGATTGCAGCTTTTAAAGCATTTTCTGAGGTTAGGCTGAAATCAATAGGTACTAAGATTTTTTCGATTCGCATACGTTCCATAGCACATAAGGGATTTAATTCAAATACTAATTACAAAATACTAACGAAATGAAATTACAAAAAATACAATCTGGAATAATTAAAGTTCAATTAAAAAAAAATTAGAAGATTTTAAGAAAAAAAACGCCCTCCTGTAGCTTTACAGGAGGGCGCTAAAAAATCTATAAACGTTAAGAAAATCTATCTTCTTCTTTTTCTTTTTGATTTAGATACAATTTTTTTGCTGGCAGCCGATTTGTATTGAGACTCCAATTCAGAAATACGAGCTTTGGTAGCTTCTACTTGCTCTTTGTTTGACTTATCCAAAACCTCATAACTTGCTGAAAGTTGGTTGTAGTCAGTCAACAAACGATTGTAACGTTCAGACAAGCTTTCCATGGTTTCTTTACCATCTTCTTGGCATTTCACGTAATCTTCTGTTTTCTTTTTGAACTGACTTTCGAGACTAAAGCGAAAACTACTAAGTTCTACGTTTTCTTCTCTTTCCTTCTTCAAAGTGTTTTCTAATTGAGCGGCTTGTTGTTGCAAAGCAACTAATTGTTTCGATTCGGTACAAGATGTTAGTGTCAAAGCAATCGCACCGATTGAAAGATATTTTATAGAATTATTCATAATCACTTAGAGTTATGCGTTTAATACTGGATTATAGTTGAATATAGGGAATACGTTCAATTCGAATCCCTAACCTTAGCAAACCAAATAAATAAAGTAAGGTTCTACAAATTTACAATAATGTATTGTGATTACCTTAATTTGCCAATTTTTTGGTACTGAATCCGAAAAAACATCAAAATTTAAAAAATATTCGTGTTAAAAGTGCTACTCTTTCAAAGAATTAACATTTTGTTATCATTTTTTTCGCTTAAATGCCCTTTTTTCTTCTTAATGTGTAAATGAATAGAGCCCCAAATACACGGCCGCACCAGCTATATACCCTAACAAAGCTATGAAGGATATTTTCTTGAAATACCACATAAAATCTATTTTCTCCATACCCATCACTGCCACACCAGCCGCTGAACCAATAATCAACATACTACCGCCCGTTCCTGCGCAATAGGCCATAAACTCCCATAATTTGGAATCCGTTGGAAATGCCTGAAGATCGTACATACCCATAGAGGCTGCTACCAAAGGGACGTTATCTATAACAGCAGAGGCAATACCGATAATGAATACAATCAAGTCTTGATTACCCAGAGTTTGATTCATCAACTCGGCAAAATGATGCAATTGCTCAGTACTTTCTAAAGCTGCAATTGCTACCAAAATACCTAAAAAGAACAATATACTAGGCGTATCTATTTTGCGTAAGGCATGTACTGCTGAGTACTTGGATTTTGTTTCTTCATCTTTGTCTTTATGAATAAGTTCTGACACCAACCAAACAGCCCCTAAGCCCATCAACATACCCATATAGGGCGGTAAATGTGTTACTGTTTTGAATATTGGAACAAACAATAATGCTCCCAAACCAACTGCAAACATCAAATTTCTCTCTGCATTAGGCAAAGCCATCGTATTTTCAAGTTTAGCAGAAAAGACGTTGCCTTTGGGTTTTAGGGTAAAATGTAAATAAAACAATGGTACAATCAATGAGACCATACTTGGAATTAATAACTGCGAAATCACGCCCATGGCCGAAACTTGCTTCCCGATCCAAAGCATCGTTGTTGTGACATCACCCAGTGGCGACCATGCACCACCAGCATTAGCGGCAATCACTACTAAGCCTACCATGATTTTTCGGGTTTCGCTCGATACCAAAATTTTTCTTAATAATGAAACCATCACGATGGCAGTTGTCAAATTGTCCAAAACTGCCGACATAAAAAATGTTAGAATTGCGACAAGCCACATCAAGGTCTTTATATCTTGTGTTTTGATTTTTTGGGTAATAATCGCAAACCCATCATGAGCATCTACGAGTTCAACGATGGTCATGGCTCCTAACAGGAAAAAAACAATTTCGGCAATATCGCCGAGGTGATGCGACAATTGTTCTGAAACGATATGAACATCAGTAGCATTGAGCGCATATACTGCCCAGCACAAAACACCTGTAAGCAAGGCTGTGGCAGTTTTGTTGATATGGATATTGTGTTCGAGTGTGATTGCTAGATAGCCAATCACAAAAATGAGAATCATCAATGTGGTCATTATGCAATAGTTTAGTTAAATGAATATTGTAGGATATTAATGAGAGGCTGCTTCTTGTGAATCTTGTTCGGAAGCATTGAGTTGCTTCTGAAGTTGATTTTTCTGGATAATAATAGAGTCATTCAATATTTTATAATGCGCTAATTGTTGAGAGCATGAATTACTTGATATACACAAGAAAATATTGACAATAACCGATAAAAGCAAAAACGCACTCAACACAATTACACGAAAAGGTGTTCTTTGTGGTGCAGCTTTCTTCATTTTAGTAGTAAGTTTGAGTTGCATACAATTCTATTTTTGAATAATTATGTTTTACAAAACAACTCAACAAGCTTCAACAACTCATGAAGAATTCCTTAGAATTTCATTAAATCATTGAAAATAAACCATTTTAAACAAAAATGGCGTAAGCTATTTCACTTACGCCATTTTCTATGACTTAATCCACCCTATTCCAAACGGTTTGTGGGTATTGATAATAAAAGTTTTCTTTCTAAAAAATTTCCTATAATTAGAGAATGTACCTTCAAATTCCAATGTTTCTGGCATCATTTGAGGGTGTTGCCCCACTTGCAAAACCTCCTCTAAGGCAATATCATTAATTGACAGATATGGTATTGAAAGTTTATCTCCTAAGGCTATTGCTTCGTTGGGTGTTTTTGAGAAAATAGCGCCTGAATGTGCCTGTGTGATACCGTTCACCCATTCGCAAATTTCTTCTGTATCTTGATAAGACATCACTGGCAAAATAGGAGCAAGCGTTTCTTCATTCAGAATTTTCATGCTTGGCTTTACGTTGGTAATAATAGTGGGACGACAATAATAACCACCCTCCCATTTTTCGCATTGTCCAATTCCTGTCAATAATTTAGCACCATTTTCTAAAGCTTCCCAGAGTTGTCCGTTAATGATATTGATTTGCGGTTCGGCAATAATAGGTCCAATTTGTCCAGACTCAGTGGTTGGATATGCCAACCGAATGAGGTTAGCTTTTCCGACTAATCTTGACAAAAACAAATGATAGACGTTTCGGTGAACGTACACTCTTTCAATAGAAGACGATGATTGTCCTGCATTCCAAAAACCACCCAGCAAAATTGCAGAAGAAGCATTTTCTAAATCTGCTGTTTCGGTAATAATAACGGTATTTTTTAAGCCATGCTGAATAGAAGAAGGCTTGAACAATTTATGAGCAATATCTGAAACTTGCCTTGCTTCGGTGGCAGTACCGTTATAACATACAAAATCAGCATTGGAACACATCGGCTCCAAAATATCGTCTGTGCCTTCTACAATGGAAAGTACTTCTCTGAGCCCTCGTGTACGATGAATCGTATGATTGAGGGTTCTAACAAACCTTGGTGTGACACAGCTTGGCTTCGCAATTACTGCACTACCTGCCAGCAAAGCAGGTATTATTTCCTTCATCAAGTGCGCAAACGGAAAGCACCAGCCGCTAATAACTCCCACTAAAGGAAAGGGCTCATAGTGATTCTGGAGCTTTAGCACAGGAATAGAAGTAGATAAACTTTCGGGCTCGCGTAAAATCTTCTTGGCAATTTCACACCAACTATCAATGGCACGAAGCACATAATTGAGCTCTTTCTCCGATTCAGTCTTTCTGCCAGTATCATCTATTAAGGATTCCAGTAAATCCGTAGAATAGTCTTCAATTAATGTATGCCATTGTTGAAGTACCCTTACTCGCTGTTCGATTCCTTTGGCCAACCAACCAGGTTGCGATGCCCTTAATGAAATCGTTCTAGAACGCACACCGTTTGCATCTACAGGTTGAATCGAAAAATCAAATTTGCCAGTTCTGGGGTTTCTTATTTCCATAAAATTTCTACGCTAAAAATTGGGCCTCTGTACAACACTAAGTACTTGTTATATCTCAGTCTTCTGACAAAATTAACTATTTAGATTTTTTCTCTAGGGAAAATAACCTATGTATTTAAACTTTCTTTTTTTCTCGAAAAAGCAACCAAAACTATTGCAACGATACAAAGCGTCAACATTACCTCAAATGAGGTATTGTAAGAACCTGTTGAAGCACGAAGCTGCCCGATTGCTCGAATCCCTATGCTACCTGCCAAGGTATCAATCATGGTAAACACCCCTAAAATCAAGCCATAAGATTTGCCTGCATAATGTTCTGCTATCAATAGTTGAATCATGGTAAAAGCCCCTGAATAGCCTATTCCGAGCACAATAGCTGAGATTGTCAACATATCGACATGGGTCAGACAGGTTTTTAGTAGCAATACACCAAGCCCTAACACAACGATAGACCCTAGCATAGCGTCTTTTTTTCGAATTTTATCACTGATATACCCAAACACAATTTTTCCGATAATACTACAAAAGAAAAATGAGGAAGCAAAACTTGCTGTTTGTGAAGGTGTTAATTGCAAATCAGACAGAAATAAATCCTTATTGAACAAAATACCATTAATGCAAAACCATAAGGCTGCTGTAGCGATCAATAAGGTGTAAAATGTTGGTTGTCGAAGCGCTTGCGATAAGGTATAATCCTGAAGAAAACTGTTTCGAGGCATTACTTCCTGCTGAAACTCCTCTTCCGAAGGACGATTTTTTAGGAGAAATTGAGCCAACATGATTATGCCAACCACAGGAATTCCTACATACATTGCTGCCACACGCCACCCTCCAGATGCTAAAAAATACCCCGTAGGTTTGCTCAAGATCGTTGCCCCAAAACTAGAAGCATTCAAAAATAACCCTAATGCGATACCTCTGTGCTTGTCGAACCAACGACTAATCAAATACACACTTGGAATCACCCCACCTAAACTTAGCGCAACACCAAAGAATACATAATACCATTTTAATTGCTCAAATGAGCTAATCATTGCTAAAGAGACAAACAAAACAGCCATAATAACGGCTGCTACCCCAAGTATAACTCTTGGCGCAAATCTATCTAATAACCATCCACAAAAAGGTGAGCACAGCGCCAATACCAGATACATATTGCTAGGCGCTTGTGTAATAACTCCTTTGGTAAGGGATAGTTCCTGAGAAATACTAGGGTAAAATAGCGGTAATGTATAAATACCAAATCCATTAGAACCAATATACATTAAAGACAAACCCAGCAATACCCACCATCCACGATAGAATTTGTTCATTCCTGTAAAAACTTTCATTTGTTTCAAAATTAGTCTAGCACTTTAGCATAAAAAGTAGGCAAATCTTTACGTTTTGGCAACATTTTTGAATTATGGAAGCCTACAGAGCGTAAACCGTTTGAATCTTCGTTCGATGATGTCAATAAAATTGTTAAATTTTGAGAATTTGTATTTAACTTAATTTTTAAAGGCTCATAGTCCTCCATTTCAACTACTAATATTGTAGATGTATTTTCGGTACGAAGACTAAATTTACCTTTGATATCCGAAAGAGTAGCTCGTTCGGTACCACCTTTAATAGTGATGTTTACCCCTTGAATAGGTTGTTGGTTATCTCCGTCTAAAATACGACCTGTTAAGATTTTTTGCGCAAATCCAGAACTCGCAAGACAAAGGAATGAAAATAATAGTAGGAGATTTTTCATAAGGCTAAATATTTTGAAACTTATTGTAAAATTAACAGTCATTAAGGCGAAAGTAGCCAATTTAGATAGAATAATTCGAATCCATAGTATATATAACTTACTTTGTTGGATGAGCAAAAGCACTTTTTTTGCCCTCCCTCGCTCAACAAACGACTATTAATCAACTGTTTTACAAACAGTTGATTCTTTCAAATAAGCTCTACGCTATTTTAAGACAGAAATTAACATTTATGAGCAATTTTGATAAAACAAGCGTGAACTAAGTAACGATGGCAAACATTATAAAAGAATTTGATAAAAAAGAAGCTATTTTGAACGCAACCCTTGAGCTAATTTCTAAGCATGGTTTTCATAGCTCCCCTATGTCAGAAGTGGCCAAACAAGCCAATGTAGCCGCAGGGACCATTTACCACTATTTTAAGAGTAAAGATGAATTAATCTGCGCTCTGTATGTAAGTTTGAAAGAAAGAACGACTAATCAACTACTCAAAAACGATGATGCTTCTAAAAATTATAGGGATAGGATTCGGGCGTTTTATCTTCAGAACTTTCATTATTTCACTAAAAACCCCAAAGAATTTTATTTTCTGGAACAGTTTTCAAACTCTCCGTTTTTACAACAAATTCCAAAAACAGATTTAACTAAACTTGAACAGCCTATATACGATTTTTTACGAAAAGCGGTCTTCACACAAGCAGTTAGAGATATTCCTCCTAAAATCATGATTTCTTTCGTGATGGGAAGTGTTGGTTCTCTTATAAAATTGCAGCTTTCAGGAGAATTTCAGCTGACAAGCTCAGACCTTGAATTAGCCTTTTTTACGTGTTGGGACGGTATCAAAAAACAATAACCAAACATAGGACATCCCTAATTTAGTAATTGAGCGCATGAGTGATTATATTAAAAAGTAGAGATGCAATTATTGCGTCTCAAGATGAGTGAAATCTAGTATAATAGCATCAAAAAAGCGGTCGAAAAATATTTTTCGACCGCTTTTTTGATGAAAATTTGGCGAATAATCCGAGTCTTAAAATTCGGGATGATTCATGTTCTGTTATTAGCGCCGTTCTGGTTGTCCTTGCCTAAAATAGGTTGCCCTGAGTTTTAGCCAAGTTAAAGTAATCAAAATAGTAAAATAGTTTGATTTGG
>NZ_JAAALB010000049.1 GCF_009905545.1 Cellulophaga sp. BC115SP | reverse complement strand
ATATAAACATAGTCGTCAGATACAATCATTGGATCTGATGTTTCGTTGAGACATACGTCCTTGACCACTAATACGTCATTAGGCTTTAAGAAGCCAAACTCTATAGCAGCGCTGTAAAAACCACCCCGAGTACCACCCCCAACGTAAAAAAACGAGTTAGCATACCCAGCGCCCATAAAGTAATCTTGTCCCTCTATGAGCTTTATCCCATTTTTATAAAATTCGTAGCAATTTCTGTCAGTGGACAACATTTGTCTCACTACGATACTTCGGTCCGTAAATTTCTTTAAATCCAAGACTGGTTTGTTTACTTGAGACAAACCAGTCTTTACTAATGTTAAACCAAACATTAATAGGAGTAGTAATTTTTTCATTGATATAATAGCAAGATATTATTAGGAAATTATTCGATTGTTAACACAAATCGTGTATTAATACTGTAGAGAATCGCACTCTCATTACTTAGTATTAGGTTTATATGATATATTCCCTTTGTTTTTGGTATTTCAAAACTCAAACGCTTATTTACAGCATTGTAAAGAGCATTTTGTACGATAGTTTCCGTTTCATTTTGAAGTTGAATTTGATAAAATCTTGACTGAACTTTTTCGAAGTTCAAGGCTGTAAATACCAAAGTATTACCTTGTTTGACCTTGGTTTCTGAATACTTTTCTGTATCAACTAAATAGGGCATATCGTTGCGATATACGACAAGAGAATATTTAGTTAAATTACTCTCTTTTATCAGTGTCATATTGGTAATTTTCACTCTATATTCTCCCTCCTTTACAGAATTCGGAATCCAACACTCAATAGTCTGACCATCAGAATTTGCAGGAAGAGAATATTCTTTTCCATCTTTTCCAACTAAGATTACTTTATAGGTATAATTTTTAGAAAAGTATTTTCCGTATATTCTAATACTTTCTTCCTGAATCACATTCCAATAATCAATTGAATCGATATGAGGTGTAGGATATTGTACTATTACTGGTTTATTGTATTCTGTAATTTTGTTCTTTACCTTAAGCGCTAATGTATAACTGCCGGGCAACAAATCGTCTTGAGAAAAAACTTGTATATGCAAAGAATCCAATAGTTCAGTTTTTAAATGAGTAGTATTACCTGCACTGCTAACTGAAGCTTGAACTTCGGTAGGATTAAGTCCAAAATTACGACCTAGTATTTGAAAACTCATTCCAGCCTCTAATGTATCACCAATCACCCTATTAATCAATGGCATGGGTTGCTCTTGAGCCTTCACTTGAATTTCATAAATAACTTTCTGACCAGATTCTGAGACTAAGGTGTAATATACCGGAGACGAAAAATTTTGTGCCACATTACTTGAAGGAATAATCGAAATGGCATTTTTGGTTACAATTGTTGGTACTATAGATATTACGTTCGTTTGATAAGGAACCCAAATAGTAACTCTTCTATCGATATCTGATATTTCTGTTTGGAGGATACTCATACCAGCTAGAGAAATAGAATTGATGGTTGGTATTTCCCAAACATTATTTTCTGCTGATTTACAAGAGTACAAAAATCCAATTATTATAAATAAGTATAGATTATTCTTCATAATAGCAAGCTAAACATAATAAATAAAGTATAAAACTCAATAAACAAAAATAAATATTTCTTTTTGTCACTTATACATTTTAGAGACTGAATTTTTGTGAATAAGTATCGAGAGCACCCAGAAATTGAGTAAACGGTCATAGTGACCTATCCTATCAGTAGATAATCGAGAAGATTTGATAACTAAGAAGTATTTTACAGGACTAGGCTTATTAAGTTTAGAATTGAAGCATGTTATGAAATTTCTCGATTCAAGATAAAGGGAGCACATACACGTTTCCTTTATACTTGGTGATAAATATTAGTTTAATTGTTATCAGCTATTGAGATTATTGCATCACTAGCCTACCAATATTTTAAGCAGATTGTCATGAAACGCTAACACTCTTGGTACATTCCTAAGAGTTTTCTATCCGCATACCCCCACCCCCTATTCAATATTTGAATAAATTATTGTTAACGCTGTTAACCAAGCGTTTACACGCGTTAACAGTGGCGTTAACGCCGTTAACGTTAAGCATTCTTTAGATTCAGAGGGTACGAACAACCATGCAATTGTGTCGTAAAATTTGAGAGAATACCTACAATTATATCATCGAACTGTGACAATAGATGTTTAGGAGGAGTGAGTTTCATGCAAGATGAATACCCTACTATTAAAGTTTTTAAATTTGGGATAAGGGATAAGATACTCTTCCATTTTCTTACTACAGGTTCTGACTTTTGAGGAAACTTTGGTTGTTAAAAGCGTAACATAACTATTAACGCCTGTAAACGACAGGTTAGCTGCATTTACACTATTTTCAACTATTTGAGTAAGGGGTATGATTCCAGTGGAGCCAGAAACTCTTGAAGGTAGGATTATTCACTCGTCTATTGCACAGATACAAAAGAAAATAAGAGCTATATAGCGTCCATGTAAGATTCAACAACTATTTTCATAAATTGTATTCGGACTTTCAAGCTTTATTTTCCACTAGGAGCTGGTATTGTAAATCTAGTTGTTACAGCAAGGTGTTCATCTTAGCTGGGATGAAATAGAATTTGTAAAATAATAATTACCAAAGCAAAGACACAAAGTAATATCAATAAAACAGTTTGCATTTGGAATTTAAAGATAAAGGACTGAACACATATCTTTAAATTGATTTTATGTTGTCAGAATGGTACTTCCACAAAGACAGCGATTAAAGTAGTTTAAATGTGTGCCAAGAGTTAGTTTTTCTCCTCTGAATGCTCAAGAGTATTAACCTGTAAAAAATAATCTTACTCTCTGACCCTTACAACAAAGAAAATTTGACCTTCACAACAAAATGTCATGCTGTTTTAATGGCAAACTTTGCATTGTTAATTTAAAACAATCAGCATGAACAATCAAACAGTATTAGTAACTGGAGGCACTGGTTTTGTGGATATCCACTGCATTTTACAATTATTGCAGAAAGGCTTTTCTGTCAATACCACCATTCGCTCATTAACCAAAAAAGAAAGTATTATTGCAGCCTTGAAAGACGGCGGAATCGATGATTTTAGCCGTTTGTCTTTTTATGAAGCAGACCTCACAAACGATACAGGATGGACAGAAGCAATGAAAGATGTAACCTACGTATTGCATGTAGCGTCGCCTTTTCCAGCCCAAAATCCTATCGATGAGAATGAACTTATTATACCAGCCCGAGACGGAGCTTTACGGGTGCTGAGGGCTGCCAAAAATGCTGGGGTAAAACGCGTGGTGCTTACGTCGTCTTTCGCTGCTGTTGGTTATAGTATCAATCCTAAAGACCATATTTTTACGGAAGATGATTGGACAGATGCCAACGTTCAGCTTCCTGCCTATATCAAATCTAAAACTCTATCAGAAAAAGCAGCTTGGGATTTTATAGAAAACGAAGGAAAAGGCTTAGAACTAACCGTTATTAATCCAGTAGGTATTTTTGGCCCTGTAATTGGCGATATTAGTTCTGCTACACTAGATATTGCTGTTACGGGCATATTGAATGGAACAACAACCGAAAGTCCTAATTTTACAATGGGAGTTGTTGATGTACGAGATGTAGCAACAATACACATTTTGGCAATGGAGCATCCGAAAGCAGCAGCGAACCGTTCTCTAATATGCTAGTAAATTCTTCAAACGTCTACTCAATATTAAATAAATAGTTATAATTACCTACAACTGGCGTTGGCATAGATAACACAAGTCATTGTTTATCAGTCAAGTAAAGTATATTGGTGGTTTTTCTCTTCTTTGTGCCTTGATAAGCAAATTCTTTACCACCTCGAATACATGACAAATGACTTCCATCTAAATTTACTAATGAAAGGCCGAAAGAAGACTTGTATTTTTTTAAAGCTCTATCCAACACTTTTTCCAAAAACCTTTCTTATACCAACGGTGATAATCTCCGAAAACAGTTTTGTAGTGAAGATCACGAGTGCCAAATAAGCTTTCGACAGGGAATAAATGCCATCGAATACCCCAATGCGGTTGCCAGTCTTTAATTTATAAATAATAATACAATTAACAATCTCATTAAAAGGAGCTTGTGGCTTAAAACATCGTTTTCTTTCAGGTAAGTAACCAATTATTTCTAATTCTATTATATCTTTGATCAGTACGTAGTATATAAAAAGGTTGCTTGGTATAGTTCGCAAAACAAGTATCAGCAACCTTTTTTATTTTTTCATAACTCCACATAAATCAAGATGACTTCAGTTATAACTTCCTACCTCTTCTAAATATAAGTGCTTGAATTTTGTGATAATTTGCTGCTAACAGGAACTCTGCACAATTCTTCGCCCTGCTGTGCTCAGAAACATGTTTTAACGCAATATGTGTATTTATTATCAAATTTATTGTTAATTTTATCCTTGTAAATCTAAAATACAATTTTGTAATTACAAGGATGATAAAGAGACGGAATCAATTGAATATTATAGAATTGTTAAAGGAGTTTCCTGCTGTGAGTATTCTTGGTCCTCGTCAAGTGGGTAAAACAACCCTAGCAGAAGAAATCGCAAGTACGCTTATGCCTGAAGCAATTTATATGGATTTAGAAAGTACGGCAGATTTGGCCAAACTTTCTGATCCAGAAGCGTATTTTGAATTACATCAAGGAAAACTAATCATCCTTGATGAAATACAACGAACGCCTGAATTATTTGCTGTGTTACGTGGGGTAATCGACCGTAGACGTAGAGCTGGATTTAGAACTTGTCAGTTTTTAATTCTAGGGTCTGCTTCTTTGGAGTTACTAAAACAATCTTCTGAATCTTTAGCTGGTAGAATCGCCTATCAGCAACTTTCAGGTTTGAATGTGCTCGAAATAGAAGACTCAAACTATTCGGATATAGAGGCACTTTGGCTTAGAGGTGGATTTCCTGATAGTTTTTTGGCTAAAAGCGATGCAGGTAGCTTTAGATGGAGACAAAATTTTATTCTTACTTATCTAGAACGAGATGTACCACAATTTGGAAGTCGAATACCTGCCATATCCTTGAGAAGATTATGGACTATGCTTGCTCATACACAAGGAAGTCAATTAAATACGGCCCAATTAGGTGCAAGTTTGGGAATTACAATTCCCACCGTAAAACGCTACATCGAGCTTTTAGAGGATTTATTTCTTGTAAGAACCATTTATCCTTGGTCTGGGAATGTGGGTAAGCGATTGGTGAAAACCCCTAAAGTGTATATTCGGGACAGTGGACTAACGCATGCGCTCCTTAATCTAAATTCTTTAGAAGACCTATTGAGTCATCCAGTGGTTGGGCCAAGTTGGGAAGGTTTTGTAATTGAAAATATCATTTCTTGTTTACCTCAAGGAACAACAACTTGGTTTTACAGAACTTCAGCAGGTGCAGAAATAGATTTAGTTGTTGAGCTGAGTAATCAAGAACGATATGCTATTGAAGTGAAACGATCGAGTGCTCCAAAGATTTCTAAAGGATTTTATTTAGGTTGTGAGGATATTAAAGCAACAAAACGATACGTCGTATATCCTGGCAAGGAACAGTTCCCTTTTGCTGATGGGGTTATGGCAACACCACTGAGTAATCTCATGAAGGAATTGACTAATAGCCAATAAACAAAAATGACACTAGCTTAGAGAAGTTAGTGTCATTCTTGTTATTCTATTTTTTTCGAGGCTCTTTTTTTTTGACTAAATCCAAACAGGCTAAAATATAAGCCGACTGATTCTTGACATTTGCATGCAATCCATTTTCAAACTCTATATGCAGTGAAATGAATTTATCAATGAGCACACTACTACTCAGTATTTTCTCTCGGTGATTTAGTTTGAAATTGTATTTGGTATCAATGATTTCTTCAACCTTTTCATATACCCCTTTAGGATTAACCTGAACGGCAGCCAGAAAATCTTGCTTATCAATTTTGCTTAATTCAAGCGCTGTAATGACCTTAAACTGAATATGTGTAACGTTACGCTGTTTGTTCCCAAAGTTTTCATATTCAAATTCAATAGGTACTCCGCTCGTTTCTTTTAATTCCTTTTTTGCTGGCTCGAGCACTTTTCGTTTAAAGTCGTTCAGGTTATTATATTTGCTTACATCAACTTGTAGTAATTTACGAAGTTCCTGAATGCTATACATGAAAGTTGTTCTGTTCTGTCCCAAATGTAATTTGATAAGTTTGTACATTAGGGTAGAATAAATAGACTTAAATTCTAGAATTGTTTGAAAATCGTAACGAGTATATTGGCTACCAAGGCTCGCGAGATAGGGAGATAACTGAGCATTTGATCTAAATTCTAGCATTCCTGAATTATTTTTGTTGTAGCTAATGCTCGAAAACAAAGGAATATGCTCATACTCAATATGATTGGCGTTTGATAAATCGAAAAACGTCATCACTTTTTGAGCCATCGATTTAGTTACAGCCAAGATTTGTTCAGGCTTAATGGTTTCTCTCACCGTGGTAATCGGTATCTTAACAGAAACACCATGGTTGATATTGATGGTATTGTAATTAATTTGATTGATGAAATATTCAAACAGTCTTTGCTCTACTCTTGTAAATTGAGTATTGCTGATTACCATTTGATTAGGAAGGTAATTGTCTTTTCGGTTTGGGGTGTAAGGATGTTCGAGATATTTTTCCTCGATAGATTCTATGTTTATTTCTATTTTTTTCATCAGCTCAAATTTTCCAAAAAAGTCGCCTTAGCTTCCAAAAAAGTCGCCTTACGAGGTTGTGAATTTCCAAAAAAGTCGCCTTATTCTCCAAAAAAGTCGCCTTACGGTTTGTAAATGACTGATTTTAAGCAAGTTATGAGTCCCTAAATCAATCAAATAAATATGATAAATATATAAATCAAGAAAAGATTACTAAAAATAATAGTTTTTATCTATTTTTTATCCAAATCGCACAACAATTCTGTTATACATATCTACAAATTTAGTATTAGGACTCATTTCCAAAAAAGTCGCATAATCATAGACTCTTTTGTTTTTAAATACTTTATGAATAAATTTTTACATTGCGGGGCTTCCAAAAAAGTCGCCTTACGGCATTTTTTAAGTAAAAATCAGCACAAATAACCTTAATGATTCACTTATTTTAGCAATTTCATACGTTAATAGACCTTTACAAAAAAAGTCGCATAACATTTTTACAAGCATTTATTGATTGAACATCAATCAGATATAGGTCATTTTTTGGAAAATGATTAAATAGCCATTTTCCAAAAAAGTCGCCTTAGCCTTTAATTATACATATTTATCATTATTTAAATATCTTATAATCAGGTATTTATATGTTTTTTAGGTCGAATATTTAGCTTTCTGAATATCTTCCAAAAAAGTCGCCTTACAACCAAATCAACTAGCATTATGCGACTTTTTTGGAAGATATCAATCACAATACATTTACGGAACTAATCATAAGGACTTGAAACGGCTTGAGCTTATCGAAAATTATTGAATAGATAGCTCAAAATCTAACCAATAAGATAAAAAAATATCCATTTATGTTTGATTAAGGATACTTTTTTATCTTATTTTGTTTAAAAGTTTTTCCTATGATATCTCCTGACAAAATCCTCAAATTTATAAGGCAAAAGCCAGCCTTGAATTTATCTCAACTAGAGAAAGATGCTTCATTACCAAAGAAGACGCTATATAAAGCTTTGCAAGGAGCATTGACTTTAAATGAAAAACACTGTAGCCTTTTAGAGCCTATTCTTAGAGAATATGGATATGCAGACGAGCTTTTTTCAAAAGCAAAAGTGATATCTATCGTTAATCATAAAGGCGGTGTTGGAAAAACAACGACAACAATTAATCTCGGGAAGGCTCTCGCAATTTCTGGATTTAAAGTGCTTCTTGTTGATTTTGATTCTCAAGGTAATACCTCACAATGTTTTGGCGAATACGCACCAGAGGTACAAGTCATTGATGCGATATTGGACAATATTGATATGCCTATTATTGAGATAGAAGAGAATTTCTATTTGTCCCCTTCTAATATTAAAATGGCTTATTGTGAGACTGATTTGGTCAACTCAATCGGAAATGAAAAAAGATTGCGTAACAAGCTTAACCAAATAAATGAGCAGTTTGATTATATTTTGATTGACTGTCCTCCTGCTCTCAACATCTTTACCACCAATGCACTGGTGGCTTCGGATATGTGTATAGTACCTCTTCAGCCCGAAGCATACGCTTTTTATGGGGTTGAAAATCTATTCAATAGAATCTATGAAATTAGACAACATGTAAATAATACTCTAGTTGTAAAAGGAATTCTCTTTACTATGGTTTCTAACACGTTGGTACACAAGCAAATGATGACTTTTGTGAAAGACCAGTATAAACATATTCCTGTTTTTAACGTGTCAATCGAAAGGGCCACTATCATACAACAATCTCAGGTAGCACAGAAAGATCTGTTTTCTTATGCACCTAAATCAGTTGTAGCAAATCAATATATGGATTTAGCAAAGGAGTTTATGGCAATTTAACAGTAGATTTTAATGGCAAAAAATAACTTTATGAGTGCTATGATGAAGGCTGATTTACCAAAGTCTATGTACTCTCAAGATGAAAGAATCAAAAAGGAATTGGTGGTGCTCGAAAAACTTAAAAAGTTTATTCCGCCTTTAGCCCCTGATGAAAGAGCACAATTAGAGCAAAATATCTTAGCATTTGGTTGCAAAGATCCCCTAATCGTATGGGAGACAAAGCGATCTGCTATTAACCCTGAGGCTTCGAACCCTGATGATGTTTGTTACGTGCTCATCGATGGGCATAACCGCCATGAGATTTGCCAGAAATTTGGATTAGATTTTCGAGTAAATCTAATCGAGATTCCTACGTTTGAGCAGGCTCAGGATTTTATGATTGACCACCAACTCGGTCGTCGTAACTTATCGGTAGAGCAAATGGCCTATTTGCGAGGTATGAAATATCTGGCGCTCAAACAAGAACGTGAGAATCAGGAATTGAATAGAGATAAAACAGGTAAGTTTAAATCACAAGAAACTGAAGCGAATTACCACGGCGGTAAAGTGAATCCCGAAGGCCGCAGTGGTCAAAGTGACCACCACGGGAAAAAGGAGAAATTGTCTGAGCAATTAGCGAAGGAATTTAATGTTGGAGAGAAAACAATCCGAAGAGATGCTGACTTTGCTAGAGGTTTGGAAATGTTGCCAACTGAAATAAAAAATGAGGTTTTACAAGGAAAATCTAGTTTAAATAAAACAGATATCATCGAAGTTGGAAAAACTAAAGATGCTAATCTTGCCCAAGAAAAGGTACAGCAACTTGTAAGCTCGAATAGCATAAAACCTGAGAAGAAAGAGAAGCAATCAAAGGACAAAGTACTTAGTGTACTGAAATCATACTTGACGACCGCTGAAGAATGTGATGCTCTTATTGCAGATATTCAAAACATCAAACAAACCATCAGCAAAATATAATTCAGAAGAGGAAAACCAATCAAGTATTGCTGTTGGAAAGGATGCGGGTATAAAATCTGTTTTAGTTTTATACTCGCATCCTTTGTTATTCTGTAACTAGTAGAACAGTACCTTTGAGCCTTACGCTTGAATCATCTTTATTAACACTAACGTTAACGAGTGTAAACGGCTGGTTAACAGTATTTAAACGAATAATAGAAATTTTGAAAGAGTGTGTGTCAATAGGTATGGTGCATTGATTTGGTTCAGCCGATAAGTTGTATTTAGTACTCTCATCTCCTATTTTATAACATTCCGTTAACTGAATACTAGTTAAGATTGAAGTTTGTAATTTAGAAGGAATTAATACGGTGTAAATCTATGGTTGATTAAAAAGTAGAAATAGTTGTTCAACCCTTAATCTTTAAATTCCAAATGCAAACTGTTTTCTTGATATTACTCTGTGTCTTTGCTTTGGTAATTATTATTCTACAAATTCTATTTCGTTCCTGCTAAAGTGAAGACCTTGCTTTACTAAAAAAGTAACAAATGGATTTACAATACCAGCTCCTAGTGGAAAAACAAATCTTGAAAGTCCGAATACAATTTATGAAAATAGTTGTTGAATCTTACATGGACGCTAGAAAGCTCTCATTTTCTTGTGTATTTGTACGATAGACGAGTGAATAATACTACCCAATATCTTCAATAGTTTCTTGCTCCACTGGAATCATACCCACTTACTCAAATAGTTGAAAATAGTGTAAATACTGTTAACCTGTCGTTTACAGGCGTTAATAGTTATGTTAGCACTTTGATAAACAAAGTTTCCTTAAAAGTCAGAACCTGTAGTAAGAAAATAGAAGAGTATATTATCTCTCATCTCAAATTTAAAAACTTTAATAGTAGGGTATTCATCTCGCAAGAAACACACTCTTCCTAAACATCAATTGTCGCAGTTTGATGATATAATTGTAGGTACTCATTCAAATTTTACGACACGATTGCATGGTTGTTCGTACACTCTAGAGTCTAAAAATGCTGAACGTTAACGGCGTTAACGTTCAGTTTTATCGCGTTAACGCGACTGTTAACGCGTGTAAACGCTTGGTTAACAGCGTTTACACTAATTTATTCAAATGTTGAATAGGGGGGAGGGTACATGTGGATAGAAAACTCTTAGGAATGTGCCAAGATTGTTAGCGCTTCATGACAATCTGCTTCAAATATTGGTAGGCTAGTGATGCAAAAATCTCAATAGCTGCTAGCAGTTAAACGAATATTTGTCACCAAGTATCAAGGAATTGTTTAGAGGCTCACTTATCTCGAATTCATTGTTATTAAGCTCTATGTAAAGTGTAGGTAAGGTTTAGTAAATCTTTATGAAAACTGTATTCAATCTACCGTTAAACCTTGTGGAATGTATAGGCAATGTTTAGTTAATTTTTATGCAAACTATATTCAATCTAACATCAATCTAGTGTCATAACTTACAGTTGCATTTATCACTGTCATTTAAACTAACTTTTAGCATAACCTTTTTTGGAGCAAGATGGGGTTTCTGGCAGTCAAAAACTACCTAGAACCAGTGTGCAAGCACAACTACTGAATAGGGAAGTGGAAGGTTTTTATGAGTGATGTTTTGGGGAATGGACATTCTTTACATCACTCTAATATAATATTATAGTTGAGAAGTCTTGTTCATATGTAAGGTTCTCCCAATTAGTACAGATTAAAAGTTTAAAAGGTGTTTTTTAAACTTTAGGTATGTATTATGAAAATCAGCAAATTTAGTCCGACCGAAATTGCTAAGATTCTTAAGGGATTCGAATCTGGCAAGTCTTTAGACTCCATTGTTCGCGAATATGGAGTCAGCAAGGTAACATTTTATAAATTGCGTAAGCGTTATGGCGACATGGAAGCTAGCGAACTTAAGAAGGTCAAAAAACTTGAAGAAGAGAACGTCAAACTCAAGCGCATGTACACCGAACTAGCCTTAGAGTTGGGTATGGCAAAATATTTCATAGAAAAAAGCTCTAATGCCTTGTGTCATGCGAGAGCTTGTAGGTGAGTTGAAAGAACTCTATCCAAGAGGCATTAGCAAGGCATGCCGTATCTTCAAAACGAGCCGAAGCAGTATAAGCTATCAATCTGTTAAGGACGATCAAGTATTAATGGATGAATTATCACAATTGAGTAAGGATCATCCTCGTGAAGGATTTGGTAAATTTTACAACCGTATGCGCAATAAGGTTCATAGTTTCAATCATAAGCGAGTGCATCGGGTGTATGTACAGAGATAGGACTTTCTATTCGTAGAAAGGCTAAAAAATGCCTTGCGTCAAGGGTAAAAGAGCCCTTAGAAGTTCCACAGAGCTTTACTCATACTAGGAACATAGACTTTATGAGTGGTGTATTTACAATGTTTGAAATCTCCGCTTCAGTGTATACAGGAGGACAAAAAGCAAAATCTTGTTGGTTGAGATTGGATAGGGTGGGGTGCATGGTATTTATGTTTTTGAAGTAAGACAATACCTTATCAAGCAATATAATTTGATATAAATGACCGTATAATAAGAAACTCTAAAATATGATTTTTATCGCTTTTTATTGTTTGAAATACATTTAATTTTGAAAGACAATAACTCGAACAAATAAAAATCTATATTACCTATTGCTATGCTTACTACCCTTATCAAACTAGGCTCACAACTCAGCCACAACCGTGGCGAATGGGATGATATTATTGATTATCCCAATATTCAGAAAGAAAAAGATAAAAATATTAAATTGTATGTTGCTGAATTGATTTTCGATTTAGACAAATCTGATGTTTATCTCAACCCATCTTTGAAAGAATACGACGAAGAGCAATCGTGTTTGGCATTCAAGAATATTAAAATTCAAGGTGGAAATAATAAGGCTATTTATGCTTGTGTTGAATCTGGAAAGTTAGAGCAAGTTAGAAAAACGTTTTTCGGTGTAATTGATTCAAAAGGAAATGTCCCTTCAACTGGGCAATTTCAAGAAGCAATTACTAAAGATTTTCCTCAGTTTAATGATACTTTGCTTGGAAAAATTCTACCTAAAATATTCTCTTTAAGTAATATTTTCATTGAAAAATTTACGATCGAGAAAGAATCTAAAGGGCAAACAGAACGATTAATTGATGAAAAGTTGCTCACTTCTTCTATACTGCAATCTCCATCCTCAAAAATTATTCTTTTTTATACAAGTGTTTTATCATCAGATGATA
The DNA here is from genome assembly GCF_009905545.1 of Cellulophaga sp. BC115SP. Classification (GTDB taxonomy): domain Bacteria; phylum Bacteroidota; class Bacteroidia; order Cytophagales; family Spirosomataceae; genus Flectobacillus; species Flectobacillus rivi. The sequence goes on along the minus strand of NZ_JAAALB010000049.1, from coordinate 29,683 downwards.
ATATAAACACTTCTACTGCTATCTCTAAAATTGAGGGTTTTGAGGAATTTATGAAGGCTAAATTTCTTGAAAAAGGTAAGAAACAAACATCAATTGAAGTAAGTAAAAAGCTATGTTATGCAACAGGTACATTGAGTTCCTCTGTTACCGAAGTCAATTTTGCTGATAGATATAGCTTAAATAAAATGTTCGTAAAGGAAACGAAAAATTATGCTTCATTTTTCGATAAAAACAGTTTTGTCTTAAACTATCAAGTTTCAAATAACAATCAATTATTATTAAGTAGAGCCTCCAAATACCTTTTAGAAAACCAAAAAATCAGAATTGCAGGTATTGACCACTGTATTATCCCTCAATTTCTGAATAAAGAACAAGTTGATATTCAATACATAACCAAAGGTATTTTCCAGAAATCAGAGCTATTATTTGATAGTAATTCTTTTGATAATTTAGTAACAAGTGCTGAATATGAAACAGATGCTCCGTTTTGGATAACTTTTTTAGCGTTTGAGTCAGATGGAAATTTTTTCAAAACTATCAATGAAATAAAGGACGTAAGTAAGTTCCACTTCTACAAAATCATAGATGCTTTTAACGAAGTAAATGATTTGTTTAAAAATAATTTAAGTGATTCAGTTGATTGGCTTTCTGTGATGACAGACTACGGAAAACAACACCGTTTTAACTTGGCATCTATTTATTCAATAATTCCAATTAGGAAAGATAAAGAAAAGAAAAATGAAGTACTTTCTCTTTTCAAATTAATGTTTGAGAATAGAAAGATTGACCCTGACAAACTCTTTAAACATTTTTGCGACCTTATTCTATGCCATAGATACAAACGGTATGAAGCATTTAAAAATGTAAAAAAATACGAAGACAAACACTTTGATTTTGCTATTCGAGATTCAGTATTCAAATACTTTGCACTCATTCAAGCTCTTAAACAATTAAACCTTTTACAGAACATGGAAGAAATTGAAATCGTTGTACCCGAACTATCAGAAGATTCTACAAATGAATACCAACAAAAAATTAATACATTTTTCCAGCAAATGAGTTATAGAGCAGACCAAAAAGCGATGTTTTATTTAGGCAGAATGCTCAGTTCCGTTGCTTATATCCAAAAAGATAAAAGTAAAAATGTATTAGAAAAAGTAAATTTCAGTGGTATGGATAAAGCTCAAATTTTACGTTTGAGAAATAGCTTAATGGAAAAAGCAAAACAATATAAAGAGGTTTCAAAAGTAATATTCGCAGACTCAGAGTTTAACAGCTACTTTGACTTTAATAATTGGAATATGAAGCCAGAAGAAGCTGTGTTCTTCATTTTATCAGGTTATTCATTTGGAATAGTAAAATCATCAGATAACAAATAATTATATACACTTTGACAATGGAAAATAATACAATCATCCAAGAAAACTCTGACTTTCTTTTTATCTATGATGCTACACTTAGCAATCCTAATGGAGACCCCGACCAAGAAAATAAGCCTAGAATGGACTATGATACCAATACGAATTTAGTTACAGACACAAGAGTAAAGCGTAGTATCCGAGACTATCTTAAAGCTTCTGGCAACGAGATATTTGTAGATATGGAGGGAGATACGAAAGTAAGTCCTGATTCTAAGCTGAAAGCTGTAATCAATAGAATATTAGCAGACGAAACTTCAGTAGATAGCTTCTTTGGAGAAAGCCCCTACAAAGAAACCTTTGTAAAAATCATCAGTGAAAAAAAAGCTACTGACCCAATTTTTAAAGCTCTTCAAGATAAAAAAAATCTTGAACTCAACAGTTTTATATTAGAACAGTTGGTCAAGCAACAATTTATTGACATCCGAATGTTTGGAAGTGCCTTTGCTATTGGTGGTTTTTCTAAAGCTTATACTGGTCCAATCCAACTAAATTGGGGCTACTCTTTACATAAAGTGGATTTAGTTGAATCAAATACCATTGTAACTACGATGAATGATGATAGTAGTACATTTGGAAAAGATTACCGTGTACATTATTCAATGTTGGCGTTTAATGGTACTATCAATAAGCACGTGGCAAAGTCCACAGGATTAACAATTGCAGATAGAACGCTTTTCCGTCAAATGATTTGGGAAAGTATTTCGGCGATGCCTACTCGTTCTAAATTGAATCAGTATGCAAAATTATATGTAGAAATAGTTTATAATGAAGGATTCTCTAACGGTCATTTTGGAGATTTACGCAATTTAGTTTCTACAAAACCTGATGAAATCATTCGTAAAGTTGAAGACGTAAATGTTGATTTGAGCAAACTCTTAAAAATTATCCGAGAAAATCAGGGAGAAGGCAAAGCTATCAAAGAAGTAATCTTTAAAAATCAACTCACAGATGATAAAATTTAGGGTAAACTATGGAAATCATTCAACTTGATATTAGTGGTAAGTTTGCCCATTTTAGGAAGTATTATGCCAATAATACAGCGATGACATATAGTTTACCACCTCGAACAACCATTATCGGAATATTGGCAGCAATTTTAGGAAAGCCACGAGACAGCTACTACGAAGATTTTTCGTCAGATAAAATCAGAATTGGAATAGCTATCAAAACGCCAATTAAAAAGAGTTTTCATCGACTTAACTTCTTATCCGTAAAAAGCTTAGGAGATTTCAGAAAATCTTTTGACTCAGACTTTAGAGGAATGGCTGGAAATCCTATTCAAACCCCTTTTGAAGTAGTGACAGGTCAAAATCTGCAAGAAGATGATGTCACCTATCGTATTTTTGTAAGCTACTTTGATGAAGGAAAAGCTTTATTTCAAACATTAAAAGATGCTTTAATTTCACAACAGTTTACTTATAATATTTCAATGGGAACGGCAAATTTTAATGCCAGTTTAGGAAATGTAAAAGTTTTTGAAAATTCACAAATCATTGAAAATACATCTAGTTCTGATGATTTAGTGGATATTGATTCTGCTGTAAATTCTGATATAGTTGATGAAATTATTTTTGAAAAAAATAGTGAATTGATGAATTTCATAGAAGAAGAACTTTTACCAGCAGATTTTGTAGCAAATTATAACAGAGAATTATCTAAAATGAATAGAGTGCTTTACACAACGGCAGGGATTCCATTGAAGATAAGATTCTCGGGTAAATATTATGTACTTGAAGGCAAGCAAACCATTCAATTTTTAGATTAATATGTTCTATTCTCATAGTAAAACCTTGCCAGATGGCACTCGCAAAGGCATAAAATCTATTCAAAAACATAATCAAGGCGTTTCTCAAAACGCCTTGACTTCTTTTGAGTCAAGTGTTTCTTTCTCTGAACTTAATACTCAGCAATTAGCACTTTTGATAAATGATATTTGTCGCTACCATGACTTAGGCAAATATTCAAAGTATTTTCAAACATACCTATTAACCAACGAGCGTGTTGATAATTATTTAAAAGCTCACGCACGATTTGGAGCTTATACCATTTTCCAAAAGTATAAAGACCAAAACTCTACTCTTGCTTTACTCCTGTACTATATTGTAGTTAATCACCATCTTAATTTAGATAATTTAGCAACAAATGAATTTTCGCAAAAAACAGAGGCTAAAAACAATGAAGGCTATTTTAATAAACAAAAAGTAACGTTTAATGAATATTGGGATATAATCAAAACTGAAATTGGAGATGAGAAGCTTGAGCAATACGTTACGTCACCCGAAGGAAAAATTACTTATAGAGCAACCAAAGAGCTTACAGATACAAAAACCAACATCCAAAACTACTTCCTAATCAACTACTTATTTTCTCTTTTGATAGAAGCAGACAAATTGGATGCTTCCGATACTTCTTTATACTCTAAAAAATCTATTTCCAAACATTTGGTCGATAAGTATCGCCCTTTGAGTATTGAAAAACTAATTGAAAACCAAGACATTAGTTTATTTTCTCAGAATGAACTTCGTAGTTATGGGCGTTTGCGAGTAAATCAGTTTTTGGAAAGAGCTGATTGGCAAGAACATAAACTTTTTACACTTACTGCTCCGACAGGTTTAGGCAAAACGCTTATGGCTTTAGATTTTGCCATTCGACTAAGAGAAAAGATTAGAGAAACCGAACAAAGAGAATCTCAAATCATTTATGCTTTACCTTTTATCAATATCATTGAGCAGTCATTAAAGGTTTACAGTGAGGTTTTGGGTGAAAACATAAATCTATTAGCTCATTACCAATATGCCGATGCTTTAGAACAAACGTCTAAGGATGAATCAAGTAATTATAATCAAAAAATGATGATGCTTGACACCTGGCAATGCGATGTGGTGATTACAACCTTTGTTCAATTTCTTCAAACACTAATTGGTAATAGAAATAAGTTATTAAAGAAATTCAATCATTTTGCAGGCTCAATTATTATTCTGGACGAAGTGCAAACAATTCGTTTGGGACAATTACCGCTTATTGGTACAGTCTTGTTTTATCTGTCTAAATTTCTCAATACACGTATCGTACTAATGACGGCAACTAAACCGAAAATTTATGAATTAGCCAATCAGGAAATATTGAATAATGAAGGCGAAGACGCTAAAAGTATTGAACTTTTGCCTGATTATGAAAATGTATTTCGATGTTTTAAAAGAACTAAAATCGTATCGTTGATTGATGAAAAATTAGAAGATGAACAGCAGTTTATTGATACAATTTTCTTAGAAAAATGGTCTGAGGAAAAATCATGTATTATCGTTTGCAATACAGTAAAACGTTCATTAGATGTTTTCAAGCTTATTGTTCAGGAATGTAACGAAGAGCTAAACCCTGTATATTACCTTTCAACTAATATTATTCCAGCCAGACGACAAAGTATTATAGACGCAATAAAAGCGGATTTAGAAGCTAATTTAAAACCAATTTTAGTTTCTACTCAATGCGTTGAAGCTGGCGTAGATTTAGATTTTGACATGGGTTTCCGTGATTTGGGACCAATGGATTCTATTATTCAAGTTGCAGGTAGAATCAATCGAAACAATAATTTGGCTAAACAATATTCGCCCTTGTACATCATAGATTTTGGTGATTGTGAAAAGATTTATGATAAGGTTACTCAGCACCAAGCAAGGCTTTTATTGGAAAATAATCCACAAATTCTTGAAGATAATTATTTAGAAGTAATAGAATCTTATTTCTCAAATGTTGCTGGCAACGGAAACACATCTTTCTTTAAATCACGAGAAATTTATAAAGCTATGAAAGCATTAAAATATGATTCGGAAGACCCTAAAAAAGACATGGCTGTTTCATCATTTCAAGTAATTGAAGAGCAATATCCGCCAATATCTGTTTTTATAGAAATTGATGAAAAGGCAACAGAGTATAAGGATAAGTTCATCAAAATGATTCATAAGGAACTCACTCAAGAGGAGTTTTCATGTTATAAAAAAGGTTTTCATCAACATATTATTTCTGTTCCAAGTCATCTGCCAAAAGTGAAAGAAGAGTTGAAACAATCAGGTCGTTATTTACTTTGTGAAGGTATTTACATTATTCCAAACGATGAACTGGAAGACTTCTATAATTTAACAACTGGTTTTATCAGAACAAACGAGGAAAAGGAACATTCAAGATTTTTCTAACCCATTACCATGCAAACCATCCATCAAACCATCATTCGTTTTCCTGAGATACAATTAGCTACTCGTGATGCGCATAAATTACGGGGCTATTTTGGGAATATGTTTCAAGAGTATTCGCCTTTGTTGCATAATCATTTGGAGTCGGGCGAGTCGGCGTACCGTTATCCTTTGGTGCAGTATAAAGTAATTAATCGCATTCCTACGTTGGTAGGGCTAAACGAGGGAGCAGATTTGTTGATTAATCTTTTTTTGAAAATAAAAACTCTTCAAATTGAGGATAAAAATTATCCTATCCATCAAAAAAATATTGAATCAAAAACGCTTGAAATAGGTCTGTCGAACGAGTTACATTCCTATCGTTTCCAAACACTTTGGATGGCTCTGAATCAAGAAAATCACCAGAGATACCTTCATAATTCTGCCTCCGAACAGCAAAAGCAATTGAATACGTTACTCCAAAATAATATTCTAAGCTATTTCAAAGCGATGAACTATTGGGTAAATGGTCAAGTAATGGGAATGTTGCAAAATGTGTATGAAAAAGAAACCAAGTTTAAAGATAAATCCATGATAGCCTTCCAAGCTGATTTTATCAGCAATGCCGTTTTGCCTTCGTTTGTGGGAATTGGAAAATCTGTGGCAAGAGGGTTTGGAACGTTGGAGGCTATCTAAGTAAGTAATTTTATCAAAACAGAAATAACAACTATGATTTTCCAAGCGATTCAAACCGAAGAAGAATACGAGTTGATGCTGGCTTGGATTGATAAGCAGTTTGACCAACTCCCAACTCCAAATTGTCCAGAGGGTGAGCAGTTACAATTGGCTTTATCTATCGTAAAAGCTTATGAAGATATTCATTATCCAATACCATCTATTCAATCATAAACTATGCAAGTATATCTAAACACCTTTGGCACTTACTTACATATCAAAGACGATATGTTTGAGGTGAAAATTCCTGCAAAAGATGGAGAGTCAAAGAAAATACCTTTGGCTGCCCACAAAGTTAGTTCGTTTGTGCTGGCTACTTCGGCTTCTTTGAGTACCGAGGCGGTTCGATTGGCTTTGTTCAATAATATTGATATTATTTTTGCACGATCAGACGGTTATCCCTTGGGAAGAGTTTGGCATTCAAAACTGGGAAGTACGACCAAAATCCGTAAACAACAGCTGCAAGCCAGTATCAACGAAGAAGGTGTAAAGGCTACCAAAAATTGGATTTCGGAGAAAATGACGCACCAGTTAGAGTTTATAAAAGACTTGAAAAAACATCGTCCACAAATGACGGAATATCTGGACGATAAAATTGAGCGAATCCAAAACCTTGTTATTTCAGTCGGTAAATTGGAAGGTAACACCGTTCAAGATTTTGCCGAAACCATTCGGGGATTAGAAGGTACAGCAGGACGTTTGTATTTTGAAACCATCAATTATGTATTGCCATTATCCTATCAATTTAACGGAAGGAGTAGCAGACCTGCCAAAGATTCATTTAATGCTTTCTTGAATTATGCTTACGGTATTCTTTATACGAGAATTGAAAAAGCTTTAATTTTAGCAGGATTAGACCCTTACGTAGGCTATTTACACCGAGACGATTATAACCAAAAATCGATGGTTTTTGATTTTATAGAGCCATTCAGAATATTTGTAGAGGTACCCGTTTTTAGACTGTTTACAGCAAAAAAAGTAAATAAAGCTCATATCGACGAAATCACCAATGGTGTTACTTTGAATAAAGAAGGCAAAGAATTGTTGATTAAGGCATTGAACGAATATTTGGAAGAAGATAGCATTCGCTACAAAAACCGCAATCAAACAAGGGCAAATATCATGCAGCAAGAGGCACATACTTATGCCAATCAATTGATTGAGAAAACCAAAGACACCAGCGAAACGCTGTATCTATAGCAAAATGATCGACACGTAAAGTCAATAGCCAATGATTGCATGGGTATTATACGATATTAAAAATGATAAGGCACGTACCAAAGTAGCCAAAATTTGTAAGCAATCAGGCTTATACAGAGTACAGTTTTCTGTATTTTTGGGTACTATAGACCGTAATATGAAAGACAGTTTACAACTGCAAATTGAGGAGTTGATAAATGAAGATACCGATTCGGTTTATATTTTCCCGATGTCAAAAAACGAATTACAAGAAACTGTTTTATTGGGACAAGCCTTTGACAAAAAATTAGTTTCAGATGAAGTATTGGCACTTTTTCTTTGAGTGATTAATTTTCAATTTATCTTTTATTTGCAAAAAGTAAAACGTCGCTTAAATGATGGTATTCATTACTTAGGGTGTCAGAGAGAAGGTTAATTAAATGCTTTTATAGCTTGTGTTAGCTAATTTCCGAAATCCAAAATCCACAGTAGTACTTAATCTTAGTAAACTAATTCACAATTCATCATTCAAAACTCATCATTCATACAATGACTCTTACACCATCGCATATCATAGAATTTTTGTATTGCCCAAGATTTACGTATTTTGAGTATGTTATCGCCATTCCACAATATGAAGACAGACATTTCAAAGTACAGAAAGGTAGAGAAATCCACAACCAGAAATTAGAGCAAAACAAAGAATACCTACGCAGACGTATAGGGGCAGTCGAACGATATAACGACCAATACTTAACCAACGAGTTTTTAAGAGGGCGTATTGACGAAGTATTGAAATTAGAAGATGGCACGATGACACCCTTAGACTATAAATTTGCGGCTTATGATGACAAAGTTTTTGAGACTTATAAAACCCAATTATATTGTTATGCTTGGTTGATAGAAGAGAATTTTCATTGCAACGTAAACAAAGGCTATTTGGTATATACACGGAGCAATAATAAATTGGTAGAAGTAGAAATAAAAGACAGTGACAAACATTTAGTAAAAGAGGCAAGCCGAGAAATTTATCAGATTATAGAGAACAATTATTATCCAAAAGCTACCAAATCTAAAATGAGATGTGTAACTTGCACTTATCGAAATATTTGCACGAAGTAATCAATTTCCGAGTAGTAATTTATTTTCAAAAGCAAAAAATAAAGAACTAAATAATTGAATAACAGATAGTTATGTTTACGGAAAATTTCAAAAAACAAACTAAAAAACGTCCATTGACCTACTGTTTAGAACATAAAAGAGAAATAAAAAATAACATACAAGTATTTATGTTACAAGTAATTAGCCAAACAGACGGCTTCCAGAGTAACTTCCATTAGAATAAGGATTGAAACACGCCGAATTTTCATGTTATTCGGTTAGGGGTGAGCCTCTTCCAGAGTAACTTCCATTAGAATAAGGATTGAAACTCGATGCTGTTCATCATGATGGTGGAGAAAGATACTCTTCCAGAGTAACTTCCATTAGAATAAGGATTGAAACCTCATTGACAGGACAAAAGTTTTTGACTTTACTACGGCTTCCAGAGTAACTTCCATTAGAATAAGGATTGAAACTTCAAGTTTGAGATAGAAAAACTACAAAAAAGAAATTCTTCCAGAGTAACTTCCATTAGAATAAGGATTGAAACAGTTTGTAGACAATCAGCCCCGTGTCGGAGGATTCCTTCTTCCAGAGTAACTTCCATTAGAATAAGGATTGAAACTCAGATTCTGAAGCATTATTAACAGATGAGGCATTGCTTCCAGAGTAACTTCCATTAGAATAAGGATTGAAACCTCATCGAAATCATAAAAGTCTTAGCTTTCACAACACTTCCAGAGTAACTTCCATTAGAATAAGGATTGAAACATAATGTTCAAATAAAAATCCTTGCGAGTAGGGTCACTTCCAGAGTAACTTCCATTAGAATAAGGATTGAAACGAGAAAATCAATGAACCAGTGATTAGAATTGATTATCTTCCAGAGTAACTTCCATTAGAATAAGGATTGAAACCCGAATACCCTAAATACTGCTGGATAATTCGAAGTTCTTCCAGAGTAACTTCCATTAGAATAAGGATTGAAACCCAGCCATGTGTAATGCAGTTGGTTTTGATGAATAAGTCTTCCAGAGTAACTTCCATTAGAATAAGGATTGAAACAAGACCCTCCATTATTACAATTAAGCGTTCCAGTTTTCTTCCAGAGTAACTTCCATTAGAATAAGGATTGAAACCCGAATTTTTGTCTAAAAAGTTGACCTTTGGTAAACTCTTCCAGAGTAACTTCCATTAGAATAAGGATTGAAACGGCCACTTGGTACTATCCGTTATAGAAAACGGCATACTTCCAGAGTAACTTCCATTAGAATAAGGATTGAAACTTATTATGGAAATCACAAAAGAAACTGTAAGCGCTATCTTCCAGAGTAACTTCCATTAGAATAAGGATTGAAACAAGCTATACAACAAAGCTAGTGCGCCAACAGTCGGACTTCCAGAGTAACTTCCATTAGAATAAGGATTGAAACAGAAAATTGACTCAGTTGCTAGTATTAGGGCTGATTCTTCCAGAGTAACTTCCATTAGAATAAGGATTGAAACCTTATGTTGTTGTAATTTGTATAAATAAAATCTATACTTCCAGAGTAACTTCCATTAGAATAAGGATTGAAACGCAAAGTTTTTCATTGTTTGTGGAAAAACGTAAATTCTTCCAGAGTAACTTCCATTAGAATAAGGATTGAAACTTCTGCCTGATTATAAATAAGCCTCTTAATAAAGTCCTTCCAGAGTAACTTCCATTAGAATAAGGATTGAAACAGCAGTCGAAAAGCATTGAAAAGCGCTTAGGTAATCCTTCCAGAGTAACTTCCATTAGAATAAGGATTGAAACGAATTTTGGGCAAACTTAATTGTAAATAATATCCATCCTTCCAGAGTAACTTCCATTAGAATAAGGATTGAAACGCAATGTCAAAAAAGGAGTACGAACAAAAAAAAGCTCTTCCAGAGTAACTTCCATTAGAATAAGGATTGAAACCAACAAGTTCAGGCTTCTTTGCGCCGTAGCGCTGAACTTCCAGAGTAACTTCCATTAGAATAAGGATTGAAACCAGGGGTGTTTGTCGCACTGAATCAATACGGGATAAGCTTCCAGAGTAACTTCCATTAGAATAAGGATTGAAACATTATGACATTGAGCAGAAAAACAAGGAAATTGAAGCTTCCAGAGTAACTTCCATTAGAATAAGGATTGAAACTTTTTCAAAAATAGTGTAAATGTTGGTCAGCGAGCCCTTCCAGAGTAACTTCCATTAGAATAAGGATTGAAACCCGTTCAAGCTTCAAGAATGCCCAACGGGTTGCACGCTTCCAGAGTAACTTCCATTAGAATAAGGATTGAAACTTGTTTCTAATTTTTATGAAAAAAATAGATTTTTTTCTTCCAGAGTAACTTCCATTAGAATAAGGATTGAAACATCATTAACGTACCCCCTGGAACTTCAAAGACAACATCTTCCAGAGTAACTTCCATTAGAATAAGGATTGAAACCCGTGAGCTCCTTCATGGTTTTCTTGTACACAAATCTCTTCCAGAGTAACTTCCATTAGAATAAGGATTGAAACTTCACTCTTTTCTCAATAAAAACAGAAGGCTGATTACTTCCAGAGTAACTTCCATTAGAATAAGGATTGAAACTTGTAAAGCGTGATTTGTCGGTTGTTCGTGTCGTGGCTTCCAGAGTAACTTCCATTAGAATAAGGATTGAAACAGTTTGAACAATCTCAAAGGCATTGGAAATATTAGTCTTCCAGAGTAACTTCCATTAGAATAAGGATTGAAACTTGAGGATACGGACGAAAAGCAATTGACATTTTCAAACTTCCAGAGTAACTTCCATTAGAATAAGGATTGAAACATGCAGTTAATTTTGACTTTGAAAAGGTCGCTGGGTCTTCCAGAGTAACTTCCATTAGAATAAGGATTGAAACCTGTTGGCGTAACAATAAGATAATCACAATACCCACCCTTCCAGAGTAACTTCCATTAGAATAAGGATTGAAACGGAGAGTAAGAAACAAAGACGGGAAATTAGTCTTGTCTTCCAGAGTAACTTCCATTAGAATAAGGATTGAAACACAGTATCAGCAGTAGCAAGCTTCAAAGACAACATGGCCTTCCAGAGTAACTTCCATTAGAATAAGGATTGAAACCAAAAATTCAAGCTTTCATGGTGGATGACCTTTCGACCTCTTCCAGAGTAACTTCCATTAGAATAAGGATTGAAACGAAATACATACGATACAGCTACCCGAAGAACTCCTAACTTCCAGAGTAACTTCCATTAGAATAAGGATTGAAACACACGCCTAGGCTATCCGAACAAAGCCTAAGCAATTCTTCCAGAGTAACTTCCATTAGAATAAGGATTGAAACTTCGGGACAGCTAAATAAACGGGTATGGCTTTAAGACCTTCCAGAGTAACTTCCATTAGAATAAGGATTGAAACTAACTATTAAAGTGAGCTTTTTTTAAATAATCCTATCTTCCAGAGTAACTTCCATTAGAATAAGGATTGAAACCTTTGGAGACCATGACCCTAGTGGTAAAGATATGATTCTTCCAGAGTAACTTCCATTAGAATAAGGATTGAAACAAACACTTTTAATTTTTAAATAAATGACGCAAGAAACTTCCAGAGTAACTTCCATTAGAATAAGGATTGAAACCAGAGGCTAAGAATGAGTAATAGAAAAAGAAAGAAAACTTCCAGAGTAACTTCCATTAGAATAAGGATTGAAACGAGGAGCGAAAAACTAAACTAGATACTGAAGTTACCTTCTTCCAGAGTAACTTCCATTAGAATAAGGATTGAAACGCGAATAATTATTAGCTGAAGCATCTGCACCAACCCCTTCCAGAGTAACTTCCATTAGAATAAGGATTGAAACCGAAATCTGAATACTTTTGAATGAGATACTGAAGCTTTCTTCCAGAGTAACTTCCATTAGAATAAGGATTGAAACCGAAATCTGAATACTTTTGAATGAGATACTGAAGCTTTCTTCCAGAGTAACTTCCATTAGAATAAGGATTGAAACATCACTGGTTAGCTACAGGGATTTGGGTTGAAGAAGCTTCCAGAGTAACTTCCATTAGAATAAGGATTGAAACGCAGGCTTTTGACCTGTTGCACTGGGAGTGCGCTCGCTTCCAGAGTAACTTCCATTAGAATAAGGATTGAAACTTGACTACAAAAATGGCAAAGTATTGAACGTTTTGGGCTTCCAGAGTAACTTCCATTAGAATAAGGATTGAAACGAAAATACTCTTTCAAAAATAAGCTGTGAAACTATACTTCCAGAGTAACTTCCATTAGAATAAGGATTGAAACTCATGCCGATTATTTCGGAGGAGTTTTACGACGAGCCTTCCAGAGTAACTTCCATTAGAATAAGGATTGAAACAGGGGTCTTCTCTGACGGAGGGTCTTTGGTCACCCTCTTCCAGAGTAACTTCCATTAGAATAAGGATTGAAACCTTACAGCCTGAAAACTTGCTATTACCTCAAAGACACTTCCAGAGTAACTTCCATTAGAATAAGGATTGAAACGAGTTTGCAGATCAAGTTGCTACAAAAGGCGAGTTATCTTCCAGAGTAACTTCCATTAGAATAAGGATTGAAACAAAAACAGAATCTTAAAATTACAGAAGCTCGGAGCTCTTCCAGAGTAACTTCCATTAGAATAAGGATTGAAACAGAGAATCATTCCTAATAGAAGAAAGGGAATCAATTTTCTTCCAGAGTAACTTCCATTAGAATAAGGATTGAAACTGTAGAAAAAGACAAATAAAAATTGGCCATTATAGGCTTCCAGAGTAACTTCCATTAGAATAAGGATTGAAACGAAAAATCACCTGATATAATAAACTTTTTATGATACTCTTCCAGAGTAACTTCCATTAGAATAAGGATTGAAACATTCAACTTTGTGAGAATGCCGTCTTGGATATAATACTTCCAGAGTAACTTCCATTAGAATAAGGATTGAAACAGTGTTGAAGTTTTGAGTGCGTTGTCTAATACCCTACTTCCAGAGTAACTTCCATTAGAATAAGGATTGAAACCAAGATAAAAAAGCCGTTCAAGGTTCATAATGTTAACTTCCAGAGTAACTTCCATTAGAATAAGGATTGAAACACTAAAAATTATAATTGGCTCTCTTGTATCTCCAAAACTTCCAGAGTAACTTCCATTAGAATAAGGATTGAAACAATAGCATTTGTAGCCCGCCCATTGTGTTGGCTACTCTTCCAGAGTAACTTCCATTAGAATAAGGATTGAAACCTTCCAATGCAAAAGCCCCTTCGGCTTCGTCGGGGCCTTCCAGAGTAACTTCCATTAGAATAAGGATTGAAACGTGCCTAATTCTTTGGCTACCTGCTCGACGGTTTCGGCTTCCAGAGTAACTTCCATTAGAATAAGGATTGAAACGGGTGGTTACGCTTTCTTCTGCCGTACCACGCAAATACTTCCAGAGTAACTTCCATTAGAATAAGGATTGAAACATGTTGTTGGCGGTGTGGCTGTTAGCGTCGGGGTGTCTTCCAGAGTAACTTCCATTAGAATAAGGATTGAAACAATGAAGTTTAAAGTCTGGATAAAAGTCTTTGTCTGGCTTCCAGAGTAACTTCCATTAGAATAAGGATTGAAACTATGGATCTGGTACCGCATCAAATTCTTTCTCGGTGCAACTTCCAGAGTAACTTCCATTAGAATAAGGATTGAAACAATCAAATCGAGGTACTCGGTGAGGTACAGGGAAGTCTTCCAGAGTAACTTCCATTAGAATAAGGATTGAAACCACAGCACAGGCAATAATACGATTAGATAGGTAGGCCTTCCAGAGTAACTTCCATTAGAATAAGGATTGAAACACCCTTGCAAATGGTACTACTTTGGATATTGTTTATACTTCCAGAGTAACTTCCATTAGAATAAGGATTGAAACACTCTTAATTATTAACTAAAAGCCCCTCAAATATGCTCTTCCAGAGTAACTTCCATTAGAATAAGGATTGAAACATTTCTCAAAGAAAGATTTTCCTTTCTCAGAAAATGCTTCCAGAGTAACTTCCATTAGAATAAGGATTGAAACGCATCCACCAAGCCCCAACAGTTTACCGCCTACAGCCTTCCAGAGTAACTTCCATTAGAATAAGGATTGAAACTACATTACTGCATAGTGTTCGGCTAACTGTTTTGCTCTTCCAGAGTAACTTCCATTAGAATAAGGATTGAAACTTGATAGCCTCTACCGTTTTTGCACCTAGCTTTCCATCTTCCAGAGTAACTTCCATTAGAATAAGGATTGAAACAGGGCGAATTAAACAGCTTTGAAAAACAAAAGCTGTCTTCCAGAGTAACTTCCATTAGAATAAGGATTGAAACTGTGATACTGAATGTAACGATGATTTTGAAAGTCTAACTTCCAGAGTAACTTCCATTAGAATAAGGATTGAAACCCAAGCTTAATCCATTCATGGTCAGAAAAAAATCTGTCTTCCAGAGTAACTTCCATTAGAATAAGGATTGAAACCTTCCATTCAATATAACCCAATGATAATCTATCTAAACTTCCAGAGTAACTTCCATTAGAATAAGGATTGAAACTCGTAATAGAAGTTTCATCTTCTGTTGCCAGTTCGACTTCCAGAGTAACTTCCATTAGAATAAGGATTGAAACATTCTATCTAGACAAAGTACACCTTCTAAATCTACAAGACTTCCAGAGTAACTTCCATTAGAATAAGGATTGAAACGAAACGTACCGTACAGCAAGCCAAACCCGCTACAAGCTTCCAGAGTAACTTCCATTAGAATAAGGATTGAAACCCGAAAAAATTAGACATAAGCCGTTTAATTTCTTCGCTTCCAGAGTAACTTCCATTAGAATAAGGATTGAAACCTTCCCATCAATACAGGAGGCAATAAGATTGAGAAAACTTCCAGAGTAACTTCCATTAGAATAAGGATTGAAACCAGGCTCAACTACTTTTTCAATCTCCTGTTCTGTCTCTTCCAGAGTAACTTCCATTAGAATAAGGATTGAAACGCAAATAATTCAGAGCTTGAAATCACATTATATCCTTCTTCCAGAGTAACTTCCATTAGAATAAGGATTGAAACCCAAGGTCTATTGTTACACCGCTATTTTCTTTGCTTCTTCCAGAGTAACTTCCATTAGAATAAGGATTGAAACAATCAAAGCCTTGTATGTGCCCCCCCCATTCCTGAAATCTTCCAGAGTAACTTCCATTAGAATAAGGATTGAAACGTAGTAACAGGATACCCAAAAACATCAATTAAAGCAGCTTCCAGAGTAACTTCCATTAGAATAAGGATTGAAACGGGATTAGAGGCAATCTAAATGAAGCTAGTAAAATTCAGCTTCCAGAGTAACTTCCATTAGAATAAGGATTGAAACGGAATGGTTCTGCTATCAAATTGTTTTCATTCAACTCTTCCAGAGTAACTTCCATTAGAATAAGGATTGAAACACAGGTAATGGATTTGCTACAAAATCCCACGTTGCTCTTCCAGAGTAACTTCCATTAGAATAAGGATTGAAACTAATAATGTGAAAAGTTACTATTTGTCAATCTCGGCTCTTCCAGAGTAACTTCCATTAGAATAAGGATTGAAACCTACAACAGAAGCCACACAAGACGAAAATGGAGATTCTTCCAGAGTAACTTCCATTAGAATAAGGATTGAAACTATTTTTGAGTGAAAGCCTAACTAGCCAACCTCAACTCTTCCAGAGTAACTTCCATTAGAATAAGGATTGAAACAGGGGTCTTCTCTGACGGAGGGTCTTTGGTCACCCCACTTCCAGAGTAACTTCCATTAGAATAAGGATTGAAACCCAGTAGTATAAATAATTTTCCAGCTAAAAAATGGGCTTCCAGAGTAACTTCCATTAGAATAAGGATTGAAACGGCGATAAGGCTCTCGAAGGCATTGCTTCAATGCTAGCTTCCAGAGTAACTTCCATTAGAATAAGGATTGAAACTAGTAGGGTCGGGATGGCAAGAACTATATTTCGAACTCTTCCAGAGTAACTTCCATTAGAATAAGGATTGAAACCTTTTTTCCTGTATGCTTCAGCCTCAATAGTATTTTTCTTCCAGAGTAACTTCCATTAGAATAAGGATTGAAACATAACATCTAAATGAAAAGAAAACTAATCAATGTTTTCTTCCAGAGTAACTTCCATTAGAATAAGGATTGAAACTCGAACTTAATTCCTGTAACTCTACGTCGGAAAGGGCTTCCAGAGTAACTTCCATTAGAATAAGGATTGAAACATCCTCTTTGTTTTCCTCCACTATTGCCTCCGTTGCTCTTCCAGAGTAACTTCCATTAGAATAAGGATTGAAACCCTGTTTCAGTACTAATACAATTAGGCTCAGACTCACTTCCAGAGTAACTTCCATTAGAATAAGGATTGAAACTAGGTTATACCTTCATCAAGAACTTTTACAAGTAAACCTTCCAGAGTAACTTCCATTAGAATAAGGATTGAAACTTGGAATAGGTTATGATTGGATGACAAAGGATACTACTTCCAGAGTAACTTCCATTAGAATAAGGATTGAAACCTAATTGCTGTAAGCTTTGTCCAGCTTTGAACTTTACTTCCAGAGTAACTTCCATTAGAATAAGGATTGAAACTTCATCACAAAAAAAGGGCGGGCATCTCTGCCAGCCCTCTTCCAGAGTAACTTCCATTAGAATAAGGATTGAAACATTGCCATTTTGAATTTGCTCTATAAATTTTTCGATGCTTCCAGAGTAACTTCCATTAGAATAAGGATTGAAACGTTTGGGTATTTTCTTGAATTTTCTTAGATACCTCGTCTTCCAGAGTAACTTCCATTAGAATAAGGATTGAAACTTTGTAGGCGTATTTAGTCCCCCGTATCCGCCTAAACTTCCAGAGTAACTTCCATTAGAATAAGGATTGAAACTTGATACTTGAAAAATTTGCCCATTCTGTCCATGTTCTTCCAGAGTAACTTCCATTAGAATAAGGATTGAAACTGGCACCCATTACACCATTGTAGCCATCCATGTAGCTCTTCCAGAGTAACTTCCATTAGAATAAGGATTGAAACGAAGAAGAAAAGAATGTAGAAACAGATAATTTTTGGCCTTCCAGAGTAACTTCCATTAGAATAAGGATTGAAACTACAGTGCCTGTGATTCCAACATTGATGCGCTACGGGCTTCCAGAGTAACTTCCATTAGAATAAGGATTGAAACCTCTTCCTCATTTGCAGGTTGTTTTGGATACAATGTCTTCCAGAGTAACTTCCATTAGAATAAGGATTGAAACCCGATACCCTTAACAGGTACAAGCTCGACCCCGTTATCTTCCAGAGTAACTTCCATTAGAATAAGGATTGAAACATTCGTCCGCCCTGCGCTAGCTTAGTGAGTTGGTTTCTTCCAGAGTAACTTCCATTAGAATAAGGATTGAAACATGCTCAATCACTCGATGCCCAGAGAAAAGCGGACGCTTCCAGAGTAACTTCCATTAGAATAAGGATTGAAACAGAGACTCGCAAACATCGCACTCAAATCGTCTATTTCTTCCAGAGTAACTTCCATTAGAATAAGGATTGAAACAAGAACTACTTGACAATGAGAAGTTTGTCGCAATGCCTTCCAGAGTAACTTCCATTAGAATAAGGATTGAAACTCCTTGCAATCAAACTTTTTTGATTAGCTCTAGGAAACTTCCAGAGTAACTTCCATTAGAATAAGGATTGAAACGTGGAGGTGGATAATTCTTGTGAATACACCCCAGCCCCTTCCAGAGTAACTTCCATTAGAATAAGGATTGAAACTGACTGAGCCTCAACCAATCAAGAGGACTATATTTTTCTTCCAGAGTAACTTCCATTAGAATAAGGATTGAAACAGCCTAGGATAGTCGTCAAAGAAAAACGGCTTTTCACTTCCAGAGTAACTTCCATTAGAATAAGGATTGAAACCTTTCCTAGCTAATGTAAGCGCCAACTCTTTCTCTTCTTCCAGAGTAACTTCCATTAGAATAAGGATTGAAACAAGAACTACTTGACAATGAGAAGTTTGTCGCAATGCCTTCCAGAGTAACTTCCATTAGAATAAGGATTGAAACTCCTTGCAATCAAACTTTTTTGATTAGCTCTAGGAAACTTCCAGAGTAACTTCCATTAGAATAAGGATTGAAACGTGGAGGTGGATAATTCTTGTGAATACACCCCAGCCCCTTCCAGAGTAACTTCCATTAGAATAAGGATTGAAACATATCCTCTAGCTTAGCATCTTTTGAACGTAGATTGGCTTCCAGAGTAACTTCCATTAGAATAAGGATTGAAACCCTTTTTCAAGGTTGGCAAGTTCCTGTTCCGTCTTTTCTTCCAGAGTAACTTCCATTAGAATAAGGATTGAAACCGTAGAACAATGGGAAAACCGAGTAGAGCGTAATATCCTTCCAGAGTAACTTCCATTAGAATAAGGATTGAAACAATTTTCAATAAGCTCTAACGTTATACGGGTAGCCTCTTCCAGAGTAACTTCCATTAGAATAAGGATTGAAACCCATTTTCAAACTGCCATCCCCAAATTTTACACTTACTTCCAGAGTAACTTCCATTAGAATAAGGATTGAAACCTTAAGAAGAGTTTTCAGATTACTTCTTCAAAGTACTCTTCCAGAGTAACTTCCATTAGAATAAGGATTGAAACACACCTAACCACTAAAAAAACATGGGTTTATTAACACTTCCAGAGTAACTTCCATTAGAATAAGGATTGAAACTCAAAAATGAGTGTCTAGATCCATTTTTGGAGTGGACTTCCAGAGTAACTTCCATTAGAATAAGGATTGAAACAGTTTGTAGACAATCAGCCACGTATCGGAGGATTCCTCTTCCAGAGTAACTTCCATTAGAATAAGGATTGAAACGATCAGCATACACATCTGGAATAGCTCCACGATGTTTCTTCCAGAGTAACTTCCATTAGAATAAGGATTGAAACTAATTCCTTTGAGCTGTTTGTAAAGGAAAATATCTGACTTCCAGAGTAACTTCCATTAGAATAAGGATTGAAACGTGCCCGCAAACATATCTTCGGTATTAGTCAACGCCGCTTCCAGAGTAACTTCCATTAGAATAAGGATTGAAACCCAGCTTGCGCGCACTCACGGGGATTTGCAAGCCTTCCTTCCAGAGTAACTTCCATTAGAATAAGGATTGAAACCGTCGCCGAAATTGCGGTTACGGCGGGGCTAAATTATCTTCTTCCAGAGTAACTTCCATTAGAATAAGGATTGAAACACACTTGCGATTGTGCCGAAAAAGCCGTCTACGAGAACTTCCAGAGTAACTTCCATTAGAATAAGGATTGAAACGTTGCATATCGCTAGAATTATAAATGTTAGAATTACTTCCAGAGTAACTTCCATTAGAATAAGGATTGAAACTCCACTAGTTCGCCCGTATAAATACCAAAATAGATAAACGCTTCCAGAGTAACTTCCATTAGAATAAGGATTGAAACCCAGCTTGCGCGCACTCACGGGGATTTGCAAGCCTTCTTCCAGAGTAACTTCCATTAGAATAAGGATTGAAACCCCTCCGCGTCGCGCCCTTCGTTAAACTCGTCGCCGTCTTCCAGAGTAACTTCCATTAGAATAAGGATTGAAACTTCACCAACTCCGCGCCGTCTAGCGCGGTAAGGTTGTCTTCCAGAGTAACTTCCATTAGAATAAGGATTGAAACGATACGTTTCACTTTTGCGAGTTTGCGCAAATAGACTCTTCCAGAGTAACTTCCATTAGAATAAGGATTGAAACCACAATTAGAGCAGGCGTTACGGTAACACTTACCTTCACTTCCAGAGTAACTTCCATTAGAATAAGGATTGAAACTTAATATCAGTTCTAAAAAACTGAAAAGATTGGTTAACCTTCCAGAGTAACTTCCATTAGAATAAGGATTGAAACAGGATGCCACCAAGGATTGTTTTTACTTGTTCCTTAGCCTTCCAGAGTAACTTCCATTAGAATAAGGATTGAAACCGATTGGCACAAGAAAGGTAACAGCTGTTATCGAATCTTCCAGAGTAACTTCCATTAGAATAAGGATTGAAACGAAATAATCAAAGGGTAAAACAATCTGAATATTCCATAACTTCCAGAGTAACTTCCATTAGAATAAGGATTGAAACTTTCAGTAAAGCAGCTTAGAATTCTTAAACAATCTACTTCCAGAGTAACTTCCATTAGAATAAGGATTGAAACAATCACCTTTCAAAAGGTACTCAGACCCTTCGAAAATCTTCCAGAGTAACTTCCATTAGAATAAGGATTGAAACTTCCTGTTTCATCGAGACTATATGATGCGTTTGCGACTTCCAGAGTAACTTCCATTAGAATAAGGATTGAAACCAAACTGGCACAGAATTCTGCTGGCATGTTCTAATAACTTCCAGAGTAACTTCCATTAGAATAAGGATTGAAACCCGACACAAACAAAGAATACGCCAATGCCAAACCAACTTCCAGAGTAACTTCCATTAGAATAAGGATTGAAACGCGCCATGAAGCCGATGGGGTCTAATCTTACAATTGCTTCCAGAGTAACTTCCATTAGAATAAGGATTGAAACCAAACTGGCACAGAATTCTGCTGGCATGTTCTAATAACTTCCAGAGTAACTTCCATTAGAATAAGGATTGAAACCCGACACAAACAAAGAATACGCCAATGCCAAACCAACTTCCAGAGTAACTTCCATTAGAATAAGGATTGAAACGCGCCATGAAGCCGATGGGGTCTAATCTTACAATTGCTTCCAGAGTAACTTCCATTAGAATAAGGATTGAAACATTGATAAACGGGCATGAAACAGGATAATTCTATCAACTTCCAGAGTAACTTCCAGAGTAACTTCCATTAGAATAAGGATTGAAACTGATTTTGTTCTCAAGAATCATTTTGGCATCGCTGTCACTTCCAGAGTAACTTCCATTAGAATAAGGATTGAAACTAACCTCACTTTCGATAACGTGCTGGTCGGAGGTATCTTCCAGAGTAACTTCCATTAGAATAAGGATTGAAACAGAAGTACGAACTTAAGGCGGGCGCAAACTTGGAGATCTTCCAGAGTAACTTCCATTAGAATAAGGATTGAAACCTGTACGAGCCACTTCGAAGAATGCTTGAAGCTGTTAGCTTCCAGAGTAACTTCCATTAGAATAAGGATTGAAACTAGCAAAAAAACCTCTAACATTACTATTATGTTTTGCTTCCAGAGTAACTTCCATTAGAATAAGGATTGAAACTGGAAGATGCCCATTTGATAATTCAGAAGCTACGAACTTCCAGAGTAACTTCCATTAGAATAAGGATTGAAACGAGACCAACGTGATGTTGCACCACCTGCTGGCGTGACTTCCAGAGTAACTTCCATTAGAATAAGGATTGAAACGGCGTAAATATGCCTAAATCTGACTCAACCACCACACTTCCAGAGTAACTTCCATTAGAATAAGGATTGAAACTATGTCAAGTACTATAATGATACTGCAATTGCATTAACTTCCAGAGTAACTTCCATTAGAATAAGGATTGAAACCAGAAACTAAAGAAAATACTAAAATGGAAATAGCGTCTTCCAGAGTAACTTCCATTAGAATAAGGATTGAAACATTCCTCCAATTCTTATCGTTGTCTATGCTTCCTAGTCTTCCAGAGTAACTTCCATTAGAATAAGGATTGAAACAGAACGGTTTTCCTAATGCTGTACTCCAAAACGCAATCTTCCAGAGTAACTTCCATTAGAATAAGGATTGAAACATAGGGAATGCTAGCTGTTCTTTGAATATTACACTAGAACTTCCAGAGTAACTTCCATTAGAATAAGGATTGAAACGATAATATCCCAAAATTATACCCCTACGTAGACTACCTTCCAGAGTAACTTCCATTAGAATAAGGATTGAAACGATTTTCAATAAGCTCTAACGTTATACGGGTAGCCTCTTCCAGAGTAACTTCCATTAGAATAAGGATTGAAACGGCGGGTCTTTTTATCTTTCGGCTAAAAACATGAGGCTTCCAGAGTAACTTCCATTAGAATAAGGATTGAAACTGAAAATTAACGACGCGGACTATTATGAGGAGCAGATCTTCCAGAGTAACTTCCATTAGAATAAGGATTGAAACGAAACAAGTCCATTTCCGCGGATGGCATTCCGACTTCTTCCAGAGTAACTTCCATTAGAATAAGGATTGAAACTCGTCGTGCGGTTTCGGGAACTGCCCTAGCTCCATATCTTCCAGAGTAACTTCCATTAGAATAAGGATTGAAACTCGCAATGTCAAAACAATCGGAGCGCTACGACGTGCCTTCCAGAGTAACTTCCATTAGAATAAGGATTGAAACTAAGCGTGAACCTTTGCGGTTTTTTCGCTTAACTTGACTTCCAGAGTAACTTCCATTAGAATAAGGATTGAAACTACTTTCCATTACATTGAATTTTCGGCCTGTCTTATCTTCCAGAGTAACTTCCATTAGAATAAGGATTGAAACTCAGTCCCTATAGCCTTATTATTTCTTAATTGACTAGCTTCCAGAGTAACTTCCATTAGAATAAGGATTGAAACTCTATTTCCTTAATCTTTGTTTTTATTTCGATTAAGGCTTCCAGAGTAACTTCCATTAGAATAAGGATTGAAACCGTCCATGTCAAAAGGTGTAATTTCAGCATCTCCAAGTCTTCCAGAGTAACTTCCATTAGAATAAGGATTGAAACCTTCCGCTTGGATGATTATGTGCTATAATAATAGAATCTTCCAGAGTAACTTCCATTAGAATAAGGATTGAAACTACGTAAAAAATTTGAACACTTTGGACAGCTTGTGGCTTCCAGAGTAACTTCCATTAGAATAAGGATTGAAACACAGTAGAAATGCCAGTGCAAAAAAATGATTGGGAATCTTCCAGAGTAACTTCCATTAGAATAAGGATTGAAACCAGAAAAACACATCTCGCTGAAATCGCAAGCAGAATATCTTCCAGAGTAACTTCCATTAGAATAAGGATTGAAACATAATTATAGCCTTAACAAATTGTAGTAATTGTAGTCTTCCAGAGTAACTTCCATTAGAATAAGGATTGAAACAAAATTCACGAATTTCATTTTTTTTTCCCATCCTACTTCCAGAGTAACTTCCATTAGAATAAGGATTGAAACTACCTAGAAATCTTGCAAAATCTGCATCAGATTCTACTTCCAGAGTAACTTCCATTAGAATAAGGATTGAAACTTTTTCGATGTGATTGCACCCAAATAACGAGTCTGGCTTCCAGAGTAACTTCCATTAGAATAAGGATTGAAACCAATTTCGCCACCTTCATTATGAACTCTTGCATAAGCTTCCAGAGTAACTTCCATTAGAATAAGGATTGAAACACAATACATCAAACTGGATTAGCCGTAACCAAATACCTTCCAGAGTAACTTCCATTAGAATAAGGATTGAAACCCTCCAATTTCAGCATATCTAAAGTTTTGTAGGTATCTTCCAGAGTAACTTCCATTAGAATAAGGATTGAAACCGAGCCATTCCAGTTGCGAAAGTTCCCTAGGCAGATTCTTCCAGAGTAACTTCCATTAGAATAAGGATTGAAACTTAAACTATGTCGAGCTAAGAAGAGCAGATTAATAGACTTCCAGAGTAACTTCCATTAGAATAAGGATTGAAACTCTCTATCTCCTCAAATCTTGTCATAACACAAATAGACTTCCAGAGTAACTTCCATTAGAATAAGGATTGAAACTTAGGAATGAGGGTTTCTAGTATGATTAAACTTAAGCTTCCAGAGTAACTTCCATTAGAATAAGGATTGAAACTCAGATTCATCGCTGGAATCAGTCAACGATATTGAGACTTCCAGAGTAACTTCCATTAGAATAAGGATTGAAACTGTAAATTCCATTTTCAAACAAAACGTAGTTAAAATGCTTCCAGAGTAACTTCCATTAGAATAAGGATTGAAACTCACCCATGACCCTGACTCATAAGGCTTACCGTAACAACTTCCAGAGTAACTTCCATTAGAATAAGGATTGAAACCTTCAGTTCCTCCTTGTAAACCGTTACATTGTCGATAACTTCCAGAGTAACTTCCATTAGAATAAGGATTGAAACTTGTGTAGGTTCCGCCAATACAGCGCCCCGATACCGCTTCCAGAGTAACTTCCATTAGAATAAGGATTGAAACAACCATAACGCATAATCTCAAAGCCTGCGATTTTTGCTTCCAGAGTAACTTCCATTAGAATAAGGATTGAAACTTTTGTACTCTTATACAGTTATCGACGAGTATCGCCGTCTTCCAGAGTAACTTCCATTAGAATAAGGATTGAAACTCGCAAACGCGGTATCCTTGCTCAATTAGGTCTAACCTTCCAGAGTAACTTCCATTAGAATAAGGATTGAAACAAGAATACCTCCAGTATTCAAAACGTTGGTTGAATTTCTTCCAGAGTAACTTCCATTAGAATAAGGATTGAAACGAAATTTCTTCATTCATATCAGTAAGCATCCTTTTCCTTCCAGAGTAACTTCCATTAGAATAAGGATTGAAACGAAGTCTTAGAGCACTAGCCAATATGGAAAAGTTTCCTTCCAGAGTAACTTCCATTAGAATAAGGATTGAAACGGTGCAGTTTCGGGAACAGTAGAGCCCCAAAAGTGGGCTTCCAGAGTAACTTCCATTAGAATAAGGATTGAAACGACCATTAACAGCATTTAGGGGAAGGAGTAAAATATCCTTCCAGAGTAACTTCCATTAGAATAAGGATTGAAACAACCTTATAGGTGTCCCGCATGAATTTTTCTAGCTCCCCTTCCAGAGTAACTTCCATTAGAATAAGGATTGAAACAGGATTATACTCAGCAAAATGGTATCAAATACCGTCTTCCAGAGTAACTTCCATTAGAATAAGGATTGAAACAAAATTCACGAATTTCATTTCTTTTTTCCCATCCTAGCTTCCAGAGTAACTTCCATTAGAATAAGGATTGAAACAAATGAAAAGTAATGCTATTGTTAATGCGATGTTTTCTTCCAGAGTAACTTCCATTAGAATAAGGATTGAAACAGGGTGAATAGATAAACCGCCGTTTTGGAACCATACGGGCTTCCAGAGTAACTTCCATTAGAATAAGGATTGAAACACCGAATATCAGGAGGCGCAGGAAGCCATCAAAAAAACTTCCAGAGTAACTTCCATTAGAATAAGGATTGAAACCCACTCTGAAAATGCCAGCGGAGAAGGACTAAAAAAACTTCCAGAGTAACTTCCATTAGAATAAGGATTGAAACACCACAGATTTTTCGAATGGAGAGAAAGAAGATACCTCTTCCAGAGTAACTTCCATTAGAATAAGGATTGAAACTGCCCATTTTGGTTGAGATGAACTTGGTCGACATAATCTTCCAGAGTAACTTCCATTAGAATAAGGATTGAAACAAATCCTGGGGAACGTTCTTTTCATCTAAGAAGAACTCTTCCAGAGTAACTTCCATTAGAATAAGGATTGAAACTTGCTTGCTGAGGCATCCCGAAGTTCCTATACTCGTCATCTTCCAGAGTAACTTCCATTAGAATAAGGATTGAAACCCAACTCCTTTGCAGGACCTTCGGCAATAGCAGACACTTCCAGAGTAACTTCCATTAGAATAAGGATTGAAACGTCTATCCTGCGTACCGTACGGCACTGCACTTGTATACTTCCAGAGTAACTTCCATTAGAATAAGGATTGAAACAAAGAAATACAAGGGCTTGAATCACTTATATATCCATCTTCCAGAGTAACTTCCATTAGAATAAGGATTGAAACTCTTTCAATACCTCAATCTCATTACATCGACATCTCCCTTCCAGAGTAACTTCCATTAGAATAAGGATTGAAACAAAAGCGTTGGACTTGGTGCAGGTTACAGTTGGTGCCTTCCAGAGTAACTTCCATTAGAATAAGGATTGAAACTTCATTGATTTTGCGGTATTCTTGTGAGCATTTGCAACTTCCAGAGTAACTTCCATTAGAATAAGGATTGAAACTCCAGATAGCATGATCCCGTCTATTATACATGAGCTCTTCCAGAGTAACTTCCATTAGAATAAGGATTGAAACATAAGCCATATATAACTCAAAGCAATGCAAACTGAAACTTCCAGAGTAACTTCCATTAGAATAAGGATTGAAACCTTGAAAAGATACTCATATCGAAAAATCGCAAAGGCCTTCCAGAGTAACTTCCATTAGAATAAGGATTGAAACAAAGTTTTGACCGCACACGTACCAATAATTCCCAGTCTTCCAGAGTAACTTCCATTAGAATAAGGATTGAAACCAGCAAAATGGATGCTCGTAAATTTCTGGCATAAAATCTTCCAGAGTAACTTCCATTAGAATAAGGATTGAAACCAATGCTTGATACTGAGACACCAGCTCCAACCTCTACTTCCAGAGTAACTTCCATTAGAATAAGGATTGAAACTTCTTTGGGCTTGTTGCCACGTTTGTGTTGTCGGTCTTCCAGAGTAACTTCCATTAGAATAAGGATTGAAACTTACGGTGAATGCTCTGGTCGTGTACTTGACTTAATCTTCCAGAGTAACTTCCATTAGAATAAGGATTGAAACCCAACTGCTCCTTCAACTGCATCGGGTGCGTCGAGAACTTCCAGAGTAACTTCCATTAGAATAAGGATTGAAACCCCATGCTTCGAATTTACCACGTTCTTACATGCCTTACTTCCAGAGTAACTTCCATTAGAATAAGGATTGAAACTCAATAGATATTTTCTCACAAAGTGTACAGTCAACCCCTTCCAGAGTAACTTCCATTAGAATAAGGATTGAAACGCTCTTCAGCTTTTCTTTCGGCATCTAATTGCTCTGCTTCCAGAGTAACTTCCATTAGAATAAGGATTGAAACCCACCTCAATCTCAGTCATACCATATTCCTTGAAAGCTTCCAGAGTAACTTCCATTAGAATAAGGATTGAAACTATAGAAGCCCAAAATACTATTGAAGAAATAGATACTCTTCCAGAGTAACTTCCATTAGAATAAGGATTGAAACATTCTTCTCGAAGCATTTGCATTCAAATACTCTCCTCTTCCAGAGTAACTTCCATTAGAATAAGGATTGAAACGGTCATTGAATTTCATTCCATCCAATGCCTCATTTAGACTTCCAGAGTAACTTCCATTAGAATAAGGATTGAAACTCCCAAGCCTCCGACAATTCAACAGACCAGAATTCTACTTCCAGAGTAACTTCCATTAGAATAAGGATTGAAACTATACAAAAAACACTAATGCAGCTATTGTTGCTCAAGACTTCCAGAGTAACTTCCATTAGAATAAGGATTGAAACTCTTAAGCATATTACTTACGCTCATTGGTCTAATCATCTTCCAGAGTAACTTCCATTAGAATAAGGATTGAAACTTCTGAACAACGATCAGCAGGTAGTATTCAGAATCGACTTCCAGAGTAACTTCCATTAGAATAAGGATTGAAACACCCAGAATTATCACCATGTGGCGAATATACAGTGAACTTCCAGAGTAACTTCCATTAGAATAAGGATTGAAACCATATTTCAAAAGCTCTGCACTGTTTAAGCCTGTATCTTCCAGAGTAACTTCCATTAGAATAAGGATTGAAACCCCAACCAACGAGCTTGAGATTATTGAGCTTAAAAACTTCCAGAGTAACTTCCATTAGAATAAGGATTGAAACCAATTTCCTCAACTTTTTCGCCTGTTACTTCTTCAGCTTCCAGAGTAACTTCCATTAGAATAAGGATTGAAACCTTCAGCCGCCTTGTACACTTCAGGAAAATACTTGCCTTCCAGAGTAACTTCCATTAGAATAAGGATTGAAACCCACGTTCTTACATGCCTTAACCCTAGCGCCCGTCAGCTTCCAGAGTAACTTCCATTAGAATAAGGATTGAAACTTTGCTATTGGCATAATGTGAAATTATGCTATATTTGTCTTCCAGAGTAACTTCCATTAGAATAAGGATTGAAACAAATCAGATTTCGCCCATAAAAAAAGCCCCCAATTACTTCCAGAGTAACTTCCATTAGAATAAGGATTGAAACAATCTAAGGGTGGTAAATATCCAGCGCCACGTAAACTCTTCCAGAGTAACTTCCATTAGAATAAGGATTGAAACGTTCTTCGGGGTTTAGCTCCAAGTCGTTAAACTTTGCTTCCAGAGTAACTTCCATTAGAATAAGGATTGAAACGGAAATAATCCTTCCTGTTAGGTTCTTCTACAGGATCTTCCAGAGTAACTTCCATTAGAATAAGGATTGAAACCCAGCCATGTGTAATGCAGTTGGTTTTGATGAATAAGCTTCCAGAGTAACTTCCATTAGAATAAGGATTGAAACTTAGAGCATCCGAAAGGAGTTCCATTGTCAAAGAGTCAATCTTCCAGAGTAACTTCCATTAGAATAAGGATTGAAACGATGTAGATATGTCTGGGTATAAATTACAACCCATTACACTTCCAGAGTAACTTCCATTAGAATAAGGATTGAAACTAGCCTTAATCGCTTCGCCGTCCTGCGCTAGGCGGTCCTTCCAGAGTAACTTCCATTAGAATAAGGATTGAAACTCTTCCATTGGCGTGACTAATGTATCATACATCTTGCGCTTCCAGAGTAACTTCCATTAGAATAAGGATTGAAACGCTCCTTTTCTGGTACAAGTAAATCAGATTTGATGAATGTATTTTAATGAAGTAAAATAGTAAAATATACTTGTACCGCTTATTAAAGTATTAAAAACACTATATTGTTGATTTAATGGTATTTAATCTTTTTTAAAGCTGAGAGTAAGCGTAAGAACCATCTCCTATTTAGCATAAGTGAGGCGCGTTGTGGAAGTTTGTCGGCTTCCCATTTTTAGTACAGTTTAAAAATATACATAATCTGTCTACTTTGATTATGTTTTTAACCCTTCTTGGGCTGAGTGTAGCGTAGCGGAACGAAGCCCAAGAAGGGTGTTCTGTTTTT
>NZ_JAAALB010000048.1 GCF_009905545.1 Cellulophaga sp. BC115SP | reverse complement strand
GTACTTTTTCCAGTTTTAGATTTTGAAGTTGCCATCATTAGTTGATTTTTGAGGGCAACCTATTTTAGGCAAGGACAGGTATACGATCGCAACTTTAAACTCAAAATTTATAGCGCTGTTTTGTCTAATGATTCTTATTAAACTTTTTCATTGCAAAATATAGACCCAAAAGAATCAGACCGAAAAAGACCAATGTCATGATTTTTTCCAAACCATCTGGTAACTTTGATTGCAGATATAACATATTTTTGGTTGTTGAAAGTATAGTGAATTGTACACATCAAAAATACACAAGCTGGCTTCAATAACCATACATTATCTTTTAAAACATTATTTTATACTCATGGAACCAATCAAAATTGGCGTAATCAATGTTTCTGACCGTGCAAGTGCAGGTATTTATGAAGATATTCCAGGAAAAGCTGTTGTCGAAACACTAAAAGAGTACCTTGTTTCTGAATTTGAAACTGTTTACAAAGTCATTCCTGATGAGCAAGAGCTTATTTCTGAAACGCTAAAATATATGTCTGATACCGAAGGCTGTTGTCTTATTGTGACAACAGGCGGTACTGGTCCAGCCAAACGAGATGTAACTCCAGAAGCAACTGAAGCTGTTTGTGAAAAAATGATGCCTGGTTTTGGCGAACTAATGCGTACCGAAAGTTTGAAGTATGTGCCTACCGCAATACTTTCTAGACAAACGGCTGGCATTAGAGGTAAGTCGCTAATTATCAACCTGCCAGGCAAACCTAAAGCTATTCGTCAATGCTTGGATGCTGTATTTCCAGCGGTTCCATATTGCATCGATTTAATAGAAGGTCCATTTTTGATTTGTAATCAAGATGTCATGAAAGAGTTTAGACCGAAGGCATAATACCGCAAAATCTTTTTTGAATACAAATTATACCACAAATGTGGTATTTCTACTGATAAGGTTAGGGGGTATATTTGTATATATCGATACCATTTATTGCTATATACAACCCTCACACCATGAAAAGTACTACCTTTCCTCTTAATATTTCTCCATTAAATAGTATTTGGCGGTCAAGTCTAGGAGATGCCGAACACTCGAAGATCAGTTATTTTAATTTGAATAATGCTTTACTCGATGAAGTGCTAAGAATTCAACAACTTGGGCTTGTTATTTGGAGTCCCGATAGCGATGAATATGGATTACTTTTGGGAGATTTACAAAACGTTTGTGGTTGGTCAAATGACTATCTAAAAAACGTAGGACCAGAGGCTTTTCTCTCTCATTTGGTATCTTCAAGTTTCAAAGGTTTGTGTTCGCTCATAAAGCACATGAATACCTATCTGATGAGCATTTCTGAAAGCCAACTTCCTCATTTCAAGGCAATTTATGATTATGAACTTATCGGAAAGGATGGTAAAATAAGGCGAATTTGTCAAGAAAACAGCATATTCACACTCGATAAAAATAGCAAAGTACAATATTTTCTCTCATGTATCTCAAATATAAGTAATGTCAAAAGAGATGGAAAACAACATCTCTTTTTGACAGGAGCTTCCAAAGAAATGCTTCTCGAAATAGACCAGATCACCAATGATTGTACAGAACTTCAACTCCTCACATCCCGTGAACTCGAAATAGCGAAATTTATGGGAAAGGGACTTCAAAGCGAAGAAATATCAGAGTTGCTAAGTATTGCACTGACAACCGTGTATAAACACCGTCAGAATATTTTACAAAAGTTAAAAATGCAGGACACAAACGAAGCATTGCATCTGTTAAAGACCCTCAAAATGATATAAAAAAAGCTCAGCCGCTTTGGCAGAGCTCTACTTTTGAATCCTTGATAAACTTTATATCCTTACTTTGTTCTAAATTCTTCCTAATTCAGTTTTCAAATCTTCCACCAAATCCTTTATACGTTCCAGTGATGGTTGTGGCTCTGGCATTTGGTAGCTAACAAAAGCCAAGCATTCCCAAATCTCTTGAATATCTTTTAGGCTTACTTCTTTACTCGAAATATTAGCTTTGTCTGAACTCAACAATAAAGTACCTTTTATTTTGGCTTGACTGTAAACTCGGCGGTACAAAATACCGTATTGTGAAGAAACAAGGATATAATGCTGACCATCTTTTATATCTGCCCAATCTCTGATTTGGCTACCTACAATAATTGAATTTTCAAGCACAAAATCATCACCTGACTCGAATGCACGGCAATTATTGGAGGGGATATTCGGTAAAAGCATATTGGGTAATGCAGCGATAAAATCCTGTCGTTGACAATTCGCAGCATATTCCTTTGAGGTCTGTTTAGTCACTAATCGAATTGCTCCAGCCCAAATTGGTGTTTTTGATGGCTCAGGAATTGTATTCGCTCGTGGACTTGGTGTTGGAACAGATGGCGCAATTGAATTGACAAACTGTTTATCACCTTCTACCGAGTGATATTTTTTGGGAACAACTCTCTGAGAGACCAAATTTACTTGATTTTCGGTACGATAATACTTTTCTACTACCTGTTGTATTGGCAATGCTGGAATGGCAACTTGCGGTTCGGTTGGCGCAACGGTTGGACTACCTTGGTAAAAACTCTGAATGGGATTGACCGAGGAAGTAGTTGTAGGAAAAGTATTAGAAATAAGCGCCCCAATCGAACTTGGCTCTGAGTCTATCGGAGGTGCAGCTGTCTTGTAAGGATTTGTTCCACCCGACGACATACCAGCAATACCTGGCGTGTCTCTAATCTTGCGTATATCTGTTTTAATGAGTGCATCAACTGATGTACCAAATACCTGAGCAATCATTTTGAGGTTTTCCAAATTCGGATTGGCACGAGCCTCCTCGTAAGCACCCAACAAAGAGCGCTTAATTCCTATTCGGCGAGCAAACTGCTCTTGAGTAAGACCGTTGAGTCTACGAAGATATTTGATATTGTTACTTACAATCGACATGATTTTTTCCTTTCTGCACGAATAAGCCGTTTCCTTTAGATGAATACTTTTGATGGAAATTTACGAGATTATTCGAAAAAATTCCAATGATTACGCTTTTATCCCTCAAAAATCGTGCGATTTAGCAGAATCTCTTTCTAAGGCTGATGTCCGTCTTCCAACAAACGAATCGCATTATAGGCATTTACAACGCCACCAGTAATAGATAGTTTACTAAACTCAACCAAATCGCCAGTACCTGGTTGCATTACTTTGGTATGAGGCATTTTTGTCGCTGATTGTAAAATCACTTTCTTGATTTGCTTGGAAGAAAGTTCAGGATAATAACTCTTGATGATGGCTGCCAAGCCTGTTACTACTGGTGCGGCCATACTTGTGCCACTCAAATCCTCATATTTTGAACCTACCACTGTTGATTTTAAATCAACACCAGGGGCAAAAACATCTACCGTTTTTCCTCCATAATTCGAAAACTCAGCAATGGCACTTGGTGGCTGAAGCCAGCTGGTTGCTCCTACTTCAATCCAATTTTCTGCAATTTTTCCATCCAAATATCTTTTTGAAGGAAAATTATCATTTATATCTATATTTTCATTTTCGTTTCCTGCCGCATGGATCAATAAAACATCTTTTGATTCTGCATAGCGAACAGCCTCGTCTACAGCCGATTTTTGAGGAGAAAATGGTTTTCCAAAACTCATATTTATAATTTTGGCACCATTATCCACGGCATAACGAATGGCATTGGCAACATCTTTATCACGCTCATCCCCTTCGGGTATAGCACGCAAAATCATCAATCTTACGTCGTTAGCAACGCCCAATATACCCAAAGAATTACGTCGGTTGGCGGCGATAATTCCTGCCACGTGTGTACCATGCCGCGCATCAGGTCCTTTTACTTCGTTGTTTCCGTAGTTTCTATCAGCGATATTGTTTACATCATCACCTATAATTTCTTGACGCGCATTGTAATTCATATTGATACCAAACTTCATTTGGGCATCATAATAATCAAATCCTTCTTTGAGCGATACCTCGTCCTGCCCTACTTTGGCTAGCACTTCGTACATTCGTTTGGCAGCTTTAACCTCCTCTGGAGCTGTAACGCCAATTCTGGTTAATTCAGCATTTCCTACTTGGTCTGAAGCAGTATAATCTAAGATGATTTTTTTTGCCTCTACAAACTTATTGTAGAGTTTTATGACAAATGCCCCTTGCTCATTAAGCTCTTTGATTTTATCATCGTATTTAGCTTTTACTTTTTTGTAAATATCATACTCTGACTTTTGTTTGGACGAAAGCCCAGTAATATCTCTATCCCGAAAACTACCATATTTGGCTTTCAAGCGGACATACTCACGCGTGAGCTCCATATTTTCACGTTCAAGGTCTTGACCTTTTGTATTCCCTAAAAAGTCCCATCCATTAATATCATCTACAAATCCATTTTGATCATCGTCAATTCCATTATTGGGAATTTCATTGGGGTTCACCCAAATATTATCCTTCAAATCTTCATGATTAGTGTCTACCCCAGAATCGATAATAGCGACTATTACAGTTTTGGATTTCTTTTTATTAAGAATTTCACGATAGGCACGTTCTGTACTTATTCCTAGCACACCATCTTGCTGAAAATCCAAATTAAACCAATTATCGGGAGCTTTATTGAAAGAATTATCAAGGTACTGCGCAGATGCAGAACCAATTATTGAGAAGAAAATAGCAGCAGTTAAGGCAATCTTAGATTTAATCATAAACTAGTACTTAATGGAGTCTGTGATGCACTACTTAAAACGGCTTAGTCAAGTCAGATATCAAATTCCTAAGGTCGAGAGAAGTATTTTATCAAACGTAGCAAACAGCTCCCAAACTAATACGAACACGGTGTTTGTATTTTGATGGTAACAAACAGCTAGAAGTGCCCAAAATAAGTAGGGTAGTTTTATGCAAAACTAAGAAAATATATCCGATTCTCAAGATTTTGTGAGTTCTGTATTAAATAAATCGAGCAATCGGCATTTAAGGAACTTGACGATACCATTTTTTGTATTTAATGTATATACAATAAATTTCAACATGCTCAATTTGTGCCTATGAAACATCTTTTACAGCATTGGTGGATTCAACGATATTACCCTTTCCTCATTTGTTTTGCAGGTTTGCTGATTTTGGTAGTAATCAATGGTCTTACATCAACTACCATTTCAGTATTCGATAGAGTGTTGTTGGATGAATTTCAATGGACACGTTCGGAGCTAAAATTGAGAGATTCGATACCCAATGCCACAGCTTTTGTTTTGATTTTTTTTTCAGGATTATTGATAGATAAATTTCGAGTTAGAAGATTACTCTTAGTTGGGAGCTTAGTTTTAAGTGTTGCCCTTTACTCTTACAGCTTGATTCACACCAAATTCGAAGCCTACTTTATTCACTTTTTATTTGGTGTAGCTTACACACTTTCAGGGTCTGTTTCGGCTATCATTCTGGTATCTAGCTGGTTCCACAAACATAAGGGCTTGGCTCTGGGCATTACTTTGGCTGGAACAAGTCTAGGTAGTTTTGTATTTCCCAATCTCATCCATCATTGGTTAGAGCTATGGGGCTGGCGAAGCACCTTTCAACATTTGGCTATTTTTCCTCTTATTTTGTTTGCTTTTATTTTTCTATTTATCAAAAGTTCCCCTTCCGAACTCAATCTTAAAGCATTTGGTAGTGAAGACGCGTCTGACTCAGTTGGAGGAAATTTATCAGAACCCTTAGCCGAAGGGTTAAGCTTTGAACAAGCCTTACAAACACCTACTTTTTGGTTGATATGTCTTTGTGGTTTTCTCACTTTTTACGGCTTATTGGGAGTGGTCGCCAATTTGTTTTTACACATTACCGACTTAGGCTTTACGGCCAAAGATGCCACCTTTGCGCTAACTTTATATTTTGGAGTAGCTTTTGGAGGAAAATTGCTCATCACTTCTGTATCTGATTATTTTAATACTTATCGGGTATTTACCCTTTGCTGTATGCTCATGACGATTTCGGTGCTAGGTTTTACCACTATGGAAAAAGACCTTGTTTACTGGGCTACGGCAGGAATGGCTTTGAGTTGGGGTGGTATCTATTCCATGTATAATGTGCTAACTATTCGAACATTTGGTCTAAAATCGGCTGGAAAAATCAATGGAACCATCAATATGTTTGAATCTGCGGGGGCATTTTGTGGACCAATTTTTACAGGATTTATCTTCGATAAAACTCACTCCTATCAGTTAGCTTTCTTAATTATCACTTGTATTATGGGTTTTGCCACATTGCTATCTTTTTTATTTTCTGCTAAAAAACAATCACCTTCCCAAGCTTAGATTAAAGTGTTTTCAAAATAAAATCAAGATAGTCTAAACCAGTTTTATATCTTTGTTACTCATTTAAAACTGAAGGTATAAGCTTTAGGCATTAGGCAAAAAAGTCTTAATTACTTCTTGAGAAATACTTTTTAACTTTTAGCCTACCGCATATAGCCCAGAGCTTAAAGCGGGTAAAATTATTTTAATTTTGCCCATTACCTTAACAATCCAAAGACTATCATGTTTAATTTCGACGAAACCATCAACAGACACAATACTGATTCTACCAAATGGGATTTTAATAACGACCCCGAAAATGTGATTCCTATGCCTGTGGCAGACATGGACTTCCGTTGTCCAGAGCCTATCATTAAGGCTATGCTTGAGGTGGCAGAACACGCAGTAATGGGTTATTCTTTTGTGCCAAAAGAATTAAAAACCTTGTTTACTCAACGTATGAAAGACCTCTACGATTGGGAGATTCAAGAAGAATGGCAAGTGTGGATTCCGGGCTTAGTACCAGGTATTACAACAAGCTATAAAGCTGTTGGTCAGTCGGGCGATGAAGTCATGACAACGATTCCAGTATATGGTCCTTTTCATTTGGCACCAAATTGGGCAGATAGACAGCTAGTAACAGTTCCTTTACTTCTTGAAGGTGAGCGCTGGGTGATGGATTTTGAAGCTATCGAAAAAGCGATGACTCCAAGAACAAAAGTATTCATGCTGTGTAATCCTTATAATCCTGGAGGAACGGTATTTACACCAACAGAACTTACCAAACTAGTAGAAATTTGCCAAAGACATAACGTGGTCATTTGTTCTGATGAAATTCACTGTGACTTAATTTTGGAGGAAAATCTTCGTCATACGCCCACAGCAAGTTTAAGTCCTGAGGCTGCACAAATGACGATTACGTTGATGGCACCAAGTAAAACCTTCAATATTGCGGGCTTGGGTTGTTCGGTAGCGATAATTCCTAATAAAGAACTAAGAGATAAATTTATTTTTGCTAAAGCGGGTGTTTTTCCTGAACTCAATCGCTTTGGTATCCGTGCGGCGTATGCTGCTTATAAAGATTGTGAACCATGGCGTAAAGAACTTGTCAAGTATCTAAAAACCAATCACGATATATTGCACACCGCCATGAATGCCATTCCGGGCTTAAAAATGAATAAATTAGAAGCCACTTACTTGGCTTGGGTAGACGCTAGAGAAACGGGCATTGAAAACTTAGCCGAGCATTTACTCAAACATGGTATCCGTGTAGTAGATGGACCTGTTTTTAAGGGTCAAGGATTCTTTAGAGTAAACTTTGGTTGCACAAGAGCGACCTTAGAAGAAGGTATCAAGCGAATTCAAGAAGCGTTTGCTGCTGAAATGTAGCCAAACGATAGTGGATTTGGGATTGCGGAAACAAGAGCTTATTCCGTCATTTTTCTAAAATAGTTGAGATTTAGTGGTTGTATTACCCTAAAGGTTTGTATGGCACTAAATCTCTTTACTACTTATTCATACTTTGCCCATGGCAAATAGGTATTTCTTTGGATTCTGGATTTTTATCAAAATGCGGACTCAGATACGGAATCCCCAAATTTAAGCCTCTTACCACAAAAAATACGGCAAGCACAAAAGTATAAATGGGAACAATTTTCTGAAACTTCAACCGAAAAGTTCCTTTTAACAAATGTGGTAAATAACTTACTAAAAGTAGCGCGGGAACTGTGCCTAGTCCGTACATCAACATATAAATGCTACCTTGAATTGGCGTAGATGTTGCAGCAGCGCCAGCCAAAGCAATATACAAAATTCCACAAGGCAGATAGCCGTTTAGCAAACCTAGCGTTCCAAAACCTACCAACGATTTCTGCTGAATTACTTTTGATGCTACTTTTTTCAATCTTCCCCACAAGCCCTGCATCGCAGATATACCCAAATTATGTTGAAAAAACACTAAGGTCAACATCAATAAACCTATCGCTATGGATAGCCACTGTTGCATACCTGCCCAACGAACGCCCCAACCAAAATATCCAAAAACGTATCCCAAACTCATATAGGCAGATAGTCGTCCAACATGATAACTCATTCGTGCCATTAATGCCTTAGGCGGACTCATTCCTCCTATTGGTAAGGCAACTGCTATTGGTCCGCACATACCTACACAATGCAAACTTCCCACAAAGCCTGTAATTAATGCGACCGAAAATAAGGTTGATGACAACATACGTGTGAATGATGAATTATGAAATAGTACTGTACTGAGGATTATAAAAACTGTTTATTTCAGATATCGGATGTTGGATTTCGGAAGTGTAATCTTTTGTATTTCATAAAAACAAAGGTGTTTTACTTTATTTCAGAAATCCCAAATCTGAAATAGTTAGAAATCAATCGGATAGTCCTAGTTCTGACAGGTGAATTGTCCTTGTCTAAAATAGGTTGTCCAATCAAGCTCCCATAAGTAACCACCATGTACTTACTTTATCACTACTTCATCTTCTAAATAATACTCCTCACGACCATCCGTCCATGTCGTTTGGATTTTCCAAAGTCCTTTTTTAAGATTCGTTGTAGGAATGGTCACCAACGAATTACTTTGTGCCAATACAGGCACCGAAAAATCGAGATTTTTATCAGATGGTCTGAAAAAAGTCACCTCCCCTTTTTTGACCGAAGTTGGCAAGGCGATTCGAATGATTTGATCTGGAATTGAATAAGTCATTGACGATTTCTGCTTTAAAAGTGAAGTATGTTGTATTCTTTCTATCTGTTTTTGATATACTTCTTCTTGTTGATAATAATTATCTGCCACAAGGTCAACTCTTTGTGAAATCATTCGGTAAACCATTGTGCCTATAAATCCAGCAAAAACTACAAAGGACAGTACAATTGCGCCACCCCAGTTAAATGTATTAGAACGTGTCATAACTCGTGAGTTTATATCAGAAAATCAAAAAGGGCAATCTTGATCCTTTTGGCTCAAAATTACCCCTCGAAGTACCTATAAATAATGACAAATGTTAGCTTTTGAAATGAGTTTTCCGCTAATCTTACTTCTTTATTACTTTCAGCTTCAAATCTCCCAAATGTTTTTTATCGACTATGAGCAACAAAAATGGTCGCATCGTAAAACTGAGTTTTTTACCCCATTTTTCTTCATAGGTTAACTGTAACTTTTTAGGTGCTGTTTGCAATAAACTCACTGCTTTATAACTCAAGTCAATATCGGATGCTTCTTGAAAAATAGCAATAACGAATTCTTTCTTAAAATTTATTGGCGTTGGAGCTCCTTTGGAACCCATAACAGTTGCCATCCCAAATATTTCTGAAAACTTTAAAGCATCCGTAATAATGGGATTGGTCAATTTTTCTTCTTTAACCGTATTATTAATAAAATAATTATCCCCTATTCGGTAAGGAACCTTTTGGGTTTGGGCAATCGCTCCAAACGCCGAGACAAGCATAACTAAAAGAGATACAAGTAATTGATTTTTGTTTTTCATACATATTTTTGAAAAGAGTGGAAAATAGAGCCTAACCTTTGCAAGCCTGATTTGCAATTTATACGTATTTTTAAAGAAAAGTAATTTGTGAAAAAAGTTTAATGTTCAAATGAAACACCTTTAAAAATTAGTTTTTGTTTAGCTACTTGAGGAGAAGTTAGTTAATGGCTATTTCAAAATAATCCTTGTACCAAACTATACTTATCCCAAATAAGACTATATCCTACAAAACACAAATCCTACTTGTCATTCTGCTAATCTTTTGTATTTTTGTTAGAAACCCATTTTTTCACATTCAACAAACCTTATGAAGAAAACGCTTTACCTCCTGAGTTTTTGCTTGGGGACATCCCTTTTTGTCCAAGCTCAACAAAAACCTGCTCCGAAAGAAAATGCTCCTCTCTTTACTACGGTAGAAGACAAGCCCAACAATGGTAGTCGCACGCTCAATCCTGATTCGTATGTTGTTACTACCAATGAAGTAACTATCAAAGGTCAAAAAGTGCCCTACAAGGCTTTAGCGGGTACAATTCCTGTATGGAATGATGATGCCAAAATTCAGGCGTCTTTGTTCTATACTTATTATGAAAGAACTGATGTAAAAGATAAGTCCACTCGCCCTCTGATTATCTCTTTCAATGGTGGCCCTGGCTCTGCTTCGGTTTGGATGCACATTGCTTACACAGGCCCTCGTATCTTGAAGATTGATGATGAAGGTTATCCTGTTCAACCGTATGGCATCAAAGACAATCCTTATTCTATTTTGGATGTTGCTGACATCGTTTTTGTAGATCCTGTCAATACAGGTTTTTCGAGAATCATTGACAAAGACGCTCCAAAATCAAATTTCTTTGGGATCAATGCAGATATTAAATACTTAGCAGAATGGATTGGCACTTTTGTCAATCGCAACAATCGTTGGGCATCTCCCAAGTTTTTAATTGGCGAAAGTTATGGTACAACACGTGTTTCAGGTTTGGCAAATGCCCTTCAAGAATCTCAGTGGATGTATTTGAATGGGGTTATTTTGGTTTCTCCAACAGACTTAGGTATCACACGTGAAGGTCCAGTGGAAACTAGTTTAAAACTCCCTTATTTTGCGGCAACTGCTTGGCATCACAAAGTTTTAGAACCAAGTCTCCAAAACAAAAAATTGGAAGATATGCTTCCAGAAGTTGAAAAATTTACGGTGGAGGAATTATTGCCTGCTATTACTCAAGGCGGATTTATCGCTCCAGAAAAGCGTCAGGCGATAGCGAAAAAGTTTGCGAGATATTCAGGGTTGAAAGAAACTGTCATTCTTCAAAATAACCTAGATATCTCCTTGGATTTATTCTGGAAAGAGCTTCTTCGTGATAAAGGCTATACTGTTGGTCGTTTGGACTCTCGTTATTTGGGTGTAGACGCCCGCGATGGTGGTGAAAAAGTTGATTATAATGCGGAGCTCAACTCTTGGTTACACTCATTTACCCCTCCTATCAATATGTATTTGAGAGAGGAACTGAAGTACAAAACCGATTTGAAATATAATATGTTTGGTCCTGTTCACCCTTGGGACAGAAGTAATGACCATACGGGCTATGATTTGCGTAAAGCAATGGCAACAAACCCTTATTTAAAGGTATTGGTACAATCGGGCTATTATGATGGAGCTTGTGATTATTTTAATGCTAAGTACTCGATGTGGCAAATGGATCCAAGTGGTAAATTCAAGGATCGCTTGTTCTGGGAAGGCTACAAATCGGGTCACATGATGTATTTGCGTAAGGAAGATCTTGAAAAATCGAACGAAGATTTAAGAATTTTTATTAAAAAATCTCTTCCAAAACCTGGCGAACCAGCCAAATATTAATGAGTGGATTAAGATTGAGTGAATGAGTGATTTTTTTAAATGTAGAGACGTAATACTTTATATCTAGCGATGCATAATTACGAGCTATAGCATAAACATGAGTCATCCCGAATTTTAGGGTTGGGATTATTCTCCAAATTTTCATCAAAAAAGCGGTTGGAAAATATTTTCCAACCGCTTTTTTGATACTACTATGCTAGATATGACTAGGATTAAGACGCAATCATTCCGTCTCTACTGCTAGCATACAAATTTTAAAATAATCACTCAATCACCACCCACTCATTCACTCAATTATTTAATCTCAACGATCAATTCTTCTTTCGCTTTGCGATATTTTTTCAAATTCACATTCCAGTCATTAGCAGCATCACGGTAACCTAAAGGAAGCAATACAACACTTTTCAAGCCTTGCTCTGCCAAACCTAAGATTTTGTCAACTTCTGGAGGAGTAAATCCTTCGATTGGAGTAGCGTCTACACCAACTTCAGCAGCAGCAGCAATCGCCAAACCAAATGAGATATAAGCTTGTTTTGCTGCGTGAGTTGCATGCCATTCCTGACCAAGAG
Organism: Cellulophaga sp. BC115SP; assembly: GCF_009905545.1. Taxonomy (GTDB): domain Bacteria; phylum Bacteroidota; class Bacteroidia; order Cytophagales; family Spirosomataceae; genus Flectobacillus; species Flectobacillus rivi. Next base: position 31,658 of record NZ_JAAALB010000048.1, on the reverse strand, counting down.
GTTCGTACATTCCCCAAAGTGTAGATTTGTAAGCATCCATTGTGTTCAATGGCAACCCACGAACTTCCATCATTTCATTGAATACCGCTGTGATTTTTTCCAAAGAATAACCATCCCAAGCTGCAAAAACCAACAAATGAGAACATTCTGTAATAACGCTTTGATTCCAAGCCACTGGTCTGATTTGCTCAAGGATTTCTTTGTTTGAAATCACAAACACTTTATATGGTTGTAAACCTGACGAAGAAGGAGCCAATCTTGCTGCTTCTAAGATATAATCCAATTTATCTTGAGGAACAACCTCACCGTTCATTTTTTTGGCAGCATAACGCCATTCCAAAGATTCTAATAATGTCATAACGAATATTATTTTCTAATTTTATATCACAAAACTAGCAATACTTGGTGACAAAAAGTAACTTTGTGTCATATAGTAATAGTGACATTTAGGTAACCAGATGACAAATGACGGAAATTAGCCCAATACACAAATCCACGGCGTGTGGTAAATCGATTCAAGCCATTCATGATGTAATGGATATTATTGGAGGAAAATGGAAAATCTCCATTATTGCCTGCTTGTGTTATGGCAAGATGCGATATTCGGATTTGTTGAGAGAAGTAAACGGTATTTCAGGAAAGGTATTAAGTCGAGAATTGAAGGATTTGGAAGAAAATCTTCTTATTACTAGAACCGTAATAAATACGCAGCCTATCAGTGTAGAATATGAGTTGACTGAGTACGGACGTTCATTGAAAGTAATCACTAATGTAATCGCCGAATGGGGATTTGAACATCGAAAAAGAATTTTGGAACAGGAATTAGTATAAAATCAATGGGCCTCCTTCTAGCGATATGCCCTGAGGAAGCCCTTGACCGAATAATAAATTGTCTATTTCAAAAGTTTTTTCAACTTACATTTCTTCAGTTGTTGTATCTGTTCGCTCACAATTTGAGCGGTTAATTTCGAGCCTTCGTAATTAGGATGGGTATGATCTTTTGGAAAAAACTTCTCCACGTTTTCTTTTCCTAATTCTTCGTATTTTGTGGCTACTACCTCGTTTAAATCGATGAAATAGGCTTTGTTTTCTTCTGCAATTTGTTTTGCCCAAAGTCCATAAGACTGACCTGCTCTTTCAACTTTTCCATTTTTCCAAACATTTCTTGGTACTAAAGAACATACAATTGGGGTTGCACCTTTGGCTTGTGTTTCTTGTACATACTTGCGCATATACCAGCCATACGAATGTACGATTTCATGTTTTTTGGTCAAAAGGTTATCTATCTCCTCTACCTCGTTGCCAATGCCTTTGATTGACCCTCTTGCACGACTTGTATCATTGATAGCACCACCGTCGTTGTGTCCAAATTGCATAATAACATAGTCGCCTTTTTTCAATTTTGCCATAATTTTATCCCAACGTCCTTCAGTCAAAAATGTACGACTACTACGACCGCCTATGGCGTGATTTTCTACATGTATTTTTACGGTATCAAATTGTTTACCCATAAAACTTCCCCAACCCCACAAACCATCAGAACCAGCTCCTGAGCCATTTCTAACGGTCGAATCTCCAATGATATAAATCGTAGGTTTTGTTTTTAGCATCGTAAATGAACATGCTAACACAAATGCACAAAGTACCAAAAACTTGTTTTTCATCTAAGTAAAATTTTGAATGACAGAATAGATTTCGAGATAAAGTTGATTTCTGAAGAAACTAGCCCCTCTATAAAAAAGGAAGTTCCTCATGCTACCATAAGGAACTTAACCTAAATCTCCCCTAATCAACTGTTTACTTACAAATTACTTGTGTTGTAATCTTCGAAGTAACAAGTGTTTCAATAACGAAGAGTTATCTTGTCCACTTATATACTCATTATTTTATTTTTTCATTCTCACGATTTCACTACCAGCTAATAGGAAACATCCTAAACCATAGTCTTCGAAATCTGGAATTTTATCAATAGCCAATGGTTGACCATCTTTTGGTTCTTTCCCTGTGCCTTGTACCCAACCCAAAAATCCTGTTGGTTGTACACTCTCTGTTGCTAATGCATTCCAAGCTTTTACTAAAGCTGGCTTGTATTGTTTGGTATTCAAATAACCATGGTTGATTCCCCAAGCCATACCGTAGGCAAACAATGATGTTCCTGTGGCTTCTTTTCCACCATAATTGGTTGGGTCATGTAAACTCACATTCCAGAATCCATCTTCTCTCTGAAGTGGCAACAATGCCTTCATCATAGTTTTGTACATTTGCAAATATTCGTCACGATGCGGTGCATTTTTCGGCATAATTTCTAACACTCTTACCAAAGCAGCCACAATCCAACCATTTCCACGAGACCAATAACAATCCTGTCCGTTTGGCTCTTTATAGGGTGGCACAAAGTCTTTATCTCTCCACCAAAGTCCATCTTCTGGATTAAATAAGCCTTTTCCTCCTTCTATCGTTTTTGAGTGGTTGTACATTTGGTACATTTTCTCAAAATAAGCATTGTCTTTGTACAAAACGCCCAATTTAGCAAATACTGGCATACCCATCTGTAGCGCATCAATCCATGTCCAATAAGTACAATTAGGATTTTTTACCAAGCTATCCATATTGGCTTTAATATCGCGGATACGCTCTGGCTTTTTGTCCATCATGTACAAATCAATATAGGTCTGTCCGCAACATTGGTCATCGGCATTGTGTGTCAATAAGCCCGAACGTAATCCCCATTTATGACTCTCACCCCAAGCTACGGCATAATCGATATAGCGCTGTTGAGGGTCTACTTTATACAAATCCATCAATCCTTCATAATACACCGCACGAGTCCAGATATTACTTGGGCGAGTTTTGTTGGTTACAATAGGTTTGCCAGTATCTGGCCATTTTTGCATAAAATAGTCATTTGCTTTACGCATTGAGGCTATCACTTCGGTTTTGCTCGGTAATTTTTGAGCTACTGCCGACATACCGCCTAACAATATGCATAGCAATAAGGGTACTTTTTTCATTCGTTCAGTATTTAATGATAATGGAGTCCTGTTTACTAGAAATTAGACTTTGTGATTACTAGTTAGAACTGTATGGAGGATTTCCAATAATTACGGATTTGGGATTTCTGATTTCGGAAATAAAGTAAAATACATTTATTTTTTTTAAAATATAGATGATTACACTTCCGAAATCTCACATCCGATATCCGAAATAGACATTTTTTGAATCCTTCTTACGGTTCTAATCGGAAACAGTTTATTTCTTTTTAATCAACAACTGTACAGAGCTATCGTTTATTTCAAACTGATTTGATTTTAGCAAGTTCAACATTTCTGCTCCTGCGTAAATCACTGGACCGTAACCATGTGCCGCAAATGGGCTGATTGGACGGTGGTAATAAAATGCTGGATCAAATCCCATCCCTGTACCTACGCAAGTACCTTCTACTTGCCCTTGCTCGTTTACTTTGGTACTCACAGCATTCCAAGCCAACATGGTAGCAGGAGTATATGCCAATTTGTCAATCCAACCTTTATTAATCGCCTTGGCAAAACAATACGCATAAATCGCAGTAGCGGAGGTTTCCAAGTACGAATCATTTCTATCTAATAATTGATGCCAAAAGCCTGAACCTGATTGGTATTTCATCAAGCCTTTTACGTGTGCTTTCAACAAATTCAAGACCTCTTCACGACCTGGATAGTTTTCTGGTAAAGCTTCCAAAACTTCAATTTTCGTTAAAATAGCCCAACCGTTGGCACGTGCCCAGTGGAACTGAGGATGTTCTGACATACCTTCAACCCAGCCATGCATATAAACACCCTTTTCAGGATTAAACATTCTTTTCGAAAACTGACGAACCTGTTTAATGGCTTCGTCATAGTATTTTTTATCGCCTGTCAATTTGCCCATTTGAGCAATCGCAGGGATACCCATAAACATATCATCCAACCATAAAGTACTTGCTTGCGGGCGATTACGAGCCAAAGTTCCATCACTCAAACGAAACTCCTTATTCATAATGTAATTGATATGGCTATCGATTAAAGGACGATAGTTATTTTGCGTGCCAGCTACGGAAGATTTAATCATAGCAGCACACATAGCTCCACAGTCATCCAATGCATGTGGGTTTAACAATCCCTTCAATGGTCCTTTTGTACCCCAATCCTCGCTCGCACCTGATGACTTTTTAAAGAATGGAACAGCATCGTTGATAAATTTCAAGCGCTTTTCTGTGTATTCTTTATAGCGTGCATCACCTGTGTATTGCGAAGCCAGCATCATAGCCTGATAAGTCACACCCCATTCGTAACTCACCAAACGAAAATCACCTTTTTGTAAAGCCGTATTTTCATCAATTTTTGACAAATCACTCACTACCTCATTTGTCTTGGTATTGATAAAATTTGTAGGAGTCACCTTTTCTAAATACGCATGAACTCTTTGCAAGGTTTTTTCAACTTCCTCTGCTTTCACAATTCCATAAGGAACAGGATAGTCAGGCTGAATCAAGTGCAAAGGCGTATTGGAGTCATTAGATTTTGTAACGTTTTTTTGGGCAAAACCTTCTGCACCTGAAAGCAGTAAAAAACCTAACAATGCGACTTTATCAAATGAGTACTTTTTCATAATCGGCTTTGGGATTTTTGGATAATCTGTTTTACTCTCAGAAGTAAAAATAGAAGAAAATCTACTTGCAAAATTGTCTTCGATTTGTACAACTTCCTCAAAGATAAATGTCATTTATGGGTTAGCCGTCCTGTAGCATCCTTGTTGAAATCAAAAACTGGTTTGAATTGAGAATAAAATATGGTAAGATATATTAAAAAAATACAAAAATCGTACAATGAAATTAGTCTACTTTGACACTACTAAAACTGGATTTTGCACAAAAAAAATAGGACAAAGGTTGGATTTTGGCGACATGGCAACGTTCCCGACATCGTTTGCATAAATTAATATTCTTGAAAAATTGAATATGAATTATTCAAATCTTAACCTTTGTTTAGAATTAAAATATAAGTTGATGAGATAGGTTTTAGCCTGTCTAAAAAAAGTATAAGTTTTAATGTTAAGTTTTTTTCTAGAATGCCTAGAAAAACCTTTTCAACCTTATTTATCCATAATATAATGATTGCGAAAAAACATAGAATCTGGGATGTAATTAGAGTCGACGATATTTCGGCAACACCGAAATATCTACAGATTGTACATTCGACACTCAAGGGCATTGAGGCGGGGCAAATTACGGTCAATGATCGCTTGCCTTCCATCAATGAAGTGAGTTTCGAGTTGGATGTTTCTCGTGATACTGTCGAGAAGTCATATCGACAACTCAAAAGTATGGGTATTCTTGAATCTGTTCCTAGTAAGGGTTACTACATCAAAAACGTGGATTTTGAAAAGCCAATGAAGGTTTTATTGCTTTTCAATAAACTTTCAGCACATAAAAAAATCATTTTTGATGCGTTTGTGAAAGAGTTGGGTCAACAAGTAGCAATTGATTTTTATGTATATAACAACGACTTTGCTCTTTTCAAAAAACTCATTACAGCCAAAAAAGACGAAGATTACTCTCACTTTGTCATTATCCCGTATCTATTAGACTACAACGATAAAGTGCAGGAAGTAGTCAATATGATACCAAAAGAAAAGTTGATTATATTGGACAAAATGGTCGCAGGAGTCAACGGCGAATTTGGGGCAGTATATGAAAATTTTGAGAAAGATATTTATATGGCGCTTTGCCAAATGCTCGAAAAATTAAGAAACTATACAAGCCTGAAATTAATTTTTCCGAAGCAAAGTTGCTATCCTCAAGAAATCCAAAAAGGGTTTTTAAACTTCTGTCAAGATTTTGCTTTTGAGGCAACTATTATTGATAATATCAAAACTGAAAGCGTTACGGAGGGGTCAGTCTATATAAATTTGATGGAGGATGATTTAGTTATACTTATCAAAAAAATTATGAATGATAACCTTGTGATAGGAAAACAAGTAGGTATCATTTCATATAACGAAACGCCTCTAAAAGAGATTATACTTGATGGTATCACTACGATTTCGACAAATTTTAGAGAAATGGGAAAAACTGCCGCTAGATTGGTACTTGAAAAATCAAAAGATCATGTAGCCAATTTATTCGAAGTAAATCTGCGAAATTCATTATAAATAACGATTGGGGAAATAAAAAAAGCCTGAGGTTTCTCAGGCTTTTTTTGTGGGCTTGTCAAATCATATTATGGTTATTTGGCAAACATTACTTGAACTTTCTTATCTAAAAACTTCTCAAATAGGAATATTCCCAAAGAAGCCACCGAAATGCCACATAGTACATCAATAACATAATGATGACTGGTGTACACTGCCGCTCCCCAGATTCCTAAACAGAATATGACAAAAAAGATGTTAAACCAACCTAATTTTGATTTCAATCCATAATATAGTGTAATTAACGGAAACGCTGAATGTAAAGATGGCATAGCCGCAAATACATTAGAGTTTCGTACATACATACCTTTAAATAGGTTTACATCAAGAATTTGGTCAAAGTATCTCAAACCAGCCTCACTGCCTTGGGTATGCAAATCTAAGGCAAATCCGTGCTCTGCAACATACCAAGGTGGAGCCGCAGGATAGGCATAATAGACGATCCAACCGAGAAAATTCACAAACACAAAACAGTAAGCAAAAGAATAAAATAATGGTCTTTTCTTAAGATAAAAATACAGTGATAACGCAATAGGAATTGGAACCCAGTTGATATAAAAAATACCTGCTAATACATCAAAAAATGGCACATGAACTTTAGCAAAATATTCGCTCAGTGTAAGTAGTTGTCCTTGGTATTTTACCCCAAAAAGAGCCTTATCCAATTCGTAAGGTTGTTGAATATGTACTGTGTTGAACTCATAATTCGGAAATACCCTAAAAGAATCATAAATGGCCCAATACACTATATAAATGGCAAAAGATAAGATAATTTCACGACTAAACTTATTGCCAAAGTAGGTAGAAACAAACAATACATACAATATTATATGTTCTGGCAACAAGCCAATGAACTTGATATACCAAAAAAAGAATAAGGGTGTGAATATAACTAAACCTAAAATATTCTTAACTGAGAAGCGTTCAAATCCTGTATCCTCAATGTTTAGCACGCTACTACGGTTTGATTTTTTCATAAACATTTTCTCCTGAATAAAAATCTCTTCCAAATACTTCTACATACAATACTTTCGGGCGTAAATTACTCCCTTCGATTTGTACATACACATGGTCGAGTTTTGCTAATTGGTTATTAATCAATAATGAAGCGTAAGGCTTTTTGTTTTTGTCAAAGCCTAATCGAAGCTTACGTTTTTTATAAGAAACTACCCATGCTTGAAGTGCATCTGCTTGCCCTTCAATGGTTTCGGTATCTACTCCATACGCTAATACCCGCTGTATCCATGAAAGTTCTTTTCGACGTCCATCTTCTTGATAGCGCAACCAATACACATCTACGGGGTTATCTTCATCAAACCCACCTTTAGGATTGAGACGTGCATCATAGACGATAGTATTAACGTTTGAACTCCGTTGAATATAAAACAGTCTTACTTTTGAATCAGGAACTTTGGGGTAATGAGCGGGTGAAAAACTCACTAATAGTAAGCCAACAAACAACCACAAGAGCTTATTTTGTTTCATTTTTACTTAACTCCTTTTGTGTATATTCTATTCGCTGAATAGCGGTGAAGTTGGACAAGATTGCCACGATGGCTAATGGAATGGTAAATACAGAAATAGATTCAAACCAAGGTATTCTTTCGCTAGGACCCTCTATTCTAAAATCTGCACCAAAAACTGGCGCCAACAAACCACATAACAACGCAGAACCTCCAATAATTACAATTCTTTCGGGTCTTTGCATCCAACCAATTTCACATTTAATATTCAATCCTTCTGCTCTAGCTCTAGTGTAACTCACCATTGAAGAGCCAATAAGTGCTAAAAAGGCAAAAAATGAACTAAATAAATAATGATGTGCTACCAAGTAATAGCATATTCCCAAAAACATAAACATCTCGCTGTAGCGATCCAATACGGAGTCATAAAATGCCCCGAACTTTGAGGAGGTATTACTCACACGTGCCAAACGACCATCAATCATGTCGAATACTCCAGCAAAAAGAATCATAGCTCCACCCCACCCTACGATACTTAAGTCGCCACGATGAGATGCCTCAGCGCCATAAATAAAGATTCCTGCCGCTCCGATATTCAACACTAAGCCAGTGGTGGTTATCATATTGGGCGTAATTTTTAAGGCAATCAATAAATTTATAAAAGGGTTAATCAATTTGTATATCAATTGTTGCCCTGCTGATTTAAGTGCATACATAGTTCTAAGTGATTTATTAATACTTGTTTAGGCTAAAAATCCATTTTAAATCGTCCTCTAATACCATATTCAGACACCTGAGGGTTGTCCAAGTAGCTCAACCTTTTGACAAAGTCTACTCTGAAAAACTTCAGGATATTGCCTATACCAATACTAGCCTCCATGTAGGGACCATTGTTGAGCGAATGTGTGAGCACTTGCCCTTCTTCATTGGTTGGGAATTTATACAAATCTGGGTTGAGATTCGGATTATTTTTATCACTCAAACTACCATAGAGTGCCTTGAAAGTAATAATCTCACGAAATTTCAATTTTTTGATTAATGGTATTTTGTTGAAGAAAAATCCATTGAAATAATGATCGACAAACAAACCAGCGTATTGGTCACTTACAAACTCCAAGAAATTCATCAAGTTATATGACTCTAATTGGTATGAGTACGATTGGTTTGCACGGTGAATCATCAACAAAGGATATGGCACTTTTCCAAAAATTCTACCACCTTCAGCTGTTACATCGGTATAGCCAATCGGTGAAATAAAGAAACGTTTATTGGCACGCAAGGTGATATTATGAAAATTATAACCACTATTCAAAATATTGGCAATACCCAAAGTATATCTTGCCTGAAAAATTGGATACTTGTTAATAATTGGAATACGATAATTTTTACCTTGATAAAACTGCTCATTTGGCGCAAATCTTAAATTAAAAGAGAGCTCCGTAGAAGTCACTGTTCTATCTGTAATCACAATGCCATCAAGTTTTCCTACTTTTTGAAATGTTAAACTCCCTGCTGCTTCTTGACTCAAGTTTTTCAAACCTATTTCATAACTAATGCCTGAACGAGATTCTTTTCGGTAGTCAACACGAAGGACTTTATTATAGGTCATTTTATCGTTTACTCCTCTTTTGAAAGACAACAAAAAGTTATCCTCTTGAATAAACTGTAACTCTTGTCCAGGAATACGTACTTCATCCTGATAAGATACACGTAGATAATTATTAGGAAATTCATAAATTGAATTTTTTCCTAAATTATACGTTAACGCCCCAAAACCTTTCCAGCGTTCATCTTTGAATCCGTAAGCCATGTAAGTTTCAAAATACAATCTCGGATTCAGCTTTGCCATGGTTCGCCCTCCAAGACGTAAACGAAATCCTTCAACAGGGTTGAAACTATAAAAAGTGTTAACAGGTCCTATTTCAAAAGTACCAAAATCAGAATATCCGAATAAAAACAATCCAGCAATTTTCATGGCTCTTTTAAAGGCAGGGACTTTCTGAATACTATCTGCCATTTGGTAGATATTGGTTTCGACCCTACTGAGCTGTTGATGACGTGCTTGATTCCAAAAACCCTCATCTCTTACATAGGCATTTTCGGTCAGAACATTTTTCTGGATTGGCTTAAAATATTCGTTATCAATTGGATTATTCAATTTGTAATTTCGAAAAGAAACCGCACGCTTTCCTATCACGCCCCGAGAATTTTCTGTCTTGAAAAGATTAAACTCAATCATGATTTCATCTTTTGCTAGCATCAAAAATTTCTCAGCGGTTGGTTGATATTCTTGCTCAATCTCCATTCCCATCACAAAGTTGAGATTGATGTTTTTAGGCACTCCCATCTTGATACGGCGTACAGCATAAGACGAATCCATCGCTACGTACATCGTTCCCACGAAGGCAAAATCAGCTTGATTTCGTGGCGAGAAACCTAAATTGATACATTTTACGCCATCATGTTGAAGCGTATCCAAAATGACAAATCGGTAAAATGTTGGAGAAAGTGGCGAAATTGGGCTAATAAACTGTTGCGAAAGCAGACTGATGTTGTTATCGTAGATATTCACATCTTCATACATTCTATTTAAGTAAGCCCCCATGCCATTATTATCAAGAAATTGTTCTAAGCCCACTTTCTTTTCTCCTTTGATATAAGACTTTTCTTCCCTAGGACTTTTCCTAAAATAGACATCCGAAACTGTTTCTTTCAAATACAGAGGCAGGGATACCTTTCCTGTGAGCTTTGCAGTGTCGAGGTTATCAAAGATAAATTGAAAGTTCTTAAAGATTTTCTTATTCTTGTAAGCATCGTCGATATTACTCAAATCCAACTGAAGTTTTTCATATTTCTCATACTGATAATAATCCAAGCCTTCCTTTCTGTTATCGTCCTTGTGATCAATCACCTTTCTGATAAGTGCCACCGCAGGATTGTCTTTGTTGCGATATTTATCTTTTTTTCCTTTTACTACAACTTCTGATAGATTCTGTGTAGTTGAAGTCAGGCGAATAGAAATAGTTTGGGTAATATCCTTTTTGAAAGATTTTACCTCATTCTTATAACCTACTGACGAAAACTGCACTTTACCCGAGCCGTATTCTTTTACGGTAATCGTAAAATTTCCATTCACGTCCGACTGTACCCCTTGGGACGTACCCAAAATAGTTACATTGACAAATGGAATCGCTTCATTCGTTTTATTTTCAGAGATTTTACCTTTGATAATAGTCTGCGACTGTGCCACAAAAGCGCATGAGCACAGCAGAAAGAAGAATATGTTATTGAGAAATTTTATTTCTTGAGGGAGACTATAAAGATACCTTTTCATACGTTTTATTCTTAAATACAAACCACTGATTTAGACCGTAGCTGTACACCACAAATACAATCACTCCAACTACTACTCGAACGGTAAGATAATGCCAAGAGCCAAAGTGTGACAGTAAGGCCACCCCACCTACATTCATAGCGGAGTTTCCTACAGCAACTATAGCATATTTGATACCTTGCCATGTTAAAGATTGCGTATCTTTTGCCTGAAAAACCCATGTTCGGCTTACCCAAAAACCAATGATAGCACCAAGGATATTACCCACCAAGGTAGCCCATTCGTCATTAACCTGAAATCCTGAAACAAGTGAATAAGAGGCACTAAAGTCAACGGTCGTCGCAATACCCGACGCTGACATAAACTTGAGAAATATCCTGAGATATTTATACATAAAAATTAAAGAGAAGAAGTATTACTTGTAAGGTTAAATTGGCCCAAATTCCAGCGGCTACATCGTCTAGCATAACTCCCCAACCATTTTCATATTTCTCAAAAGAGCGAATATTAAAAGGTTTGAAAATATCGTAAATTCTAAATAGTACTAACCCTAATACCAAATTGGTCCACGAGAATGGAATTAGGCATAAACTAAGCCATTGTCCGACCACCTCGTCAATCACAATTTTGGATGAATCTTCGCCCCAAATCTGTTCTGTAACCTCAGATGCCTTGCGACCAATAAAGAGAAAAATAATAGTAAGTCCCACTAAGACAGCTTGATAGCCTAAAGCATTTGTGGGGAAAAGCGCATTTAACCCAATAACGCCCAAACAAGCAAGTATGGCTCCAAACGTACCAGAACCTTTGGGTATATAACCAATCCCAAGCGCTGACGCTATGATAATATGTAATCGTTGATGATTCATTGGAAAGAGTGCCATTTGCCTTAGTACAAAGGAAGAAAGGAAATCTACAGCACCTAATTTGTGTTTGGATGAAAGTAAGTCTATTTGGTTTAATAGACTTACTTTCAACTTTTTAGAAAATTACAATTCTACGTCTTCTTCTACATTTTCGTAGTAATCCATTCCTAGATTTGTAATCAATTCTTCGCCCATTAAATAGCGAAGTGTATTTTCTAATTTTTCCAATTGCTTAAACAAATCGTGGATTGGTTCTAAGCCTGGTAACGTTTGTGGAGCTTTCCAGTAGAATGACAACCACTCTTGAATACCTGACAAGTTTGCACGTTTTGCAACATCAAGGAATAAGGCCAAATCCAATACAATTGGGGCAGCTAAAATAGAGTCACGGCACAAGAAATTGATTTTGATTTGCATCTGGTAACCCATCCAACCAAAGATATCGATATTGTCCCAGCCCTCTTTGTTGTCACCAAGTGGCGGATAATATTCGATACGAACTTTGTGATGAATATCTCCCCATAATTCAGGATTTTGCTCTGCGTCTAAGATACCGTCCAACACATTTCCTTTCGACACTTCTTTGGTTTTGAAGTTCTCTGGCGCATCCAACACCAAGCCATCTCTGTTACCTAAGATATTGGTACTGAACCAACCACGTACACCTAATGCACGAGCACGCAAACCTGGCGCTACAATAGTTTTCATCAAGGTTTGACCCGTTTTGAAATCTTTTCCAGCAATAGGCGTATGAGTCAATGTAGCTAATTCTTCGAGGGCAGGAATGTCCAAACATAGGTTTGGTGCACCCATGGCAAACGGTACTCCAGACTTGATAGCAGCATACGCATACATCATTGAAGGCGCAATATCTGGGTCGTTACTTGCCAAACCAGCTTCGAAATTAGCCAATGATGAGTGTACCTCTTTTGCTTCATGGTAGATTTCTGTAGAACCGCACCATACCATTACCAAACGCTCACAATCATTAGCGATTTTGAAGTTTTCGATGTCTGCCATCAACTCTTCAATCAGTTCTAATTTGCTTGTTTGAGGCTTAACGTTATCTCCTTCTAAGTTTTTTACGTAACGCTTATCAAAAACCGCTTTCATAGGAACGATTTTTTCCAAATCCTCACGAATCAACTCCACCATTCCACGATCCAAAACACCTGCTTTAAGCGCTGCATCAAACATATTGTCTCCATATACGTCCCATCCTCCGAAAACGATGCTATCTAACGAAGCCAAGGGTACAAAATCTTTAATTTTTGGATTACGCTTTTCTGTTCTTTTACCCAAGCGAATGTTTGCGGTTTGAGTAAGAGAACCTGTCGGATGCGCTAATCCTTTTCTAGAAGCAATAACGCCTGCTACAAACGTTGTAGCAACCGCTCCCATTCCTGGCATCAAAATACCAAGCTTTCCTGTAGCAGCCGAAACCGTAGGGTTCATATTCATAATCTATTTGTAATATATGGTGAATTGTTCTTATAAATGCAACTTAGTAAATTCCAAGACATTGTCCTTAAAGCTAGGACAATCTTAACCTACATTTTACTTTAAGTACTATCTCAAATGTCGACTAAAAAAAGTTATTTAGAGACGAAAACGTAAAACTTATCGACCGAATTCGTATTTCGGTCTAATTTTCATTCAAAAAAATCAGGCTGTTGTATAAAAGCCTAATTGTATCTAGTGGAAGGATATATGTTGGAAATAAAGAAGAATCTTTAATGAAAACAGTATTTATTAAAAAAAGTTTCAACTAAAATCATAATTTCCTAAAATTTATTCTTGGTAAGCTTAAACAGAAGTTACTTTAATACCAATACCACCAATAAAGGTATCTATCAAGAAATCGATATGGCGAATGTAGTCCTTCTCTATTTCGAATACTTCCATATTTGATAATTCAAATCCTCGTAAAGAGGCTACGATAACTCTACAGAGTAACTCAATATGCTCCTCTGTTTCGGGGCGAAATTCTTCGTTTTCGATACCAAAAATCAAAAACCCTTTTACTAAGGTCAATTCCTCTTGAAGGTGTTTTCTTTTTAGATTAAAAATAGTAATGGCATGATCCATAATCTCCTCCTTGAGTACCTGACTAAGATTACACATCTTCTCAAGTTTTTGGAGACGGGTCAACCAATACACTTTCAATTTTTGTCTTGCAGTAACTTCTTTCGAGGCAGCTATTTCGATAGATTCGAACAGTTCTCGAATTTCATTTTCAATTACTGCTTCAAAAATTTCAATCTTACTTGGGAAATAATAATATAACGTACTTTTCCCTTTACCTACAAATTTGGCAATATCTTCCATCGTGGTCTTTTTGAGACCATAACGTTGAAACAAAACTTTTGCGGCTTCAATCACCTCTTTGATGATGATTTCGTCTTTTTGAAGTGTGTCAGTCATACGATTCGACCAAATATGTATTTCGGTCCAAAATTAGAGAAGGAAATTCGAATTGACAATAGATTTTAGATTTATTTGTCAATTCAATCGACCAAGATTTATTATTTGTCTAGATATTGTTGAGAAAATTCTTTGATTGGCGCTATTGCAGCCTGCACAAATGAGATAATATAAGGATTTGTGGTCTGTGAAAAAATCTCTTTTGGTGTACCCAACATAAGCAAATCGCCTTTATGCATCACGCCTATTCGGTCAGCAACCAACAAGGCTTCAATCATATCGTGTGTCACAAAAAGACAAGCTATTTCTTCATGTTTGATTAAAGAAACCAGATTTTGTCGTAAATGTTGCTTGTTGATAGAGTCCAAATTAGAGAAAGGCTCATCGAGTAATAAGGCTTGAGGTTCCTCGGCGATGGCTCTGGCAATGGCTGTTCGCTGTTTTTCGCCACCCGATACATCCTTGGGCTTTTTGTCTTTGATATGTGTAATTCCACATAAATCCAACAGCTCAGCTACTCGTTCTACTCGATATTCACGGGTATATTTTGTGAGAGATAAATCAATATTTTCCCAAATTTTGTGTTCGGGTTTAAGTTTGTAGTCTTGCGGAACAAGTTTTATATCAGGTAACTCACGAATGAGTCGATTAAAATATAGGTCAACTTCTTGGTCATCCAGCCACATTTTTCCTTCATCAGGACGAATATTTCCTGAAATCATGTTTAATAAAGTAGTTTTTCCAGAACCACTTTCACCCACAATCGCCAAAATTTCTGCGGGTGCTACTTCAAGCGAAATATTGTTTACGACTACTCGTTCATCATATACTTTTGTCAAATTAGTGATTTTCAAAATACCCATGCCTTTGTAGAGGGAAACTCTTACGAATGTCGAATTCTTTCCCAAGAAATAAATTTATACTGTTGAAATAAAATGATTGCTATTATAGAAAAGGCTGTGGCAATCACTAAAGTTCCCACCAAGGTCTTTGCAATATAATAATGGATCAAGCCAATGGTTGGCATGACAAAGATAAGGTTAAAAAATCTTATCCAATTATTCCCTTTTGCATTCGAGTTGGTAGCCTCTACAGAAAATGGTAGTCTGAAACTTTCTTTAAAAACACTGATGGCGATATACAGTAATGTTACTGAAATATTGAGGTACACATCTTTTAAACAAGCGATACCTTCCTTTAATAACATGATCGTAGTAATCAAAATATAAAGCGGCACAATAAAACGAATAATAACTGAGCGATAAGCCCCAACGAGTAATTCCCCTGGATTTTCTATTGGCATAATTTGATAAATCCAAGAAGCTTTCCAGTTGTCCGACAAAAAGATTTGCTGCACAATCATACTAAGCGTAAATGTGGTGTAATACAGAATCATTAATCGGTTTACATCCACTGTCAAAGTATCATTGTAATAGCGAATGGTAAAAAGAATCAACAAGCCCAAAGAGGGATAAGCTCTTAGCTTGAACCTTCTATCCCTCGTAACAATCGTCCAGACAAGCTCAAAAGCAGATTTTTCGAGAATAGAGTGTTTGAACAATTTGTGAATCTTACTGAAGAAATCACGAATCAGGAATTTAGCTGAAGCCGTTCGAGTATCGACCGTTGCAAAATATTGGATAGAAGTGAGTCTATTTGCAAAAAAAGGAGCCAAGTATTTATTAATCAACACCATTGCGATGATGGGAAACAATATTCCCAGAAAAATAAAATTCAAGTGATGCCAATCTTTCACGTGATAAACATAGCTATCCAAGATATGGGCATACCATGCAGGAGGTGCAAAATAGTGCCAAAACTTTACGCTAGAAGGCTGAAAAATATCCTCCACCGAAATTTTTGATTGTCCAGAAATAAACTGATAGCCTATTGAAAGACTGAGCGTAAAGAAAATCTGCACATAAATGATAATATCTTTAAAGCGTTCAGGATTAACCAGTTTGGATAAAAAAATGTAGAGTCCACTAGAGATAAAGACTGAAATTAGACACAGAAAACTTACCCCTATCAGAAAGAGTAAACCTACTACAAAACCCATTTTTAGGGCTAATACAACAGCGAGCCCAATCGCGTTCGCAAACGTCAACAGCCCAAGAAATATCAATAAATGAAGTAGTCGAGAAATCCAGATTGTTTTGGGGTCTACTGGTCTGGACAATAAAGTTGAATTGTCCTGATTATCAAAAAGTACTTCTGCAAAATCCGCCAACATATTAAAGCAAATCATAAACATCATATAAGTAAAACACATCAGTAGCATATTAAATACTGTTTGCTTTACTGAGAATATCACGATTGCGTACAAGAAACTAAAAACTGCTTGAATAATGGAGGTTTTGAGGAATGTTCTATGATTGGATTCCTCCTCTATTTCAGACTCGAAAACGGAGTTTTCATCTTCCTCAGGATTTTCGGAAATTTCAGCAGCACGTGGATTTTTTATCCAAAAACCTCTTGTTTCAATTAATAACTTTACTTCGAGTATAGCACGAAGTGAGGTGTAATCAACACCAATATTTATAAAAAACCAACGAAATTTATCTAATAAGTATAATATAAATTTAACCATAGTTCAGTTGAGTAAAATAGGGATAGCGAGCCATCCTATGCAATTTCGATGCGTTAGCAAATGAGGGATCGCCCCAGTCATTTACTTTATATCATCCAACACCGAAACAAACAACTCTGCATTGTCTTTAATATGTGAAGTGTTTCCTGTTAAGTTACTAAAAATCGATTCTAAAGAGCCAGTTGCATTTTGTTGCAATTCTTCGAAAGTACCATCAGCTATTATTTCGCCTTGGTTGATTACGATAATTCTGTCTGAAATTTTTTCTACTACATCCATCAAATGCGATGAATAAAAAATCGTCTTTCCTTGGAGTTTGAGCTTACCCAAGATCTCTTTTACTAGCAATACTGCATTCGGATCTAATCCAGAAAGTGGTTCATCCAAAATAATCAAATCGGGATTGTGCATCATTCCAGCTATCAATTGGACTTTTTGCTTTGAGCCTTTCGAAAATACGCTCATACGTCTGTCAGCCATATTCCCTAACTCAAATACTTCAAGCATTTTGGGCGAAATTTCGGCAATCTTATGATCAGACATTTTATGCAAGCGTCCTACAAATCTCAGGTATTCCAGCGGAGTCAATTGCTCGTACAATTGTGCATTTTCGGGAACATAGCCGACTTTCTGCTTTACTTCAAGCGAGTGTGTTCGGATATTATACCCAAGTACACGAACCATACCCGAAAATCCAGTTACCATTCCAATCAATGTCTTCAGCGTAGTACTTTTCCCTGCTCCGTTAGGTCCGATATATCCAACAATTTGACCATGATTTACCGTGAGGTTTAGTCCCTTTAGAACTTCCTTTTCACCGTAATTCATACTCAAATTTTCAATCTCTATCACAGGGCAATCAATATTCATTATTATCAGGGGTTAGAAATTCTCTACTCTATTAAAATTGTGGTTCGTGAAAATTTCATTAAAGTTAATCTACTTTTTTGTAAAGTATATTTTTTCATGAAAAAATACCGTAAAACATAGAACAGATTAGAACAGTAACGGAAAAATTTCTATCTTTGCTAAATGGATAAATCATATCATTTATCCTATATCTTATAAAAATAAAGCAATCATTTAATATATTCCTCTATGCTTTTACTAGGAATCGACATTGGTACATCTTCCATTAAAGCTTCGGTTGTAGATGGCGACACAGGTCAATTGGTGACCTCAGCACAATACCCTGATACCGAGAACACTATCTCTTCACCCTTCTCTGATTGGGCTGAACAAGACCCTGAAATGTGGTGGAATTGCGCAGTAAATGCCATCCAGCGTTGTAATGATTCGGGCAAATACAACCCCAAAGATATTCAAGCGATCGGTATTGCGTATCAAATGCATGGATTAGTTATGGTCGATAGAGAACACCGTGTGCTTCGCCCATCGATTATTTGGTGTGATAGTCGTGCGGTGGAAATTGGTAATAAAGCATTTCAAGAAATTGGAGAGGAAAAATGTTTATCTCATTTACTCAATTCTCCCGGGAATTTTACAGCCTCAAAATTAGCTTGGGTAAAAGCAAACGAGCCAAGAGTATATGGTTCTGTTTACAAGATTATGCTGCCAGGTGATTTTATAGCGATGAAACTCACCAATTCAATTACGACTTCAAATTCGGCACTTTCAGAAGGTATTTTTTGGGACTTTAAAGAAAATGCTATTTCTGAAGATATACTTAAATATTATGGTTTTCCTAAAACTGTTTTACCTGAATTAAAACCTGTATTTTCAAATCATGGCGAGGTGAGCAGTTCTATGGCAGACTTGACTGGCTTAAAGGCAGGAACGCCTGTATGTTACAAAGCAGGTGACCAACCAAACAACGCCTTGTCGTTGAATGTTCTAGAACCTGGTGAAGTAGCAGCTACTGCTGGCACTTCTGGTGTAGTTTATTCAGTTTCTGACCAAGTTAGTTATGATCCACTTTCACGTGTCAATACATTTGCACACGTCAATCACCAATTAGATGGGTTCAATCGTTTGGGAACATTGTTATGTGTCAATGGGACTGGTATTCTGAATCGTTGGATGCGTGATCAAGTTGCGCCACAGTGGTCATATAGCCAAATGAATGAGGCGGCATCAGCCATCAAAGCAGGTGCGAATGGTCTGACAATTTTACCATTTGGCAATGGAGCAGAAAGAGTGCTTTCAAACAAAAGTATTCATTCAACCATAACTGGGCTTAACTTTAATGTGCATACCACTGCTCATTTGATTCGTGCTGCGCAGGAGGGTATTGCATTCTCCTTAAAATATGGTGTTGATATTATGGCAGAAACAGGCACAGCTCCTACCGTTATTCGTGCAGGCAAGGCCAATATGTTCTTAAGTAACGTATTTACGAAAGCGTTAGTTAATACTATCGGCGTGGCAGTTGAGTTATATGATACGGATGGTGCAAAAGGTGCAGCTTTGGGTGCAGGTATTGGAAAAGGATTCTTTGCTCAGCCAAAAGAAGCATTCGAAAATATGAAATCAATCGGAAGCGTAGAGCCAGAAAAAGAGTTACAAGAACAGTATCAATCTGTATATGCAAACTGGAAAAGCATTTTGGACAAACAGCTTAAGAATTAACTATGAATTAGTAGCGTACGAAGGATTCTAAAACTGTTTATTTCGGATGTCGGATGTTGGATTTCGGAAATAGTTGGAATCCTTCTTATATCTCTAATTTTTAATATAAGACTTTAACTATCAACACTTTGCATTTACAATAATTTCACAATCAGCTTTTAATATATCTAATAGGTTTATAGAAGCTTGTGCCTAAGGCTTACGGCTTATAGCCTAAAGCATGTTAATGCAATTTTACTTTGAGCTTATTTTCAATTTCCCACAGGCTTGCAACTTCAGTTACACGCCTGTGGGAATTGAAAATATTAGACCGAAGGATATTCCCAAGGTTTGCGATATTCTCTTTTTAATAACTTATTGGCCTCGGGGTCATTAAGAATAATTTCTTTCTCGCCATCCCAAATAATACTGCGACCTACTTTAGCAGAAAGCATACCCAACAAACTCATATTGGTTGAACGGTGTCCTACTTCAATATCACAAAGAGGTGGTTTATGGGTTTTGATAGACACCAAGAAATTTTGCCATAATTCACGGATATTCTGGTCATCGGGTTTGTTAAGGACTGGATCCTCATGCAAAATTGGTTTGTTTTTATTGGCAGGATAAAAAGTCCAGCCATCTTGCCACCCCATGTGAAAAGTCCCTTCTGTTCCATAAAAATAACAACCTACATTGGTATGCTCAGCTTCGTTGGCAGCAAACAATCGGTGCTCCCATGAAACGTGAAAGTTTTCAAACTCATAATTTACCAATTGCATATCTGGCGCATCCGTATTGTCTTTGCGAATATGTCGTGCCATGGTTGAGTAAATTTTTCGAGGATATTTTTCTTCCATACACCAAAGGATCTGATCCATCCAATGTATTCCCCAATCGCCAAGTTGTCCATTTGAAAAGTTGAGAAATTGTCTAAATCCTTTCGGATGAATTACTTTGTTGTACGGAATCAAAGGCGCTGGACCGCAATACATATCCCAATCTAATCCTTGGGGGACTTCCGAATTAGGAACTACCGTACCCGCGCCTCCGCCATAGTGCACAAATGCCCGAATCATACCAATTTGTCCAACTTTTCCAGAACGAATAAAATTCATTCCTGAAATATTATGTGGAGAAACTCGCCTGTGTGTTCCCACTTGCACAATTCGGTCGTATTTACGAGCAGCATTTACCATAGCTCGACCTTCCATAATGGTATGCCCAATTGGCTTTTCGACATAAACATTCGCACCAATTTCCATTGCCGCAATAGCAATCAACGGGTGCCAGTGATCGGGCGTTGCTACAATTACGATTTCGGGTTTTTCTCGATGAAGCAATTCTCTAAAATCTCGGTAACGCTTAGGACTATCACTACATAGCGTAGAAACTTCTTTAAGCGCATTGTTTAATTGATTTTCGTCGACGTCGCACATTGCTACCACCTGCGACTCTCCTGCTCTGATGGCTTCTCGGAGGATATTCATACCCCACCAACCTGTGCCAATAAGGGCGGTCTTATATCTATTGACTTTTGAGGACAATGCGGGTAGCAAAGGCAAACTTGAGTAGTAAAGGCTTGCAGAGGAAGAATATTTGATAAAATCTCGTCTTTTCATAGTTTTTGAAGGGTTAAAATCTCAATATACTGATTATCAAGGAATCTTTTATGAGTTTTTGCAGGTGAATAAAAAGCCATGCAGATAGATAATGTGTTTTTTTGACACTCACACAAAAAAATCTTCACTAATTGAAAGTAATTTTACTGTAAACGACGCTTTCTTCCTTAAAATAATGTATATTTGACGTATAGGCTTCATACTTAATCACCGCCAATATTATGTTACGAAAAGCCCTTACTTTTAGTGATAATCAAGAAACTATCGATCAAATAGAGCAAAAACTGAGAAGTATGGAAATAAGTACTTTGGGGATTTTTGCTGTAACTGAGCATACTTTCTCCAAATCACTCATTAAATCCAAGCCTGATTTTATCTTTGTTGACGCTTCTTATTTTGAAACATCTGAATTTAATATTTTCTCCCAAACAGAGTATTTAAGTCATTTATTTGGAAGTTCTTCAATCATTATTTTATGTAAAATTCTTGACTCTACTATCCAGCGAAACTTTATACAAGCAGGTGCACAGGATTGTATTTTGTGGAATGATTTTTTACAAAGTGATATAGAAAAAAACTTATTTTTTGCACGAGAGAGACAGATACTAAGAAGTCGTTTCAAGAAAATAGCAAATGATTATAAGCAACTTTTTGATGCGAATCCACTTCCTATGTGGGTGTATAATGCTGAGAATGGGCAGTTTATTAAGGTAAACGATGCTGCTTGTCAAAAGTACGGATATACGCCAAAGGAGTTTTACCAACGTTCTATTCATGATTTGGCGGCAAGTTCATTAGACAAAAATGTCATCATTTCAGATCATGTTGTCACACATCTTACTAAGTCTGGAGAGGTTATTTACGTAGAGCTCACTTCGCACCCAACCATCTATAAAGGCACTGATGCAGTATTGGTATTGGCGCATGATGTGACTTCGAAAGTCAAAGCTGAACAAGAAAAAAACGTTGCCTCAAAACAACTCTTCCTCATTTTTGAGCATTCTTCCGATGCTATTTTACTGACTGATAGTGAGGGAAAAATCCTAGAGTCGAATAGCGCTTCCGAAGAACTCTTTAATGCTTCGAAAGCATTTCTTCAAGGCAAATCGTTAGAGGAAATTGTCAAGCCTGAGTTCAATACCCCTTTTGTAAGTTTATGGGAAAAATTTCATACGATTGGAAAGCATGAAGGTAAAATTTCGTTAAAATCAAGCCATAATGATACGAAAATTGCCTCTTGGCGTGCACTCGCCAATATCAGAGAAGGGATTCATCTGCATATTTTTAATGATGTTACTGAATCTGAACTCAAAGCTAGAGAAGATGAATTAAACAGTAGGATTCTCTCTTCTATCAAAGATTCGTTTACACTCAAATCTACGCTCAATGCCATTAGTAACAATATTCGCTTATTTACTGGTTGGGAAAATGTAGAATTTTGGCTTCCCGATTCTCAAAATCAGGTTTTATTTCTTGCTAGTGCATCAGCCAATCCTAATAATGCTCAGTTTGTAAATTTCGCGGAAGCTTCTCGTAACAGAACGAGAGGTTTCAAAGAAAAAAGTATCTCCAATAATTCTTGGATAAGTAGATCTGCCTATTGGTTTAGCGACTTATATCATCATGAAAGTTTTAGTCGCCAAGAGCTTTTAGACCCCAAACTTGATTATACTGCCGTTTCGATTCCAATTTTCGAAGCTCCAAACAGCGAGCAGATTGTTGGCATTATTATATTAATGACCGACCAAAAAGTCTCATACGATTCCTATCTCATTGGAGTTTTATCGAAGGTGGCTGCAGGTTTGGGTAATCTTATCGAAAAAGTCAAAGCTAGAGAAGAACTTTCCAACCTATTTGACTATTCAGCAGATTTAATTTGTATCGCCGATAAAAATGGCTATTTAGTAAAAACTAACCCAGCCTTTACCAATGTACTAGGATTTTCTGCGGAGGAATTAAAGTCTAAAAAGTTTACAGACTTGATCCATCCTGAAGATCTCGAAACTTCATCCCATCAAATTGCCAAGCTTTACCAAGGGGAAATTATTCGTGCACATGCTAATAGGTATCGGACCAAAGCAGGTACCTATCGTCACTTTGCTTGGGTGGCAGTGCCTGACCCCAATGGCAAACAAGTTTTTGTAATTGGGCGGGATGTAACGGAATTAAAAGCTCAAACGGACTTGATTCTGAAAAATGCCGAGCAAACCAGAAATATGCTAGAAAGTATCACTGATGGATTCATTTCGGTAGATAAATCATGGAATGTAAACTATTGGAATGCATCGGCAGAACGTATTTTAGGTATTGCTAAAGAGGAAGTTCTGAATCAGAATTGTTTAGTATTATTACAAGACTTATCTCCCAAACTAGCCACCATGATTGAGGAGGCTAGTCAAAAGCATACCTCTTTATTTCTAGAAACATACCTTTCAAAGCAAAATATTTGGATAGAATCTACCGCATACCCTTCAAATGAAGGAATATCAGTGTATATTCGTGACATAACTCTTGCAAAAGAACACAGTCTCGCAATTGCCACTATGCAAAAGAATTTAGAAGCCATTATTAACGCTACAACCGAATTGATTTGGTCGGTTGATAAAGAGTATAACTTGACCATTGCCAATAAAGCTTATGTTGATATGTTATCAGATTTGGTTGGTAACCCTATCAATTTAGATACTTCTTCCGCACGTAAGTCCCTTGGCGAAGCCATTAAAGCAAAGTGGTACGCCTATTATGAACGTTGTATGAAAGGAGAACCACACTCTGTAATTGAGGACTTGGCTACCTACCACCCTTCTGGAAAACGCTTGAGAGCCATTGTAAATTTCAATCCCATTTATGACCATCAAGGTAACGTTACAGGAGTAGCATGTTTTGCAAAAGACATTTCTGAACTAACTCAGAAAATGGAAACTATCGACCAACAATCTAACCAGCTGAAAGAAATTGCCTGGTTTCAATCTCATGCAGTAAGACAGCCATTGGCCAAGATTCTTGGTATTGTTGATTTTTTGGAAGTGACGGAAGCAGCATTAGATGAGGAAACTATGCAGCTACTAACAGACCTGAAAGGCTCGGCTCAGGAGCTAGACGACGTGGTAAAAACTATCGTCAATAAAGCACAAAGAAATAATTAACTCGGTGGGTGCTTTTGGCAATAAAAAATAGACATTCGGCAATATATTTTCAGTATTCACACATCAACCCATTTAAACTTTTAAGGAATTTAATTGGGTTGATGTATTCTTTATCATCTTTCGTGACAAATCAATGAATCGCAATAGCGTCCCACATCATATCAATACAAACTGTCACCTCCTCGTCTTTCAAGTTGTGTACCTGACATGAAAGCTCACCTACAGCTCCACACAACATCATTATAATTAGATGAGAGGAAAAGTTTTTGATTAGTGACTCTTTTTGTCCAGTCTCTATTAATTCATAAAGGGGCTTTAGTGCCTTATCCTCCTCCGCAATTATGGCTTCGTTATCGCCTTCATTATAAGGAGAACGAGCATATTGTTCAAAAAACACTTGCACTTCTGGATGAGTAGCTACACGATTGATGTAATTTCTCAAGGCAGCCTTAAACCTATCCTTGAATGGCACATCTTTGGGGAGGTTTTCAAAAGAAAGCTCTGTTTCCTTTTTGACCAAATAGACATAAAGGTTGTTGATTAGGTCTTTTTTGTCCTTAAAATAGATATAAATTGTTCCAGTTGCAACGCCAACTTCCTTGGCGAGAAGGCTCATTTTTAATCCAGAAAGACCAATTTTGGAAATCATTGTTAGCGCTTTTTCCAAAATCATTTTTTCTTTTAATTCATCTTTAGTTCTCATACAATTAAAATAAGGTATTGTTACTTAGTGGTTTATTCAAAACTTATTTGGTATATATCTTTGGCAATAAGGTCAAATAGAGAGGCAATTGTTGGCTGGAGGTCTAATATAATTAGAATAATTCCAAATTTTATCAAAATTCCTCAAGTTTAAAACTTTTTTGTACAATATGTTGCTAATATTGTAACAACTAAATAAGCTACATAGAAGATGAAAGATTTAATGAGACAAAGAACTTCTTTGAAAGAAGAAATAGAAATCGCTCTAAACGCACAATGTAAAATGGAAGCCGAAGCTTCGCAAAAGTATTTGGCGATGGCTTCGTGGCTCGACCGCAATGGATTTGAGAAATCTGCTGAATATCTTTATGCTCAAGCAGAGGAAGAACGTGAACATTTTTTAAAACTTTTCAAATATATCAATGAAGTTGGTGGTACTGCAATCACACCGACTATTGGCGAAGTGATTCAAGAATACCCTTCATTTAAAAGTGTATTTGAGGCTGCACTTCAAAGCGAAATTTCTGTCACAAATGCTATCAACAAGATTGTGGCAAAATGTCGTGAAGAAAACGATTACGCAACCGAGCAATTCATGATGTGGTATGTGGTAGAACAAAGAGAGGAAGAGAAAAATGCTCGTCGTGCCTTGGAATTGTTTGATTTGATTGATGTAGAAAGCGCTACAGGAAAATTTGCCTTAGATAAAGAAATCGGCAAAATTGGCTCGCAAGAATAATGATTCAAGTATAATACAAATAGGGTGCGACTTGAGTCACACCCTATTTTGGAAAAGATGAATCTCTTATTTTAGCTTTTCAAACTTATACCCTCGCTTTTGTAATTCAGAAATTAGCTTTTCCAATTTGTCATAAAATTTATCGGTTCGCTTCTCTCCTACGCCTAGGTGTGTAAGCAACAAAGCTCCATTTAACCCTGTGCTTGTTTTTTCTTCAAAATTGAAAATTCTCCGATAAATCTCCTCTGAACTCAAATAATTTTTAGCATCGGGAGTAGTATAATCTGCTTGTGAAGATGTTCCTCCTGTATTATTGACAAGCTTCAATCCCATTTCAGCTGTCCAATCGCTAATGCTTTGGTTGTACCATTCGTATGCTGGCATAAAGTAATTGATTTGAGCAGATGACAATCCAAACTTTTTGAGCTCGTTTAAATTATTTTGTAAATCATTCATAAAGGTTGTCTTATCAACCAATAGCGAATCCCGTTTTTCCCAAGGCGCATATAACAAATGCTTATCTGAATGTGGTCCTACATAATGTTTTTGTTGAATCATCTGCTTGACAGTAGTTTGAAAAGATGGATTTCTCAAATAATCACCAGTCAAAAAGAAGTTGGCCTTGATCCCTTTTTTCTGTAAAACACTCAGGATAGTCGAAGCTCCCTCATTAAATTCATGTGCCGTAAAGCACAGATATATCTCTTTTTTGGTAGTATCCATTCGTACAATTCCCCCCAGTGCTTGAAGGTTGTTTTGAGGTTGTAATTTTTGTCCTTCTTTTTCATAAAAAGAAAGTAAAAAAGACAAGCTAGCGGTTCCATCCATCGTAGGTTCATCGGTAGAATAATCGCCAAAATCGTCATGATAAACTGCCAGTTTCGATTGAAAATCTGCATATTCATCTGGATGATATAAGGTTATCCCTATCAATTTACTCCAAATAGAGCCATAAACAGGACCGTCGACCAAGCCTCCATCAATTTTGTAATTGTATAGATGCGTAAAAGCCGAATGAGGGTCAGTCGGTGAGAGTTTAGACGTCGGAAATCCACAAATCATACTGGTTCCCCATGGGTTACAACCCATCAACCAATCACATAGCGCCATTTCCATAGCCTGATACTTGGTTGAGCCAGTCAGTTGTCGAAACAAAATCGCTTGTGTTAAAATACCTGCCACATAATTGTTGGAACACCACACAAAGGGCACGCCATTGAGAAATGGGGTATTTTTCCCTCGCTGAAAAACCTTTTCCAAACCTAGCTCTATATAACTGGCAAAAGCCTTGTCCTTTGCTTCTTTTGCCATGAAATAATGTCCTAAGTTGACAAAAGGATACCACTGATAGTGTCGTGCGGTATCTGCACCCATCCAAGGCGTAGTAGGCTCCTGATGACCAAAATTGGATGCCTCCTGCCAAATTTCAGATTTCTGGGTTATTTTGGCTAATTGTGTCGCCGCCAATTCCATATCATCAACCCAGTTGTCTTCTTCATAAAAATAGGGTGCTCCTCCTGGCGCTGTTTGAGATACCCCAGGTTTTTCTTTACCAAAAGTGTAAGCATCCAAGGCTCTTGCTTTTAGGGATTCGGCAAATTGAGGATAATATTTGGCTAAAATTTCGCTTCCTAGGGCAAATGTAGAGGCAAACTTCCCAACAGAGGAAGCCACTCCAGTTGTACGGTTTTTGTGTTTATATCCTTGGATTTTACCTGTAATAAAATACACAGGGCGCGCTAAGCCTTGATTTGTAGCGTACTGTACTTTGTCGAGATTGGGCAATCTCAAGCCTCGGTGGTCACGATCATCGGCTAGTTGATTGTAGTACTCATGAGGTGCAGGATTCATTTTTACTAGCCAATCTAAGCCCCATTTGGCTTCATCCAAAATATCAGGTATTCCATTTTTTCCTGCATTTCCCCACGCATCATAATGGTCTTGATATACCTTAGGATTTTGTTGATAGGCAAATAACATCTGAAAAGTAGCATTGGCAGAGGTCGTCACATATTGCAAATAATCCGAAGCATCATGCCAGCCTCCAGACACATCAAGATGGGTTGAATCTTTTTTAGGGTCAGGATGATAAACGATAAATCCGTCTTCTCGATGGCAAGAATCTTTCAAAAAAGGGTTATATCCACTTCGTTGCTGACGCATATATTTCAGGATAAAATCAGCAGAGCCTCTAAAAACCTCCGCATCTATCCGAAAGACAGGAGATTGAGCACTAGGCGTTTTTAGGTAATAACTACCCGTTTTTTTGAACCCTGAAAAATCTAATCTAGCTGTTGACTGAAATGGACCGTAAGCGCCTGTTGAAACTACCGTTTTTGATTGATAGGCGACTTTTTGCGTTTTAACATCAATTAGCTCGAACCTACTTGGCAATTGTATGTCTTTACTGACCCAAACTGCCACTTTGGGATAGTTGGGCAAATATCCTAATTGATTAATTCGTATCCATTGGTTGGTTTGTCCAAGGATTGTCAAAGAGAGTAAATTAAATAGGAAAATGAAGTGTAATTTTCGTAGCATCTTTTTTCCACTAATTTATTCAAATCCTAGAACAGACTACACAGGTTTGTAGGGAGTAAGCACTGATAAGTGACAAAAGAAAGTTTTTATTATTGTATCACTTTAATACAATAAAATATTTATATTTACCTAAATTATTATCCAATGAAACAATTTATACAACTTATCGCTTTCTTTCTTGCTTTCGAATGTATCGCTCAAAAGCAAGAACCTACTTTTAAGGTAAACGTCAGCCAAGTTGAATCAGAAGTATCTCCCACTATGTGGGGGATATTTTTTGAGGATATCAATATGGGCGCTGATGGTGGCATTTATGCTGAATTAGTAAAAAATCGTTCATTTGAATTTTTCAAACCACTCATGGGATGGAAAATAACCAGTCCCAATACGCTACAAGGATTCTATCTTGGGAGCGAAATTACGATTGTAAATCAACCTGAAAAAGCATCGACAAACCCACGTTATCTTCATGTCAACTTAAAGAACCCGAACCCTCAAAGTCTTGGTATTTCGAATGAAGGTTTCAGAGGAATGGGTATCAAAAAAGGACTCAGATATGATTTTTCTGTTTTTTATCGACAGAAAACTGCCCATACGGTATTAGTTATAGAATTGGTGTCATCTAACGGGCAAGTAATAGGACAAACTAAAATTTCGCCCAATGATACCAGTAACGAATGGCAAAAACTAGAAACTAGTTTTACCGCCAATGAAACCGACGCCAAAGCCAAACTCAATATATGGTTTGAAGGTAATGGAGAAATTGATTTAGATATGATTTCTCTTTTTCCGAGTGATACTTGGAAAGGAAGAAAAGAAGGACTAAGAGCAGATATGGTACAAATGTTAGCCGACATGAAACCTGGATTTATTAGATTTCCTGGCGGGTGTATTGTCGAAGGACATGATTTGTCGGTTAGATACCAATGGAAAAAAACATTAGGTCCCATCGAAAATCGCAAACTGATTGTCAATCGTTGGAATTATGAAATGGCACATCGACTAGCTCCTGACTATTTCCAGACTTTTGGTTTAGGTTTTATGGAATACTTTCAGTTGGCAGAAGACATAGGTGCTGAGCCCTTACCAATACTCAACTGCGGAATGGCTTGTCAATTTAATTCTGGAGAGTTAGCACCATTAAATCAGCTTGAGCCTTATATACAAGATGCCCTCGATTTGATTGAGTTTGCCAACGGCGATTCAACGACCTTTTTGGGAAAAGTTCGTATTAATCTTGGACACCCAAAGCCTTTTAATCTAAAAATGCTTGGTGTTGGCAACGAAAACTGGGGCACGCAATACATTGAAAGATTAGAGATTTTCAAGGAAAAACTTCAAGCTATTTATCCCAATATCAAATTGGTTTGTAGTACAGGACCGTTACCTAACGGACCACTTTTCGATTACTTGAATCCAACACTACGAAAAATGGAGGTTGGTTTTGTCGACGAACATTTTTATAGTCGTCCAGAATGGTTTTTTGCTAATGCCAAAAGATATGACAGCTACGACAAGAAGACTAAAACCAAAGTGTTTGCAGGTGAATATGCCTCGCAAAGTGTTGGAATGGTTAGTCCTGAAAATAAAAACAACTGGCTTACCGCATTATCAGAAGCGGCATTTATGACAGGTATGGAGCGAAATGCTGGAGTTGTACAGATGGCGTCTTATGCTCCTTTGTTTGCACATATTGATGGTTGGCAATGGACACCGAATTTAATTTGGGTCGATAATCTAAAATCAATGGCTACGCCCAATTATCATGTTCAAAAAATCTATAGTAATTACAAAGGAACACATACGGTTTCGATGCTATATAAAGACAAACAAATTTCGGCAGGACAAGACAGTTTGTTTGCTTCTGCCGTAATTGATAAAAATAGTCAAGAATTGATTCTTAAGATTGTAAATCAATCCAAAGACAAACGTCAAATTTCTATTCAAATTGAAGGGCTCAGTAAATTACCCAAAGCTGCTGATTTGATAAAACTAGAAAATGAAAATCTAGAAGCCCTCAATACGCTAGAACGTCCAAATGAGATTCAAGCAATTGAAAGTACCATTACATTATCAGGGAAAAATGTAGATTTAGCAATTGGTGGGTATTCATTTACCACAATTCGGTTAAAAACCAACGCTAAATAATCAGAAAACGGCTAGCAATTGCTAGCCGTTTTTTTTATAACTCATCATATTTTTTGTTGCTACCCAATGCCTTTTCGATTGGGTATTTCTCAGCATTTTTCATGAGCTTTTTAGTAACGATTTCTTTTACATCAAAACCATATTTTTCAGCTAATAAAAAAGCCGCATAAAAGACATCAGCAAGTTCCTCCTCGATCTTTTCAATTTTGGCTTCCTCAGGTTTTTTCCATAGAAATACTTCCAAAAGTTCAGAGGCTTCTACATTGAGGCACATCGCTAGGTTGCGTGCATCATGAAACTGCTCCCAGTCACGCTCGTCTCTAAACTTGATAATTTGTTGAATAATTTCCTGTATATCAGATGGCGAGTTTGTAGTCATTGGTTTTTAAATTAAATGCCTTTTTATAACTCAGTATCTAACGATGTTAAGAAATTATCTTCGTTAAAACCAATCTTCATGAATTTCCCATCAGCCTCGGCAAACATTTCTTTGTTAGCAATGGTGACATTAAAACCTTTCAGATAAAGATATGCCTCAATTGCATCTATCTGGTTGGATACCTCATATTGCTCCAAAAACTCTCCTATAACGGTTACCTCTCGCTCAATGCCAATTTCCTCAAATTCTTCCTTAATTTCATCAGAAAACGTCACTGTTAACAGCATAATACCTTGGCCATAATCTGCTAAGAAATAACCATCTTGACCAAACATTCCACAAGCAATTAAGCCCAAGTCGTAAAGTTCATTCTGATTTGAATCATACTGAGGTACCGTAAGGTGTGAAATATCAAATCTTTCTCCGAGCTGTTTTAACAGAACTGCGTTGGCAATGATTTTAGGTGTTTGTTGTAAATGCTGATTTTCCCAAGCCCATAGCCATGTTCCACTCGATTTTGAAAAAGAACCATACACCTGCATTGGGAAAGTATAATCCTCAAACATAATGATACCTTTTTCGAGATTAAACGACCAAGGTATCCCTTCTGTCAAATCGGCAAAATCTCTTTGTTTGTCAATAGATAACGGAGCAAAATTGTCAAACAAATCCCAAAATATTAACTTTTCAGTGTCGGTAGGAATCGAACTAATACCCTCTTTTGTTAATGATCCTTGTGTAAGGACTATTTCATTGATGTGCTTTAGTGTATTATTCATTAGCTATAAATTTAAGCATTCAGGTTAGCAAGTAGGAAAAATGCCTTCCAAAAAATAAGTAAGTATACAAAATGAGTACTCTACCCTACTAAAAAATGGGACAAATTAGGTAAAAAGAAAGGGAAGCAAGAGTTTTGTAGTTACCAAGCT
>NZ_JAAALB010000047.1 GCF_009905545.1 Cellulophaga sp. BC115SP | reverse complement strand
GCTTTTTAAGATGGATAAAAATGCAAATGTCTCATTATCAAAAAAATATGCCTACTTAAAAAAGCTGGGTATAGTAGGTTAATGCTATCTGATTACTGGACAAAATGAGAAAGTATGATAGGGCTTTTTTACTAAATTTTATATAAAATAGTTTCAAACTGTTAAAAAAATGCGTCCAAGACAAAGTCTTGAACTAGTAAAGTAACAGCAATTATAAAAATGAGAAAAGCAAAAGGCACAGAAATTCAATTTTGAAGTAAGAAATAATGCTTCAATCCTGAACCTCAATGCCTTTTCTAAATTAATTGCTTATCTATCTCGGTCCACGTGAGCGACCGCCGCCTCCACCATTCGAACTTTGTCCTCCGCCGTTTCCTGCGCCACCACTGCTACGTCCGCCTGCATTTCCACCACCACCAAATGATCCACCGCCGTTGTATGAGCTACCGCCACGTCCAGCTTCTGAGCCTGAGCGGCCTCCTGCATTTCCACCACCAAACGACCCACCGCCGTTGTATGCGCCACCGCTACGACCAGCTTCTGAGCCTGAGCGTCCTCCTGCATTTCCACCACCAAACGACCCACCACTGTTGTATGCGCCACCGCTACGACCAGCTTCTGCGCCTGAACGTCCGCCACCGTTTCCGTTGTAAGGATTCCCTCCATTGCCATTATAGGCTCCGTTGTTGGCACTATTACTTCCTCCGTAAGAACTTCCTCCTCTGTCAGCGTTGTTTCCTCCGCGACTGCCGCCATTGTTACTGTAGTCTCTCCAGCTATTTACATTTCCATCAGAAGGGCGTTCGGCGTTTCCACTGCGTGGGCTATATCCATTGCCTCTACCATTGTTATAATCTCTATTAGAGCGGCTATTGTTTCCGTAGTTGCCACGATTTCCATAACTATAATCATTGCCACGGTTACTTCCTCCATAATTTGGGTTAGAATTGCGATAATAACCATTATTCGAACGACCATTATTGCTATAATATCTATCACGGTCATAATTACGATATGGCATTGGGCGACCAGCATAGTAATAACTACTAGGACGGCCGTAATAATAGTTTACATAGTTGCGGTAATAATTACCAAACGAGCCATAAAGCACAGGATAACGACGATAATAACCACCATAATAGAACCAATCTGCAAAACCATACGAGGCATAGCCATAAAGACCCACGCTACCTATACCAAATGAGAATCTGAAATCATACCAATAGGAGCTTGGGTACCAAAGTGGTGTAGTGTACCAGTAAGGATAACCACACCAATATGAATATGGGTTTGAGTAGTAGGCACGACTTGGGTTGTTATTATAGTAGTTATTGGTGATATAGACGTCTTGGTCGCGATTGGGCAAAACGTAATTATTACTTTGAGCGTACTCTTCAGCAGCTTGATCTAATTCTTTGGCTGCATCTGGATTGTCGTTAAGTTTTTTCTTGTACTCGGCTACGTCATACTGACGTTGTGCCACCATAGAGTCATGTAACTCAGACAATTCTTTGTTCAAACCTTCACGGTCGTTGGTATAGCGTTCACCCAAACGAGCAGTCAAATCTCTATTATCAGACATTAATGTCATGACATCAGGATAATTGGCCAATTGACGAAAGGCAGACTGTGTACTAGGGTCAAGGCTTTGAATCATTTGCTGATATTCTTGGTCAGCATTTTGATTAAGTTGATAGATTTGAACAATCACATCACGATTACTACGATATAAAGACCAAGCATTATCTTTCAGAATCGAACTTGTATTGGCTACTAAATCATCTACATCATTACGACGAAGATTAGTGTTTGTGGCAAATGTGTTCAAAACGTTTGGATAACGAGTTACTTCATAGAAGTATCCTTGCTCTTTTTGACCAAAACCTTTAATTAAATCTTGAAAAGACTTTTGGCTACGAGTACGAATTTGTTGTGCTCTGTCTAAAACGTTTTGATTTTGACTAGCCATCAATATCGACTGACGAACATCCGAGCTGTAAGGAGCAATAGATTGCAAAAGCCCTTTATCTGTTTCGAGTTGATTATTTTGGGAAAAAATAAGTGTTTTCGTTACTAAAATCAGTAAAGCCGAAAGTATAAAGCGATAGTAGCCATAGTTTGGTTTTTCTATGGATAAAGCTAAAGTTGCTGAATGAGATTGAACTTCCATGGGCTGTGTCATTATAAAAAATGATAATTTACTCTTATAACGAAATTGTGTTCGTTTTTCTTCGGAAATATGAAGGGAATCTTTTTAATTTTAAAGTCCTTAACAATCATTAACAATAAGTGTCGATAAATGCGACTTTATTGTAAACAGTCTGATTTTCACAAATATCCCTTTATTCAATCACAATGAAATATTTTGCGTTGCTTTTTGCCTTGATTTTTCTGCTATTTGCTGGGTGGCAATATAATGACCCAGATCCTGTGTTATGGATTCCAGTGTATTTGGTACCTGTTTATGTATGTGTACAAGCGTTTAAAGGAAAATATAATACCGAGTTGTTGGTAGTGCTAACGATTATGTCTTTTGTAGCAGGACTCAATACTTGGTTGCAGATGACAGCATGGGAAGGCTTTTTCTCAGAAGGTGAAGGTATTTCTATGAAAACCATGAACCAAGAATTAGCTCGTGAAGCGTGCGGTTTATGGATTTGTACAGGTACGTATGTAGTATTTTTACTGAAAAGTAAGTTAGGTAAGCTTTAGGCTGTAAGCCGTAGGCATTAGGCAGAAAAACTTTCATTAAAAAAGGCGTTCGAAAACATATTTCGAACGCCTTTTTTGATATTAATGTGTTCCCATCTTTCAGACGCAAAGCATTGCGACTCTACAATTAAAAATAATCACACATTCACTCAAACACTAAATCACTTAATGGTTTACTCTACATTTTTCCACCAAGGATTTTGTAATAATGAACCGTTTATGACAACAGGTTCGCCAATTTTTGGGTTGGTAAATGGTAGACCTAGTTCTTTTGCGGATTTGGTTACACGTTCGATAGGCTCTTTCCAAGGGTGCAAAGCCAACGTAAATTTACTCCAGTGAACAGGCATAAGTACTTTGGTATTCAAATCTTTTGCAGCTTGAGTTACTTCTTCTGGCATCATGTGAATATATTTCCAGTAATAATTATACTGACCACATTCTAAAATAGCCAAATCAAAGCTTCCGAATTTTTCTCCGATTTGTTTGAAGTGCGAATCATATCCTGAGTCTCCACCCAAGTATAATTGTTCTGTTGGCGTTTTTAAAACATACGACGACCAAAGCGCCAAATTACGAGTAAACTTACGTCC
Organism: Cellulophaga sp. BC115SP; assembly: GCF_009905545.1. Taxonomy (GTDB): domain Bacteria; phylum Bacteroidota; class Bacteroidia; order Cytophagales; family Spirosomataceae; genus Flectobacillus; species Flectobacillus rivi. Next base: position 41,256 of record NZ_JAAALB010000047.1, on the reverse strand, counting down.
AGAGAAATGTCTGGCAGGCGTTGACGTAATTTCAAATCCTTCGATAGGTTGAGCATTTTGCCACCATTCTAATTCTATAATATTGTCAGGGTTAAAGCCCCAATATTCAAAGTGTTGACCAGTACCCAAAGATGTTACGACTTTCTTAACTTTTGATTTCAAGGCTGTCACAGTTGGATAATCCAAATGGTCGTAGTGATCGTGGGTAATGAGTAAAATATCAATTTCAGGCATATCTTCTACGCTGTAGACATTACTCCCCTCGTAGTTTTTTCCAAAAAAAGAAACAGGCGAGGCATTACCACTAAAGACAGGGTCAACTAAAATATTTTTTCCATTGGTGTGAATCAAATAAGAAGAATGTCCAAACCAAATAATTTTCGTGCTATCGTTCGATAGATTTTTCAAGTCTGTTTTTACAGATGGAATTGTTTGTTTGGGTTCTTTATTGGGGATGGTTTGGAGTTGAGCTTTGATGATGTCCCAGTAAGAGGCATCTTCAGCCAAAGCAGGAGTGGGGCTCAGATTTTGAAAAGCACCATCTTTGTAATAAGGCGATTTTTGAATACGTTCAAGTCTTTTTCCTTGTGGTTCTTGTCCAAATTGTGCTTGTTGCATAAATATATAAATTCCTAGCGCAACAACAACTAGAAATACCAATACGTAAATAATCATTTTTTTAAGTTTTTGTAACATAGAGAAAGAGTTCGAAATCTCAGTAATAAAAGTTTTAACTACTTGATTTTAAGCATTGCTATAGACGAATTATTACTTCGCTTTAGTACAGACAAAATAAAGTGAATTTGAGTTCAAGAATAATGAATAAAAATTCATTTTATTTTTTTGAATAAAAAAAAGTTATTTGTTAATAGCATATCAGTTAATGGCATTAACGAATCATAAGGAACGTGTGCCATAGTTGAGATTACTGGACAAAACACCAAAAAGTATTCAGGGGGGATTTCGTTCCTCAATTTTATCTAATGATTATGAAAGAATTGGTATTCTAGCCGTAGAGACGTAATATTTTACGTCTTAAGCCAAGTCAAACATACTGTAGAAATATCAAAAAAGCGGTCAGAAATTACTTTCCGACCGCTTTTGATGGTAATATATCGTTATACTAATAAAACGTAGATGTAAGGAATAATCACTCATTCACTCAATCTCTATTCAATCAATAAATCTAATTATTCATAGTTCAGCACTGGAGCAAGCCATCTTTCTACAGTTTCCAAATCCATACCTTTACGTTTGGCATAGTCTTCTACTTGATCTTTAGCGATTTTGCCCAAACCAAAATATTTAGCATCTGGATGAGAGAAATACCATCCTGAAACTGAACTAGCAGGATACATGGCAAAACTTTCTGTTAACGTAATGCCGATTCGTTCTGCTTGTAACAAATCAAATAACGTACGTTTTTCAGTATGGTCTGGACAAGCTGGATAGCCTGGCGCAGGGCGAATACCTTGATATTCTTCCGAAATCAGTTCTTCATTCGAGAATGTTTCTTCGTTGGCATATCCCCAAAACTCTTTACGAACTCGTTCGTGCATCAATTCTGCCAATGCTTCTGCCAAACGGTCGGCAATAGCTTTGAGCATGATAGAGTTGTAGTCGTCATGGTCTTTTTCGTATTGTTCCAACAAAGTTTCGATACCCAAACCTGCGGTAACAGCAAATGCACCAATATAATCTTCTTTACCACTTGATTCGGGAGCAATAAAGTCAGACAAACAGATATTTGGCAACTTAGAAGCTTTTTGTCCTTGTTGACGCAAATGATGTAATACCGTTTGTGCTTGTGGAGATACCAATTCTCCATTGCTATTTACAGCTGTATTACTCAACACTCTGTAGCCTTTCCCTTTCAATGCACCTTGTCCTGCGGCATCATATTCGTACTCCTCGAAAGGATGAAGAATAATATCATCTTCGATAGAGTTGGCAGGATAAAAACCAATTACTGCACGTGCTTTGAGGCTTTTTTCCGAAATCACTTTCTGAAGCATTTTTTGTGCATCTTCATAGAGTTTTTTGGCTTCCGCGCCTACTACTTCGTTTTCAAATATTTTTGGATATTTTCCAGATAATTGCCAAGTCGAGAAGAATGGAGTCCAGTCGATATATTTGGCGATTTCGGCAATATCATAGTCTTCAAATACCTTCGTACCCAAGAATTTTGGTTTTGTACCTTGGAAATTACTCCAATCTATCGCCGTTTTATTTGCACGAGCGGCATCGATAGAAATATAATTTTTATCACGTTTACGACCTGCATGTTCGTCACGAAGACGAGCGTATTCTGTCTTGATTTCGTCGTAAATTTCTTGGTGCGTTTTTTCATTTTGCATCAAGCGACCCGCCACAGGAACCGAACGAGAGGCATCCAATACGTGAATTACTGGACCGTGATAATGTGGGTCGATTTTTACTGCTGTATGGATACGAGACGTAGTAGCACCACCAATCAATAATGGCATGGTGAAACCTTGACGCTCCATTTCTTTGGCAACTCCAACCATTTCGTCCAATGAAGGAGTGATCAAACCCGATAGCCCAATGATATCGACATTATGTTCTTTGGCTGCTGCCAAGATTTTGTCAGTTGGCACCATTACACCTAAGTCAATCACTTCGTAGTTGTTACAACCCAATACCACCGAAACGATATTTTTACCGATGTCATGAACATCGCCTTTTACCGTTGCTAACAAAATTTTACCTGCACTAGTACTTCCACCGCCTGCTTTTTCTTCTTCAATAAATGGAAGGAGATAAGCCACTGCCTTTTTCATTACACGTGCCGATTTTACTACTTGTGGCAAGAACATTTTTCCTTCACCAAACAAGTCACCTACTACGTTCATACCGTCCATCAGTGGCCCTTCAATTACTTGTAAAGGTCTTTCTACTTGCTGACGAGCTTCTTCTACATCTTGGTCAATAAATTCGGTAAGTCCTTTGATAAGAGCGTGTTCCAAGCGTTTTCCTACGGGCAATTGACGCCAGCTATTGTCTACAACTTGTTCTTTACCTTTTGATTTTACCGTTTCTGCAAATGTTACCAAGCGCTCTGTTGAGTCTGGACGACGGTTTAATAAAACATCTTCGCAAAGCTCCAACATATCTTTTGGAATATCGTCATATACGCCTAGTTGACCAGCATTTACGATACCCATATCCATACCTGCTTTGATGGCATAGTACAAAAATACGGTGTGCATTGCCTCTCTTACAGGTTCATTTCCTCTGAAAGAGAATGAGATATTCGAAACACCTCCTGATACCTTAGCATAAGGTAGGTTTTCTTTAATCCAACGAGTTGCATTGATAAAGTCTACCGCATAATTGTTGTGGTCGTCGATACCTGTTGCAACAGTCAAAATATTAGGGTCAAAAATAATGTCTTCAGGAGGGAAATGTACCTCATCCACCAAAATACGATAGGCACGCTCGCAGATTTCGATACGACGCTCGTAAGAGTCAGCTTGTCCTTGCTCGTCAAATGCCATTACTACCGCAGCGGCACCGTAACGTTTTACTTTTTCGGCAGATTCTATGAATTTCTCAACGCCTTCTTTTAATGAAATCGAGTTTACAATAGACTTTCCTTGTACGCATTTCAACCCAGCTTCAATCACTTCCCATTTCGAAGAGTCAATCATAATTGGCAAACGAGCAATATCAGGTTCAGCCATCAAGAGATTCATGAACTTGGTCATAGCCTGCACACCATCAATCATCCCTTCATCCATGTTCACATCTATTACCTGTGCTCCTCCGTCTACTTGCTCACGTGCAACGGCAATCGCTTCATCGTATTTATTGTCACGGATTAAACGAGCAAATTTTTTCGAACCAGTTACATTACAACGCTCTCCAACGTTCACAAAATTGGTTTCTTTCGTAATTTTCAAAGGTTCCAAACCTGAAAGCTTTTGAACAGGCTCAAGCGCTGGAAGCTGACGAGGAGGATATTTTGCCGCAACATCTGCAATAGCTTTAATATGTGCTGGAGTTGTTCCGCAACAACCTCCGATAATATTAATAAAGCTATGTTGTAAGAAGTCTTCCACAATCTCGCTCATTTGCTCAGGCGACTGGTCATATTCTCCCATTTCGTTTGGCAAACCTGCATTTGGGTGAGCCGAAACCATGAAAGGAGCATTTACTGCAAGTGTCTGCACGTAAGGACGCATCAAATCGGCACCGAGGGCACAGTTTAAGCCAATAGATAACAATGGCATGTGCGAAACAGAAGTCAAAAATGCCTCAGTTGTTTGTCCCGACAACGTACGACCCGAAGCATCCGTAATTGTTCCTGAAACCATTACAGGAAGATATTCTTTTTCGGGGTGATTTTTGAAGAATAAATCAATTGCGAATAGGGCAGCTTTGGCATTTAAGGTATCGAAAATTGTTTCTACCAATAATGCATCTGCACCGCCATCTACCAAACCACGAATTTGTTCCGTATAAGCTTCTACTAATTCGTCGAATGTTACTGCGCGAAAACCAGGGTCATTTACATCAGGTGAAAGGGATAAAGTACGGTTAGTTGGTCCGATAGAACCTGTTACAAAACGAGGTTTAGCAGGATTTTTTGCCGTAAACTCATCTGCTACTTCACGAGCAATTTTGGCCGAGCAGTAATTAAGTTCATACACATATTCTTCCATGTGATAATCAGCCATGGCAATAGACGTTGCCGAAAACGTGTTTGTTTCAGCAATATCAGCCCCAGCCTCAAAGTACATGGCATGAATTTCTTTGATTACGTCAGGACGAGTAATCGAAAGCATATCGTTGTTGCCTTTTACTTCGTGCGGAAAATCTTTGAATTTTTCACCACGGTAATCAGCATCAGTCAATTTATATTGTTGGATCAAAGAACCCATTGCACCATCTAGTACAAGGATTCTATCTTTTAAGATTTCACGGATGTTCGGACGCATCAGTTTTCTGGTTAATTATAATTTTATCGGTAATGTGTTTTCAAATAGACTAGTAGCCAAAAGAATAACTATTTTAGTTTATACCATACTGAAATAGTATCCTTGTATTACTTCATTTTTCTAGCTAAAAGCCTACAACTCGAATCTACTTCTACAAAGTTACATCAAAAGATAATATTTGTTTATTGCTTCTTTTAAATTAGATGTATTATCTTTAAATAAAAATATTTTAGAGAGTTTATCTAAATATTGAAGTGTTTTCACTAGAAAAATGAAAAAATAACGGCTATGAAACTCGATTCAATTGACAAAGCGATTCTTAGAAATCTACAAGAAGATGCTCATCTTACCACCAAAGAACTTTCGAATCGGCTCAACTTGTCGCCTACACCTGTGTACGAAAGGGTAAGAAGACTTGAAAAAGAGGGAGTCATTAAAGGATATGTGGCGTTGGTAGACAGAGAAAAAGTGGAGAAAGACTTGATGGTATTCTGTAATATTCGTTTAAAAGAACATGCCCAAGAGGCTGGCGCTAGATTTGTGCGTGATGTGGTTCAATTAGAGGAGGTTATGGAATGTTACAATATTTCAGGCGAATACGATTTTATGCTGAAAATTGTGGTAAAAGATATGCGTGAATATCAGAGTTTTTTGATGAATCGACTCGCCTCTCTCGATAATATTGGCAGTACGCATAGTACTTTCGTGATGAGCGAAATAAAATCCAAAACAGCATTAGAAATCTAGGGAGTGCGGAGTTTTGAGTGTTGAATGCAGAGTTTTATTATTCACGGCTATTCTATCCATGAGTCCTTTTGAATTTAGTGAATGGTGGTTGAGTGATTTAGTGATTGTTTTACATGATTTTCGCTTGTAGAGACGCAATGCTTTGCGTCTAAATAGTGTGTATTCATCAAACAGGTGTTTACCTTCATAGAAATATCCTGACATTCAATCAAAAAGGCGTTCGAAAAACTCATTTCGAACGCCTTTTTTTTAGAGGTAAAGCATTGCGTCTCTACTGCTGAAATGTGGACTTAAAGATTAATCACTCATTCACTCAACCACCATTCACTAAATCATTTACTCCGCATTCAAAACTCTACACTTATTTTACTCTTCCAGATAATCCAAATCTTTGTTATGTGTTTCTGGAATAGTTAGTATAGAATAGAAGGCTAGTACAAAACAAATAATGCCCACAATAGCAGCTGCGTTAAATACATCCAAACTTGGTTTAAGACCAGAATAAAGCGAAGTCATACCAATCACCGTTCCGCGAACCATGTTAGGTACCGTTGTAGCGGCTGTGGCTCTGAGGTTGGTACCAAATTGTTCTGCTCCTATGGTCACAAACATGGCCCAGTAACCAACAGAAAAGCCTGCAAATACACAAACGGTATATAATTCCTGTGCAGAGTTCATACCTGCATAAAGGTAATAAATGCTACAAATCAAGGTAAGTACAAGTAATAAGGAAACGGCCTTTTTACGAGAGCTTAAAAACTGAGAAATAAAACCACTTGCCAAGTCACCAATCGCCAGACCTATATAACAAAACATGATAGCTTTCCCAGGTTTGATTTCTTCAGCAATGCCTAATTTTTCCCCAAACTCATTCGCAAATGTTGCCAAAATACCAATCACAAACCACGTTGGCATACCAATCGCAATACACTTTAAGTAACGTGACAAGCGGTCGGCATTGGTGAAAAGTGCAAAGAAATTCCCTTTTTTAACCCCCGTTTGATGCTTAATATTTTCGAACATACCTGATTCGAAAACACTAATACGAAGTAATAGCAAAATCACTCCTAAGCCCCCGCCTACAAAGTAAGCTGTACGCCAGCCACCAAATAATTCTACGGTGAAATACCCCGCCACGGCGCCAAACAAACCCACACCAGCTACAATAGAGGTTCCAATAGCACGAAGTTCTTTGGGTAATACTTCTGACACCAAGGTGATACCTGCGCCAAGTTCGCCAGCCAAACCAATGCCCGCCACAAAACGTAGTAGCGCATAAGTGGTAGGGTCTTTGACAAAACCACAACCAATATTGGCCAAAGAGTAGGTAAGAATGGAACCAAACAATACCGACAAACGACCTTTTTTATCACCTAAGATACCCCATAAGATACCTCCCAATAATAAACCGCCCATTTGCCAGTTAAGAATATTTTTGCCAATAACACCGATTTCGTCCTTACTAAGCCCCATATCTTGTAAGCTTGGTACACGTACAATGCCAAAAAGCAATAGATCATAAATATCGACAAAGTAACCTAAGGCGGCTACAATCACAGGAATACTGAAAAGATGCTGTAAGTTGGTTTTCTGAGAAAGATTTTGTTGCATAGTTTAGGGACTTGATTATATGTTGTTTTTCATAAAGAGAAACTCGAGTTGAATACTACTCTTTTTACTACAGTAATTTAGTGATTCCTTTTCTAGTTACAAAGGAAGAATGGGTGCACAATATGCTAAAATAATTTTCGAGCTTCGTCTTTTACAAATGCCAAAGCAGACTCAGTACTGAAATGTTGATTTTGTAAGACCTTTTCGATTACTTTTTTAGATAATTCAATTGATGGGGCATTCGGGTCTAGTTCTTGAGCCGAGAGATTAATCATTGAAATGGTTTCGTTCAAGGCATTTTTTACACTTAACCATGCGTCGTCACTGACGTATAATTGTTGTGAAAAATTATGAGCTAGCTCTGCACGAATTTCAGCAACTAATACTTGCTGAAAGCTTACAACATTGAACTCGGGATTAGACAAGCGAATGAGGAGATTGTTGGGTAACATTCGTTCTAGTAATAAACAGATACGCTCATAAGCCTCTAGGCGAATGGGTAATACCGTTTTTTGAGCTTCAAAACGCTGTTCAAGATTTTTTTGTGCAAATTCTTTTCTCAAAAAAGAACTCAATGTCAAGTACATAGCCCAAAGGACTAAACTAGCAGGTACTAATACTTTAATTAAATCGGCAACTATTTCCATAAAGTTGGGGTTTATCTGTAATACTTTCTGCCAAGAGCTTTATCAGTTTTACAAATGATTAAATACATTTTGTAATGTAGGGTTATTAACGTTGTTTTGTGGAAAATCTTTCAAAAATAAGTATTTTCGCCCTGAACTGTATAGCTTCGTTTGAGAAGAAGCAAATTGTGTACAAAGTCAGTCATATCAACCGAATTGTTTTTAGACACGAATAATGAATAGTCCAGCAATAATTCCAATTACGATTACTGAAATTGCTCAACAAGAAATTCTAAAAGCACTTACCATCAAAGGAATTCCTGAGGATTATTACTTGAGAGTAGGTTTGAGAGGAAGCGCCTGTAGTGCAAGTTATCTGATTGGATTTGATAAAAAAGAGGATCACGATGAGTTATACGAAATAGATGGTATTCAACTCATTATCAACAAACATCACCTTATGTACCTAATCGGCGTAGAGCTTGATTTTGAGGAAGATGGAAATGGATTTACGTTTAATAAATAAGCAAAAAGCTACTGCATAGAAAGAAGAAAGCATGAAAATTGCAGCGATTGACATAGGCTCTAATGCCGCCCGAATGCAAATCTCGAAGGTATTAGAGAATGACGGAAAAATTAGTTTTAAGAAGGTAGAATACGTTCGTTTTGCGCTTCGACTTGGACACGATGTATTTAATGAAGGAGAAATTAGCCCTGAATCAGAGGTGCGTATTTTCAAATTATTGAATGCCTACAAATTATTGATGGACTTGCACGAAGTAAAAGATTACATGATTTGTGCTACTTCTGCCATGCGTGAAGCTGGAAATGCTGAGGCTATTATCACGCGTATCCATAAAATTTTGGATATGAAAATCAATATCATCGATGGTTCGAAAGAAGCTGAATTGATTAATGATGTGGTGGTTCAGGCTTTAGATGATAGCAATTATTTGCATATCGATGTAGGTGGTGGTTCGACAGAGTTGAATATCTACATGAATCGTCAGAAAGTAGCTTCTCGTTCATTCAAAATTGGCTCTGTACGTTTGCTTGAACACAAAGAGCGTGAAGGTGATTGGGAAAAAATGCGTAAGTGGATTGAGATGCACGTAGACCCGTCTAAATCTCAGGTAACTGCTGTGGGTACAGGAGGTAATATAAATAAACTCTTTAATATTGCTTCGAACCATGATACCGAAACATCGATGAGTTTGAAGGAGTTGACAAAGATTAAAGAATATGTGGCTGGTTTTACTTACGAAGAGCGAATTAATAAACTTCGTTTGAATGCTGACCGTGCCGATGTAATTGTGCCAGCTGCCGAAATATATCTCAACGCCATGAAATGGGCTGGAGCTAAAAGTATTATCGTACCAGATTTAGGATTGAAAGATGGAATTATCCAGATGGTCTACGAAAAAATCCAGAATCGAAAGAGAGACAAATAAGGTAATTGTGAGTTATGAATTGTGAATCACTCACAATTCATAACTGTACGAATGATTCTAAAACTGTCTATTTCGGATATCGGATGTTGGATTTCGGAAGTGTAATCATTTATGTTTTGTAAAAAATAGAGGTATTTTTCTTTATTTCCGAAATCAGAAATCCCAAATCCGCAATTATTGGAAATCCTTCGTACACCCCTAATTCACAATTCATAACTCACAATTATTTAAAATACCGTTACTCCACATTCTACAGTGTAAGATTCTCCTGCACTGATTATCAACAAATTTTCTTTTGAGTTAAGTGCATTGGTAGGGGCTGTCATTGGCTCGATAGCAATGCGGTCTCCTGTTGGTGGCGTGTACACAACGCTATAATTAAATTGTTGCTCTCCTGCTTGTTGCCATACTATTATCGACAAATCTTGTTTGTTAGATTTGAGAATAACCTCTACAATTTCTTGTTTTTCTACGGCAAAAACCGCATCTAAAATCTGCCCATCCAAATTAAAACCTTCTGCATAATGCTTTGGCGTTCTATCTACTGGACACATTTGGTCGTCGAGTAAGTATTGGTGTGTCGATGGGAAACTAACAGTCCAATCATTTTTGGTTTCGCCTTCAATACTAAAGTACGGATGCCAGCCAAGGCTAACTGGGAGATTTCCAGAACCAATATTATTAATTGTATAACTAAGTGTTAATCCTTTTGCATTTAAGGTATGCTTGATCAATAATTGAAAAGGAAAAGGATAACCTACATAACCACCCTTGTATAGATATTCTAACGTTAAGACTGCTTCAGTTTCAGATTCGGTAGTTTCATACACTTTAAAAGGAGACGTGTACACAAATCCATGAAGGGCATTTTGTAAACCTACTTCATTGAGTGGCAATTGATAACTAGCACCTTCAAATTCATATTGACCACTTTTTACACGATTTCCCCAAGGAAACAAATGTGTAGAAGGATAGGATAACAGGCTCGAAAGTAGCTCTTCAGGGGTATTGCCACAGTTAATGATTTTGTGTAAACCAGTCTCTGTTTTTAAGACTAATTGATGAATAATTCCTCCTAATTCAGGTAAGATATGTACGGCTTCATTAGTAGAAGGATTTTGAAGAACATATTCATTGAATAGTCCAAAGGTACTTTGGGTGATTTTCATGAGAGTTTTTGAAATAGTTAGTAAGCAGGGGCGATGGATTATATCCTTCATGAATACTGTTCCTACTTTAAGGTAAGTAAAAATTTGCTTTCTGGTCAAGTGCAAGACCAGAAAGCAAATTTAAGATAGTCACTCTAAAGCACCAAATCTATTAAAACTTCATACGTTGAATCCTAATAGCGTTCAAAATAGCCAACAATGCCACACCTACATCAGCAAAAACCGCTTCCCACATAGTTGCTAAACCTCCTGCACCAAGTACAAGTACAAAGGCTTTTACCACAAAGGCCATCGTGATATTTTGCCATACGATACGTTTTGTTTCTTTTCCGATGATAATAGCTGTTGCTATTTTTGAAGGTTGATCATCTTGAATGACAATATCGGCAGTTTCTATGGTGGCATCGCTACCCAAACCACCCATCGCAATACCTGCATCGCTCAAGGCAATTACCGGAGCGTCGTTGACACCATCACCGACAAATGCTACCGTTTCCTGTTGCGCCTTGATGGCTTTTACCTGATTGACTTTATCTTCTGGTAACAAATCTCCAAAGGCAGCCGAAATGCCTATTTGTTTAGCTACGTATTGTACAACCGAATTTTTGTCGCCACTCAACATGGTTGTTTTTACCCCTAACTTATGAAGTTGTTGAATGGCCAAAGAGGCATCAGATTTGATACTATCTGCAATAGTAATGTATCCCACAAATTGACCTGAATACGCAATTGCGAGTACGGTATAAACTATTTGAGATGGGTCAATATCATAAGTAATCCCCTTTTTTTCTAATAATTTAAAATTACCAATAAGAATCTCTTTGTCCTCCACCGTTGCGCTGAGCCCATATCCTGCAATTTCCTCTATATCTTGTAAATCGATATTGTAATCAATGTTGCCAACATATTCATGAATAGCTGTAGCGACAGGATGTGTACTTTTACTTTCCAACGCATTTACAATTTGTAGTAGATGATTTTTGTCAAAATTATCTTTAATGACTACTTCTTGTACTTTGAAAACTCCTTCAGTGAGTGTTCCCGTTTTGTCCATTACAACATGTTGAATAGTGGCTATTACATCCAAGAAATTACTTCCTTTAAACAAAATACCATTTTTTGAGGCTGCACCAATACCGCCAAAATACCCTAGAGGAATAGAAATGACCAAGGCACAAGGACAAGAAATAACCAAGAAAATCAATGCTCGATATAGCCATTCTTGAAAATGATATTCTGACACCAATAGATAGGGTAGAAGCGTAATCGCTACTGCTAAACCAACTACAATTGGAGTATAAATATTAGCGAATTTTCGAATAAAAAGCTCCGTAGGCGCTTTTTGCTTAGTGGCATTTTGTACTAAATCCAAAATCTTACTCAATTTACTGTCCTGATACGCTGTAGTAACTTTTACTAAAGCAATCGAGTTTAGATTGAGCATTCCAGCCAATACGGGTTCACCTTTTCTCTTGGTATCTGGCTTACTTTCGCCAGTCAAGGCGGAGGTATTGAAGGTAGAAGTTTCGGAAACGAGTTCGCCGTCTAGGGCTAATTTTTCGCCTGCTTTTAATTGGATAATTTCCCCAACCGAAACAGTCATAGCTTTTTTTACAATAGGCTGGTTATTTTCCACCACTGTTACGGTGTCTGGGCGCTGGTCGAGGAGGCTTTTAATATTTGATTTAGCTCTTTTTACCGCCAAAGACTGAAAACTTTCTCCCACAGCATAAAACAGCATTACTGCCACCCCTTCAGGATATTCGCCAATGCCAAAAGCTCCAACAGTGGCAATACTCATCAAGAGAAATTCAGAGAAAATATCTTTTTTCAATATACTTTCCCAAGCTTCTTTCATAACAGGTAAGCCCACAGGGATATAGGCAACCAAGTATAAAGCCATTCGTATCCAACCCGTAAACCATGTAGGTTGTATCCAATTGTCGAGCGTAAGACCAATACCCAATAAAATGAAAGAAATAATGGCAGGCAGAAAAGATACTTCTCCATCATGCGAATGACCTGCATGGTCATGCTCGTTATGTTCGTGATTATGATGGATATGTTCAGCCTGTTCGTCGTCATGGCAACAGGTGTGACCATGTGACGTATGTGTATGTTGAGTCATGAGATTTAGAATTTGTGAAAATAAAATTATGCAATAACGATGCAGATAAATCCACTGATTTTAAGGCGATAGTAGCAATCGTTACGCACAAATGTAGACCTAAAACTCATGCAACAGGGAATCAAAAAGAAAGATTATTTTAAAGAAATTCGAAATAAGTAAACCAAATAGGCTTGTCTCATCTCGAATTTTAGTATTAGGTTTATAGCCCAATTATTCATCAAAAAAGCGGTCGAAAAATATTTTTCGACCGCTTTTTTGATACTACTATGCTATGTCTGACTTGGCTTATGACACAAAGTATTGCGTCTCTACGGCTAGAATACAACGTTTAAATAATCAAAAAATCTAGAAAATGAACTCATCCGCAATAGATACTTCTTTGAAGAATTGAGGGTTTTGTTCCATTTGCGTTTCTCTTTTTACTTGAATACCTGTCAAGTCAAAAACTCTTTCAAGGCGCTCTCCGGATTTTAGAAACTTCAATAGTTGTGTTGTGTAAACCCCGTTTCGACCGTATCCGTTTTTCGCTTTATTGCCCCAGTCGGTTGCCATAGCCAAATATACGTTACCTGCATTAAATCTGTTGAGTTGGATAGGACTAAAGACATTAGCATCTTTCCACGCTCTTTCTGTTTCAATATTGGCTCTGGCTTGAATCTGAAATGGGTCATTTCTACAAGCGTCTAATACAATCAGGTTATGTTTGGCACCGCCTGTTTTAAGTCTTCTAAATAAAAAGTCAATATTGTAGGCAAAATCGTCTAAATCTTCAGGGCGCTTAAGTTGGGCATCTACAGGAATAATATATTTCTTGCCCGCAATTTCCATTCCGTGACCTGCGTAGAAAAAAGTGGCCATTTCTGCACCAGTAATTTTTTCTTGAAAAGTTTTAATGGCTTGTTTGACATTTAGCAAATTTGCATCAACTAAAATTTTTACTTCAAAACCTAAAGCGGTTAATGCTTTACCCAAATCCTGAACATCGTTTTTGGGGTTTTCGCCCAAACTACCTCCATAATTGTAGGTGCCATTACCAATCAATAGCGCAATACGTCGCCCTCTGCTCGGCATAGGGGTGTTGTTGAGATATGGATTTGAGCTTACAACTTGGCTAGCAGGAGTAGGCAATAGCGTTACTGGAGCTGCATTGGCAGGTGTAGTTTGCTTATTGGTAGTGGTTTTCTTTGTAATATTAACCGCATGAACAGGACTTATGCCCTGAATCGAGATATATTGTGCCTCTGAGTCAAATTTTCCTAGTATGAGCAGGAATAAAACTTGTAAACATATCAGTATTCTCATGAGATAAGGATGATTTAGAATAATACTAAAATAAACTGAAAGCAAGGAAATAGGTAATAGTGTTGGAGCAATATCTTTAAGGCTATTATGTTTATTGTCAGATAAATACGATTATTAAGGCCTTTGTTTTACTTGCTGATTTACCTATTAGTAGTCCGAATAACAGATGCGAAATCCAATAAAACATGACCTAAATTCAGGCTGTTGATAGCTTCGACTTGAGGTCAGGGTCTCTTTTGGGGAGGATTCCCAGCTACCTCCTCTCACTATTTTGGCATGTCCTTTTGGCGGTCCTAGTGGATTGTCTTTTTGGTTCTGATTATAATAGTTTGGTAAATACCAATCTGAACACCACTCGGCGACATTACCTGTTAGGTCGTGAATCCCTAGGTCATTGGGTGTATATGAACCAACTGGTGCTGTAAACACAAAACCGTCTTGATAACCCCAAAAAATTCTATCACTACTTTTAGTCCATTTCAAAACGCTGGCGGTATTTTCGTCAGCAAGGTTACTCACCCGAATATTAAAAGGCTGGTAATTACCCCAGCTAAATTTGGTATGTTTATCGGCATTTCCTGCCGCATATTCCCACTCAGCTTCGGTGGGTAGTCGGTAGGCTTTGCCTGTAGAATTCTTCAACCAATTACAATAGGCTTGGGCATCGTTCCAACTAACGTGAACCACTGGGTGGTTGTCTTCCATGTCAGTTCTTGGACTTCCTGATGGGTCAAATTTCCAGTTGACTCCTTTTTTTAATTCCCATCTTTCTCCATTAAAAATATAGCTACCGCCTTTTTTTTCAGCGTCTGTTTTATAGCCAGTAGAATTGATAAACGCACGGAAATCGCTAACGGTTACCTCAAATTTGCTAATGTAGAAGTTATTGATTTTTACATATCGAATAGGTTTTTCATCTTCTTTCCCTTGAAGGTTACCCATGAGAAATAACCCTCCTTTGACTAATAGCATGGAGGTATTGATACTTTGAGGGAGATTGGTGCCGTAGACTCTTACTTTTAATTGACCCGAAAGATTTTCTAGGTGTGTAAGTGGTAACCAAACAATGCGTTTGCCTTTACCAGTTTCTACAACTCCAAGGTCGCCATTACATGCATGCAATGGAACACTTTTCCAGATGGAGTTATTGATACTATATTGGAGAGATATATTTTGTGCACCACCATCCATAAGGTCATAATCCACAACTACTTGGTCGTTATCGATTTTATAATCAACATGTTGGATACTTTGGGCACTGGCATACATCGAACCAAACAGTAATAGCGCTGTAATCAGTTTCATGTATTAAAGTTAGATGCTACAAGTGTGGTTTAAGCTATTTTAATCAATACGGATAGGCGCTATGTGCCTGAATACATTACTGTTGTATCAAAATAGAGGAGCAGAGGAGTTAATAAGTTCGGATTTACAGTCATAAAAATTAATGGTTAAACTACTTGAAAATAGGAAGTAAGCTTCTATAGCATACACTATAGAAATATAAAAATGTACAGCCCTAGTTTAGAAAAAGTTGCATTTGTGAAATTAGTACAACTTTAGACTAGGAATGTTGTTAAAAAGTCAATGAAAAGATAAAAGTAGTGCAGATTTTGTGGCGGAAATCTACATTTCTTTTTCCACGCCGAGACCAAACAAAGCAAAGTCGTACTTGACAGGGTCGTTTTTGTCAAGAGTTCTTAAATTTTCGGTAAGCTCTAATGCCGTTAGCCAATCTGTTTTTTGACGTTGTATCAAGCCTAATTTTCGTGCAACACGATCCACATGAACGTCACAAGGACAAATCAGTTGGGCAGGTTTGATACGAGTCCAAATACCAAAGTCAACACCTTTGTTATCTTGGCGAACCATCCATCTCAAAAACATATTAATTCTCTTACAAGTAGATTTTCGCAATGGCGTTGCAATATGCTTTTGGGTTCTTTGAGGATAGTCTTCCAAGCTAAAAAATAGTTGATGAAAGCCAATCAGTGCATTTTCTGTTGTATGATCAGTACTACGCAAAAATCGTGCAAAAGCATCCTCTAGGGAGTCATATTTTGCATAATATTCTTTAAACCATTCGATAAAATAAAGGGTATCGGTAGCATTGAAGGTTCGATGCTTAAAATTGAGGAAGCGTTTTAGGTCAGAAGATTGATGTTGGGTAATAAATTGATGTGGTGCTCCATCCATCAAAGTAATAAGTTCATTACATTTATTGATAATGGTTTTACGTTGTCCCCAAGCAAGTATTGAGGCCCAAAATCCCATAATTTCAATATCTTGTTTTTGACTAAAAGAGTGAGGAATACAGATAGGGTCGTTGGGTATAAAATTAGGTTGGTTAAACTCTTGGAATTTTTCTTCCAAGAGTTCTATCACAAATGAGTTCATTATAAGGGCGATAGGAATAAAAGGCTTGCTATTTTTTGATTTTTGATGCCACAAAGGCAATAATTTTAGATGGAATAGATAAAATCCACACCAATACCGTGTATAAAAATGCAAAAGTAGCAATAGCTGGAAAAGCTAATGTGTAGAGGATATTAAAAATGATTCCTCCAGTTGTCAGTGGTCTTTTTTGTCTTGGCATAATATAAAAACAAACAAGGGATAGTTACTTCCGTAAATATCCCTTGCTCGAATTAAGGAGTCATATAATTAATTTCTGCTTTGATTCGTTTGTCAACGGGATTGAGTTTTTCAAAAGCCCGAGGCGATAATTTAATCACCACTTTGTCGGCACCAAGGTCTGGCAATCGACCAATAACTTTTACCCAAATACTTTGTCCATTAGCAACGTTTTTGACGTTCACTAAAGTTCCCACTGGAGCAGAACGATGTAACGCTAGATATTTTCCTGATTTATCTTCTACATCTATAAGCTCAGCCAAGCCTGTTTCTATGGTTTTCTTAAATCCTGATTGAGAGCGACTTACTTCAGAAGAAAGTTTTACTTCTGGCTCTGAGGTATTCACTGGCGTGCTAGAGGTAGGTTGAGTGTTAGCCGGGGTTGTTGGATAATTGGGCTGAACATCTACCTTTTGAATAAAATTTCGTGCTTCTGTATTGTTTCTTTTATTGGCTTCAGCGGGATCAATAATCAATACTTGACCCACTTCCAAATTGTCAGAAGAAAGACTATTCCATTTACGAATATCAGCTACCGCAATATGATATTTTGCTGCAATTCCATACAAACCCTGTCCTGGTTCTACAAGGTGCGTAACCATTTTAGGAGCATTTGTATTAGAAGGAACTTGCTGTTGAGGTGGCGTAGTTGGATACTGTGGTGCAGGATCAGGCTTACGTGCAGGAGGTGTCGATGCAGTAGATGAGCTTCCCATAGTACGCAAAGTTCTATTGTATGGAATTTTCAGAATATCTCCTACCTTAATACCATCTGGTGCCCCTGGGTTTGCAGCCTTGTATTCTGGCACATTACTACCAAATCTCTTTACGATTGAGAACAAAGTTTGCTTAGGATCCACTTTATATTTAACAAAAGTTTTGTCTCCTTCTCTAATCAAACCCAAAGAATCTTTTACTACCTCTTTGGCTTCAGCAACAACGGCTGAACCTGTCAAAACCAAGCAGGTAAATGTTAATTCACTAATGGATTTTTTAATTGAGCTCATAACCGTGTAATTGGCTTTTGTTCTTAACATATAGTAAAATTTCTGGTTTAACAGTGAAGGTGCCTAGACCCAATCCCTCTGATTCAGTAAGTAATTCGTTGAGCAATACTTTTTTACGATTGTTCACCACTAGAAGGTAATTCCAGAGTTTGTTTTCTTGGTAAAGATAGTAAGAAATAATAATCTTGTCTTTATATTCTAAATAATCTACTCCTTTTTGAATATCAACATTTAATAAACGGTAAAGGAATCGATGAATCGCTGGAAAATATTCGTTTTGCTCCGTATAATGAATTGGTTGCAAATGACGATAAGACTGGCTGGAAAAATTATCTGATATTTGAGGTATGTACTCCGATATTTCGCCTGTTTGTATGTTTAAATAATGTTTTTGGGTAACTTGTGGCTTAGTTTCTTCCGAAAACTCGATGAGTTCCACTAGGTCATTATTAAGTTTCCCAAGACTTTGCCACCATGTATTGATAGGGCTAGCTTGCTTCCAGATGAGCGCTGCATTGACTAAATCTATACAGATGAGCTCCACTTTTCGAAGTGTTTCATTTCTTAGCTCTGCAACTAAATGGTGCTCACTAAGTTGAATATTCCAGATTTTTTCTTGAAATGTAAACGCAAATAGTTTTTTCACAAACAAGTAATTGATTAACGAAGAAAAAAGGTTTTAGGTATGAATAATGTACTCCTAATTTTTGGAGAGACAGTTTGTTTTTCTGCTTTTTTGACAAATACTCAAGATTTGTTGTACTATCATCTTCATACAAAATTAAGACTTTACTAACAAAGTACTTTATTTATCAATACCCTTTCCTTAAATTTAACGCCCTGATTGAAAAATGCTTTTGGCCATCTCAAATATCAATTAATAATCAATTCTGATGCCAAAAACGTATAGTACCTTCGAGTTTGAATAAATCTTATTTAAAATAATACTTCCATCTCGAGGTGTATCTTTTAAGTAACAACAAATATGTCAAACTCTTGTTTAATTACGGAGAGAAATGTAAAATTAAGCTCATTTTATTGAAAACTAATGATATGAAAATTCTTGGAATAATTCCTGCGCGATATGCTTCTACTCGATTCCCTGCTAAACCTTTGGTAGATATTGGAGGGAAATCAATGATTCAACGTGTTTATGAGCAAGCAAGTTCAGCAGAGGTATTGTCAAAAGTGGTTGTAGCTACCGATGACGAACGTATTTTTGAACACGTTCAGGCGTTTGGTGGGGCTGTAGTCATGACCTCAACGGAGCATCCTAGTGGTACAGACCGCTGTTTCGAAGCCTTACAAAAAGTAGAACTAGAGTTTAATGAAGTGTTTGATTATGTGATTAATATACAAGGTGATGAACCCTTTATTCAACCAAAGCAAATTGAAATTTTGGCGGGTTGTTTAGATGGGAACACAGAATTAGCAACCTTGATTAAAAAAATCGAAGATGAAATAACCTTATTTAATATCAATACTCCGAAGGTGATTTTTAATGAGTTGAATGAGGCTATCTATTTTTCACGTCAGACTATTCCGCATTTGCGTGGAATTGAGCAAAGTGAATGGCTCAATGCTCATGATTTTTATAAACATATTGGTATCTATGCTTATAGAAAAGATATTTTAGATAAAATCACCTCGCTTCCCATGGCTGTTCTCGAAAAAGCCGAATCTTTAGAGCAATTGAGATGGCTAGCGCATGGATATAAAATCAAAGTCGCTATTACCCCGTATGATAGCTTTGGAATCGACGTACCTGCGGATTTAAAAGAGGCCGTTGAAAGACTTAAGAAATAGTATACTTCAGGTTATCAATAATGTTTTGATAACCTTTTTTATGCACCAATGTTCTCCTTTTATACAAAGAGATATATTCTAACCATTCTTTTGCAGTACAAATTCTAAATCAACTTCAAATAACAAACAACAATGAAAAAATTATTTTACTTAATCACCTTTTGCCTTACGAGCTGGGCTAGTCTAGCTCAAAAAACACAACAGAATGAAGCATTCGCCCATACATTTTCGATAGTAGCACGCGACCCTCAAACGGGTGATATGGCGGTTGGTGTTCAAAGTCATTGGTTTAGTGTTGGGACAACGGTGTCATGGGCTGAGGCAGGCGTTGGAGCTATTGCTACTCAAAGTTTTGTAAACAAATCTTTTGGCATTAGAGGATTATCGTTGCTGAAGTCTGGAAAAACAGCTCAAGAAACACTGGATATACTACTATCTGATGACGCAGGAAAGGAAGTACGTCAGGTTGGAATTGTTGATCAAAAAGGAAATGTGGCTGTACATACTGGCAAAAATTGTGTGGATTATGCAGGTCATGTAAAGGGGACTCAGTTTTCAGTACAAAGTAATATGATGCTTACAGATAAAGTACCTGCTGCCATGGCAAAAGCTTTTGAATCAAGTGCTAATTTACCGCTTGCCGAAAGAGTTTTAAAAGCAATGGAAGCCGCTCAAGCTGTAGGAGGAGATATCCGTGGAAAACAATCTGCTGCATTATTAGTGGTAAACGCAACAGACACAGGAAAACCTTGGGATGACAACCATAAAGTGGATTTACGGGTCGATGACCACGCTTTACCACTTGTCGAGTTAGCGCGATTGTTGAAAGTTCAACGAGCTTATGAGCACATGAATGAGGGAGATTTGGCAGTGGAAAAAAACGATATGAAAAAAGCGATGGAGGAGTACGGAGCAGCGATGAAAATGTTTCCCAATAATTTAGAAATGCAATATTGGACAGCTATAGCTCTGGCCAATAGTCATCAAACATTGAAAGCAAGTGCGATGCTAAAAAAGATTTATGCAAAGGATACTAACTGGTTAGAAATGACTAAAAGACTCCCTAAAGTAGGGCTTTTGACTGTTTCAGAAAAAGAATTTCAACAGCTTTTAAAACGTTAGTTTTGTCCGAATACTCAATTTTATATACTAATATCTATTGTTTATCCTTTATAGAAGTGGAGTTGTTGAAGTCCTTACTTAGATACAGTTCCACTCGATTAGCTTTTGTACATTTTTAATTTTATTGCTTATAACATCTTACTTTTATGAAAACTAAATTCTTATTATTAGCTCTCGTATTTGCCTTAGTATCTACAATCAGTTACCGCTCTAGTGCACAATTATACAAGTCAGCTTTGGGCTTGCGTTTGGGAGCTGCCAATGGTATCACTTTCAAAACATTTGTAAACAAAAATGCTGCCTTTGAAGCCATTGGTACTTTCCGCTATCGTGGATTTGGTCTAACAGGTTTGTATGAAGTTCATGGAAGAGCCTTCAATTCAAGAGATTTCAACTGGTTTATTGGTGGCGGTGGCCACGTTTATACATGGGGCGACGACAGACCAAGCTGGTTGACTGGCGATAAACGTACGGTATTGGGTTTAGATGGTATTCTGGGTTTGGAAGGTAAAGTACGAACAATCCCTCTGGCGATAAGTTTAGACTGGAAACCTACAGTGAACATTATCAACTATTCTGGATTTTGGGGCGATGAGTTTGCTTTATCTTTCAGATATACGTTTTAAAAAGCAAAGTACTTTATTGTAATTCCTCCTCAATGCTTTGTTGAAGAGCTTTGATTTTTACAATGATATCTTCGTAAAAATTCAAGACAAACATTCTATTTCTTTTGATTCTGTAAAGGTCAAGAAGTAGAATGTTTTTTTGTTTGGTAGTAAGAACAATCGGGCTATTAATACCTCTTACTACACCTTTGGTATCAAAAATCAAGTTTTCAGCAAAACAGTCATTAAATTTAGCATAGTAGTTTTTATGAAATTGTAATTCTGAATATTCCTCTTCTAATTTTCTAATAGAATTATAGTCGTTTTCATAGAGAGAAAGTATTTGAAACCTAAGAGAATCATTATCGATAATTTCTAATCCTTTCGACTTAAGTGTTTGATAACCAGAAGAGTTTTGGGTTGAAATGAAGTCGCGAAACAATCTAAAATAGTAAACATTGGTCGAGTCATGATTGATAGGTAGTGATAGGATAGCTTTTTGAAAGAAGGTAGTAGCTTCTATTCCCTCTTTATGTCCCAACATATTGAGCTCCATATCCTGAATATCCTGTTTTAAACCATTATTAATTTCCGATAAAATCTTGATTTCGACATACTTATCTTTCCGTGTTTCGTTCCAACTATCGAGTGCAAAGGCTGCAAAAACACCAATGAAGATAGATAGAAATTCAAATCCAAATTTTTTGATAGCGTCAATAGATATAATATTTTTCATAAAATGATTTGATTCAGAGCTTGAATGAAGGTATTAGTTGCGAATATTACGAGATATATCGCTTATAAACAACAGGAGGCACGAGCTTTTATCGTGCCTCCTGTTGTTTATGGAAATATTAAGTTCTGGGCTTTTTAATTTAGTTTACTACGTATTTCCCATCTGAGGCAATAGTCACTTTAGGGAGTTTATGAGTAGTTTCGAAGTACTGATACCCTGGTTTTAGCCAAGACCAAAATTCGATTAAGTCTTTGTTTGAACTAAATTCTTGTTTTAAAGCATTGTAATTGTCGTCACTCAATTTTGTAGGAAAAATATGCACAGGAATATCATTACCGCTATTTTTTGCTTTAATCGCAAACAAATATAGTTCGTTGATAAGCTCGTCACCGACAGGAATACAACCAATGGTCAAACAAGAACCATGAATGAAAATATTGTCGCCTGGGTTTACAGGGTCAGCAAATTTCAAGTCAGAAGCATTAGGATAACCTACCCGAAAGGATAAAATATATTCGCTTTGAGGATTGAACGCATTTACGGTATAAAAACCTTCTGGCATTTGTCTGTCACCAGAACGGCGTTTAGGTCCTAATACGCCTGTAGTGGCACAAAAATCATAGGTTTTAGCTAAAGTGTACTGTGCACTTTCTTGGTTTTTAACCCAAACTTCAAGGATTCGCTCTTTTTTAAATGCACGAATAAACATATCATACTTTTGTGTATTGATACCTTTTGATTTTAATAAATCCTCCACAGCCTTTCCTTTGAGTTTGACAGCTTCTCGCACACGAGGAAACTGTAATTGTTTAGCGTAAAAAGAAGGATTTGTCTGAGCAAAACCTCCGAAGCCTAAAAGTGTAATAAAGGCTAGGAAAATGTGTTTCATGGTTCGGATTGAATATTAAAGGTTCAAATAAATTTAAAAGTCAATTAGTAAGCTTATGACGTGTTTATGTGTGAAAGTCTCATAAACAAGGTACAAAAAAGTGTGCAAAAGTCAAGGAAGGGATAGAATTCCTTTTATGCCAAATTTAATAGTTGCAATCAGATTTTCTGAAAAATATTTTATTGAATTGACCATATAGCGTAACTTTCCAGCTTCAAAATGGAATCCTATACACAACAATGATTACAGCCTCTTATTTGAAAAGTACCTTGTCGGAAGAATTTCCTCCGCAAGATTGTAATATATTTCTGAAAGCACTTTGGTATGATGCAAAGGGCGATTGGGAATCTGCACACGAAATAGCTCAGTCAAACGAAGGAAGTCAACCCTATGACCGCTTACACGCCTATCTGCATCGTAAGGAAGGCGACAATTGGAATGCCAACTATTGGTACTCACGTGCCAAGTCCAAAATGCCGTCCTATTCATTAGAAAAAGAATGGGAAAACTTAGTGGTTGAACTACAACGATAGATTTAATTTTTAATTACGACTTACAAATGACGAAAATTACCAAATATATAGAGGAAGCAAAAGGGAAAACACTTTTCTCAATTGAGATTATTCCACCTGTAAAAGGTGAAAGTATTCAAACATTGATGAATAATATTGAGCCTTTGATGGAGTTTCAGCCTCCTTTTATCGAAGTTACCTATCACCGAGAAGAATTTATTGAGAAGGTCATCAATGGAAGAATCGAGAAAATCCCTACTCGTAAACGCCCGGGAACGGTCGGAATCTGTGCTTCTATTATGAACAGATTCAAGGTAGATGCTGTGCCACACGTGATTTGTGGAGGATTTACGCAGGAAGAAACCGAAGACTTTTTGTTTGACTTACACTATATCGGTATCGATAATGTATTGGTGCTACGTGGCGACCCTGTGAAAGGCAATGCTGCCTTTGTGCCAGAAAAAGGAGGTCATGCTTACGCTAGTGAATTACTTGAGCAAGTTGTAAGTATGAATCAAGGAAAGCTTTTGCATGAGGAAACCGAAAGTGCGCCAACAAACTTTTGTATTGGTGTGGCAGGTTATCCCGAAAAGCATTTTGAAGCTCCCAATTTCCAAGTCGACTTTGAGTATTTGAGAAGAAAAGTTGCATTAGGAGCTGATTATATCGTCACTCAAATGTTTTTTGACAATCAAAAGTATTTTGATTTTGTGAAAAAATGCCGTGAAGAAGGAATCAACGTTCCTATTATTCCAGGACTTAAACCTTTGGCAACTCGTAAGCAGTTGACAGTATTGCCGAGAATATTTCATTTGGATATTCCGATTGATTTAGTGAATGCGGTAAATGCCTGTAAATCGGATAAAGATGTCAAACAAGTGGGTATCGAATGGTGTATTCAACAATGTAAAGAGTTGATGGATTTTGGTGCGCCGATTTTACATTTTTACACCATGTCAAAATCAGAAAGTACTCAAAAAATTGCTCAAGCAATTTTTTAAAAATAGCAAATAAAAACTAAAGGAAAGGTAGGCTTCTTGGAGCCTGCCTCTTTTTTTTAATGCTAATTCATAAAAGAAAAGCGGTTTTCAAAACCATTTAAACAGTTTCATCGTGAATTACTCAAAGAATCCAAGTTACTTGCTTATTTTTGAGACAATAGAATCTAAATTCATTGCAAAATTCCTATAAGAGATAATTGTCATACATGGTAATACATTTACAATCCTTCATACGATTTATAGTACAAAAGAGAAAAATATTTCTTGGACTGGCTTTGCTGACTTTTGGCTTGGCCTTTTTAGTCTATTTTTTAAGTGAAAAGGGACCCGTAAGCGCCACCGAGGATAAGTACTTGTATGACGTTCAGCAAAAGGTACAGGAAGAGGTAAATGTTTCGCAGGAAGATTTACGAAAAATAATCGCTACGCTACAAACATTAGGACCTAAGCCACAATTCTCTCAATTTGCTTTTCAGGCGTCACATCCATATTTTATTTTCAAGAACCACGAACTGATTTATTGGTCAGACTCAAGATTTGTCCCTGAATATGAAAAAGTAAGAGGAACTTATACGGCTCGTTCTTTTGAAATAGACAGGAATAAATTTGTGGTAAATCATGGGCAAACAGGCGAGTATGAAATATTTTCACTAATAGAACTATTTCGCTTATACGAATCAGAGACCAATCATCTGAAGTCTACCTATAACCCTGCTATTTTTTCGATTGACCCACAAAATTTAAGTGTAGAAAAGTCTAATAATCCACACTTAAATATCCATACCGAAGATCAGATATTCTTATTTGTTGTTACACCGCCTAAGGCGGATAGCTTAAAAAATCAATCCATTCCTGTCAATGTGATTGTGCTTGGTGTATTAGGGCTGTTTTTATTGACAGTATTTGTGTTGAGTGTGATTTGGGTATTCAATCACGAGCATCAATATGAAAAAGCCTTTGTGCTTTTGGGTGTTTTTTTATTGGGTTTGAGAGGGGTAATGTTGTTTTATTCCTTGCCGTTTATTTTCTATGAAAGTAACTTGTTCAATCCCAAATTTTATGCGTCATCTGCTGTTGTACCTTCTCTAGGTGATTTAATGCTCAATTTGATTGTAGTGTTTTTCTTATTGTTATACTTGGTGAATTATTACTACAAAATGAAATTTTATCTTTGGGTAATGCACGTTTCGCAAAGTCTAAAAATAACCATTGCTAGCATTCTTGTCTTTTTGAGTTTCTATATTTACAAAAGCCTCTATTTTGTTTTAGTCAATATATATATCTTTTCTCAGTACCGACTAGACCTATCCTTAAGTATTGATTTTTGGGACAGACCCCTCAAAACTTCTTGTATTGGTATCTTTTTGCTGGTGAGCTTAGTGTATTTCCTGGCAACGCATGTGCTCATAAATTTGTTTATCAAGCTTTTGCGTTTGACAAAACCACTGATTTACATGGGCTTATTGTTTGTGGTATCCTTGCTTTGTATGGTGTTTTGGGCTTTGCTGTTGGACATCGGAATAGGTGTATTGAGCTTGCATGGGTTGTATATTGGGCTGATTTGTTGGATGCAGTTTCCTCGTTATCTCTATACTTTTAGATACCAAACTACGATTTATTTCTTTTCGGCATCGATTATTTGTGCGGCTATGGCTACCAATGTAGTCTATAAGCAGGCCATTCGGAGAGACTTGGTCATGAAACAACAATTAGGGAAAAAGTACTTGGCCGAAAACGATGAGATAGGGGAGTTTCTATTGAGCAAACTTATTACCCAAGTTAAAGAAGATACAGCCCTATTGAAAATTGCACGAAAAGCTGTTTTGCCACGAGAAGAAGTACAGAATTACTTCAAAAAATCTCTGTTAGACAACTATTTTGATTACTATGATGTGGAAATATCCGTATTTGACCCATCAGGCAATTCACTATCTAACGTAGATGGCTCTTCAAGTTATGCTATGTATGAAAAAGAGTATAACAAGCCTAAATATAAAACCAATTATCCTGACTTGTTTTTTATCAACGAACCGCGCAATGGGTTTGTAAAGCAATATGTTGAGTTTATTCCTTTGGCAACCAATTTTGATGAAAAAGTAGGGTATATCGTTTTGGATCTTCGAGAAAGAGATGGTATCACAAAAGATGCCTTTTCTGATTTGACAACGTCGGATGGTTCTCAGTTGGAACTTGGTAACTTTAGTTTTGCCGTATATGAAAATGGACATATCGTCAATTCTGGTGGAAAGGGGTATAATTATGAGCGTAAAATGCCTTTGTCTATCCTGAATAACCCTCTCTTATTTACCGAAGGACTTACCAACAGCGGCTACAAACACTTAGGTGTAACAGGTAAAAACAATCGAAAGATTATTGTTTCTTCCGAAGAAATGACTCCTTCTGGGTTATATTCTAACTTTTCATTCTTGTTTTTAGTGTTAGTTGTCACTATTATTTGTGTGATGCTACTGTATTCGGTTAGATATGGTTTTACCCGCATGAATGTAAGTTTGGCAACTAAAATACAAATTTATTTGAATGTTGCGTTTTTGCTTCCGCTGATATTAGTGGTAGGGATAACCCTGAGTATTATTGGAACAAAATTGGCCGAAAGTCAATCGCAGTCATATTTGAGTCAGACCGAAAATGTCAGTATTAGCGTTTGGCCAGCGGTGGAAAAATATGCTCAAGGCAAAATGAGTGAAGAGTTCCTATCTGATACCTTGACAAAAATTGTTTCGAATAGTAAGAAGTTCGTCAGCATTTTTGATACAACAGGAAAGTTATTAGCAACCAATAAAAACTTAATCTATCAAACTAACATGGTTTCAAAATACTTGAATCCATTGGCTTATACCAAGTTGATAGAAGAAAAAGAACTAAAAGTAAGTTTGAGTGAACAATTGGGTAATCTAACATTTACCAATTCATTTCTAGGTATGCGCTCCAACGAAGGTCGCTTATTAGGTATTATCAGTATTCCTTTTTATGACGCAAAAGTGTGGTATGAGAAAGAAGTAAGTGCTGTAATCGGTTCGTTATTAAATGCCTTTACTACCATTTTTGTAATCTTGTTACTCTTGTCATTCTTTGCTTCGAATGCTCTTACTGTTCCATTACGGATTATTACGAATAAACTACGGAAAATAGATTTGAGTAAAACCAATGAAGCATTGAGTTGGCGTTCGGACGATGAAATAGGCGTTTTGATAAAAGCGTATAATCAAATGCTTATCAAGTTGGAGGAGTCAAAAATTGCTTTGGCAGATTCAAATAAGCAGTCGGCGTGGCAACAAATGGCAAAACAGGTAGCGCACGAAATCAAGAACCCTTTGACGCCAATGAAGTTATCTTTGCAATTATTGCAACATAAGCTTTCACGTGGGGTAACGATTGATGCTGTTCAAATAAAAGACCAAATAGATTCATTAACAGGTCAGATAGATAATCTATCATACATTGCCAACTCTTTCTCAGATTTTGCTCGAATGCCTATTCCTAAGAAGGAAGTCTTTGACATAGTGGCAGAAGCAACTATGGTGATTAATTTATTCTTAGAGGATAAAACTATTCGCTTGATTAAGGATATTCCTGCCAATTCGATTTACGTGGTAGGCGATAGACATCTTACGGGGAATATTATCAAAAATTTGATTGTAAATGCGATTCAATCAGTGCCTTCACATCGTAGTCCGATTATTACGGTACGTCTCATAAGAGGAATCGAGGCTATAACGTTTAGTGTAACCGATAACGGTATAGGTATCCCTGAAGAAGACCGTAGTAAAATTTTTATGCTTGATTTTAGTACGAAGGAACAAGGCTCTGGTGTAGGACTTGCCTTAGCAAAATGGGTTGTTGATAATGCCAAAGGTAGCATTTGGTTCGAGACGCAAACTAGCTCAGGTTCAACATTCTACTTTACCTTGCCTTTGAATCAATAATACGATCTATAAAAATAAAAAGCGGTCGGAGTTAATCTCCGACCGCTTTTTATTTTTCATCATCCAACTTTACATGGCCCCAGTTTTCACCAGAACGAATGCGATTGAGTTGAGTGTGAGTGATGCCAAATTGCTTTGCAATCATTTTCAGACGGTTTTTGTCTGAGCGAAGCATCTTTTTAATCATCAAAACCTTACTTTCTGTGAGCTTATAGTTTTTAGTTCTTCTTGGAATTACTTTGTCTCTCACGGCTGGATTGTCACGATTATGAATGGTCATTTCATCACGTGTTACCCATTTCAAATTTTCCCAGTGGTTGTTAAGCTTGTCGTGATCAAGGTGGACGACAAATTTCTTTTCATCTGAGTCTTTTTTCAAGAAGAACTCAGCTACAAGTTTATGTACATAGCGATTTAAAGACTTATTGCCTTTTGCTCTGATATTCAAAGACTTATATCCTTGTATTTTGGAGCCAGCAATAATTTCGCCATTTACAGGGTCATTTTGGAAACTTTTAAGTCTTCCATAGTTGGATACCTGATAACGAGGAGGATTTTCTACTTCAGTGAACGGAATATCCACCCATTTCTCGTTCCAGAAACTACTGATTTTGTTGATTTTCAACGCTGTTTTCTTTTCTGTCATGGGTGTAAAGATTAAGGATTATACAAATAACATGGACTAAACCTATTGTGTAATTGGTTTGTTTCTAATCAATTAAATTTTATAAAGTAAGTAACGTAATTAATATGATTTATAGGGTAACGTCTTGAAGCTTAGGGTGTATGCTACTCATCTAGTGCAACTAGTAAACCTCATGTAATAACCTTAAATCAAGCATTGTCAATGATAATTGATTTATTGTAGCGAGCAATCCAACAATAAGATTACGAGAGTTTGTCATTTTATCGGGTTAGGTCTAATCAAATATAGCACTTTAGGATAACTATAAAATCAGTGATTTTGTTTCAAGCAATTCGTCATAAATATAACGAACTGCTTGAGTAAATATATTAAAAAGAGAATTAAAAATTACTTATAATTTAAAAATCTTACATTCTCCTGCCAATAGACTATTAACGATAAACACATCATTTGATTGCATAATATTTTGCAATGGTGATGCAAAAGTTGAAAAAATATTTTTGAGTTCTGTACCGTTTAATGCTCCTTTTAGCTCAATAGCTGTAATATCTTGCTCAATATCTAGATTTGCAAGAAATACGTAGTCGGTATCTCCCTTAATTTTCCAAGCAATTACCTTATGTTGATTTTCTACTGATGGGCTAATCAACCACTGTATTTTTTGATGAAGAATACCTGGCATTAGTTGATCAGCGATTGTTTTTATTTGCTCTAAATTATGGAATAATTCTCCATTTTTACCCCAAATGTATGGACCATGGGTCGCTTTTGGTCCTTCATCGAGCTGGAAAACATATAGTTTGGTATAATTTTCGTTTGGAGCAGGTATAGGATGCGGGTCGCGCTGTTCATAACCTAAGCTCATGTACGATGGCATATCTGTTAAAAAGAATGCCAGAAAAAGACGCAACTCGTTTCCTTTAAGATAAAATTCATCAAAACGCGGATCGTCTTTGTCTGCGGTCATGATGGTAAAATTAGGCGCAAAACTGCGAGTTTGTGCCAATTCATGATAACGTGCAAATTCTGCAATAAATCGTGCTGAGCCTACGACCATCGACTGCAAGTCGCCAAGGGTAGAGTCAGTATCTGAGCCTTCCAAATGCTCTTCTTCGATGCCATAAGCCATTTCGTTAGGTGGAGCCAAGAAACTTTCAGCAAAATATCCAAACGAAGGTTTATGTTGACGAATAAAGTGTTTGATATATTTATGAATATCGTAATACAAATCAGGGTTACTAGGCGTACCTTCTGGACGCATCTGCACGTGTGACATATCGCCTCTCATAAAATCAAAATTGAAATCGAGTGCAAAAGATAAGTAACGATTAGCTACATACTCCCAAACTTCTATACGTGGTTTTTCAAAATCAATTTCCCAGTCAGCATTATTGTTTTTAGCCTCATGAAGTTTAAATCTACCTAACGGACCAAAGACACGAGACATATTTTGTGGTTTCGCAATCACATAGTCACGCCATACTCTACCATCTTCATCAACAGTCTTTGCATCGTCGTGTGGGTCTACTACCAAACCACGATAGGGTGGAGCCATAGTGGCAGGCACAGGCTCATAACCTTCTTCAAACAAATAGCTTATAAACTGATTACGGCGTCCGTTTCGTCCCCAAAGGTCTTTTTTCTGACCAAATAATACTAAAATTCTATCTGATTCACTGATTTGAGAATTATCAAAAAAAGCCTCCACATTGTCTGGATAAGGCATTTCTACCGAAGCTCCTACATGTTGTAAGAACTCAAAAATACGCTCTTGAACTTTTAGATGTAGATTTTCTTCATGGTTTAAAATCTCAAATTCTTTTCGTTGCAACCATTCAAAATACTGAGGATTGGCAAGCGCAATTTCCGAATAACGGTCGGTATGCGGAATCACATCCATACCCACTGTTTTTCCTAAGGCATGAAGTATGTTGACTACCACTTTTAATTGCTTTTCGACAGTATCCAAATGAGGATAATAGCTTGCCAACTCGGCATCATAAAACTCTGGATTGATATTCCACCCAGCCATACCATACAAACTTGCTACCACGCCGCATTCCCAAATTGGCAACAAGTGAATTGAAGATTGCGAAGCAGGCAGCGTGAGAGAATACTTTACTACATTCCAAAAACTCTGAATCGTTCGAACATTGATACCGACCATATTTACCGTTTTGAGCCATTGTCCATCGGGTAATGATTTAACTGGGCTATCTACGGTATTGTTGGGGTTAATGGCTTGATAGAAAGTTGCTTGCCCTAGCTTTCGTTCTAGCAAATAAGCTATTTGGGCGGTTGGAATCTTAACCGCCAATTCGGGCAAAAGATGTGGTATGAATTGGCTTTGCCCATTGAGATAGGGCGCAATTAAGTGCTGCTGATTGTTTGCCCAAAGCTGGCAAAAACCATCATGTGTATCTGGGATGTTCATAGATTAATATAAAAATGGATAATGGAACGTAACAAATGTCAGCAATACTGAAACTATTAGTTCTCTTAAATTTGTTTTAAAAGTAAACAAATTCTTGAAAATTACATATTTTTTGCCTTTGATATTACTTTAAGTAGTAGAGTAAGCAAATGATATATAAATACTTATGGCAAAAAAAACATTAGTGATTGGCGCAACGACCAATACTGCAAGATATGCCTACATCGCAACCAATATGCTTTTGAATCACGGACACGAAGTAGCGCTTTTAGGAATAAAAAAAGGAGAGGTGGCTTCTATTCCTATCCAAAATGGTTTTCCAGCATTGGAAAATATTGATACAGTTACCATGTATATCGGACCACAACATCAGGCAGAATATTATGATTATATTCTGGGCTTGCATCCCAAACGAATTGTATTTAATCCTGGTACAGAAAACCCTGAGTTTGAGACTTTGGCACAAAGTAAAGGAATAGACGTAGAAGAAGCTTGTACTTTGGTATTACTCTCAACAGGACAGTACTAATTTGAAAATGTGCTAATTTGAAAATTTGAAGATTTGAAAATGTGCTAATTGGGAAATTTAATGATAATTGAAAGGATTGATAAAAAATATGAGGTTGTTTAGCTCTATTTATCGACCTTATTCTCTATCTACGAAACATTTTCAAATCTTCAAATTGATTAGTCTTCAAATTAACTAATCTTCAAATTAAATAACTACCACCTAATTAAAGCAGAACCCCATGTAAAGCCACTACCAAAGGCAGCTAGACATACCAAGTTCCCGTCTTTAATTTTACCCATTTCCCAAGCTTCACTTAAAGCAATTGGGATGGATGCTGCGGTGGTATTACCATATTTTTGGATATTATTCATCACTTTTTCTTCTGGCAAGCTCATTTGTTGGCGCACATATTCCGAAATACGAAGATTAGCTTGATGTGGTACTAATAGGTCAATATCTTCAGGAGATAAATTATTTTTTTCCAAGGCCTCTTTAATTACTTCTGGAAAACGAACTACGGCGTGTTTGAACACCATATTTCCATTCATAATCACTTCTCCAGTGTTTTTATCTTCGAATAAATCATCATAAAAACGCTTTGGACGGCTACTGCCAGGGTCTTTTACATACAAATCTTCGGCATACGTTCCATCGGCGTGTAAGTGTGTTGAAAGAATTCTATGCGATGAGTCGGTAGTGGCTTGTACTACCGCAGCACCTGCACCATCTCCAAAAATTACAGCAACGCCTCGACCTTCTGTCGAGTGATTGAGAAAAGTGGATTGTATTTCGGCACCAATGACCAAAATGTTTTTATACATCCCCGAACGAATAAATTGGTCGGCAGTTGAAAGCGCATATATAAATCCCGAACATTGATCACGAATATCTAGGACTCCAATGTTTTGCATACCCAAATTACGTTGCAATACAAAGCCTGGTCCAGGGAAATAGTAGTCGGGAGTAATTGTAGCGTAAACAATAAAATCAATTTCTTGAGGCGTCAATCCTGCTCGTTCAATCGCAATTTTAGCGGCTTCGGTAGCCATTGAGGCATTAGTGTCCTTTCCATAAGTAAAATAGCGACGTTCTTTAATACCAGTTCGCTCGGTAATCCAAGCATCGTTGGTATCCATGATGCTTTCGAGGTATTGATTTGAAATGATATTTTCAGGAACATAATGTCCTAGTCCAGCAATTTTTGAATAATACATATTTTTGCCAAGTGAATTAGTTTGTTGTTGATATGAATGAAAAATAGCAAGAGCGTATTCTTATTTCGAAAATCTTATCTTCTCAATTTTTATTAATATTTTGTGTAAAAGTATGAAAAAATTATCTTTTTCAGTGGTAGTGCTTGTTTAAACAAAAAGTATTAGAAATCCATCATACCTAAAATATAAAGAGCTTCTTTCAAACTTTTGTTTAAAAGAAGCTCTTTTCATGATTTTGGGAATAGTTACTTTTTCTCTCCCATCAAATTATCAGCAATCGAAATCAAAATATAGATAAAGATAACCAACGGAATTGCAACAAACTTGAAGACCAAAATTAGGGCTAAAGAAAGTATTAAAAAGATATATTTAACCTGATTGGATTTCCAATCAAAGTTCTTGAATTTCAAGGCAAAGAGCGGTAGCTCGGCTACCAATAAGTACGACATTACAATTGAATAAATAATCAAAACATTGTAATTGAGCACATATTCACGGTATTCGGGATGATACACCAAAATTAATGGCAACGACGCCACTACCATACCATTGGCTGGTGTAGGCACTCCAATGAAGGAATGACTTTGACGGGTATCTACATTAAATTTGGCCAATCGTAATGCCGAGAACACTGCTAGAGCAAAAGCAATATAGGGTTTATAAAAACCAAATAATCCTACTGTACAAGTACCTGTTGTGCAACTTCCTTCAATCAATTTGAGCATGATAAAGGCTGGCAAAACACCAAAAGTTACCATATCTGCTAAAGAGTCTAACTCTTTACCGATAGGAGATTGTGCATTGACCAAGCGAGCGATAAAACCATCGAGCCAGTCACAAACTAATGCCACACCAATAAGGATTGAAGGCAAAATTAATTTATCGGGCTGATCAATAAAATCAGGCGTGGAAAGAACAATATTTAACCCAAAAATTCCACAAAGTAAATTTCCACATGTGAGAGCATTAGGGATATGATTTTTGATTGAAAACATGCTATGTTGTGCTTAAAGTCTGACAAATGGATTATTTTTTTTCTCAAAACCAATTGTCGTACTTGATCCATGGCCAGGGTAAACTACGGTTTGGTCGGGAAGGGTGTAAAGTTTTGTTTTGATACTTTTTTCTAAATCTGCGAAGCTACATAAAGGTAAGTCAGTACGCCCTACGCTACCTTTAAATAATACATCACCCCCAATCACAAAGTTTTGCTCTTGGGCATAGAACACTACATGCCCAGGCGCGTGTCCTGGCGTAAAGAAAACCTGTAAGGTACTATTTCCAAAGCTTATGTCTTTACCTTCCTCCAAATACTCATCTACTGAAGAATGTTCGTAGGCAGGAAATCCCCAGAAAGCTGCTCTATCAGGTGCTGAGTTTAATACTGGAAGATCTTTTTCGTGTAAAAAATAGCTAATGTTATAGTTTCTTTTGATGAAAGCATTACCCAAAATATGGTCAATATGAGCATGTGTATTGAGTAGCTTGACTGGTTTTAACTTTTTCTCTGAAATAAAATCTGTCAATGCCTTACGTTCCTCATACACGTGACAACCCGGATCAATGATGACACATTCTTTGGTTTCATCCCATAAAATGTAGGTGTTTTCTTGGAAAGGATTAAATGTAAATATTTCTATCTGAATCATTTTCTTGTAAGAATAAGTCTATATCGACAAAGTTATAAAAATTAAGTAAAACGAAGTTATTAGTTAACAGTATATCAGTGATTTGAATAAACACCTAAGTTAGTGCGCAAAATAGAATATAATTTTTGTGCTTTAGGCTTTCAGGTATCGGCTTTCGGCGGTGGGCTTTGGAAAAAAGCATGACTGTGGTTATTAAAAAACATTTTAACACTCTTAGCCTAGTGCCTGTTGCCTAGTGCCTAAACACATAACTTAAATCTTATTTTGCACTCATACTTACCTATCCATCAAGCGCTCATCAAAAACATGGTTGGTTTTTTGTGCAAATCGGGCTTTTGTTTTTTCCATTCTGAAATAGTTTTGGTTTGGATAAACTCATCCTCAGCACTTACATTACTCGCAATACAAAGCTTGATATTGCCTTGACAAGTTTGTAAAATATCCTCCAAAAATTGATTATTACGGAATGGTGTTTCCATAAATATCTGTGTTTGGAGTTTCTGAGCACTTTTTTCTAAGTTTTTCAAAACCTTTTGTCTTTCAATTTTATCAATGGGCAAATACCCATGAAAGACAAAAGATTGTCCTGAGAAACCAGATGCCATCAAGCCCAATAGGATAGAGGATGGTCCGACTAAGGGACATACTTTTATTCCTAATTCGTGTGCTATTTGTACTGCTACAGCGCCAGGGTCGGCTACGCCAGGACAGCCTGCCTCGGACATTACGCCAATTGTGGCATCGGCTGGAATTTGTTTAAAATAAGAACGAACTTTATCAGAAGTGGTATCTTTATCTAATTCGAAAAATACTAGCTCATCAATGACTTTACTTAGTTTGAGTTCGCTAATACATCTACGAGCTGTTCTGATATTTTCTACAAAATAATAATTTGTTTGTTTGACTACCTCCAATATTTGTGGTGCCAATACCTGCTGAGCGGTATTGGGTGCCAGCGTAGTTGGAATAAGATATAAGGTCATATACTCGCTATTGTACAAATTCTCTGGTGATTCTGATAAATTCTTGTGGATTGTCGGCCTGTATCCAGTGACCAGCACCCTCTACCGTAACTAACTCATAATTGGGGAAAATTTCCCAAATACGACGTTCATCTTCTGGTTGGATATAGTGTGATTCGGAGCCACGAACAAATAATGCAGGCTGGTCTACCACGTGCTCGTTATTTAATTCATGTCCAACAACATCGATATTCTTGGTGATAACAGGGACATTAATACGCCAATCAAATTGATTTCCTTTTTCTGGATTTCTCCAAAGGTTTTTAATCAAAAACTGACGAACTCCTTCTTTTTCCTCAAAGCGTTTTAATATCTCGTTGGCTTCGGTGCGGCTTGTAAGATTCGGGAGATCAACAGCGGCAAGCCCTTGCAAAATCATGTGGTGATGAACTGGATAAAATTTGGGTGCAATATCAACTACCATCATTTTTGAAAATGAATCTGGATAATTGAGCGCAAACTGCATAACAGTTTTTCCACCCATTGAGTGACCGATAATTACTGGATTCTCGATTTGGTGATCGTCGATAAATTCTTTTAAGTCGGCAGACATTACTTCGTAAT
Organism: Cellulophaga sp. BC115SP; assembly: GCF_009905545.1. Taxonomy (GTDB): domain Bacteria; phylum Bacteroidota; class Bacteroidia; order Cytophagales; family Spirosomataceae; genus Flectobacillus; species Flectobacillus rivi. The sequence goes on along the minus strand of NZ_JAAALB010000047.1, from coordinate 4,962 downwards.
TGAACTCGTCACTTCTTGGTGACTGACCATGATTACGCTGGTCGACCATATATACCTGATATGTATCGGCCAAAACTTTTCCGATGGTAAGCCAGTTGTCTGACGAACCAAAAATACCATGAAGAATAATAATTGCTTGGCCAGTTTCGCCAGCTTTTCTATAATATAGTTTCATTTTTGAATATGAGAGCTGTCTACTAAATGTACATTCCAAATAAAAAGCGTTTATCTGCTAAAATCTAAGAAGGAATGTTATTTGTTTTTTTCTGCAAAGATACGACTTACCTCGACAGGGTAATCAGTAATCATTATATCTAATTGCATAGTTTGAGCTAAATTTAGATAAAATGAAGGCTCAAAAGGACTAGGGTGATTCTTAGCGTTTTCGCTACAATCAGCCATAAGCCGAATACCTTTAGCTTTTAGTGCCGAAATAAGGGATATAGGAGTTTGAGGATTGACATAGGCAATTAGCTGTTTGAAATTAGGCTGAAAAGCTTGGATACTGTTCCAATCATCTTCATTTCTAATTAATGCAGATATATGTGTAGTAGGTGAAAGTTGAAAAACCTCCTTGGTATCTTCGGGTTTGAAAGTAAGAAAAAGTACTCTCGCCTCGAGTTTGTATTGGTGTACAGCATCGTACACTTTTTTCCATAAGCCACCTTTTACATCGAGCATTAGCCATGCGTTTGGATGATTTTTGAGCCAAACCAACATCTCATCGAAGGTGGGGATAGGTATTTTTGTAATATCACCTTGACTATTTTTTAAAAAAGTTTTTGAAAGTAACGAGTCACTAGATGTTTTGAGGAGTCCTGTTGCCGTTGTTGTTCTCTCGAGACTTGTATCGTGCAAGATAAATAGAGAACCATTGAGGCTTTCTCGAATGTCTAACTCAAGAATAATAGGGGAGGAACTGGTATTTTTATAAGTATGGTTAAAAAGTGTGGGACTATTTTCAGGAATATTTTGATAAAATCCTCCACGATGTCCACAGATTTTGAGATTCTGTGTAAAACTTTTTATGCTACTAAATAGTAGTATAATGGAAGTAATCAGGAAAATAAAATTTCGAGCAGTATTCATTCCTCAAAAGATTTTTAAAAGGGTTTGTTGAAAAGATTTAGGAAGCCGTAGAAAATGAAATAAAATTTAGATTAGGTCATCTTTAAAATTGACTTGACTAGTAGCAAATTTAAAACCTTTATCATGAAATATAGGTATATACATCAATTTTAAAGAATCTTTAAAAAATACTAATCTTATAGATTAACAAAATCTACTTGCTTTAGAATTCCTTTAGTTAAACTGTTTGTATAAAAATTAGTATTATTTTAAGAGGTCTGATGGCCGAAACTTATAAATCAGTATCTTACAGTAAGGAAATTTACATTCAGTTAATTTTCGAATTTTGTTGTTACTAATTTTTTGTTGTTATTTTGTAGCCAAATCATCCATTCAGTTTCTAACTAAATTCCAAATTCACTATGTTGAAAAGAATCTTTACCACTAACGTAGTTTTGACATTGCTTTTTGCGATTGCTGCTACTATTTCAAGTGTACAGGTTTTTGCACAGGTTACATCTTCATCAATTTCTGGTATTGTTACTGATAAGAAAGGTGAAGCACTTCCTGGAGCAAGTGTAATTGCTGTACACACCCCTTCTGGTACACGCTATGGTGTATCAACAAACGCATCAGGTCGCTATACTCTTCCAGGGGTACGTGTTGGCGGTCCTTTTACAATTAAAGTAACATTTGTAGGTTACAAAGAACAAGTAAGAGAAAACTTATTTACAACTCTCGGTACTGCAACTAACGCCAGCTTCACAATGGATGAAGATGGTGGAAAGCAATTGGATGAAGTAGTTGTAAAAACTTCTCGTTCAGATGTATTTAGTTCTGGTCGTACAGGTGCAGCTGCAACCTTTGGTACTGGTGCTATTAACAGTTTGCCTACCATTGGTCGTACAATCGATGATATTACTAAATACAATGCTTACAGTAATGGTCGTTCTTTTGGTGGTCAAGATAGCCGCTTCAACAACTTTACTATTGACGGTTCTGTATTCAACAACGGATTTGGTTTAGGTAGCTCTTCACAAGCGGGTGGTCGTACAGGTACAACGGCTGTATCTTTAGATGCTATCGAGCAAGTACAAGTAAACATCGCTCCATTTGACGTTCGTCAATCTGGTTTTGCTGGTGCTGGTATCAACGCAGTAACTCGCTCAGGTACTAACGAATTTACTGGTTCTGCATACCATATTTTTAGAGGTAGCAATCTTGTAGGTAAAAAAGCTGATGGTAGAGATTTACCGACTGTAAATATTGATGAGAAAACTACAGGTTTCAGAGTTGGTGGTCCAATCATTAAAGATAAATTGTTCTTCTTCGCTAACTACGAAAACTTCAAAAGTTCAACGCCTGCATTGAGCTGGTCAGCAAACCGTGCTGGAGCTACTGGTAACGTATCACGTGTTACAGCTGCTGATTTGCAAGATTTGAGTAGCTTTATGAAAACCAACTTCGGTTGGGATGGAGGTGCCATCGATAACTTCAACAACGATGTAACTTCTGCAAAAGCATTGATTCGTTTGGATTATAACATCAACAACAACCACAAATTGTCTGTTCGTTACTCTCACCATGATTCTCAATCTGGTTCTATCATCAGTAACTCAAACTCAAGTAACACTGCTGGTAATGGTAACAGAACTAACTCTGCTCTTGCATTATCGATGCAAAACACTGGTTATGTAATTCAAGATAACACTCGTTCAATTGTTGCTGAATTAAACTCTACGTTCAATAGCAAGTTTGCTAACAACTTTATTGCAACTTACAACAAACAAACTGAAGACCGTGTTCAACAAAGTTTGTTTCCAACAATTGACATCTTGAAAGATGGTTCTACTTATACTTCTTTAGGTATGGATCCATTTACGCCAAATAACAAGTTGAACTATTCTACTTTGAATTTAACAAACAACTTGTCTTATTATGCGGGTAACCACACATTGACATTAGGTCTTGCTTACGAATACTTCACATCAAATAACGTATTCTTCCCATCTTCAAACGGTGTTTGGGTATATAACTCAATTGATGATTTCAAAACTGCTGCTTTAGCTTACAAAGCTAATCCAAACTTGACTACATCTCCTGTGCCTATCGCTCGTTTCAACTACAGATATTCATTGTTGCCTAACGGAGAAGAGCCACTTCAAACTTTGAAGATTTCTACTTATTCTGCATACGTACAAGACGAATTCCAAGTTAACGATCGTTTGAAATTGACAGGTGGTGTGCGTTTCGATATTTTCAGCTATGATAACTCAACTTCAGCTTCATTCTACAACCCTGTTGTTGCTGGTTTGACTTACAAAGATGAGAACGGTGCTAACTTGAAAGTAAACACTGGTGCATTCCCAACTGCAAAATTGTTAGTTTCTCCACGTATCGGATTTAACTACGATGTTAAAGGTGATAAAACTACTCAAATTCGTGGTGGTACAGGTATCTTCGTTTCTCGTATTCCTCAAGTATTGGTTTCAAACCAATTGGGTAATAACGGTGTAAACACTGCTTTGATTAGCCCTACAACAGCTGCTGACAGATTGAAATATCCATTTACTTTGGACCCTAGCATTTACAAGCCGACTACTACAGATATTACTAAATTGCCTGCTTATGTAGTAAATGCTTCTAAAGAAGATTTGGAAAACCCAATGATTTGGAAGTCAAACATCGCGATTGACCAGAAATTACCATTAGGTTTGATTGGTACAGTTGAAGCTATCTATAACAAGAATATCAACGCATTGCGTTATATCGATGCTAACTTGAATGCTCCTACTACCAAATTCACAGGTGTTGATACTCGTGACAGATTCACTGGTACAAGATTTATCAACAGTGCTACTACTAACGTTTTTGTTCTTTCTAATACAGACAAAGGTGAGTCTTACTCATTTACTGCTAAATTAGAAAAACCAACTACAGATGGTTTCGGTGGTATGTTGGGTTATACTTATGCAGTTGCAAAAGACCTTCAATCAGTTGGTTCAACTGTTCAAGCTAACATTCCTACAGTTGCTGGTCAAAACTACTTAACTGCTGCTTACTCTGATAACGATTTGCGTCACCGTATTGTAGGTTATGTAAACTACCGTTTGAACTACGGTGGTAAAATGGGTGGTTCTACAATGTTTACTTTAGGTATGGTATCTAACAGTGGATTTAGACAATCTTATACATTTGGTAACGACTTCAACAACGATGGTCAAATCAATGACTTGATCTTTGTTCCAAACAAAGGTTCGGATTTGAACTTTGTTAACCAAACAATCAGTGGTCGTGTTTATACTGGTGCTGAGCAAGCAGCTGCATTTGATGCATTCATCGAAGGTAACGACTACTTGAAAACTCGTCGTGGTCAGTATGCTGAACGTAACGGTGGATACTCTCCTTGGTTGACTCGTTTTGACTTTACAGTTGAACAAGATTTCTATGTAAAAACTGGTAAAAATAAGAAAAACATCATCCGTTTGCGTGCTGATATCTTGAACGTAGGTAACTTAATTGATAACAAATGGGGTGTAGGTTGGGTTGCTACTAACTTGAACCCATTGAGAGCAACTGTTGCTACAGACGGTTCTGTAACTTATACATTAGGTACTCAAGTAGTACAAGATGCTACTGGAGCTAACCAAACTATTTTGTTGCGTGACTCATTTGTTAAGAGTATCAACGTAAACAACGTATGGCAAGCACAATTCGGTATTCGTTATATCTTCGAATAGTAGAATATTTGACGACTTAACACACAAAAAATCCCGCCTCACAAGGGCGGGATTTTTATTTGCAGTAGGGTTAAATAGGCTTCCCTTGAAAATTACTTTTTCCTGCGAAGGCCTACAAAAAATCCACTCAAATACGGGTGGATTTTTTATTTTA
>NZ_JAAALB010000046.1 GCF_009905545.1 Cellulophaga sp. BC115SP | reverse complement strand
ATTTTATGTCATTATTTTGTAGAAATGCTTTATGCATAGAAACCTCCTGTTTGTTTGTGTTTGTCGTGATTCACAAAATAAACAAGGAGGTTTCGTTTTTAAAAGTTCTCCCGAAAAATTCGGGATGACTCATGTTTTTGATAAAAATTTGGAGCATAATCCTAATCCTAAAAACTCGGGATGACTCATGTTTGATGTTACCATTCTGAAAGACGCAATCTTTGCGTTTCTACCACTAGCCTCCAATTTAAAAAAATCACTCAATCACTCAACCGCTCAATCACTAAATAATAGCAGCTAGCTCTCGTAAATTGGCTTATCTCTTAGTCTCAAACGTTGTCCCGAACGACCAGCAAACATGGCACGAATTTCGGCTATGATTGATATGGCAATTTCCTCAGGCGTATTTGCTCCAATGTCTAATCCTACAGGTGTAGCAATTCTCTCCAAATCTTGGAATGCTACGGGGTTTCCCTCCTCCTCCATTTTAGTAAACATTTTATCGGTTCTTTTTTTGGGTCCAAGCATTCCGATATATTTGATTGGAGTCTGAATGAGCGCACGCATATTCTTGAAATCTGTTTCGTAATCATGCGCCATCAAAATTGCAACGGTGTAGGCATCAATTTGAACAGTATCTGCGTCTTCCTTAGCAATAACGTTATCGGCCCAATCAAATAGCCTTTTGTGCACTTTTAGAGGGTTACAAATTACAGAAACTTTCCAACCTACCTCTTTGCTTAATTGTACCATTGGATATATATCATAATTGCCTCCATAAATCAAAATATGAGTCGCAGGCAAAATCACTTCTACGAAAATGCTTACTTCTTCACCACTATCTAGCGTAAAATGATATGAGCTTGATTTTTCCGAAAACAAAGCCCCATCTGCTGCTTTGGTAACTTCTTCCTGAATTTCGCTTAGGGGGAAATCAGTGGCAAATTGACCGTTTCCGTACTTATAAACACTACCCAGCGGTAATTGCTCAGGTATATCTGTAGCAGTAACCGTTATGACTACCGTTGGAACACGTTTATCAATAATATCCGACAAAATAGCGACAGGATTATTGTCATCCTTTGGATCAATGGGCGTTAGTAGGACATCAATAATGCCATTACAGCCCAAACCGACTCCAATTTGATACGGGTCATCGTCGGTGGTATCGTATGTTACAATGGTGGCCTTACCTTGAGCCATTGCCAAACGAGCTCTTTTGAGCGCATCTCCTTCCAAGCACCCCCCACTAATACCTCCAATCCACTCTCCTGAATCACTCACCAACATGCGTGCTCCTGCTCGTCTGTACGAAGAACCTTCTACACGCACGACTGTAGCCAAGGCAGCAGAGTGTGTTTCAAAATCTATCTTCTGATATGCGTCAATTATCGCCTTTATCTCTTTCATAACTCAAAATTCAATATTAATATTTGGTAGTTTTCTAACCTATCGTACTCATTTAACAATTTTACGAAATCTCAACATATACCTCCTCATTTTTATTCCAAGCCAACCTCTTTTTTCGACCAACATCTATTTTACTTCTACTAACAATATTTCTTGCCTGAAGGACATGTGATTCAATAATTTTCATCGTAAACCTAAAAGTCGGTAAAAAAGCATGAATCATATTGTTAAATTTTTAGCCTAGGAATAAAATTTATTATATTTTTTCAAGACAAAAAACTCTAAAAATTGTACTATTTTATAAGAACTTGATTAAATACAAGTTTTACTTTGAAAGATAAAAAATGTTTTATAAAATAGAGAAATAATTCAATTTAAAATTGTCAAAAACTAATTAACATTTGGTAATTCCTTAATATTAAATTAGAAAAATACAATTGAATTATAGATGATTTTTGTCACTCTTTATCAATTTAACTTAACGAAAATATGCAATTAACAGGTTCACATACTTTGGCTGCTCCCATTGAGAAAGTCTGGCAAATGCTGATGGATACCGACATCCTTGCCAAGATTGTCCCAGGAGTTTCGAGACTTGAAAAAACTGGCGAAAACCAATTTGAAGCTATTTCTGAAATCAAATTGGGTCCTGTGAGTGGCAAATTCTCTGGTGGTCTTACCTTATCTGACATTATAGAACCATCAACTTTTACGCTCAATGTTAGTCAAAATAGTAAAATCGGCAATGCAGATGCCTCCATCAAAATCAATTTAGTATCAGTGGACGCTCAGCAAACGGAAATCAGCTTTGATGGAGATGCTAAACTATCTGGCTTGTTGGCTCGCACAGGTCAACGAGTACTGAGCGGTGTCGCCAACACATTGACGAAGCAGTTTTTTAGCAATTTCGAAGAAGAAATTGTCTCCTAAAATAGACTTATACTCTTCATAATCAAACAAATACAAACCTTTAAATAACAACTATCGAAAATGGAAATTAAAATTTCAGTAAATGTAAACGGTAAGGATTATGTCCGAGAAGTGGAGCCTCGCACCCTTCTTGTACACTTCTTGCGAGATACTCTTCGATTGACAGGCACGCACATTGGCTGTGATACCAGTAGTTGTGGCGCCTGCACGATTCATGTCGATGGTATTGCTGTAAAATCTTGTACCATGCTAGCTGTTCAAGCCGACGGAAGTTCGATTACAACGATTGAAGGTTTGGCTCAAGGAGCAGAACTACACCCTTTGCAAGAAGGATTTAAAGAATGTCATGGTTTACAATGCGGTTTTTGTACGCCAGGAATGATTATGACTGCGGCAGATTTATTGGCTAAAAATCCATGTCCCAGCGAATCGGAAATTCGCCATGGTTTAGAAGGTAATTTTTGCCGATGCACTGGTTATCACAATATCGTAAAAGCAGTGCAATATGCTGCCGAGAAAATGGGTAACGAAGTAAGCGCCTAAACGTATCACCGATTAATCATTCTTAACATTCATTCAGAAATCATGAGTAATAAATATATTGGTAAAGCCGTAAAACGTGTTGAAGACAAGCGTTTTATTACAGGCAAAGGCAAATATACCGATGATATGATTTTGCCGGGACAAACCTACGCATATATCATCCGCAGTCCGTATGCCCACGCCAAAATCAAGAGTATAGACATCAGTCAGGCGCTCACAGCCGAGGGAGTTGTAGCAGTGTTTACAGGCGATGACATAGCCCAATCTGGCATCAATGGCGTACCAGCAGGTTGGCAGGTCAATTTCAAAAATGGAGACATTATGAAAGAACCTCCTCACCCCTTATTGGTTGGAACAGGAAGTACTGTAAAGCACGTAGGCGATGCGGTGGCAGTAGTTATTGCTGAATCCAAAGAAATTGCCGCCGATGCTGCTGAGTTAGTAGAAATAGATTATGAGGTTTTTGATGCTGTAGTCAATCCCGCTGATGCTGTAAAAGACGGAGCACCCTTAGTGCATGAATCAGCACCTAATAATATTGCATTTGACTGGGAAATAGGCAACCCCAAAGCTGAAGTTGATGAGGCCATCGCCAACTCACATCATGTGACTTCATTGGAATTTGTCAATCAGCGGATGGTGCCAAATCCTATCGAACCACGCTCGGCGATTGGGCTTTATGAGCCTTCTTCAGACAGATATACGCTTTATACCAGTACACAAAACCCTCATTTGATTCGCTTATTGATGTGTGCTTTTGTGTTGGGAATTCCAGAACATAAAGTACGTGTAGTGGGTCCAGATGTCGGTGGTGGATTTGGGTCAAAAATATTCCACTACACCGAAGAAGCCTTGGTTACATGGTGTTCAAAACAAATTGAAAGACCTGTAAAATGGACTTCTGAGCGCTCGGAAGCATTTATTACAGATGCCCATGGTCGTGACCATGTAACTCATGCCGAAATGGGTTTTGATAAAGATGGGAATGTTACAGCACTTCGTATCAAAACATTTGCGAACCTTGGTGCCTATCTTTCGACCTTTGCTCCTGCTGTACCAACCTATTTGCATGGTACTCTTTTGCAAGGTTTGTACACCACTCCTAAAATTCATTTGGATATGACTTGTGCCTTTACGCATACCAATGCTGTAGATGCTTACCGTGGTGCGGGTCGTCCAGAAGCTACCTATTTGTTGGAGCGTCTCATGGATTTGGCAGCACATGAAATGGGTGTAGATCCAGTGGAACTACGTTTGAAAAACTTTATTCCTCCTTTTGATGGGGTAAACCAGCCCGGTTATCAAACGCAAGTAGCCTTACAATACGATTCAGGTAATTACCATGAAGTATTGAGAAGAGGCGTTGCTATGCTTGGCTATGAAGAATTCAGAAAAGCACAAGCTGAAGCAGCTCAATCTAATAAACTATTGGGGGTAGGTTTTTCAACTTACATTGAGGCTTGTGGTATTGCACCTTCGGCGGTAGTTGGTGCGTTAGGTGCTCGAGCAGGCTTATACGAAGTCGGGCAAGTTCGTGTGCAGCCCACAGGTAAAGTGAGTGTGTACACAGGTGCACACTCACATGGTCAAGGACATGAGACCACCTTTGCTCAAGTGGTAGCCGACAAGCTCGGTATTCCTTTGGAGGATGTCGAAATTCATCATGGAGACACCGAAACTGTAGCTTTCGGTATGGGTACTTATGGTTCTCGTTCTTTGGCAGTTGGTGGTAGTGCTATTGTAAAAAGCTTAGAAAAAATCATTGAAAAAGGGGCAAAAATCGCCGCCCATAAGCTCGAAGCGAATGTGGATGACCTTACGTTTGCAGATGGGAAATACACCGTAAATGGAACTGATAAATCCGTAGCTTTTGGTGATGTTGCACTTACTGCTTATGTTCCTCACAATTATCCAGCAGGATTAGAACCAGGTTTAGACTTCTCTAGTTTTTACGATCCAGCCAATTTTACCTATCCTTATGGCTGTCATATAGCTGTGGTAGAAGTAGATAAAGAAACAGGTAAAGTAAGTCTGAAACGCTTTATAGCAGTTGATGACGTTGGTAATGTCATTAATCCAATGATTGTAGATGGACAAATTCATGGTGGTTTGGCGCAAGGTATCGGTCAGGCATTATTAGAAGGAGCAATCTTCGATGAAAATGGACAGCTCATAAACGGTTCGTACATGGATTATTGTATGCCAAGAGCCGACGATTTACCAATGTTTGAACTTGATCGCACTGAAACACCTTGTCCACACAACCCACTTGGCGTAAAAGGCGCTGGTGAGGCAGGTTGTATTGGTTCGACCCCAGCAGTTGTAAATGCTGTATTGGATGCACTCTGGAGTGGAGGCTTTGGACACGTGAAGGATATTCTTATGCCAACAACGCCAGAACGAGTTTGGCGTGCGATGAACAGTTAAAGCGTTCCTATTTCTGGAAACATTTTATTTTCTGGAAAATCAACCATCAAAATTTCACCAAAATGATACCTCATTCATTTGATTATAAACGAGCATCTTCCGTGGAAGAAGCCATCGAAATATTACAAAATGGAAGCTATGCTAAAGTACTTGGAGGAGGACATAGCTTAGTTCCAGCGCTAAAATTGCGTCTCAATGCACCAGAAACTTTAGTAGATGTTACCCGAATCGAGTCGCTAAAAGGCATTGCTATCGAGGACGGAACCTTGGTTATTGGAGCAGCCAATACGCATCATGAAATAGCCACCTCTGCTGATGTACACAATACCCTCTCTTTTTTGGCTAAAGGAGCCAGTGCTATTGGTGATGTGCAAGTTCGTAACAAAGGAACTATTGGTGGAAGTATAGCTCACGCCGATCCTTCTGCCGATTGGCCAGCGTTGTTATTGGCAGCAGATGCCAGCATTGTCATTCAAGGTGCTGACGGCACTAAAACTGTAGCTGCTCAGGATTTCTTCACAGGATTTTTCTCTACCATACTCGAAGAGTCTGATATTATTACTCAAATCAGAATTCCTATTCCTCCTGAAGGAACAAAGTCAACTTATCAGAAATTTGTCCAACCAGCTTCTCGCTTTGCTATTGTTGGCTGTGCCGCAGTAAAAGAGCCTTCTGGAGCTACCAGAGTTGCTTTTGCAGGTGTATCCGATTATGCTTTTAGAGACGAAGCTGTCGAAAGTGCTTCAAGTTCAGGCGCCTCAGCAGAAGAAGCTGCTTCTAAAGCCGCTGAAGGGGTAAGTATTATGTCAGACCACTATGCCTCTGAGGATTATCGTAAACATTTGGCCAAGGTTTATGCTAGAAGGGCTTTAGTGGAAGTTAGTTAAACAGGCACAGAGGAGCAAAGGCACAAAGTGATTTGAGTTGGGAATACGGTAGTTTATTGATTATTTTTTGCTGGCATTCTTATTTCAGTATTTCATTTTGTGCCTTTGTCTCTTTATACTACAACAAGAAAACTATGTCAGAAATCACGCTTGAATCTATACGAGGCTTGTTATTTGAAAGAGGATATATTACCGACCATTCAATTGAAATGGCGTTGTTTTTATCGCTCAAACTTCAAAAACCATTACTCATTGAAGGTCCAGCTGGGGTTGGAAAAACTGAGATTGCAAAAGTCATGACGCAGATATTGGCAACTGAGCTGATTCGATTGCAATGTTATGAAGGTTTGGACGCCTCACAAGCTCTGTATGAATGGAATTATCAACGACAACTATTACATTTGAAGGCTACAGAGGAATCAGGAATCAGCCTAGAAGAAAAAGAAAAGGGGCTATTCGATGAAAAGTTTTTACTAAAACGTCCCTTACTTCAAGCCATTCAGTCACCACAAAAATGTGTGCTTTTAATTGACGAAGTTGACCGAGCTGATGAAGAATTTGAAAGTTTTCTGTTGGAGGTATTATCTGATTGGCAAATTACCATTCCTGAAATTGGAACCATCAAAGCCACTTCCATTCCACAAGTAATTGTAACGGGAAACCGTGTTCGAGAGCTTTCAGAGGCCTTGCGACGACGTTGTTTATATCTGTGGATTGATTATCCCGATTTTGAAAAAGAGTTAATGATTGTCAGAAATCATTTACCTAATATTGATGCCAAACTTGCCCAACAAATCTGTAGCTTTATGCAGATTTTAAGAGCTCAAAAGCTAGAAAAAACTCCAGGAATTGCCGAAACCTTGGACTGGGCAACCGCCTTGGCAACGTTACATTTTTCTGCTTTGGACAAAAACATCATTGAATCTACACTAGGAGTTATCCTAAAAGACTGGAAAGACATTCGCTCGATTCAGTTATCACTTAGTGAGTTACTGGATAAAACGGGTGTATATTCAAAAGTAGACTCTATCTAGTTATGTTTAAATTCTTAAGTATTAATGCAAAATAAAGTTGCATTAATACGCTTTATGCAGTAAGCTGTAGGGCAATAGGCAAAAAAGTTTCTATTACTTCATGAGAAATACGATTTAACTTTTAGCCTACTGCATAAAGCCTAGAGCTTAAAGCGAATAAAATAATTTTTATTTTGCTTGCTACCTTAAGCAGAAAAAATCAAGAGAAAAATCGGGAGACAATTCTTTTTCGCTCGCGATAAACTCCCAATAAACCTACTATAGCGATCATAAACCAAAGTTCAGGTTCACTCATGCGCTCCAAATCTTGTACCAAGTCAAGATTGGAATTCGCATTCAAAACTTCACGTTGTTTTCTCTTCAAAACTGCTTTTTGTGCTTCGTTTTCAAGTGCTATGTACGAGGTGTATTCACTAAGGATATTGCTCTCAAAACTATTTTTCACTAAAGTTCGCCAATATTTTTCCTGTTGTTCGGGATGCAGCAAAAGTTGTCTTCTCTGGCTTTCTAACAACATACCTGACTGCCATGATTCTTTCGAAAACGTAAGTGGCTCCTCTAAAGCATTCGACTTGAAGATAACAGTTGTTTTATCATCATCTGCAAGAAAATACTTCTTCCCTTCTGATACGAATAGACGCACTTTTTTAGGATACAAAATAGAATCTAATTTTGCTGAATATCCCTTTATTGGGTTTTCTAAAGTGTGATTAGTGAGTATATTCTGACTGTCTAACAATAGAAAATTAGCTCCTTCTGGAAAAGCAAAACACCAATGTGATAATTTATTCTCAGGAAATACACCATTAGCGATCGAATCACTTAGTACGACTATAATCGGGTAAAAACTAGATTGATTTTTTGTCTCTTGATAAGCAATTTGTTGAATTCCCCTTTCTAGAAAAAAGCCACCTGCTATACCGTCTTCCGATAATTCATCCATCCAATTATCTGTATAATCGACAGTTTTAACATAAGAATTAACCAAGCTTATCTTGGCTTTTGGGAAATAAGCAGGGTAATCTTTCTTTAACTTTTGTAATTGATATGTATATCTCTGAAAGGAGTTTCCATGGGCAACATCCAAAATAAAATGAAAATAGGGTTTCCGATAGGATTCAGATAATTTTGCTTTTTCCTTATTGGGTATAAAGATAAAATGTGGCGTATTCTGTATTACATTAGGGTGTTTATCTGCTCCTAATTTGGCTATTTTGTTTCCGATTATTAGCTCAATAGGCTCTCTGTGAATCAACTGAAAACCAGTAGTTCTTAATTCGTTTGGCGCAAAAGGATACACATGCAATTCAACTTTATTCTCATCAGAAAAATACAATAAACCAGGGTCTTTTACTATGCTTTCATTTACGATATTTCGATACACCCATTTTGCTGTTTTCTTCTCCGCCAAAATTCCCAATTCTCTTTTGCCTGCAATATCTAAATAATAATTGGTGACAAATGTCCCTACTGGCAGATTGAATTTTTCATGATATTCAGCATTTTGATTTTTACCATTCCTGATAGCTAAATGTACCCAAGATTTCCAAGTTTGAGTGCTACTATCATACATACTCTCAGTTCTAATATCTTGCAGACCTGCAATTTGATTGGGGGTGGTTTCTACAAGAATTTGTGAGGCTTTCCCAAGATAGATTTGTTCTAAATCACTAATTTTTCGATTGGACAAACTCAAATTATCCAATACCATCCATGAATAAAAAGTATCAATATAAGGAGTCCAGCTAAAAGTAGCGGGGCGGCTCTGCTTGGTGGATTTTACATATTTCAATAGTTTTTTAAGATTCACCGAAGTCGTTTGAGGCTCTTTTTCATAATTGGGGCTGTAAACGTACTCGAGCGTTGTGTGTAAATCGTTTCTGGCATTCCAAAAATCAATAATAATTATAGTGGGAATGAACGCAAATGACAATAACCCACTAATTATCAAATAGTAAGCGTTAAAACTTTGCTTTAAATCCTGAAAGTCTTGATACAATTCCGCACTGTGAACTATAAAAAGTGCACTTGGTGTAAGCATTAACACGCCAAAAACTACCGTAAAAAGCAAAATAAAAGAAAGGGGTGTATACGGCAAAAATACCAAAAAGAAATAGCAGGTAAAACTAAAGGTACTTGCTCTTAATATCCACAGACAGAGGTTAATTGTAGGGTTAAGACTTCTCGGTACACAAACAATAATACCATTGATAATGGCCAAAATAAAAAACCATTTGTTTGAGAAGTCGCCGAAAATTCCTCCTATAGGCATCAAAGTAGCGTACAGACCTAACCCAAGAATTGGAAAGATCAATGCAATGATAATTTTCCATAAAATGGCTGGTATCTTTTTGAGTAGACTTTTAATGAATATTAAAATATAAAGCGCCCTTGTAGCAAAATAAAAAAAGCTAACCATAACACCAACTATCAAAATCCAGAGGAAAATCTCTAAATAATCAGATATTTGATTTGGATGATAGACGGAGCCCATCATGAAAAAGAAAAAATAAAACCCAATCGGAATTGCCAACGAAAGTGCAAGATTTTTAGAAAAACTAACCTTGGATACATCGGGAGTAGATTCAAGGATTAGTACAATCATGGCATAAAGCAAACTTGGCATCATAAACGTGAATATGTAGACGTATTTATTACCATCAATCATCCATGCGGGTACTTCCCTTGGTACAATTTCATCACTGTAGGTCACATAAATAATTAAGCATAATAAATGTACAATCAAGGTTATCACTCCGTAGACCAGCGGTATAGTTTTTCGAAGTATAATGAGCCTTATAGCATAAATACTTTGTATTACAAGCAATCCTAACACGATACCAGCTACTATAAACCAGTACTTTTGGGTGTCCTCCCGCAAGAGTGTATGAATTGTTTGCCATTCAATAAAGAGTAAAAAAAGTAGTACCGAAAGAGGCAGCGTGTTGGATAGGATAATCCAAAAGGGTTTAAGAAGACTTTTCATGTTGTAGACTTGTTTTGAATAGGTATTGAAAAACTAAATACGTGAAAATGAGAAAAAATAAATTGGTGAGAACCCCAACTCCTTGATGAACAAAAGAATGATGTACTATCCAATTCTGAGGAAATGCTTGACTTAATAAAATGGAAAAACAAATTCGTGCAGTGTTGCTGACAATCGTACTCAGATATGAAATCAGCAATATTGATAAGGCATATTTTGGAGAAATTTGTTTATTATTCTGCAAAATTAAATAGGATAACATTGCAGAACATATCAGCAAAAAATTGAAACCCGAACAGGATTTTTCAATACAAATACCTAAACTAGGAAAAACATAGCCAGCTGAATCATCCCAATACATTGAAGTATTAGTAATCGAAGAAATCCAAAAAGCAACAGGTTTGACAAGCCAGAGAAGTTGCGGAATTTTGGCGTATTTGTAGAAAGTTTTGGCGCACAGAAACAGTGTTCCTAGTACGAACAAGGTAGAATATTTACTTTTCACGAACTATTTACTTTAAAACATCATAAATTTTATGTCGTGAAGATAGAGAAGCAAATTCAAAATAAAAATTTTAGCATGAAAAATATGGCTAGAGCGTAAAGTTTTTAAGTAAACCAGCTCACACTCTAGCCAAAATTTAGAGCATGTTTAAATTCATTAAAATAAAAAAGCCTGTATTTATTTTCTGAAATCCTATTGTTTGAGCCGCAGGCGAGTTTAGGATTTCTTGACTTTCTTTTGTTACTTTTCTTGTGTCAAGACAAGAAAAGTAAGGAGTGTCGATAGGAAATGTTGTTTCTTCTACAAATACCGAATAAAATTTCAAACATACTCTTAGGGTTTTATTTCATCCAAACTTCTAAAAGACCGCCTTTTAACAATTCTTGATGTGTAATTTCAATAGCTGAAAAGGGCTTACCATTTAATTTCATTCTATCAATCATTGGATGATTGTCCGATTGGTTATATGTTTTTATGGTAAAATACTTACCCGAAGGTGTCTGAATTTTTACTTCATCAAACATAGGACTTCCTAAAGTGTAGCTAGGATTCCCTGGGCAAACTGGGTAAAAGCCCATCATACTAAACACTAGCCAAGATGACATTTGACCACCATCTTCGTTTCCGCTCATTCCTCCAGGACTGGTATCGTATTCTTCCCTAATAATTTTGCGAAGCCATTTTTGAGTTTTTTCCGCCTGACCTGCATAAGGATACAAATACGCAATCTGATTATTGGGTTCGTTGCCATGCCAATAATATCCCTGTTCAAAAAGGGTATCTAACTTTTGAATAAATCGCTCTTTCCCTCCTACTTGAGCGATTAATCCTTGAATATCTTGCGGCACATAGAATGTGTATTGAGCAGGAGAACCTTCTGTAATAAAACTCGAACGCTGTGCAAAAGGATCAAATTGGGCAATCCAAGAACCATCCGCATATCTTCCTCTTGCCCATCCTGTTTGCGGGTCAATGACATTCTTGTAGTTTTGCGCACGTTGTGCAAGTATTTCAGCATCAGCTTTTTTTCCTAATTTTTCCGCTACTTTTCCCAATACAAAATCGTCGTAGGCATATTCTAGCGTACGCGAAACCTGCTCTCGCTTATGGAATGCTTGCCAAACAGAATCTTCTAGGGGAATATAATGGTATTTGAGATAGCTTGATAAAGCTCTACGTCCTTGTCCTTGCTCATAACTCTTGGCATCTGGGTTAGGTTCGAAGGCATTTTTGCGCATATACTGATAGCCTTTTTCGATGTCAAAACCTTTGATACCTTTGATATACGCATCGCCAATAACTGAAATCGCATGGTCGCCAATCATGGCAGCCGTGTACTGATTCCAACACGGAAAAATAGGTAACCAACCGCCTTGCTCTGCTTTTACAATCAATGATTGCATCATATCGGCGGTGCGTTTTGGCTCTAAAATCGTATGAAGTGGGTGAACTGCACGATAAGTATCCCAGAGATTGTAATCTTCATAATAGGTAAATCCTTTGGCTGTTTCTATGGTTTTGCCACCTGCAAATTGAGGATATTTTCCATCAAAATCTGAGAAAACTCTTGGTGTCAGCTTGGCATGATAAAGCGCTGAGTAAAATAGCGTTTTGTCATTATCAGAACCTTTTACCTGAATTTTACCAAGCGCCATATTCCACTGGTTAGCAGCACTTTGTTTGACTAAATCAAAATTCCAATGCGAAATTTCTGCCTTTAAATTTTTACGAGCTCCTTCAATACTTGTAAATGAAGTACCTATTCGAACGTTTACAACTTTGGACGCAAATCTAACATAAGCTCCCACATTTTCTCCTACGGCTTTTCCTTGAGCGATAGTCTGTTTAGGGGTTATTTCATTTTTGAGCCATGTTCCAAAATCTGAAATATCGGAGTCAAATTGTAGGACAAAATAGCCGCTGAATCCTGCAGGTTGTCCCCAACCTTGATAAATTCGGTGTACGGGGTTATAACCTACTATTTCTTTTCTTTCTGGAAAAATTTGTACGAACCCAACACCTTCGTCGGAATTTGGCTCGATAATAAGATAGTTCTCCTGCTGATTAGGATATTTAATTTTAAAAAATCCACTTCTGCAAAGTGCTGTCATGGCAACGTTGATTCCAGAATTTTGTAAATCTACCTGATACAAATCTGGACGTACAATTTCAGTTTTTCGTGAGTAAGCTTCTGCTCTTTTTTCGGGGTTAATTTCGACTTTTCCCACTTGAGGCATAAGCGTCATTGTGCCATAATCTTGCACACAACTTCCATTCATCCAATGACTTGCACGAAATCCTTGAATTTTTCCATCGTTATAGTAATATGGTGGAATACATTTTTGTTCAGTAGCTCTTGTTTGAGGTGTCCAAGTGGTTAATCCTTGTGGAACACCAATCATAGGAACTACTTGTCCTTTTAATTCAGAACCAGCCTCGCTATGTTTTTTGGCACTTGGCGTAGTACTAGGTGCCGATCCAATCAATGGATTGACATAATCAAGCGGTTTTTTCTGTGCAAAAAGGGACGTCGATAGTAATAAGATAAGTAAGATTTTTTTCACAATAGAATTAAATTAGTAGAGACGTTGCAAGCAACGTCTCTATGTGATTTAAGGGAAAATGGTAATTATTCGTAAGCCTGCTGGATTTTTACATAATATTTATCAAACAGCTTTTGGGCTATCTGATTTGGATTGCCCTTTGGTGTTGCCATAAAATCCTTATGTGAGGTTACCCATGACCATTCCCATTGCTTGATTTCCTTTTCGAAGGCCTCATGCTGATATTTTTCTCCTTTTTGATGAGCAGTAGTCAAGGCATCAAAGAATTTCTCCCAACGAACTTTATAGAAATCCTTCATTAAACCATTCCATTGACGATTTGAATATTCGTGTAACGGCGAATTGGCATCTCCCCAAAGTGTTATTAGGTCTCTGGCATTTTGTTCGTACAAGTCTTTTTCAGCAGGTGTAAAGCCACAAGCACGCGCTTCTTTGATCCATTTACCTAGTAAAAAATCCTGACGAGTTCCCAATAATTCGTCCATATCATCCATCAATATCAGATATTCTTTCGTATATTTTTGAAAGCTTTCCCAATCATTTTTACGATACGCTGTCACCCATTTTTTCTGCAAAGGCAAGGCATAATTTGCCAGTACCTGTCTTGAAATATCGACTAAATCATACTGAAAACCCTCTTTACTTCCATTTACTGCGATAGACTTCACCATCAATTGCCATGCTGGCAATAACTCTTTGGGAGGATAATTCAATTTAGTTCTTGTCCAAACAGTCGTCGAATCAAAGGTTGGTCGACCTGTCAAAATAGACTCAGCACCATCACGAATTGTTGTTCCGTTGTAGGCAGTTTTTTTGAGAATTTGCCAAACTTCACGGTTTTCTGGCGTCACTTTTCCATAACGATTACGGATATAGCCATCCAACCACTTGTCCAAGTCCAATGGCGAGCTATCCCAAGCATGACGCATTGTCAAAGCATAAAGCACTGGATTTTGCTCAATCGCCTCCATTGTCAAACCCAAGCCTTGTAAATTTCCTTTGTTAGGGTCATTCAGTGCTTGAACAGGTCCGTTGGCTACACCTTCAATTCGTCCAAAGAGATTGACGTTGCCTCCAAAATTATGCAACATATTCCAAACCCAAGGTTTACCATAATAGGCTTGCGTACGTTTCCAAACGGGTTCAATTTCCGTTGCCAAGTCCAGCAACAACATTTTATCGTTTGGTACTGCCTCCAAAAGAGCTTTTACCTGTGGCTCTTTCCAGAATTTTCGATCCGAATAAAACAACCATGCTTGCATTACCCAAACCGCTTTGGGGTCGGCTTGTTGCATACCTTCATAGACTTTAGCACTCAGTTTTGATAAAAATGCAGGTTCATCCGATGGAGGTTCGTTTTCGTTGAAAGTGTCAGCTGAGTAAAAATGGTCTGTACCAAACATTTTCGTTTGCTTTTGCAAGAACTTTTTACCTAACTCAGCAAATAGCGGATCTTCAGCATCTAGAATATAGGTATCAGCAAAACCATTTGTCCAGTTAGTCGCTTTGAGTTTAGCTTTCGGAAAATACTTTTTAAAAGCCTCTGGTACGTGACCTGTGAAGGCTGGCAAAACGGGTTTCATTCCCAATGCACGTTCTCTTTTAATAATTTTCTTTTGTAATTCATGATGACTTTTCATCCAGCTTAAAGGAAGTGGTCCACCCCAGCCGTCAAGATTTCCCATCCAAAACCATGAAAAATACGCAGGTCCTGAGAAAAAGCCTTTCAAATCATCATCGCTAAAGCCCATTTCCTTATAAACTTCATACCAAGTGTATTCTTCACCCGTAATCGCCAAAGGCATATTAATACCATGAAGTGCCATCCAGTCAATTTCCTTTTCCCAACGTTTCCAATCCCACCATGACATACTGTAATTGAATGTACAGTAATTGAGATAATATCTGTAAAGAAAATCTGAGTTCTTTTTTACAGGAGTTTTGAGGACTGGCAGTACCTTAGGTAATGCCAAGTTTGAACCATTCCAAGTAATTTGGCAGTGACAATATTCATTCAGATAGTAATTAAATGCCGAAGCAATACTTACCCCAGTGCTTCCTTTAAGGATAATTTTGCCTTTTTTTGAACTGATTTCAAAAACATCTTTCCCGTTTTCTTGTGGAAGATAACCGACTTCAAAGGCACTGGCTCTGGTTGGAATAATTCGTTTAATTAATGCTTTGGATTCTCCTAAATCGATTTGCGCCGATAATTGAAAAATACAAAACAAGCTTACCAACAACGTTAGAGATACTCTTTTCATGTTATGTTAATTAAAATTGGGTAATTAAGAAGACGTTAGTAGTTAATAGTATATTCGTTATTTGAAGGTGCTCATAATCAAAAATTTATAGCAAAACTTCACCTCAGCTTGACTATTTGTCTAATCTTTACTACTCCATAAAATCTGTTTTTTGAAAAGTTTAAATAGCTTCAATAATGAGAATATTACATTCACAATTCTCCACTCACAATTCAACATTAATACTTATGACCTATATTTTTAAGAATAATTTATTTCTATATAAAAAATACAATCCAGCTAATTGCAAACATAATACACCTGAAGCAATTCCGAAGTTTTGTGCATCAATCGTAGAATTTTGTAGCATTCCATCTAAAAAATAATGCGCCGTAGACTCAAAATTGATGATATTATGCACCGCCAAATATATCGTAATGGAGTTAGTACCAATCCAAATAAAGGGTTGAACGACCTTTTTGAAACCCATTACATCGACAAACCAATAGAAGAATGTCAAAAACCATATACTGATACCTCCTGTTATCAAAACGAAAGAGGATGTCCAAACTATTTTATTGATTGGGAATATCAATGCCCATAATTCAGCCGCTACAATTAATCCTCCTCCAATAAAAAACATTGCTCCTAAAAGTCTATTAGAATCTAATTTTAGAGGATTTTTCAATAAAAAACGTGCCGTAAATGCACCCATCAAGGCATTGCATATAGCAGGAATCGTGGAAAGAATTCCTTCTGGATCATACACTTTACGATGCAATTTCCCTGGTAAAAAAAGTCGGTCAAAATACGCTGTCACATTTCCTTCTTTGGTAAAATCAAATACGCCAAAACCTGGAACAGGGTAAAATCTTACCAGTAAAAAATAGCCCACCAATATCGACACAAAAGCAATGATCTGTGTTCGAACTGAGGTGTAAAGCACCAAAACTCCTGCACCTAAGCACGCCAATGCAATACGTCCTAATACGCTGGCGATACGTGTATTTTCATATCCTTGAAACTTAAAAAAGCCATTTACCACAACACCCAATAAAATAAGTATTAGCGTTCTTTTTAGCAGATGAAATAAGATTTTTGATTGGGGATTAGGATGTGAAAGTTGCGTCAGTTTTTGAATTTGACTTTCAAAACTTAATGGCATCGAAAACCCAGCAATGAAGATAAATAGAGGGAATATACAATCATAAAAAGTGAGTCTATTCCAATCACTATGGTGTAATTGTGAGGACATCCAAACGATGGGTGGCCAATTAGAATACGTTGCCCATGTGTGAATAAATGCTTCGCCACCAATAATAAAGAACATATCAAACCCACGCAAAGCATCTAATGAATCAAGTCGTTTTTTTTGCATAAAGAAGGGATTTATCAAAGTATTATTCCATACTGTTAAAAACAGTTTTCTTTAAAATCTACTCAATCAAACCTCGCAACCCCTATTTACACACATTGCCAAAGTTTTTGGCTTTGGCAATGTGAAAATTTTGTAAAGTTTTATTGTAGAATTGAGAGTTAACCGTTTGTGACTGTGGATGTCGGATATATTACCTGACTTAGTTAATCCTATTAATTCAATTGTTCCGAAATCAGAAATCCTAAATCCGACATTACAATTCCAGTAACGACTCACAATTTTACATTAATACCTAGTATCCTGGGTTTTGCGTTAATAGTCGGTTAACCTGCAACGCATTTGTTGGTATAGGGAATAATCTTTTTCGTACATCGTTATCAGTTTTTACGCCCCATTTGTCTTCGTATTTTCCATAACGAATCATATCATTTCTATGCCAAGTTTCCCATGTAAACTCACGAGAACGTTCTTCGTACAAGGTTTGTAATGTTACCGTGGTCCACGCTGGCGAAGTAGTACGTTTTGAACGCAATTCATTTACTAAACCCAAGGCAGTTTGCCCGTTTGTAGCAGTTCCGCCTCTCAAGATAGCTTCTGCTTTCATCAACAATACGTCGGCATAACGGAAAATAGGTACGTCATTATTTTGGTTACGAGTAGCTGAAGTAGAATCGCAATAAAACTTATTGTTACGATATCCCATATTCCAAGCTTTTTCGTCATTTCCTAAATCAAAACTAGCTGCATTTTTAATCACAACATTTGGCGTAATATCTACCTGATAGGTTAGCGCTACCGAGGCGTCTGCACCTTTATAATCTTCATCATAACCTTGCTTGGTTGTACTCACCATTACAGGATTACCCTTGTAGTCAAACTGTTTACCCGTAATCCACTGTTGATTTCTTAGATCTTTTGAATCATTGAAATAAGCATAAAATTCGGGTAAAGTACTACATGCCGAACTAGGCGTAAATGGCAAACTATATTTGGCACGCAAAGATCTTGGGAGAGCATAGCGAGCATAAAACATATAACCATTTGGCGCAGAAGCGTCATAAGGTATTGCATAGATAAACTCCTTGATTTGTGGTCCGTTGTTGATAAAGAACATCTTTCTGTAGTCAGATTCTAAAGCAAACTTACCTGAACTGATAATTTTATCACATGCTGCGATAGCATCATTCCAACGTGCAGTACCAGTGTAAACTTCAGCATTCAGATACATTTTTGCTAAAATGGCATAAGCAGTAAATTTCGTAGGACGACCGTAAGTTTCTTGTCCAACTACTTCACTTAGATTTGGGATACTTTCATTCAGCTCTTTCTCAATAAACTTAAAAACGTCAGCACGAGCTGTGGTACGAGCCGTGGTAGTATCTCCAAATTGAGTAGTTACTGGCACATTACCCCATAAATCCATCATCATAAAATAGCATAACGCACGCATAGAACGTAGTTCAGCAATAGACGTTTTTTTCGCATCTGATTCTGGTGCTTTAGAAATCAAATAAATGTTTTGATTACTGATTGAGATTGTAGACGTCAGCCAATTCCAAGTCCCTTGAACATGGGCGTTATCACGATTCCATGTGTGTTTGTGGTGTTGTTCGTAACGTCCACCGTCGTACCAGTTACCTCCACGGGCAGGTAAAATAGCCTCATCTGTGCTCAATGACTGAAGAAACCAATATTCAACAGCAAAACTTTGGCGGAAACTATTATACGTAGGTCCTGCAGCTTGAACAAATTGTGCTGGAGTTTGAGGAAATACGTCGGGAGTAAGTTGTGTTGTTACTGGCACGTCCAAATCATGGCAGGAATACAGCCCGATAGCACCAAAAAATAGTAGGAATATATTAAAATATCTTTTCATTGTTTTCAATATTTGAATTGAGTCTAAAACTCTATGTATGACCATTTTTCAAGAAATCTTTCAGTGGTAAATTAAAAAGACGCATTTACCCCAAACAAAAAGGTTCTAGTTTTTGGATAGAAGTTGTTGGCGTCTACCCCTGGTGCAAGGCCACCTTGGTTGATTTCTGGGTCGATACCTTTGTAACTGGTAATTACAAAAAGGTTGTTTACAGAGGTATAAACACGTACTCTTTTGAAATTTTTACCTAAATTTTTGAAAGTGTAAGCCAACGTTGCATTATCTAAACGTAGATATGAACCATCTTCAATGAATCTTGATGAGTAACGGTATGAGTTATAATCTGCCGCAGATTCACTTGCCACCTCTACAGGAATGTTTGTAAATCGAGCAGTACTTGGTCTATACAAATCTGCGCGGGTTACATTCATGATTTTGTTTCCAAGCACCGAACGGAAGAATACATTTAAGTCGAAGTTTTTGTAGGTAAATGAGTTTGTCCAACCTAACAACAATTTTGGCTGCGCATTACCCAACATACGGTAGTCTTTACCAATCTCAGGACGAGTAGTCAACTCTCCATTCGCTTTGTAATATTGAGAAACACCGTTTGCGTCTTTTCCTGCGTATTCGTACGTATAGAATTGTCCGATTGGCATACCAGCAACAATTACCTGAACAGTTTCACCTGTTTGCCCACCACCATCTGGTTGAACAATTTTCACTGAGTCTGTTTTCAAAGTTGAGTTTGAAAGACTTTCGATTTTATTACGGTTATGAGCCAAGTTCAAGGTTGTATTCCAAGAAAAGTTTTTAGTTTTTATCGCACTAAAATTCAATGTCAATTCTGCACCTTTGTTGCTCATTTTACCTACGTTTGCCGTCAAAGAACCGTTTGGATAAAGTACAGTACTTACTGGGTACGTCCAAATCAAGTCTGAGGTGGTCTTGTCATAAACCTCCAACGTACCACTTACACGACCTTTTGCCACGGCAAAGTCAACCCCAATATTTGAAGTAGCAGTTTTTTCCCAACCTAAATCTGGGTTTTCATTTTGCAATGCCCCAATAGCTGACTGTTGGCTTCCATTGTAGTAGAATGTACCAACATTACCATAAATTAATTTAGTCGTATATGGGCTAAAGCCTAATGAGTTACCTGTTACACCGTAACTTACACGAAGTTTTAATTCATCAAAAATCTTTTGATTTTCCATGAATGGCTCATTATCAACTCTCCAAGCCAAACCTACTGATGGGAAATATCCCCAACGTTTGTTTGCTCCAAATACAGAAGAACCGTCGCGACGAACAGATGCTTGGACTAAGTATTTGTTTTTATAGTTATAATTCAAACGTCCAAAATCAGAAATCAAACGAATTTGTTGATAATTATCACCACCATAATTCACTCTAAAAGACGCCACTGCATAAGGGTTACCCATTCCTAAATTATTATAACTTACGGCGTCCACAGGAAAATTAGTACTTGTTGACTGAAAACCATCGCCATTGATACTTTCTTGCCAAGAATACCCAACCACTGCGTTGATAGAGTGATCTCCCAATTGTTTATCCCAAGTCAAATAGGTTTCTAACAAACTCTGACGGTTTTCATAAGCATTACGTGTTGCAAAACCATTCGTTCCAACCAAGGTAATAAAAGATGGGTTACCAGGAGGTTCTGGAGTGCTACGGATATTGTTATAGTACTGGGTATAATAACTATTATAGTACGCTCCGTAATTTGTTTGGAAGTTTTGATATGATAATTTTAAGTCATACGTCAAACCGAATGGTAACTTAGCTTGTGTAAAGAATGTACCCACTAGGCTTTTGTACTTCAATTTTTCAGTACCATTTTCAATCAATGAAACTGGGTTGTAATAATTACTTTTAGCAAAGTTGTCATACCACGTTCCATCGGCATTTTTGATAGGCGCGGTTGGCAAATATGTCAACATTTGTGCAAGAACAGTATTTCTGTAAGGAACCCAATCAGCATCACTCATCGAGTTTGTTACCGATAAACCGAACTTCAACTTGTCATTCATGGCTTTTTGTTCAATTGACAAACGAGCTACCACACGACTTAAGCCAGAAGATTTAAGAATCCCCTGTTGATTGAAATAGTTGATACTGGCATTATAAACCGTACTCTCTGTTCCTCCACCGAAAGACAAATTGTGATTTTGAGAAAATGCCTCTTTGCGTTGTACAGCATCTTGCCAATTGGTATTTGCCCCTTGATCATCCGCAGGAGTTAAAGCTTGTCCATTAGCTGCCAAGAAGGATTTTAACTGATTGGCATCCATCATTTCGTATTTATTCGAAACTTTATCAACTGCCATATACGCACCATACGAAACTTGCATTTGCCCTTTACCTGCACGCTTAGTTGTTACCATAATTACCCCATTTGATGCACGGTTACCATAAATCGCAGTGGCAGCCGCATCTTTTAATACATCCATTGAAGCAATATCGTCAGGAGCAATCAAAGAAATATCTGCTCCAGGCACTCCATCAATCACAAATAGAGGCGATTGAGCACCATCACGAAGCGTAGAGGCACCACGTAAAATAATAGCCGCCGAACGGTTCGGGTCACCGCTACGAGTGATATTCAAACCTGGTACTTTACCTTGTAATAATTGACCTACGTCTGAAATAGCCCCTTTATTTAATTCTTCAGGTTTAATGGTCGTTACAGCAGAAACCAAGTTTTTACGAGATTGAGTACCATAACCTACTACTACGACCTCTTCTAAGTTTTGGTTTTCAGGTTGTAACGAAAGCATAATTTTGCTTCTTCCTGCTACACTTACTTCTTGTTTTTTATAGCCAACAAATGAGAAAATCAACACTGCATCGTTGTCTGGTACTGCAATTCTAAAATTACCATTAGCATCCGATGTTGTTCCTCTTGTGCTGCCTTTTACCAACACCGATACCCCAGTCAATGGCTGACCTTTTTCGTCAGTTACTTGTCCTGTTACGTTTATATCGGCGTTTATTACGTTTGGGAGTTCTTTCGTGTTAGTCACTTGCGGAACAACTTCTAATTCCTTTTTACTAAGCACGATTCTATTTCCAACGACTTCATAAGAAATATTTAACGGAGTTAAAAAATCGTTAAGAACTGTCGAAAGACGATTATTATCAAAAGAAAGGTTTACTTTCCTTTCTGACTGTATCAAATTTGGACTATAAATAAATTTTACATCTGCAAGTCTTTCGATTTGCGTTAAAGCTCTTTTAACTGTGATTGTTTCTGGTTTCAGCGAAATACTCTTGTTGAGTACCTCTTGAGAAAAAGCATCGTTTGCTAGGGTAATCCCACAAAACACAAACGACAGCAATAGCTGGGTCAAAGTGATTCGCATTGCTTCGGAGAGAATCTTTTTAAATAGTACGTTTTTTTTCATAATTTTAATTGTTTTTAACTGTGACTGGATAAAAACACACCTTGGTACCCATTGCAGTGGGTTCGAATTGCAGTTCGAACAAGGTATGCGACCGACAGTGTTATTGCACTGTCGGTTTTTCTTTATTTACAACCCGTACCGTAGAGAAATATGACAGTTCCTCTTTGTTCGTAATTAGCATTTACGGCTTTACAAACAAGGTCGAGTTGGGTATGAAGTGGCAGTTCGTTGAGGTCGCCTGTAAAAACACAATTCTCAAATGCGTCGCTCTCTACCTCAAAATCTATCATGTAGGCTTGCTTTAGGTGTTGCAGCACCTGAGCTAAGGGCGTTTCTTCAAAAATAAATTGTGTCAATTGCACAGGTGGAACAATCACCACAGGCTCTTCAACTAAGCTTGGAATGATTTTTCGAGAATCTTTCACAAAAACTACTTTTTGATTAGGTGTTAAAATGACCCCATTGCGTTTTTGTTTTTCTACATTTTTTCGTTCATAAACCGATACTTTCCCCGTACGAACCAATACCTCAATAGATTTGGAATTTTCGTAGGACTTAATGGTAAAACTTGTTCCAAGCACTTCAGTAACCAAATCGCCTGTGTGTACTACAAAAGGTTTCGCTGGATTTCGTTTGATGTTGAAAAAAGCCTCTCCTTTCAGATAAACAGTCCTTGTTTTTTGTCCGAAATGTTCAGGATATGAAATCGTACTATTAGGATTGAGTTGCACCACACTACCGTCCTCAAGCGTAACCTTTTGTACGGTCGAAGAATGGTTTGTTAAGTCAATCACCCCCCAATTGCTAGTTGCAATCGACTGACGTATAAGCTGTTCTGGACTATCTTGCCAAGCATACCACTTCAGTGCCAATCCGACACAAATCAGGACGGTCGCTGCCATAGCCCAGATTTTCCACTTGAAAGGTTTAATCCCGATAGACTGCTGAATACGCTCCCAAAGTTGTTTTTCTAGGTTTTGTTGTTCGCTAGCGCTCAGGGGAGCAGAGGCTATCGAAAGCATATTTTCAGACCATTGCTCTACAAAAGCAATCTCCTCGGGGGTGCATTCCCCGTTCAGATATTTTTCGAGTAATTGGTCAAATTCAAATTGATTCATGATAGTAAATGGCTTATGAAATAACACTAGGTGTCTTCCAAACAGATTTAGATTATGTTTGCTGATATGCTTTTAGGTTTTCTCTCAACAATTTGAGGGATTTTGTAATATGATATTCTACAGCCTTTTCTGACAAATTCAATTGAACTGCAATCTCCTTCACAGATTGATTTTCGAAACGACTCATCCTAAACACCTCACAAGTTTTTTCTGGAAGCTTTTTCATTGCCTCCTCCACAGCGTCGGATAGTTCGGAGAAATGAACTACTTCCTCTGTTGCATGAGATTGTCTTATTTCGTTGAAAATAAGATACTCTTGAAACTTGCGGTTGGTAATTTGAGACTTGATATAATTAGTACTCAGGTGCTTGATGGACACAACCAGATAGGCGCTCAACATGCGGATGTTGAGCTGATGCCGACGATTCCAAAGGCTTTCGAATAAGTCGTGAACGAGTTCTTCGGCCTCTTCGCGAGTTCCAATTTCGTGATATGCTACACCAAAAAGCTTGTACCAATAACGGTGATACACCTCCTCAAAGGCATACTTGTTATCCTCGATAATGAGGTTAACCAATTGTTCATCCGTTAACTTATTATATTTCATAGATTCGATTCAGGGTATATTACTGTATAGTCAAACAAGTCAGCAAAATCCCTAATTGATTTTAAATATTCTTTGAAAGTTTATATTTCATTTTTCACAAGTTAAATAGAAGAAGGTGATTTTATCCTTAAAAAAGGTGTATTTTCTTGAAGCAAAAGAATGATTTGGAGGGAATTGCCACAAAGATAAGGCAAGGAAGCGATATTTAAACTATTTTATTAATTCTTTGAAAAATACATTTTACTTTTTAAGCTTTAATATTGTAACACACGCTGATAATTTGGAAAACTTCCCAATAACTAATTCTTGAGTTTAATAGTTATTGCGTCAGTTTCAAAACTGTTAAAAAATGAGTCCAAGACTTAGTCTTGAACTAGGTATTTATTATTTATCCAAGTCTCAAAGTAAATAGCAATAAAAAAGGCACAAAATGATTGAGTTTTTATCCAAAACCCTTAACCACTTTGTGCCTTTGAACCTTTATTATTTCAACTAAATACTCAACTGTTTAGCATATTTCTGTGCTTTTATAGCAAGCTCAGAAGTCAAGAAACAGTGTTCTTGTGACATGGCAGTTTCAGTACGATTCACCACATCGTCTACCAAAAGACGACCATAAGGTAATTCCACATCGTTGCAATCGATATGTACAGTTTCTTTGTTATTGACCAAGAACAAATGGTTTCCACCTTCTTTTCCAGCAATATCAATATTTTTACGAATTTCAATATATCCTTCGGTTCCTAGGATAGTCAAGCGACCATCACCCCAAGTTTTGAGTCCATCTGGCGAAAACCAGTCTACACGAACATAGCCTGTTCCTTTATCGCCTTTTACCATAACATCACCAAAATCTTCGAAGTTAGGATACTGAGGATGGTTTACATTGCCAACTTGTGAGGTTACAATTTCGGCTTTTGTCGAACCTGTAAAGAATAAAAATTGGTCAAATTGGTGTGAAGCAATATCACAAAGAATTCCACCAAATTGTTCTTTATTGAAGAACCACGCAGGGCGAGTTGACAAGCTAATACGGTGTGGACCCATACCAATAGTTTGAATCACACGACCAATAGCACCTGCTTTTACTAATTCGCCAGCTTTTACAGTTGCCTTATTTTCCAAACGTTCGCTAAACAAAATCGAATAAATCCTTTTGGTTTCTTTCTGTACTTTGCGAACTTCCGCTAATTGCTCAAGGGTCGTAATACCTGGCTTATCAGACATAAAATCTTTCCCAGATTTCATGACACGAATCCCCAAAGGTGCGCGCTCATTGGCAATTGCAGAGCTTAGTACCAAATGAATAGACTTATCATTTAAAATCTCAGCTTCGGAACTTGCCTGTTTAGCGTTAGGATAGCGTTTGGCAAAAGCGGCTAACAAATCTGCCTCTTTGGCATAGAAAGCCACCAACTGTCCTCCTCCACGGATAACTGCCTCCACTTGACCATATATATGCCCATGATTCATCCCAATCACCGCAAACTTGATTCTTGGTTCTGCGAAAGTTGGTTCAGCACTTGAGGGATTTGTTGCAGTGGCAACCTGATTTGCGAGCACAATCCCAGCGGCTGTACCGAATGTATTTCTTATAAATTCTCTTCTATTATTCTGCATGATTATGATATTTATTAGGGGATTTTTACTAAAATTATTTAGATTTTTGGGCAAGTTTCAACGCCTCTGTAGTTGTATAATATTTAGCTAACATATTAGGTACTTCCCAAACAGGCAATTTACCGTCCTTTAAGTATTGCATATAGCGTTGTGCTACCAAACCGAAATGGGCTTCATGACCATCTTTGTATTTATCTGGAATGACAAGCTCCCATCCTTTCTCATTTTTTTGGATACTGATTCCTGGGAATTTTTGAGCAACTTTTTCGACCGCTTTTGTCAATTTTTGTTCAAAATCAGGGACATTTTTCGCAGGCTCGATATACAAAACAGGTTGATATTTTTGCTCAGCCCCCTGACGAATCACCAAATTTGATTTGGTGCCTCTCATAATCGAGTAATGCGTATCGCCACCGCCCTCAGGTGCTTTGTAAGCCCATGTTACAGAAGCTTTGGCATGTACTCCTCTGATGGTGTAATTGATTTCGCCGTTTGAATAAACCTTTAATACATCTCCTTTTACATCTTTTTTCAAATAATCAGGAAACTGTTCGAGTTGAGTAATGTCCTTAAACTGGGCTAAAGTCATATCGGTCGCCCAACGTTTGGCACTATTCACTTTAATTTCCTTTTTATAATCAATAATTTGTTCAGGAAAACATTCCCATTGAATCAAATCCACCAAGTGAGTATTGACATCCACGATACCTTCACCCTGCTGCGCCACATCCATAAACCAAGCTGGACGAGTGAGCACACTTCCAGAAACATATTTCCAAAAATGGTGAACACTTTCTTTAGTTACCGCAGGATTATCAGGCGTTCCTTTCTGTAGCGTTCCAAAAACCGAAGCATCCATCGAAAACTCTCTTTGAAGCATCGTGGTAATCTCTGAGCGCTCAGTCATGATGTCATATAGCAACACACCCTGTTTCTTGGCAGACTCAAATGCGGCTTTCAACATATCAAAGTTTTGAGGGTCGATTACCATTGGTTTATCCGCCAAAACATTAAATCCTGCATCAATGGCTTTTTTGATATACTCCGTTTTCTTTTTGTTATTTCCTGCCATTACCACCACATTACCCGCTTTTTCTTGAACCATTTTTTCAAAAAAATCTGGTGAAGTATAAAGAATTTCCTTCCAAGCAGTAGGGTTTTGGGCACGGGTATTATAGCCGTTGATACGAGCCAAATGCATATCAAGGTCTTTCCCTTGCGGTGCATAAACTTTCACCTCAGAACTAACATTGGGAAACATATTTTTTTGCACCAAAGCTGCGTGAAAATGACCCGGGTCGAGGGTAATGAGTTTGATCTGCTCTGTTTTTTGCGCAAATGTTTTAGAAAATCCAGCCATTAAAAAAGCGGCAAGCAAATATCTTTTTTTCATCTTTGAGAATTTTATATAAATGTTTTTCAGTGATTACGCCGTTGCTGGAGTTATCTCCAGCAACCCTGCGTCCCTACATTATCTCACTGCGTAAGCGGCTCTTTGAGGTCTTGACAATAAAGTATTAGCCTCGGGGTCGTTAAGGAATTTCTCCTTTTTAGGATCCCAATACAAACGACGTTTGAGTTTCATGGCTGCATGGTGCAACAAACAAGCGCTACATGAGCGGTGACCGATTTCAGCTGGAGCGATTGGGTCTTTTCTTGAAATCACACTTTCCAACCAGTTGCCATGATGGTCTTTACTTTCTGTCAAATGGATCTCATTTGGACCAATCACCGATTCCAAAATTTTTGGATTACTCGCATCGATTGCTTTAGCAGCTTGTTGTTTGGCAATAGGATCTGAAGCAGTTACAGAGGCATCGCCACGAGAGACGAAAATCCAACCTTCCGTTCCCTCGAATCGAATACCGTTGGCGATTTCGTTGGTAACTACCATTTTCACCCCATTCGCATACATGGCTTCAGTTCTAAAAATACCGTGAACATCCCACAAACCGCTTTTCGGAAAATCAGCCCGTCCCCATACTTCTACAGGTCCAGAATGCTCCATATTCATAGCCCAGTGTGCGCAGTCAATATGGTGTGAACCCCATCCTGTAATCATCCCAGCCCCAAACTGCTCACAACGCAACCAACCCGGACGGTCAAAACCTACCTGTGGATGCACACGTTTTTCGGTATAATAAACGTCTGGCGTTGTGCCCAACCACATATCATAATTTAGATTTACTGGAATTGGCATTTGAGGTTCCACCTCTCCACCTGGGTCACCAGGAAGTCCAACGTACACGGTTTTTAGTTCGCCAATTCTGCCATTTCTTACCAATTCGGCAGCGTATCTAAACTGCCAACTCGAACGTTGTTGGCTACCTACTTGTACAATTCTCTTGGTTTGTTTTACGGCATCTGCCATGGCTCTACCCTCTGCAATAGTCAAGGAAGCAGGCTTTTGCATATAAACATCTTTACCTGCACGCACTGAACTAATAACGATTGGCGCATGCCAATGGTCAGGCGTACTCACCAAAACAGCGTCAATATCTTTGTTATTGAGCAATTCACGATAATCAGTGTAAACATTTACACCATCGTAAGGTTTTCCATTTTTCTTTGAATAGGTATCAACCACCAAATCTTTGGCGAGTTTAGCACGGTTGCTATCTACATCACAAACGGCAATAATTTGTGCATTATCAAACTTCCAAACCCCAGGCATATCATGTCCACGTGAGATACGACCAGTACCGATTGCACCAATGGTAATGCGATTGCTAGGTGCATTTTTGCCAAAAACAGAAGCGGGAACAATTGTCGGAAAGCCTGAAATGACAGCAGTAGTTGCTAAGGTTGATTTAATGGATAGGTCGAGAAAGCCTCTGCGACTCATTCCATTGTCTTTTTTTTCATTCATGATTAAAATAGGATTATTATGTTTGGGAGATTTTAATCATGAAAGCCAGCAAGCCGTAATTTTTTACTCGAAATATTAATATGAAAGGGAAAAATTGTAAGAAGCGGAGGGCAAAATTATTCATGAAGCCCCCAAAACATTGTTGAAAATGGATTTTCAACAACGTTTTGGGGGCTTTTAAATGCTAACTGGAGTATGCACCTAAGGTTTAAAAGGTTTTAAGTGTATTTCTAATGAATCTTTTCCCATTTTTCCTACCAGTAGAATTTGATTACTTGCTAAGCTAATTTTACCTCTAAATATTGGTAAGTCCTTGCTAGGATAATGCCATTTGGCTTCTATCTGATTATTTTTCAATTGATAAGTTCCTATATATCTTCTTTCTGTTGTATTAAAATCAAATACAATATCATTTCCTATGTCAAAATATACTCTTGTTAAAGTGCTATCATAAGGTGATTTTGCTGTTGTATTCACATCATTCATTTTGATTTTTTGCACTTGATATTTCCCAGTCAACTGTGGATTTTTATCGATGGGTAATCTCAATAAAACGAAGACCAAAGGTAAAAATAGGATTCCCACACGAATCCCTGTCTTGATAGTCTGTCTTAGTTCTAGCAAATCAGATGTTTTCAATTTTTGATTAAAAAAGAAATTTTGTAGCTGTTCAAAATCTTGAAAACCCAAATAAAGCAATGCTATAATTAATATGAGGGCATGAAGAATTACACCCATGTCTAGATGATAGAAAATGTCAATATTTAAAATAGTCACAAGAATGGGTAACAGCATAAAAACACCGAGAAGTCTGGTTTTGGAAAAAAGTAGTAAAAACGAGCCCAGCATTTGGAGAAGACCAATCGTAACGGTGAAGGGATATGAATGTCCAAAAAATGCCCACATCAATGAAACATCATCGATTTCTGTAAAGGGCAAGTCTAGCATACCCAAAGGAACAATAAATTGTAGATGATAAATTTTTTGCCAACCAAAAGTAATCAAGTCAAAGGCAACGGCACCACACAGCATAGCGAGTTGGAGCTTATAAAGCTTACCGAAGTCCAACTCTTTTTTAGCCTTTCTAATGAAATAAAATACATAAAAAAGTAGAAAAATAATGCTTATAGAAATGATAATGGAAGATGGGACAAATTTAAAACAAGCTAGTCCGATTCGACTTAATACTTTTGCTACTACCAATCCTGAAATAATAGATAGCATGATTTTTTGGATAAAATGCATATTCTTTAAAAGTTTAGTTTGTCAAAACTATCGACAACACCTCAACTCAGAGTTCAGAATTATCCATTTGAACCAAAAAATCAAACTTTTATGGCATATCAACTTTCTTGAATGCTAAAGGAGATAACCCAACAATCTTTTTGAAGCTAGTAAAAAACGATGATTTCGAACTAAATCCCGATTCATAGCCAATACCTTCAATACTTAAATGGGTATGTTTAGGAGATTTCAAAAGCCTTTTAGCTTCATTGATTCTATAATTATTGATATAATCATTGAAATTGATGGATAACCCTGTATTGAGTAAAAAAGATAGGTCATGGGTAGAAATATTAAGGTATTCGGCTAGTTGGAATAAGTTAATATCACTTTGGAGATACGGTTTATCTTGCTCCATTATTAACTCCAACTTCGTTTTCAAAAATGCCATTTCAGCTTCACTTAAACGGGCTATCGGGCTTTTTTTGGACGATGTAACTTCAATAATTTCTTGAATTTCGGTTTTAACCGTTTCTGGAAATGGATAGATTTCTTTCTGAGGAATAATATAGTAAGCGATAAATCCTGAGCATAAACAGTAAATGATTGGTAGATAAGGAAATATGAGCAAATGGCTAAATCCTACACTTAATATAGCTATCACAATAATGACTAAAATTATATACAACAAATTCATTAGCCAATTGAGATTTACTTGGTTCGTTTCAGTAGAAAACAACTGAACATTTTTTCTATGTTTTTTTAATAACAAGAAGGAATAAACCCAATAAATTAAAATCTGAAGCTTTAGAGAAAGTGATAGAAAAAGACCAAAGTATCTACTTATTGGCTTAGGCAAACTAAGAGGATATTCATGTTGAATCAAAAAGACAATGGCAAAAAAACTAAAGATGACAAATGGAATAAAATGAAGGGAACTATAAATTGAAAACACGAATTTCGGTTTGGTGAAATAAACAATGCTAAAGTATAAAAAAGGGGCAATTAAGAAACGACTACATTCACTTACAACGACAAAATCAGGATTTTGTTGGTACAAATCTCTTTCTGCCAAGCCTAAACCCACACATAGCAGAAATCCGCTAAACCAATATTTTGCTTTTGTATTGTGTGCAGGAGGATTTATAAGAACTATAAACGCCAATATAGTAAAGCATCCAGCAACCAAAGAATGAATCATAGAAATGTATTTAAATAGGAATTTACGATAAAATGAAAATGAGCAGGAAAAATACAAAAATCTATTAGAACGGAATGGTTTTAATCAAAATAAGGGAGCAATTTGAAGCTGATGTTAGGATGTATATGAAAATTTGTCATTTAAATTTATAAATAAACAAATGTTCATTTATATTTGTACTATGAGATTAAGAGATGAACAAAAAGAACAATTGGTCAGAACAAAAGCCCTTGAGCTATTGGTTGAAGAAGGCTTTAATGGTTTTAGTATGCACAAACTTGCCAAGGCTGCCAATGTCTCTCCCGCTACATTGTATATCTATTTCCAAAATAAGGAAGATCTAATTGTACAATTAGGTATTGAAGTCGGTCTAAAGATTCATGTGGTTACTTTTGAAGGATTTGATTACGAAGCAAGTTTTGAGGATGGTCTATGGATGCAATGGAAAAATCGTGCGAAATATGTACTTGAAAATCCAATAGCTGCCGCGTTTATCGAGCAATTCAGAAACTCACCTTACAAGAAAAAACTTGGGGATGAGTACTTTCAAGAATTTAGAAACAATATGACCAAATTCTTGAAAAGAGCTATTGAAAAAGGTGAATTAATCCCTTTACCCAAAGAAGTTTTCTGGACATTGGCATTTGCTCCTCTCTATCAATTAATTCATTTTGCCCAAGATGGTCATAATATGGCAGGCGAACCATTCGTGCTTACGGAGGAAATCATGCGAATGACTTTTAATCAAGTCATCAAATCTCTTAAACCCTAATATTTCTCTTTATAAAATTATCTATCTCCATGGAACAAACACAAATCTTTACACCCTATCAAAAATTTATGATAGCGGTTTTATCTTTTATTCAATTCACTGTCGTTCTGGACTTTATGGTATTATCTCCTTTAGGTGCTATCCTCATGCCAGAACTTCATATTACTCCTCAACAATTTGGTTTGGTGGTTTCGGCCTATGCCTTTAGCGCTGGTGCTTCAGGGTTGTTAGCAGCGGGTTTTGCCGATAAGTTTGACCGTAAAAAGTTTCTTTTATTTTTCTACGTTGGCTTTTTAATTGGTACTGCCTTTTGTGCGATGGCTCCAACGTATGAGTTATTGATGACTGCTCGTATTTTTACAGGTATTTTTGGCGGTGTAATTGGCTCCGTATCGGTTGCCGTTATCTCTGATATTTTCAAACCTGAAGTTCGTGGGCGTGTTATGGGATTTGTGCAAATGTCATTTGCGGCGAGTCAGGTATTAGGTTTGCCTATTGGATTGCAACTTGCTAATATGTTTGATTGGCATGCTCCTTTTTGGATGATTGTGATGGTAGGCGTTCTAGTTGGTATTATTATTTTGCTAAAAATGCAGCCTCTAACACAACATTTAGCTTATCAAAAAGATGGCAACCCTTTTGTACACCTATTCCATACGGTATCAAAACCTAATTATTTAAGAGCCTTTTCAAGTACCGTTTTACTAGCGACAGGCGGCTTTATGTTAATGCCATTTGGTAGTGCATTTAGCACAAAAAACCTAGGACTTACGCTCGAACAACTCCCTGTATTATATGCAGTTACTGGCGTTGCAGCACTATTTTTCGGCCCAATGATTGGTAAGTTAAGCGACCGTTTTGGCAAATACAATATGTTTGTCATTGGCTCATTAATCAGCTCATTATTAGTGGGTATTTTCTGTAATCTTGGAACAACTCCCCTACAAATCATTATGGTTATCAATGTGATTATGTTCGCAGGGATTTCTTCTCGTATGATTTCGGCTTCTGCCTTAATGACTTCGGTGCCAAACCTTGAAGATAGGGGCGCTTTTATGAGTGTTAACTCATCTATTCAGCAAATTTCGGGTGGCTTGGCTTCCTTGTTGGCAGGTGCAATTGTTGTAAAAGCTCCAGATGGGCATTTAGAACGCTATGATTGGTTGGGATATACCGTAATCGCAAGTATGATTATTTCTGTTATTTTGATGAAATGGGTTGATAATTTTGTCAAAAATAAGGAAGCGAAATAGGTTATGAGGGGTCAGGGGTTAGGGTTTAGGCTATCAGCTATTGGCATTCGGCGATATTTTCTATTAAGATTATCTTTTAACTCCCCCTCACCCCTAACCCCTCTTTCAGTATAAATCTAGTAAAACGCTCTTTTGAGAAAAACTAGATCTAATATTGAAGGATGATGAAAAAACAATTATTACTCCTAGGTTTACTAGGAATGACTTACCTCTCTTCTTATGCACAGAAAATCAATCGCAAAGCTGTTGTCGAACGACACACGGTTTCTGTTGCTTCATTTGACACATTAGCCTCACTATCAGTCGGAAATGGTCGATTTGCCTTTACTGTCGACGCTACAGGTCTTCAGAGTTTTCCCAATTATTATACCAACGGTGTACCGCTCGGGACGCAATCTGTTTGGGGTTGGCATTCTTTTCCAAATAAAGAAAATGTCAAATTTGAGGAAACATTAAAGGAATATAATCTCAATGGACGAAAGGTTACTTATAGCGTGCAAGGTGCAAAAAATGCTAAAAGTAAAGAAGCTATCGATTATTATAGAGAAAATCCACATCGCTTACAACTTGGAAATCTTGGATTTATTTTCAAGAAAAAAGACGGCAGTACTGCCCAAATCACGGATATTGTCGTTCAAAACCAGCAATTAAATCCATACACAGGACAAATCACCAGTCGTTTTTCTTTGGAAAGTCAGCCCGTAACGGTAGTGACTATTTGCGACCCTAATCAAGATGTTGTTTCAGTAAATATTCAATCAAATTTATTGAAAACAGGGCAAATTCAGGTTTTCTTGAAATTTCCATTTCCAAGTAATCAATTTTTGGATAGCGGCACTAACTACAAAAATCCAGACCAGCATCAGTCTGCCATTGTTTCTTCTCAAACTCAATCAGCGATTATCAAGCATCAGTTAGATGCAGACCAATATTTCGTTAGATTTGACTGGAGTAAAAAGGGTACTATCATCCAAAATAAGACTCATGAGTTTATTCTGACACCAAAAATTGAAGATGGTTCGTGGGAATTTTCGGCTAATTTTTCAGAAAAAAATCCTGTAACTACAAGCAACTTTTCAGCAATCAATCAACGTAATTTGTTAGCTTGGAAAAACTTCTGGAACAGTGGTGGCGCCATTGACTTTGAAGGAAGTACAGATGTCCGTGCAAAAGAATTGGAAAGAAGAATTGTACTTTCTCAGTATCTCACAAAAATACAATGTGCCAACGAACAGCCTCCTCAAGAAACAGGTTTGACGTATAACTCATGGTATGGAAAACCTCACCTCGAAATGCACTGGTGGCACGGAATACATTTTGCCTTATGGGGAAGAGTTGATTTACTAGAAAAAAGCTTGGATTGGTATGCAAAAGTATATCCTAATGCCGTTGGCATAGCCAAACGACAGGGCTACGAAGGTGCAAGATGGCAAAAAATGACTGATCCAGCAGGGGAAGAATCACCCTCTTCTGTAGGAGCATTTTTGATTTGGCAACAACCTCATTTTATCTATTTTGCAGAGCTGGTTCGTCGTCAAAAACCAACCAAGGCTACCTTGCAAAAATACAGTAAGTTGGTATTTGCCACCGCAGATTTCATGGCATCTTACCCGCATTGGGATGAAGAAAACAAGCGCTATATCCTTGGCAAAGGGCTTATTCCAGCGCAAGAACGATTTAATCCAGAAGAAACTTTCAATCCTACCTACGAATTAGTGTATTGGCATTGGGCATTGAAAGTTGCGCAAGATTGGCGCAAAGCCATGGGCTTGAAACCTAATGAAAAGTATGATAAAATCCTTCAAAATTTATCAAAACTGCCAGTAAAAGATGGTGTATATCTAGCTACAGAATCGGCTCAGGATTCTTATACTAATCCCAAGTTTTTGACAGACCACCCATCAGTTTTGGGAGCTTTGGGTATGCTTCCACCAACACCAATGGTCGATATGTCAACGATGCAACGAACTTTCGACAAGGTTTGGGATGTATGGCAATGGCATGATACATGGGGCTGGGATTTTCCGATGGTCGCTATGACTGCCGCACGACTAGGACGTCCAGAAAAAGCGGTTGATGGCTTGATGATGAATATCAGAACCAATACCTATTTGCCAAATGGTCACAACTTTCAAGACGAACGTTTGCGCTTGTATTTGCCAGGAAATGGCGGTTTGCTAGCCACGATAGCCATGATGTGTAGCAGAGACGATTTACCCACAGGTAAAACCTCATTTCCTACTAACGGACAATGGAAGGTGAAATGGGAAGGCTTCAAAAAAATGCCATAGGAAGCATGGGGCATTCCTAATTGAGTGAATTGAGATTGAGTGAATGAGTGATTATTATAAAAATTGTATTTTATCTTTTTGTCACGAGTGAATAAATTCATCCACTAATAGGAATCTTCAGTCAATAGCTGGACATCTAGTTAAATTGTAACACTGAATACCTGTTAAGCCTTAATACAAGCATCTTTTTTTCCTCAAAATAACCAAGTTTAAACAGCTTCGATATTATTTTTCAGAATTCCACCTCTTAAGACGCAATGATTGCGTCTTAAGAGGTGGAATACAAATTTTTACATAATCACTCGCTAAATCACTAAATTAGGGATGACTCATATTTGATAAAAACTTGGAGAATGATCCCAATCCTAAAAACTCGGACTGACTCATTTTTTTGATGAACATTTGTTAGAATAAATCTTATTTACACCAATGTTTCTTCCAAAATAAATCTTTCAATTACCTCGGCAACACCATCTTCATTATTCGAAGCAACAACGACATCTGCATGATGACGTAGGGCATCTTCCACATTGTCGACCCAAACACCCAAACCAGCGTATTGAATCATCGATAGGTCGTTGCTCGCATTCCCAACAGCAATAATTTCGTCGGATGAAATACCTAATTTTTGAGCTAATCTATCCAAACTCGCAGCTTTGTCGATACCCAATTGCATGATTTCTAAGAAGAAAGGTTTCGACGTAGTAATACTTTTGTGATTTACCTGCGCCTTGAGTTTTGCCATCACTTCAACCAAACGCTCTGGCTCATCAAGCATAATACATTTTACAGAATCACGGTCTACCGCCTTTTTAAAATCATCCACTTTGATAAGAGGCATTCCAGTAATATGGGTTTCAATATCGATATAAGGCGATTCTGAGGAGGCAATAATATTTCCATCTAAATACGTAATGATATGCACGCCGTTTTCTTGGCTAAAATCATACAAGGCATGGATATCTTCTTTGCTAATACTTTGTTCAAAAAGTACCTCTTCTGTGGTCATATCCAATATCACGGCTCCATTGTAAGCCAAGATATAAGAGTTATTTTGATGCAAGCCTAGTTCTTTGGCGTAGCTCAACATGGCAGGAGTGGGTCTACCAGAGGCTAAAACCACTTTTACGCCTGCTTCTTGTGCTTGAGCTATGGCAGATTTATTCTTTTCTGAGATACGGTGGTCATCGGTCAACAAAGTGTCGTCCATGTCCAATACCAACATTTTATATTTCATAAGGGATAAAAATAAGTATGAATTGTGATGGCTTGAACCAAATTATCGCTTCAAGCAGTGGTAAATTTGAAGTTAAGTTTACCCAATCACACAAAAATAAGTGCTTGAATTACTTCCTATTCTTATCCCTTTGAATATTCGAAAAAGTTCTTTTGAAAAGCTAAAAAAATCTTTGAATCATTTTAATTTCAATTCGTAAACGCCAAATTGATTTTGAGAAGCCAATATAGAATTGCCATTGAAATTCAAGGTTTTAATCACCGAATTAGAACAGCATTCTGATTTTACCACCGAGGTTTCATAGAGGAGGTTTCCTAACTTGGTATCATTAATATACAGCTCAAAATCTTTGACACCATTGCCAGCTTTGGTAAATAATATATCCCAGTAAATAACTGCTGTAGGCGTGGCTACCACAGTACCTTTATACTTGGTGTCATCGCCAGCGCTTCGAATATAAAAACTAGTAGAATCTGTAATGTTTTTTCCAGAAGCATTAAAAATAGAAAACCTAGGAATTGGGGGAGGAGAGACACAAGCATAACCTTCGCATTTGGAGAAGTGGTTGCAAGAACTAAATAAGGCAATACTCGCCAACAGGACTAGGGTGTAAGTAATGATTTTCATGATAAGAAGATATTTAGTAAATGAATAGATTTATGAGATACTCGTATAGACGTA
The DNA here is from genome assembly GCF_009905545.1 of Cellulophaga sp. BC115SP. Classification (GTDB taxonomy): domain Bacteria; phylum Bacteroidota; class Bacteroidia; order Cytophagales; family Spirosomataceae; genus Flectobacillus; species Flectobacillus rivi. Next base: position 8,477 of record NZ_JAAALB010000046.1, on the reverse strand, counting down.
GCAGTGCGAGTAGGGGTTGCATCACTATCATACTATTTTTGGTGTATTTTCGTTAAAACCGCATATAACCTTTGATAATATGTTCAAAAGATTCAGCTTTACAATTTCTCTTATGGCGCTAGGATTATATGCCCAAGCCCAAAACAACTCAATCTCTCAAATATTTTACCCTAATATTACGATCAAAACCGAAGCAATTCCGTCAGCTAATATGGGCGATGGAAAAGACTTTGGACTTACTCGAACCTCAACACTTGGTTTTGTGCCACTTTCTACGGATTTTAACGTAGGTATTGGTTTTGGAAAAAAGTTTGATATTCAGGCGAAGCATACCTTTTTAGTCGCAAATTTAAGTCAGATAAACCCCACTATTTCTGGAAAAGAAACTCCGTCAGGCGGTTATAAAACTCTTTCGGCTGGAGTTTTCCAATTGAAGGCAAGTTTGCGAGACAAATTTTGGTTATACGGAGGTGGATTAGGCATCACGGAATCTAATGAGACATTTTTTTCGCCCCAACCTTTTTTATGGGGAGGTGCAGCTCGTGTACGAGTTTTGGGGCTAAACACCCAAATTATGTACGGCACAGCGGTGGTGTTCAATCAAAAATTTAAAATTATTCCGATTTTTGGTTTCAACAAACGGATTAATGAAGATTGGCGTATTTCTGGGATTTTGCCTTTCCAAGTGACTGGTACTCGTAAAATAACAGAATGGTTTAATTTGGGAGGAAATATTGCTTTAGGAGGCTATAGCGGAGGTTTTCAGGAGTTGGGTACAGGAGAAAAGCTAGCTCGAAAGGAAAATTATCAGCAAGTAAAGTTTACAGTTTCAGCCAATGCACATGTACTGAAGGTATTCAATTTTTCATTAGAAGGTGGAATAGTTACTTTCAGACAGGACAAAATCTTTAATTCAGCGGTTGAAAATCTACAAACGTATCATCCTGGCACTGCGCCATATATTGGTGCGAGTGTGCGATATATTTCTAACAAAAACAGCATGGGAGCAAAATTGATGTCCAAATTAGGAATATGATGTTGATTTCAATACCTAGTTCGAGACTTTGTCTCGGACTAGCATTTTCTACAGTTTATAAACTGCTTAAAAAAATAAGTCCAAGACTAAGTCTTGAACTAGTAATTTAGATATTTCTACACAATTTGTAATTGATTGGGTGTTAGCTATGAGGTTTGGAGACGTAAAATATTACGTCTCTACAGGGTTTGGAATGCGGATAACTCCGCACTCCAAACTCATCACTCCCTAGTATCCTTTCGCCAAATCTGCGATATTTTCTAAGGGTTCATTATTTTCGAATCTTTTCAGATTTTTTAAAAATACCTTGACTTTATCGGCGTTTTCTTCTGCCCAGCCCCCTGATGAGTGTTGTGTCAAAAGCACGTTTGGCATACTCCATAAGACATGATTTAGAGGAAGTGGCTCTACCGCTGTAACATCTAACACTGCCCCTGCGATGGCGCCAGCTTGTAACTTTTCAATTAATACTGGTTCGTTCACTGCCGAGCCACGACCTACGTTGACAAACAACGCTTCCTTTTTCATTTGATTTAGAAAAGCTTCATCTATCAAACCGATTGTTTCGGTAGTTTCTGGCAAACAGGCGACTAAAATATCTAATTCAGGCAAATAAGCTCCAATGTCCGACCAAGACCAAACTTGTCCTTCGATGGCAGTTCTTGAAAAGATTTTAATATCACAGTCAAAACCATTTAAGATTTTTGCTACTGTTTGACCAATCGCTCCATTGCCTAAAATTCCGACCTTTTTTCTGAATAATAAATGTAAAGAAGGGCGAATACTACCACCCACCCACTGTTTTTGCGGTTGTAGCACAGACAATCGGTCGATACCACGATATACTGCCATGATACCAGCTACTGCAGTTTCGGCCACTGACTGACCAAAAAAACCTTTGAGATGAGTGATTGGGAAACGACTATGTGATAATTGCTGATAGGGGTCCAAGCCAGCAGAATGCAGCTGTAGCCATTGTAGTTTTGTGCTTTCCTCTGCCCAGTCTAAGGGTACATTACCCATGCATACGCTTGCCTCCAAGAATGTCTCTTTACGATTTTCGGGTAATAGCGTATCACCAAAACTGAGTTGATAACCTTTTTCTGGAGGTAAAGCGTTGATTAATAATTGCTTTTCAGCATCGTTGAGTAAAGTGTGGATATAAATTTTCATTTCGAGATAAGTTAATGGAAGTAAAATGTTAACAGTATATCAAGTATTAGTGCTGAATTGTGAGTTATGAATTGTGAATGTAAAATTTTAATTATCAATATCTTACATTTTCAATTGATTAAATATTTTTTTGCACGATTACTCAGTTATCTGTATAAAATTACAATCAGAAGAATATAAACAGTTTATAGATATATTTTCCAGCTATAATGAATATTCAAGCTAACACTAATAATAATTTGAGCATAAATACGATGAAATCTATTTTTCGCAAAAGTATATAGTAGGTGGAATTCTACTTAACGGTCTTTATATGTGTTACATGTTATTTGTGTATTTGTTATTTAAAAAGTGGCGTATTCGTTTTTTTTAGTCGGTGAATTTATTCACCGACTAAAAAAAATCATTATTCTTTCAAGCTTTTAGTTCTAAAACTACATTTCATTAAATACACTTTGAGTGTCTTTTTTGTTTTTGAGGATGTAGACGCAACCCTTGCGGTTGCTACATTTGGAATGGCAACCGCAAGGGTTGCGTCTACATCGTTAAACAGCTATCCCAAATTTGTATTGCACAAAGGATTATAAAAACCATTTATTTCAGATATCGGAAGTGCAATCTTCTTCTTTTTGTAAAAACAAAGGTATTTTTCTTTATCTCCGAAATCAGCAATCCCAAATCAGAATTTTTTTAAACCTACTCAAAACTCAAAACTCATCACTCCGAAGAATCTGCCATTCCTGTCATAGTGCCTAATCTTTTGTCAGACATTAAAAATGGGCTATTTTGGCATACTGACAGATTGTCAGCAAAATTAACTAAATTTTCGGTTGGCATTAAGATTGTTAAATACTTTACGTCGTCAGATGAAAAAAAGATATGAAAGGCACAGTCCGAACGGTGGAATAAACCAATCTTAACATTTGACCTAAAAAGAAAACAAGATATTTAACAATAATTAATTCACTCTAGCAATGGGAAAAATTATCGGTATTGACTTAGGCACAACCAACTCTTGTGTTGCAGTTATGGAAGGTAACGAGCCAGTCGTAATCGCCAACTCAGAAGGTCGTCGTACTACACCTTCAATCGTAGCATTTTTGGATAACGGAAACGGAGAACGTAAAGTAGGAGATCCAGCAAAACGTCAGGCAATTACAAATCCAACAAACACAATTTCATCTATCAAACGTTTTATGGGTAAGCGCTATTCTGAAGTAGGTAGCGAGCTTAAAACAATTGCTTACACAGTAGAACAAGGTTCAAACGATACGCCACGTGTACGTATCGGTGACCGTTTATATACGCCTCAAGAAATCTCAGCGCAGATTTTGACTAAAATGAAGCAAACTGCTGAAGATTATTTAGGTCAAACTGTTACTGAAGCGGTTATTACAGTTCCTGCATACTTCAACGATGCTGAGCGTCAGGCTACAAAAGAAGCTGGTGCAATCGCTGGTTTGGAAGTAAAACGTATCATCAACGAACCAACTGCTGCTGCTTTGGCTTACGGTTTGGACAAAGGTGGTAAAGATATGAAAATCGCAGTATTTGACCTTGGTGGTGGTACTTTCGATATTTCAATTTTGGAATTAGGTGACGGTGTATTCGAAGTAAAATCAACCGACGGTGATACTCACTTAGGTGGTGATGACTTCGACCAAGTAATCATCAACTGGTTGGCAGACGAATTTAAAAATGACGAAGGTGTTGATTTGCGTCAAGACCCAATGGCATTGCAACGTTTGAAAGAAGCAGCTGAAAAAGCTAAAATCGAGTTGTCGTCTGGAGCATCTACAGAAATCAACTTGCCATATATCTTCCCAGTAAATGGTATGCCTAAGCACTTAGTACGTTCATTGTCACGTGCTAAATTTGAGCAATTGGCTGATACTTTGATTCAAAGAATGTTGGAGCCTTGCCGTCGTGCTATGAAAAACTCTGGCTACAGCAACTCTGATATCGATGAAGTTATCTTGGTAGGTGGTTCGACTCGTATCCCACGTGTAGTTGAAGAAGTAGAGAAATTCTGGGGTAAGAAAGCATCTAAAGGCGTTAACCCTGACGAAGCAGTAGCAATCGGTGCAGCAGTACAAGGTGGTGTATTGACAGGTGAAGTAAAAGATGTATTGTTGCTAGACGTTATTCCTTTGTCATTAGGTATCGAGACTATGGGTGGCGTGTTCACTAAATTGATTGAAGCAAACACTACAATCCCAACTCGTAAGTCTGAGGTATTCTCAACGGCATCTGATAGCCAGCCATCTGTGGAATTGAATATCTTACAAGGTGAGCGTCCAATGGCAGCTAACAACCGTTCATTAGGTCGTTTCCACTTAGACGGTATTCCACCAGCACCACGTGGTGTTCCTCAAATCGAAGTAATTTTCGATATCGATGCCAACGGTATCTTGCATGTATCAGCGAAAGATAAAGGTACAGGTAAAGAAAACAATATCCGTATCGAAGCATCAAGCGGTTTGACAGATGCAGAAATCGAAAGAATGCGTCAAGAAGCGAAAGCAAACGAGGCAGCAGATAAAGCAGAAAAAGAAAAAATCGAGAAAGTTAACCAAGCAGACTCATTGATTTTCCAAACAGAAAAACAATTGAAAGAGTACGGTGAAAAACTTTCAGAAGGTAACAAAACTGCAATTGAAGGTGCTTTGGCAGAATTACGTACAGCACACGCTTCACGTGATATTGCTTCTATCGATGCTTCATTAGAAAAATTGAACAACGCTTGGATGGCAGCATCTCAAGAAATGTACGCTCAAGGTGGTGACGCAGCTCAACCAACTGGCGATGCAGGTCAATCAGCTAATGCAGGTGGTGGTTCTTCACAAGCAGAAGACGTTCCATTTGAAGAAGTGAAATAAGAAGTCGGTAACCGACCCTTAGCCTCTGGCTAAATATAAATTAAAGTGCTATAGAATCTCCCTTCGGGAATCTTTCAGTTTTTTGAAAGGAGATTTTGTAGCACTTTTTTTGTGAAAAATCTACATAATTGAGTAGATTGGGTTTATAAAAGATGAGTTTTTGGATAAGAATATGTTCGTTCAATAACAGTTAAAGTATAATGGCAGAATCATTAACAATAAGAAGGGTAATTGACAGAGTAATTTCTGGAGAAATTAGAATACCTGCGTTTCAAAGAGATTGGGTATGGACACCACAACAAGTTAGTTTTCTTTTAGATAGTATTTATAAGAATTTCCCAATTGGGACAGTTTTTTTATGGAAAACAAGTACAAGACTTGAATCGGAGAAAGAGTTGGGCAATTTTACAATTCCTGATCCAAGAAAAGAGCATCCTGTGTATTATGTCTTAGATGGACAACAAAGACTAACATCATTGTTTAGTGTCTTTCAAACCGAGCTATTACCTTCAAATAATTATGAATGGCTTGATATTTATTTTGATTTTGACGCAAGCGATGATATACAAGAAAGTAAGTTTGTAGCCCTATCAAATTTTGAAGTAGTTGAAAATCAGCATTTTCCAATGTCTGTGATTTTTGATGCAGGAAAGTTTTACGGAGAAGTAAGTAAGCTTGACCAAGCAAGAAGAGATATAATTTTGAGAGTTCAGCAAAGGTTTCAAGAGTATTCGTTACCTGCACAAGAATTTGAAACAGATAGTAAAGAAAGCATCGCAATTGTGTTTGAGAGAATAAACAGAGCAGGTACACCATTAAACACATATCAACTTTTGACTGCATGGAGTTGGAGTGCTAACTTTGATTTACAGGAGGAGTTTTCTGAATTAGCTGAAGAACTGAAACCGTATGGATTCGGTAATTTAGCTCAAGATAAAGATTTGCAATTGAAATGTTGTAGTGGAATAATTCGTGGTGAAACTTCACCTGCGGTAATAATGAGTTTAACAGGAGAGGAAGTTAGAGCTAATTTCGAAAGGATTAGAAGTGGGATAAAAGGTGCAATTGAATTTTTAAAAGACCAATTAAAAGTTGAATCACTGGATTGGCTGCCGTATCCATCAATGATTGTGTCTCTATCTACATTTTTTGCTACTGATAGAGTAAGTGGAAAGGCTTACAATGATATTCAAAGAAAGCAGCTAATTAAATGGTTTTGGAAGTCAAACTTTGCAAGACGTTATAATTCCGCTATTCAAGATAGGCATAAAACAGATATTTCACTAATGAAAGCTCTCGCAGGAGATGAAAATACCTTGATTGCTGAGTTTAGTTGCATAATAGATAGACAATATTTTTCTGAAAGTATTTTTAATGTTGGAACTGTAAATACTAAAACTTTTGTATTAATGTTGGCAAATAGCAATCCAAAGTCATTTATTTCCGGAGCTAATGTTAGATTAGGAGATGTATTAAAAACAGTAAATAGAAATGAATTTCATCATATATTTCCGAAAAAATATTTGGAGAGATTAGGGGTTGATCGAAAAAAAATAAACTGTTTAGCTAACTTTTGTTTTTTAAATAACGCGGATAATCAACGTATAAAAGACAAAGCTCCAAATTTGTATAAAGACCTTTTACCGGTGACATCCATTGACGATATATTGGAAAGTGCATTATGCCCTGCAACATCATTAGATTTGGATTTTGATAATTTCATACTTGGTAGAATAGATAAGCTTGTTGAAAAAGTGAATAAATTGATTGAATAGTTTTCCGCTGCAATCATTTGTTTCCAACTTAGCACTCACATTTTCTAAGGATTCCCGCTAGTGCTGGCTTCCAAGCCAGTACTCAATTTTCTAAGGATTCTATCCTAATTTCACAAAGTTGAATCATTTGCATATAAATCTCAAGGATGGATTTATATTGATAAAGCGCCAAGGTACGACAGATAAACAAAATAAGATTGCATTATTGACTAGTTCGAGACTTAGTCTCGGACTAACTTTTGCTTCAGTTTCAAACTGTATAAAAAAATGAGTTCAAGACGAAGTCTTGAACTAGTAATCTATCCTCGCTAGTGCTGGCTTCCTAGCCAGTACTCAAATTTTCTAAGGATTCTATCCTAATTTCAAAAAATTAAATCATTTGAAAATAGTTTACTAGGATAAATTTATATTGATGAAGCGACACAGAAGCGAAAGTTTGGTAGTATTATCGTTATGAATTATAATCATTTAAGCGCCATAGGTGCGACAGAAAACAAACCATATTCTGTCGCACCTACGGCGCTTTTTAATTCTCTCTTATTAAATCTTTGCTACCAAACTGTCGCACCTACGGTGCTGATAAATTTCCGAGTGTATTGTCCTGCCCACTAGTGCTGGCTTCCAAGCCAGCACTCAAATTTTCTAAGGATTTTATCCTCGATTCCAGCAATAGAATTGTAAGCTTCCCCCCAGCTAGTACTGGCTTTCATTACAGTATCTATCTAACCGAAACTGTATCTACATCTCTATTAAAGTCATCAGCAGGTATGTTTAATATTAATTTCTTTCTTTTAAGCAATATAAATGGTGACCCTTTGTCCTTCTGGATGGTATCTCCTACTATTACTGCATTATATAATTTTCTACCACTTATTTCGGGATCGAATCTTTTTTTATACCAATGTGATTTTTTGTCTAAATCTAAACATTGATATGTATAAGTCCCTTTGTCTCCTTCATCTTCATTTGGCTTTGAAATAAGTAGGTACAAATAGGAGTCATTAATAAATGTATCGTTTGCAGACTTTATAGCTATTGGCTCTATTACAAATTTAAAGATCAATATTCCTACAAACCCTAAGGTTGGGAAAATTAAATTTTTATTTTTCATTTAACATAAGACTCTGTTTACTTACCATTACCGAAGTAAAAAACATATTTTTATGTGAAGGGTCTATCTAACTAAGACTGTATCAACTTTATTAATATAATTAAAGGTAATGGGTACTCGACCCAGCTAAAATTGTTAAAAATAAAAGGAAGTGAGATTTTTGTAGCGACCAAACTTTAAAAACACATCACTTCCTATGAACCAACGGCTCAGCAAAGAAATTACAAGTGTTGTATCATTTGTTGTTTTTAATAGGAACCGTAAACGCTGAATTTATGGGACAACTTTATCGAAAACGCTGGACGATAGAAACTGTTTCTCAGTCGTTTAAAGGACGAGGATTTAACTTGGAAAGTACACATTTACAATCAATTACTAAGCTCAAAAAATTAATTGCGTGCGTAAGCATAGCATACGGGTTATGTAGAAGTTTAGGAATTCATTATCACCCAAAAGTTCAAAATATAAAAATCAAAAAGCATGGCTATAAAGCTATAAGTTTT
>NZ_JAAALB010000045.1 GCF_009905545.1 Cellulophaga sp. BC115SP | reverse complement strand
AGCGAAGTTCATTATCATAGCACTCGCAGAGGTAGTAATACAAGCGGATTAAATCTAATTCTCTCATAATCAGTATTATATATGTTTGGCAACACAAATTTACTGACCTATGATTTTACTATCTCTGTTTTTTTAACCCAATATTCGCATTATTATCTAAAATAAGCGTTTTTAGATAAAAGAGGCAAGTGTTTTAAAGAGAAGAGCCAAAGTGTTTTAGTTCTAGAATAGGAAATGAGGTAATGTAAATAAAGAACTCATTTATTTACTTACCTCATTTCCTACTCTAGAACCTATTTACAAATATTAAGATTGTTTATTTCTAATAATACTATTCTTGCGCCCGTAGGTATAATAAATCACCATACCAATAGCCATCCACACAATCAGTCGAATCCACGTATCTAATGGTAAAAATGCCATCATTCCTACACAAGTCAATATCCCCATAATTGGCACAAACGGCACCCAAGGTGTTTTGAATGAGCGTGGAATATCTGGATTCGTTTTTCTTAAAACCAAAATACCGCCACAAACCACTACAAAGGCCAATAAAGTACCAATACTGGTCATTTCACCAACAATATCGATTGGAACAAAAGCTGCAAACAAACCTACAAATACACAGAATAAAATATTCGACTTCCAAGGCGTACGGAATTTGGGATGTACTTCAGAGAAGATTTTAGGCAGAAGTCCGTCTTTGGACATACTAAAAAATACCCGTGACTGTCCCATCAAATCTACCAGAATTACAGAGGTATAACCCACCAAAATAGCTAAAATTACCAATTGGGATAACCAAGCATAAGGCGTTTGTTGAATAGCCACCGCTACAGGTGCAGCATTGTTTTTGAAAGTAGTATAATGTGAAAGACCTGTCATGACATGTGCAAATAGCACAAACAAAACGGTACAAACTAACAAAGAGCCAATAATACCAATAGGCATATTACGCTGTGGATTTTTAGTTTCCTGTGCGGCTGTCGAAATAATATCAAATCCTAAGAATACAAAAAATACTACGCCCGCTCCACGCAAAATCCCTGACCAACCATATTCTCCAAATACACCTGTATTAGCAGGAATATAAGGTTGATAGTTTTGTGGTTGCACATAATTCCATCCCAAAGCAATAAATACCAGTACCACTGCCACTTTGAGCGACACCACAATAGCATTCCATATAGCAGAACCTTTGGTGCCACGCATCAAAATAAAGGACATTAATACCACCACTAAGGTCGCAGGCAAGTTGAACAAACCATGAATCTGCTGTCCATCGGCCAGCGTAACCGTTTCAAATGGCGAGTGAACCAATTGAGGAGGAATATAAAGTTGATAATAAGCCAAAAACTTCACCAAATAGTTTGACCAACTAATCGCTACTGTTGCAGCACCCACAGAGAATTCCAACACTAAATCCCAACCGATAATCCATGCTACTAACTCGCCGAGTGTCGCATACGAATACGTGTAAGCACTACCTGCCACAGGAATCATTGCTGCAAACTCTGCATAACATAAGCCTGCAAAAGCACAGCCAACTGCCGCAACCACAAAAGAAAGCGTCACTGCTGGTCCAGCATTATTGGCTGCCGCCAAACCTGTAAGTGAAAATAAGCCTGCTCCAATAATTACCCCTAAACCGAGCATAATTAATTGAAATGCATTAAGAGAGCGTTTGAGTGTTTTCTCGCCTGACTCCTCCGATTCTTGGATGAGCTGTTCGATGGGTTTGATGTATTTCACTGTTTTTTAGTTTGTTGAATAATATTTTACAAAGTTAGGACAGGATGCTCTTATTTACTAGAGTAATATTATAGATTTTGTATAATTAAGTAAAAGAAGTTAAATAGTTGGGATTTTATCCGCAATAGGCTTACAACCTAATGCGAAAAATTGAAAAGTATCTTTTATAAAATCCGAAATACATTTTTGCCTAATAACTAACACCTATAACCTAAAGTATAAGAATGTAAACTGATTCTACTAATAGATATCAAAATCATGTCGCGATACACTACCCACCTCATTCCCACACAACTCCGTAAGCGTATCCCTCAAAAAATTCTTATCTTGCATATTCAATCAACCTTTGAAACGCTTAATGAAAATAACGCATTACTTCATCAAAACCTTAGCTATCCTAGGTTTGGCAAGTTCGGGGGCTTTGGCTCAATCAGAGCTTTTTCCCAATGCCGATCAAAAATGGGTAGACTCTGTATTTAAAACGCTGACAGTTGACCAAAAGATTGGTCAATTAATGATGCCTCGTGCTAATTACAATGCAACCTACGATACCACACGCCTCAACCAAATCGTAAGAGATTATCATGTAGGTGGATTGGTATTTTTTGCTGGAAATCCTAGTAAGCAAGCGGTATTAGTCAATAAGCTACAAGCCATGGCCAAAGTGCCCATGTTGATAGGAATGGACTTGGAATGGGGCTTAAGCATGCGTCTCGATAGTACAACGCGTTTCCCTTATCAAATGGCGCTTGGTGCAATGCAAGGCAATACCCCGCTACTCGAAGAAATGGGTTATCAAATAGCCCTTCAGTGTAAGCGTATAGGCGTGCATGTGAATTATGCGCCTGTGGTAGATATCAACAATAATCCCAACAACCCTGTTATCAACTTCCGCTCGTTTGGCGAAAACAAATACCAAGTAACGCAAAAGGCCATTGCTTACATGAAAGGCTTGCAACGTGGTGGCGTTATTACTTCTGCGAAGCACTTTCCTGGGCATGGCGATACAGGTACCGATTCTCATTACGATTTGCCTTTGATTAGTCATAATCGTACTCGATTAGATTCTTTGGAGTTGTATCCTTATCGCGAACTTATCAAAAATGGTTTGCAAGGCGTGATGGTAGCTCACTTGAATATCCCATCGTTGGATACTACCAAAAACTTAGCTTCTACGCTGTCAAGAAAAGTCATTACTGATTTGTTACGTAAAGAATTAAATTTCAAAGGTTTGGTATTTACAGATGCCATGGATATGCAAGGTGCAGTGAAATTTTTCCCAGAAGGAACTGCCAACGTAAAAGCCATTCTTGCAGGAAATGATATTCTTGAAACATTTGTAGATGTTCCTGCGGCATTTAATGCCATCAAAAAAGCACTTTTGAGTGGAGAAATTTCTCAATCTGATATAGACGAACGTGTAAAAAGAATTCTTTTGGCTAAATCATGGGCTGGGCTAGATAAGTACAAACCGATTGATACCAAAAACTTGATTGATGATTTGAATCCTCGTTTTTCAGATTTACTCAATCGTCAGTTGGCAGTCAATACAGTTACTTTACTTCGTAACAAAAAAGATATTATTCCTTTACAAAACCTAGATACGTTAAAAATTGCCTCTTTGGTTATTGGAACACCAGCTTTTGGCTCGAAACCTGTAACAGATTTCCAGAAAATGTTGGGCAATTACACGGCTGTAGAACATTTTAACCTAGATGAAAACTCGGCTGATAGTACAATTGCTAAAGTTGAGGAGGCTCTCAAATCGTACAATTTGGTAATTATGGGTGTGAACGGGCAAAATATCCGTCCTGCTAAAAATTATAATATCCTCCCTAAAACTCAGGAGTTGGTTAAGAGATTTAGCAATGCCAAAACCATCATTACGCTTTTCTCAAACCCTTATACATTAGGTAAATTCGAAAACTTAGAAAGTGCCGCTGCCTTGGTTCAAACTTTCCAAGAAACTCCTTATACACAAGAAGCCGCTGCACAAGCCATATTTGGAGCTACTCCTATTACAGGCAAGCTCCCTGTGACGGTAAATACTGCTTTCAAATACAATGATGGTATTTCGACCAAAGCCATTCAACGTTTTGAATATACAGTTCCAGAAGCAGTAGGGATAGATTCAAAATATTTAGGCGCTCGCATTGACTCAATTGTAACCACAGCCATCGACCGTAAAGCAACACCTGGTGCGGTGGTTTTAGTCGCTAAAAATGGTAAAGTGATTTTCCATAAAGCTTATGGAAAACATACGTATGAAGGTAATCAAAAGGTAGCTTTAACTGATTTGTATGACTTGGCTTCGGTTACCAAAATTAGTACTTCGGTAGCAGCGATGATGCGTATGAGCGATGAAGGAAAGTTCTCATTGAGCAGTACCATGGGCGATATGATTCCTGACTGGAAAAACTCCAATAAAGCGGGATTGATTTATAAAGACATTTTGACGCACCAAGCACGCCTAAGAGCATGGATTCCATTCTGGCAAGATTGTATCGACTCTACCAAAATGCTACTGGCAAGCAAAGTGTATCAAGATAAAATTGCTGCGCACGGGTATCCAGAAGGATATAAAATTACGTTTTGGGAAAAATTATTCGGTCGTAAAAAAGCTTATGCTCGTATTGAAAAAGCAATACAGTCTGACAAAAAACTTTGGGCTGAATGTGTGAATATCTCCACACAACCAACCATTTGGAAGCACCATACTTTTGCAACTGAAAAATCTAATGATTATTCTATCCAAGTAGCAGAAAACCTTTGGATTCATAAAGATTACCACAATGTGCTTTACAAGGCAATTGAGGATTCGCCTTTGCGTGAGAAAAAAGAATATGTCTACTCAGATTTGTCATACTATATGTATCCACAAATCATTCCTCGTCTGACTGGTAAAGATTGGGAATCTTTCTTGAAAGATACTTTCTACCAACCATTGGGTGCTACTACGTTGACTTACAATGCTCGTTTGCATTATGATTTAAACAGAATTGTACCAACAGAATATGACTCTCTTTTCCGTAAAACACTCATCCACGGACGAGTACATGATGAAGGTGCTGCTATGCTCAATGGTATCTCAGGACACGCAGGCTTGTTTGGTAATGCCAACGATTTAGCAAAATTGATGCAGATGTATTTGCAAAAAGGATATTATGGAGGTAAGCGTTTTATCAAAGAAAGTACTTTGAACGAATGGACGAGCTATCCGTTTAGTGTTGCAGAAAATAGTCGTCGTGGCATTGGCTTCGATAAGCCCGACCGCAAAAAGCCAGGCATCAGTGCTGCTCCAAGTGCCCCAGCATCGAGCTTTGGACACTCAGGTTTTACAGGAACTTATACTTGGGTTGACCCCGACAATCAACTAGTGTATGTATTCTTAGCCAACCGAGTATATCCTACACGCAACAATTCCAAATTGTCAGACCTCAATGTTAGAACCAATATCAATGAGGTAATCTACGATGCCATCAAAAGAGGTATTAAGAAATAAGATTTGAAAATGAGAGGATTTAAAAATTTGAGGATTTGAAGATTTGAAAATGTCATAAATCTCCATTTTGTTATAGCTGTAAAACATGAGTCATCCCTAATTTAGCGATTGAGTGATTGAGGGGATGAGTGATTATGTTAAAATTTATATTCTCACAGTAGAGACGCAATGATTGCGTCTTATACTGAGTGAAAATCTAGCATGGTAGCATCAAAAAAGCGGTCAGAAAATATTTTCCGACCGCTTTTTTGATGAAAACTTGGAGGATAATCCCAATCTTAAAATTTAGGATGACTCATATTTGATATTATTACCTTTTTAGACACAAAGCACTACGTCTCTATCCCTAAAACTCATTTTTAAAATAATCACTCATCCACTCAATCATGAGCCACTAAATTTAGCAAGTTAGTCTAGTAAAAACACTTAAACTCTTCTTTGCCAGTACTTAATCTTTTTACTTTTTCTAGAAATTAAAACTTTCTACTAATAACCTGAAAAATAAAGGGTTGCGAGACTAAGGCTAATTGAAAAATTGCCTGATAAGCGTAAAAAAATGTTTTCACAATCCATTTTTTAAGAGTATTTTTACTGTGTTAATACAAGAAACGCTTGGTTTTTATCATTATTTAATGATTTGTTAATACAAAACCAACCTCACAATTATTCAATCACAATTTGCGAAATGGCAACAGCAACTTTCACGCTCGAAAGAGATACTGAAATTTTTAACTTGATTAACCAAGAAGCACACCGCCAAGAATTTGGTATCGAATTGATTGCTTCTGAAAACTTCACATCTAAGCAAGTAATGGAAGCACAAGGCTCTGTGCTTACCAACAAATATGCAGAAGGTCTTCCAGGCAAACGTTACTATGGTGGTTGCGAAGTAGTTGACCAAATCGAAAATATCGCTATCGAACGTGCCAAAGCTCTTTTTGGTGCTACTTGGGCTAACGTGCAACCTCACTCTGGTGCACAAGCTAATGCAGCAGTATTTTTGTCTTTCTTGAACCCTGGCGACAAAATCCTAGGTTTCAACCTTGCACACGGAGGTCACCTTTCTCATGGTTCTCCAGTAAACTTTTCAGGTAAATACTTCCAACCATTCTTTTATGGTGTAGAAGAAGAAACAGGTTTGATCGACTGGGACAAAGTAGAAGCTACAGCCTTGAAAGAGCGTCCAAGATTGATTATCTGTGGTGCATCTGCGTATTCTCGTGACTGGGATTATGCTCGTTTGCGTAACATCGCTGACCAAGTAGGTGCTTTGTTGTTGGCAGATATTTCTCACCCTTCTGCTTTGATTGCAAAAGGTTTGTTGAATAACCCAATGCAACATTGCCATATCGTTTCTACAACAACACACAAAACGTTGCGTGGTCCTCGTGGTGGTTTGATTATGATGGGTCAGGATTTTGAAAACCCATTCGGTTTCAAAACATTGAAAGGTGATTTGAAAACAATGTCTGCTTGTTTAGACGGCGCGGTATTCCCAGGAACTCAAGGTGGTCCTTTGGAGCACGTAATCGCTGCTAAAGCTGTTGCTTTTGGCGAGGCTTTGTCTGACGATTTCCAAGTATATGCTGAACAAGTTCAGAAAAATGCTAAAGTTATGGCTCAGGCATTCTTAGACAAAGGTTACAAAATCATTTCGGGTGGTACAGACAACCACTTGATGTTGATTGACCTTCGTCCAAAAGGATTGACTGGTAAATTGGCTGAAAACACTTTGGTAAAAGCTGATATTACGATCAACAAAAACATGGTGCCATTCGATGACAAATCTCCATTTGTAACATCGGGTATGCGTGTAGGTACTGCTGCCATGACAACAAGAGGTATGAAAGAAGCTGAAATGTTGCACATTGTTGACCTTATCGATAGCGTATTGATGAACCATGACAACGAAACTTACATTGCTTCAGTAAAATCAGAAGTAAACAAATGGGTTGAGAACTTCCCACTTTACAGATAATTCTCTGATTTTGTCGATATGAAAAAACCCTGACACCTACAAAGGTTGTCAGGGTTTTTTGCTTTTTTCGTGTAACTTTGCGAATAAGCACTTGATATATTTCGTTGTCAAAAACGAACTTATCTGGCAAGGAGCTTTCAAGATTTAGTTTTGTATAAAAAATACTTTACTCAATTTTTGACTCCATCTTGTTTGTTTTCCTGTAAGTAAAAGACTTTCAGGCATTTGCTCGATACAACATCTCATTTTAATTTTTAAACTGACTAATGGCACTAGACCAAGAATTTGACGAAGAACTAGAAGAAGGTATCGAAGGAAAGGAAATGACCTTCGTAGAGCATTTAGAAGAACTTCGCTGGCATTTATTACGCTCGATTGCGTCTATTTTGATATTTACAATTGTTGCTTGGATTTACAGAGAAGAAATTTTTGGAGGAATCATCATGGGACCTGCCAAATCTGACTTCTGGACCAACCGAATGTTGTGTAAAGTAGCCGATGCTACAGGTATGGAAGGGCTTTGCTTTAAGCAAGCTAGCTTTATTTTGCAAAGTCGTGAGGTGTCAGGTCAATTTATGATGGCACTTACCCAGTCGATTATCGTAGGTTTGATGTTTGCATTCCCTTATTTCTTCTGGGAAATATGGAAATTTATTCGTCCAGGCTTGAAAGACACCGAAAAATCTGCTGCTCGTGGTGCGGTATTTTGGGTATCGCTTTTGTTTTTCATGGGTGTGAGTTTTGGTTACTTTGTGGTTTCGCCAATGGCGATTAACTTCTTGGCTAACTTCAAACTTGATGATAGTATTCAAAACCAGTTTGACATCAACGATTATATTTCGTTGTTGTCGATGATGACATTGGCTTGTGGTCTTACCTTCCAACTCCCAATGATTGCTTATGTACTTTCACGAGTGGGTATTTTGACGCCAACTTTTATGAGAGAGTACCGCCGTCATGCGTTGATTGTAATTTTGATTGTGGCAGCCATTATCACACCATCGCCAGATGTTATTTCTCAGTTGTTGGTAGCAACCCCATTGTTTGGTTTGTATGAAATCAGTATTTGGGTTTCGGCAAGTGTAAATAAGAAAAGAGAAGCTGAAATACTCTAAGTGTAAATGCTGAGTTGTGAATGTAAAAATTACACTTAAAACTCAGTACTCATCCTTAATACTATTAACAAATAAGCCTTAGTACGAGTTGTACTAAGGCTTATTTGTTTTAGTTGGAAAGTGAACGCAACGCTTCCTTCAAAAAAACTGTCATGTTTGTATCGTAAGTATTCAGTAAAATACGTAGTTTTCCCTTTCATTTGTAACCAACCGATTGTATGAAAAAAATACTTTTATTGTATTTACTCTTTCTCACGCATCTCACCTTTAGTCAAGAGAAGAGTCTTTACTCTACTTCACAACAAAGCAAACAACAAACTGTATCTCTAGAAATTAGTAAGCAGGAGGAAAATGAATACCAAAAAGCGTTAGAAACTGCAAAGTCTAAAAGCTGGCCCATTAATGGTGTTTATAAAGATGGAAGGGTTTACTCTCTGAAAGGATTGGACGCTACAGGGCAACCTCTTTACTTAATCACACATAGTAATGCCAAAGCCGCTGCTGCGACAAGAACTACCTCTATGTACACAGGCGGGAGCCTTGGGCTGAGCCTCAGTGGTAGTAGTAGTTATATGAGTGGCAAGCTGGGTATCTGGGATGGAGGACGTGTGTATTCGAGTCACGTTGAACTTACAGGTCGTGTTACCCAACAAGATAATGCTACGACTTTAGACCAACATGCTACCCATACTTCGGGAACGATGATTGCTACAGGTATCTCGGCACAAGCGAAAGGTATGTCGTTTGGTGCCAATCTTCGAGCATGGGATTACAACAGCGATAATACTGAAATAAGTGCAGCTGCTAGTGGCTTGCTTATCTCTAATCACTCTTATGGTTACTTGGCAGGGTGGAATTACGATTCAGACGTAAGCAAATGGCGTTGGATGGGTAACGTTAATATCAACGCTTTTGAAGACTATAAATTTGGATTCTACGATAGCAATACACAAACTTTAGATAAAATTGCCTACAATGCTCCTTATTACCTTATTGTAAAATCAGCAGGAAATAACCGTGGCGAAACAGGACCAGACCCGGGTACGGTTTATTACTTGGGTAGCGGAACGGATACTAGTTCGGTAGCAAGAAGTAAAAATGATAGCTATGATATTTTGCCAACGACGAGTACTGCCAAAAATATTTTGACTGTTGGCGCTGTAAACGCACTTGATGCAGCACCTACAAAATCTTCCGACATTAAAATCTCAGATTTTAGTAGCTGGGGACCCACAGATGATGGTCGTATCAAACCAGATATTGTTGGTGTGGGTGTAAACGTATTCTCTACTTCTACAGGCTCAACTACGAGTTATGCTACCTTGAGTGGGACATCCATGTCGAGTCCGCAGGTGGCGGGTAGTTTATTTTTGCTCCAAGAATTATATGCCAAGCAGAATGACGGGCAATTCATGCGCTCTGCAACCCTGAGGGGGCTCGCCATTCATACCGCCGAAGATGCTGGAAATGTGGGTCCTGACTATATTTATGGTTGGGGTTTACTCAATATGGAAAAAGCAGGAAAAGTAATTTTGAATACTTCAAAATCAAATTTACTTCAAGAAAAAAGCTTAGCTCAAGGTGCGACTTCAACTCAGACAGTTGTTGCTTCTGGTCAAGAACCTTTACGAGTAAGTATTGTTTGGACTGACCCTGAAGGTACCATTACTTCGACATCAGCATCAAACTTAAATAATCGCACGCCTAAATTGGTAAACGATTTAGATGTAAGAGTTTCGGACGGTACTTCTAACTACTTGCCTTTTACCCTAAATCCTGAAAAACCTTCAGATTTGGCTACAACTGGTGACAATATTAGAGATAATATTGAGCAAATTTTAATCAGTAATCCATTGCCTGGGGCTACTTATACCATTACAGTAAGCCATAAAGGAACTTTGACTAATAGTAAACAAGATTTTTCATTGATTGTAAGTGGTGTCGGAGCCGTAACCTATTGTAGCAATGCGGTAAGTTCGGGTAGCGATGTGATTGAATCTGCTAGTTTGAGTGGTGGTAATAATGTTTCAAGTAATCAAGCATTAACCTTAAATGTATCAGTAAAAAATACAAACAACCATATCTTGAAAGCATTTATTGACTGGAATAGCAATGGAAGTTTTGATGATGAGGGTGATCTAGTAGGTACAAGTACAGTAAATGGCACAGGAGCATACGCCCTAAATTTTACTGCACCTCAAGCAATCAATTTTGGAACAACGCTACGTATGCGTGTCATTTGCTCGCAAGCGGCTAGTGCAAGTGCTGTTACAGCTTGTGGTTCGGTTTCTAATGCAGAAGTAATGGATATTCCTTTGGCTGTTACAAGAGCACTTAGCGATGTAGCTGTAACCAACTTGTTGACACCAGAAACGGGTTTATTCTGTAGCAATACTGCTTTGACACAAATAAAGGTTAGTATTACAAACAATGGTTTAAATAGCCTTTCTAATATCCCAGTAAGTGTAACAGTAAGTAATACTTCTGGTGCTAGTGGAACATTCACAGGAACTTATACGGGAACTTTGGCTTCTTTAGCAACAGGAGAAGTGACTTTGACAGGAACGATGAATGTTGTCGCTGGACAGAGTTATAGTTTTGCCACACAAGCAACCTTAGCAAGCGACCAAGATTTAAGAAATAACCAAGTTACCTTTACTCGTACCGTAAGCACAACGGCTGCTCCAACAGCCGAAGCCATTGTATGTGATGGTGCTAGTACTGCCATTATCAAATCGGCAAGCTCTACTTCTGTACAATGGTTTGACCAATCTGCAGGTGGGACACTTATCTACACTGGAGGTACAGGCTCATTTACCTTACCAACAGGAACAAGCAAGTTGTATGTTTCGACAGGCGAAATTTCGGGAAGTATTGGAGCAAAAACTAAATACGAATACAGTGATGGATCTTACTATGAAAACTTTGGTCCAGCGATTGTAATGACTACCCAAGCACCAATCGTAATCAAGACTGCTAGAATTTACGTAGGTACATCAGGTAGCATCACATTTGATGTAATCAATGCAGCAGATGGTGCACCAGTTTCGTCTGTGACAATTCCAGTACAAGCGACTAGAACAACTGCAAATTCGACAAGAAATAATACCCAGTTGATTGATGACAAAACAGACCAAGGTGTCGTAGTTAATCTTAACCTCAAACTACCTGCTGCTGGTACATACTACATCACACAAACATGTGCTGACGGAGCGTCAATTTACAGAAGTAATAAAAACCTTACTTCAACTGCAACAGATCTAGTGGGTTATCCTTTCTCATTAAACAATACCGTGAGTATTACAGGAGCTTATTACAATAGTAGTATTATCAAAACTGGATATTACTATTTGTATGACATTAATATTGGAGCATTAGAATGCCCAAGTACACGTGCTGCTGTAACTATTCAAAGTGTAACTGCTCCTACTGTAAGTGTTACCCCAGCAAGCACTATTAGCTTCTGCCCAGATGGCGCTGGTACGTTAACCGCTACCTTGGGTAATGGTTATACTTATCAATGGTATCGTAACGGAGCAACTTTAAATGGCGCTACAAGCAATACTTTAAATGTAAGCATTGCAGGTACGTACACAGTGAAGGTCTCAAATGGTGGAGCTTGTTCTACTACCACTTCGGGTGTGACAGCAACAGCTTACACTCCAATTGCTCCTACTGTAAACTGGACAAATGGAGTACTTGCAGTACTATCAGGAACAAACCCAACATGGACTCTCAATGGAATTGAGTACCCTGCGGCAAAAGGTCTAGCAAGTTTCACCCCAATTCAATCTGGTTTTTATAACGCTAAAGTTACTGATGCTAATGGTTGTAGTGCTTACTCTCCGGGCGTAACCGTAACGATTACAGCCATTGAAGAAGATTTGTTGTCAGATGGGCAATCAAAAGTTTATCCTAATCCAACTTCTGGAGTTGTTACGGTAAAAGTTCCTGATAATAACTACAAGGCTGTTACAGCAGAAGTAATTTCTTTAGTAGGAAATACCCTAACTCAAAAATCGATGGAACGTATCGGAAATGATTTCTGGACAAGCCTAGATTTAAGCCAATATACCTCAGGTCAATATTTCATCCGAGTATATACAGATGCAGGTACAAGAGTCTTGAAAGTAGCTTTACAAAAGTAATTTCAATGATTTGAGTTTTTGAATCAGCAAAAAGCCCGATAAGAAAGTAACTCTTATCGGGCTTTTGATTTTATGAAAATAAAGAATTATTCTCCAACTACACCACTAAGAGCAGATACACCATTTTCATTAAATGCCTCAATCGCATAGTAGTATTTCTGTCCCAAATTCAACGCTCTGATTTGTAAAGATGTTGGCTGATCGCCATATACTTGATAGGTTTGATACAACTTGTCTTTTTCTATTCCCCAACGGATATTATACCCTACGACATTGGGTACTTTTTCCCAAGAAATATCCACATTTCGTTCATCTTTTTGACGTTTGGCTACCAATTTTTGAGGTGTAACAGGTGCTTGTCCCAAGCCATTACCAAATACTCGGATTTCGCCAATGGCAAGGTTTTGTGCTTTGACATATACATGCTCATATTTGATAAAACGACCTTTGTAAGGTTTTTCTAGTTCGATATAAGCACATGGTCTATCTCGTTTAGGTTCTTTGGTAAGGTCACGCAATAGTTCCCATTTTTTCCCATCTTTTGAACCCCAAATTTTGAATAAAGTATAAACACTCGAATCGGAATCGAAAACATTATTCTTATAATCTATATAGTTTACCTGCAATGCTCTTACTTCCGATTCTCTTCCCAAATCGATGCTTGCCCATTCGCCTGCTTTGTTTTGTTTGGCTACCCAAAAGCTTTGACGTCCTTCGTCTGTTAAGTTTTTCGCCACGTGAATCGTATCTTGCTGAGACGAAACAGTCACAGGTTTTTTATAAGAAAGAAGCATCCAACCTGTAAACAACGCATCGCGATTATCCCATTTACCTGTTGGCAAATAATGAGGCCAGTCACCAAAACGGGTATTTGAGTACATTTGTCCCTCTTTGTCAAAACCCGCAGGGAACATTGAAATACGTCGTTCCATTGGCCAGTTTACCGCCAACCACGGCGTACCTGTATTCCAATAATTTCCATACACATCCTGAAAGGTATTGCCATGTCCCGCACCAGTCATATACCCACCAGGACGATAAGAAATGGGATTATAAGGTGCATAGGTAAATGGTCCAAGTGGGTTGTCACCAACATAAGTACCATTACCATAAACATTGTATTCTGTTCCTGGTCCTGCATACTGAAGATAATACTTACCATTATGCTTGGTCATCCAAGCGCCTTCAATAAATGGCTTAATCATATCGGCATGATCTGGACCAAAGCGTTCCCAACCATGTTGGTATTGGTCCAAAAATATCAATGGTTTATAATCTGTTTTGTCTTTGTAAGTCAAATTACGGCTTTTATCTAGCTCTGCTCCAAATATTGGATATACATTAGAAGAGCCCCAATACATATACCATTTATCGGTATCGGGGTCATGAAAAAGCGCTGGATCCCAAGGACCAATATCCTTAGGTAGCTGTGGCAACCAACGATTAAGGAATTTGAGTTTTCCTTTTTCAGGTTCAGTAGAATAAAAAATAGGGCGTTGCTGAAAAGTCGACTGGAACAAATACAAGGTATCTCGCACCGAAACTGCTGCTGGTGCGCACATATCTTCCATAGGCCATTTGTCAGGAACAACATAGTTCCAATTGACTAAATCTTTAGAATGCCACCAGCCTCCCGAAATAGTTACGAACAAATAATATTCGTTTTTGTGGGTCACAATAACGGGGTCTGCTCCTGAGCGGTAAGAGATACCTTCGTTCATTTGCTCGAAGTTGTAGCGATAGCCAATGTCGATAGGATTACAGTACGTAGCCTGCTTATTTTGAGCCAATAAGGCTATTGATAAACAAGACAGTAAGAAGCTTAGAAGGGATTTTTTCATATATTCAATTTGAGTTTATAAAAATTCAAATCAAATGTAGGACTTTTTTAGGTAAAAATATTTTAGCTCAAGATTCGGGGCAGGACAAATGCCTCCAGTGGAATGAACTTAACTATAAAACGAAAGAGCACTCATTCAAGGCATTACCCTTAAACGAGTGCTCTTACTATATTGGCACATTTCAGTAATACGCTTTATGCAGTAAGCAGTAGGCAAAATAAAGTTTAAGATTGTGCTTAGGCTTTCAGGTATCGGCTTTCGGTGGTGGGCTTTGGGAAAAATGCATGTCCGTGGTCGTTAAAACATTTTAACACTCTTTGCCTTGTGCCTGTTGCCTAGTGCCTAAACACATAACTTAAATCTTATTTTGCCCGCTAACTTATTATTTCTTTCTGTAGCTTTTACCAATACCTTTAAAGTATGCACTTGAAGTTTTCTTTGATTTAGAATCCTTCACGCTCGATTGAAACTTTTGTTGAGATTCGCTGACAATCAAAATTCTTCCATCAAGTTCACTTCCATGAAGCGCAGCGATAGCAGCTTTAGCTTCCTCTTCGTTGGGCATTGTTACAAACCCAAAACCTTTACTTTGACGAGTGATTTTGTCGATAATAATTTTTACAGATTCTACCTCTCCGTGAGTTTCAAAAAGGGCTTTTAAACCCGCTTCCTTCAACTTAAAAGGAAGACTGCTTACATATATATCCATTTTTTTTGAATGATTTTACGTTAAAAAATAAGTATTAAGTGGTGTGCTATAAGCTGTAGGCATTAGGCAGAAAACCTTCTTTTTTGCCGTGTATCCATAGCTGACTGCCAAAAACCCAATAAATTAATTTTGTCCGCCTTAAGCATATTAAAATAATGCCTTAAACTTTCCTGGTAGTGGTGTTTGAAAATTAAAAACTTCTTTTGTTACAGGATGGATAAAATTCAACTCCCAAGCGTGCAATCCCAATCGCTTGATTGGGTTTACTTTTGAGCCGTATTTTGCATCGCCAATCACTGGGTGACCAAGGTCTTGCATGTGAACTCTTACTTGGTTTTTACGACCTGTTTCCAACTTCACTTTCACAAGTGAATAATTGCTATTGGACTTAATGGTTTCGTAATGTGTAATGGCCTTTTGCCCATTATTAGGATTTTGTGACGAATACACAATATAGGCTTTAC
This sequence comes from Cellulophaga sp. BC115SP, assembly GCF_009905545.1. Taxonomy (GTDB): domain Bacteria; phylum Bacteroidota; class Bacteroidia; order Cytophagales; family Spirosomataceae; genus Flectobacillus; species Flectobacillus rivi. The sequence goes on along the minus strand of NZ_JAAALB010000045.1, from coordinate 35,166 downwards.
TTTCTACCAAATACGATTCTATTGTTCCATAGGGGTATTTCAACTGCCCTTCTACTACCGCGGCATAAACACGCTCCTTGGTTTCGTGCCACGATTCTTGCAAAAGTTTTTGAATCTTTTCGCTTTTGGCATAAATCATTACCCCAGAAGTCTCGCGATCGAGGCGGTGAACAATGAATATGCGATTGTTAGGATTCTCTTTTTTGACGTGATTACTCAAAATTGAGTACGCCGTTTGTTCCTTTTCACGATCAGTTGCAATAGACAACAAACCTGCTTCTTTGTTGATAACAATCAAATATTGGTCTTCAAATATAACATTAAGTCCTTTGTAAGGTTTTTCTTGATGTGATTTCAAAGCCTTAATTTGAACTTCTTGCCCTGCCACCAAAGGGTGGTTAAATTGAGAAGTGGCTTTACCATCAACTAATACTTGTTTGTCACGAAGAAGACTCTTGATATTGATTCTACTTTTATGTGGCATCTTGGCAATCAGGAATACCATCAATTCGGTATTTTCGGTTACCTGAAATTTTGCCTCCGAAGATTTTGAAGGAGCACCCTCAGGTTTGGGACTCCATTTATTTGGTTTCATGGACATTACTTTTACGCTCAATCTCTCTGACTGTTTTGATGTATAACTCCTCGACTTTTTGTCTAGCCCAAGGCGTTTTACGCAAAAACTTCAAACTCGATTTTACACTTGGTTCAAAATTAAAACAGCGTATTTCAATGAGTTGCCCCAATTGACTCCAGCCATAATAAGCTACCAAATGATTAATGATCATTTCGAGCGTGATGCCATGTAAGGGATTATTTACTTGCTGATTCATAAGTACAAAGGTATGAATATTTTAGCGAATCGCCTTACAACAATACTAATGCGATAGCTGCCAATGTCATAACCAACATCGTCAAAGCACCCATAAAGTTGTCTAATCGCGTATTGGCAAATCGTCCCATAATCGTTTTATTGTTACTGATATGCATAATAATGGCAATCAAGATCGGCGCAATCATTCCATATAAGACAGCAGTATAAATCAATGCTTTGATAGGACTTATGCCAATAATATTTACAAAGAGCCCAACAACCATCGATACAATCAGGGTTATATAAAATCCTTTTGCTTCATGAAATTTTTTATCCAGCCCTTCTTGCCAATCAAAAGCCTCCGCAATCATATAGCTCAGAGCGCCCGAAAGCACAGGCACAGCCAACAATCCTGTACCAATTACACCAACCGCAAATAACAAATAGGCATTATCACCTGCCAAGGGTTGTAAGGCACGGGCGGCTTCTTCCACGGTATCTACATGAAAAATACCTGCTTGAAACAATACTACACCTGTTGTAAGGATGATAAAGAAAAAAACTACATTGGTCAATAGCATTCCCCAACGAACATCGCTTTGCATGGAATGAATTACCCGTTTGTCTACAATCAAATGGTGTTGTTGGATTTCTTCGACTTCCATGGAGGCTTGCCAAAAGAATAAATAGGGAGAAATTGTAGTCCCCAAAATACCTACCAAGGCCACAAAATAGTCGGATGAATATTCAATTTTTGGAATAAAGGTATCATGCAAAACAGCTAACCAATTGATTTTTAACATAAAAGGAATTGCAATATAACTAAACAGCACTATACAGAGCCATTTGAGAATCATAGCAATACGACGATAAGATAAAAAGACAATGCCAAGTATAAGTAAGGTCGTAAAACTAATCGAGCAAATAAAAACGGGTATTTCAGGAAAAATCAAATGCCCGACCGCTCCCATTCCCGCAATATCTGCCCCAATATTAAGAATGATAGAAGGAATACTGACCAGCAAAATTAGATATAGAATGTACGGAGGATAATACTTTTTGATCGTTCCCATGAGCCCATGTCCTGATACCAAACCAATTCTGGCACACATTTCCTGAATAGATACCATCAGAGGATAGGTTACAATGGCAGTCCACAGCAACTTGGTGCCAAATTGTGCCCCTGCTTGTGAGTACGTTGCAATACCAGAAGGATCATCATCGCTAGCACCTGTAATTAAACCTGGGCCTAGAACTTTCCAAAATGAGATTATTTTTTTCTTAAAGGTCGTCATTGGGTTTTGTATTAAATGTCTCAGACAGTACGGTAATTTATAAAATATCTATGGGAGAAAGCTTCTTTTGTCATGATTTTAAATAAAACAAAAAGGTCGACTGATTTAGTCGACCTTAATATTAGAAGTAAAAATTGTCAAAGGCTTAAAGAATGTTGAATTATGGCAAATTCAACAAGAAACCGATGGTAAAGTTGGCATCCCAGTCAAACACAAACTTTTTACAGCCCGTTGTTTCGGCAACAGCTTTGTAGATATTCAACCCAGCTTTTGACTTAGCATTATCTAGTTTATAAGCCGAAGGAGCGTCCAATACAGTATAACGTTCGGTTCCTTTGCGAACGGCTTTAGCCAATTCGAATGGTACACCACCAATGATAAAACACGTTTCACGGTTTGCAGAAGGAATTTGCTTTGACTTAGCAGAGATTTCTTTGGCTACAGTTTCATCATCAATACTATTTTGAAAATACTTCGCGCCATACGATTCTAAAGAACGAATAGCAGAGCCTTCATGCCAAGATATCTTGGTATTGCCAGAACCAATATCAACAACAAATGAATTATCAGCAAATTCTTTAGGTTGTACAACTTTCAATCCAAGTACCCCTTCTTGCTCTGGAGTTACAGTATTTACGTAATAGTTAAGAGACTTAAGTGCTTTGATAATTTTTTGGGTTACCTCGGCCTTTATTGCTCCAGAACTAACGACAAAATGAATTTCTTTGCCTCCAACACCGTAATCTAGCATATTTCCAATGTACTTTTTCAAACCAGTTCGTACATCTTCATCGGTAGCCATATTCTCAGTTACAAGGCTATTACCAAATTCGGCTTTTTCAAGCTTCCAGTTTTTATCTTTATCGATACGAACGATAAATGAGTTAAAACCACTTGCTCCCAACTCTACCACACCTTTGAGCTTACCAGCAATCGGAACAGGTGCTGTATAGTCAAAAGAGGCTTTGGCAGTTGAAGTAGCCTCATCGTTACTGTTGCTACTTGCTTCGCTCGAACTTTGTTCTTCGGCAGGCAAAGTGCTAGAAGTTGTCGATGCTGTTTGAGTCGAATCTGTTGTTTTAAATTTTTTGAGTAACTCCTGTCCTCCCAACTTAGAGAATCCAAAATAAAAAGCCGCTACTACAAGGGCTGTGATAATCAATCTACCAGCTACTGTAAGACGTTGCATAGGAATAAGGTTTTGATTTTGAAAAATATGAGCTTGTTGCCCAGTATTGTTTTACAATACTACAAGATACATAATCGTTTGGCAAAGCTTTTAGTTTTTTCGGTTAAAAATAAAGATAGTTGGCCAAATGGTAGGCTGAATCCTTTTTTAAACCCACTCCTTATTTTACTCTTCCCACTCAAAACTACGGGTAACCGCTTTTTTCCAATAATGATATAATTTTTCACGCTGCTCAGCTGGCATATCTGGCTTCCAAGTGTGAGCTATGCCCCAGTTTTGCTTCAAATCATTCAAATCTTGCCAATATCCAACTGCCAAACCTGCCGCATAGGCAGCACCCAAAGCAGTGGTTTCGATCATAGCAGGACACACAACGGGTACATCTAGCATATCTGACTGAAACTGCATTAGCATTTCGTTTACGACCATTCCTCCATCAACACGTAATGATGATATTTCGATTTTGGCATCTTTTTCCATGGATTCCAATACCTCCAATGTTTGAAATGCTGTAGCTTCCAATGCAGCACGGGCAATATGTCCTTTGTTGACATAGCGTGTCAAACCTGCGATAATACCACGAGCGTCAGCTTTCCAATAAGGGGCATATAAACCCGAAAACGCTGGAACAAAGTAACATCCGCCGTTATCTTCTACTGATTTAGCGAGGTCTTCTATATCTGAGCTTTTTTCAATAATTCCTAGATTATCTCTTAACCATTGTACCAAAGCTCCCGTAATCGCCACGGAACCTTCCAAGGCATAATGTACAGGTTCTTTGCCAAATTGATAAGCTACTGTCGTCAATAATCCATGAGTTGAAGGCGTAGGCGTAGTTCCTGTATTGAGTAACATAAAACACCCTGTACCATAAGTATTTTTGGCTTCGCCAGCAGCAAAACAGGTTTGTCCAACTAAGGCAGCTTGCTGGTCGCCCAAATCACCTGCTACAGGCACACCCACCAATAAGCCTTTGGCCTCAGCATATACCTCGCTACTTGAGCGAATTTCTGGTAATATTTGCTTGGGAATATCTAAAATCGCTAATATTTCATCATCCCATTGCATAGTATGGAGATTCATCAATTGGGTACGGCTGGCATTGGTTACGTCTGTAACGTGGATACCGCCATCGGGTCCACCTGTCAAATTCCAGATTACATAAGTGTCCATATTACCAAAAATGGCTTCTCCATTTTGTGCAGCTTCACGAAGTCCCTCTACATTATCCAACAACCATTTGATTTTCAGACCACTAAAATAGGTAGCTAGAGGTAATCCTGTTTTTTCTCTAAAACAGTTTGCTCCTCTCGATGCTTCCAATTCTGCTACGGTATTTCCAACGCGCGTATCCTGCCAAACTAGGGCATTATAATAAGGTTCGCCAGTATGTTTATTCCAAATAACAGTAGTTTCACGTTGGTTTGTAATACCTACAGCAGCTAAATCATGTGGCGATAAATTAACCTTGCCCAATGCCAAACCAATGACTTCTTGTGTATTTTGCCAAATTTCGGTTGCATCGTGCTCTACCCATCCTGCTTGTGGATAAATCTGTGCATGTTCTTTTTGACCAACCGAAATCATATTACCTTGTTTGTCAAAAATAATAAATCGCGTACTTGTTGTACCTTGGTCAATTGATCCTATGTATTGCATAGTTATTGTTAGGATTTAGGGCAACATTGTAACGTAGTCTATTGATACAATTCTCAAAAGCTATTTTTACGAATATCTTTTCACTTTATACCAAAGTCCTCAAAACAATCTTGCATTATTGATTATAATATATGGGAGATAGTTTGCTTATTTTTTCACAAAATAGTCATATTAAATCTTGCACACAATCAATTTCAAGGAATTAAAGCACACAAAAAAGCCTAGCTACTCATTGTAACTAGGCTTTTTTGTGGTGTTTTGTTGATATTATTTAAAAAAGCCCACAGGGTCTTCTTTTTTGGCCATTAATTCTTGCACATAATTCAAATCAACAAAGCTTAAATCTAGCACTCGGCATTTGTGGAGATAATCCCAAGCCTTGTCATAATGTTCTAACTGAAACTCTGCAATAGAATATTTGAGCCAAGCATTGGCATTAGTCGAATCTAGTTTTACTGATTTTTCTAACAAAGCCAAAGCATCGTCAATATCATTGCAATCTTTCTTTTCTTTGAAACAAGCAATCTGAACCGTTGCCACGTCTACCATCAATACGGTATTATCGGGCGAAAGCGATAAGCCTTTCCTCAAAAATGCAGCTGATTGTTCAAAATTGTTGCGTTGATAACTAATCGAACCTAAGCCCCAATACACATCCATATTGTTGGGATTGAGCAAATAAGCTAGATTAAATCGATAAGTAGCAGTATCCAATAGTCCTTCACTCAGATACTCCCAACCACGTTCGGCAAAAAACTTACTAGCTTCTTCTTTAGTCGAAAAATTCGTAACACATTGCTCTACAAAGTCTGCATTCTTAACGAGTTGCTTTTGTAAGGTCTCTCTACTTCCAAAAAGGGGTAAATAACGGACATCCTGACTGTCGAGATTTGCAGTTTCTTTCTTAGTAATCTGCCTCGAGCTAGCTAATTGAGCTACTTCTGTTTGGGCGAAAGCCTGAACGGTCGAACTCAAAATGAAAAAATAAAGTAACTTTCTCATAAGTGGTGGTAAACGCACTCTCTATCAAAAAAATAAAATTTCGAGCTTTCTAATTTAGCCTTTTAGATGAAATGTAATTAGGTCTCTGCTGAGATTTTATTCCAAATTACAAAAAAATAAGGAACTACACTAGTGTGTCGCTCCTTATTTTAACGCATAGAATACCAGTTTATTATCTACGCTTTGTATTTCTTCTTGAAGAACTCCCTCCTGCCTTTGCACCAAAGCTACCATTTTTCGGGCCTTTACCTCCTGCTACAATCTTTTTCTTTTGGCGTTCCTGCTTCTCTTTACTTTTTACTTTAATATCTTTTTTCTCATGAAAAGCTCCTTTAAAAGTAGGGTCTTCCTTCTTACGTTGAGCGTCTATTTCACGAAGCATTTCTTGATTTTCGATAAATGGCGTCTGCTCTATAGTTAAGCCTTCTGGTAGCTCATAGCGAGGAATCTGCATTTTGATGATTTTCTCAATCTTCTTAACGTGATATTCTTCGGCAATGGTCATGAAAGTAATAGCCTCACCTGTTTGGTTGGCACGACCCGTACGACCAATTCGATGCACATAATCTTCATAAATGATAGGAACATCAAAATTAATTACGTGACTCACCATCTGAATATCAATCCCTCTTGCTGCTACGTCGGTGGCTACCAATACCTGAATATTTCCTTCACGGAAATCATCCATTGAATTGATACGGGTATTTTGCCCCTTATTGGCATGTATTACTCGGATTCTATCTTCAGGAACGACTTTTCTAGCCAAGAATTTAAAGATATTATCTGCGACTTCTTTACTTCTACAAAATACAATCACACGGTTGAAACGCTCCGAATCGGTCATCAATAACCCTAAAAGATTGATTTTGGTTTTGAAGTTGGGTAGTTCGTACAATATCTGATTAACCATTTCAGCTGTAGTAGCCTGGGGGCTTACTTCAACTTTTTTGGGAAACTCCAAAAACTCATGCGATAGGTTTTCTACACGTGGTGGGAATGTAGCAGAAAACAATAGATTTTGGCGTTTCTTAGAAGGAATTACCTCCAAAATACTACGAATTTGTGGCATAAAGCCCATATCCATCATTTTGTCGGCTTCGTCAAGTACGAGCGTTTTAAGCTCTTTTACTCCCAACTCTCCCTTAAGGTAAATATCCATAAAGCGCCCTGGTGTGGCCACCAAAATGTCAACGCCTGCTTTGATAGTCTCAATTTGCGTCTTCGGACCTAACCCTCCATAAATTGCCACGTGACGAATATCCGTGTAAGTGGCTAATTGAGTAATAGTCGCGTCTATTTGCATCACCAATTCACGAGTAGGTGCCAATATCAATACGCGTGGGTGCATACCTTGTGCGTATTTGATTTTCATCAAAATTGGCAACAAATACGCTGCTGTTTTGCCTGTACCCGTTTGTGCGATTCCTAATACATCATGCCCTGACATTACCAATGGAATAGCCTGTTCCTGAATCGGACTTGGGGTCTCGTATCCAGCATCGGCAATGGCATTGAGTAATTGTCTATTTAAATCAAATTCTTCGAAAGTCATAACTTGTAACTTACTGATTCGCAAGCTGTTTTTCTTTTGTCGCTCGCCTCAGCCAATTTTTTTGTGAACTGCAAAGTTACGGAAAAGTCTTGCCATCACCCAGTTTTTTCAGAAACTATCTGATTAATCGTCTATTTCTGAGCAACTTCTGGCAAAGCTTTTAGGCGTAAATAACACACTTGCAACACATAGATAAGGGTTATTACAAATGCCCATTGCAGAAGATATTCTAAGGCATAACCCGCATTCGATAATTTTGCAAAACTATCAAAAACTGGATTGTTGTGATACACATATACAAATGGTTCGACAATCAGAAGGAAGTTGAGCAACAATAAAACAAACAAGAATTTACCATCTTTATGTTGCCACAACTCAAATACAATGATGACTAAATAAATAAACATATAATACGCCATCGCACTTGGCAAAAACAACTGCATCAAACCATAAGTTAGGATAAATAACAAGGGAAATGCTTGTACGAAAGACTTATTTCTAACGCTAAAACCAATCCATGTGGCTAGTGGCAAAAATAGCCCAAGCCCTAGCCAGTTCATTTTGGTGATATTGACGCTAACACCAATCAAAGGACGTAAAACTGAAAATAAGTTGGGAGAATATGGGTCTTCGGTATGTTTAATCAACATCAAAAAATCCCAACCAACTAAGTAATAGAGCAAAGCCAAACTTGGAATGCCAACTACAGCCATACTCAGGATAAACTTAAATTTATCTTTAATCAAGAAAAATAGCGGGAATAAGAAAAACGCTACCGTTACTTTTAAACAAAGTAATGACAAAGCAAACATCAAACCCATACGAAAATCGCTATTAGATTTTTTCCAAATCATTAAGGCTCCTAAAGCAAAACCCCACAACCAAATATCCTCTTGACCACCCAACAAACATATAATGATTGGGGCTGGTAACAGCAAATAGTGAAGCAGTTTGGCATAAGCCTCCGATGATACAGTTTGATAATGTTTATAAGTCAACCACACACAAATTAACTCTCCCACCATCATCAAGGCGACAATCGAACTAGCATGATCTACAATCAATAGAGGCAGAGCAATAATATAAGAAAAAATAGGGGCATGAAATGACCAAAAGTCACGATAGACCAAATCGAGATGCACTGCGTGAGAGGCTTTGTAATAAAAAAAGGGAACATCGCCTCGTGGTTCTTCTTTGAGAATCACAAAAACTAAAATAAATGGAATAATACGTGTTAAAACTACCAAAGCACTAACTACTCCTATTTGATTTTGAGTGAGCCATGTTTGAAAGCTTGCATATTTTTTCCATAAAATATATTGGGCAACAAACGCCAAACTCATTGCTATGAGCTTGGCAATAAATACTTCGATAATTGGCATACGATATGATTTGCTCTAAGGACTAGTGACCAAACTTTACCTTTAAAGCTAATAGTTTTTGTTCTAAAAAGTGGAAAGATAAACTTGCTACAGCAACCGTCAAACCAATGGTTAGCCCATACATAACCAAGTTATACACACCCAACGACCAAGTATGTTGATAAGGCTGCAAAAGGTTCATGATAGCAACGTTGATAGCAATATGATAGATGTAAAGTCCATAGGAAATCTTACCCAAATAAGATACCACAGATTGCTCAAGATTTATAATCGACTGAGGATTTACGGCAACATTAACGATAAAATAGCAGAAGAAAACACTTAACAATTCAAGATTTATTCCCTTAAACTCGTAGCCAGAAATAATAATTATTAATAAAATACCATAAACTACAAATTGTACTTTTCTCTGAAATAGAAATGCTAAAATTGAGTGCTTGGTAAATACTAAATAAGCTCCTACTCCACCCATAACCATCATCATAATTCGAAATTGGCTGAAGAAGAAAAAGACATACCTAGGCAATTCGTCGATGGTATTATTGGTAAAAAAGAAAAAGTAAATCAAGAAGATAGAGGCTGTCCCTAGTATAAAAATAGCAATAATACCGAATCTTGCCTTCCAAGAATTAGCACGAATCAACCAAGGCCAGAGGTAATAAAATTGCTCTTCGACACCAATAGACCATGTTTGTGAACACAGATAGGGTAACTCGTAAAAAATGAAGCTAAGGTTCGGCAAAATCATCATCAACAACGACAAGCGAGGCCAAAATGCTTCTGCATTACTTAATACCTCCGCAGCAGATTGCCAATAAAAGAGCTTGAAATGTGGTAAAACTAAGGTTCCTAAAAGTACAATGATGTAATAAATAGGCCATATACGAAGCACACGACGAACATAGAAGTTCTTGATATTGATAGTGTTATTTTTACTTTTTTCACTAAGCAATAAATAAGTAATCAAAAAACCGCTAAGCACAAAAAACAAACCTACTCCCTGCTTTCCTGCATGCTTAACAATATGATTTGAATATAAATTAGGCAAACCAAAAGCAGCTTTTGCTTGCTCGATATGATGTATCAACACACTGAAAGCCGCAATAAACCGTACTCCGTTAAGATTAGGGAAATATACTGATTTGGATTTTTCCGTGTTAGGTACTGATGTCGATGCCGAAACTGTTTCTGATAAGCGATTTTTAGCCATGAAGTTGTAATTTTTGCAACTTTAAAGTCAACTACTTAGCCGACCTTTTGCCTTTGGATAAGGTTTGCAAAATTATAGCTTCTCTAGCTAATCACAAACGAAGGATTGAATTATTTAGGGAAGAGCTTTTTCCATAAAAAAGCGAGAGACAAGTTACTGTCTCTCGCTTGGGTAATTTATTCTAACAAACCTTTATATCCTGAATCCTTCGCAGGAGGAATATGTGGTGTTGAAGAACCAGTGCTTGGTGACGAATCCAGACTAATCAATTTGAACTCACCGCTATTGTAAGCTTCAAGCATGGCTTGACCTTTGTCGGTCAAAATACCATTTTGAATATCTACACCATTGATAAAGTCCATTGACAAATCCATCGCGCGCTTCATTTCTCCTAGTTTCTTACTCATATCGTCTTGGATATATTCCATCGACTCATCGAAGTAGAATTTTTTATCAGGATTTCCTTTAAAAATACTGATAGCTGTTTTCAAGGCATTTGAGCTACTTTTTACGATTTCGTATTCAGCCTCTTTCAATTTTACCTTGATTTCGGTTTCCTTGATAATATAATCTGCCGATGATTGTACCTTTTCCATAAAGCTCAACACAGTCTTCATGTTACGTTGTAAAGGCAACAACTTCTCATTCATTTCTTGCAAACCAGCCCCTTCAATCGTTGCCAACGAGGCAGCTTCTCTCATGCCTGGCTTATCAATCATGGTATTTGCCTTATTAGCCTCAGCAAATTTTTGCTTGATTTGGTCATTGTTTTCATTGATTTTCTTATTCAATTTAACCAACTGACCTGCCAAAATATCGATTTGACCAGACATTTTTTGACGCTTTTCTTTCAAATCTTCGATATAGATTTTCATGATTGCAATAGGGTCTAGCTGAATCACCAAACCTGCAATTTTGCGCATCGTAGTTTTGAACAAGAAAAATGCCGCTGTGCGTACATCTTTACTTGTTATCAAAAACACAAACAAACCTAATACCGCCAACAAGGCGCCCAGATAAAGCGTATTTTCAGTTACTTTAATCAAAAACTCAACAATCTTGTTGAAGTAATACAAGCCCACCGCTCCTGCTGCGCCTAAGAACAACAATGAGGTGACACCTTCGGGTTTACTCCAAAATGATTTCTGGGGAGCATCACCTCCTCCTATTTGTGATAAATCTGCCATTAGTTTAATTGGTTTTGGTTAATTTCTATTCGTACACAGTCACACTGAGGCACGAGTCATTTAAAAGTTTAGAAGCCTTATTTCAATAAATGTTCTTGTATCTTGAAAATATCAGACTTGATTTGGTCTACAAAGAAATCGTGTGTAACCTGATACCCTGCTTTGTTATTATTGATTTTAGCACTTTGTTCTTCAATATCTCCCGATACTTTCTCTATAGTACTATTATTTTGTTCTATTTTCTTTTGTAAAGCAATAATCTGCTCGGCCATTTGCTTGTTTTCATCTTGCATTTGTTTTACCTGATTTTGCAGATTGCCTACACGCTCTTTAATAGCTGCGTCGGCATCTTTCAGAAAGGCAGCTTTATCATTTTCAAGTATTTGGACATATTGATTGGCAGTATTGACCAATATATTAATATCCGAAACTCCGCCCATGGTTCTAAAACTTGCCCAAGCAGCCTGAAACTGCTTTTCCTCTGATAAGCCTAAGCCAGACAAACTTTTCATGGTTTGCATAAACTCAAAATAGTCGGCACCCGGAAGATTGGCTTTTTCGAGTAGTTGCACAAAATGGTCAACAAACTTCTTATCCGTACTAGCATTCGTCTCTGATGGTCGTACTACATTCTGACTAACAGGTGTAGCTTGAGGCTCAGGTGTTACGCTTTGGCTGGGCGTAGCGGGCGATGATCCGGGTACATCTTGAATAAAGAAACTCAGAATTTTCTTCCCGATGCTTTTTTCTTCTGTTGACATAGTTTTGATTTTGAGGATAAAGTATAATGTAGATTTGTAAAGAATGAAATTTACAAAATCTTCTCGAATTACTTGATACAATATTATACAGTCGAGGGCTGTCCTGTAAGAAAGATTGTAAGAATGGTATGCGGACTTTAAGAATGGCTACAGGATTTGATGGACATTGTGTAATTTGAAAATTTGACGATTTAAAAATAGAAAGGACTCATTTCCCTTTGTGCCTTTGCTCCTACAACCCTCTGCTACTTTTTGAAAAAAATATTTTTTTTTCAATCTTCATGCAACATCTATGCTTTTGCCTGCATCTTATGGATAGAATTCGTAAAGAAAAGCCCTGCCTTAACCGTTAATCCATATATCCTACCAGTTTAGTCAATATCTCAGCAATTTGTACCGAGATTTTTACCATTCAACCGACTAGACGACCGATTATGGTATTTTGTATTGCAAGGTACTGGTTAAAACACATAACTTTGATTCAAGAATTCAGCACAACAAGTACATAAAGATTCAAAAACAGTTTTAAAATTAACTCTCAATCAAAACTTTTCTTCTTGACACGTAATCAAGCATTAAGGTTTAACTTTCTAAACATTTATAAAAGTCATGAAAACGTTCGCTCAACTCTTCTCAATCTCTGCATTAACAGTTTTATCTGTAGTTAGTTTCGCAAACAACGACAACAGCAACGCAAATAAGACGAAGACGTTTGAAGTTGGCATGTTCAAAAGCAAAAATTCATTGAATATGAATTTGATGCTTGAAAAAGTAACCGATAAAAAGGTAAAGATTATCTTGAAAGACCCTTCGGGAAAAGTATTACACCAAGAGTATGTTGCGAAAAATACCCCTTCGTATTACGGTAAGTTTGACATGAGCCAGTTGGAAGACGGAGTTTATACTTTCGAAATCACTGACGGAACCGAGAAAATTGTTAAGACTGTAAATCTTCAGTCTCCTGAAACGCAAGAAACAACAAGAAACCTGACAGTTAATAAATAGTCCAGTTCGAGCGCCCGACGAACGCTAGAGAATGGACACTCGGCGGTCGAGTATTGGTAAATACGAATAACCGACCGCCGATCATTCAAAGATTACAAGTCATCAAAACCTCTTTTTTGAATATATAAATTGCTGAAAGCCACGAGGCGACAGCGCAGTAAAATTCCTCTTTAATCTAATATGCTGAATGTCTGAAAAGACTGTAGGCCTCATTTAAACTTCTCATTCAATAATATGAAAACGCTCTTTAAACCTGTAGTATTAATTTTAATGGCTTTGACTTCATTTGTCTCATTAGCCGACAATAACGACAATAGCAGTAATTACACTGCCAAAGCCAAAACATTCAGAATTGGCATGTATCAAACCAAAGGTGCCGCCAAAATGAATATCATGCTTGAAAAAATTATTGGAAAATCGGTAACGATTACCTTGAAAAACGAAGATGGCGAAATCCTAAATACCTCCACAGTTCGTAAAAATACAGAGTCGTATCATGGTAAATTTGATATGTCTGAACTTGGTGATGGAAAATATACTTTCGAAATCAGCGATGGACATGAAACGATTCGTAAAACTGTAGTGCTAGATACCTCTAAACCCACTACGTTGACAAGAACAATGGATGTGAATAAGTAAGTGAGTATGAGTGCTGAATTGTGAGTGATGAGTTTTGAGTGTAAATTTTTGATTACTAATATTTTACCTCATTCATTAGAATTAATTCTGCACGATTACTTAATTTTTGGGAAAGTAATGAATAAACATGAACCATTCTGAAACTAGGATGATTCTCTCAATTTCATCAAAAAAGCGGTCGAAAAAACAATTTTCGACCGCTTTTTTGCTACCTGACTCAGCTTAAGATACAAAGCATTACGTCTCTACAGCTAGCTTATAAATTTCAACATAAATCACTCATGCACTCAATCACAAATCACTCAATACTTGAGCGGCATTGCGTCTCTACAACTAGCCTGCAAATTATTTGCTCGTTTTTCTAATCTGTATCATATTCACAAAGAATGAAAATGCCATTGAGAAATAGATATATTGTTTAGGAATATGAAAATCTAATCCTTCGGCAATTAGCGTCACCCCAATCATCATTAGAAAACATAGAGCCAAAATCTTTAAAGAAGGATGCTTACTAATAAAGCTACTGATTGCCCCTGCCACCGCTAGCATAATCGATATAGACACAATTACGGCGGCATACATCACCCACAATTCATCTACCAAACCCACTGCCGTAATAATACTGTCAATCGAAAAGACTAAATCTAGCAATAAAATCTGCCCAATGATTTTGACAAATGATTTGGGTACTGGTGTCGAACTAGCATGCTCTCCCTCTTCAGTTTTTTCAAAAATCTCTTTGTTACTTTTATACAGTAAGAAAAAGCCCCCTGCAATAAGAATTAAGTCTTTTCCCGAAAAATCTATTCCCGAAACCGTCATTAAGGTTTTATCGAGCTTCATGATCCAGCTAATACCTGCCAATAAGATTAGACGCAAAACTAGCGCAAGACTCAAACCTACCAATCTTGCTTTTTTACGATTTTCGGGAGGGAGTTTGTCAGAAAGAATAGAAATAAAAATAATGTTGTCGATACCCAAAACGATTTCAAGTACAATCAGGGTAAGCAGTGAAATAAGAATTTCAGTTGTCATTGTTTATTTGTCTGTTTGAAAGGAGTTAACGTCTCAAAACATTGGACATTTCCTTTGCTATTTGAACATGCAAGTTATACCAAAAGTTAGCGCTTCTGGATTAGATTTCGGTTAGATTTTGGTTTAACAAATCATTAACACATAGGGTCAAAATATGCAGATTCTTACACCCGTTTTATAGTCAAATTCTCAATCAAAAATCAATTAAGTGCTATGAAACGTAACATATTTCTTTCCACTATTGCTATCTTGAGCCTAGGGCTTGTATTGGTTGCAAGCTCTACTTTTGCTCAAGGATATGACCGTCGCGATGACTATAACAGAAATAATCCTTACAATGACAATCGCTATGATGACTATTCGAGAAATGCACCTAGCCGTGAGTTTCCATTAGATCCTCGTAACCCTTATGATGAACGTAGTAGAGTTTTTGATACACGAAATCCTTACGACCCTCGTCCAGTCTATGACAATCATTCGCATGGTCGTTACAATGATTATGATTACCGTTGTAATTGCGATACCTATAGTTATTGCTCACATCGCCAACAATGGGCTAATCGTTATTTTCCTGTAGATCCACGTAATCCATACGATATTCGCAACAACCCTAGAAGATTTGATTCATATTCATATAACAATCGCCGTGGACGTGACCGTGTCGTAATTGTTGTGCCAGAAAGAGGTCATCATCATCGCCGTGATTGGTAAGAGTTTTGGAGTGAACAGTAGCAAAGGCACAGAGGCACAAAGTGTTCTAAATAAATCACTTTGTGCCTCTGTGCTTTGTCACTTAACACCTTTTATTGATTTGGCTTCAACACCTGCTTACCTGATTTAACTTTTTCTACGTCTTCTTTTCGAATAAGTTCTCCTCTAAATTTTCCGTCTACATACATACGAGCCTGATCATCGTAATGTTTGCTCATAAAATAGCCAGATTGTCCCGTTGGATTAATGCTTTGACCTTCAAAAGGTTTTGAGAAATCTATCACACGACGCAAAGCTGGGCCATAACTAACCTTGTAATATCCCGAAGAATCTAGTGGAAAATCAAGATTATTGATTACCTCCTTACCTGCCATAGCTGGTAAAGGTCCTACATTAAAGAGTTTGTTCAAAGGCTTTTGTCTACCTACAGGATGTACGTGTTCGAGCGAGTGAACTTTTTGCCAATACCACGCCTTTTTATCTGCTCCAAGTTGTGCTGTCAAATCGGTATAAGCCTGATTCAAAGCCGATTGAATAATTTGTGTACGAGTTTCTATATTCTTTGTATCCTTATTATCCCACCATTTAGAAGTATCATTAACGATAAAGTTTTGTAAAGAACGTTTCATGGTTTGAGAATTGATAAATGCTTTGAACCCTTCAGCACCTAGCTCGTCTTTGAAAGTAGCCTCGTACATACGATACAAAAATCTATAATAAATCGTTGGTTCGATATCTTCCAAATCGTGTGTACCATCCCAAGTCAGGAGTTCAGTATGCCCTGTTGATTTAATAATTGGAGCAATACTTTGAATCACAGTTGGCGCCATGGCGCTTTTATGCTCAGTAATCATTTTGTGCATATCTTCTACCGTCCAATCATTTTTTGAAGTATTCAATAGTTGCTTAATACGAGTTGCACGGTCTGGCGCAACATAGTAACCTGCTACCAATCCTGTACCCATATCTTCAGGTTGGTTATTGGCAGAATATACAAACCCACTAGCAGGATTTACAGCATGCGGATTTTGAGAAAAATCTAACCAGCCCTCTATCTCATCTTTGCCACTAGCACCATCCAGAATCATGTAGGGCTTTACATGAGCAGGACGCTTAGGGAGTTTTGCCGATGCCCACCAAGCAATATTGCCTTTGGCGTCGCCATACATCACATTCAGACCAGGGAAATGAATCATCGAAGCAGCAGCTTCCGCTTGTTTAACATCGGTAGCATGTGCCAAATCATAAAAGACTTTTAGAGAACGGTCAGGAAATTGTGTTAATACCCACCACAAGGCAACAGGTGATTTTTCATGAGCAAACTTTTTATCAAACTCATTAATCAAAACACCATGTCTCGACGAGCGATATTGCACAGCTACATCTGGTTTTCCTTTTACTTTTATGACTTCTTTTCTAATCGTCAAATCTTCCCAATGGTCTTTAAACCAAACCTGATTGGCATTAGCAGGATTTATTTTTTCTCTATAAAAATCAACATCATCATTTTCAAACATCGTTAAGCCCCAGCCAGCTTTATCGTTATGCCCAATCACAGCCATAGGAATACCAGCGATGAAGTTTCCATAAAAGTTTTGATTAGGATAAACCAAATTAGCCTCAAAAAATACCGAAGGTTGAGAAAAAGCAATATGGGTATCATTACTAAAAATCACACCTTTACTTTTTGTTTTACTTCCAGCCACAACCCATGAGTTTGAACCATGAAACGTAGGAAAAGGCGCTGCTTTTTGTAATTCAAGCACTTGGTTGCCCAATGCCAACAGATTTTGTACGGATTCGGCACCTTTGCGAAGCGCTATTTCTTTTTCATTGCCTTTTGTAACAGGGATTTTCTCCGCATTGGTTGCCCAAGTTGTTACCAAATCCTTGGTATATTCTTCGCCAAGACTTTGTTGGATATAGGTCATCAACGGATCTGTGCGAAAAGCATCCGCAAAAGAAAAACCCATATAGCCTTGAATAATATGTAAATCTAGATTTGAAAAAGGTGTTTTCGGAATTTTCAAAAGTTCAAATTCTACAGGCGTATCTCCATTTTCGATAAAAGCATTGACGCCATTCACATACGCAGAAGCAGCTTTGACATAGCCTTCATTTTTAGGATACTGAGCGATGGTTTGTTCTGCATATTTTCTAAAACCAAGACTTCTGAAAAACTTATCACTTTCCAATGCCATATCGCCAAATACCTCCGAGAGGCGTCCATCTGCCAAGCGACGAAGGGCTTCCATCTGGAAAAGTCTTTCTTGTGCATGCACATAGCCCAACGCGAAATAGGCGTCTTCTTCCGTTTGAGCATAAATATGAGGGATTCCAAAATCATCCCATAGAACCTCCACGGGTTGTGAGAGTCCTTGTAGATTTATTTCTTGGTCATGATTTGCCACTTTAGACTTGAGCCAGACAAATACTCCTAGCCCCAATAGCACGACTACGATAAGTAGCCCCATTAAAATTCGTTTGATAAGACGCATAGTTTTTACAAGGTTTTAGTACAAAACATAAAGCTGTAAGCTATTTGTGTGACTTGCTTTTTTGTACCTTTTTTAAAGTTATTTAAGTGAATTAAAGTTAAAGTGCTTGCATATAGGTACTCATACAAATTTAGTCTTTTCTGTCACAACTCAACTACCCTCGTAGTGTCTAAAAACTATCCTAATTCAACTTTTTTTATTTATATTCAACCACAATTACAGAACAGTATAGAACACAAGTTGTTTTTTGGTTAATTTTGGTATTATTCAAAAACGTATTTATCTATATTGGTTTCTTTCAAACTATCCAATTACAATTTATTATGAAAAAATTAAGGCTCGCCTTAATGGCTCTCTTCTCTTTAGCCATTCTCTCTCTAAAGGCACAGACCTCCAATCCTTTGCAGGGCAAAAAAGTGCTAGTGTTTTCTAAAACTGCTGGCTTTCGACATAGCTCAATTCCTTATGGTATTAAGGGCATGCAAGACCTAGGTCAGAAATACGGCTTTGGGGTAGACACTACCGAAAATGCTACAAAATTCACAGAGGATAACCTCAAGAAATATGCTGTAGTGATATTCATGAGTACTACAGGCGATGTACTCAATCCTGCACAACAAATAGCTTTTGAGCGCTATATCCAATCGGGAGGCGGTTTTATGGGTGTGCATGCAGCATCAGATACTGAATATGACTGGCCTTGGTACGGCAAGCTGGTTGGAGGCTACTTTAATGGTCACCCTGGCAAAAATGTATCGAATGTTCAGATGGGTAAATTTACAGTAACTGACAAAAACCATATTTCGACAAGTACTTTGCCTACGACTTTTGAAAGAAAAGATGAATTCTATGACTTCAAAGAGTTTAACAAAGACGTTAAAGTATTGATTACTCTTGACGAAAAATCTTACCAAGAAGGTAAAATGGGCGATTTCCACCCTATGTCTTGGTATCACGAATACGATGGCGGTCGTGCATTTTACACTAACTGGGGACATACACATGAGACTTTCTCAGACGAAATTCCAATGAGTCATATTTGGGGAGGCTTGCAATGGGTAGCTTCTGGCTCGGCATTAGATTACTCAAAAGCTCGTAGCGAATATGCGCCAGAAGAAAACCGTTTTACTAAAATTGTATTAGATAAAAACCTTGATGAGCCAACCGAATTGGCAGTTTTGGATAATGGTAAAGTATTATTTACAGAAAGAAAAGGTTTATTAAAGGTATATAACCCTGTTACGAAAAAAACCAAAGTAGCAGCCGATTTGCGCGTATATTCAAAATTTGAGTACGGTTTGATGGGTTTGAATATTGACCCAAAATACAACCAAAACAAATGGATTTACTTATTTTACAGTCCATCGTATGAAGTTGCTGGTGCAGATACCGCCAACCGACTTTCAAGATTTGTTTATGATGACGTAAAAGATACATTGGTATTTTCTTCCGAAAAAACGTTATTGAGAGTTCCTGTAAAACGTACTGACTGTTGTCACACTGGTGGCTCAATCGAATGGGATAGCCAAGGAAACTTGTACCTTTCAGCAGGAGATGACACCAATCCATTTGCTTCAGAGGGCTTTGCTCCGATCGATAATCGTGCGGGTCGTGCGGGTTGGGATGCTCGTGCTACGTCATCAAATACCAATGATTTGAGAGGAAAAATTTTAAGAATTAAACCTACTGACGACGGTTCTTACACGATTCCAGAAGGCAACCTTTTCCCTGTGGGTACTGAAAAAACTCGTCCTGAAATTTATGTAATGGGTAACCGTAACCCATATCGTATTTCGGTAGATAAACACACTGGTTATTTGTATTGGGGAGAAGTTGGTCCAGATGCAGGTGAAAACTCAGACAAATATGGTCCTCGTGGTCATGATGAAGTAAACCAAGCTCGTAAAGCTGGTTATTTTGGTTGGCCATTATTTGTTGCCGACAACCGTGCTTATAATCAGCGCAATTTCGAAGACAATTCAGTTGGTATCAAATTTGACCCATCGAAGCCTATCAACGATTCTCCACATAATACGGGTTTGAGAGAATTGCCTCCAGCACAAAAAGCCTTTATTTATTACCCTTATGCAGACTCACCAGAGTTTGGTCCTATTGTTGGCAAAGGCGGACGTAATGCTATGGGCGGTCCTGTGTATTATATCAATGACTATCAAAACTCGAATGTAAAGTTTCCTAAATATTTTGATGGAAAATTCTTTGCTTATGACTGGGCACGTGACTTTATCAATATCGTTACGATGAAACCAAATGGTGATTTTGTTTCGATGGAGCGCTTTATGCCAAATACGGTATTTAGTCACCCAATGGATATGCAATTTGCTAAGGATGGAGCTTTATATGTGTTGGAGTATGGTCAAAACTGGTTTGCTCAAAATGAAGATGCACGTTTGTCACGTATCGAGTTTAATGCTGGCAACCGTAAGCCTGTAGTCCAAATTAGTGCTGATAAGATAGCTGGTGCTGTACCACTCAAAGTAAGTTTCTCTTCTGAGGGTACAAAAGATTACGATGGCGATGTGCTTAGCTACGAGTGGTCGTTTGCAAAAGGCGCACCAAAAAGTAAGCTGAACAATCCTAGTTTTACTTTTACAAAACCAGGTATTTATCAGGCTACGCTCAAAGTAAAAGATGTGGCTGGTAATGTATCAGAAGCTTCTGTAGAAATCAAAGTAGGCAATGATATTCCGAAAGTAGCCTTGACTATTAAAGGCAACAAGTCATTCTATTGGAATGATGAGAAAGTAGCTTACGAAGTAAAAGTTGCTGACAAGGAAGATGGTTCTTTAGATAACAAAAAAATCAAAGCGGAAGATGTACAAGTAAATATCGACTATCTTGAAGGATTTGATAAAACCATCATTGCACAAGGTCACCAACAGAATATGAGCGTATTGTCAGGAAAACGCTTGATTGAATTGTCTGACTGTAAAGCTTGTCACTCACTAGACAAAAAATCTATCGGACCAGCTTATAAAGAAGTAGCCAAGAAATACAAAGGTGCTTTCCAAATCGAAGGTAAACTTTCTGACAAAATCATCAAAGGTGGTGGTGGCGTTTGGGGCGAACAAGCTATGGCTGCCCACCCACAAGTAAGCAAAGCAGATGCTACTGAAATGGTAAAATACATCTTATCATTAGCAGATGACAGCAAAGCAAGCAAGCCTGTAAAAGGTGAATACTTGACGAAAGATACTGGTAAAGCTGGTACTTATATTTTCTCAGCTAGTTATACCGATAAAGGCGCTGGAAGTTTAGGCTCTCAGAATGCTACTAAAACGGTCACCTTGAGAAGTGCCAAATTTAGAGCAACAAGCTATGATGTTCAAAAAGAAACCCAAAAGCTAAAAATTGATGGTTTGGGCGAAATTGTAGCGGCTACTAAAAACCAAGGATATATCGGCTTCGAAAACATTGACCTTACAGGCTTAAAGGCTTTTGATGTGGCAGCTTTTGCTTCTGATGAACGTACAGTAGGAGGTAAAATCGAGTTGCATATTGGCTCCCCAACAGGTAAAGTATTAAGTTCGGTAGAGGTAGGTAAAGGCAATACACAGCCTGTAAAATTAGGTTTAGCAGATGCTACAGGTACACAAAACCTATATTTTGTTTTTGTAAATCCTGAAGCAAAAGACAAAGCACTTTTTGCTGTTTCAGATATTACTGCGGTAAGATAAGTAAATGTATTTGGTGATTATTTTCTAAATGTGTTGCACTTGTAGAGACGCAATGCTTTGCGTCTAAATAGGTGTCATTCTGAAATACAGTATCAAAAAAGGCGGTCGAAATGAGTTTTTCGACCGCCTTTTTATATGCTGGAGGATTCTCCTTTTTAGACGCAAAGCATTGCGTTTATTCCACTAGAATATAGATTCTTAAAATAATCACTCATCCACTCAATCATCATTCACTAAATTGTTTTACTCTTCCATATTTCAATAAATCTTGTGCTTTCTCTATTTTTGCTTGAGGTTGAATCTCTGTTCTGGTAATTTACCCTAAGTCGTAAAGCATTACGTCCCTACACAAAAATATTCAACCATTTATTCAGCATTCATTCAATTAATCAAAAAGCCAATGTTTAAAATACTCTCTCAGCCTTATCCACATAACGCAACGCCTCGAAAGAGTATAGTTTTATCTATTGCAACAGGTTTGTTTATCGCCTCTTTTTTGAATTATTTCCAACCCTTCGGCTCAGCCAATTGGCACGACCCAAGCAAACCTTGGATATTATCAGGTTTTGGATTGGTGAGTACCTTCATGATGTTGTTCAACTATTTTGTAGTGCCTCGTATCTTTTCGATCAGCTTTGCAAGCGAAAATTGGACGGTAGGGAAAGAAATGCTCTATGTTGCATTTAATCTATTCTCGATCGCTTGTGGCAATATCGCCTACAGTGCCATTACGCATTTGGTAGATGTTCAAGTAGGAGGTTATATTGCGATGTTGACATATACCTTGGTTTTAGGCATATTCCCTGCCACCATGATTATTCTTATCAATTATATCTATCACTTAAAAAAGTATGCCCTAGCTCCTACCAATATCGTTACGCCAACTACTACTCAAACAGAAGAGGAACTACTCTTAAGCTTGGTAGCCGAAAACGAAAAAGATAAAATAGCCATTCCTGCCCCTCATCTTCTTTATATCGAATCGAGTGATAACTATTGCACAGTGTATTTTCTAGAAAATGAAACTTTGTGCAAAACCATACTTCGTAGTAGTCTTACAAGATTGGAAGGGCAAATCCCCGAAAACACCAATATCCTCAGATGTCATCGCTCATTCATTGTCAATCTTTCTCAGGTAGAAAAAATATCAGGAAATGCGCAAGGCTACCGTTTACATTTATTGAATCAAAACGGACAAGTGCCTGTAGCAAGGAAATATGCGTATCTGGTGGATCAGATTAGAGTTGGGCTTTAATTTAGTGATTTGTGAATGAGTGATTATATTAAAAATCTATATTCTAATATTAGAGACTCAAAGCATTGCATCTTTACAAGTAATAATCACTCATACACTCAATCACAAATCACCAAATTTAGGATGAGTAGTTTATCTCAAAACCCAAATTATTCTATCACAGCTATTCGAATTTCGGTAGGTTGCTGAATATATCTAAGACCTTTGAGTTTGAATTGTTGTGTGAGAGACGCAATTGGATTCAATTTAATATCCATACTATATTTTTGGTCTATCTGATCATAAATATGATTTTCAATAGGAGTTTTAATCAAATCTTCGATAGCAGCTATTATTTCAGGAATACTCATATTGACTACCGATAATTCCGAACCATTGAACGACTTACTCTGAACCATCCCAGGTATCAGATTTTGGGTCACAAATGTTGCTAACTTCTTTGCATCATCTACCGAAAGTACCCATCTATCTTCTACCTTATTTTTATATCGTACTTTTTGGTTATATTTTTTTAATAGGGAATCCATCAGCATAATTTTTCCATCTTCAAATAATAGCGAATCGGTGCGCAAGATTACATTGACATTTTCGGTCTTTACGATTACATCTGTAGGCTTTTCCAATGAAATTTTCTGCTCTGCCAACAGCATACGATAGACTTCAAATAAGTTGTAGTTTTTGAATTGTAAAAAACCACTACCATTGGCAATACCAGAGGATAATTCAGGATTGCCTTTGCTGATACTAATTGAGATACTTTGCCCATACGCTTGATTACCTAAGAGCCAACAACAAATGAAGAGAGAGATACCAATGTGTAGTTTCATGAATTTTAAATTAAGGTGAAATTTTATATAAATACTTTCTACCCTAATTTACCAATCCTTTGCTTCATTCTCTACTTTTCATCGCTGTTTCGTAAATAGACTTATTTTACGCAAATCCCATTAACAAACAACGTCTCGATACTTATAATCCACAGGATTGGCATAACGAAACTCGTATCCAGTCTTGTTGAGCAACTTTGTAGCATCTATCACTTTATAAGGAATCGTTGTTTCGGGCTCTATAAAAATAGGTTCTGTGAAACCTAGCTCGGCACAGTTTTTCAAATACACTTCTTTTCTAACAGGATGCTCTGGAGATACAACATTGAAGGTTTCTCCAAATATTCCCTTTTCAAGAATGGTAGTCACCACACCAACCGCATCTTCTTGATGCACATAATTGACGGGAATAGCACCTGTATTGATTGTTTTTCCAGCAAAATATTTCGCAGGAATACGCTCTGCTCCCATCAAGCCTCCACAACGTAAAATGGTTACATTATCTCCCAAAGCATTTTTCAAGAGGTTTTCGACCTGAATCAAACTATGAGTGGAGATTACTTCGTTATCTTCTGTGGCAACTTGTCCCAAATCAGGATATACGGAGGTCGATGAAATATAAACTACTTTTTGAATTGTTGACTTCTGAAGCGTGGGCAATATCCCTTCAATTTGTTCTACGTGAAAAGAGTCACCATATTTACCTGCTCTTGGAGGAATAGCGATTACTAGCACCTCTGCTTGTAGTAATGTTGTTAGTGCCTGTTCATCAGCCTCTGGATTGAGTTGTAATACCACAGGGCTGATTCCTGCCTCAGACAATAGGATAGTTTTGGCTTCGGAAGTTACCGAACCTATGACCTGATGCCCCTTGGCTACCAGATTCTTTCCTAGTGGAAAACCCAACCATCCGCATCCTAAAATTGCTATTTTCATCGTTGTGATATTTATAGATAAAACTTCTTTCTCTGGATATACTCTTCTACTTCTTCGGGTACCATGTATCTTATTGGTTGACCGTTTTTGATACAATCTCGAATAAATGTTGCCGAAATATCCAATGAGGGAGCTTTTACCAATTGTACATTAGGATGTTTTTCTAATTCACTTGGCTCGGAGTTTGGTCGTGGATAAACATATAGACCAAAATATTCTAAAATCTTATCTGCGTTTTTCCAGTTAGGAAACTGTGCCAAATTATCACCTCCAATAATTAATTTAAACTCATAATTAGGATGTTTCTCCTGCAAACGAATTAGGGTATCGATGGTATAGGAAGGTTTTGGCATCGAAAATTCAATATTCGAAACACGAAAAAGAGGATTATCCTGAATAGCTTTTTCGACCATATCCAAACGGTCGAACTCATGTAAAAGCGATTTATTTTTCTTGAAAGGATTTTGTGGCGAAACGATAAACCATACTTGGTCGAGATCGGTAGTTGTTGCCATCACATTGGCAACAATCAAGTGCCCTACGTGAATGGGATTGAATGAGCCAAAAAACAAGCCTATTTTCATTGCGAATAGATATCAAAACAAAAGGGTTGTTAGTAAATCAAATTTTTGACCTACCAACAACCCTTTTGTAAGTTATAATTATTTTGTAAAATCGTCGAAAAGCTTTTGTGCTTTTGCTACGGCTTCATCCAAATTGTCGTTCAACAATACTACGTCAAATTGGTCTTGGAAAGACATTTCGAAGTTCATTTTAAAAACTCTTTTCGAGATAGAGTCTTCCGAATCAGTACCGCGCTCACGAAGTCTTTTTTCTAGTTCTTCTACGCTAGGTACTTTTACAAAAATTGATAATGCACGCTCCTTGTAATACTCTTTCAATTTAACGCCACCACGTACATCTACATCAAAAATTACATGCTTGCCTTCTGACCACAATCTTTCGATTTCTGATTTGAGTGTACCATAATAAGCGCCTGGATATACCTCTTCCCATTCCACGAATTCTTGTTGTACAATTTTTTGTTTGAATTCGTCTGGCGTCATAAAGTAATAATCCTTGCCGTTTTCTTCGTTACGACCACGTTTGTCGCGCGTACATGCCGAAATAGAAAAACCCAAATTAGAGTTAGTAGCCAAAAGGTGCTTTACGATAGTAGTTTTACCTGAACCAGATGGAGCCGAAAAAATAATAAGTTTGCCGTTTTCCAATGCTTAAAAATTTTAGGGAATAAAAGATTGGTATTGTGATTTTATAAAACGCTTCTTAGAGTATGATTAAATTTTATAAGTCATTAAAAATAAAAAAATTGTATTTATTTTTATGAAATCCTGTTGTTTGAGCCGCAGGCGAGTTTAGGATTTCTTGACTTTCTTTTGTTACTTTTCTTGTGTCAAGACAAGAAAAGTAAGGTGTGGCGAAGGGAAATTTTGTTTTTCCGATAAAAGCCAAATAAAATTTTCAAACATACTCTTACTAAAGAGAAAAGTTGTATTTCACACACCAATTATTTTTCAAAAATACTCATTATTTATTGATATGACAAAGCGAGCCGAGTGCCTCAAAAGCAAAAGGTTATTAAGTCGTATCCAATACAAGGACAACTTAATAACCTTTCAAAAGTTCTTCTTGGCGTTTGTTATTTTACAAGCCGCTTATTTTTTTCTTGATACAATCAAGTAAAGAAGACGGGACACATTTCTTTTCCAATCTTAGTTGCATTGCGTCTTTTATACATTTTTCTAATTCATAGCCCTTTTCGCATGGCAAACACTTATCCATGTTACTTTTAAATTGAGCTATTTGCTCCTCAGTCGCCTGTCCATCTACAATGAGTTGAACAAGTTTCATACATTCGCCCTCATGTTCGCAATGAGTCTTCTTTTGTTGGGGAGTCCCTTGCACCTTCTCAGCCTCGGAAATCATGTCTTTATAGAATTAAGCAGTTAACTTGGTTATTTTCTAATGAATCTATTTGTCAAAGCAAACGATAAACTTTTTGTATTTTGATATAAATCAAGTAGTTATTGAACAGAGTGACCAAAAAAAAAATTCCAGTTTTGTAAAAAAGTTTTTAATTTCTGATTTATGTCACCTATCGGATAGCTAATTTTCTGCCAAAGTGTCAGCATTGACATCATATCCTAAATTTTTGGCATAACTTTTCAGTTTCTCTTTGAGGAGCATACGAGCACGGTGTAAGCGTGAGCGTACTGTACCAATAGGAATATCTAGGATTTTGGCCATCTCTTCATACGTAAATCCTTCGATGTCGCAGAGGATAATCACTGTTCTAAAATCTACAGGAAGTGAGTTGAGCGCATTGGCTATTTCGTCTCCAATCAAATCTTGGACAGTTTCGGCACGTAAATCTACCGTTTGAGTAGTTTCAGCATCTTCCTCCGAGTTGTAGGTTGTTTCTACATCTTGGTAATCTACTTTTGAAGGTTCTTTCGATTTCTTTCTGAAATCGTTGATAAAGCTATTCTTCAGGATTCTGAACAACCAAGCTTTGGCATTAGTTCCTTCTTCAAAAGAATTGATAAAGCGAAAGGCTTTTAAGTAGGTATCTTGCACAAGATCATTGGCATCGTCCTCATCGTTGGTAAGGCGAAACGCAAAGTTGTACATAGAATCTATATGGGGCATAAACTCCTTTTCGAAAACTCTATGTTTTTCGGTTTCCGAATAGGTTTGGAGAGTTGGGATTTCTTCTTGCTCTGACATAGCTGATGATGAGTCTCTTTTTTAAAAACACATTATCCAATCGTTCGACAGAGTACAGCTCTACTACTATCACTATCTCGTTGACTCTGTCTCTAAATTCTCAAACGCTTGAATACTATTATGTACAAACAATCTGCCAAGAATGATTTTTGTCAATTTTATGACAAAAAGGCATACTAGACATTCTTCATTGTAAAGCTCTCCAATCAATACAGCAGGAGTAATATTGAAAGTGTTAAGCTCTACCGACGACTCGCGAAATCCAAACAAACAACTGTTTTTCAAGATATTCCTTTATTCTTTTCTGAAAAATTGCAGAATAATAATAACAGTGTTAGTGAAAATAATACTAGCTAAGACTTTGAGTATCACCTGAAAGAACAAGCCCCAATCAGATGCCTCTAACATGAACAAAACAAAGTGGTGAATCAGTGTAAGAATACCTAAGTAAGAAATAAACCAACCAAAGCCCATCGAACGCAAAGTGAGTACTTGACGCTCGTCATATCCCCTTTGTGGCGTTAGCAACGTAATAATTGACGGACGCAAGTACGCAATCAAAGTGGTTGCTGCCGCATTGGCTCCTGCGGTATTATAAAATATATCTACAAATAAACCTGCTACAAAACCTAAAAGCACCAATTGCAAACGACTTGTTTCAAATGGTAACAATAAAACAGCTGCTACGTAAGAAAAGCAAAATGCGTAATCAAAGAAAACAAGCTGTCGCACAAAAAACACTTGTAACAACAAGTAGAATATAAAAGTTAAAACTTCTGGGATTATATTTCGAAGAGTCATTTACTTGGTTCTTAATTTTCGATTAGAGTGGATGGCTCCTTTTCTACTTATGGTTTAGTTGTTTGTGGCGCTTTTGAAGTCTGAGGAGTTTTATTCTCAGGCGTTTCCTCTAATTGCTTCACTTCTTTCTCTAATCTGTTTTTGATTACGTAAACATACGAGAGTGTGTTGAAATTAGTTGCCACTTTCAACTGAATATCATGAAAAGTCATATCTTTCTTTACACCAACTTTTGTTACATACCCAATCGCAATATCTGCTGGGAATACGTAATTGTAATCGGAAGTCACGATGGTATCTCGTTGTTTAACTGATTTGTAGCGAGAAACATCTGTCATTTCCAAAAGCTCAGGATTTTTTCCATCCCACTTTACCGAACCAATTTCGTTATTTCGTCTAATCTTGGCAGACATCGTATATTCGGAGTGTAATACCGAAATTACGCGTGACATGTGCTCAGAACAGGATTTGATTTTACCAACTACACCCGTTGAAGAAATTACCCCCATACCAGGTGCCAAGCCATCGGCAGTACCTTTATCGATGGTGATATAATTATTGAACTGATTGGTTGTCAACTCCGTTACCTTAGCAACGATTGGCTGAAAACGAGCGGCAACGATAGAGTCTGCTTTATAATTTACCTTAGGCTGTACCAACTGTTGAGCTTGTAACTTCAACACCATTTCACGCAATTGCTTGTTTTCCGTCGCCAAATCCTGATTGACATTGCGAAGGTTATAATACACGGCAATAGAATTGGATGTTTCGAGAGCTTTGGCTGCGTAGTAATTAGTTGTATTGAAAAAAACAGCGTTGGGGTAATTATTATATGAATAAAACATCCACAAACTCAGTACTTCCAAAAGTACGAACACAATGAAAGCTCGTTGCTTTGAAATGAACTGAAATAGTCTATACATTTCTTTTTGAAGAGTAAGGTTTTTGACAAATTGAAAAATTGAAGCTTTAGACCGTAGGCTCTAAGCGCTAGGCATGCTACAACTGAATGTACTTTTCAAATAACAAGAGGGAATAAGTATGACTGCTGAACTATGAGCATAAAATATAGATTACCAATATTTTACCTCTTCAACTCATCAAACTTAATTTTGCACTATTACTCAATTTAGTAGGAAAAGTTAAATTGATTTTACCTACAGTTGACACTAAACTTTATGCCATAAGTGAAAAGTATAAAAATACTTCTTGTCTAGGGCTTATAGCCTAACGCTTGAATCATAACAAAAAAGTGAATGAGAAATTGAGCTAAGCTATTTCCCATTCACTTTATCCTAAATCGTTATTATTACGAAATTAGAATCGGCTTGTAGTGGTCGAGGTGTTTCAGCACTTCGCCTGTACCTCTTACAACCGCTCTTAATGGGTCATCTGCAATATGAATAGGAAGCTTAGTCTTATTAGCAATACGTTTGTCCAAACCATGCAACAAGGCACCACCACCTGTCAAATGAATACCGTTATGGTAAATATCTGCCGAAAGCTCAGGAGGAGATACTTCTAGGGCTTTCATTACTGCTTCTTCAATTTTGGAAATAGATTTATCCAAAGAATAAGCAATCTCAGAATACGTTACTTTAATTTCTTTTGGAATACCTGTCATCAAGTCACGACCGCGGATTTCGTAATCTGCTGGAGGGTTTTCTAATTCTGGCAATGCCGAACCAACTTCAATTTTGATTAACTCAGCTGAACGCTCACCAATCAATAAGTTGTGCTCACGACGCATGTAATCTACAATATCACGTGTAAATACGTCGCCCGCAATACGAACAGAAGCCTCACAAACGATACCCGAAAGAGCAATAACTGCAATTTCAGTAGTACCACCACCGATATCAACAATCATTGAACCGTTTGGCTGCTCAATATCAATACCGATACCGATTGCCGCTGCGATAGGCTCATGTACCATATACACCTCTTTAGCACCTGCATGCTCACAAGAGTCTTTTACAGCACGTTTTTCTACCTCGGTAATACCCGATGGAATACAAACAACCATACGATGAGAAGGTGTGAAAAAACGACTACCAGTATCAATCATCTTGATCATACCACGAATCATCAATTCGGCAGCCGTAAAGTCTGCAATTACACCATCCTTCAAAGGACGAATTGTTTTAATATTTTCATTGGTTTTTTCGTGCATCTGCATCGCTTTGTTACCAATCGCTAATACTTTGTTGGTAGCTTTGTCTAAAGCGATGATTGAAGGCTCGTCAACCACAATTTTATCTTTATGAATGATAAGGGTATTAGCCGTACCCAAGTCAATAGCAATGTCGGATGTAAGGAAACTAAATAATCCCATTTTATTAGTTCTTCTTGGCTTGTTTTAAAATCTTTAAACTCTACTATACTTTTAAAATCAATTAGTGGTAATACACTTAGGTTTATAGCTTGGTATAATACACCCGATTTGTCTCTATTACAAATTCACTCACGCAATGTCGCTGTATCGAGTAATTACTCCCTCGCTCCTTTCCTAGTGTCTTATAGCTCGATTTTCTTGCCTGTATTGATAACGTACTTGGATTTGTTATCAATACCAGAATGTCATATCGCCACAAAATCCTCAATAACTACTCGTTTTTCTGCAAGTTATCGAAAAGTTTAGACTATCACAAACTCTCTTATACGACCATTTTCTTGTAAAAGTGCAAAATTAGAGAGAAAGTTGGAGATTTTACCCTTCTCTTTCAAAAAAATCTATCGGAAATTTTTTTTTCGAAAAAATAGTATGCACGCATACCTTTTACTATATTTGAATCATTATATATAAGGTATTTAAAATACCAAATACCTATCAATAGCTACACACTTATGTAACAGATTCTCAAGCTATAATAACAAACGATAGGTTGAGTCTTGATTGTATTACCGTTCAATCAATTGATCATCAATTAAACTTTATTTTAAACTATGACAACAGCATTAAATGGACTAAATTTTCAGTTTACAGAAGAACATTTAGCCGTACAACAAGCCGCTAGAGACTTTGCTCAAACAGAGCTCCTATCTGGTGTAATTGAACGTGATGAAAAGGAGTTTTTTCCAGAGGAATTGGTCAGAAAAATGGGCGAAATGGGTTTCCTCGGAATGATGGTTTCGCCAGAGTATGGCGGTGGTGGTATGGATACGGTTTCGTACGTGCTGGCAATGGAAGAATTATCCAAAATTGATGCTTCCGCCTCGGTAATGGTATCGGTCAATAATTCCCTAGTTTGCTATGGGCTGGAAGCTTTTGGCACAGAAGAACAAAAACAAAAATATTTGGTTCCACTTGCCTCAGGACAGCATATTGGAGCTTTTGCCCTATCCGAACCCGAAGCTGGTTCGGATGCAACCTCCCAGCATACTACTGCCGAAGACATGGGCGATTATTATTTGCTCAACGGTACAAAAAACTGGATTACTAATGGCGGTCGTGCCAATACCTATCTGGTCATAGCACAAACGCATCCCGAAAAAGGACATAGAGGTATCAACTGCCTCATTGTGGAAAGAGGAATGGAAGGTTTTCAGATTGGAAAGAAAGAAAACAAATTGGGAATCCGTGGGTCAGACACACACTCGTTAATGTTTACCGATGTAAAGGTTCCTAAAGAAAACCGCATTGGACCCGATGGCTTTGGATTTAAGTTTGCGATGTCTACGCTCAATGGAGGTCGTATTGGTATTGCAGCGCAAGCATTAGGGATAGCTTCGGGAGCGTATGAATTGGCTTTACAATATTCTAAGGAGCGTAAAACATTTGGTAAACCTATTGCCGAGCACCAAGCTATTCAATTTAAGCTTGCTGAAATGGCAACCCAAATCGACGCCGCAAGATTTTTATGTTTAAGAGCAGCTTTGGAGAAAGACAATCACCAAGACTATGTTAAGTCGGCGGCGATGGCCAAACTGTTTGCTTCACAAGTAGCAATGGACACGACCGTAGAGGCGGTACAGATACATGGAGGTTACGGATTTGTGAAGGAGTTTCATGTTGAGCGACTCATGCGTGATGCCAAAATCACACAGATTTATGAAGGTACTTCCGAAATTCAGAAAATTGTGATTGCCAGAGAATTATTAAAGTAACATATTACAGGTTTATTAAAGTTGTTAAAAAAAATTTTGAGTCAAATTTTAAAGCCGTTGGGTCACTTCGTCAGAACCCAGCGGCTTTTTTTGTACTTTTTTTATAAAGATTACATTAATCTCATGCCTCAAATTGCTTTTAGCGTAAATACACCTCTTTTTGGTATTTTTTGGCTCAAAATCTTTACTTTTCTTGCCGATTATCTTGAAAAAACACAAAAACTATGAAATATTCAAATATTTAACACAGTCAATTTCCCCCTTAAAAAAGCCTCTTCTTAGGATATTACAATAATAATCAGCCCAGTATGAGAAATTTACGCAAAAAAAATCCTGATACTTTTTTTATTTATATTTTGGAATTTTAATGCGATTTATTAGTTTTGTCCTAAATTTATCTATCATTGTTTTCAATTTATAGAAAATAAGCCGCAGAAATGGAAGATTATAATAAAATCATAGAGTCCCTTGGTGTTAAGTTCATCAAGTCTCGTAACATTAGAATATTACAACCAATCAGAATCAAGAACTTTTACGACGTAGAAAACACACTCTTGATTTTGTACAACGGTGAGGTATCATTTGGTGAAGAAGCTGTTCATGCAGAGGTTGGCGATATGCTCTTTATCCCAGGTGGAAAGATGCTATCATTAACTTATGGTAACGCAGACAAACCTAAGATTGTATCTAACGAAGAGTTCATGACTCATCGTGAGTTGTACTTTGAGCCAAATCTTGAACCAGCTAGAATTGGTCAAGTTGAAAACTCTTTTGGCTTAGTAGCTTTCGAAGCAAAAGTATTTGATTCGGTAAACTTCTTTACTTCATTAGACATTCCTCCTTTCTTGATCAAGAGAGACGATAAGTTGGCTCACATGATCAACGAAATCTTGAAAGAAGATATGTGTGATGTATTGGGTAAAGGACGTGTAATCAAGATAAAGACAGAAGAAATCGTTATCGAGATTATTCGTTATATCATCAAAAACCGTTTGTTTGTTGAGCAATTAGCCACTAACAGTACTTACTTCAAAGATCCACGTTTGATAGACATCTTTGCTTATATCAAAGACAATATCGGTGGCGACTTGTCAAACAAAGTATTGGCAAACGTAGCGAACGTATCAGAGGATTACGTAGGACAGTATTTCAAAATGTTGACGGGTATCAACCCTCAAGATTATATCGAATACCAACGTATGGAAGCCGCTGTAGGTTTGTTGCGTACCTCTAAAAAGTCGATTCGTGCTATTGGCGCTGAGGTAGGTTATAAAGATACTGCTTACTTCTGTCGTCGTTTCAAGATGATGTTTGGTATTCCAGCAGGAAAGATGCGTCGTCGCGAATCATTAATGAACTTGTAATTTCAAGTTTTGTCGGCTTATACGGTACAAGATTTCACTTTCAAAATTATATAAGAGCCTCTGATTTTATCAGGGGCTTTTTCTTTGTGATAAATATGCCTTTAAGGTATTACAAAAGTAAAAAGGCGGTATCGAAGTAAATCGATACCGCCTTTTCAATAGATATAATCTCAAACGAAACTACACAAAATATTTCAACTTGATTACTTCCTGTTCTGTCAAGAATCTCCAAGTACCTCTTGGCAAGTCTTTTTTGCTTAAGGTTGCAAAGGTGGTACGGTCAAGTTTCAATACTTCATAGCCCAATGATTCGAAAATTCTTCTTACAATACGGTTACGACCTGAGTGAATTTGAATACCTACTACCATGTTATCTGGTGTTACAATTGCTAATTCATCAGCTTTGATTTCACCATCTTCCAAAGTAACACCTTTCAAAATCGCATCAAAATGTTCGGTAGTAAGTGGCTTATCCAACTCAACTTGATACACTTTTGTAATTTCATTTGATGGGTGAGTCAATTTGTCAGCCAATTCACCATCGTTTGTCAACAACAACAAACCTGTAGTGTTTCTATCCAAACGACCTACTGGGTAAATACGCTCTTGGCAAGCATTAGATACCAAATCCATCACTGTTTTACGTTCATTTGGGTCTTCGGTAGTTGTGATAAAGTCTTTCGGTTTATTCAACAACAGATATACCATTTTCTCACGGCTCAACTTACGGTTACCATATTTTACAATATCACCGTGTTTTACCTGATAACCCATTTCTGTTACAACCTTTCCGTTGATTTTGATTTCGCCAGCTTTGATCAAATCATCAGCTTCACGTCTTGAGCATACACCTGCGTTAGCAATGTAACGGTTCAAACGAACTAAAGATGAAGAGCTTTCACTTTTCTCAATTTGCTTTTGAACTTTCTTTGGTGCTGTTTCTTTGTATTTATCTAAACGGTAGGTTGGCGTCCATTTATCTGATTCTTCTTGTGGGCGGTGTGCTTTGAAGAGGTTTTTTTTTCCTCCAAAGTTTGCTTTTGCCGAACCATAAGTTTTTTCAGATCTCTCCGTTCTTGGTTTTCTTTCCGAACCTTCTTCTCTGCGCTCGTTACGTGGAGCATCTTTGTCAAATCTTGGACGGAATTCACGTTTCTCACCATCAAATCCTCCTTCACGACGTGGGCCACGTGAGTCTTCGCGGTTGAAGTCACGTTTTTCAAAGCCACGACCTTTATCTTCAAATCTTGGACGAAATTCACGTTTCTCGCCATCGAATCCTCCTTCACGACGTGGACGTGAGTCTTCACGGTTGAAGTCACGTTTTTCAAAGCCACGACCTTTATCTTCAAATCTTGGACGGAATTCACGTTTCTCGCCATCGAATCCTCCTTCACGACGTGGACGAGAGTCTTCGCGGTTGAAGTCACGCTTTTCAAAGCCACGACCTTTATCTTCAAATTTTGGACGGAATTCACGCTTTTCGCCATTGAA
>NZ_JAAALB010000044.1 GCF_009905545.1 Cellulophaga sp. BC115SP | reverse complement strand
TAAATTACTTTAAAAGAGGTCTGGAAGGATATTCTGTAAGAGAATTTTTAGAGAAAATGAGTTGTGCAACAGCTACCCTTGTTGGGCGTAGTTTTTCATCCAATTAAGTTTGTCAATGGTTGCAAAAGTGTTCTGTAAAAATCTCTTATGTCTGGTTCGTCAATAATTAGTTTTCTAACAGCATTTTCGTATTGCTCTCTTGTCAGGCCAAGACCCGAAACAATTCTGTTTAGAACTTGTGTTTCTCTTATTGGGTATCTTGTCAATAGACCCATTAAGTTGCTTTCTGCAACAAGCCTGTCAAAATGATTTTCTTCATTTTGTAGAACTTGGTTTAAATCAAATGTCAAATTGTAATTTTTTCGTGCTTGAATATCGCTATGTTTTGGCAGGGACGACATGACCTCATTGCGAAGTCTTTTTTCACAAAGTTTTGAGCAAAGTCTTTCTTTATGCTGCATTATATCTTGTATAATGTTTGCTGTTGCATTCTGAAATAATATGCTTGCTTCCTGTCCGGTCAACACAGAAACTTTTAATGCGATTTTTTCAACAATATTTAAATGGTAATATAATGCTTCAACAGAATAAAATGGAACAGCTGCTATTCCTTTCGTCAATAGTCCTTGTAGTTGTTCGTCTGTTCTATCGTCACTATCAATCAAACCATAAGCACCAATCCAATGAATACTTTCTGTTCCTTTTATGCCATCAACTGCCCTTTCAACTTGGCCGCAGTTACCTTGTGGAATAACTGATACATTAGGATAAATAAGTTGGTATATCTGCCTATCTAAGCTCGTGGATTGTCCCTCTACAAAAAGTAATTCTCTTTTTGAACCTAGAATGTCACGTTTAACTGTTTCAGGAATTGAAGTGTCGGCTGAAATTAAGTCTGCATCCCAATTTTGAATATTCTTTCCTTGCCATTGACAACCTCTAACTAAAAGAATACTAGCCTCAGGGTGGTCAATTGGTAAATGGATATCATGAGTAGAAATGACAAATACACAATCATTCCTTTTTCGAAACAGTGTAGTTAATAATGGTGAAATTATCGAACGGTGAAGATGCCTCTCTGGCTCATCTAGAATTATCAACGAATTTGGTTCTGTAGTTAGAACGTCAGCTCCAATTAATAAAGCATTTCTCTCACCATCAGACAGTTCGGCAACACTATAAGGCTCACAACCATTTTTTGAAGCAAATAATTGTTCATCCTTTCCAAGAATTATTGCAATTGGAATATTTGAAACGGCTAAAAGTTCATTAATAGCTTGAATAGGTGCTTGATTTCGAGAATGTTCTTGGGCAAGCTCAATATTATTCCCATCAACGGCTGATGCAATCTTTCTTGCTCTGATATTTTCTGAATTAATTAAATTAAAAATTGAAAGTGATGTTCTTTGTTGCGAATAATCATCCTTCCACCTTGAAAAAATTTGTGAGTTCGTTGAATTTATTGCGTTCTCATAATCTTTTTTTTGCGAAGCTGTCATATTCATTGCATTATCAGTAAACCATGTTTGTCTATGAGCAAGTATACGTTTAGCATGATTACTGTTTTGAGTAAATAGATTGTGCATCAAAGTCGATTTACCTACTCCATTGGCACCTAAAACAAAAAGTGCGTTTCCTTCAGTCAACGGAATATTTACATTTCCGTTGTTTGATGTCTGAATTGAAAATCTGTATTTATTGTCAGTCATTTGATTTATATATAGTCTTTCCTAAAATTACGCACAAAGGTTTGCGGCTTGGCGAAGGTGGCGATTTCTACCACAAATGTTGATGCGGAGAACAAATGTTTGTTTAACCACAAGTGTGCCTGAGGAGCACTGAACCGCCACTTTTGCCAATTGCCAGTTGTTCTTATTTCAGCCTTTCCAATTGTTCTTTTGTGTCGGCAAAAACATAGAAGTCAGAATTTTCGATAACCTTTTTATTAAATAAATTTATAAGTTCTTTGTCTGCACTATTACCTACATATTTATCGGCTTGGTCGTCACGAAAATGTATTGTCAATGCGTGTTTTGGAGAAATAGGATAATACAATTCTAAATCTTTTACTTCGCCATTTTCATCAACTTTGTCGTTGAAGATATTGAAAATAGGTTGGTCGCAAGTGATGAAATGTTCAGTTGTGTTATTCTCGTGAAATATGAATTTGATTTTTCGGTCAAGTGAAATTTTCTTTGCAAAAGTCGTTGCTGTAACATAACTCAAAATATTCCAAGATTTTTTCGCCAACTCTTCATAAGGTCCACCGACAAAAGATTGTAAAGCTGAAGTTCTCATACTTTTAGTTCTGAAATACTGAAAGCACAAAAACATTATTGCATCAAATAAGTAGTCGTCTTGCTCGATTGTTTTTAAGTCTTCCAAACTTCTGTATGCGATAAGTTTCTGTCCTAAATTTTCCATTTTCCCGTGTCCGATTTCCATCAGATTGA
This sequence comes from Cellulophaga sp. BC115SP, assembly GCF_009905545.1. Taxonomy (GTDB): domain Bacteria; phylum Bacteroidota; class Bacteroidia; order Cytophagales; family Spirosomataceae; genus Flectobacillus; species Flectobacillus rivi. The sequence goes on along the minus strand of NZ_JAAALB010000044.1, from coordinate 48,491 downwards.
TTTCCAGTTTTCTGATTTCTTCGGTATACTTTTCTTTGTCAACCGCAGGATTTACGGTCTTATATAATTGCTCTTTTAACTTACTTGTGCTGGTGAATAAATTTAGAAAGTCAAAATTGAGCGGTTTTACAACTGTTGGACTGAATTTGTCAATGTAGTTTTTTAGAAAAGTTTCTTCTGCATCTGTAAAGTCAACAAGCTTATAGAAATATCTTTCTTGAGCAACGTCCATTAAACTCGTCCTTTCAATTTTATTTAACTGCGTGAAATGTGTCCAAATATTATCGTTGTCCGCCCAAGGTCTTAGATAATGTCTCCATACGTAATGTTGTCTTTTTACTATACTCATACTCATTTTGATGTCGTGTGTATCGTTTTACAATTGGCTATAACAAGTTTATAACTGCAATAATAATTGAATTTTATTACGTCTATCCAACCAATGCGAAGGTTTGAATCACGCCAAGCATTTTATTAACCAAAGTCAATATACGTATATTATCGAAGCTATCCCTAAGCTGTTTGTTATAGGTGTATATAAAACTGCCTCAACAACTCGCTACAGCAAGGTTAAACGCTCAGATAACCACGACTTCCAATAATATCATTTCACTTTCAATTTGTCTGTTTTTTGAGTTTAACTAAATCATCCACATAATTGCCATAAATAGCGATTGCATTACCATTCTTAATGTCAAAATATGGTTTAGGAAACAAAGTTTTTCGTTGGTCTTCTGATAAATGACTAATTGGAGACGAAACTTCTTCTTTAAACGAAATTTTCTCTGGTCTTACACTAACCTTATCTTTGAAATAATCATTTTGGTATCTACCTGAATAAGGACTTGCCCATTTGTTGTCAGCGGTCAAATACAAATCAAAATATTGGTATTTCTCGTGATATAGCTCGCCTTTGTGAGGAGAAACAAAAAGAAGAACTGTCTTGAACTTGGAAAATGCAGGTTCGCCATAATGGTCATAAGCAAAAAATGTAATAGTGTCTTGTCTGAAAGAACCATTGATTACTTGTAATATTTTGTATTTTGCTCTATATCTGTTGTCAAGACTTATACCTACGGTTATCACAGTATCTTTGCCCATAATTACTGTATCTGACAAAGACTTTTCAGGTGTGTATTTCACTTCAATTTTTTCTCCGATAAAGACTAACAAACTGTCCTTTGAGGTTTGCCCTAATGATGAAGTCAGTGAAATAAATATTGTCACTATTGTAATGGCTAAAGTTTTCATAGAATTGTAGTTAAAGGGTGAGTGAGTATAGCGATTTGATATTGAGAATGCCAAAGTTCATTATTGGCATAATACCTTATCGAATCATTCAAATACTCCACTATTTTGTATATGAAGTTAAAAATTATGAAATGCAATAAAGTTTGATGTGTCCCAATTTTAAACACCGTCAGTTGCCATACGGGCTTATAAGGGTTTCATTATCAAGATATTTTTTAATGCCATATCCCGAGCGTAGTTTGGTCTCTCTTGAAGTGAATTTCTGTGATTTTGTAGAGTCTCTTGTAAGTGCATAGTATCATTTTTTTGTTTGCAATAGACGAGATTTAGCGGTGTAGCTAAAGTACAATTCAAATATATAAAAATAAAAATTGATTTCCATCCTGTGCAAAATCTTCAATTGTGACTAGGGAACCATTATCCTTGCCAATAGGATCGGAATCCTTAGATTGAGTGAGTACTGGCTTGGAAGCCAGCACTAGCGACAGAGTTTGTAAAATAATTAAAACTTATTTGCGGTCTTATTCCTATTCATCTATTGGTTTGGGCATATCGTCATACGGATACTCATACCCATAATCCTCCTCCCATTCTTTTTTCACAATGTCGCCATAAATTACCTGACGAACTTCGTAGTCTTTTGTATCCATTGTCCCAACGAAAATTCTTCGATGTTCTGGAACTGCTTCATACGCCGCTTTTAAATCGTCTCGTAATTTTTTGGTCGGGTTTTGTTTGTACACCTCAAATATTCTCGCACATTTGGCAATACTATTTTCGCTACCGTTTAGTTCGTTGAACTTATCAACTAGCTCGTTCAGTTTGAATTTAATATCAATTCCGCTCCCCGAAACGACTTTAAATGACCCTAAATTCACAATTAAAACCGTTTCTCCGATTTTAAGATCTGTTGTTAGCGTACCATTCTGAGCTAAGGCATCTAAGTCCACTAGTTTGTGTATTTTCTTCTTAGGTAAATTTGTAATCTCTATGTATCCACTTTTATAAATAGATAATTCTGCTAAATATGTTTTGTTATCATCATTTCGATAAAAGAAATGAAATTTTTCTCCATTAATTCTTTTTCGAAAAAATGAGTTTGGGTCATCATAATGATAAGGTAGGGCTGTCGAGGTAGAATGCTTTGCAACATTTACATTGCCTACCTTTTTTGAATCACTACCGTTATAATTGTGTAAATTTTCGAGTGTCGGATTAAGTTGTTTTACAAGTGAGTAAACATAATCATACAGTGTTTCTTTGGTATGTTGCCATTCTCCTTGCTCAATATTCCAGTTACCTAAATTATAAATAGAAATTGCTTCTCCGTCTGGAATCGAGGGAACAACCCAGCCTTTATTTAACTTGTCTTGGAACATAGATAGGTCAACCATTCCCCAACAATTAATAAGTCCGTCACTATACACCTGCAAGTCAGTAAAGTGATAATGAATATTGTGTATCATTCCTGGGATAGAAAACCCTTCCAGAACTTCTGTCCTTGTGATGGTTGTCAAGTCAACTGTTTGTGTTGTCTTGTTGGAATTGAATATTTTATCAAATAGTTTCATTAGTTAAATGGTTTATTTTAATATTAATCAAATTTTGACAGAGGCTCTGTACTTGATTTAACCACGTAAGACCATGTGTGGCAAATGTTTTTTTTTCTATTTCTCTTTATTGAAAAAGTTTTGCGGACTAACATTTTGTTTAATTAAGGCTGTGTCCAGCTGGGTTAAATTGATACTTCCTTTAAACGGTTCAGAGTAATATACAAGGGTATCATTGAGCATTTTTAAGCGTAAGGTTGTTTCAAATTCTCCTCTATACGCTACTATTTTTGTAAAAATATAGGAATTAGGTTTTAATGCGACGCCTCCATAACTATTTCCACAACTACTAAACTGCCAATATTCAATGGGTCTCCAATTGCCATTCTTATCTTTTGCTTCTTGTATAATCATTAACCTTCCATCTTGTTCCTCCACCCTAATTGTTTTATATGTGGGGTTAACTATGTAAACGGGATAGCCTTTGACCATCGTTTGATTATCCTTCCATGTTTTTAGTTTTACCTAATTTGATTAATGGTACTTGTTATGTCTATTTTCACAGTTAAATGTAACTGGCATTATATAATTCATACGAATGAATTTACCATGACTATATAAAATATCCCACTGGGGAATTGACTTGACAATTCTAATTGCTTCTTTATCGAAGTCTTTGTTATAACCACGAATCACCTCAGCACGATCTATCAATCCATAGATATTTGCCGAAAACTGCACAAATACTCTTATTTTCCCTTTATTCTTTGGTAAAATGCTCCAATTTATTTGTCTGTCAATGAACTTCAATAATTTCTTGTGGTCTACTTTGTAAATAGAAGTTCGAGATTTTGAATTATCATAAGATTTTATACCCAAAAGTTTCCCTTCTTTAAACTGAAATTCTAATTCCTTTTCGTATATAGAATCATAACCCATGTGGACGTAATGTAACAGTTTTCCTTGTGGCGAAATAAAAGTGTCAGTTACCCAAACTGCCTTGACTTTTCCGTTAATACACTTCTCGCCAAACAAAGCTTTTAAGTCTGCCTTAGTTTCACGATGCTCATCGCAACAACTAAAAATGCCTGTTAAATAAATTTGGTTGTTAATAATCTCCCATTCAGCATAATAACCTCGCCAGCAGCTAGTTGAAGTACACTCATGCTTACTTCCAAAAAAGTTGGGGCGTGAGCTACTTTTCTCATAAAGTTGTTCGAGAGGATTTGCATAAATTGGAATAGTATCTCCTTTATAAATCAGTAGGTCTGGTAATTGTGAAGTCGAAAACCCTTTGAAAAATGAAAGTGTCCATAAAAGTAAAGTGTAGAAATGAATGTATTTTTTCATAATGTACTTATGGCTATCGTTTCGATTCGTTCATAATTTGCCAATGTTTAATATCACTATCAAACTCCTCATCATCATCAGCAGGAGCATATTCAAGCAGGATACATGTCTTTGTAGAGTTGGTAAGTTCTTGAATCTCCTTCTGAATTTCAAGGGCATTATCGTAATTATTAATTAATTGTCCTTCATCTGTGAGACTATTTTCTTCGATAGATATACCGAAAATGATTTTATCATCAAAAGTGAATTTCAAGATAACTCCATCAATATCCTTTTTATAATTAGATTTTGTTCCAATGTAAAACGCAAACCAAAGATTTGGGTGACTTAATCCATAGTCAATTACCTCACTCAGCGTATTCACTGGTATATAGGTTTCCTTCACTCCATATTTTTCATTGGAATAGATTGCTACCTCAACACCTTTTCCTTCGAAATTCTCAATTAATTCTCGCTGACAATAAAAGTTCAAGAAAAGCTCTATCGTTTCTTTGTCTCTACTTTTGGAAATTCCATATATGTCATAAAATGGAGGCATTATCTTCAATGTTATATTGGTAGTACAGCTAATGATTGGGGCTTTGCATTTTGATGAAATTTGAAAAAATCCAGCTCAAACGAAAGCCACCATACTGCCAAACCTTGTCTTGGTAGACATTTTTATCTATTCAGTTTCATGAAATTAAATTCTTCTCCAATTATGTAGGTTCCGCCACTTAAAACTAATTTTAAATCACTATTGTATTCTGTCCATTTTTGTCCGTTCCAAAATTGAGGTTTTCGCTCACCAAAATAGTAAGGTTCTTTTCCTGCTTTTTGTAACATGTCAAAATAAAAGCTTAGAATACTTTTTGGTCCTTTTGCGAAAAGTCCTGTTTCTGATTTACATAGCTGAAATAGTTGTCTTCCTTGAATAAATTTTTCAATTGGAATTAAGTTGTCGAAAACAATTGTATGTAATTCGAAAATACTTGTTAGTAACAATTCAGGATGATCTCCTTTCCTTTTAAAGTATAATTCAGTTTCTACATCTTGAAATTCTACAAGTAAATTATGCTCTGAATAAAAAGTCATAAAGTTGCCGAAATTATCAATTTTACTTTCTATGTAGCCGTTTACTTTAAGTTGCCAATACTGCCTTTGCCGTTCTTCAAGTTCGTCTAAATAAAATGAAAAATTAAAAAGAAGTTCATTTTCTAAGTATTCAATAGAGCATATTTCTAACCCACCATCATTCTCAAATTCCGCAGATGAAAATGCTTCTTCAAGTTCAATTGGCAAAATGTTTTGTAATTCTTTCAATTTTAATTCCCGTTTTGTCTTTTTAGTGAGTAGCTATATTACTAGCCGTTTTTTGTCCTCCTCGACGAAAAACTGTCAAAACTTCCACCAAGGTTTTTCATTCTTGATTGCTGTCGTATTGCTTTTATTTTTTACAGTTGTAAGCTTGAGTTGCTTTGTCCAAAGCTTAAAAGTTAGACCTTTGGGATTACCGTCGAAATCAAGTGGATATGGCAAACTTAATTTATTCATAAAGTCTATTAGTTGCCATTCTTCCTGTCCATATTCGTCCGTAGAATATGCTTTTTCTGTTTCTTCTTCTTCCAAATCCCACTTAACTAAATATTTGTCAATGTCGCTTGGTGTTACATTCTTTAAATATTGAGTAAGAATATTGGCATTCCCTTTCCAACTTTCAATTTCTTCATCCGAAATGGTTTCATCCCAATAATCTGGAATGGGATTGAATTGGTCAATTATTTGTCCATCATTATACAAAACATACATCCAAAAATCTCCATCGTGAATATGAAATGAGAATACTGTCGCATTTAATTCTTTTGACAAATAAGCCGAACTGTCATCCCATTCTAAATAGCCATTTGGATAGAAAACACTCACATTCCCATTTTCTTCGTCGATGATGCAACAGTTGTCAGTAGATGAGTCAATGTTACTTTCTTCTTGAAGTCCACCACTAACAGAAATGGCATAATTTGTCAAGCTGGTAATTACTTCGTTTTTTGTCTTACCAATGATTGATGAAAGTGCTAAAAAATTTCCCATTTATATGGTCTTTTAAAATTGATATAACATTTTGTTATTAGCTACAGTGGAGATTTAAAACAACTTGCTGTTATCCTCTCGCCACAAACTAATAGTGGCATTTTTCAGTATCCCATTGCTACCTCAAAAATAATTAATTTTGTTACCGTTTGTCCATCATTTTTACACTATCCTGTAAGTCCAAAGTTGAGGTTCATGCAGTCTACTCTTATTTGTTATTTATCTATTTGGAGGAAGAAATCTGATTTGGTTAGGTGGATTTTTATAGCGTGTCCAAATTTTGTAAAGTAGGAATAAAGAGACTCCCGTTCCAATTAAAATTACGCCTTTATCTCCAAGAAGCTCTATAATATTGTTAAACTGACGTGTCTTACGACTATGTGCCTCTTCGACTGTTCCATTTGCTATACCAATGGCTTCATAATAAGAAAACACAGTTACTCCAACGGTTGCGAAAAGTCCAATTAAATAATTTTGAATAGCCTTAAATGGAGTTAATGCTTCATCCACCTTTTGATAAAAGTGTTCTCGAATAAAATAATTGAATAGAACTTCATCCTCATTTTGGTCTTTAAAGCTAAACACACAATCCACTGAAATTCCGCCGATAGCTTTATATGTTATATACACATCGTCATCATTTTCCTCCTTTTTAATTGATTTTATGGAGTCATACTTCACCTCGACCTTTGTCGCAAGAGATAGTTTTTTATTCCAAGCATCTTGAAATGCGGTAAAAGTATTGAAGTTTTGGCTAGAAAATTTCAGAGAATTTTCATCAATAATAAATGAAGAAATTTTATTTTCAGAAATTGCAAATACTTTGTCTATCATAATTATAGGTTATTTTAAATTGGTGTTATTTCAGTGCTAATATTTATAGAATGACAGCGAGATAAAATACTAATATCCTCTAGCTTGAGATCATAATCAGGAAATGGCATTTTTTCGTAATTAATTAATCGTATGTCCATTCTATCAATGTCAAGGAGTTTGCTTTCCTATCTATTGAAATAATCAAAAAGTAATAGATATAAACCCAACTTTCGGGTTCAAGGACTCTTTCATCGTTTTTGTCAAACCAGTCCTTTGATAAAATATAAAAATAGTTATCTCCAAAATCATTTTGGATTTCAAAATACCTATCGAGCAGTTTCGCAAATGCGTTTCTATCATCACCCCAATCTGGTTCGTTGATAAAGTCACAAAGAAATTTTAATACGCCTTGTTTGTCCGTTTTCTCGAAGTCATTGATTTTTATTTTGTCAATAGCAAAAGCTTGTCTCAAATAACCTTTTTCTGGTTCAGCTTTTACACAGTCACGCAAACAATCAAAGGAAAATTGCTTTGAACGAATAAAGATGTCAACAATTTGGTCGTTGCTAGATAGTTCTTCAACCTCAATGGCAAACTCTGTCAAGTTAAAACCTTGATAGCCTTCGTTAATTTCGATATGTCTTTTGGTTTCGATGGTTGAGTTGTCATTAAAAGGTTTATAACAGACAGGCTTTGAGTTATAGGGAGAACACAGCCTCACATTTCTAAAGATAATATTAACCCCTGTCGTTCAATTTTTTGCGAAACAGTCATAGCCACAGGTCAGTGTCAGCGACTATATTTCCTTTAGTTCTGCCAGATTTTCCACCAAGGTTTTTTTAGGTCAATAGTTGTATTTTCTTTAGTGCTAAATTTTAAAGTCATCTCTGCAATTGACTTATCCAACCACAATTCATACCAATCTAAAAATTTGATTTTGTTTTTTTCACCAAGTTGAATTGTTGGATATATTCCACCATCGTTTCCTCTGTCATCCGTCCAAACATTCCCATATTCTCTTCCATTGACGACTAAGTTTAAACTTATTCCGCAACCATAATTACAAATCGCAATAACGCCATTAATTTGTTCTCTATCAAAATACAAATTTGTAAACTCTTCATATTGCCTATCATTTTCCTCCTGATTTTCATCTTCACTAACAGTAGGTTCAAATTCCATATTCCAAGCGTCAGTGTGTGGGAATGGTTTACTTGGATTTAATACACTGCCCTTATGTTTGTAGTCCAAGTCGTCCAAAACAGCATTTTCAAGAGGTTCAAGTCCATAAAATGGGCCTGCTCCTCCATTTCCGAGTGTAGTCAAAAATGCAACATAATCACTCGGTAAAGTAATCTTATGCTTCACTTCAAACTGTTTTATCACGTCTATCTGAACGGTTGGATTTAGGATATACCTATGTTTTACAGAACCAAAAAGCTCCAAATTCGTATCCAATTGTCGTAGTTTTTCAAGCTTAGCTTTTATGTTGTCCAACTGATTATTCATTATCTGGGTATCGTTTTTATATGGGTATCAAAAAATACAGCTAACTGAAGTAGCATTTTTTTGCACGAAAATTCAATAAAAATTAGGCTTAATGCAATATATTGAAAGAAATACTTCTTTCAATATATTGTCAGACAGGTGTTTAGTTAGATTTTTATAGTTCAACATATCCTCCTCTTCCAAATACAGTTTCCAATTCAGTCTATTCGCAATGTGCTTAAATGTGCCGATATATATTTGTTGATCTATTACCATTTTGAGCTTACAATAGCAACCAAAGTCAATATACGTAATTTATCAACTATATCCATTTGGTAAGACGTTTGAAGAAATGTGTATGTATAATTAATAATGTTGTTTAAGTTTTCTTAAGCTGTTGGTAAATGATCTATCCAACTTGCCTTTTGAAGATGCTTTTTAAGTTTTTCACGATAATTACTATCCATACCAGTCACCAACTTATTCTCACCTCTGAGGTCTGACTTAAAACCATTTTTATCATGTACAAAATCTGCTACGGCTTCGCCCAATATCTTCATTAATGGCAACATCTTTACATCTGCCATATTGATTTTTGCTAGCTCTCGGTCACTCAATTGATGTATAGAGTTAGCATCGATATTGTCTAGTTTTTTGAGTGATTTATTAGGTAGTTTCTCAATAGACTTTCGATCCAAAGAAAGTTGCAATCTTCGGAAATCTAGTCCTTTCATAAGTGTACTTCTCAGAAAATTCACCTGCATTTCACTCGCATCTTTGCTTGATTCATCCATTACATAATCCAGCCAAAATAATACATCTGGTCCTTTGGGCTCGGAGATTTCTTCGAGAGGGACAAACCTAAACAAGCTTGCAGTACCAAAACTAAAAACAGTCGTATTGTCAGAACTATATTTCTCTTTTCCATTGTAATGAAATGCCTCCATTAGCGCCGCCATTACTGGATTATTGTACACGGTTGTACCTCCATCGATAAAGCGCTCAAAGGGCTGGAAATACGTGGGTGCCGACATGGTGGCTTCCACCACAGCGCGCATCAGAGCATCCTGATAAGTATCTACCGCTTTAGAGTTTTCATTTTTGTTAAAAAAAGTAAAAAACGTTTCTTCGCCTGCCACCATATCTTTGGCAGTAAAAAACAAGTCTATTCCTGACGATTCGCCTAGGTTTTTTAAGGATTTATTACCAAAAATATCTTTACAAATCGCTCTATAATTGATTTTATCGAATTGAGGAGGATTTGTGTAACGATTACCCAACAATCGTTCTTTAAAGATATTTGCAGCTAAATCTTCATACAGTGTTTCTATCTCTGTCGCCGATTTTTTGTTTGCAATCAAGCTGGCAATAATCGCTCCTGTAGAGGTGCCTGCCACCATATCTACCCATTCGTAGATAGGAGCACCTACGATTTCTTCGATTTTTTTTAAGAGCTGAATGGTAAAAATGCCTCGTATTCCACCTCCATCAAAACTAAAAATTATCTTATTGTCTGGAGCAATATTGAGGGCTTGGCGTGCTTTAATTTTTGATTCAGTTGACATAAATTTTGTGTGTTATTGTTCGACCTGAAAGTGGGAATATTCTCGTAAACAAGCAAATTAGGCTCACAATATTTATTATCTGGTAAAAAATATTATTAATCTCATTTTCAAGCAAAAACCTTTTGAAAGATTATTCTTAAGAAAAAAAGAGTATCAAATAGGTCGTCGACTCATCTTTTCTGAAAATAAACCTTGTACCTATGTTCAGAAAAGGATTTTTTATTCTTGGAATAGCTTCGCTTTTTTCATACTCCATTGAGGCTCAATCTCACTACCCCGGTCAGCACCATGGCAAATTTGTCCTGCAGGACCAGTTATCCTCTACTATTCAGGCTTTTGATTTACTTCAAATTCGTTTGTTAGATGGGCGTTTTAAAGAAAATATGCTCCGTGAACAATCATGGATTAAGCAACTGGATACCAAACGACTACTTCATAGTTTCAGAAACAATGCAGGTGTTTACACTGCCAATGAAGGCGGATATTTCGCCATGAAGAAATATGGTGGATGGGAATCGCTCGATTGTGATTTGAGAGGTCATACCACTGGGCATTTGTTGTCTGGCTTGGCATTGATGTATGCTCAAACGGGTGATGATTATTACAAACTTAAAGCCGATTCTTTGGTCAAAGGGCTCGCAGAAGTACAAACTGCCTTGAATCAAGAGGGCTATTTGAGTGCTTTTCCTCAAGAATTAATCAATCGAAATTTGGCTGGTAAAAGCGTGTGGGCGCCTTGGTACACTTTACACAAAATCTATGCAGGACTAATAGACCAATATTTGTATTGTGACAGCAAACAAGCCCTAGAAATTGCTGAAAAGATGGGCTTGTGGGCATACAAAAAACTCCAACCTGTTTCGCCTGAACAACGACGTATCATGCTTCGTAACGAGTTCGGGGGGATTAACGAGTCTTTCTATAATTTGTATGCTATTACGGGGAAAAAAGAATATCAATGGCTAGCAGAGTTCTTTTACCACAACGAAACTATTGACCCTTTAAAAGAGGGAAAGGATGTGCTAGACCCCAAACATGCCAACACTTTTATTCCTAAACTATTAGGACTGACTCGCAATTATGAAATTGAAGGAAAAGGCGATGCCGATACCATAGCAGCATTTTTCTGGAATACAGTCATCAATCATCATTCTTTTGCCACAGGAAGTAATAGCGACAAAGAACATTTTTTTAAGTCCGACGAACTTTCCAAACACCTTTCAGGCTACACTGGTGAAACCTGCAATGTCTACAATATGCTCAAGTTGACGCGGCATTTATACACTCATACGGGTGATGTTAAATATGCGGATTACTACGAAAAGGCGCTATTCAATCATATACTCGGTCAACAAGACCCCGCTACGGGCATGGTGGCCTACTTTCTTCCAATGTTGGCAGGAGCGCATAAAGTGTATAGCACTCCCGAAAATTCGTTTTGGTGCTGTGTGGGAAGTGGCTTCGAAAACCATGCGAAGTATGGTGAAGGTATTTATTATCATGATGCCAATTCGGTACTTGTCAACTTATTTATGGCGTCTGAATTAAATTGGAAAGAACAAAACTTTAGCCTAAAACAAGAAACCATTTTTCCACAAAACGGACAAACGAAGTTTACGATTACAGCAGCACCCACACAGCCTTTGGGAATCAAAATTCGTTATCCGTCTTGGGCTAAAAGTGTGGTAGTGAAATTAAATGGAAAGGTACAAAAACTACAAAATCTTGCAGGAGGATACATTTCTTTATCACAAAAATGGAAAGTCAACGACATTATCGAAGTGGAGTTTCCAATGGAACTTAACCTAAAACCCACCAACGATAACGCCAACAAAGTTGCCATTACCTACGGTCCCATTGTACTAGCTGGTAAAATGGGTACTGCCCAAATGAACAGCCCTGCCCCCTATTCTGATCCGAGTGCGTACAACGACTATTACAAATATCAATACCATGTTCCTGCGGATATTATTACCAGTTTACACTTAAATCCACAAAACTTAACATCGACCATAGAGAAGGTTCCCAATGCGGCTTTGACCTTCAAAACGAAGGCTGAAGGCATTATTTTACAACCACTATACAATATTCATCGAGAAAGATATGTGGTGTACTGGGATATAATTCATGAATAACTTTTAGATTATCATTCTTTTATGAAAAAAATACTCATCATTTTTTTTCTACTATTTATCGGTTTTTCTACCCATATACACGCACAAGTTTGGCAATGGTCAGCTCCCGTAGAAGGACTCATTAGCGAGGAAACCAATGCCAATCCGCAAGCATTCCTGTGGATTCCTGAGAATTGTAAGGAAGTGAAAGGCGTAGTGGTCGGCATGCACAACATGATAGAAGAAGGCATGTTAGAAAACGAAAATTTCAGGAAAAAGCTTACCGAGTTAGGTCTTGCCGAAGTTTGGATTACACCCGTTTTAGAATTTCCTTTCGATTTTCATAAAGATGCCCCAAAGCATTTCCAAACCATGATGGATGCTCTTGCCAAGGTTTCGGGATATACCGAATTATCGAATGCTCCGATTATTCCCTTAGGGCACTCAGCCATGGCGACTTATCCTTGGAATTTTGGTGCGTGGAATCCTACCAGAACTTTAGCCATAATTTCTGTTCATGGCGATACCCCTCAAACCAACCTAACTGGCTATGGCAGAGCTAATCCAGACTGGGGAAATAGAACGATTGAAGGTGTACCAAGTCTGTTTATTATGGGTGAATATGAATGGTGGGAAAAACGGCTCGAACCAGGTTTTCAATATGTATCCAAACATCCGAAAACGCCTATTACTTTCTTTGCAGATGCTGGACATGGGCATTTTGATTATAATGAATCCATGGTCAACTATGTGGGATTATTTATTGAAAAAGCTGTTAAATATCGACTTCCTAAAAAAAATGGTGAAGCCCTACGTCCTGTAATTCCACAAAATGGTTGGTTGATTGACCGTTGGAGAAAAGACTCCTTGCCTATTACTCAAGCACGTCCCTATTCGCAATTTACAGGAAATAAATACACGGCATCTTGGTGTTTTGACAAAGAACATGCCCAAGCTACAGAAGCATTTTATGAAAAAGCTCGAAGCAAAAAAATGCAATATTTGGGCTTAATTCAGCAAGAAAAAATACTTATTCCATCCAAAAATCATGCTCAATATCAACCAACTTTCAAGCCTTTGTCTGATGGCATTAGTTTTAGGTTCAAAGCTTTTTTTAGTGATACAACCAAAACTACAGTTGTCATCAATCACGCCAAAACACCGATTATGATAGACCGTATTTGTGGTCCTGTCAAAAAACTAGATGATAGTACTTTCCAAATCAGTTTTTACCGCATGGGATTTAACAACAAAAAACGGAGCAATGCGATTTGGCTATTGGCACATAACGAAGGTGATGAGCATTATAAATCAGCTGTACAGCAATTTGAGCTAAAATTTCCCTTACAAAATACACAAGGTATAGCACAAAAGATTTCTTTTGAAGCTATGCCTAATATTAAAAAGAAAGTGCGCTTTGTAACTCTAACTGCAAGCTCAAATGCGGGAGTTCCTGTATTTTTTTATGTAAAAGAAGGACCTGCTTTAATCAAGAATCAACAGTTAGTTTTTACTAAAATTCCACCAAAATCTAAAATGCCTATCAAAGTAACCGTTGTGGCTTGGCAATATGGCATTGCTGGAAAAGTACAATCTGCCGAGCCTATTGAACAAAGTTTTTGGATCGAAAAATAATACACTCTATGAAACAACTCCTTATTATTCTTTGCTTGTGTGGATGTTTTTGGTCTGCTGTTGCTCAGAAAACACCCAAGAGCTTTATGCCTATTCAACAAAAAATTCAAACTTGGGTAGACAGTGGTCATTATGATGGTGCTTCAATCGTTGTTTTTCAAAAAAATAAAAAGATTTACCAAGCCTATTTTGGAAATTATGACAAAAATAGAGTTGTATTCATTGCCTCTGCTGGCAAATGGTTGGCAGCCGCAACGATTGCGGTTTTGGTCGACGAAGGGAAATTACATTGGGAAGATAAGGTAAACCACTGGCTTCCCGAATTTAAGGATACCAAAGGTGAGGCGACTTTAGCGCAACTTCTATCACATACTGCTGGCTATCCTGATTATCAACCTCAAGGCAACCCTGTCGATATATCTCAGGATTTAAAGAGTTCTGTTGACAACATTCTTCCTTTACCTGCCGATACTTTATCAGGAACAAAATTCAAGTATGGAGGATTGGCAATGCAGGTTGCAGGGAGAATGGCAGAAATAGCAACAGGTAAAAGTTGGGAAAAATTATTTCAAAAAAAAATAGCAAATCCCTTAGGAATGACTCGTACTCGTTTTACCCCAGTCGATTCAGCGGGAGGACATGCGCCCATGTTGGGCGGTAGCGCTCGCTCGACACTTCAGGACTATACTAATTTTCTATCCATGATTTTCAACAAAGGGGTATTTAAAGGGAAAAGGATTTTATCTGAAAAAACCATTGCTTTTATGCAATCTGACCAAATAAAAAATGCAAAAGTTCAAGTTGGAGAATTTGTCGAGCGGGCAAGGGGTCGAAAAGAAACAGATATTTATGGCTTAGGTGAATGGCGAGAAGAAGTGAATACTCAAGGAGAAGCCACACTTCTTAGCAGTCCTTCATGGGCAGGCGCTTATCCTTGGATTGATAAAACCAACGGTGTTTATGGGTTTTTCCTAACCCATGTTACAGGTTTCAAAAAAGGATTTTCACCATTTTTACTAGTCATGAGCTTGCCTTAGATGTCAGAAAAGCGCTTTCTCAAAAATAATGCTGCCCTCTTTTGAGTTTTCTAGTTAAATATCAAGTTGATTTGTTACTGACGCAAGTTTGTCATGGATAACTTTAACAATGGCGAAAAACTGTTATATTTGAGTAACCTTAAAACGAAACAATTATGCTTACAGCCGTAGAAGGAGTTTACGATAATGGGCAAATCATATTGACTGAAACGCCCAAATTTACCCACAAAGTAAAGGTCTTTGTTATGTTTACTGAGGAGGTAGTCAATGACCAAACTACTGTGGAAAGTAACCTAGTTCCTGCTCGTACATTAAAAGGAAGTTTACGAGGGACTTGGAAAAATATTGATGATAAAGACAAAGAAGAAATTCACAAGCATTTTGACAATATCAGAAACGAATGGGAAAGAGATATTTAATTGCTACAAATGTTGTATCTAAATATTTTGAGGAAACTCTTTTTGAACACGGACATACGTTACTTGATCATGTGCTTGACAATGGACAGGCATATATTTCTGTAATTACTAGAATAGAACTTTTGAGTTTCGCACCAAAAAATCAAAACCTTTTGGCATCAATTAATACTTTTATTGATGCTTGCCAAGAATTTTGGATATCGGAGGAAATTGTGCAACAGACTATTGAGATTAGGAAAATGTATAAGGTAAAACTACCAGATGCAACTATCGCCTCAACAGCCATGTGTTATGACCTGATTTTACTCTCTGATAATGATTCTGACTTCGGTAAAATTCCAACATTAAGATATATTAATCCTCGTAAATATCAGTTAGCAAATAGCTAAATATCTAAAGCAATACCAAGTTGATTTATAGCTGAAGCAGGTTTGTTGGAAAAAATTCCAACAAAGGCGGAATATCAAATTTGTTTGTGGCTGACGCAAGTTTGTTGGAAATAATTCCAACAAAGGCTAAAAAAGAGAAGCCCTCGTTGAATTTATTTCTAACGAGGGCTTCACTTTTTTCTTACCAGCCTGGGTTTTGAACCATTTGCTTATTTCGGTCTATTTCCGATTGTGGAATTGGCCAGAAATAGTGTTTTTTCTCAAATACACGAGTCTCGAATATCGCTCTCTGGTAAAATTCGGTATCCGTAAAACTTGTGCCTTTACTAACATTCATCCCATACATAGGTCCACCTTGAGTGTTATCGGCGGTTTTCCAACGACGCACGTCAAATAGGCGATGTTCTTCAAAAGCTAGTTCGATACGGCGTTCGTGACGAATACGCTCACGCATATCTGCTTGTGTTAAGCCCGTTGGCAAAGCTGGAATACCTGCCCGCTCACGCACCAGATTGACATATTTGGCAATATCTGTATTGTTTGGACTGTATTCGTTTAATGCCTCAGCATAGTTCAGGTACATTTCGGCCAATCTAAAATAAATCCAAGATTGGGTTGTATATCTGTTGTTGGGCACATCACTATTAGGACTCACAAACTTGGTCAACAAATATCCTGTCTCAGTATGGTCATGCGAGCCATTTTTTCCAGAAGCTCCTGTTGCGTATAACTGTATTGGTGTACTAGATGCTCCTGTAAACACCCATGTATCGTGGTTATAAAGTATGCTTACGTAGAATCTTGGTTCACGATTGAGATACATATTCCAGTCCAGTGCCTTGGTATATTTAGTGTCTGTTGTAGACAAACCCGTTTCTACATATCCCGAGCCAGCTTCATCAATACGTTTGCCATTGGCCATGTGATAGGCATCTATCATTTGTTGGGTTACACCCAAACCGTTCCAACCTTTCATTTGTCTTGGCGCAGCATGAATAGTCCAGTTATTTGTTCCTGAACTAGGGCGTCCCCAAATAACATCAGCGTTCCAGCGATCAATAAAAACATCACGATAAGAAGCAAAGGGATCTAAAGCTCCCGTAGCATCAAACTTTTTATATAACCCATTCGGCATTAAGTCTATCACGGCTTTAGCTGCATCAGCAGCTAATTTCCATTTATTGGCATCGTACGTATTAGTAATCAAGGCTTTGCCATCCGTATTTTTGAAGCTGGCATAATCTTGGTTATTTCCATTAAACAAAGGACTTGCAGCATACAGTAATACACGAGCTTTGATTGCCATTGCAGCTCGCTTGTCTACGCGACCATAATCTATGACATTTTGTGTAACGGTAGGTAAATCTTTGGCAGCCAAGTCCAGTTCATCTGCGATGTATTTCACACATTCATCATAAGAATTGCGAGGTTTGGTTGTTTCCGAAATCGAGGCGTCTACTGGTATAATATTGGGTAAAAGTACAATAGGGCCATATTGACGAAGCAAAAGAAAATAGTAATAAGCTCTTAAAGCTCTAGCCTCTGCCTTCGTTCGGATATTGATACCAGCGGTTACGCCTTCACATTCAGCACATTTTTCCACTGAGTTGATATATACCGATGCCGCACGAATACCTTTGTAATAGTGGGCATATCTATCATAGGGAATCGAAGTGGGTCCCCAGTTACCAGTATTAATCGAGTTGGCGCCAATAGTTGTCCAGACGAAATCTCCCTCATCAGAAACAGGCGTAAAGTTTGCATAAGGGTCGGCAGGATCGGGCAAATAGCTATACACATTGGCAAGGTACTTTTCTACTTCTAATCGGGTGGTAAATACCGCATCGATTGTAAGCATATCGTCGGGTTGTTTATCCAAAAAATCATCGCACGAAATGCTCAATGCGCTTATGACCAATAGAAGAAATATAGAGATTCTTTTCATAATGATATTTCGATAAAATTTAGCCAAGTAAGAAGTTGTTATTAGTTAATAGTATATCCATTTTCTGAAGTAATTCATAATCAAAACATTACGACTAGATTACACCACAGACACACTATTATTCTAATCCTCCCTACTCCTTATCATGAATGAGTTTTAGCATTAGATTTGGAACAAATTGTTTTTTTCATTTGTGGTCTGGAATAGCCTACAAACTGATATTTACTCCAACATTGATATTTTTTTGAATCGGGTACACAGCTCCGCGACCGTTACCCAACTCTGGATCCCAATAATCAAATCCACTCCAGGTCAATAGGTTTAACCCTGCGACATAAAAGCGTAAAGTATTCACTTTTAGTTTTTGAGTAAGTTTTTTCGGAATCGTGTATCCTATTTCGACCGTCTTTAAGCGTAGATATGTGGCATCTCTTAACCACCATGATGACGAACGGAAATTGTTAGAGTTTGTGCCAAAAGATAGTCTAGGATAAACTACATCTTGGCTTGGATTTTCTGGCGTCCAACGGCTCAAAGCACTCACATGAACATTGCCTCGCAGACCACCTTCGGAAAAAGGGTAAATACCTACCCCACCCAACATAAAGCTCATAGTACCTGCACCTTGAAAAAATGCAGAAACATCAAAGCCTTTAAAACCAAGTGTTGTTCCGAAACCGTAAACCAATTGTGGCGTTGGAGGATTTCCGATGGCTACTTCATCATAAGAATCTATCAATCCATCACCATTGACATCTTTATACTTGATATCTCCAACTCTAACTGGTCCAAAAGTTTGCTTAGGAGAAGTCGTAATTTCGTCCTCACTTTTAAACAATCCTTCTGCTATCAAACCAAATGGTTGTTGATACCTCTTTCCTCTTCTATTTTGATAAGTATATTTATAGTCGGGAGCATCGTCATTGAGGAGTGTATTTTTCACATAAGTTACATTTGCTTTCAAGCCAAGGTTGAGTTTGCCAATTTTTTTGTTGTATTCCATATTGGCGTCAATTCCTTTATTTTCAAACTCTCCGATATTTCCCCATGGGTTATTTTGAAGTCCTAAAATAGCTGGCAATGAATTTCTTTGCATAAAAATGCCCGTTCTGATTCTCTTAAAAACATCTGCTTGTAAGTAAAAACCTCTGAGGAATCGTAGTTCGAGACCGACGTTAGTTTCAGTTTCTTGTTCCCATGTCAAATCTGCCCCCCATTGGTCTTCTCCTCTACCTCCAAAACCATTATTGACATCTTGTCCAAAAGTATAGCCTCCATTTCCACCGCCTACTGTAGTGAGATAAGCAAATCGGCGTCCACCAATTTGGTCATTCCCTTTGAGTCCGTACGACCCTCTAACTTTGAGATACTGAATAGCGTCATTGTCTTTGAAAAAAGGTTCTTGTGAAACAATCCAACCAGCTGCTACAGCAGGGAAAAACCCAAATCTATGTCCTTTGGCAAAGTTTTCCGAACCATTATACCCTGCGTTAAATTCCAGAAAGTATCTTGATTGATAGCTATAAGACAAGCGACCTACCAAACCTTGCAACCTGAACGGCAAAGAGCTAATAGCATCGGTAGCATCGGCATTTTGATAATCTTGCTGATTGTACAAAATCAATCCACTTACTGTATGTCCGCCAAAGGTTCTGTCATAATTCAAGTTAGCTTGCATGTATATACGTCTATTTCCGCCAGAAGATTTTGTAAAGCCCAAATCAGCATTACCATTTACCAACTTAGTCAGTAATAAGTTACCATTGGCATCTCTTGTGGGAGCAGTGTAAGTATCTACCGCAGAACGAGTTCGCTGAATAAAGTGGTAATTATATCCATCAAATGCAAACTTTCCTGAAACCTTCAAACCTTCAGTAATACTCGAAAGATCTTGATTAAGCGTCAAATCTGATTGGATATTATTTCTCCATTCTGTGGCAAAACCCTTTCCTGTTAAAGACTGGTAAGGATTCGTAATACCATTGACACCGCCATACACAAACCCCGCAGGATTATTGTATGGATAAGTGGGTGCATAACCTATTGGGGTATTAAAGAGAGCATCGCTCCAAATGGTTGGCGCACCAACACCTGGGTAATTTGCCGTAATCAAAATACCGCCCAAGCCCAATTTTAATTCAGTAGTTTTACCTAACTTCACATCGGTATTTGCTCTGAAGTTGTAGCGTTTCAATCCTGCATTGGTATTGTAACGGTTAAGATTATCACCCTTCCAGATTCCCTCCTCATCGTAGTAGGTTGCCGACACAAAGTATTTAGCATTGGGCGAACCACCCGAAATATTCAAATTGGCACGTTTGGTAGGTGTATTTTTTTTCACCAATAAATCTATCCAGTTGACATTAGGATAAAGATAAGGATCAGTACCAGAAGCGTATTTGGCAATAATCTCAGGAGTATATGGTGTGACAAAATTAGGATTAGAAGCTAACTGAGCTTCGTTATAAAGATTCAAATAAGTTGGTCCATCCACCATTTGTGGTAGCATCGTTGGCGAATTTGAGCCTGTCTCATACTTAAAACTAATGGAAGGCTTGTCATTTGTTCCCCTACGAGTAGTCACCAAGATAACGCCATTGGCACCTCTAATACCATAAACTGCCGTTGCCGAGGCATCTTTCAAGACTGAAAAAGACTCTATTTCTTCTGGTTCTATGTTATTAATTGGTCTTTCTACCCCATCTACCAATACCAGTGGCGAAGCACCAGCGCCAAAAGTACTGATACCGCGTACCCAAAATTGGGCGTCATCATAGCCAGGCTCGCCACTTCGTTGAACTGCGATTACCCCTGCTACTTTACCAGCCAAAGCGTTATTCAAGGAACGTGGAGCGGCAGATTTAATGTCAGCCATTTTCACCGTAGTAATAGCTCCGACTACACTCTCCTTTTTTTGCTCCCCATAACCTACCACTACAACCTCGTCTAGCGCTTGGTTGTTGACTTGCATTATGACTTCAACTTTTGAGCGACTGCCCACCGAAACTTCTTGCGTTTTGTAGCCCACAAACGAAAACACCAACACAGCGCTGCTATTGGGTACTTGTATCGAAAACTTACCGTCTGCATCTGAAGATACTCCCTTTGAAGTTCCTTTGATCGAGATATTTACACCAGGCATTGGTTGGTTCTTTTCATCCAAGATCAAGCCTGTTACTGATTTTTCATAAATATAATCAATCAACATAGGTCTCAACGAAAGCATTGAGGTAAAGAGCGATTTGTTTGCCTTACTTAATATAATGGTGTTTCCCGAAACTTCATAATCGATGCCTAGGGGTGCAAGGAGTTTAAACAGCACATTTTTAATGGATTCATTCTGTGCCACGATTGTTACATTTCGTTCAGAACCAATCAATTGAGGACTATAGATAAAACTCACAGGCGCATTTTTTTTGATTTGACGTAAAGCCATATCCAAAGGTTTATTCTCCAAATGAAGAACAATTTTTTGGTTCAAACACTCTTGCCCATGATTCTTGTGTGCAATCGCAAAGGTTGTACAAAAGAGTATTAACAGAACTTGATAAAGAGAAAAGCGCATGATTTTCAACAAAATCTTAATTTGTTTCGTAAATTTTTTCATAACTTGTTTTGTCTTTTGTTAAGTTTTAGCAAAAAAATCCCTGCCCAACCTATTAGCGTAGGTCGGAAGTTGTTAGCGCAACATGTAGGGAAACCTCAGTCGAAGGTGCTGCTACACCTTCGACTTTTTTGTTGAAATGGGTAATGAAACTGGTATAGAACTATTTGAAGGCTAGTTACATTTTTTTCCATGAATCACGATCTGTCCATCTATCACTTCATATTTGGCATCGATTGCTCTGCAAATCAAATCGAGCTTTTCAAATAATGGTTGATTTCCAAGTTCTGCCGTGATTCGGCAATTGACCATTAATGTATTATCGTACACCATTGGAATGTTATACAGTTCATACAGTTTTTCAAAAACTTGTGTAACAGGTGTATTTTCGAATACTAAATATTTACTAGTTGGCACGATACTTTTGAGAGGCTCAGGAGTTGCGACAATCGACCGTTTCATTTGGTTATCTACTCGATTGAAAACCACCTTCTGATTGGGTGTAAGCATTACCTCTGGCTTTTTTTCTAATACTTCATCTTCGTTATTCAAAGGAAAAACTGCTACTTTTCCTGTTTTTACGATCACTTTTACCTCTTCTTCTTTATCATAAGAACTAATTGTAAAGCTGGTCCCTAAAACCCTTGTTGCTAGCTCATTGGCATAAACCACAAAAGGCTTATGAGGATTTTTGGATACTTCAAAAAAAGCCTCTCCACTCAAATAAACTTCTCGTTGGGTAGCCGAAAAAGACTTCGGATAACTAACACGACTATGCTTTGATAGGGTTACCTGACTGCCATCGGGTAAATCCACGAGCTTTGTTTTTTCGGAGTCGTTAATGACTTCTTCTAATACCTCTTTCTTGTCGTCAGTTCGTTTTTTATAGGCGGTTTTCTGAAAACTAAACTCATCGATACCTGTTTGCTTTGACAGATATATTACTCCAAAAACTCCTACTAAAAATACGGCAGCTACTTTCCATAATTTGGCAAAATCGATCAAACGTCCTTTTGGTGAATCTATTTGAGGTGTCACAGACAACAGTTTTCTGCTATCTGAAAACCTTCTAATTTCAGCATTCAAATCGCTTTCTGAAATTTCTTCATGGGCGGCACGTATCTTTTTAATAATTTCTTTGGCAGTTTCTACATTTTTGATTTGGTGTGGATTTTCAAGTAACCAGTTGTTCCAAAAATGATTATCCGTTTCTGAGTTCTGTATTACCCATCGACAAAAGGCATCATCTAACATGAAATCTTTTACCGTAAATTCTATATAATTCTGCATAGATAAAATTGTGTTATTAGCCTTTCTTGTATGATATAGTAGCTATTGAATTATTGATACCCTTTTGTAATGATTTTTTTTGTAAAAAAATTGACCTTATAAATTATTAATCTCCTTTTACTGTCGTTAGGCTATAAAAAGTACCCTTACTGAATCGTAAGTAGTTCTTTTTACGTTCACTACTCCGTCTAACATCAAGGTTTTCTTTGATGAAACTCGCTAAAACGACAATAACCAAAGCCAAGCTTCGGTCAACAAAAAGACATAAGGAGGAGGTTACACTACAAGCGTGTAAGGTTAAAAAAGAGTGATTTGTTTAAAAGTCAAGATATAAAAACTTGATAAATGGAAGTAGTAAAAACTCTGCCACCATTAACAAACTGCGTTTGAGATTCGTGAGCGAACGATGCAAAAAGTTAGCAACAGTTTGTCTTTCAATATCCATAATTGTGGCTATTTCCTCATTGGAAAGCCCTTTGTAGTACTTTAGAAAAATTACTTCTTGCTGTCGCTTCGAAAGTTGTGAAATTGCCTGGCGAATACTTTGTTCATTTTCATCCAACAACTCGGCGGCTATCCATTCTGATTCCATAGATTGACCATCACTTAAAAAATAAAGTTCGTCATTGAGGTCTGTGGGTGCACCAAGTCGTTTCTCTAGCTTCAGTTTTCGAAACAAATTATTTCGAAGCGCCTTAATCAAATAGACCGTCACGTAAGGATTTTCAACTAATCCTTCACGATGCGACCACATTTCGAGAAACAAATCTTGTAAGCAATCTTTAATAAACTCATGGTCTTTGGTGAAGCGAGTGGCGTAATTAAAAAGCTCGCGATAGCGTAAAGCAAAAATTTGGTCAAAAGCCTCTCCATCTCCCTGTTTAAATCGCAACCATAATTCACTTAATAGAGCTTCATCACGAGGTATATTTTCATTCACTTTCATAGAAAATAGTTAAAGTTTAGACATTCATAGTTTTGGTTTATCAATCTTTATTAATTCATAGGCTTAATTTAAGTATTAATGCAAAATAAAGCTGCATTAATATGCTTTAGGCTGTAAGCCGTAGGCGTTAGGCAAAAAAGCTTAGATTATTTCATGAGAAATACTTTTCAACTTTTAGCTTACAGCTTAGTGCTTAATGGAGGTAAAATTATTTTAATTTTGTCCACTAACTTATAAAAAATGGAGTTTTTCATATTGGTAAAAGTTTCTTTTGTTTTGAAATACTCACAGAATACCTACCATCAAAAGAAACTTTTAACACTTCTATTTCTGTAAATTTATAGAAAAATTTCCTTTTTGAAAGTCTACTTTCTGCATTTGCCCATTTACACTTAAATTTATGGGTTTTTCAGAAGCTGAAAATGTTGCACGAATCAATGGCTGTCCAGTCACTTGGATATCATATTTGGCATCCTTTTCTTTGACCACTAATGACAATTTAGATAATGAACTAAACAAGCTGATAGTATCCTTTCTTAAAAAGCTTCCGTATCCAATAAAATAGCTTGAAATGGTATTAGGCGCATTTTCAGGATACGAAATTGCCGTTAAGTAGGCGTCAGTTGTGTATCCTCCAAATGTTTTGATACTATTGAGGTGCATCAACCTACCATCAGCTTTGAGATTCAAATACACATCTGTGACTTTACCATCTTGCTTGATTTTCACCCCAATCATATCCTCTCCTGTCATTCTTTCAATTACTGGAATATTGGTATCGTTGATGGAATCTTTAAGAATAATAGCGGTGATAAATTTGGTTTGACGCACTTGCTCTGGATAACCAATACTGTAATACTTTTCTTGCTCCTTTACATTTTCTTCATTCGGGGCAAGGATTTCATTAAGCGTCATTTTTTCAGGAAAATCATGGTTAAAACCTGTTTCAACTAAGGTTTCTGGAAAAAGTGGTCTGACCAATACCGCTCCTTTTTTGTTGACGATACTAATATCTCCACGCACTTTTTGAGATTCGCCAGCAGGATGCAATAACCATTCAAATTTTCCTGTTTCATGCGCTTTCACGTCGTCAATGACTAAAATGACTTTACCTATCCATAGAAAATGGCGAAAATTTCGAGAGTAAATCCACGACGTAGGTCCAGTACCGTTCGACATCACATATTTAATATCGCCAGCGTCTAACAGTTCTGACATTTCGCCACGGAGCGGTGCTCCATGATATTGTTGTTCTGTTGGTTGATATTTTCCATTAAAAGTCAAGACGTTGTGCGCAGGGCTTTGAAAAAAATAGGCTGGATATTCTTTGGAGGCATACCAGCTATGCCCTGCATCCTTGATAACAAATTCGCCTTTGTGAAAAAGCAAAAAAGAGTTGACATCGGCATGAGAGTGATTCCATGTATGACCAGATTTTACTGCCAACAATGTCGAATTTTTCTTCCAAGAATCCCTGAGCGTTGCCCAATCCATATCTTCATATAATTGCGAAGTTGGAAGATTGGGTAATTCAGGCGATTTAGAAAAGTCAGGATGAAAAATCAAGCCCATCGGCGCATTTTTTGCCAGACCTTCACGATGCTGTCCCGTTTCGATAT
Source organism: Cellulophaga sp. BC115SP (assembly GCF_009905545.1). Classification (GTDB taxonomy): domain Bacteria; phylum Bacteroidota; class Bacteroidia; order Cytophagales; family Spirosomataceae; genus Flectobacillus; species Flectobacillus rivi. The sequence continues at coordinate 23,406 of NZ_JAAALB010000044.1, read as the reverse complement.
TATTCAAATACCACAAAGCATTGGGATCTTGGTAGCCCAATGCCCATAGCAATTTGACTGGTCGTTCGCCTACGATATTTTTATGACTATCCCCAAAAGTCAACGAGTACATCATTCCATCACGAGGATAACCCACATTCATAAAAAAGGAGGGAATATTTTTGAGCAAAGGAATATCAGGTTGTTTTACTTTAGGCAAAACATTTTGAAAAGCCAAACGAAACAAAAGATACTCTGAAACGCCGAAAGAAGCGTAATTTACACTTTCATACATTCCACCTTTCGCATCCCAAGTTTTGACTTTATGCTGTAATTGATCTCCCGTAAAACCAAACCATTCTTCGGCAGAAGCACTCAAATCTTTGAGCCATTGAGCTGATTCTGGAACTTCATCCTTCACCGAAAGTAACGCCACACCAGCCATATATACACAAGATGACCACCAGTTATGACCCATAGAGTTGAGCGTATGGATTCTCTTTTCAGGCAAAAACCACTCGTCCAAAGCAGGACGAATACCCATGCGCATCAAGCCTGAAACAATAATTTTTCTATCGTCCTTCGACAACTGGTCATAGACGCCCTCTAAGCCCATTGTCACAATCCAGCAATTACCTGCTGTTCGCAAATCGGACGACCAAGCTGGTTGGCGTTTCAACATTTCAGGATTCGACCATGTGCTTTTGGTACAAAGTTTCAAAAGTTGTTCTTTTACTTTGTCAGCATAAACTTGCTCACCCGTCATAAGGTAAGCAAGACTCAAATAATCAATTTTATCCAAGTCAGGCTTTTCAAGTTGATGCTTAGCGACTGCCAGTGCTTCTTCCCAGTTTTTACGAACCTCCGCATCAGTTTCAATTCGTTTTTTTAAGAACGAAATTCGTTCTGGCGTAAAAAACAATTTTTGATGCTTCTGTGCCAAAGCACTCACTCCCATCAGCGTACTGAGGAAGAAAAGGAAAACTAATCTTTTATAATGCTTCATCTATTTTACTCAAGAAAAATGTTTAGTTACTGTTTTATTTTTCAACCCTTATCCAATCAAAATCAGCAAATCCTGCATCATTAATGGTATCTTCACGCGTTGCGAACAACCCAAATTTAGCGCCTATCCAACGTCCAACTTCTGATTGGAACGCCTCCCCTACTTCTGTAAAATTCTGATTATCTTGACTATAGCTAAACTTGCATAATCCATCATCCTTCATAGCAAGCCTCAAATAAATAGCCTGCTTGGGATCGACCAATTTGATTTTGGTTTCTGTTTCTGGCTTGTGGTTGTCAGCATCCTTGCAAGTAGTGTAGGTGAGCCAAACACCATCTTTTGCCGATTTTAAGGCAATATTGGCATAGCTAAAACCCAAAATAGTCAAGCCTACTTTTTCATTAATTAACCTTTCACATGGGGTAAATTGCAACTTGGTGGTAACCGTAAAAACAGGAGCAGGAAACTTTTGAAGAAGTACATTAGGTGTCCACCACAAGTTTTCTCCAGCTGGAATTTTATCAGTAAACAAGCGAAGAGAACCTTTGCTAGGATACATAAATGCCCAAGTGACCTTTGGATTGGCATTCCACTGCCACTGTAAACCCAAATCGAGCGAATTGAATTCATCGGTATCTTGTGGAGTCTCTATAACCGTTGGAAGGGTACTTTTGGGCTTTTTGTAAGTGGTAACAGGTTCACCTTTGCCATCATGATCGGGGTCTGTGCCAATGACTGGCCAAGCGTTGTTGAACGACATAGGTTGCAAATGTACCACTCGACCAAATACGCCTTTATCCTGAAAATGTAAAAACCAATCTTCTCCAGTTGGTGTACTCACCCAAGCACCCTGATGAGGACCATTGATTGCCGTTTTACCTTGATCCATCACAACCTTTCTTTCGTAGGGTCCATAAATATTTTTGGAACGAAATACCAATTGCCAACCTGTAGCCACGCCACCTGCAGGAGCAAACACGTAATAAAAACCATTTCGTTTATAGATTTTAGGTCCTTCTAAAGTTGGGTCTGTTTCATGTCCATCAATGATAATTTTACCAGCATCCAGTACTTTCGAGCCATCAGCACTCAATGATTTTAGGACAAGAAAACTCTTAATTCCTGCACGACTACCCGCGAATCCATGAATTAAATAAGCCTTTCCATCCTCATCCCAAAAAGGGCAAGGGTCAATCAATCCTTTACCTGCCTCAACCAACACTGGCGTCGACCAAGGTCCTGCTGGATTTTTCGAACGAATTACATAAATTCCATAATCAGGATCGGGATAGTAAATCAAGAACTCACCTTTGTTATATCGAATGGCTGGTGCCCAAACCCCTTTTCCATGTTGTGGAGTATCGAAAACTTCTTTGGGCGTTTGAACTATCAACGCATTTCCAATAATTTTCCAATTGACCAAATCGCTGGAACGTAAAATCGGTAGTCCTGGGATATTTTCGAAGGAGGAAGCAACCAAGTAATAATAATTGCCGACACGAATGGCATCAGGATCGGAATAGTCGGCATGGAGTACAGGATTTTTGTATGTACCATCTCCGTTATCGGCCACCCACGCTTTTGATACAAATGGCTTTTGTGCCAGAAGTGCTTTATCGTTAAAGCATAAGCCTCCTAATAGCGTTATTTTGAAAAGTAGGTTTTTGAATGAATCCATTGATTTTAGATTAAGACGAGTATTGATATATCAAGAATTTCCCTTAAACAAGTGATGAAGGTTTACTTGCTTAAGGGAAATCAATTTTCTGAAATAGAAAAAGTAACTTTGATATATTCAGAATTGAGTTTCTGAGATAAGGAGAAGAATCAGGTCTTAAGATACCCTATTCGTATTATTTTTTTATTTTATATAACCTAAATGCAAAAACTGCAATAACCAGATAGCAGATTATTGGTAGATAATATGCCTGAGCGACATTCTGGTTGGCAACTAATCCCATCAGAAGAGGGAAAAAGGCACCACCGACTACGCCCATTGAAATAAAGGACGCGCCTTGTTGTGTATGATTGCCTAGGCTCTTCAATCCTAAACTAAAGATGGTCGGAAACATGATGCTGAAAAAGAAATTTATCATCATTAAGGCACTGTAAGAAATCCAACCCCAAGCTTGTGCTACCACCAGACAAGCAATGATACTACCTGTAGCAAAGATTCCTAAGAGCTTGTTTGGAGCAATAAATTTCATCAGGAAAGTCCCCACAAAACGACCAAGCGCCATCATTGCCATAAAAACAATCATGTAATTAGCAGCTTGTTCGTCAGAAAAGCCCATGACGTCATGTCCATAATTAATAAAGAATGACCATGTTCCTGCTTGGGCTGCAACATTGAAAAACTGTGCGACGACTGCCCAGATAAAATGTTTTTGTTTCCATAATGGAGTCTCTTCCTCCGTAGTATCTGACTCAGTACCATGATGACCAACCTCTAAATTAGGCACTTGAATAAAAGAGAATAATACGGCAACAACAGAAATGGCTATTCCTATGGAAACATACAGACTTTTTACAGAACCTAAATCATTTCCCTCATTTCCACTAGCTCTCAATAGAAAATAGGATCCAATAGCAGGACCAATAATCGTTCCGACAGCATTGAATGATTGGGAGAAATTGAGTCGTTGGTCTGAGGTTTCTTGCGAGCCAAGAGCGGCTGCAAAGGGATGTGCTACCGTTTCGAGCGTCGCCATTCCACAACCTAAAATGAATAAGGCCAATCGAAACATTCCGAAAGATTCGGCATTCGCAGCAGGAACAAATAAGAACGTGCCCGAAGCAAACAGGACTAAGCCAAACAATACGCCAGCTTTATACCCAAATCGCTTCATGAATAGTCCAGCAGGAATACTCATGATGGCATACGCACCAAAAACGGATAATTGAATGAGACCAGATTGGGCTTTGCTTACTTGAAGTACATTTTGAAAATGTTTGTTTAATACATCGCTCATGGCGTGTGCAATTCCCCAAAGCATAAACAATGAGGTAACGAAAGCGAAGGTAACTAAGTACGTTCGCTCCGTTAAAGAGGCTTTAATTTTGGACATGATTTTGGTGTGCTTTAGGACAGAAACCGATAGCAATAATGTTTGATTAATTCATTAATCATTTATGGCTAATGGCACCTAAAAGTGATGCTTCTTCGTTTAAAATAGCTTTATGTAGTTGAATCGTTGGGTTGTATGCTGCCAATTGTTGAATAATGGTTGGGAAAAACTTCTCTGAGGCGTGGGCAATATTCCCTCCAATAATGATAACTTCTGGTTCGAATCGTTTGATAAAACCATGAATGAATGAAGATAGATTTTGACCAAAATCCTCGAATAATTTACGAGCAATCACATCAGAAGGATATAATTGTACCAATTGTTTGACACCTTCAATGGAATTTTGAGTTTTTAACTGATAAGTATCCACAAACCAACGAGTGGATATATAATCTTCGGCTACGCCCTCCAGCATAGGATAATTAATACCTAAAGCCATATCCTGCGCTTCGCCATTTTGATAAATGGAAGTACCTAGCCCTGTCCCAAGCGTAATACCTATTCCTTTTTCCAAACCTTTACCTGCTCCAAAACGCATTTCGCCAGCTAAAAAGGCTTCTGAGTCATTGCGGAAAACGATATTTTGCACATCAATCCCCAATCGATCTGAGAGTTCTTGTTTGATGTTGAGTCCATACAGCGATTCGTATTTATTGACATTTTTCATCAAACAAATCCCTGTGAGGTAGTCAAATGGACCTGGCATCGCGATACCAATTCGACCATCTTCTGAGCCCTGTAATGCCTGCTTGATTGTTTCTGCCCAAATACTCAAAATTTCTTCAGCACTACCATGTGGATGAACTTTTGCTCTTGATAAGGTAGAAGCAACGACCTCTCCTTTTTGTAAATCAACTTGGGCTGCCGTAATATGCGAGCCTCCAATATCAACACCTATATGTTTCATAATTAACCTGTTTCTCTAAACTATTTTTCCTCTTCAAACCAAATGGCGTATCCACCCGATGCCAACAAATCCACCTCCAGTTTGCTTGTGTAATCCACGCTAATAGTTTTCATCCCTACTTTGGTAGCAGTATTTACGTTTGCATCATCAAAATAGAGATGAGCTTTATACTTTTTACCTACAGTTAAAAAACTAAAGTCTATCGTCAGCTTACGGGCAGCGTTGTTAGTCATACATCCTAAAAACCAATCATTTCCTGACTTACGAGCAATCGTGATATATTCACCCATTTTACCATTTACTACTTTTGTTTCATCCCAAGTAGTTGGGATTTTTCGCCAAAACTCTAATTCAGGTTCATCCTTACTTTGTGATGGTTTATCGTACCAAAACAGCGTTTGAATTGGACTGTAATAAACCGCTGCCATAGCTAACTGATGAGCATGGGTAGTCTTAATTCGATTGGTGTAATAGCAAATCGTATAATCCGCCGCGCCACCAATATATCTGGTAAAAGGAAGCATTACATTATGAGAAGCATCCGGCATTTCTTCGTTTCCTCTAATACCCTCGGCCGTCATGAGGTTCGGATAAGTTCGCATCTCACCAGTTGGTCGCCAGTCGTCGTGTATGTTTACCATTAAATCATTGGCAGCACATTTTTTTATGGCCTCCTCTACCCAAGTTGTCCAATGTTGAGAACCCACTTGTACAAACCCAAACTTAATGCCTTTAATACCCCATTTTTTATAAAGCGGGAAAATCTCATCTGCTTGTTTAACCAAAGATTGAAGATTTACATACAGCCAAATTCCAACACCCTTTTGCTTTCCGTATTCCACTACAGCAGGCATATCAATAGGTGCTACCACTTTGGCCGCATCAGTATCCCAAGTCAAGGCTGGCCCATACCATTTCCAGTCAAACAGAATATATTGGAGGTTATTTTTCGCAGCAAAATCAATCGCATCTTTGGCGCCTTGTGTGGTCAAAGTCATTTCACGAATAATTTTCCCTGGCTTAATCCAATCTGTTTTGGCAATTTTATTGGCAGGATTTAGGTTCAAAAGAATATCATTATTTTCGATGAGTTGCCCCTCCGACTCCGCTACCATGATTACTCGCCAAGGCGTTCCAAAATAGGTAATAGCATCTACTCCTCCGTACAAGCTCGTTTGAATGGTATTCTTTTTGGTTTTGGATAAAGCGAATTTTCCACGAGCGTAATTCACCATTTCGGCTTCTGCCAAACACGCCCACAAACCATTCGCAAGTCTCAATGGCATCGGTCTTTCTCCCGAATCCACCCAGTCTTTTAACGGAAGCTCTTGATATTTGCCTTGTGCCCATTGTGTATAGAATGCCGTTGTTCCAGCAGGAAGCGAAAACTCTGTATTCTCGGCTGTAATCTGGTAATAAGAGCCTTTCGGATTTTCAGGGAAGAAATAGCGGAGAGCTAGCCCTTCATTGTACAATCTCACCTGAATATCCATTTTATAATCATGATTGCTACTTTTTTGAAAAGCGATCGTAGCAGCAGAATAGCGATTTTTTATCACAGAACGTTCACCATACAAAGGCTTCCAAACTGAATCTACTACAGATGAACTCGCTCTGAGAAACTCCATATCTTCACACCATTTGGTAGTTTTATCTACCTTCAATGCCATGGCTAATTCAGATAAATGATTGTCTAACTGAATATCTAGCTCTGACTCCAAGATGATTGGAGTACTATTGTAGGTAAGGGTATAAAAAATTGCTTTATGCCCTTTTTTATCCAATTTTTGATAAAGTTGACAAACTAATTTTCCGTCAGGAGATTTGACGGTTTGAAGGGTTTGAGGAATAAGACCTTTCTGTGCGAAGGCAAAAGAATACCCTAAAAACAGGCACAGGGTCATGGTAAGAGTTCTTATCATAATGTTAGAAATGATTGTTTTTGTTTGTTACTCATCCGTCTATTCGGTAAAACTATCCAATCCAAATAGGTGTAAATCTAAAACCCCAATAGACGAGATGAGTAAGTATATTCAGAGGTTATGTGACATTGATTTATTGATGTTTGAGCAATTTCTTGTATTTCAACAAGGCCTCGATATAATAATAATCTCCATAAATAATAGAAGCATCTACCTCTCCATTAATTGGTCTATTTCCTGTGGAATGTAGCAGAAATGCATTATTTACTTTTCTACTCTGATATTCGGCAGACGATAAACTTTCTACCATTTTTTTAGCCTTGGCTAAATACAAAGCCTTCTTTTGTGGACTTTTCACAAAGTTGGCTAAATCAAATAACGCCGATGCAGTTACGGCAGCCGCAGAAGCATCTCTGGTCGTATTCGGAATTTCTGGCGTATTGAAGTCCCAGTAGGGAATCAAGGTATTATCAGGTAAATTTTTTAAATACACATCGGTCACTTTCTGAGCGAAATCTAAAAATTGAGGGTTTTTAGTAAATTGGTAACACATGGTAAAACCATAAATTGCCCAAGATTGTCCGCGTGCCCACATGGTATGATCCGCATAACCTTGATGGGTCATTCCTTTGATTTTTTTCCCAGTCAACGAATCATACAGCACCACATGATACGAGGTGTAATCATCACGAAAATGATTTTTCATAGTAGTTAGTGCATGTTGCTCGGCTATCTTGTAGAGCTTTTTATTCTCTCCATTTTTAGCCGCCCAGAACAACAACTCTAGGTTAATCATATTGTCGATGATGGTATTATGTGCACCAAATTTTTTCACTTCTCGAGGCCATGATAAAATCGTCCCTACTTTGGGATTATAAAGCGTTGCCAATGTATCGGCAGTAGCGAGAATCACCTTCTTATAGGTAGAATTAGCCGTTAAGCGATACCCATTGCCATAACTACAAAAAATCTGAAAGCCAAGATCATGATCGTAGGCCTTTTCTTGGGATAAAGGTTTTAATTGTTTATCAAATCTTTCGGCCTGCTCTTTAAAAAGAGGATTCTTGGTGCCCTCGTACAAATACCATAAAGCGCCAGACCAAAAACCACTGCACCAATCTTTGTAATCTACAAGTCGCCAAGCTGTTTTATCCTTCTCGATACTTCTTGGGATATTATTCCCTTGACCATCGGCGGGTAAAGCGTTGATAGTTTTTAAGGCTTGTGTCGCACAATAATCAATTTCTTTTTGAGGATTAAACTGCGCATTTACGGTCCAAGTCAAGCAAATAGCGATACAAGTAGTCAATATTTTTTTCATAGCAATTCACTTAGCTTAAAGGATTAAGCTATCAATTAAAAAAAGGGATAAATATTAGCGCTGTGGGCTTTATGCCATAAGCTAAAAGTTAAAACATGTTATTTGTAGAAATAAAGGATATATTTCTGCTTAATGCTTTTAACCTAGAGCGTAATAATGCAATTTTATTTTGCATTATTACTTTTCTATCCACACCTTATAGGTTCATCTAAGCATTTTTGCGCATTTTACTCGACGAATCTCTGATAATAAGGTGTGCAGGCAAAACGGTTGTTCTATTGGTATACTCGTTGGTATCTTGCATGTGTTCCAACAAGTCATTAATCAGTTGTTGAGACATTTCCTGAATCGGTTGAGCAATCGCTGAGATAGATGGCTGATGAATACGGAACAAATCGTTGTCATCAAAAACCATCATGCCTAACTCCTCTCCTATTTTTACTCCCATGCGATTTAGCAACTCTATTCCTGTGATAGCTAAATAGTTAGTAGCAAAAAATATCGCATCTATTTGAGGTTCAGTTTTTAGCATATTCTCAATTTCCGCCATAATCAAATGTTCTTTGGCAGCACGATACTCCACTTTTTTGACAAAAGAAGTCAAACGGTTTTCATAAATCGCTCTTTCATAGCCTAGCAAACGGTCTATCATTTGGGGCTGAACTGAGTCGAGCGTTACAAATGCAATATTTTTATAATCTTGTGAAATAAGGTATTTCGCTGCTTGATATGAGCTTTCGAAATTGTTCATTCCCACATAACTAATATCTAAATCATTACAATTCCTATCAAACAATACCACTGGCAACTTACTATCAATCAGATATTTAATTTCATTGTCAATACCTTCTGTAGGCGTAATGATATACCCATCTACATTACGATCTCTGAAAGTATCAATCAGCTCTTTGGCTTTTTTAGGGTCGTTTTTGGTACTACTATAAATGATTTTGTAGCCATTCTCATAAGCTACATTTTCGATATGCCCTGCTACACTAGCAAAAAATGGGTCGGCAATATCTTCAACAATCAAGCCAATCACATTCGTTTTGCCCGTTCGGAGACTCTTAGCCAAATGGTTGGGTCTGAAGTTATTTTCTTCAATAAAAGCTGTTACTTTTTTTGTTAATTCGGGACTAATACGTTTTTCTTTGGCTTTTCCATTAAGGATATATGAAACCGTAGCAGTAGAAATTTGAAGAGCGCTTGCCACTTCTTTGATAGACATTTTTTTCATCTACAAACACAATCGTTTTAAGTTTTTCGGGAAGTAGCATACAAGTTAAACGATTATTCTCATAAAAAAACCTAGTTTTTGAAAAAACATCCATCCTCTCCACAGACTGCATTTCTACTTTTTCTTAAAAATCTATGAAAAATTATTGATTTTATAATGAATCATATACTCTTAGTGCAATTTCTAAGTAGTCCACAATAAAAAGATGCCACTTTTTGAATTTGATACCCTTTTATGAAGAAAAATATGTAAAAAAGTTTTGACAGGGTAAAAGTTAAGCTCGTAAGCAAGCATTTCGAGAGACACTGGAAACTATAAAATAAAATTCGAGAGCCTCAAAAAGACTCTCGAATCTGTAAAAACCTGATCTATTTTTGAAGGATTAGCTTAACAGATGGCATATTTCCTAATTGGATGTAATACACCCCTGTTGTCAATTGGTCTGGTAAATTGAGTTCTATTGTTCTCGTCTCACCAGCCTCTACTATCTTCTCAGTAATAAGCATCCCAGTGCTGTTATATACTCGAATTGGAACATCATTTTCCAACTTAATGTCATTTTTCAACGCTACTTTGACATTATTTTGAGAAGAAGGATTAGGATATACACTGTACTGTATCAATGCCAGATTATCCCCTATTGCATTATTGGACAAGGCATTAGGCTCAGAGCCGAATATTAGATTCCCCTGATAATACACTGAAATTTTGGTATTTAACAACAAAGAATTTCCATTGACATTCATGTATGAATAGTCATCATTTTGGTTGAAGTTACTCCAATCAGTTTTCGCAATTCTAAAATTGATATTTCCCGAATTTGATAAAGGATAAAGGACGCCAGCTGTGGCGTTAAAACCAAGATCAAAATAGGAATCTGCGCCTTGTTTGTTAGAAACACTGCCAAAAGTTCCATTAACCTGAGCATTACCTATCTGCACATAGTCAAAGAAGGTGTTTAAGTTGGCACTTCCATCTTTGGTAAACCAATAGCGAACTTTCAGATCCTTGTAGTTTACAGGGCTATTCCCTTCATTATTGAGGGTTAAATAGGTACTAATAGTGTTTGAATTGGGTTGTGACTTTGAATTTGCATACACTTTCAGCGACTGGTTGACAGGTACCAAAGACGGCTCTTGCCCCCAAATCAATTTACCATTTCTATACACCGTAATGTTAGTCACCAATAAAGTGGAATTGGTATTTGACCATGAATAATCGTTTTGTTCATTCAAATCTGACCAATCTGTATTGGCAAATCTTGATTGAATTACACCTGAATTAGCATTTGCTCCCAGATTACCTGCCGCGGCTAAAAAGCTGTATTCTACATATCCTAAGGCATTATTTCGTGGATTAGGCAAATTAGCATAACTCATTTTGACATTCGAATTCCCAAGTGCTGCATAGTCAATCCATGTATTGATGCCCGTATAATTTTCTGGAGTAAACCAGTACTTCACCGTCAATTCGTTGTAAGGGATTGTATGATTACTTTCGTTTACTAAGGTCAAAAATGGTTTAATTTGATTGTTGGTCGTACTATTATCTCCGTTCTGATATTTTATTTTAACAGAACTTAAAATAGAAAAGCTCCTAGAGATATTAGCAGCAGGATTATAATTGCCATTTCCTGATTGTGAAGCAGTAATTTGTACAGTCCCAACGCCCACTAATTTGATTAGTCCATTAGAAATTTTGGCGATACTTGTGTCTGAGCTTACTAATGAAATAGCCAAACCTGCATTAGAAGAAACCACTGGAGTAAAGTCTGCTTCGTCGATGTACTTATTAGTTATTTCCTCAAAAGTAATCATCTGGTCTAGCTTTTTGATTTCCACGATTGCCACATCGCTGGAGGGCGAAACACAACCATTCACAACACAAGTAGCTGTATACGAATAACTTCCTACACCAGATATGGTTAATGTATTTCCTGAGGTATTATTTGACCAGCGAACGATACCAGAACAACCAGAAGCAGTTAGAGTTACTGGATTTGGCATAAAATAGACTCCTGCACCCGAAATACTTGGAGCTGTCAATGAGACTCCTACCTCCACTTGCAAGGTATCTGAGTTTTCACCATCTGCTAAAGCATAAATGACTGTGTGCATTCCAGAAGATAAACTTGTAGGATCGAATACACTTACGGGATTACCATCTACTGTAAAAGTTCCACCCGAAGGGGTTCCTGTTAGTGTTACAGCAGGAGCATTTTTACAGTAAAAAGAACTAAGATTCGTAATATTCACTGGCACATAGTATCTGTTGCTCAGAACAAAACTCGACAGTGGTGAAACATTATCATAAGAAACAGTAAAGCTGTTATTTTGACCTAATTGTGGCGTGCTATTGGCTACTTTTTCCCAAGTATTTGTTGAGGAGTTATAACGAATAAGCTTCATTCCTTGAGTGGCGCTTGCCCCTACATTCAAATCAGAAGCGTTGAATCCAAACTTTAATGAACTACTTACCGCATCAGAAGTTTTCAAGTTCCATGTACGATTAACGGCTTGCTGGATAGTTTGAGTCTCCAACCCACTTGGGCCAAAGCCTGTTTGAAGACTTGTTTCGACCACTGTTGCAGCGTTAGGGGTAATTGTAACAGGATTGTAACTTGTGTTAGACACACCCACCCAAAGAGGCGTTGCCATTCCAGCGCTCAGAGCCTGTTTGTAGACTGCGTTTGGAGCCATGGTAAACCATAGTTGACCCGAACCATTTGTGGTATGACCATTGGCACTAATTGGGGCTATGGTCAAGTTTAAAGGCGCCGTAGTAGCATCAATGATTCCTCCGTCTGCTACGTTTACAAAAATATTTTGAGTGGCAGCATTCTTCGCCATTCTAACATCAGAGCCCAATTTCAGTATTCCTTGAGTTCCCACATTTACGGCGATTGTTTGAACCGCTGAAGGATTGGATGTACTGGTGTTGGAATACAAGACAAAATGTGCTTGGCTTACATCTAAAGTTCCCAAAATATTGTAGGTCATATTCCCATAATTTTGCGTTCCACCTAATTTCAAGGCGGCTACTGTATTATCCTCTGTCGCATTAGTTGGGGAATGAAATGAGCCATTGGGATTAGAAATTTTTACCGTTTTTCCTGCATTAATAGTCAGCGTTTTATTAGAAGTTCCTGCCAATAATGATAAGGTATTTATCCCACTGGATTGCACACTGTTGTTACCGAAATTCATATCTATATCAAAAATGATATTTTGGATATTGTTACCAGTTGGTTGAAAACGAGCAATATTCACTATGCCTGTACCTGTTACCGTTGGCGAACCGCTTCCCCCGAGATAAAGTCTGATTCCTTCTCCAACGGTGCTATTGCCTGTGGTAGTTCCTCCTAAAGTTCCATCTACACGAACAACAGCGTCATTGCCATTGACCGTCAAACTAAAAACTGACCCACCTGGTGCGGTTGAAGATTTATACACCCCTGAACTTTGAATAGAAAAATTCTTCGCCACCGTTAGATTACTTGAGGCAGTCCAAATACCTCCTACAAAGACATCACCATTTGCTGTAATCGCACCAGTATGTGTCATTGTGCCATCCATAATCAAGGTATTGGCTACTGTGAGGGCAATTGTTTCTGTGAGTGTTGCTTGCGCATTGACTGTCAAACTTTTGCAAGAACCTGCTACGGAAGATAAGGTAACAGTATGTCCTGCTAGAATATGAACATTAGTATTGGCAGTCGGAGCTGTTGTGGTTGAGCTTGCGATTCCGCCGTTTCCATCTGAAATATTCCAAGTTCCACCATTCCAATTCATATTACCCGAGGACAGATAATCTCCAGCGGCGATACCCGTCACTAATAGCGTGCGACTTACGCTTTGTGCTGCAGCATAATCATCATTCCCTTGTTGAGAGGCTGTAATCAGACAAGAACCTACACCAACTATTTGCACAAGTCCATTGACAATTGTTGCTACGGAAGTATTTGAACTTGTATAAGTTACAGGTAGTCCAGAACTTGTACTGGCACTAGGATTGAAATTCGCCGCACCAAAAGACTTTGTAGCAATGGCAGGAAATGAGATCGTTTGTGTTGGTAAAGCACCAAGGTATTCCACCACGATATTATCCAACTTGAAGGCATTAGAAACTCCTACTATTTTGATTCTCATGCTTTGAACACCTGCATGTAAACTCACTTGTGGCGCAATGGTAATCGTTTGCCAATCAGAATTTCCATTTGCAGGTATATCAAATTCGCCCGTCTTATCTGTTCCATCAAACTCAATTTTGATTTTCCCTCCTGCTGCAAGAACCAAAGCATTGATATTGATCTTAAAACGTCCTGCTGTTGGCACATTTACCGTATAGTTTACCCATTCTCCTGCCTCTAAAAACGTCAAGTGGTATCCTCCATTACTTCGACTTTCAATGTCAACCGCTTCGTTCGGACGAAATTGACCGCCAGTATTTGAGTTACTCAAATCGTAAAATGTTTTGTTTTGTCCATCGGTAGGCATATAGTCAAAGTTTTCAGCTTCGATTGTAGCAGGAAAATTGGGAATTGCAAAAACAGGTTTTCCATTCACAAAAGCACAAGCATCGCCAGGAGAAAGAGATGTTCTATGAAAAGTCAAGCCACCCCAACCAGGATAATCGACCTCAAAACCTTGGCTTTCAACACCTAACTCTTGTGTCGAAATATCATAAGCACGTTGTGTCCATTTGTAATTATTGGCGTTAACACCTATTCTATCTCGATAATGCCCCAATACCATTTCGGTAATCGGTGCACGGTCAAATTTAAACCCAGTAGCTCTTGTTGTTGCGGTTTTTCCTTCATTGAGCGGATTCATTCTCAACGATTGCCATCTACCAGTTCTATCACGGCGTCTAATAAATTCACCTGATTCAACTGTCGGTTCCCAAGGAGTTGTCTGGTCAGGATAAGGATAATTGAGCGAAACATTGTAACGATAGCTGTACTCCATCCCCTTTAGCAATCGATTATCAAGAAAACTATAGATATCATCGCCTTGATTCCAAGCCATTTCACAAATGGTCAAGATATTCCCTACCCCATTCAAAGAGTGAGTTTGGTCTCGGGCACTTTCTTGACATTGTCCATTTTCCCAAACATAATTTTGAATTAATTCATTGTACCCATAATCAGGAACAGAATTATCAAAGCCGTTCAACGCATATACCTCTTGATATTCATTTGAGGCACTGGTCGGAGTTGTCCCATTGATTGGTGGTCCAGCTGGATAAGGAAGGTCATCAGCACGGTGAGGAAGCCCTTTTAGGTATCGAATAGAGCGTTCGTACATCACCCGATTATCCAAAAAGATACCCATAGCAGCGACACCTCTCATCCCGAAGATTCCTTGATTGCCATGACGACCTGCATCGCCATTGTACATAAACCAATAGAAGGTCACTTCTTCATTATTAATCTGAGCGGTTGGTTCTACCGTGGACGAATAACCTGGGTAAACTAGCATAGACTTAAATCTTTCAAGGTCGGTCGCATTCCATCCAGTGTAGGTATGCTTGATAATTTCGGCACCTTCCAACAATTTCCATATTACACGACCAGCATCCAAACTTCTAGTACCACCCGTTTTGATTCTTTGCAGATAGGACCAAGCATTGAATATCTCCACTGCTTTTTTGGCATGACGCTCATCTCCTGTTACATACCACATCAAGGCATTACAGTAGGCGGCTAGTCCATCGTATTTGATGTCATCATAATTAAAACCAGTTATGGTCGAAACCGTTGCTAAAGTCGTACTACCATTGCCTCGAACAGCATAGCTATAACTGGCATAAGGACTTTGAGAAAGAGATTTAAAGGAGGATTTCCATGGTTCGATTCCAGCAGCAACCATGGCTTTCATCCTGTCTAAGTCAGACTTTTTGTGAGATACTCCAGGATGTGTGAAGGTTTGTGCTTGAGTATGGACATACGGCATCAACCCTACAATTATTAGAAACAATAATCGTAGTTGCCACGTTAAATAAGTTTTCATGTTAACGTTTAGTAAATGTTAGAAAATCAAATTTCGAGGTTTTAAGTAGAAGTGTAGGGCGTTTCAAGAAGGCAAAATTAGGGAGTGATTAGGTATGCTAGGAATAACGTATAGGGCATTACTTTGTACCCTATACGTCATAAAATTATTCAGGATTACCAGCCAGCGTTCTGTTTCAAATTAGGATTTAACTGAATCTGTTGTGATGGAATTGGCAATAAGTAATTTCTGTCCTGCCATCTTCTTCCCGATTCAATGCGATATACTCCATTGACAATGTTGTTTTTAATACCCGTCCAATAGGTTTCATAAGCTGTGCCTGTCCATTGAATCCCTTGAATATCCGATGGTAACTCTGTTTCAGCAGTTTTCCAACGAATCAAATCATCTCTTCTAAAGCCTTCAAAATACAATTCAATGTTTCTTTCACGGCGAATTTCCGTACGCATATCCAAGCCATTTGCCGAAACAAAAGCATTGGTCAATTTTGGCATGGTCTTATTTACACGATTACGTACCAAATTCAATGAACGATTCAAGTCCACGTCTGAAATAGAACCATTTCTTTCATAAACTGCCTCAGCATAATTCAACAATACCTCTGCATAACGAATAACAGGGAAATCATACCCTTCTTGGTTATCATCTAAACGGCGTTCAGTCGCCCATTTCTGATTGGCATAACCTGAATTTGAATTAGATTTATGTTTACCTCTTGATGCAGCAATATCTGCTGCATCACCTTTCCAAGTTACACGCGCGCCAGGATTTTCATTATCCCAGTAGTAATTTCCATCAACCATCATATTGTATCGCATACGATTATCACGGTTTTGGAATTCTGATGTCGTAGTCGCAAAACCTCTAAATAGAGGCGATTTATCAATAGGCAAACCATCCTGACACAAATACTGAGTAGCAAACTTACGAGTGACCCAATATATGTTATTAAGTGCCGAATGCGTAATATTTAATCTAATTTGGCGACTAGCAAAATCGTATCGGTTCGCCAAAATATATTCTTTATTTGCTGCCTTCGTAATATTGGCTGGATTTGATTGCTGATTTTCCAATATAAACATATACTTCTGTGCTGAATCACCCAAAGCAGTTGGTGCAAACAACTCATATAAAGAACTTTTCATAACCTCATCATTGCTCGAGATAGATTTGTCAAGCAAAGTATTGGCACGAGCAGTATTTCCTCTAAACTTTTGCCAAGTACCTTCATACAACGTTACTCTACCCAAAAAAGCCTGTGCTGCCCCTTTACTCACTCTACCTTTATCAGCGGCAGCAATAGCAGATTCCAATGGTAAATCCGTAATAGCGGCCTCAATATCTTGGATGATAAAATTCACAATTTCTTCTCTTGTATTTTGTGGGGAGTTCAACTCGCTTGAAGTGGTCGTCAATGTTTTGGTAATCAACGGTACTTCACCATATTGCTGCAACAAGTCAAAGTAGGTATATGCTCTAAAAAACTTTGCCTCTGCTACAAACTGTTTAATATCAATAGGTTGTGCATACGCACTTGCTTTTTCGATTAAGTAGTTAGTGGCACGAATTCTTGAATAGGCACTATTCCAGTTACCATCCGACAGCGGAATTGTGTTGGTACCGTTGCTAAAGGCATTGCCACCAGAGACAAATACAAAGTCAGCACGACGGTCAGAATGTGGTGCATCATTTAGAATATCTGAGAAGCTACGCAAATAAGTATAAAATTCGTTGGCAGCTAACTTGAACTGATCGGAAGTTTTCCAATAATCGGCATCCGAAATTTCATTGATAGGCTTTAGGTCAACCAAGTCATTACAACTAACGGTGGTAAACAACAGTCCAACTAAAGCCGCTTTAATATATATCTTATTGATTTTCATAATCTTAATTCATTTATATTTTCCTAAATCCTCTTACTAGAAAGTTAAGTTTACCCCAAATGTGAAATAACGATAGAATGGAAATCGCTGACTCGTTGTACTAACATTAAGGTTGTTAGAATCGCCTGCATTAGATACTGTTCTTTGAGCCTCGGGATCCCAACCATCGCGAATTTTAGAAAATTCATACAAATCGTTTCCAGAGAAATATACTCTCAATCGCTCTATTTTCGCTTTTTGTGTAATTGCTTTAGGAATGGTATAACCTATCACTAAGTTTTTCAAACGTAAATATGAACCATCCTCAGCTACCCAGTCAGATGGGAAATAGTTGTAATTATTGATTGTACCTGTTGAAGAAATACGTGGCAAAGCAGCATTGGTTCTTTCTGGCGTCCACCACTGATCTAAGAAGGCAGCGTTTTGGGCTTGGAAAATTACGGCTGCAGGAATTCGCCAGTTACCATCACGAATAATAGTACGTTTTCCTACTCCCTGTAAAATAAAGCTAAAATCAAATCCTTTGAATTGCAAACCACCATTTACTGAATAAGAATAACGAGGATTATCTGTTCCTAAATAAACGGCATCCTCAGGGAAAGTAATTTTTCCGTCACCGTTTACATCTTTAAACATATTGTCGCCTAAAGCCAAACGACTATTGGCTTGTGCTGTTGCAACTCCAGAAGGCATACCAATGTTATTGCCTGTGATAAATTTACGATAATTGTCAAGTTGCTCTTGCGTTTGGATTCTACCATCGTAAACCAAACCAAAGTAAGAGTTGAGTGGATACCCCTCTACAGCCGAATTAAATCCACGGTTGGCACTGCTAATAAGGTTTTGTCCTCCAAAATTGACTAACTTATTTTGGCTATCCGAAATATTGAAGCCCAAGTTATAAGAAAGCTCACCCACTTTGTCTCTCCAATTCAATGAAAAATCCCAGCCCCAAACACTCAAATCGCCGTTATTTCCTGTCGGTGCGCTTGCCCCCATTACTGCCGAATAAGTACGACTCAACAACATATTACCATTACGTTTCCAGAAATAATCAAATGACCCAGACAAACGTCTTTTTAAAAGACCAAAATCTAAACCAATGTTCTCTGTCTCTAGTTTTTCCCACGTACGGTCATAAGCAACCAAAGTACCTGTTGGTGACACACGAACTACTGGACTAGTTCCTAAAATTGGGTAACTAGCATCTGTAGAGCTGGTAGAATATGCTAGGTTTAGGAATTGGATATAGTCATAATTACTAATACCACTCTGATTACCCATTACACCGTAAGAAGCCCTTAATTTCAATTCATCAAAAATATTCAAATTTTTAATAAACTCTTCTTGACCTAAACGCCAGCCGCCCGATACGCCATAGAATAATTTCCAACGATCTTGCGCTCTAAATTTTGACGAACCATCGTAACGTGCATTGGCTTCTACAAAATATTTATCATTGAAATTATAATTAAAACGAGCAAAATAACCTGCCAGTGCAGTATGTGTTTGACTTTCTGTCACAGTTTTTGAAGTCGGATCTCCAACGCTCAATGAAAGTGACGGAGGCACGTTAGCTAATACATCAAAAGTTTTAGCCAAATATATATTACGTTGGTACAATTCATACTGAGCACCTAACACGGATTTAATTGTCTGGTTTTGAGCAACTTCCTTCTCATACTCCAAGTATCCGTTCAAGTTGTAGTTGTTTTCTAAACGAGATGAACGCTGATAGAAACTTCTCGTAGGTAAATTCGAAATCAAAACAGTTCCAGTATAATCATACCATCCGATTGAATTACCCAAAGTACGAATATCGGTATCTAGTTGATAAAAACCTGCATATCCCACAGCCTTCAGATTTGAATTGAAAGTATATGTCAAATTCACATTTGAGTTCAAACGATTGTTATATTCCTTATTATCTCCACCTTGAAGTGCAATCTGATTTACAGAGGCATTTCCCAAACCCGAACCCCAAACATAAGGTTTCCCTGTCAAGCCCAAACCACTTAATGGCTTACCAGGCTGATTACCATTGTTCAACACATCTCCTAAATATGTTGGCTGAACAATATTCTGAATTTCATAAGAAATGTTTGTTTCTAACTTTAACTTTTTAG
The DNA here is from genome assembly GCF_009905545.1 of Cellulophaga sp. BC115SP. GTDB lineage: Bacteria > Bacteroidota > Bacteroidia > Cytophagales > Spirosomataceae > Flectobacillus > Flectobacillus rivi. Next base: position 3,946 of record NZ_JAAALB010000044.1, on the reverse strand, counting down.
AAAATTGATAATCATGCGTAAGACGTGCGTTATATCTGTCTGAGAAATTATTTCCTACTTGTAGTAAACTTCCATCTTTCAAATAACCTAGGGAAATTCGGTAACCTGATTTTTCTGTAGAACCTGAAATACTCAATTGATGCTCGGTAGATGTGGCCGAACCCCAAAGCATATCTTGTTCAGTACCCGAGAAAAGCGTAAAATCTTTTACATCACCAAATAAAGATGCACCATTGGTACTCATAGCATCATACTCAGCTTTTGTTAACCATTGTTTACCAGCGGCTAACGCTTTTTCGGCAACAGCACCATAGTTATACCAAATATCTGTCGCAGGAAAACCGTCAGTGGCGCGTGCTTCTTTCACAAATGGAGCCCAACCTTTAATATCCACTAACTTAGGGAGTAACCCTACTTTTTTAATGGAAGTCGAACCATTATAATCAATCACAACTTTACCAGATTTGCCACGCTTGGTGGTAATCAATACGACACCACCAGCCGCACGTGAACCGTAAATCGCAGCAGAACCGTCCTTTAGGAATGATATATTTTCGATGTCGTTAGGGTTAAATGAGTTCAACGCACCTACCGACGGCACTGGCACGCCGTCTACAATTACCAAAGGTTCGGTAGAATTGACCGAAGCGGCTCCACGGATTTGGAAATTCCAACCTTCACGCCCTGACTGTGCAGAGTTACGAGTGACTGTCACCCCTGCAACCTGACCTTGTAAAGCTGCCAAGGGGCTAGATACAGGACCACGATCTTTAAAAGTTTGAGCAGATACTGTTGCAACCGAACCCGTTAATGTTGCTTTTTTGGCGGTACCGTAACCTACCACTACGACTTCATTGAGGGACTTTACGTCTGACTCTAGAGTAACGTTAATAGATACACGTTTTGCTATATTGATTTCTTTTTTGTTGAAACCTACCGACGAAATAATAAGTGCTCCTGCTTCTGGTGCAATGATACTAAATTCTCCTTTTTCGTCGGAGGTAGTTCCTTTGGTAGTCCCTTTAATGATGACACTTGCACCAGGAATAGGCTGTCCGTTTTCATCTACAACCTTCCCTTTTACGGTCTGGTCACCGAGCATGATTGTCGTATTGATGCGAGTTTCGAGGTTAGCAATAGTCGATAACATCATATTCTTTTTCAGAATAATTTTATTACCAACCATCTCATAATCAACCCTTAAAGGTTTAAGCAAATGCTCCAAAACATTATCTAGTGTTTCATTTTTTGCTGAAATGCTTGAGGTGGCATCACCACCAAAAATTTGTGGATTGTACATAAATCGTACATCCGACAACTTTTCTAATTTATGTAAAATGCTTACAATCGATTGGTTATTGCTTTGAACACTCAGTCTCTGATTTAACGCACTCTGAGCCACACCTTCTCTGGCTTCGGCTATGGTTGTACAGATCATCGCAATAAGCACCTGATAGAAACTTATCCTCATGACTTTTAGGATTGTTTTTTGAAATAGTACTTTGTTTTTCATACTTTTGTTTGATTTGTCGTATTCGAATCGGCAAATACTCCCCCAGCACACTTTTTGAGTGTGAATCATCATTGCCAAAGAAGATAGGGAGTTTTGAAGCGAGGGTGCGGGAACACCTTCGCTTCTTTTTTGTGGCTAATAGCCGAGTTTTTTACATAATAATAAGGTTTACTTTTTTAATACTAAAAATTGATAGCATTCGACGTTTAATAACAACCGTTAGAGTATATCACAATTTGCGCATCTACTTGTTCGTATTTGGCATCAATTGTTTTACAGATTAAATTAAGTTTCTCAAAAAGTGGTTCATCGTCTAAAGAAGCTGTCAAATAACAGTTTTTCATGACCTCTGCATCATACACAATATTGATTCCGTAAGCTTTTTCCAAGGTTTTGAAAACTTCAGCAATTGGTACATTATTAAAATCAAATACCTGATTCTGAATTGGTACCTTAAGTAAATTAGGAGAATCCACCAGACTTCTAATCATTCTCTTATCGGTTTCATCAAACACCACTTGTTGGTTGGGTGTTAGTACCAATCCTTGTAATTTTTTATTGGTTGTGTGTTCACCAAGATTGCTTACCGTATTTTCAAAAACTGATACTTTCCCTGTTTTAACCACTACTTTTACCGTTTTATCGGCTTCATTGGCTTGTATTAAAAAGCTTGTACCCAGTACTTTAGTTACCAATTTATTCGCAAAAACATAGAATGGTCTTGATGGATTTTTGGCGACTTCAAAGAATGCCTCTCCTATCAATATTACCTTCCGTTGTTCTTTTTCAAACTTTTCTGGATAAAGAATCTTACTATTTTTTTGTAAAACAATTGTACTTCCATCTTCCAAGTTTACAGTCATCTGATTATCGGTGGTATTTTCCTTCGTAACCCATTTCAAAGCAGAGCCTTGCGCCAAAGCAATATTATTTTCTATTTGCTGAGAGGCTTCACGACGCTGATTCAACCAGAATAGTCCTAAAATCAGTAAAATAGAAGCAGCAGCATAGAAAATTTTGTTCCACGGCCAACGAACAACCTTATTCTGAGCCTCAGACTCATCCAATCGTTCATTAAGTTTTTCTAGTTCAAAAGCGACTTCTGTATCATTTACATTTTCAAAAGCTTTGTAAATCGACAATAAAATGCCTTTGCTTTCCAAAACATCAGCTCTTTTATCTGGATTTAATAGCATCCATTGTTCCCAAAAGGCGGTATCTCCTTCCGAATTTTCCAAAACCCATGCTCGGAAAGAATCATCCGAAATAAAGTCTGTTGGTTTATATTGTCTATAATCTTGCATAGGATTTATTGCACTTTTTCTATTCTTCAATCATAAGATGTGAGAATACTCCTGTGATACTCTTTTTTTTAAAATATTTTTTTGTGGACTTTGCCTACACGTATTTTAGTAACAAGAAAAGGTAAATTTACGCTTAATAAAGACTAAATATATTTTCATTAAACGTTTAATCAAGTTGTCATTTTTTGGTAAAAAAGTAATATGCCTATTTATTTTTAGAAATATCAGCAAAGTTTTTTCGTAAAAATATATCATTATTTATTTTTTTTGTTACATTTGCTTAATCAATTAAGCAAAATTATGGTAAAGTCAGCCTCTCTATCAAAAAATAACGAGTTGTATGTATCCTTGTGGGAACAAACTCAGCTAGGTGACCGTGCGGCATTCAGTAAATTATGCGAGGCACATTATCGTCTATTGTTCAATTATGCTTTGAACTTTACTGCCGACAAGGAAGCCATCAAAGATGCTATTCAAGATTTGTTTCTTCAGTTATGGGAAAAACGGGCAACCATTGGGACTATCAATGTGATGAGTATTTATTTGATTAGAGCGGTTAGAAATAATTTGCTATATCAAATGCGTAAAAATAAATGGCAGGATTTTAGTGCTGATGTAGACTCTGAGGAGGCCAATATCGCAGACGAAACCAATGTTGAAGACCAATGGATTTCGACTGAAATATACTCTCAAAACGAGCAACGTGTTAGAAAAGCGCTTGAATTATTGCCCAAACGCCAACGAGAAGTTCTTTTTCTTAAATTTTACCAAGGACTCAGTCATGATGAAATTGCTGATTTGATGAATATCAACAAGCAGTCGGTATCCAATCACTTACAAAAATCGATGACTACTTTAAGAACACTTTTTCCGAATCATTGGGAACTTTGGGTAATAACTTATTTCATTCAGCTAAAAATGACATTATAATCCTTTATAAAAAGTATGCTCCAAGAATTTCTTGGAGCATATCTTGACTATTCATTATCTATCCAAAATAATTAATACACTGTTTTAGTTCAGAGTGTTGAATTATGAGTTGTGAGTAAGCATTTGTCCTTGCCTAAAATAGGTTGCCCTCAAAAATCAACTAATGATGGCAACTTCAAAATCTAAAACTGGAAAAAGT